>NZ_KL543978.1:0-85655 GCF_000711795.1 Vibrio pacinii DSM 19139 | reverse complement strand
CTGCCATTAACTATCCCCGTCACTGTGACTGACAGCCATGGCGCCACTGACGTTCAACAATTGAATATTGTGGTCACTGGTACCAATGATGCGCCGCTACTATCGATTCAACCCGTTGATAATGCATCGGGTCATTTAACCGAAACGGATGTTGACTCAAGTGATACACATCAATTCTCGGTTGTACAGTCTAGTGGTAGCTTTGGTGAGCTAATAGTTAACTCTCAAACGGGTGGGTACAACTATGTACCGAGATCGACGGTAGTGGGAATGTCATATGATTCAACGACTAATACCTACAGTGGTTCTGATGTATTTGAAGTGCGCGTAACCGATAATCACGGAGCTGAATCCATTAAATATATTACATTTGATGTGCAATCGGCTCTAACGCCTTCTAGTACAACAGGTTACCAGATTCACAGTCATGTGGTTGCTCCGCCACAATTATCAACAGTAAGTCCTAATATTCATACTTCATCATTACCATTGACGAATAACGTAACTTTGGATCTTGATATGACTAGTGATACCGGTGTGTCTGAACATGATCACTTAACTCACGACAATACCCCAACCGTAAATGGGACATCGGAGATCCCTTTCTCTGTTATTGAGATCCATGACGGAAATTCATTGGTAGCTAAGGTCGTATCTGATGCTGCTGGTCATTATCAGGCTGATTTGCCTCATATGGTAGACGCAGTACATTCGTTATCTGCGATAGCCGTTTCACCATCATCAATCTTGGGTACTTCGGCACCTTTAGATTTGACCGTGGACACACAATCTGACTTGCATGTAAACCCAATTGCAGGAGATAACATCATTGATTCTGTTGAGCATGGGCACCTTTTAACTATAGATGGAACAGCAAATGGTATCGAGGATGGTCAAATCGTTACTGTGTCTATTGGGGGAAATAACCATCAAACTGTAATTAGCAATGGTTTGTGGTCGGTAGATATCGATGCTACTGAAGTACAATCTTTAAAAGGCGGTCTCCACGATGTGCTTGTCAGTTCAGAAGATCGAGCTGGTAATGCTGTTAGTTCAAATAACCCACTTTTTGTGAGTGATTCCTCAACACCAGTGCCTTCTATGAGCTTCCAAACGCCTCCTAAGCCTACGGGTGGTGGCTCTATTGGGACCCATATTTCAGGTACTATATTGGTACCACCGTTATTGCAACAGCTTAACCCGCAAGCCTCTGGCTCGGGTGGTTGGGGTATAGATGATGGTCATGGTCATACTGTGACAAGTCTTCAGGGTGACTATGGAACGTTAACAATTGATCCTGCAACCGGACATGTCGAGTACATTTACAACACTGCTCCGGTACAAGGAATAAAGGCAGCGGGTGGCACGCATGTTGCCGGACAAACAATTACGGAAGAGCACCATGATATTTTTAAGGTTGTTTATCATGACGTTCATGCTTCAGATGTAGATGTTAAAGTGGATTTAGATGTGACTTATATTCACGGTCATAGTGGTCATAACCAAATGTCTACTCATCTTATGGATATGACTCTGACTCCAGCATCTTTATCGCCAGCTCCACCGGTACAGCACGATGAGGCTGTACATGAAGATGTAGTGGACGAGTTTACGGTCGATATTCTCGATGATTCGGATGGAATGGCTAATAGTTCGGATATGAATGTATTGGTTGATGGTCTAAATCATCAATCGGCTCCCCAGATAAAGCCTATCGATCATTATTTAGACATGGTTGGCGTCCCAGATAGCCAAGTGCCTACTAGTGACGAGCAATTATCGGGACACAACTTGCCAATAGTTGAAGATATAATCGATCACTCCTTAGATGATGCCTCTTCTCATTTGGATGGCGAATCTACCCATGACCCATTGCTCGATACTATAGATGACCATCATCGTGATAAGAATCTGCCGGAAGGACTCGATGATCATCAATCAGATACTTCACAAAGTGACGATTTGTTACATCAAGGGGTTAACGACATGCATAATCATATATAAGTGCTGAAATGGAAATTTGGGTCGTTCGCAAATTGGGCAATGATATTTTTGAACGACCCGAGGCGATTTGCACCATCAAAACTGGATACAAAACTAAGCGATTTTCCATACTTTTAGTTATTAATTGATTTCTAATATTTAGTTCGAACTCTAGATGGATAGAGCCGATTCTGTTCATACAAGCGGTGGGCTCTCTAATATATCCGCTGCGTACATTTCGAATGATAGATACTACTTGAGCTGATTCGGTCTTTGCTGAAGAGAATCTCATTTTTGGTCGCGAGGCTGCCTCTGCAATAGCGTCAGCATCGATGAATTATTTAGACAGTAGAACAACAATGCCCACGAGATCAAATATCTAGTGGGCATTGATAATCTTTACTTAGCGAGTGAAAGAATTACTCGTAATCAGAAGCGTAAGTGTCTTCGTAAGAGTGCGAGTAGAACTCAAATAGGTTACCAAACGGGTCTTCTAGGTAAACCATTTGTGCTTGCTTAGAATCATCTTCTGGGTGGTAACGGTGAATATCCATGCGCACTTTACCGCCAAACTCTTCTACGCGTTTGATTGCTGACTCAAATTGCTCTTTTGGTAGTTGTAGACAGAAGTGGAAGATACCTAGGCGAGAGAAGTCAACGTTGTGACGCTCTTCACGGTCAACCATTTCGAACAGCTCAACACCAATACCATCTGTTGTTACTAAGTGAGCAATGTTGAAGCCTTTAAAGCCTTCACCAAATACTGCAATACACATACGACCGATTGCAGATTCGCGCTCTTCGATTACTTTAGTGTTGTTCATAACAACGCGAAGACCTAACGCTTTAGTGTAGAATTCTACAGCTTTGTCCATATCGCCAACCATGATACCAACGTGATTCATTTTCATAACTTTCTCCAAAAACTGATTTGATTATTTGTTTCGTGTCTTGTGTCGATGTGGAAAAGTATAAGGATCAATTAACAGTAAGAAAAATTATGATTTTTTATAAAAATAATAACTAAAATTTATCGCGTATCTTTATAGAATAGAAGTTCGTTTTTGACGAAACTGTGTGGGTTCATTTTTGTCCAAGGATGTGCCTGTGTGAACACCGCTAGCAAGTCTCTGCCCCTTTTAATAATCGAAACGCTTGCGGATTGAACGGTTAGCGCTAAGTCGTCGCTCTCAACGTATTGAATAACGTTCAATCCATTCGGGTAATAAAGGTTTGCTCGTCATCCACAAAAGCCACAAAGCCACCGTGATAGATAAACACCCGACCACGCCCCTCAACTAGACAGGCAAGCTGTGGGTTCAAATCTTCTTCGTTATCCTGGCTTTGAAAAGTGCCAGTGTCGGTGATGACGCCGCTGAGTGTAGGCAAATATCCATAAGTGCGCTTGGCTTGATCAATCAGGCTCAATTCACTGGTGCTAGAGAAGTAAGCGGGAATAGACCCAGCTTCTTCAATAAATAGAGGTTTCAGTTCTTCAAAGGCGGTAATTACCAGCCAGTCAATGCCGTTTACATGATGGATAAACATAGATGCTCTCGATAATTGTGATGTGAAGATTTTATCACTATCAAGAAAAAACGTAGTAGAAATTTAGTCGCTAAAGGCGGTAATCCTGTGTGACTTCTGGACATTCACTAGGCCAACTAGAAACACGTTTTTATCCAATAGTGAGTTACAGCATTAAATGAGACTCCCGTAGGAATTTTTTTGCTCCGAAAATAAGTCCGTTGTCTGTTATCTACTCATTAACAAATTGTCATGGCTATTCGCATTAGTTTGCAATATTGTTGATGATCAAGGCTTTATGCAGTTATCACGGCTTAACAAGCAGGGCGATAAGACCAATCACCTCAAAATCCGCTTGACGATGTGAGCTTGATATCAAAACTGAATCAAAGTCAGGCACTGCGACTAAGAAAAATGCCGGGTTAAATTCAATTTGTGGGGATGTTTAGTGACATCAGCCTGTTGCGATTTATGATTCGCTGATCACCAGCGGATATTTAGTCGTTCAGTGACTAATTATCCGTACCATCTAGCCAACGTCGGTGCATTTTTAATTTGAGTTTTATCACACTCACGTCTAATCCTATCTCTTACTATGGCGCCACTTATCCCAATAACCCTACTAAAGACAAAGTTATATTGTCTTAAAAATTTAAGGATACCTATCTCAATGAGTGGCGAAATTATCAAAGTATCAAGAAATACTGAGCAGGCACCGATCAATGCGCTATCAAGCCAGAGTGTTGCATTTTCTCACTACAACAATATTTCTGCTCAACTACCCTTAGACCCGCAATCTGGTGAAATAGTCGTGGGTGATGTCCGAGATCAAGCCAAACAGTGTCTGAATAATATCAAAGCGATTGTCGAGAGCATTGGCCATGTGATGGATGATGTGGTCAAAATTAATGTCTTTGTTAAAAGCATGACCGATTTAGCGGCAGTAAATGAAGCCTATGACGCTTATTTTGATACTCAGTTACCAACACGCACTGTGGTTGAAGTTGCAGCATTGCCACATGGTGACGCTCTAATTCAAATGGACGCGCTCATCTCGAATGGTGAAGGAACCAAGCCGCAAGCCCCGTGTGATTTAATTAAACTATCAAGAAATAGTGATAATGCACCTGTTAGCCAGTGGTCAACTCAAACGGTTGCCTTCTCTCACTACAATAATATTGGTGCTCAGCTACCTATCTGTCCGACTACTGGCAAAATCGTTGACGGTGGAATTAAAGCGCAAACAGCCCAATGTCTGCGAAATATTAAGACCATTATGGAGAGCATTGATGTGCCGTTTGACGACATTGTCAAAGCGAACATTTATCTAACCGACTTGGCCGACTTAGAAGCCGTTAACCAGGTTTACACGACCTTCTTCCCGGACTCTTCCATTGCACGCACAGTGGGTTATATGCCAGCTCGTTCGGTGATCAAAGCGAATGGCTTGCCGATGGGAGCGTTGGTGCAAATTGATGCTGCTATCTCTCATGGTGACGGCACGCCGCCTCAAGAAATCGAGGACCGACACGGCATTGTGATTCGCACCAACAACACGGTTGATGCACCAATTTGCCCGCTTTCGACGCAAACTGTCGCTTTTTCTCACTACAACCACCTTACTGCGCAATTGCCAGTGAAAACCCATGGTGGTGCCTTGGTAGAGGGTGGGGTAACAGAGCAAGCTAAACAGTGTCTTAACAACATCAAAGCGATTGTTGAAAGCATCAGTCATAACATGGACGACATCGTTAAGATCAACATCCAATTGACGGATGTGGCAGACTTGGCTGCGATTGATACTATATACGCGGGCTTTTTTAGCGGTGATTTACCAGCAAGAACCGTCATTGGTGTCTCAGACATTCCATTAGGCGCTGCTGTTCAGATTGATGCCGTGGTGTCTAATGGTGAAGGCACGCCACCAACGCATTAATTTGTTGACTCTTTGTCGTTTAAAATAATAAGGGAGCGCTAATGAGCGCTCCCTTTCGATGTTATGTATTACTGAGCTTTATAGTGCAGCTTGTTTGGCTTCTTTCACCCACGAATCAAATAGCTGTTGGTTTGCTTTAATCCAACCATTGACGTGCGCTTCGATATCAGAAGAGCTATTCTTACCTTGGCTCATCATCATGTTTTGTGCACTGACATCATTAATATTAAGCTTCATGATTTCGAACAGTTTGGCCGCGGCTGGGTTGTTTTGAGTAAACTCTTTATTAGCAACGATACGCATAGAGTTCATTTCAAAACCGTAGTTCTTGCCATTGGCCAGCGTGGTATCGACATTTTTACGTTCGCCCGGTAGTGCAGAAAATGGCACTTCAAGCCAAACAACATCTTCTCCAGGGACAAGTACGCCACTCACCCAATATGGTGTCCATGTGTAGTATAAAATCGAATCGCCTTTGTTATAACGCGAAATCGTATCGGCGATGATCGCGGCATAATTACCTTGATTGTGGCTTACGGTGTCGCGCAGTTCAAACGCATTCAATTGTTCTTCGATAACCAGCTCACAACCCCAGCCCGGGTTACAACCGGTTAAATCTGCTTTACCGTCGCCATTAGCATCAAACAGTTTGGCAATTTTAGGATCTTTCAGCTGGCCGATGTTGGTAATGCCGTATTTGTCTGCGGTCTTCTTATCGATTAAGTAACCTTGCGCAGCGCCACTGACATACTGGCCTTGACGTGAAAACTTGTCATCACCACCCGACATGGTGTATTTGTCGGCATGCAGTGGGAACCAACCTACCGCAAGAAAAGTGGCATCACCTTTAGCAATTGAGGTGTAGCCAACGTTGTAGTCGACTTCTTTGGTTGGTTGAACTTCATAGCCGAGCTCTTCTAAAGCTCGATTTACAATTAAAGTTTGAAACGTCTCTTCAGCAACGGATGATTGTACAGGTTGAACCGTTACCCCAGCGCCCGGCAATTCATTTGCCGTTACGCTTGTTGCTAGTGTGAGTGCACTGATTGTCAGTGTTGTCTTCCATGAGTTGTTCATTTAGTTTTCTCCTTAAGTGTAACTTGAGGTTCATTCTGATTAGTGAGTAATTTGATGACGAATGAAACTGGACCTGTGTGGTACCAACGAAGCTTGGTGTTACCTGCATTTGCGCCTAGCTCTTGGGTAATACGGTCAAGTAGGATGGCAAGAATGACAATGCCTAAACCACCGACGGCAGCAAGTCCCATATCTAGGCGGCCAATACCGCGCAATACCATTTGTCCAAGCCCGCCAACAGCGATCATTGACGCGATAACGACCATTGATAGCGACAGCATCAAGGTTTGGTTCACACCAGCCATGATGGTCGGCAGTGCGAGTGGTAACTGAATGCGATACAACATCTGTTTACTGCTAGCACCAAAAGAGTGGCCCGCTTCAATCAGTTCTTCTGGCACTTGTTGGATGCCTAAGATGGTCAATCGCACCACGGGTGGCAGGGCGAAAATAATCGTTACGACCACCCCAGGAACATTACCGATACCAAATAGCATCACAATCGGTACTAAGTAGACAAACGCTGGGGTTGTTTGCATTGCGTCGAGTATTGGTCTGATAATCTTAGCGGCGGTATGACTACGAGCGAGCCATATACCGAGTGGCAAGCCTATCAATAGGCAGAAAAACACCGAAGTCATTACCAGCGAGAGGGTGGTCATTGCTTGTGACCAAGCGCCAATTAGGCCGATAAAAACCAGTGATACGAACGTTGCGACGCCAAGTCGTAGGTTCGAAAACTGCCAAGCTAAAAGAAATAAAAATACCAACATAAATGGCGCTGGTGTCGAGACCAGTGCCGTCTCAAATGATGTCAGAATGAAGTCGATCGGCACACGAATTGCCTGAAACACTGGTCGACCGTGGTCAACTAACCAGTTCAAACCAGACTCAACCCAAGTGTCTAACGGCAGTACGGCGTCTTGGAACGGATTCATGATATCGAATGGGGCTTGTTCAACCGTCTCGCTAGTTAACCAATCGTTAGTTGGTGCGTTACTAGTTGACGCTTGTCCCCAAGGGTCGCTTTGTTGCGTGGTAGTTTGCGACCATGGGTCATTGTTTGTTTGCTCTGATGACATGGCGCTAATCCTTATCTAACGTTTGCAATAATCGTGACTTGGTTACGACACCGAAGTAAGTACCTTGCTCGTCGACAACAGGAACGGAGTAGGGAACGCCTGCAACGGTACCTAGAATGTCATTAATTGATTGGGTTGGTTCGAGTGTAATGCCATCATCGAGCTGCGCACTGGTTAGAGAGCGATTCTCTTTGTGCGCGGCGCGCAGAGAGTCAACTGACACGATGCCCGAATAGCGACTGCTGCGATCAACAACAATGCCGTATTCACGATCATTATCCATCAATATCTGCATCGCCGAAGCTGGACCATCGTGCTCAGACTTTTTGAATACAGCGGCCGGGTTCTTGCGAGCAATGTCTTTCGCGGTAAGGATACTGGCGACGTTAACGCCACGGAAAAACGCGGCCACGTAGTCGTTGGCAGGTTGGTTTAAAATCTCATCAGGTGTGCCGACTTGTACCACGTCGCCATCTTGCATAATCGCAATGCGATCACCAATACGCATCGCTTCGTCGAGATCGTGGGAAATAAAGACGATGGTACGTTTATCATCGTTTTGTAGACGGATCAGCTCATCTTGCATTTCCGTGCGGATCAGAGGGTCAAGCGCTGAAAACGCCTCGTCCATTAATAAGATATCTGGGTCACAAGCCAGGGCACGTGCTAAGCCGACACGCTGCTTCATACCGCCAGACAGCTCGTCTGGAAACACGTCGCAATAAGCATCAAGGCCTACGCGTTCAAGTGCCTCAAACGCCGATTTTTTGCGCACATCCGTTTCTATGCCGGCAAGCTCTAAACCAAACGCTGCGTTCTCGATTACCGTCATATGTGGCATTAGGGCAAAGTTTTGAAATACCATCGAAATATTATTGCGGCGCACTTCGCGTAGCTCATCATCAGTGATGTGGGCAATATCTTTACCTTTGAATAATACGTTGCCTTTAGTGGGTTCGATGAGACGATTGAGTAGACGGACTAGAGTCGATTTGCCTGAACCAGAAAGGCCCATAATGACGAAGATTTCACCTTCATTGATGCTGAGCGAGACGTCATTAACACCTATGGTTAATCCTGTTTTCTCAAACACTGCATCTTTGTCCGCGCCTTTTTCGATCATATCGAAAGCGCGTTGTGTGTCTTCTCCAAACACTTTATACAGTCCCTTAACTTCCAGTATGGGATCCATGATTTTTCCTTTGTTAGGTAATGTATCAGTATAAAATCACTTAGAACTCTAATGAAAATTTGATTATAAATCAATGAATGTCGTACCGTATATTGTGAGTGGTACAATAAAAAGTTGATATTGGCAGTATGTTCAACAATAAAGTTTTTATTTAAGATTATGATTATAAAGTGTTATTTGTTTTCGTGTAATGAGGGAATAAAAGCGAATGAGTGTTTTTGAATCAGGTTGGGACCTGACTGATGGGAAAGATAACGGGAATTTAATTTTAGCTCTTAATGTTAGTCCTCAAAGGTGTCAGTAATAACAACCGAATCGATTTAGCGCTATTACTGACATTGGGCAACGATTAATGTTTGCGCTTAGGTCCGTGACGAACCATATCTTGTCCTGAGTGGAAAACCTCTTCAGTTACCCAGCGGCCCAAGACGAGCTGATTATCATCATCAAGCACGGCGACAAAACGTCGGCCATCGCTATTATTGGTTGCCAATACAACTCCGGCGGCGTTGCTTAATCCCATCATTCCGCTTTCAATCGCAACAAGAAAGGCTTCAAGTTCTTGTAGGTCGGCAATAATTCTATCGTCATTAATCATGTCATCTCTCAGTTTTACTGTGCTTTTCGTCAGGCAGTCAAGAGCCGAACTTATTCATCGGCGCTACTTTAACTAGCATAGTGAATAATTGCTACTAGTGAGTCGATAAGTGAATAAGCGTTAACCGTTCACTATGGTATTTTAACGTTTATGCCAGTCAGTTGGGCAATGCAGAGCGAGATGACCAGCGCTTGGTAATCATGCGTTGCTAATTTAAATCGTGAGTCGCAGCAATGGTTCGTGACGTAGACAAAGCGACTTGCTACGCTGATTGAACGCTTTACCCCCCGATAGAATTAAATAGAGAGAATCCACTATTATGACGAAAATAACCCCAAACCGACTCTATTATGTTTATGACCCAATGTGTTCATGGTGTTGGGGTTACAAGCCCGTATGGGATAAGATACAACAAGCTTTACGGGATAAAATCGATATTCAGTTTTTGGTTGGTGGCCTTGCGCCTGATTCAGATGTTGCGATGCCGCAAGAGATGCAACAACAAATCGCGGCTTATTGGAAAAAAATTGAGAACTATTTAGGTACCCCGTTTAATTATGATTTTTGGATCCAAAATGTGCCCAGACGCTCAACTTATCCTGCTTGCCGAGCTGTATTAGCGGCACGTCAGCAAGGTGCAGAACTGGCTATGCTTGAGTCAATTCAACGTGCCTATTATCTTGAGGCGCGTAATCCCAGTGATAGTGATGTTTTGATTGAACTGGCTCAGCAGGCAGGCTTGAATCAACAGCAGTTCGTCGTAGATTATGGCTCAGCGGAAATCGACCAAATGCTCAAGCAAGAGATCGCCTTTGCGCGCAGTATCGGTGGCAATAGTTTCCCTTCGCTTTTTGTCGAAACGGCTCACGGGATAGTCGAGCTGCAGGTTGACTATCAATCTGCCCAAAACACTATTGGCCAGATTGAACAGTTGATTGATGAGTAACTAACCAATTGAGGCCGCTACTCACCTCACGAGAGCAAAAATCAATGCGTTTTGATATTTTACCCAAGCTCATCTAAGCAGAGAAAGTGCGTGGCGAGCGGCGCCAAATGTATCGGTATGGTTGCGCCATGCTGATTAACTTGCATTGGGTAGCTTGTGTGATTGAGTTTATCGATAAGCTCATAATGGCCAGCTGACAATTGCCATAATTTGACCAAGTGATGAGGAATCGTCAGTTCAATTGTTTTGCCTTTCTCGCGACTGAAATTGGTGGCAATGATCACCGCTTGTTGGTTGTCTGAGCGCGCAAAGGCGTACAACTGATGCTGCATGTCGGCAAAGTTTTGGTAGTTTTCAGCGTAAAGGTCATGATAATCGCCGCTTAGCGCAGGGCTGCTTAACGCTAGGTTAAGCAGCCGAGAGTAAAACGCCCTTAGTGTCTTTTCAGACTCACTTAACAGTGCGCCATCAAAGCGGCCGTGATTCATCCAGCGTTGATGACTAGGGACACCGATATAATCGAAAATTGAGGTACGAGAGGGTTGACCAAAGCCCGCCATCTCTGCGCCGATTTCTCCGACCTCTTGGCCAAAGTAAATCATGGTTGGTGAGGTCGATAGACAGGTCGATACCAACATCGCTGGCTTACCATTTTCCCCGCAGCCGGCAAAGTGCTCGCAGGCAAGGCGCTGCTCGTCGTGATTATCGAGAAAATGCAGCATGTGATGTTCGATATCGCGCAACTCATGCTGAATACGACCAATATCAGCGGTCGAAGCTTGGTGGCGAATTATGGCTTTTAAGGTGTCGTACAGATCCACCTTGTCATACAAGTAATCCATTTTACCCAGTTGAATATAATCGCGATAGAGCGCAGGTTGATACACTTCAGCGATCACTATCGATTGTGGGTTAGCATGTTTGATCGCTGAGTTTAAAAAGCTCCAGAATTCGACCGGAACCATTTCTGCCATATCAAAGCGAAAGCCATCCACCCCTTGTTGTAGCCAGTAGAGCGCGATATCACGAAATTTATACCAAGAGTCGGGCAGCGATTTTCCTTGCCAAAATTGGTAGTGATCGTGATGTGAACGATGGTGATACTCAGTGGGTAAAAGCTCGAAATCTTTTGAGCCATCAGGGCGTACGCCGTAATTAATCTTAACGGTTTCGTACCAATCGTCATGATTTGGTTTCGCCAGTCGAGAGCCATTACCCGTCCATTTGGCCGGACATTCGTGGTAAGGCGTTGTTAAGTCGGGATGTGCCTCACCACCAAGCGGAGGTTGATGCGTCAACGTGTCTGGCAGCTCAAAGCGTTGGCCAGGAATATAATAGAAATTGTTATCGCGTTGGTATTCAACATGGGGGTTATCGTCAGCGCCAAAGTCGCGCACGCCATCAGGATTGTTGCGGCCTTTATACACTCGAGCGACATGGTTGGGGACGATATCAATAATCACCTTCATACCAGCGTTGTGCGTGCGTTTGATCAGTGCAGAAAACTCTTGATTGCGCTTAGCAGGATCATCAGCAAGATCTGGGTTTACTGAGTAGTAGTCTTTAACCGCATAAGGTGAACCCGCGCGGCCTTTGACAACACTTGGGTGATCATTGTCAACGCCAATCTCGGTGTAATCGCCAACTAAAGCGTGATGAGGTACGCCAGTGTACCAGATATAAGTGATACCAAGTTGGCGGATCTTTTCTAAGGCGAGATCAGTAAAATCGCTAAATTTACCAACGCCATTTTGTTCAATGGTGCCCCAAGCTTGATTGTTGGAGTTGGTATTGCCAAACAGACGGGTGAAAACCTGATAGATATTATGTTTTTTCATTTTGTCGGGTCGCTATCTTTGTTTGCATATAGGCTAGATCATGGCTCAAGTTAGCAACTCATCCCTTAATCAACCATCGGGGGCGTAGAGATGGAAAGTGTGATTGAGGTTTCGCTTTCGGCGTGAGACGCTCAAATCAAAGGCTTGGTTGGAGCAGTGTGTGACTAGTCACTAATTCTCGTTAATAGTTAGAATAAAGTCACAAAGCCAAGATTCATTTTTCTATTCAAACATCAGTATAAACGGTATAAATTGCTTTTATATCAACGTTTAGTCTGGTGTTAAGCCGTGATATTTTCGCCAGATACGATGTTGACACAGCAGAGCGGTTTTCTACGCTTAGTGATGAACTAACGTCAGATGAAAAGGAGAACATAATGGCGAGATTCCAACAAGACATCCCCGAGCGCGTTACCGTTTATCACGATGATATTGACCAAGAAAAAGCCCTCAAAAATGCCATGTTGCCTGAAAAACCAAGATACTTTAATGGCTCCCCGACATACGAGGCGAACAGCATTGATGAGTTTAAAGATAAATTAAGTCACATCGGGATGTCATTGGATAATTAACATTCGCAGACCCAGTAATGATAATAGGCAGCCATCGCGGCTGCCTATGTTGTTTTTAGTGGGCGATGTTCATGGTGAGGTTAAGATCGAGGGATAGTCTCGATAACTTGTCTTTTAAAATACGACGTGTCTTTTCTAGATCTGCTACCTGCAGTTGCTGGCCAACGGGGTGCACATCCAGTTTTACACGCAACTCACGTCCAACTTTGGTCACAGCTGCTACTTCGAATTGTTGTGCCACTTGATGTTTTAGTGCTGACACTTCTTGATCCACAGCTTGGCAGATCTCTTCGGTGGGTTTCATCATTAGCATTTCACGTAGTGCGCCACGCAGCATGTCGAACGGCACCTTGATGAAATAGAAAGACATTAAGATCATCATCATTGGGTCAGCATAGACGGCGAACTGTGCAAAAGGAGACAATGACACGAACCAAGCAATAATAAATCCAAGTGTGACCGCCACACTGAGCAAGGTGTCCATTTGCCACTGTTTCGTTTCGGCTTCGATCAGACCTGAAGAGAAGCGTTTAGACTTCTTAGCAATATGCCACCATGCATAGCCACAACCAAGTACGTTGACAACACCAAATAGCGTCGCGATGCTCGTATCGACTTCACGGCCGCCACTCATTACTGAAATGACCGCAGAATATAGCGAATAGCCGACGATGGCCAAAATGACACTGCCTTTGGTGGCGATAACAATCGGTTCTAGTACCGATTTACCAAATGGAAACTGACGTTTCGATGGGCGTTCAATAAACTTAGAGACAGCCAGCGACAATAATGTTAACAGTAGGCTGACTAAGGAATAAACACCATCAAAAACAATTACCAATGAACCGACAAGCAAACCAAGTATCAAACCTCCGGCGGCAAAGCCCGATGCAAGCATTGCTGAGAAGGTTAAAATACGTTTTTCGTTTAGACTTGTCCTAGCACACATGGTGAACTCTCTTATTTGAATACCTGTATAGTGTTCTCATTTTAAGAGAATTAGACAACTACAATCTAATTGAAGAGTAAGTGATTTTGAGTGAATTTTAAACATTGCCAATAAAAACAATAGTTTATGTTAATATGTTGCTGTCATTAATTTTGACGCTGAGTGACCTTAATCACTGAAAAGGCTTGAATTTATTTAGAAGTCAAAGAGATATTCGTTTAATTTGTCTGCCAACCAAGACATGCCTGGGTGCTCAGCCATCCCTGCTGCAGTAAACATACAATAGTCCTCTTGGGTTAAACCGTAAGTATGCTTGATGACGGCAAGTTCTTGCTGACGCAGTAAATGACGGATCAGTGGCTCAGGAAGAACTCCCCAAGCATTCTCTTTCAGAATGGTGTTAAGCATGTAATCAAAGCTTGAAAAGCCAATATAACGCAGAGAAAACGGCTGCAGTTCAGGGTTATCCTTCTCATTGAGGTAAACCATCACTGCTTGCATCGCATTACGCAGGTCATCGTCCGAGACGCGACGCAGACGGGCGAGAGGGTGGCTTGAACGACACACCGACATCATCCGAATTTTACCAAGCGGTTGGTAAGTAATGTGAGGATTATCGATGCGTTCATAGTCAACACCAAAAGCAAAGTCGACTTGTGATGTAGCAACTAAGTTAGCGAGGTCGCCACTTGAAGCGAGCACGGTATTAAACGAGGTCGCGGGGAAACGATTATTCAATCGGTGCGATAAATCTTGCCACAATTCGTCAGGCAGTGAGTCGTCACGAGCGATCCATATTTCGGCGTTAAACTCACCTGAAACTTGAGCGCAAGTTTGGCGGATACGTGCAGCGGTAACCAATAAGTTTTGGCTATCTTTATAGATGGCTTTGCCTGCTTCTGAAAGCATCAGATTATTACCGCTACGAACAAACAGTTCGACGGCAAGATCTTTCTCTAACGCTTTGATTGCCATGCTTAATTTGGTGCGATTACACTCTAACTGACGCGCTGCCTCCGAAACGGAACCCGTATCAGCAACAGTACAGAATGCTTCGATCTGCGATAAGTTCATCTTTTAAACAAATTGGTTGGCTTAAAAGCGATATTATCTCAATCTTAGCGAATTGTCTGTTTTCCGAATTGAAATGCTATTAATTTCATGTAGTTTTGATACTCTTGGTAACGCCTAATGAATGTAGTTACAGGGAGATCATGATGGCTAATAGTTGGGACGATGTCGCGGCAAACTGGGACTCGGAAGCATCCACAAATACCTATGCGGACAAAGCGTTGCAATCTTTGCTTCAGTTCGTTGATGTGAAAGGAATGCACATTTTAGATTTTGGTTGTGGAACCGGACTACTCAGTCAACGTTTGTCACCAATGGTAAAAGATATTGTGGCATTAGACAGTTCTGAAGCCATGATCGAACAACTCGATATGAAAGAGCTACCCAATGTAGAACCTGTTGTTGATACGCTCACTCGTGGTTTGGTTGCGTTGCATCCGGCGTTTCGCACCCAGTTTGACTTAGTGGTGGCGTCATCGGTATGCAGTTTTGTGCCGAGTTACTCTGAAGTGGCGGATATTGTTTTTAGCCTAATTAATAAAGAGGGCTACTTTATCCATTGGGATTGGTTGTCAGAGACCGATGAACCGGGCGGCATGACCATTCAACATGCTCAGCAAGTCTTGACCAGTGTCGGGTTTAGCCGCGTCGAGATAACCACACCATTTGAGGTTGAAACACCACAAGGCAAGTTCAAAGTCTTGATGGCCTTGGCGCAGAAATAGTCATAAATACAAATTGAAGCCCGGCAATGATGCCGGGTTTTTTGTTTCAGTTAATAGGCTGGCGCTGATATTGCGCGACTTCCTCAAGTGCCGAAGGGTTGGCTATCGCGCCCAAATTTTGTACGTCGAGCCCGTGCAGCACCTGCTTGACTGCCAACTCGACTAATTTACCTGATTTCGTCTTAGGAATTTCATTTAATCGATAGATTTCAGCAGGAACATGGCGAGGTGAGCACTGTATACGTAAGGTTTGCTTGATACTTTGTTGCAATTCGTCATCGAGCACAGCGCCATCAGTCAGTTGGACAAACAGCACCACGTTTTCATCACCATCAACACGTCTGGCGACGGCGATTGAGTCTTGAATTTCCTCTAGTTGATTCACTTGCTGATAGATTTCAGCTGTGCCGATGCGAACGCCGCCCGGATTGAGCGTTGTATCGCTTCGGCCATAGAAAATCATCCCGCCGTGTTGGGTCATTTCTACATCGTCACCATGATGCCAAGTATCGTTGAATTTATTCCAATAGGCGTTATGGTAGCGTTCACCATTGTCATGCCAAAAGCCGAGTGGCTGATTGGGGAAACTATTGCGACAGACGAGTTCACCTCGCTGTGCAACGACTTCTTTCCCCTGCTGGTCGAATACCGTTACATCCATTCCTAAACCTGCGCCTTGGCACTCGCCGCGATAAACCGGAGAAATAGGATTACCCAAGACAAAACAACCACAGATATCGGTGCCGCCCGCAATCGACGCTAGGTGGACATCTACCTTGATTGATGAGTAGACAAAATCGTATTGCTCTGGATAGAGTACCGAGCCTGTTGAGCAGAGGGTTTTGAGCGAATCAAGCGTATAGCAACTGCTTGGAGTAAACTGACTTTTTTGCAGCGCTTCTAGGTATTTTGCCGAAGTACCAAACAGCGTCACTTGCGCTTCTTGTGCCAATTGCCAAAGAACGTTGGGGTTAGGGTACATTGGGCTACCATCAAAAATGACCAAAGTAGCGCCGCTGGCTAGTGCAGATACATGCCAGTTCCACATCATCCAGCCACATGTCGTGTAATAAAACACGCGATCTTTCGGTTGAACGTCACAATGCAATTGATGCTCTTTGAGATGGCTAAGGATAGTGCCCCCAACCGAATGGACAATGCACTTAGGCTTGCCGGTGGTGCCTGATGAATAGAGCACAAACAAGGGATCGTTAAAACTGATGCGTTCGAAGTTGATCCCGCGCGGTAGAAAGCTGGCTAAGATCGCTTGCCAATCGGAAAAGAAATCGCCGTGGTCGTCTTGAGACAAATCGGTTTGTAGATAGTCAATCTGACAAGTATTAACCAGACTGGGAAGTGCATCAGAGATTTGACGATTTTTTTCTTCGATATGAAAGGTTTTACCGTTGAAGTCATAGCCGTTACAGCAAAACAGTACTTTAGGGTTGACCTGACCGAATCGCTCTATCACGCTTTCAGTGCCAAAATCGGGCGAGGTTGATGTCCAAATCGCGCCAAGGCTGGTGGTGGCGAGCATCGCGATAACGGTTTCTGGCATATGCGGCAGATAACCCGCGACGACGTCTCCTTTTTCTACGCCATTGTGTTTTAGCCATTGCTGTAATATTGACACTTGATCACACAGATCTTGCCAAGTGAGCTGACGACTTTCACCGCGTTCATTTTTGAACCAAATCGCCGTATCATCGGGGGCTTGAAACGAATAGGCCAGTAGGTTTTCAGCGTAGTTAAGTTGTGATTGTGGGAACCAAATGGTGTCGCGACTTGGATTAAAAGCTCCCCATTTGGCTAGACCTTCACCCAAAATACAGTCGCCTTTGTAGCCGATAACGTCACAAAACTGCCAAATCTCTAACCAAAAATCTTTCTTGTAATCGATAGACCATTGATGCAGTTCTGCATAGCTATCGATAATATCACCTTGAATATTAACGTGTTTCATAAAATTACTAAGATTGGATGACTCAATTCGGTCACTACTCGGCACCCAAATAGGGTCGGGAAAATTTGGGTCTGGGTTAGTCATGACATCCTCGTCTCATCGCTCTCCGTTATAGGATTAAGTTTTGATGAATTTATAAGCAAAGTCAAACTTAGCCCACGACAACAGATAGCTGAAAAATAAGAAAAAAGCCGTCAAATGTAAACATTATGTTACACAAAGGGCTGTAGGCAGAGTACGCCGATAAAATTGTCACCAGCCAGTGGTAGAGATAGTCTGAATGTGAAGGAATTGTTAATGGAGCTAGGTATGGCGCAATATCATTCTAAACCTGTCAATGCTCAGGGCATTGTTGATTGGAGCATAGAAGAAGATCTAATCTGGCGAGATTTGGTCAAACGTCAACATCATTTGGTGGAAGAGCGTGCTTGTAAAGAGTATCTAGCGGGCCTTAAGTTATTGGACTTACCGCTAGAGCGTGCACCACAGATTGTCGATATTAACCAGGTGCTTAAAGAGGCAACGGGTTGGCAAGTCGAGCCTGTACCTGCTTTGATTAACTTTGACCGTTTTTTCGCGCTTTTGGCCGAGAAAAAATTCCCAGTTGCGACCTTCTTACGCAGTCGGCAAGAGTTTGATTACCTACAAGAACCAGACTTCTTTCATGAAATATTTGGTCATTGTGCAATGTTGACCAATCCTGAATTCGCCGAGTTTACTCGCACCTATGGCATGTTGGGCCGCGAAGCATCGGACAAAGAAAGGGTTTATTTGGCACGACTTTACTGGTTTACCGTTGAGTTTGGTTTGGTTAAAGAGGGAGACACGACCAAGATTTATGGTGGAGGGATTTTATCTTCGCCAGGTGAAACGCTCTATTCATTAGACGACCCACAAGCCAAGCGCGAAACGTTTGATATCAATACGGTGTTAAGAACACCGTATCGTATTGATATTATGCAGCCAGAATATTTTGTGCTGGAGGATATCAAACAGCTTTACCAACTGAGTAAGACAGATTTGATGCATCATGTTAAACAGGCAATGAAAGCCGGTTTACTCCCCCCACTATTTGAACCAAAGGAAGTGACTCATGCTTGATGAATTACGCTGCGAAGCTTGCACTAGTAGTGCTGTGGCATTAGGTGCTGAAGAGAGACGATTGCTGCTTACCGAGCTTGAAGGTTGGCAATTACTTGAACGTGATGGTATCCCGCAGTTAGAAAAAGTGTATACGTTTAAGAACTACAAACTAGCATGGGCGTTTGCCAATAAAGTGTCAGAGCTTGCTGAACACGAGTTCCATCATCCGGCGATATTGCTCGAATGGGGTAAAGTAACGGTAACCTGGTGGAGCCATTCTATCAAAGGGTTACACCAGAACGATTTCATCTGCGCAGCGAAGTGTGATCAAATCAATTAACCGAGAAGAACGAAGCATGCCCATGCTTCGTTCTTATGTCTAGATGTTAAGATATACACTCTAATACGGGGCGATTCAGGCTTCAGCTCGCGTCGAGCGAATTACTTTTAGTGAGTGTGACATTGTTTCTAATTGCTCGTCGATCTTCTCTGTTTCATAGTGATATACCGAAATGCAGCAGGCCGCTGCAACTGCCACACCAACCCCCAAATAAGCAACGTATTTTTTAGAGAAAGAACAAGTTTCAATGTTGAAATGATCAGTAATAATGAAACATGCACTAAATCGTGCCGTCAAATAAATGCAAATGATTATTGATGTTAATTTTTGTCAGGCTGTTGTTTCGCTTGCTCAAGCGCTTCAATTTCGTTTTGATATCTCAGCTGCAAGGTAATGAGTTTAGTGAGTAAGTCTTCAATTTGCTTGCTTAACGCTTTATTAAGCTGTGAGTAGTTGAGGCTCGTTATTGCATTACTTTGATTGTCGACCTGCTGACAGTGTTTACTTATTGCTCGCCAACGTCGCTGTTGGTCAGCCACTTGCTCGATTAAAGGCGCAAGCTCACTCCGTTCTTGTTCGATGCGATTGACCACTGCTTGGGACGCGGATATTTGGGCGTTCATACTGGAATGAAAGAGGTGTTTATTGCTTCGCCAAAAGCTGCGAATTTCTTCTCGACTAAACTCTTGGTAGAGGAAAGGTTGTTCGCGATGAAAGGCAAGAAACTGATTGTATCTTCGAGCATGCTGGTTGTACTTGCTATCAAGGGTTTGCTGAAGTTTGAGGGAGCGGTTCCATGAATATTCGTCACAATGGGCTGCACTCAACTGAAAAGGTAAAGTGATTAGCAGGGCTGCCGTTATAATAATGTAGTGCCATTTCATTGCGATAGCTGTTTTGGTCGTCACTCGATAAGTATAGGAAAAGAATGAGACGAATATGAAAAAGGTCATAATGGCGGTTTTACTGTTGCTCGGCGTTGCCTGCGCAGGTGCTGGCTACTACATCTTTTACTACAAGCCGCAGCAAGATGCATTGGCATTGGAGCAAGCACAGGCGCAAGAAGAGCCGGTAGTACCGCTTGTTATTCTTGAAGATGAGCCAGAGCCACCACCACCGCCGCCTCAAACTGATTACTATGTAAATCCAGATAAACTTGGCGTACGTGAGGCTCCAAACTACGACGCGTTTATCGAGAGCGTGGTGTATCGGGGTGATAAGTTACATATTCTAGAGAAAAAAGACGGTTGGGGACGCATTTCTGCTTACTTTGTTTATGAAGAAGGCGGCCCAGAAGTCGCAGAGTGGGTGCCAATGGAAGCGTTACTCGAAGTGCCGCCCACCATTACTAAAAAAGAGCGCATGACAACGCTGAGTGAATATATTGAAGACTCAGATGATTTCAAGCAGCACTTTGAAATGTTTATTAGTACCACCGACCAATTGATCAAAGATGGCACTTGTACGCCATTAGATTTTGAAGAGACCAAAGGGTGGATTCGCTCAGTAACGTTTAGCGAGCAAGAGGCTTACTTTGTTTATTGTGGTGGTCTCAAGCAAGCCAATAAGATTTACTTAAATATTCGTACCGGAAAAATCTTTTATCGTTAGTGACTGTTTATTAGAGCAATAACCGCGTAGACCTAAATACAAACTGAGCTTTTAGAAGTTTTTAGTTGCCTGTGTTTTATCTTAGTTCTACTATCACGCTCTTATTGACTATTTGGCGTGTTAATGTTTCAACGGTTTACTTCTATTATTTGGCTATTTATGTTTGCGATGGTGCTTCCAACGCAAGCCTTTGGCTATTTATTGCAAGCCGAATCGGAAGTTTCTGCACGGTTAAATAGTGGAACTAACGCTCAGACTCTCTACACACACCAAGCTGTTCAAGCGCTGTTCGATAAGGTTAAGCAGCAGCCAGAGTCTGAACCTGTTACTCAATCTGAAGTTTCTCAAGATTGGCTGGCGATTATTCATGGTCACCGATGGCTCAATGGCAATCGTCATTTTGATGAGGGCGAATCATCATCAAATGGTGACTTGCCTAACGTTGAATCAGCAGCAGTTCCGTTATATCGCCTATATAACAAATTACCGCGCGTCGAGCAGTACTTAGCTCAGGTCGCTCGCTACCCATCTTCTTATCGTATCTCAGGCTGGAAAGAATCCAACGCCTTGTACGTTGCTCTCAATAGCCAATTTACTCCTATTTGTTAACTGACTTTACTGATGGTTTTAGCCATCACTGTGATTTTTAGGCGTAGTTACACCGCGCCCCGTTAAGTTAAGAAATATGAAAAAAATGAATCCTGCGAAACAGGCCAAATCTGCGCGCCTGATGAACCACTATTCTGTTTGGAAGTACGTGGTATTAATTGTCACTGTGGTGATGCTGACCTTAAGTGCTATTCCAACATGGTATGGTGAAAAACCATCAATACAAGTGACAGTGTCACCTGGCGCGGAACACTCAGTGTTGAATGATGTCACCGAGCTAAATCATTACCTACAACAACACGATGTCCAAACCAGTCAAATTGAGCAAAAGGGTACTCTGACGACGTTGGTGTTTGACAATGAAACGGACCAAACACAAGCGCGGCAATTGCTTGATACATTGCTGCGGCCAGATGACTCGATTACCTTTTCCTACGTGTCTGTTGCTCCGACATGGCTGTCTGATTTTGGTTTTAGTCCAATTAAGTTGGGTTTAGATTTACGTGGGGGAGTGCAGTTTTTACTCAATGTTGATATCGACAAAGCGTTTGAAGATCAACGTAATAGCTTGACAGAAGAGACGCGAGACTTCCTGCGTCAAGAGCGATTACGCAGTGTACAAATCACGTTAGTCGGTTCTGAAGCATTTGAAATTAAGTCAAATGATCAAAAAGCGCTTAGCCAGGTTACGCAGTTTTTAAACCACAACTATGGCGGTTGGGATATCAAACGTCACTCAGATTCTCTCGTGGTAAAACCAACGGTTGAGAACAAGAGTGAGTTTCAATCGGTCACTTTGCAGCAGAACTTGAAGATCATGCGTGGCCGCATTGAAGAGCTTGGCATTACCGAAGCTTTAGTTCAGCGACAAGGTGAGCACAGCATACGTATTGAGCTGCCGGGTGTTCAAGATCCTTCGCTAGCCAAAAACGTTATAGGAGCAACCGCAAGTTTAGCATTCCATGAAGCACGCACACCGTCTGACAGCAAAGCGTATGGTGATGTGGTGCTAAAGAACAACGAAGGAATGGATGTGACTTTGGCCAAGCGTCCAGTATTAACGGGTGAACACATCATTAATGCGCGCGCTGGGATGGATAAAATGGGCTTTTCTGAGGTGAATATTTCCCTCGACCATGCGGGAGGGAAGATCATGAGTGATTTCTCTGCCGATCATATCGGTAAACCGATGGCGACTGTTTATCGTGAATATACCACCAATGCCCAAGGTGAAACAGAACGTAGTGAACGAGTCATTAGTATTGCAACCATCCAGTCTCAGCTCGGTAGCCAGATCCGCATCACAGGGGCGGGTTCAATGGAAGATGCACAAAACTTATCGTTGCTGTTGCGTGCAGGTTCACTGACCGCACCTGTTACCATCGTTGAAGAGCGCACCATTGGTGCTTCACTTGGCGCGGAGAATATTCAAAACGGCTTTGCTGCTTTGGCGTTAGGTTTAGCGATGACGTTAACTTTCATGGCGTTATGGTATCGCCGTTTAGGCTGGGTTGCCAATGTTGCGCTGTTAGTGAACATGGCTTGCTTGCTTGGCTTAATTGCTTTGCTGCCTGGCGCTGTACTGACCTTACCTGGTATCGCTGGTTTAGTGTTGACCGTCGGTATGGCAGTCGATACTAATGTTCTGATATTTGAGCGGATTAAAGACAAACTGGCAGAAGGGCGTACATTCGCTCAGTCTATCGATCTTGGCTTTGATAGCGCACTCAGTACCATCTTAGATGCCAACATTACCACTATGATTACGGCTGTGGTGCTCTATTCAATCGGTAATGGCCCGATTCAAGGTTTTGCTTTAACGCTTGGGCTAGGTTTGTTAACCAGTATGTTCAGTGGCTTATTTGCCTCGCGAGCAATCATCAATTTGGTTTGGGGACGCGATGCGCGTCGCGATGTAAGGGTTTAAGTCATGGTCGAATTTTTTAAACAACGTATCCGTCGTATTCGTTACATTACCAGTTTTGTTTCGTTGGCCTTAATGGTTGTTTCGTTAATCGCACTGTCCATCAATGGATTAAATCTAGGGCTTGATTTCACTGGTGGTATGGTCACAGAAGTCAAAGTTGACGATCAACTGACTCACACACAAATGGTTGAGGTTTTGCAACCAGAACTAGGGCCGTTTACCAACGTAACGCACTCTGACCAAGATGGGCGTTGGGTGGTACGCTATCCCGTTCCTCAGCCGGGCGAGCAGGGTGCGGATTTAACGCAATTGCTCACAACGATCTCTCAACAAGTCGAGGTTATCAGCAATAGTATGGTTGGTTCTCAGGTTGGCGAAGACCTAATAGATCAAGGTGGTCTTGCACTGTTGATTTCGATGTTATCGATCTTAGCTTATCTCTGCTTTCGTTTTGAGTGGCGACTAGCAAGCGGATCTCTACTAGCATTGGTGCACGATGTGGTGTTGGTACTGGGCTTTTTTGCTGCAACACAGATGGAATTCAATTTAACGGTGTTTGCCGCAATACTGGCGATTCTTGGTTACTCCCTCAATGACTCAATAATCATTGCCGATCGGATCCGAGAATTATTGGTGGCGAAGCAGGCGTTACCTACTGAGGAGATCAATGACCAAGCAATATTGGCGACCTTTTCACGAACTATGGTGACGTCGGGTACGACATTGATGACGGTCTCTGCACTATGGGTTTTAGGTGGTAGTGCCTTACAAGGGTTTGCTATTGCTATGTTTATCGGTATTTTGTCGGGCACTTGGTCTTCGATATCAATTGGTACCGTTTTACCTGAATGGTTAAAGCTTGAACCCAAACATTACTTACCGATAGAAGTCGATAACGCGCCGTAAGCGCAAATAATCATAACAACAAATTATCGCTAAAGCCCCAGGTCTTCAGACTTGGGGCTTTACGTTCTTACCAATATCGCGAAGCGCTATCTTACCGAGTTGTGGCCGTTAAGAACTGGGAAAAGCTTGCCCACGATTTTTCATCGGCATCTTGACGATAACGAGGACTGCCAAAGACGGTAAAGGCGTGTGGTGCGCCGCTGTAGGTTATCATCTCATGGCTGACTTGTGCGGTCTCAAGCTGCTCTGCCAACGAGGCAAAATCTGACATAGAAATCGCGCTGTCAGCGGTGCCGTGCAAGACCATAATTGGTGCTTTGGTCATCTGATAATCTTGCCCTTCAGGTGTACTCAGGCCACCATGAAAAGTAACAAACCCTTTGGCCTGCATTCCAGCTCGCGCAGACTCGAGGACCGCAGCACCACCGAAACAGTATCCCATTACAACGGCGTTGTCGGCATTTGCCCCTAAACTTGCGGCAAAATCTAAGCTACCTTGCATTAGAGCGCGCAATTTGGCTCTGTCTTGGTACAACTCGCCAGTGTGTTGTTTCTTGTCTTTAACTTCAATCGGACGTACGCCTTTACCAAAAAGATCGGCGGCGAAAACGTTATAACCCATTTCATTGAGCATTTGCGCTCGTTTCACTTCATAGTCAGTCAAGCCGTCCCAATCGTGAATCAACAATACGAGTGGTGCATCATCACTGACTTTCGCCCAGTAACCCTCGTATTCATTACCATTTACATTGTAAACTCTATTTTCACCCGCCCATGTGAGCGATGAAACAGCTAGCAAGCACAGCCCAAGTATCGATTTCATTGTACACCTCCGTTTGTTGTACAAGTGTAGTACGTAATTTAACGAGGGAAAGTACAAAAAGCCTCCCGAAGGAGGCTAGAACTGCAAGGAAATCGAAAGCACCTCTACATTGCGGCTTGGAAGATCGCGGAGATTTCGTCGCGAGTCGCTTGCTTCGGATTGGTAAAGCCGCACGCATCTTTGAGTGCGTTATCCGCTAGGGTCGGAATATCTTCAAGTTTTGCACCAAGCTGCTCGATACCATTTGGTATACCGACATCTTTCGCGAGGGTGACAATGGCACTAATGGCGGCATCTGCACCCTGCTCTGGCGTCATTCCCGCGACATTTACCCCCATGGCTTTGGCAACGTCGCGCAGGCGTTCTGGACACACTTGAGCGTTATAGCGCTGAACGTGAGGCAGTAAAATCGCGTTACACACACCGTGTGGTAAGTCATAGAAGCCGCCCAACTGGTGCGCCATGGCGTGGACATAGCCAAGTGACGCGTTGTTAAACGCCATGCCTGCCATAAATTGGGCATAGGCCATTTGCTCGCGCGCTTCAATGTCGTCACCGTTAGCGACAGCAGTGCGAAGGTGAGCTTGGATCAACTCTATCGCCTTAATAGCCACCGCATCGGTAATCGGCGTCGCTGCAATCGAAACATAGGCTTCTACGGCGTGTGTCAATGCATCCATGCCAGTTGCCGCTGTTAACGAAGCGGGTTTGGCCAGCATGAGTTCGGGGTCGTTCACTGAGATAAGTGGCGTGGTATGTTTGTCGACGATGGCCATCTTAATGTGGCGTTCTTCATCGGTAATAATACAAAAGCGCGTCATTTCTGAAGCAGTACCTGCGGTGGTGTTAATCGCAATCAGCGGAAGCATAGGCTTGGCGGACTGATCCACTCCCTCATAATCGCCGATCTGACCACCGTTGGCGGCGACTAGAGCGACCCCTTTAGCGCAGTCATGCGGCGAACCTCCACCCAACGAGATAACAAAGTCACACTGGTGTTGCTTAAGTAGTGCAAGGCCAGCGTTGACGTTGCCAATGGTCGGGTTAGGTTGAGTCCCATCGAAGACCACTGTCGATACATCGCGTTCGCTTAGCAAGTCCTGAACTTGCTTAACCACACCGATTTGATTGAGTACGTTGTCGGTCACGATCAGGCCGTTTTTAAAGCCTTGTGCCTGAATACTGTCTGCGGCGTCTTTTAAACAGCCAGCGCCCATGAGGTTAACAGTAGGGATGAAAAATGCACTTGTCATTGGATTGCTCCGTTATCGTTATTGTTTGCTTTCTGCAATTAGACTCGCATAAAAATCCGCGCAAGAAATTTGATCTCCGACAAGGTTCGATGGCAAATAGGCGAGGGAAGAATCGGAAGTGTGATCCTCATTCATACGGTTAGTTTTAATGAATAAACTTGTTAATAATTAGTGGTTTAGCGCAATCGTTTTCTCAACATATTTAGATAGATAGGCCCGATGAAGCCAAAACTTAGTGGCGAGAAAAAGCAACCCTTTGCTCGAATAACCAAGCAAAGGGCGATAAAAAAGTGAATAAAATTTGTGCTTATTTGTGGTACTTGACTTACGCGAGTTCGACAAGGTGAGTGACGAGTTTGTCGATGCCAGCGGAGGCCTGTGAAATCGTCTCGGCAAGCATATAAGCGGGGCTTGAGAGAACCACATGTTCTGGGTCGAAAATCACGTCTTCTACCGCGCAGTCGACATGCTGCCCCCCGAGTTGATTGAAAGCGGCGGCGATGGCTTGATCCTTGCCAACGGTACCTTTTACTCCGTTAGGGTAAATCATCGGGATAATGATAGGTGCAATGCACAAATAGCCTGCCGGTTTTTTCGCGAGGGCAAAAGCACGACATGCTGAGGCGACATGGGCGTTGATACTGCATTCGGCGCCGTTCACGGCGAAGTCGGTTAGATTTTTGGCGGCGCCAAAACCACCGGGCAGCAAGAGGGCGTCATACTCGTCGACATTGAGCTTGGCGACATCCTCAATGTTGCCGCGGGCGATTCTCGCCGCCTCGATCAACACATTGCGTTTTTCATCCATCTCGTCGCCAGTTTGGTGGTTAATGACGTGTAACTGGTCAATGTTGGGAGCAAAGCAGTGCCAACTTGCGCCGCCCTTTTCTATCGCATGCAGGGCTAATACTGCCTCATGAATTTCTGCGCCATCAAACACACCTGAACCACTTAATATCACAGCGATTTTTTTCATCATTGATTCCCCCTTAATTTATTCAGGGGTCGATCCTAGCCAATTTTTTTCGTCAACGATCTGATGAGGCTCTCATTCTTCAGTTTCGTCTTGGTCATGGCCTGAATCAGTTTGTTCAAACTCTTGTTGCTCGAGATCAGCGAGATCTTTGGAGTAGTTTTTTACTAAGAAAGGGGTCAGCATGATACTTGAGGGGAAAAAGCGTTTCATATTGTTCTCGACTAAGAATTGAATCCGTACCGCTATTGTCGATTGCACTTTGGCTCGGCGAGTTGTTTTAAGTCATTAAATTCAGCGAGTAATAGAATTAAGAGTTGAATTGTGAGCATAGCATCACATCCATTGATCCCAGTAAGGTTCATCAGAGCCTAGTTTGTCGCTGATGAAATCGATAAAAGCCCTCACCTTCAAAGGCATATGTTTACGTTCAGGAAATACCGCATAGACTGCGTGTTCAGGCAGTTGGTAGTTAGGTAGAACGACGTCAATCGCCCCCGCGATAATGTCTTTACCAACGATAAAGGTCGGTAAGTTGCCAATGCCGCTACCAGCGAGTACGGCGCGCCGAATGGCTTCACTATTGTTGACCATCAAACGTCCCTTAGGAATTACACTGTATTGATGATTGGTGGTATTAAGTCGCCATTCATTGCCACCACGGTAATAGCTATACTGTAAGCAGTTGTGCTGGGATAGATCACTAGGCCGCACTGGTGTGCCTTGATGTTTGAGGTAGTCAGGCGAGGCGCACAAGACACTTTTACATGGCGCGAGTCGTTTGGCGACCAAGTTAGACAAAGGGAGATGACCAATGCGGATCCCCAAATCAACCCCTTGCTGGACTAAATCGACCATTTTATCTTCCAATTGAAGATCAATATCGACCTCCGGATACAAAGCCATAAACTCTGCGATTAATGGTGCAATATGCAATACACCAAAAGACATCGGGGCGGTTAATTTTAGGCGGCCACGGGGCTGTCCTTGCAACTCGGTAACCGCGTCGATGCCTTGTTGTGCAAGGCTATAGGCCTGAATGACGTATTGGTAATATCGCTGCCCTGCTTCGGTTAAGCTGAGTTTTCTGGTGGTGCGATTAAGGAGACGTATACCGAGTTCATCTTCTAACTGAGTGATACGTTTACTCACCGCCGATTTGGTGATGTTTAAACGTTGGGCTGCACTAGAAAAACTGCCATTTTCAACCACAGAGATAAATATAGGGATAGACGAGAATGCGTACATTGTTGATTATTAGTAAACAATTAATTCAATTTTTAAAGATTATCATTAAATTGAAAACAATCTACAATAAAGCGATAAAAATGAGGAGAAGATAAATGAAGTACGATTGGATCTTGTTTGACGCTGACGAAACCCTGTTTCATTTTGATGCTTTTAAAGGGATGCAGTTGATGTTTTCACGCAAAGGCGTTGAATTCACCCAACAAGACTTTGCTGACTACCAAACCATTAATAAACCTTTGTGGGTTGACTATCAGGATGGGAAAATTACCGCTGATCAGCTTAAACACAACCGTTTCATCGAATGGGCTGAAAAGCTTCAGACGACGACAGCCGAGCTTAATAGTGCATTTTTAGAAGCGATGGCAGATATTTGTACCTTACTGCCTGGAGCGAGGGAGTTGATGGACGCGGTTCATGGTCGAGCGAAAATGGGGATCATTACCAATGGCTTTACCGAGCTTCAGGCGATTCGTTTAGAACGAACAGAAATGGCGCATTATTTTGAACACGTAATTATTTCTGAGCAGGTGGGGGTTGCCAAACCTGATCAAGCGATATTCAATCATGCATTAGAGAAGATGGGCACACCGTGTAAAAGCAAAGTGTTAATGGTTGGTGATAATCAACATTCCGATATTCTCGGTGGCATTAACTTTGGCATTGAGACGTGTTGGCTTAATCATCAGGGCGTCGAGCAAGATTCAAATATCTCGCCAAATTACACCGTTAGCTCGTTGCACGAGTTAAAAGATATTCTTTTGGCATAACTTCCCAATCGACGGGTTGACTGTACTGTAGCGTAATCTCAGATCAGCCTAGGTGTTAGTTGGGGTTAAATGTTACGCGCTAGTTTTTGGCATTTTCAACCGAATTCCAATAGAACGAATCCGTTCAATTATTTGAGTTTCTCACTCGTGGTGTTGTCTGCGAGTTTGAAACAGACAATCTCAACAATACTTTTCATTTTTATTTCCCTTTGGTTTGATTTCATGACGACTTTACTACCTGCTTGTGTCAGAAGCTGTCAGTAGTGCTCTAGTTCAAAAAAATGCATTTAATTGTTCAAAATATGCACATAGTTTTGTATGTGTGCTAATGGTTAATTGAGTGAACAATTTAAGATGCTGTAAAAGCACATGGCTAGGTAAGGAAGCAATATGTCTATTCAAGGGACGATTGCGCATTGGGACCAGAGCAAAGGCTATGGTTACATTGCTGTCGACAACCAAGATACCAAAGTTTTTTTTCACGCGAGTGACCTAGAAAATGGAGCAAAAGAGCCTTTTATCAGTGAGCCAGTGATCTTTCGTTTAGGCTCAGATGAAAAGGGAGCAATGTGTGCGGTCGAGGTTGAACGTCCATTGGTGTTTAACTTTTCGTTGGCAATTGCCCTGTGGTTTTGCTGCATTTTACTCGGTAGTGTTGTACTACTCGACTTTCCTTTAATCGCCTGTGTTTTTTACTTGGCAATGAGCACTATTACGTACATTGGATACGCGTTTGATAAGCAGGCGATGCTCGCAGGAGGAACGCGCATACCTGAGAGTGTGTTTCACATGTTGAATATCTTTGGCGGATGGTTAGGCGCTTTATGTGCACAAGTATTGATGCACCACAAATACCACGATCTTGGGTTCAAGTTTCTATTTTGGTTAACGTTGGCGTTGAATATCATCATTTATTGCTGGGCGTTAACTGACCATGGTGCGCAAGTGTTAACGACGACGATTGCTTCTATAACGGTATAAGTTGACCACTCATGATGCAAGCAGCGTTAAAGTGCTTCTTGTGCGGTCTGTTGGATGCAATAATTTCGGTCACGCTCATGACATTCGATCCATTTCAGTTTAATGTAAGTCTGAATTTATTGCGTTAAATCATTGAACTAGGCACTGCTGACTCAATCATTTATCGCTACCACATGGCGTGAGTTGGGAGTCAGACAGACTGTGCAGTATGTGATTATTAAAGATGCTATTGTTGAGCAAATAGAGTCTGGTCTGTTAGCTCCTAGGCAAAAGTTACCCGCCGAGAGAAAGCTGGCTGAGTCGTTCAATACCACTCGAGTGACATTGAGAGAGGCTCTATCATTACTTGAGTCAGAGGGGCGCATCTATCGAGAAGATCGCCGCGGATGGTTCATCTCTCCTCAAACACTTAGGTATGATCCTACACAGACCCAAAGTTTCACTGAATTGGCTCAGGCGCAAAATCGCACACCAAAGATTGAGTTAATATCAGCCAAGGCTATAGTGGCCAATAAACAGGCTGCGACTTTACTCAATCTTCCGCCATTTTCAGATATCTATCGAGTTGACCGTGTACGCTACCTTGAACAGCGCCCCGTTGCTTATGTCATTAATTACATTCGACCGGAACTGTTTAGGCATTTATTGGATTTAGAATTGTCGAACTCCCTGACTGATATTTATCGCCAACATTACGATATGGTCTATCAGAAGGTGCGCTATCGAATTAGCACGAGTTCTTTGTTTGGTGATATCAGCCAGGCTTTGAGAGCGACAGCAGGGACACCTGCCATGATTATTGAACGGCTCAATTACAACCAAAATGGCGAACTTATGGATGGTGTCATCGAGTACTGGCGCCATGATGCGATAAGCATTGAGTCGACCACTGAACTAAATCGTTAAGTACCGCTTGCTAAAACAGATAAACCCAAGCTTTGGCTTGGGTTTATCTTTTAGTGACTTAGGATGTAATTAACTTTTTGTTGCAACCAAATCAACGGGTGGTTCACCTGCGCTTGCTGCTTCTAACATTTTACGAATGATCAAAGATGAAGCTAGTGCAATCGCAACCATAACTACCGCCAAAATGGTGAGCAGTTGAAAGTATTCACCGTAAACCGTTTGTACGATGTCTTGAGTGATCGCTTGGCCTTTTTCTAACGCAATAGAGGTAGAGAATACCGCCCCGACAATGCCACTTAGCGCCATCGCTACGGAAAAGAGCGACACAGAGAAACCTTCAATATGTTTTGGTGCCACAGACAGAATAAAGGCGACAACCAAACTACCGACAATCACCTCAGCAAAGGCTTGGAAGAAGTGAATTGCCAAGAAGATTTCAGGGCGAATAACCACATCAGTACCAACGTTCATCACTGCCATGGTCAAAATACCAAACGCGATCGCAGTAAAAATAAAGGCAAAGCCGATTTTGGTCGCCGTGGAGAAGTTAATACCTCTCTTTTCAAGTGTCGAGAACGTCACCGCAATAACAGGCCCTGCAACGATACACCACAGTGGGTTCATTGCCATCGACGCTTCAGGTGCAATTGGGATCAGATTAAAAAGATCGCCGCGCATGGTATTAATGGTCACCATTGTCATGGACGTCATCATCTGACCGTAATAAACAAAGAAACAGGTAGTGAGCACTGTCATGATAAGAATAGTGCCCATCTTAAGTGCATCGGGTTTACTGGCTTTAAATATCAAAGAGATGAAGTACAAGATCGCCGCAGCGCCAATCGCATACACAATGTTTTGACCGATATCCATGTTTGAGAACATAAAAAAGACTAACCCAACCATTGCGGCTGAGAGAGTAAGGAAGGCCAACCAGTTCTTTACGCTAACTGGTGCTTGATCGATGTCAGCGGCCGTGCCGACTAATTGTTTGTTAAAGATGACAAGCGTGATGAAGGCGAATGTTGCCATCAATGCGGAAAGCCCAAAGCTGCCGTGAAAGCCAATTGCCAAAACAAACATTGGGAATAAATATTGACCCAATAAAGCGCCAACGTTGTTTACGGAGTAGTTTACCGGATAGCCGTTTTCGAAGTCTTCTTCTGAAGAAAAGGTACGTTTATAAAGGCTTGGGTAAGAAGGAGACATTAAGCCACGTGCATAACTGGCAAGCGCGATACCAACCAAGCTAAGAGGAACGTTGTTTGTCGATGCGCCGAGCACTAGCAACACGTAACCCGTCGCGAAAGTACCATAGGCGATGGTTAGTGAGCGATAAGCACCAAGGAACTTGTCAACGATAAAACCGCCAGCGATAGCGAACAGTGGGCCAATGGAAGAAAATGCACCAACGACCATCATGGTTTCTGCTTCACTATAGCCGAGATCTTCTAAGAAGAATCGCGTCAGTATGACCATCACGCCATAAAAGGATAATCCAAACATGGCTTGGCAGAACATCATGGACTTATTGAGCTTGTTCCACATAATAATCTCTCTTAATAATAATGACTTAGCATTAATGTCTGCAAATGTCGCCATTATTGGTATGTAATAAATTGAAATAATTATCGCAGAAAGTCATCTTGATGCACCATATTTTCTCAATTTCGCATAATTTTTTACAATGTCCTTGATCTAAACCGTTTGCGTCGGATAAGTAAGGTCGATTTATGCGGCGATGGCAAACTGAACCCGATGTTTTAGCCCTTGCTTTGTGATAGCCTCGGGCATCGAAGTCAATTATGTATAAGGAATGTAACGACATGAAGATATTCAGTAACTTTGATAGCGGCAACATTGAGGTTGTTAGTATTGAAGATAAAGACAACATCCAGTTAAAAATTCCTAATGATAACCAGTCCGAGTTTTATCAATGGTTCCACTTTCGGTTAGAGACGCAAGCAGAGCAAGCACATACCATTTCACTGCTTGATCTTAAAGGTTCTGCTTATCCTGATGGATGGAAAGGCTATGATGTCGTCGCTTCATATGACAGAGAAGAGTGGTTCCGAATTCCGGCTGAGTTTGATGGCGATACGCTCACCTTTACCGCGATCCCGGAGCGTAACTCTATCTATTTCGCTTACTTCGCACCTTATACTTACGATCGTCATTTGGACTTGTTGCATTTGGCTCAAAGTGCTCATCACTGTCAACTCGAAACCTTAGGTCATACTCTTGATGGCAACGACATGTCGTTGCTTACCTTTGGCGAGCCGGAACAAGGCAAGAAGAAAATCTGGATGATCGCCCGTCAACACCCAGGCGAAAGTATGGCTGAGTGGTTCATGGAAGGTTTTATTCAGCGCCTGCTTGATCACGACGACACCAGTGCACGTGCGTTGCTTGAAAAAGCGGTACTTTACGTTGTGCCGAATATGAACCCGGATGGTGCAATTCGAGGCCATTTACGTTGCAATGCGCAGGGAGTCAACCTTAACCGTGAGTGGCAAAACCCTTCAATGGAGAAAAGCCCTGAAGTGTTCTTGGTGCGTCAACGTATGCTTGAAACGGGCGTAGATATGTTTTTGGATATTCATGGTGATGAGGCGATCCCATACAACTTTGTCGCAGGCTCTGAAGGTATTCCTTCATACGATGAACGTTTAGCTAGCTTGGAAAATGCGTTTAAACAGGCGCTTTCAATTGCCACCCCAGAATTTCAAGATCATCATGGCTACGACAAAGACGAACCGGGTAAAGCAAATTTGACCGTTGGTTCTAACTGGGTGGGTGAGCAGTTTAAATGCCTATCTTACACTGTCGAAATGCCGTTCAAAGACAACAATGAGTACCCGGATCCGCTTTATGGTTGGTCACCTGAGCGTAGTGTTAAGTTTGGTCAAGATGTGCTGACTGCGACACTCGCAATCGCCGATAAGGTTTAATTGAAGTAATAATTGAAAGGCGTAGCAGTTAGCTACGCCTTTTTTGTTATTCACAAGGTGGTGCCATATGGATCACGGCAAGCCCGCCAAGTGAAGTCTCACGGTATTTTTTATTCATGTCTTTACCCGTTTGATACATGGTTTCAATCACCTTATCTAACGAGATTAAACACTTACTGGTACGTTTTAACGCCATTCTTGAAGCGTTGATGGCCTTCATTGCGCCCATTGCGTTACGCTCAATACACGGCACTTGAACCAGACCTCCGATGGGATCGCAAGTCATGCCAAGCGAGTGCTCCATTGCGATTTCAGCAGCGATACAGATCTGTTCATTGCTGCCACCACGAAGCGCGGTCAGCCCAGCGGCGGCCATTGAGGATGAGACGCCTATTTCGCCCTGACAGCCTACTTCAGCGCCAGAAATAGAAGCGTTGGTTTTGTACAAAATTCCAATGGCTCCTGCCACCGCCAAAAAGTCTTTCAACTGCTTGTTATCTAACTCTTTGATAAATCGATGGTAGTACATAAGAACTGCCGGAATAACACCAGCGGCTCCATTGGTTGGCGATGTGACAACTTGACCACCAGCGGCGTTCTCTTCGCTCACGGCAAAAGCAAACAAATTAATCCAATCTAAAATTTCCATCGGATCGTTTTCAACGGCGGCGTTGGCTTCGAGCTTTTTGAGCAGATTTGGTGCACGGCGAGTCACATTGAGTCCGCCTTCAAGTATGCCTTCTGTGTCAAATCCGCGTTGCATACAAAGTGACATCACTTTCCAAATTTGCTCTGTTTTTCGCGTGATCGTTTCATCATCATGAAACTGCTGTTCGTTGCGTAATATCATGCCACCAAGACTAAAACCATGTTGCTCTGCCATCTCAAGCATTTGTTCTGCATTGGTAAATGGGTAAGGCACCTCGACAGGCGAGATGCCAGTGCCTTCAGTCAACTCTTTAGCAGTAGCAATAAACCCACCACCAATGGAGTAGTAAGTTTCAAAGCAAAGCTGCTCACCGATGTCGTCGTAGGCGGTGATCGTCATACCATTTTCGTGCAGTGGCAAATTGTCTTTATGGAACAAGATATCAGCGTCATAATGAAAGCCGATGTGATGTTCACCGGCTAAAACAAGTTGTTGTTCATCGATGGCTGTTGCAAGGGCTTGCTTGGCACTCGACATTTTGATTGTATCGGGTGTATTACCAAGTAAACCGAGGATCACAGCGCGGTCGGTATGGTGGCCTCGTCCTGTCAGTGACAACGAACCATACAAATCGACTTGGACTCGGTGGACTTGTTGCAGCGTTGGCGATAGCAAGCGTGTAAAATGGTAGCCAGCGATCATTGGGCCATTAGTATGTGAACTTGAAGGCCCAACGCCCACTTTGAAAATATCAAATATTGACAGCATAAACTTACTTCCTGTTGTCGTGGCCTTTGGTTGAGGCTCTTGTAGGGGATCGCAGCGCCACGGGTAATGAATCGCTGCATTTAACAAAATGTTAACCGAGCTTAAGCTAACGGTAAAGTCGATGCTTGTACAGTTTCTCCGTTACTCAGTAGGAATAATTGAGACATGGATAATTAATGAATATAAATAGTGTAGTATTGGTACTCGGCAAACGATTAGTCTCAGACCAGTTGACTGTTGAAGGTCGCTCTCGGGTTGAGGCGCTCGCTAAGCAGATGATGTCACTTAATAGCAAGACGACAGCCATTATTTTTTGTGGGGGAGTCACGCAAGGGCAACTAGTCTCTGAAGCGATGGCGATGCGAGATTATTTACAACAGTTACTGCCGTTGAGCGTTATTGAGTCATATCGCATTCTCCTTGAGGATCAATCGCAAAATACCATTGAGAATCTTGCCAATGCCGCGAGTAAACTAAAACAGAGTCTTACTTCACTGCACCAGCAAAAACTCACGCTCACTTTGCTCTCAAACGATTATCACCTTCAGCGTATTTTCCAAGTAGAAACGCTAATGCCCGAGCAAGGTTTGTTGAATGCGATGCGGCATCAATGTCATACGTTAGAGCTCAATATCTCGATAACGAATCAACTGTCGCATCACTTTTCGGTGCCTTATCCTCATGATGGCGCAAGAGCGCACGGGTTTCTATTGCTTGACGAGCTGACGACGTACCGGGTCTATTTAGAGGGCGTCGTTGCATGTGTATTTAAACGGCCGTTGACCGAGGTCAGAGCCCAGCCATATCAGATTGCTCGTCAGGCGTTAAAACGTCTAAAAATATTGAGCTTCGATAAACCGATACAACACTCACTGACACAGATCGAACGGGCCGTTGAAAATACGCCCGCAGAAGTAGACACTCAGGTTTGTGTGACATATCTAAAGCAGCTTAACTGGCACTTAACGGATCTTAATCGGCGTATCGACCCAGAGAACTGATACCAAGACTTCAATTCATGCCCTGTTAGTTGATGGTTTTACTCAGTTGAATATGAAATGGGCAATAATCGAATAATTTCTTTGCCTTAAACTGGTTAAAACATTAGCGCTGTCTAAAATTAAATGAGTTATATGTCAAAGCGATATTGTCATTGTCGTTTTGTTCACAGTTTTCGCTAACTCGGTTTATCGCCGTATTAATAACAAGCTCAAGCATAGGAAGTGCCAATGTCGGATCAAAAACATCGACTCGTCACCCGAAGTGACTTTGATGGTTTAGTGTGTGCTGTACTGTTGAAGCAACTAGACCTTATTGACGATATCAAATTTGTACACCCTAAAGATATGCAAGATGGTGTGATAGATATTACGTCTAATGACATCATAACCAACTTGCCTTACGTAGAACACGCGCACCTTGTCTTTGATCATCACTTGTCAGAGGTTATCCGTAACCAAGACAAGCGTGCCAATCACATTATCGACCCTGATGCACCTTCTGCGGCTCGTGTGGTATGGGAACATTATGGCGGAGAGAGCACTTTTCCATCTCAATGGTTAGAGATGATGAAAGCGGTAGACAAAGGGGATTCGGCGCAATTTAGTCGTGATGAAGTGCTTGATTCAACCGGATGGAACCTACTCAACTTTTTAATGGATGCTCGCACTGGCTTAGGGCGATTTAGAGAGTTTCGCATTTCAAACTACAACTTAATGATGGATCTTATCGAGTATTGTAAACACCATTCGATCGACCAAATACTCGATTTACCAGATGTGCGTGAGCGTATTGATCTGTATCGTGAACATGAAAACTTGTTTAAGCAGCAAATTCAGCGTTGTGCCACAGTATACGACAACCTCGTATTTCTCGACTTAACGGGAGAAGAGGTGATCTATGCGGGTAACCGCTTTATGATTTATGCGCTCTATCCGCAGTGCAATATCTCAATCCATAAAATGTGGGGCTTTCAAAAACAAAACACGGTTTTTGCTACCGGGAAATCAATATTTGATCGCAGCTCTAAAACCAATGTCGGAGAGTTGATGTTGAAATACGGTGGGGGTGGTCATAAAGCGGCGGGAACCTGTCAAATTGATAATGACAAAGCGCAACAAGTTCAGAAAGAGCTGATTGAAACGATAACACGTGACGGTTAAGCTAAATCATAAAGCTCCAATCATTGCATTGGAGCTTTATGATTTGAGCGATGACTTAAATCGGCATGACTCGGTTGCGGCCAAGTTGTTTTGCTTCATAAAGGTATTTGTCAGCGCGCTCAATCAAAGATTCTGCCGACTCGCCAGGCTCAAGCTCAGCGACACCCAAAGAGATAGTGATATTGCCTACTTGCTCAGACGTTCGGCGATCTTTGACCGATAGTTTTTCTACTGAGCGACGTAAAGTTTCACCATATTGTCTTGCAATACGCAAAGATTTATTCGGAACGATAAGAGCAAATTCTTCACCGCCAAAACGATAGGCATGGATGCCATCGCGACAACTTAACTGCAGACGTCTTGCTATGCCTTTGATTACCGTATCACCAAATAGGTGACCATAGGTATCATTAAAGGTTTTAAAATGGTCAATATCAGCCAGTACCAAAGACATTTTTTGTTCGGCGCGGCATAGCGTGTTGATGTCGCTATCAAAAGCTCGACGATTGTATAAGCTAGTTAGGGCATCAAATAAGGCGTCTTGTTGAACAACGGCTAATTGGGTTTTGAGATGATTAATCTCTTTAGCTGCGTTTTCGAGCTGATTGTTTAGAAAGCGCGTAGAGTGGCGAATTTCAGTTGATTCCGAGACTAACTGGCGGATAACCTTCATGACCTCTTCCATCGACATGGCTTCATTTTCAACACGAGCCAAATCAACAAAACTTTTGTCAATCAGTTGCGAGAACTGGGAGGTATCAGAAAGAGTGTCTACCATAGAGTTGGAGACTTCATTGACCAATATCTCTATGTTGGCTCGCAGGTCACGCATGTCTGTTTCAGTGCGACATGCAACATAGTTTTGATACAACTGTTGGCCAGCCGCTGGTGGGCAAATGCCATAGTTGTCAATGACGTCATCTAGATCCCTATTTAACTGGGGAATCGCATTATCTACGTAGGTATACCAAAGGGCATAGTTTGCTGGCGTAGCCGCTACGTGATTTTTCATCATCAGTGGGACAGCTTTTCGTAAATTCGCTGTCGACTTTTTAAAATCGTCTGTCATTTCCTATGAACATTCTATAAGAGACATACTATGAGCTAAGATTACCCGATTTTGCGCATAGATGTTTGATTTAAAGTTAGTTTGCTTTTATCAATTTACCTAGACTTTGTTCAATTGCACATTTAAAGCGTAGAACCAGTCAATTCGTTGAGCAAACTTATGCGTGGCTTTTATTTAGCCTTCGTCAGTGACCACTTCGGGTCTTACATTTCCTTGCTCTAATTTACTGGCGCCGCGCAACATCGCCTGAATTAAATCGGCGGCGTTAAATTTCTCTAGTGCTTCATGAGCACCTACTTGTTGGGCGCGTTCGACACAAATTTCACTTGATAATGACGTATGCAATATTACGTAACTATTGCTCAATTCACGCTCATTTTGTGTTTCGAATGCCAATTCATAGCCATCTAGACCTGGCATTTCAATATCACTCACCAATAAATCGATCGCTTGTCCTTGTGCCGCACATTGTCGCATCAGGGTTAAGGCATCAAGACCGTTATTACAAATTTGGTAGGAAATGTTAATGCTGTCGAGTGCATCCGCGAGTTGTTTACGAGCGATAGAAGAATCATCAACAAGGAGAATTCGTAGTGCTTTTAGGCGCTCGCGCTCAATATCGGTCAACATTGGAATGTTGGTTGATTCATATTGAGGATAAATTTTGGATAGTAACAACTCAACATCAAGCATCTGAACTATCTGGTTATTATAGCGGGTTATGCCAGTAACGAACACATCATTACCCGCCGTTTTAGGCGCCGATTCAATGGTTTTCCAATCACAGTCGATGATTTTTTCGATAGAACGAACCATAAAGGCCACAATCGTTCGCAAACAATCGGTGACGATCAGGTAACAAGAGCTGTATTCCTCTGGTTGAATTGGACGAAAGCCAATTGCCGCAGGCATATTGATCACCGGAATGGTTTTGTTGCGGATCGTTACAGTGCCAATCACGTGGTGGTGAGAGTACGGAATTTGCGTTGTAGGCTGATAGGGTACGATCTCTCGTACTTTTAACGTACCAATTGCAAAAAGTTGTTTACTGTTGGTTAAAGTAAACATCAGCATGCCTTGAGATTGGTTTGCCTTACTTACTGTTTTAGCCATTGAGGTGCTCATTTTTCCGCTTAGTTAGTTAAATGGTAACGGATTTGGGTCGATGATCAATGGAGTAATATCAAAATTGTTGCCAACTGTCAGGAACAAAGGCAAAACAGTGCAATCATCGTACGGTTTGAGTGAACAAATGCCGATGAATCGGGTACAATTCGCGCCGTTAGAAGTTTTACTGAGAAAAATTATGGCGAACACAGCAGCAGCACTGCACATATTGGTTAAACATAAAGAGCAGGCTGAAGACATCATCAAGCAGCTTAAAAAAGGCGCTAAGTTTCAAACGTTGGCGAAAAAGTACTCCACTTGTCCATCTGGCAAGCGCGGAGGCGATTTGGGCGAGTTTCGTCGCGGTCAAATGGTGCCTCAATTTGACAAGGTTTGTTTCTCGGGCGAAACGCTAGTACCACACCTAGTCAAAACCAAATTTGGCTGGCATGTGGTGAAAGTGCTGTACAGAACATAAACACAAAAAGAGCTGAGAATGTCAGCTCTTTTTATTGGCAGATGAGGATCTGTGTTGTAATAACGCAATAAACGAAGAAATTGCGCGCTCTACCAAAATCCAAATTTAAATTGGGTGTTATGCAGGAGTGCCAAGATCGTGAAGGTCTTTCTCAATTTTTTCTTTCAGTATACTTATCTTGTTTTGGCGAAATGTTAATGCATCGAGTTCAGCTTCACAGTTAGCAGAAACGATCGCATCGTCATACTGCTTATTCACCTTATCCAAGGCATCCAGATCTTCTTGTAGGATCTTTGCGTAAGTAACCTCCGGATTAGGCTCTACTTCAGCAAACATGTACATATTGGATACGACAGTTATCTCTTTATTACCCCACGCATTTTCTGCATTCACAGTCATAGAGTTGCAAGCGTAGTAAACCGCATAGTTTTTATCGTCAGTTACAATATGGTTGAATACCACTTGAAGTTTTTCAGTGGTACTGGAGCTTGTGGCAGCTAGGGCAAGCGTAGACTTAATGACTGAGCCAATGTCTGCAGCCATACCCGCCGCTTTTGTCGGATCTTCATCAGAGGTCAGGTAATCTTGTGCGACTTTCACAATACCATCAACCACATCATCAAGTGCATCTAAGTTAAATTCATCTGAAAACTTTGAGTAAGATTGATTATTCACAGACTCAACTTCTAAAATGCCTTTTGTATGGCTTTGAATATACTCCTTGGCCGTTTCTTCGGTATTTTTTAAAGCCGCTTGTGCTTTAGCTACCGCTTCATTTACCGCTTTCTTCGCCTCTTCACTTTTCTGAATCGCACTTTCTAAACTAGGACCATGACACATGTTATTCTCCAATTTACAGTTTCAAAATAGACGCTTCTAAGAAATAAGCCTTATAACATATATGCCACTAGTTTCATTTCATCAGGTGCGGATAAGAAATAAAATAATGTTAATACTCTTTATAAATCAATTGGATAATTAAAGTGTTTGCTTTCAAAGCAACTTGTTCAAATTTAAAACTTAGCAATGATAAATATTTTTATCTTTTTGTAATCGTTTTTAATATTCAAGATACTTTTGTGGTCCGCAGTGGTCGTGTTCGCACGATTGAACACATTGACTGTTGTCCAAAATCTAATTACAGCCACTGCAGTGAAGGGAATGTCTCGGTCTGTTATTCTTGACTGGCAAAATACGCTGCGACATCTTTTAAATCTTGGTCGTTTAAGCGTGACAGTTGTGCGGCCATCATTTCGGCGAGTGGGCCTTGGCGGTTACCTTGTTGATAGGCTTGCATTGATTGGTAAAGGTATTGAGCATTCTGGTTGTTGAGGTTGGGGTAGCTTGGGTTGGTAGCAATACCATTGGTTCCATGACAGAACACACAGCTTGGCGCTTTGATTTTACCCAACTCTGGGTCACCAAACGGGGTATTTGCTAGGGTAGCAAAAGGGATAAAAAATAACAGAACTAGGCTACGAATCATTATCATCTATTCTCAATAAGTGACACTAACCCAACAATAAAGCTTCCCCCTAGGGGAAGCTCAATCCCAATAAGATAGTTTTTAGTTGCAGTACACCGCAAGTTTGCTTAACAGTGTATCGATATCGTTACTGCTGACATCTTTGTGGGTGACAAAACGAATCGGATTTCCTGGAGAAATGGTAATACCATCTTCTGCCAGTTGCTCTGCGATTTGATTAATGTCGATATGTTGATCAAGTTTGGCAAAGACAATATTGGTTTGCACCAGATCGGGGTTGACCTTGAAGCCATCAATTTGACTAAGACCCAAAGCTAAGCGTTGCGCGTTTTGATGATCGAGTTTCAACTGTTCAACCTGCTCGGTAAGGGCCAGTTTGCCCGCCGCTGCTAGAATGCCGGCTTGGCGCATACCGCCCCCAACCATTTTTCTTAATCGACGTGCTTTGGCAATAAATTCGTGGTTACCTAGCAGCAGTGAACCGATAGGGGCACTTAGCCCTTTCGATAAACATACCGTCATCGAATCAAAATATTGAGCGATCTCTTTAACATCCACATCGAGTGCGGTGGCGGCGTTATAGACGCGTGCACCATCCAAATGCAAAGACAAACCGTGAGTATCGACAAATTCGCGCGCTTCGGCCAAGTAGCTAAGCGGAAGCACTTTGCCATTAATGGTGTTTTCAAGGCTTAAGAGCTTAGTGCGAGCAAAATGACAATCATCGGGTTTGATCGCAGCTTTAAGTTTGGCGAAATCTAAACTACCGTCAGGATTATTTTCGATCGGTTGAGGTTGGATTGAGCCCAAGACCGCTGCGCCGCCTGCCTCGTATTTGTAGTTGTGAGCTTGCTGGCCACAAAGGTATTCGTCACCGCGCTCACAATGCGACATCAGACCAAGTAGGTTGGCTTGTGTTCCTGATGTGGTAAATAAGGCAGCTTCAAAACCGTGACGCTTTGCTGCCCATTGTTCTAACTCGTTAACCGTGGGATCGTCACCATAGACATCATCACCAACAGGGGCTTCAGCCATTGCCTGACGCATTGCCGAAGTTGGTTTAGTTACGGTATCTGAACGAAAATCCATTGTATTTACACTCCTAAATATAGCCGCACAGCTTGGCTTTACTCAAACAGGCGATGGTTTTGGCATCGGTGATCTCACCGGAGATTATCTTTTGCTCTAAGGTGTCGATGGTAAGAGATAGTACTTCAATCACTTCATCGTCATCACATGAATAGCGTTGTGTACGACTGAGCCCTTTGGCGACAAAGAGGTATTGTATTTCGTCGCAAAAGCCTGCCATTGGCGTCACTTGTCCCATTGGGATCAAGCTTTCGGCACTGTAACCAGTCTCTTCTTCTAATTCACGTAGCGCGCACGACTCAATCGGCTCTTGCGCTTCGAGAGTACCCGCGGGCAGTTCAATCAGCCATTTTTTTAATGATGGCCTGAATTGATTGACCACAACAATCTCGCCATTGTGCTTAATCGGTAAGATAACCGCAGCGCCAGGATGAGAGATGGTTGTGTGAGTGATGGTTTTGCCATTGGGCAGAGCCACCGACTCTTCGACAAGTGCGATACGTTTCCATTGATGGAGTGTGGTGATGTTGTTTTCCATATGGTTATTATTTTAGTCCTCACGCTAGACGAGCTTTACCATAACTTTTCGTGTCAGGGAGATAAAGTCAAAATAAGCGTTATTCTTGCATACGGTTGCACTAGTTAGTGATTCACATCTCAAATTTGCAAACAAAGGTTTCATTTGATACCAACGAAAGTAGTTCTGCTATAAAGAACGGCCAATTTTCAAATTACACTTGTAACAAAGTGATAACAAATGTATAAATTTGTGTCTACATACAAACTTACTTTACGTTAGGAGAGCCGATATATGATGAGTACCAGCCGAGTCTCTCACTCGCAAAAAGCGTTACTCTCTGAACGAATTAATAAGCTTGCTGAAGCGTTATCTGATGGTGTATATGAGCGTGAAGACACGATAAAACTCTGCTTACTTGCCGCGCTTGCGGGTGAAAGTGTTTTCCTTTTGGGCCCTCCTGGCATTGCAAAAAGCTTGATTGCAAAAAGACTGATTCAAGCGTTCGATAATTCCTCCTACTTTGAATACTTAATGACACGCTTCTCGACACCAGAAGAGGTGTTTGGACCGCTCAGTATTCAAGAGTTGAAAGACAACGGCCGTTATTTACGTCTGACCGAAGGTTATCTGCCAACCGCACAAGTGGTATTTTTAGACGAAATTTGGAAAGCTGGCCCGGCGATTCTTAACACACTACTTACTGTTGTTAATGAAAAAACCTTCAAAAATGGCAGCGATATTGAACGCGTTCCAATGCGTCTACTGGTGTCCGCCTCGAATGAACTTCCAGATGAAGACAGTGGGCTTGAAGCGCTTTATGATCGAATGTTGGTCCGTGTGTTCGTTAATCGCATCCAAAACAAACAAAATTTTAAATCGATGCTCACTGTCGGGACGTCACAAGAAGCAACGATTCCACCAGGACTGGCGATTACCGATCAAGAATATCATCAGTGGCAAGCCGAGCTCGACAAGCTCGAACTCTCTGATGAGGTGTTTGAGAAGCTATTTGAACTAAAAGACCTGCTTGAGAATGCAACCACGTCGATAACGGGTCTCGATGGCACCAATACCGATATGTATGTGTCTGATCGCCGTTGGAAGAAAGCGGTCAAACTACTGAAAGCCAGCGCCTATTTCAATGGCCGCGACGCGATTAACCCCCTAGATTTACTGCTTCTACAAGACTGCTTATGGAACAGCCCTGAATCACGTGACGTGGTGCGAAATGTGGTGAAAGAGTTCGCGTTACACCACGCCTTCGATCAACAAGATGTCGAACAACAAATCACATTGTGTCGTGAAGAATTGCTCGATATTCAAGATGAATTGGAATCGCAATTTGGCATTACGGTATCGATGGAATCGACGACAGGGCTGCTTAAAAAACAAATCCATAGCTACGATATTTCACAGGCTAAAAGCTATAAAGTCGGCAGCGCGTTTGATTTAGTTAAGTTAGTACTGTTGCAAAGCAATTTATCGGTGTCTGAATCTGAGAAAGGTGATAGCCGCTGGGTGTATATCGCAAAAAATGATCTAGAGCGCGTGATCAAAGATGGCCAAGGTGACGTGTATGGTTACGTTAATCAAAATAGCAATTTGTGTCGACTGCGCTTTGAGCTAGATGCTGAAAGTAACTTAGTGATTAAAGACATTGCTAACCGCGCTGTCTTAGTGTCGTTAGTGACTAATGCCGGTCTTGATGACTCACTTTACCAACAGTGGGTTAGCAGAAGTGAGCAAGCGATGGCCCAGCTAGAAACGGCTGAACATCACCTGAGAAAAGTGCGTGCAAATTTCCACGGCGCTCTACCGCATAGCTTTATTGATCAAGAGCTGCCTCGGATTATGGAAGCAAGTTTACAGCAGCTGCAACAGGTTCTGGAGTCGACCAAAACAGAGTGTGAGCATACCGCCTTTCGCTTTAAAAACCTTAACCAGTTCTTCGCGTAAGGAATCGATATGTTAGGAGCAGATGGTCTAAACCTAGTTTTAGCAATCGCCGATTCCGGCATGCTTGATAGTGCAGTGAATGAACTGATGGCTCGGTCACAAGTGATGATGGTGGCGGAAAACCCGGGCGTCAAGTCATCGGTCAAAAACCACCTTCTCAAATGGCGTGGTAGCGTTAAAAAACGCATTACTAAAGTGTGTGAGACAGAACGATTTCAACAAGAGATAGCTTTATATCAAGAGGTTATTTATTGGAATGAATCAGAGTTTTTTGAGCGTATTCCTGATGTGATCAGGAAGCTTGAGTGGCACTCTGCCTTTTATCTTCAAGCGAGGCGTTTAATCGAAAAGAACAAAGGGATTAATAACCCAATGTTGCCACACTATTTTTGCGATCAATGGTACCAAAGTTTGTCGGATGCCTTGCGCCAGGCCCAATTGAGTGAGTTAAAAGCGAACCAAGAAAAAGTGCTTAAAGATCTCTATCAGCGGATGGAAACCATGAAAAACATGGATAAAGTCACGCAAGAAGGAGACCAAGCGAGCGTAGGCAGACTGTGGGATATGGCATCGGCAAAATTGAGTAAGAGCGATCTCACGGTGATGAAACGCCATGCAGAATTTTTGGCGAAAAATAAGGGACTACAAGAGATCGCGGAAAAGCTTGGACGTATGGCAGGGCAGGTTGATGATCCCGAGCTTAATCGTGCGCCAGCTGAAGAGTTGCAGATGGTGGAAGAAAAGTCAGATGAAGCGACAGATGATATTGTCGGCGTTCATGAAAGCGATGATCTGAACAAGTTACTGCCTAATGAAACTTTATTCCTTGCTTATCCTGAGTTAGAAGTCGTGTTCTATAAACACTTAGTCGATAAGCGTTTAATGAACTATCGCATGCAAGGAAAGTCGAGAACGCTAAGAAAGATCCGCGCTCAGCAACCAGATAATAAGCAAGTTGATGTTGAGAAAGGACCGTTCATTATATGTGTTGATGCATCAGGCTCGATGAGTGGCTTCCCAGAACAGTGTGCAAAGGCGATGGCTTATGCGTTAATGCAAATTGCACTGGCAGAAGATCGAGATTGTTATGTGATGCTGTTTTCTACTGAGCAAATTACTTATGAGTTGACAAGGCAAGATGGTCTTCGTGAGGCGAGTGATTTTTTAAGCTATAGCTTCCATGGCGGAACCGATTTAGAGCCAGTGCTGTTTAAATCCATTGAGTTGATGAGTAGTGGCAAATATAAAAATGCCGATATGGTGGTCATTTCAGACTTTATCGCGCCAAAGCAATCTCAGCAGATGGTTGATAAAGTCGCCGAGCTCAAAAAAGCCAAAAACCGCTTTCATGCGATCAGTTTATCGAAATACGGTAATCCTGAGTTAATGAGCCTATTTGATCATAGCTGGGCCTATCACCCCAATCTTGTTGGGCGCTTGATGAAAAAATGGTAGTCAAACTCAATAATCAAAAATAAAAAGGAGCTCGATGAGCTCCTTTCTTCCATCTATATCGCCAAAGGCATCTCGTTAGACGGGTCGTTTTTGCGGTATACGCGCAGCAAGCCGAGTAGGGCGATGAACGACATGATCAGCATTAATGCGCCTAGCGGCATCTGGTTTGGTGCCGGAATTAATGATGCTGCAAGTGTCGCTAAACCGGCGCCTAAGTTTTGCATACCACCCAACAATGCACCGCCAGTGCCTGCGTGATAAGGCAAGGGCGATAGCGCGCCAGTCGTAGCGGCTGGAAACAAAATTCCACCACCTAAGAAATAGAGTGTCGCGCCACCAATCAATGTGGGCGCGGTAGTCTCACCCATCAAACCTGGGATCAAGACAATTAGTGCACCAACCATTGTCGCTAGAAGCCCAACACTCATCGCACGCTTCTCATCGTATTTAGCCGCAATATAGCTTGAAAGCGCAGCACCGAATAGGTAGCCCGGGATCGGCAATACAAATAATAGGCTAACGGTCGTTGCAGGTAGCTCAAGCACACCTCCCAACAATACGCCTGCTGCCGCTTCGAAGATAGCAATGCCTGAGAAGGTCGCAACTAGGCAGATTAAGTAGCCTTGAAAGCGACGATCAGACAACACAAATTTATAACTATGGCTGACTTTCTCATAGCGGCGTTTTTCACGCGGCAATGTCTCGATAAAACTAGTCATCATCGTAATCACCACTGCAATCGCAAAGAGTGCCAAGAACATATAACTTGAACGCCAGCCAAAGCTTTCGGTTAAGAAACCACCTAATACGGGGGCTAACAGTGGTGAAAAAATCACACACATGCTGATCAAGCTGTTTACTTTATGTAGCTCTGCACCTTCAAACAAATCGCGAGTTAACGTACGTGACATCGCACCACCGCAACCAATGCCTAACCCTTGAACAAAACTGCCTGCCAGAAACCATTCAAAGCTGTGGGCAAATAGAGTTAGCAAAGAACCAACAATATAAATCAACAAGCCAACAATAATAATCGGCTTACGACCCAAGCGATCAGACATTGGGCCGTAGATAAATTGTGAGAAGCCATAAGGGATCAAATAACACGCCATTACCGCTTGAAGAGCGGCAGGCGAGACCAAAAACTCGTTCGCCATATAACCAATTGAAGGTACATACATGGTTTGAGTCATTTGACCCACTGCTGTCAAAATAGCGATAAGGAACACGAGTTTAATCACTTGAGACGACGCTGACATTTTCTACTACACCTAAATTCAAAGCGTAAAAAAGAGAGCCTTTGCAAAGCTAGGCTAATGAATTAAATCAAATAGGGAACTATTTAGGCGCGAGATATTAGAGCGAGTTACAGTAACTCGCAATCAAAAAGCGTGATCTTAAACAAGATAAAAATTTTACTTTTCCATTAGATAAACTAATGAAAATAATCATGCAGAATGTGGTGAGTTTTTATGCCAGAGGAAGCGCGGTTAAACACTGTCGACACAAGCAGGCGCTATTCTCAACCAGGCTTGATGTGTCACGCTGTTCTACCTCAAAGCACCAACAAGTGGCCTTACCTTGACTAATATCGCATTGTGCTGGCGCATGGCACGATGGGCATTGATGGGTTGACGTCTGTCGCTGAATATTAGTGATGACCGTATCTCGCTCAGCATCAGAAAAATGACGCCAGTTAACGATTTCATTCATGGTGCGATGGCATCCACTGCAGATACCATGATTATTTTTGCAGGCTGCGATACAAGGCGTTTTCAAATCAGGTGTTCCAAATCAACAAAGACCGGCAGGACTATACCTGTATCGCCAACCAACATCAAAGTCGATTAATTTTTAAATGATGGGGGTTGATAGTGCAAAGACGTATCCTTCTTAAGTAAAACATTACTCGAGATTAAACTTCCAAAACAGATTAACCCTAATGCAATCCAACCTAAGTGCGATGGAGACTCAGCAAACACTGGAATAGCAAGCAGGGTCGCGATGGCGGGTGTTGCGGCGCCAAATGCTGCCGTTCGTTCAGCTCCTAACACAGAGATAGCATGAAGGTAGGTAAAAGCGGCAATTAACCCGGCGCCTATTCCTTGTAACATCATATGACCAAATAACTCTTGCCATGGCCAAGCCGACAGAGATTGAGTGACTAGATAGCTATCAATACCGCCAGTTAAAACCAGTAAGACTAACGATAGGCTAGAAAGTAATGATACCAGCCCAGAAGCGGCGAGTGGATCGAGGTTAGAGACTCGCGCACAAATGGTAAATGTTGCCCACATGACACTACCAAGCAAAAACAGTAAATGCCCTTGCAGTAAGCCGTCGTTCATATTAGAAAAACTCTGCGATAAAAAAGTGGCTATGCCTGAGATGACTAAGACTAAACCAAAGATTCGGTGAGAACTTAACGGCTGCTTAAACAGTAGTACAGCGATGGCGGAAACGAACAAAGGCAAGGTGCCAGGAACAAGAGCACTGCCGTCAGAAACTGGCGCATATTGCATTCCTGTCCCCGCTACCATCAAATAAGGCAGACCGCTACCAACAAACATACCTAGCAAGTAACGTTTTGGAATCACGGCAATGTTGGCTCGTGCCTTGTAGACAATCGGTAATAAGATCAAACAAGGGATGATAAAGCGAGTTAAAGCGATGTCGCCGGTCATTAATTCCGAATGCGCTCCACTGCGTAACGAAAGAAAAAAACCTGACCAAAGTAGTAATGTGGTAAACATTGCCAAGTAACCAGAAAGCATATCGATCCGTGAGCTAAATTGAATTTGTTAACATTATGGTGCGAAAATGAAGCCGATATCTGGCAATATTAGTCCTGATTTTATGAGTTGTTAGTAGAAAGTCGCGTTTAAAGTGTTGTTGGCGCGTGAAAAAGGCGAAAAGAGATGGATCGTATAGATAAACATATCCTAAGACTGCTGCAGCAAGACGCACGTCAAGCCACTGCCGATATTGCCGATAAGGTCGGGTTGTCGGCATCACCTTGTGCAAGGCGTATCAAGCGGCTAGAAGAGTCCGGTATTATTGCCAGTTATCGGGCTTACTTGAATAAAGATCGTATTGGTGTTGGTATGACGGTGTTTGTCGAAGTGAGCTTAAGTAATCACCAAGCCACTAGTATTGATGAGTTTGAGTGCGCGATTCAAGATATGGATGAGGTGATCAGTTGCCATGTGGTTTCGGGGGCATATGATTATTTACTTGAAGTGGTCAGCCATGATCTATTGGGGTATGAAGGATTCACCCGTAAGCTACAGCGACTTGAAAACGTTAAAGACATCCATACTCACTTAGCGATACGTCAGGTTAAAGGTGGTAGCGAATTGCCCATCTTTAATGCGTCTTCGAACTTTTAGCGATTGGATAACACTCTTCTTCAACATCTACTTGGTGTTCAGACCTAGCAACACAGACTTGGTCCCTGCCTGACTGTTTCGCATGATATAACGCTTGGTCTGCCCGTTTCAGCCACTGTTTGGTGTTCTCATCACCAACTGATTGAGCGATGCCACTGCTGATAGTTAGAGGTAAGTTTTGCTCGTTTTGTAATAGACGTACTGCACGAGTGATGGATTGCATGGTGTGATTAACGTCAACTTGGTCTTTGCCTAAAAAAAGTAATAAAAATTCATCACCACCTAAGCGGAAAAGCAATTCCGAATGTTCGGTATGTTGGTTAATAAGATCAACGATCTGCACTAGAGCATTATCGCCGATGTCGTGACCAAATGTATCATTTACGTATTTGAAATTATCCACATCAATGATGGCAATGGTTGAGTATTGATACATATCGCGAGCCGTTACCAAAGACTCTTGCAGTCGATGGCGGTTATAGGCTCCTGTCATCGCATCGGTGACGAGAAGACGTTTGAGCTCGAGTTGTAGTTCGCGCACTGATCTTACGACGATATGAACGATAATCGCGGTAACAATAAGGGCAACAATATAACGAATGGAGATTTCCGAATGTTGGTGCATTAAAGCTGCGAATCCAGAACCTGAAATCAAAATAAAATTGGCGACAATCGCGTCTCGGTGGGGAACAAGAAACACTAGAGCAATCACTACAGGAAATAGCCAATACGTGGCAAGCGTTCCAAATATTCGGACAGCGAGAACGGCGGAGAAAATCAGCAAGATAAGTGGCGGGTAAATACCGAGTAAACGTTTGCGATTGTAGATAATCGCAGTGATCTCGAGCAATAAAGATACTTCGAATGTCAGTAACACGACGCCGAGTATTACTTCGCCGATGAGGATGTTTTTAAGCCCAAGAGGTATAAAAACAGCTAGAGTAATGGAGGCGATAACTTTTAAAACGCGCTTTTGCTGTTTTAAGTCGAGAATCGCCTCGTCGGTTAGTTCAGGTAAGGGTTCATGCTTTCCCATCCAGCTCTCTCTACTGACAATTTTATTCAATAAACGTAAGCGTAAAGGGGCGTGAAAGCAAATGTCCTTATTTATATTCTGGTTGTGTGATACTGCCAATTTCCAAAACTGGCGCTACGTCGTATTCTTCTGCATTCATCATCGAAGATATGCGTTGAACAGACGAAAGCAGAAGCGACTGCTCCCACTCTTCTAAGTGTTGGAATTTAGTAATAAAGCTCTGTTGCAGTGGCATTGGGGCTTGACTGAGTAACACGTTACCTTTCTCAGTAAGGTGAGCATGAACTTTACGTTTGTCTTTGTTACTGCGAACACGTTGAACTAGGCCATTGCGTTCTAAGCGGTCTAGTATCGTTGTCGCGGTTGCTTGGCTCATATTCGTATGATCAGACAGTTGACGAATGGTTACTTCACCCAACTCGCGAATTGAGCGCATTAATATCAACTGAGGGCCTGTTAGTCCCGATTCTTTGCTGAGTTTCTTTGAGTGTAAATCGATCGCACGGATAATTTGGCGAATCGAGATAAGGACTTCTTCATGCTTTTCCAATTCAGATCCTTAAGTACTGTCTTTTATAATGATAATGAAAGCAACGCAAAATACCTTAATCGAGCATTGAAAAAAAGCCTCTATTTCAACAAACAGCAGTGGTCGGTCCGATTTTCAGACTTTTTTTTACAGGGCTCATGTTTAGTGTACTAAAATTTACAACAGATAAAGTACTAGTGCATTGGTTAAATGTTGGTCTTTCGTTATGCTAATTTAAGAAAATATGGTTAAAAAATAGCGCATTGCTGGAATTTAACGATAATGTGAGTAAAATAATGAGAGGTGTATCAGATTGTAGTATTAAAATTATCATTTTAACTCTAATGATTTCTACGTTGGCAATCTGTTGTGCATTTGAAACTAGAGGTAGTGAGGAAAAATGACTAAAGGCATAGATAAGTACAGTATCGATAGTACCGACTATACGGTCGGTCAAGATAATGTACAGAAATGGGGTTTCGATGTGCACAATCCGGTCTTTGGCTGGAGTGCGGGTCTGATTGCAGCGTTTTTAATCGCTGTGTTAATAATGGATGCAGAGTCAGCGAAAGCGACGCTCGATGGCATCAAGTGGCAGATCATTGGCAGTTTTGACTGGTTATTTATCTGGTCTGGCAACATTTTTGTGATCTTCTGCTTGGCGTTAGTGGTGTCACCGTATGGTAAAATCCGTTTGGGGGGGACTGACGCAACCGCCGACTTCTCGTATATTTCTTGGCTATCGATGCTATTTGCAGCAGGCATGGGCATCGGTCTGATGTTCTGGAGTGTGGCAGAGCCTGTTGCATACTTCACTGGTTGGTATGAAACGCCGCTGGGCGTAGAAGCGAATACGCCGGAAGCTGCAAGATTAGCGCTTGGCGCGACCATGTTCCACTGGGGCCTTCACCCATGGGCTATCTACGGTGTTGTGGCGCTTTCACTAGCGTTCTTTGCTTACAACAAAGGCTTACCACTCTCAATTCGTTCAATTTTTTACCCGATTTTAGGCGATCGCGCTTGGGGTTGGGCAGGTCATATTGTCGATATTCTCGCGGTATTAGCCACTCTGTTTGGCTTGGCAACATCACTGGGTTTAGGCGCACAACAAGCAGCAAGTGGTATTCACCATGTGTTTGGCCTTGACTCTGGTCTTGGCTTGCAAGTTATCGTTATCACTGTTGTTACCTTACTCGCCGTCGTTTCGGTTGTGCGTGGTATTGACGGTGGTGTGAAAGTGATCAGTAACATCAATATGGTTATCGCCTTCTTGCTACTGATTATGGTTGCCCTGATTGGCTACGCGATTGTACTTGGTAACATCGGTACGACGTTTATGGCATACGTAGAAAACCTAATCCCGCTGAGTAACCCGCATGGTCGTCAAGACGAAGCTTGGTTCCAAGGCTGGACAGTATTCTACTGGGCATGGTGGATTTCATGGTCACCATTCGTGGGCATGTTTATCGCTCGTGTATCAAAAGGTCGTACAGTACGTGAATTCATTACTGCTGTTCTACTGGTTCCAACGGCTGTGACGGTTATTTGGATGTCGACCTTTGGTGGTTTGGCGATTGACCAAGTAATGAACAATGTCGGTGAGCTTGGTACTAACGGTTTAACTGATGTTTCGCTTGCGATGTTCCAGATGTTTGATGTTCTGCCTTATGGCTCAATTCTGTCAATCATTGCCGTCGTGTTGGTGTTGGTGTTCTTTATTACTTCTTCGGACTCTGGCTCGTTGGTTATCGACAGTATCACGGCTGGTGGTAAAGTAGATGCACCAGTCACTCAGCGTATATTCTGGGCCTTCATGGAAGGGGCGATTGCAGTTGCCTTGCTATGGGTTGGTGGTTCTGAAGCGGTTCAAGCGCTGCAGGCAGGGGCAATCTCTACTGCGCTACCATTTACCTTTGTACTCTTGCTGATGTGTGTCAGTTTGATCATGGGTATGAGAACAGAGCGCCGCTAACCGGTTGTGCTAAACATACGAAAAAGGGGGCGATGATGTATCGCCCCCTTTTTTATCTCCACTATTTAAGCATTAAATCCACAACTGTCCAATTGGCATTTTAGCATCGTAATGATGGGCAATTTGCGCCTGAAGTAGTTCAGCAGTTGCTACCGCATCGGTTAGAGCATGATGCGGGGTATAGAGCGGTAAACCATAGCGAGTGCGACTGGCGCCTAGCCGAACCGATTCAGGTTTTCGGCCTCGTATTTTATTGATGATGCCGCCATGATGTTTCTTTTGCACATGTGATTCAATCTGCATTGTATCAACGACTGGAAACTCAATCCCTTCATTAATTCGCGTTAATAACGCATTGGCAAAGAATTCGCGTTCGATGCGCTGGTAGTGGACCACCATGACACGCCCCGACATTTGAGCCAATACATCTTGATAAACCGCAGAGAGATCGGGTGCATCGAGCACATCCGAATGAGTAATGCCGTGGATAATGACAGACTCTTCTGCCAATTGTCTACGCGGTTTTACTGTCCAATGTTTTGCTTGATTGATAAAGATTCGATTGAGCGTAAATGGCACAGTACCAATGGTAATGATGTCATCTGTAAGCGAGTCTAGGCCTGTGGTTTCAAAGTCCATCGCCAGAAAAGTCACTTCATTTAATGGCGTGCTTGGATCTGGAACCCCCGCTGTGTAGTAACTGCGCAACGCATCATCTTTAATGACTTCAAGTTTCCGCGAGAACTTGGCTTTCCAATCAATCGACGGTGGGGACATGATTTTTCTGATCATCAGTGCCTCACTTAAAGTTTTTGCTGGCAGAGTAACGGAACTTGAGGAAGTTCTGCGCATTGCTCAAAATTTGGAAAGCATCTTTAAGGTTTCGACGCTCAAACTCAGACAGGTGTTCGGGTTCAATATTGTTGTCTGGATCGATCTGATTCTCTACATCGTACGCTTGGTGGCGAATGCGGACCATAGAGATAAACTCCAACGCGTCACTGAGATCGCGCGCTTTGCCTTTGGGCAAAATTCCGGCATCGTGAATATCGTCTAGGCGTTCAAACGAGTTTTTAGAGCGCGAACCGACGGCTAAAGCATGAACGCGAATAAGATCCGCCAAAGGCGCGGTACCGCGGCGCTTCAAATTAATCGAGTTTTTGTGTTGACCATCTTTTTCCATCACAAAGTCTTTAAAGAAACCGAGTGGTGGAGTCCGGTTCATCGCATTTCTTGCTAGACAAGCTAAGAAGCGGTTATTGCGTCGAGCACGGCGAACGATGAATCCATTAAGCTGTTCAGCCCACTTCAGCCGGCCATAGACGCCATCAAGATCGAAGAAGATCGAAGCATTAAGCAGCGCTTTAGGGTTTGGGTTGTCGATCCAATCAGCGAAACACTCTTCCCATTCGGTACGGGTCATGCGCCAATCTGGATTTGTGGCCATAATATCGCCAGTACAGTAGCTGTAGCCACATTTGTCCAATCCATCACAGACACGTTTGGCAAGTTCAGCGAAATACGCATCATGCTCTTCCTTGATAAAGGTGTTATCAAGAATAATGGCGTTATCTTGGTCGGTAACCAACAACTGTTCATCACGTCCCATCGATCCTAACGCGACAAAACAGTACGGTACGGGTGGCTCGCCAAGTTCTTCTTCACCGAGTTCAATAATACGTTGCTTAAAGCTGCGGCCAATCACTGACATTGCACTGCCAACCATGTGCGAGTTAGCATCTTCGTTAACTAAACGGACAAAGCTATCTTTCACTTGCTCTGCAAGGGTGGCGAGCTCTTCAATAGACTGCTGTTGGAAAATACTACTCACCAGCAACAAAGAGTTCTGCGACTCGTAGCGCACAATGTCAGTGGCTTCGATAATACCGATTGGCTTTTTGTCTTTGAGCACTGGTAGGTGATGGACATTGTAGCGCAGCATGGTTAGCATCGCTTCATACACGTACGCATTGTAGTCGAGTGAAATGACTTCTGTGGTCATCACGCTCGCGACATCATCACCCGGATCGAGGCCTTGTGCTAACACCCGAGTACAAAGATCTCGGTCAGTTATGATCCCAACAAGCGGGTTATTATCGCTTTCGTCATCATCGGTGATATTGGGGTCAATAATCAGCAGTGATGACACATTCTCATCGGCCATTTTTATTGCCGCGTTTTGAATCGACTCTGTTTTATGGATGAACGGGGCTTCACCGCTGAGTAACGTTCGCAATTTGGATGTGGTTAGGTCATTTCGTTCATTACTACTAGAAACCGTGTTGCGCAGGCGAGCGTTGTTTTCAACCTCTACAAAATCGGCAAAGGATTCATGATTTTCATACAGCTCTTGAAACACCGCTTCAGGGATGCAGTAGAGCAAACTATCTTTGATGGCTTTGGCAGGAAAACGTACTTTATTACGGGTTAAAATGCCCATCTGTCCAAATAGCGCGCCTTCATCAAGTCGATTGTATAACTCGCCTTTACGGCGATACAACTCAATAACGCCACTGCGAACAACGTACAAATCGTGGATCTCGTCACCGAAGTGAATGACGGGAGTGTCTTCACGATAATAGGAAATTTCGACATTTTTAGTGATGTAATTAAGTACATCATCTTCCAATTCGTCAAAAGGAGGGTGTTGGGATAGGAAGTTTTTAATTTCCAGTAGCTCTGCTTCCATGAAAACGTCCGATTGTTGAGAGACTGTCATTTCATGGTACACCATCTCACGACTAACTTCATGGGATGGCGATACAAATCAACAGCAAACCAAGTACTTAATGTTGCTTAGTTTGCTGTTAGCATGCGCCAAATTAGCTTAAGCCGATAATATTGCCATTATCATCGATATCGAGATGCATGAAAGCGGGTTTTTCGGGTAAGCCAGGCATTGTCATGACATTACCACACAGAGCATAGACAAACCCTGCACCAGCACAAAGCCTAAGCTCTCGAACGGGGACATCAAAGCCTTTCGGTACCCCTTTGACCGAACCATCGGTTGAAATCGACATCGGTGTTTTGGCCAAACAGACAGCAAGATTATCAAATCCATGATGTTTAAGATCGGCGAGTTGCTGCTTAGCTTTGTCACTAAACGTAATACTGGCTGCACCATAACCACTTTCAGCAACCGCCATCAGCTTTTCCTCCGTGGGCTGAGAAAAGTGATAAAGAGGTTTGAATATCGATGGTTTGGTGCATTGTTGGATGACTTTATCCGCCAGTTCTAACGTGCCATTACCGCCTTGGCTAAAGCCTTCACTAATTGCGACCGCAACATTGTTTGGTAGGGATTCGACCCATTGTTTGAGTAACTGCAATTCATGTTCGCTGTCTTGTGGAAAGCGGTTGATCGCAACTACGGCTGGTACGCCGTACTTATTGACGTTATTAATGTGCCATTTGAGGTTCTCAAACCCTGACTCAAGAGCTTGCTCGTCATCGGCAAATAGGGTGTCAGGAATAGATTGCCCAGGTATTAATTGGTAGTGGCCCGAATTGGCTTTGAGGCCACGCAGGGTCGCAACGATGACCGCACAGTCTGGTGCCTTGGCTGACATCTGCGCTTTAATATTACAGGCTTTTTCAAACCCCATGTCAGAGCCAAAGCCACCTTCAGTGACGGTATAGTCGCATAACCTGGTGGCAATATTGTCGGCAATGATCGAAGAGTTCCCATGGGCGATGTTGGCAAATGGTCCGGCGTGAATTAACGTCGGTACTCCTTCAAGCGTTTGCATTAGCGTTGGTTCAATCGCTTCCTTCATACTGACAGCCATCGCGCCTGCTACCTGAAGATCTTCAGTTGTAACAGGATGGCCTTCGAGGTTATAAGCGACCACAATACGACCAATGCGAGACCGTAAGTCTTTCAAATCACTTGCTAGGGCTAAGATTGCCATCAGTTCGGAGGCTGCCGAAATATCAAAACCATCGAGACGCTCAAAGCCATTAACGGTTTTGTCCGGTTCATTTTGCCCAACCGTGACCATCCGCAGCGCGCGATCATTGTGGTCCATCACGCGCTTCCAAACTACACGCTTGCTATCAATGCGTAATGCTTTCATACCACTGCGCTGCTCGAAGTCTTGATACCCCAAACGTTGTTCATGATAAATGCGGGCATCGATAGCCGCGGCCGCTAGATTGTGCGCGGCAGTCACGGCGTGAATGTCTCCTGTCAAATGGAGGTTGAGCTCTTCCATTGGAGCCACTTGAGAGTAACCACCACCTGCGGCACCGCCTTTGACGCCGAAAATTGGGCCCATAGAAGGTTGTCTGATGCATGCCATCACGGATTGTTGTAACTTAGCCAATCCTTGCGAAAGACCAATGGTTGTTACTGTCTTACCCTCGCCAAGCGGAGTTGGAGTGATAGCGGTGACTAAAACAAGCTTTCCCGTGGGGTGATGTTGCAGACGTTTAAGGGTATCTAATGCAACTTTTGCTTTGTATTTACCTTGGCTATGAAATTCACTATCCCTTAGTCCTGCATTGTGCGCGACTTGGGTAATGGGTTGGAGAATTGTCTTACGACAGATATCGATATCGGACAGCATAAAACCCTCAAAATAAGCACACAAAAAGTGAGGTAATCGTTTGCGTGCAAATAATAGCGTTAAAACGTGCTTTGTAAAGCGGTGTTTTTAGTATGGATGAGACTTTAACGTAAAAATAGACGTGGCGTGTTGATCACTGTCATAAACAAAAAGGACCTACCCGAAGGTAGGCCAAAATCCCTATAATCCCTGTGGAGCGAGGGTGGGGGAGGGCAAGTTAACTGCCATCGTTAGGCAGCAATGCAGGTGCTTGGTTTGATCTGAACCAGTCGACTGATGTTGATATCACCGACGTTTTCAACCGACTCAAAACGAGAGATAAGCAGTGACGAGATACCACGTTTAGCCAGCTCATTACTCAATAGAGGGATGACGATTAATGCTGCATCTGACGATGAATGAGTTGTGTCGAGATACATAGGCTCTACGCCGCGTAGAATACTCATTCTTGTCAGTAGCTTTTCATCATTGCTCAATGCCCATATCACGGCTTTACTTTGGCAGCGCGACATCAACAAAGGTGTTTCACCACTTTCTGTGTAGACAGCAACGCCTAGTGCTTGCTCTGAACGTGCCGCAGAAATCATCGATGAGATAGCAAAGCTTTTGCTGCTGTCACTGCACAATTGTTGAATCTGCTCCCAGCAGGCACCCGAACATACGCTTTCAGCTTCAACGCCTTCGGCAATTCTAACCATTGCCTTCACCGCTTCTACAGGGTAGCTTCCCATCGCAGACTCAGCGGACAACATGATTGCGTCGGTACCGTCAATGATTGCATTGGCGACATCCATCACCTCAGCGCGGGTTGGTAGAGGATTTTCAATCATTGATTCCATCATTTGGGTGGCAGTGATCACGGGTTTACCTAGGTGCTTCGCTCGTGAAATCAACGCTTTTTGCACCGCAGGTAGACGTGCATCGCCGATCTCGACACCCAGATCGCCACGTGCGACCATGATGATGTCTGAAGCGGCGATCACTTTGTCCATCGAATCTTCATCAGTGACAATTTCCGCACGTTCGATTTTTGCCACTATTTGCGCATTGCATCCGGCTTGAACCGCGATAGAGCGGGCGTAATGTAAGTCGTCTGCATTGCGCGGAAATGAGACCGCCAAGAAATCAGCGTCAATTAGAGTGGCGGTGGTGATGTCTTGTTTATCTTTGTCGGTCAGAGCTGGCGCAGATAAACCGCCACCGAGTAAATTAATTCCTTTACGATTTGAAAGCTTACCGCCATTGAGTGCGCGGGTTTTGACTTTTTGCATCTTTTTATCAACGGCCAATGTTTCCAACTGTATGCGGCCATCATCAAGTAGCAGAATATTTCCTGGCTCCAGATCCTGAATCAATTGAGGGTAATCAAGACCGACCGCTTGCTGATTACCAGCGTTAGGCGCCAGTTGACCATCTAAGTAAAAAATATCGCCCTGATTTAGATGGATGGCACCAGCTTCAAAGCATGAAATCCGGATTTTAGGGCCTTGAAGGTCAACCAAAATTCCGACATGTTTACCCAGTTGTTTGGCGATAGTACGAACTTTAAGAGCCGTCGCAATGTGGTCTTGCTGATGACCGTGGGAGAAGTTGAGCCGTACGACATTGACACCAGCTCGAATCATTTCTGCTAACGTTTCGGCATCTTGGCTTGCTGGGCCAAGCGTCGCGACAATTTTAGTTTTATTCATAATATTACCTATAACGACACAAATTAAAAAAAGGGAGAAAATGAGAGAGAGGAGCCAACGAAGGCCCCTCAATCTGTGTCATTAGCTCGCAGTGCTTGGCTTGAGGTCACTGTGTGATTCGTCAATATCAACGACTTTTTTTGCATTCCAAACCGTTAGCGCGAGTAGTAGAGAAACCACACCAGCGGCTAGCCAGAAGTACTGTGCTTGGGAGAAGTCGTACGTAGTGACACCATCTACTTCAGTAATCTTGATCAGTGATGCAGAGACCATTTCCTGAGCGGATGCCGCCATGTAAGAGAACAAACCGATGAAACCTTTTACCGCGCCTACTGCGTTCTTAGGCATTAGGTCACAAGCAGTCAGACCAGCAAGGAATACCACTAGTCCACCAATTGCAAAACCAATTAGACCAAGTGCAACGGCGTCAATAACACGGTTATCAGGACCGAAGAACATCAAACACATACCCGCAATGTTAGCGATACCGTACAGAAGTGTTGGGATGTGGCGGTTAGCGTTAAATACCTTGTCAGAGATGATGCCAGATAGAATCGCGCCAGCTAGACCCGCGATTGGGTAAGTAGACATTGCAAAACCGGCGTCAATCAGTGAGTAACCTTTGGACTCTTGTAGGTAAAGCACAGCCCAAGACGACATGGCGTAGCGAGATACGTACATCGCAGCACACGCAGCAGCAATTAGCCATACGGTTGGTTGCTTAAGGATGAAGATTTGCGCACGACGCGTTTCTTTCGGATCGTTCGTCTTCTTGATTTCTGGTTCTTCGTCAAATGCTGTTGCAGCATCTGGTAGACCATAAGTTTGAGGACGGTCTTTAAGAATAAAGAACATGCAAAGTGCTGCGATGATTGCCGCAATACCAGCACCAATGAAACCTGCTTGCCAACCTAGGTAGCTCACGAGTGTTGCTGTCAGGATCCAGGTGATACCTTCACCGATGTTACGTGATCCACCCCAGATAGAGTAACGGCTACCACGTTGCTTTGGTGAGAACCACTGGAACAGAGACACACACGAAGGTGCAGATCCTACCGATTGGAACCAACCGTTTAAGCCCCAAAGCAAAATAAAGAAAAAGGCCGTGGTATTAAGACCCATGAAAATCGCGGTCGCGCCAGACAACAGTAATGAGAACGACATAAAGCGGCCAATGTTGGCATAATCAGAGAGGAAGCCGTTCGAGAATTTACCTATTGCATAAGTAAAGAAGAAGGCTGAACCCATAATACCCAACTCTTCAATGGTAACGATACCAGCATCAAGCATGGGTTTCTTAACCACACCTAAACTCATACGTACCACGTAAAATACCGCGTAACCAAATACTAAACCCAGAAACACTTGCCATTGGTAGCTTTTGAATCGCGCTTGCATGGCGGTTTTGTTGCCGTCGGACAAGGGGGCGTCCGGACGAGTTTTAAAGAAATTAAACATAGTTGTTTACTCCGAATAAATGACGTTAATTGATTTGTCGGGAGCATCATGTCGAGTTGTGATTAGAGCTTCAAAAAGGGACTTTTGAGGCAAAAGTGACTCAAGTGAGTGATTGGCATGGGTTAAATATGGCACTTTAAACCGAGCGATTGGCGATAAATTGATAGAATTATGCATAGAGAGGGGGAAGCATTGCGTCAGCTTTGACCCAATCATCCAACAAGCCTTTTATCAGCTTGTTGCCAGATTTTGAAATGACGCACATTTTTGAGGGACTTTGTGACGTGGCAACCTGTAGTACACGCGCGGTAATCTATGCGGCATGGCTAACGGCGATGGGGCTATTTAGTCCAATTAGCTTCTCCAGCCAAGAACAACTGGTTATCTTAACCACATTTTCTAGTGATCCCGTTGCTGAGCTTATTGCGGATTATAAACAGCGCTATCCAGATGTGGATATCAAACTGATGCACCGCAGAACTCAATCTGCGATTCAACTGCTAAATAAAAGCTATATTAAAGATGTCGATGTGGTATTGAGCTCATCGCCCTTTCTAATGCAAGAGTTGAATAAACGCCATCAATTGTCACCGGTAACCTTTACTAATGAATTGCCGGCTTGGTTGAGTCAGTTCGTGTTGCCCGAACAAAGTAAAGTGACCAGTGTTGGTTACTCGGGGGCAGGGTTGGTTTGGAATAACGACTACCTTTCTGCCAACGGTCTCAAGAAACCGAAGCGTTTTATTGATCTCACATCATTTGACTATTTTGGCCATTTGACCATGAGTACGCCTAGCCGCTCGGGGACCACACAAATGATGGTTGAGAGTATCCTAACGCGTTATGGCTGGGATAAAGGTTGGTCAATCCTTCTTAATGTGGGGGCCAATCTAGGTACGATTTCATCACGTAGTTTTGGCGTTAGCGATTATGTTGCCAAAGGTCAGTTTGCGATTGGCCCGACGATTGACAGCTATGCGTTGGTGCAGTCAAACCAGTTTAACTATGTCGAATTTGGCTACGATCACGATTTTACGCTTATGCCGACTTACATTGGCGTAATTGAACAGCCCGGAGATAAGGCTGTGACGGAGCAGTTTGTTGAATTGCTGCTATCGAAACAGGTACAAACCACGATGCTCGCCAGCAGCTTTTCGAAGCATGCGATTGCTGATCCGGCACTGTATAGCAACGATATTCCCCGTTTAGATATTCACTCACTGATGGCACGTGAAAAACTGGTCAATTTGATGTTTGACGAGGCTATCACCAAGCGGTTACCTGAATTGCAAGACGCGTGGTTGAGTTTAATGATGCTTAAACAAGTGGCGTCGGCCAATTCAATCCTCAGCAAAGAACTCGAAGCGTTGCAAGCACAGCTGTTTGATATCCCAATGTCTGAGCAGCAAATCAAACAGTACTCAGACACAATGAATAAAAACATGGCAGATGACATCGAGTCCAGCGGTTTGGAGCGTGCGATGTTGGCTGAGTTTGGCTATCGATTTGGTGCCCAATTTGACGCCAATTTGACTCAAGTTGCAACGCGTATCAGCCAATTGCAACAAGAGCGCAGCCAATGAAAAAGTGGAACACCATTGGTGCTAAGCTGATATTGGCTTTTGCTGGTACTACGTTGCTGCTAACCGTGGTGAGCGTAGTGGCATGGTTAACTTGGAGCAAGCTAGATGGGCAAGTGAGTGAGTTACTTGAACAGAGCGTGCCTAAATATAACACCAGCTACTTACTTGAGAGTCGCAGCAGTGAAATCCGTTACCAAGTGCAACTTTTGCCGACCATTACCAATAAGGTTGAGTTGAACAATCAGGTGGTTACGTTATCCACCTTAATCGAGTCAATCAAGCGTACCTTAAGCAAGCATGAGCAAGATGGCTTGAGCGATATCGACAGCGTCAATTTATCTCAACTCTACCTTGAGCTGGAAAAAACCTTGCGTCATTACAGCGATCTCGTATTACAGCGCGTTGAGCAAACAAGGCAGATCAACAAGCTTAAAGAGCAATTAAATTGGCTACAGCAAGACATTCGTGCAGAACTGACGCCGATTCGTCAAGAGTTGCATTGGTTAATCGAACGAGATGACACTGAGGAAAGGCGTAATATCGCTCTTGAACAACTGCGTACTATCCAGCAGGTTCTTGATCTTGAATCGAACGTGTTTGGCATGATTGGCGATGTGATGGAAGCGCAGCAGCTTGGTCAGGTACATAACGCGACCAAAGTTATTCAATATAAATTGGATGAGCTGAGGACGAACAGTAAGGTGATTGTCAATCTACCTTCGGCCATCGCCTATCAGCAGTTAAACGAAGAGCTGTTAGGTTTGCTCGCACCCGATGGACTATTTTATTTGCAGATCTTGGATAAAGTGACGCTCAACCAAAGAATTATTGCTTTGAATCAGAACATCGATCGCCAGCTCAATGAGATTCATCAGCAGATAGGCCAAATCGTTACTCTTGCTGATAAGAGCTTTATTGATGTTAAGAAGCAGACGGCTAGCTTGGTGTCCTATGGTAATCGGGTGCTATTGGTTTGTTTTAGTGTGTCGATCTTGATGTCGCTGTTTTTAACCTACTACTTTATCAATCGTCGTATCGTCGCGCGTTTGACCGCGTTGAGTACCAGTATTGATGCGATTACGCGAGGGGAATTAGGTTATCCAATCCAAGTCGATGGCCAGGACGAAATTGGCCGTTTGAGTGAAAAATTGATCGAATATGGTGAAAGTGTCAAAGAGATACAGCGCACCAATGCGATCAGCCTTATCAATAATACTTCGGCGAGTTTACTGACTTGTGATTTAGCTGGATATGTTGAATCGCAAAACTTAAGCGCACGCCGTCTTCTCTCGACAGAAGCAAGTGCTGAACATAAGCCGATTTGGGAGATCCTCGACCGAGGCAATCAGTTAGAGTTAGCCCGTATCTTTAGCCGTGAAGGAAAGTTGTTCACTCAAGGGCAAGATGAATTAACGCTTAGTGTAGGAAACGCAGAGCCATGTTACTTACACTTTGATTTTCACCAGTTCTCCCATGGACAGCTTAACAAGGTGATTGTCACTATTACCAACGTGACCCAACAAGAGTTGACCGCGCGTGAGCTAGAAAAGTTAGTGGATGAAAAAACCCACGATTTAATCGAAAAGAATCAACATTTGTCACAAGAAGTACTTGAGCGAGAGCGTGCTCAGCGCCACCTCAAGCAAACGCAAGGTGAACTCATTCAAGCTGCGAAAATGGCGGTGGTGGGGCAAACCATGACAAGTCTAGCGCATGAACTTAATCAGCCGTTAAATGCGATGTCGACGTATATTTACAGTGCCAAACTATCCAGTGATGCCAACGAGTTTACAGGTGTGAACAAGGCGTTAACTCAAGTGGACGCGTTGGCGAGTCGAATGAGTAAGGTAATAGCAAGCTTACGCAGCTTTGCAAAAAAATCGGATGGCGATCAGCCGGCAGAGCTGCTGCAGATGCATGAAGTGGTCGAACAGGCAATGACAATAGTCAACACTAAGGCCAAGCGCCAATTGGTCACGCTTAACAACTATATTGACCCACAGTTACGCATTACCTTTAGTGCATTGGCATTAGAGCAGGTGTTGATTAATTTAATGGTCAATAGTTGTGATGCAATCAGTGAATCAAATGGCGAGTTACGCTGTGTTGCTATTTACCATCTCGACAGTAATGCAAGTCATCACATCATTGCTATTGAAGATAGTGGTGATGGTTTTGAACCTGAGATTATCACTAAACTCTTCACGCCTTTTACCACTACCAAAGAGGTGGGTCTTGGCCTTGGGTTAAGCATCAGCCGGTCACTGATAGAGAAGTATGCTGGCCACATTTACCTCGCGTCGAGCCTTCGCCGCGGCGCGTTAGTACTTTTGGAATTACCTTATGAACAATCCTAATTACTCTGTCCTATTGGTTGATGACGACCAGGATGTGTTGGACTCTTATATGCATTTGATGGCGTTAGCAGGTTTGACCGCAAAACCTATTGCCGACCCGACTCTTGTCAGTCAGTTTCTTAACCCGGATTGGCCTGGTGTGGTATTGCTCGATATGTATATGCCACAGATGCATGGCTTGGAACTGCTGCAAAAAATCAAGCAATTGGACGAGCGGATTCCAGTGATTGTTATCACTGGTCATGGCGATATCCCTATGGCTGTCGAGGCGCTCAAAAAAGGCGCATGTGAGTTTGTTGAAAAACCAATTAATCCTGCGCTGTTATTGGAAATGGTTAAAGAGCAACTCAGTTTTCGCAAAGTATTTATTGAGCAAAAGCGAGCGATGGCCTCAAGCATTGATCGTAGTTTAATTGGTCATTCCGCCCAGTTAGAGCAGATGCGTCATTGTATTTCTCAGTTTGCTTTACTTAAAAATCATGTTGTGGTGTGGGGGGAGACGGGCGCGGGCCGTCATTTAGTGGCGCAATTGATCCACGATCTGGCCGATAACAATCGACAAGATGCGTTCAGGCTGACTAGCGAGGCCTGCAACGATGGTGAACGGCTTGTTCAACAAATAAGCAGCCAAGCCTCCTCGACTTGGCTGATAGACAATATTGAGCTGATGAGCGAAGCTTGCCAACGCACGTTAGCACAAGCGATCATCGAAAAAGAGAGAAACAACCAGCCGCTGCAGGTGATTGCTATCTTGAACCAAAATCCAGAACAGTTGATTGCTGAGGCTAAGTTAGTTCCCGAGCTCTATTATGTTCTCAATCAAGGCGTGATAGAGATGCCAGCACTGCGTTTTCGTCCTGACGATGTGGCGGTGTTGTTTCATCATTTTCTCAAGTTGAGCTGTATTAAGCTTGGTAAAAGTGTGCCGAAAGTCGATCCAAGTTACTTGTCGATCTTACGGACTCATCATTGGCCGGGAAATGTGCGTGAGCTACGCAATGTGGCGGAACTGTTCGCCGTTGGCATCATAAAGTTGACCGGTAAAGAAAAACTCTACACTCAAGAGGAAGCTTTGTTGCCGCTTGATGAGTTGGTGGGGGATTATGAGAAGGGGGTGATTGAAGATGCGTTATTTCTTCACTCGGGTCGTGTGAGTGACGCGGCCAGTTACCTACAAGTACCGCGAAAAAAGCTGTACTTAAGAATGAAAAAACACGGCATTGATAAAGAATCGTACAAGAGCCGCTAAATAAAACGCCCCAGCTTTTGCTAGGGCGTTGACAATTTAGTACTGATTATCTTCTGGGAAGATGGTCGATTCTGACGCGTTGGGATCGTCATCAAAGGGATGCTCAGCTTTATTGCGTAAGCTGTCCAATTGATGCTCAAGCATATTGACTGTGTCGTAATCTCCTTCAGAGCAAGCGACATAGATCTGTTGTTCCAACGCTCGAATGCTATCGTTAATACCCATGGTTACCTCCATTTGCGTTGTCTGCGCAGTTGAACGGTTCTACCTATTCTCAAATCTATTGTAGTCAAGTAAACCAAATTCGATAGGTTGATTGGTACGATACCATTGATGAACCTTGTCACTAAATGGCCAGAACTTGTCTGAGCTACGACGAACCGCGAACGTATCCAACAACTTAACGTAATCTTCTTCACTTTTAATAGAGCGCAACATTTTTACTAGCTGAGGAATCTGCTGTTCCTTGAGAGATAGATACGCCGAAGGATAGCTGCCGATCACTCCACGAACTAAAGTAAGGTCATCATTTTTTGGGTCTCGATTACTTTCTTCATCAAACAGACTCGAAATGTTGGTATGGGCATTGTTGTGGAGCAAGGTAAACAGTTGCTCATCACCTTGTTGTGATTCAATCATTAACATCATGATTTGTGGCAAATAAAACACCCCTTGGCCTTTGATATTGTCTATCGAACGTAGCAACTCTTCATTCGCTGGGGAGAAGCCAGTTTGTTCAATCTCGTAGCGGTTACTTAGTACGGGGTTAAGCTGGGTTTTAAGAATGTTGTACAGCTCAGCTTTCGGATTATCGCTTTGATAAAGCACCTGTGATGGCTGATTAAACGGTTTTACATTACGAAGTAAAAAGTCACTAAACTGGGTACTTTGATTTTGATACCAACTTGATTGCTCTTGATGGCGCATCTCTTGTGGTAACAAGGCGATGAAATTACTTTCACCTTCAAGACGTAAGAAGTCCATAAACATGCGTGTGATCAACTGGTGGCCAAAGTTGCCGTAGACGTCAAAGCCAGCCACGAGTAAATAGTGGATACGCTCGATTAGTGAGTAATCCAAAATCCAAGCGGTTTTAGGCGGCTCACCGACTAAACCTTGCACGACTGAGGCGCTATCAAAGTGTCTGAACACGGTTAGCGCAGCGTTGGGGTTAGTGTCGTTACCTGTCCAGATTATATCGGTAGTCAGGTATTTACCTCCGGCAAACCAGCGATTAACAAACTCAGACTTGGCGTTAAGGTAACGCGCTTGTTGGCGGGAATAGGATACCCAGTGAGTGACAGGTAAAGTGTTACTCTCTAATTCGCTTGGCAGTTTTAAGTTATCGGCTTGTGAGCGATAAAACTCATTAACCTCGGGAATATCGGATTTTTCCGGGTCGAGAAAGAATACCCAAAATCTATCGTTGATTACGTTAAGCGCGAGTTGGCCACGACATACAGGCCCTTTGATAAAGGCATTGATGGTGTTTTGCGCGTTATCGAGCATAAATTCGAATCGGGCTTTGACGGGCAAGTCGATGAAAGCAGTCATTGGATTCGCCGCCACATCGGGTTTATAACCTGGTAATTGCGCAACGGTGTAATCTGCATCAATAAACCACGACTTCCAGTTGTGCATCCGCGCCTGATTTAGGGCAAAGGGCATGTGGGTTTTATCGACAATGGTGCCTTGGACCGGAATCAGACGATAATAGACTCGTTCAACGCCGGGATCATCATACGGACGTCGTGTCGCAATCCGTTTTACGGGTTGACCCGGTGGGGTTTCAGATCGTATTAAACTAAAGAAACGTGGCGTGGTTTCGTTGAGATCAGAAAAGTACAAATGGGATAAAAACAGGTGCTCATAGATATAACGTGCGGTTAACTGAACTTTATGAGTTCCCTTGTTCAGTAACGTTTCATATTGATAAACGAGTTCTGCTTGCTCGGCAGTGAGCGCGATGGGCTTGTTCATCTTCGCGCCGTTTTGCAACCAGTTCATCAAGGTTGCATACTCATTACTTGACAGGTTTGGCATCCCATAAGGCATTCCCCAAGTTGGGTAGTCTTGCAAGTATTGGTCATATTCTTCAATCGTTGGACAGACTTGTGAGCGATCCACGGCAAAATCAAACCCTTGTAACTGAGTTTGATCAGGTAACGGATGCGACTCTTTTTGTTGCAGCATACGCGCAACCAGCCCAGCTTCTAGGTTCGCGGTTGGGTTTTGTACCCGTTCGTTGAGGACTGGGTGAAAGCCAAGATCTCGCCACTCCTGAGTGGTTTGGGCATCTTCAAAAAGGCGCTGTGGTTTGGTAGCCGTGAGACGAGTACCTTCATAGACCAAATCTTTACTCGCCCCTCGGTCAATGCCTTGCACTGATGACATTTTGAGTTGGCAAGGCGCATCGTAACAGGCATGACATACCACACAGCGATGGTCGATAATCGGTTTGACATCATTTAAGAAAAAATGACTGTCTACACTAGCGGCTTCAGTGTCTCTTTGTTGAACACTGGCAACGCCAAACAACCGATCGTAATTGAATCCTGCATAAGTGGCGCACCCTGCGAAGGTAGAAATCAGAATTAATATAAAAAATGTTCGTAAATTCATCGGCATACTATATTTATACAAAAAAGGCTTAACCTTAAGGTTAAGCCTTTCTATTTCAAAATCAATTAATTAAGCGGTTTTTAGTTGCGCAATCTTAGCTTCAGTCATCGGCTTAGTAATCACGGCAAGAACAATACACACCGCCATCATAACCGCGGAAACGGTATAAGCGAGTGCATAACCTTCGCCGCTAGTCATTGAGAAGCCAACTACAGCTGCGCCGATGGCACCACCGATACCCCATGCAGTGTAGAGCACGCCGTAGTTAGTCCCGTAGTTTTTAAGACCGTAGAATTCTGCGGTTAGAGTAGGGAATACGGCGAGAAGCGTTCCGTAACCAACAGCCGCAATAGCCGTACCGATGATAAGCGTGAACTCTGTATTGAATGTCGCGAACAGAACCATGTTTACGCCTTGTAGCACGAATGCGAGCAGTAGAGTACGCACGCCGCCAATTTTATCAGCCAACATGCCAGCAGCAACACGGCCACCTGAATTAAATACTGCTAAGATAGACGCAAGGTAAACCGCATTGGGTAGGTTTGCTTGAACGCTGGCGATAGTTGTGATATTGCCGATGATCATTAGACCAACCGATGCCGCGAATGCATACATGATCCACAGTGAATAAAACTGCGGCGTTTTTAGCATTGCTTTCCAAGTTAGGTCATCAGACTTTTTAACCACTTTAGGAGCTTGCCCTTGTTTGAGTTTAGGCTCAGCAGGGGTGTAATCCGCTGGTGGATTATTAATAGTGGCGGCTAAAGGAACCGCAATAGCAAGGATACCGATACCAAGAACTAAGAAGCTAGTTTGGATACCCATGCTGTCAATCAAAGCGGAAGTCACTGGCGCCAGATAAATAGCCGCAAGACCAAAACCTGCTGCGATGATGCCGTTAACCATGCCTTTTTTCGACGCATGGAACCATTTCATGGCTGAAGGTGATAGGCAAGCGTAACCAAAACCGATACCTGCACCGGTGATCACGCCAAAGGTGATGTTGAGCATAAGCGGTGAGTTAACAAAACCAGACGCGATCATGCCAAGGCCGGTAAGTACAGTACCTAAGATCAGAATCAGACGTGGACCCATGCGATCTTGCAAGATGCCCGCAACAAGAAGGCAGATAGAAAAGGTGATCGTTGCGGTTGCATAAGGAGCCGATGCTTCAGCGGCACTCCAGCCAGACTCTGTGACTAACGCTTTGTTAAATACACTCCAAGCATACAGGATGCCAAGACAAAGGTTGATACAAAATCCTGCTAGTAGGATTCGCATTGCTTTATCAATCTTGCTCATTATTACTCTCATTTTCCCTCGTTAGCGAGGTTCGGTTAGCTGTCGATTTCTTCAAATTAAGTTTGCGTTTATCAACATAAATCGCAGTGGCGCGAATTATAACCGAATAAAATGTGATTGGAATCTCTTTTTAAATCAATGATGGATTTATTTTGAGATGTTAATAAAGTGATCGATTAAGACGAAAATTAGCAACAATTCGGCAAAAGAGCCAAGCCGGATAACTTAACTCCAACAAAGTAAAAACGTCTTATGTTGTGCTGTTAAATTCACCCTGAATGCGCGTTATAAGTTACATATTCTGGTAATTAGGCCCGCCACTTTCTGGCGGTGTCCAAGTAATGTTTTGCGAAGGGTCTTTGATGTCACACGCTTTACAGTGCAAACAATTGGCCGCATTGATCTGCAGTTTTTGTTTGCCTTGTGCGTCGATCACTTCATACACCCCGGCGGGGCAATAACGCTGACTTGGTTCGTTAAATAGTGTCATATGTTGCGCTAGGGCGATGTTTAAATCGGTTACCTGTAAGTGACACGGTTGGTTCTCCTCATGGAAAGTAGCAGAGAGATACATTGACGAAGGCTTATCGAAACTTAATACGCCATCAGGTTTATCGTAGTGAATCGGTTTACAGCGAGTTTGTTCATACAAAGCCACATAGTCTGGTTGGGTATCTTTAATATCCCAACTCGATGTACCTGCGGTTAAGCGCTGCCAAATATTTTGTTCAAGCAGTGCCAGTGCCCCGCCAATCAAAGATCCGTATTTGTGGATGGCCCCCGGAAAGTTACGCTGTTGATTGAGTTCACTATAGAGCCAAGAGCGCTCAAACAAGTGTTGATAATTGGCTTGGCTTTCACTGTTTAATAGCGCGATAAATACAGATTCTGCGGCCAAAAGGCCAGATTTCATGGCTGTGTGACAACCTTTTATTTTCGCTGCATTGAGAGTGCCCGCGTCACAGCCAATCAATAGTCCGCCTGGGAACTGCTGTTTGGGCAGAGAAAAAAGGCCGCCTTTGGCGAGCGCTCTGGCACCGTAGGCGATGCGTTCGGCCCCCGTTAACTGCTCGGCGAATTTGGGGTGATGTTTAAGGCGTTGAAATTCATCAAATGGGCTCAGATACGGGTTGGTGTAGTTGAGATCGGTGATCAGGCCAACCGCAATTAAGTTATCTTCGAGATGGTAGAGAAAACCACCGCCTGTGGTTGATGATTCCGATAATGGCCAACCTGTGGTGTGGACGACAAGTCCGGGTTGAAAGCGCGGGTCGTCTTTGCTGAGTTGCCAAATTTCCTTGATGCCTAAAGCGTAATGCTGTGGTTGGCTATCTGCATCAAGCTGAAAACGACTAATAATTTGTTTGCCTAAATGTCCACGTGCGCCCTCGGCAAAAATCGTCTGCTTTGCATTGAGCTTAATACCCGGTTGAAAAGTCGATTTCGCTTGGCCGTCTTTATCAAGTCCCATATCGGCAGTGATAACCCCGCATACTTGACCGTTTTTATCAAAGCAGATCTCTTTGGCTGGAAAGCCGGGAAAAATGTCAACGCCAAGGCTTTCTGCTTGCTCTGCCAACCAGCGGCACAGTTTACTCAGGCTGATCACGTATTGGTCTTGTTGATTGCGCATGGCTAACGGTGTCAATAGTTCGGGAACTTGCACGTGGCGTTGTGGGGTAGTGAGGTAGAGCAGTCGCTCTGAGCCAACGGGTGTATTGATTGGGGCTCCACGCTCACGCCAATCGGGGAAAAGCTCGTCGAGTGCGGTGGTCTCAAACACCGCACCAGAGAGGATATGTGCGCCAACTTCAGCCCCTTTCTCGACGACGCAAATTGATATTGGCCGTTGATTGTCTACCCCAAGTTGCGCAAGTCGGCAAGCGGCTGTTAGCCCGGCAGGGCCAGCTCCGACGATCACTACGTCGAAGTCCATGCTCTCTCGTTCCATCCTACTAAACCTTTGTTGTTATCGCCTATGAGATAAATATAGTTACAGTTGACGTAAACGTAAACTTTACTAAGCTCAAACTATCAACGGTTAGATGGAGCAGATAATGAAAGTACTCGTTGCGATCAAGCGCGTTATCGATCCTTACACCAAAATTCGAGTCAAGCCCGATGGAAGTGGTGTTGAACAAGACAATGTAAAAATGGCAATCAATCCATTTTGTGAAATTGCGGTAGAAGAAGCGGTACGTTTAAAAGAATCAGGTGTGTGTAAAGAGGTGGTGGTGGTTTCGATTGGTGGCGTAAGTTGCCAAGAACAGTTACGTAACGCACTGGCGCTCGGTGCAGACAGAGCGATTCATGTTGACGTTGTCCAGACTTACTCGCCATTAACGACTGCCAAGTTGCTCAATGCGATTGTCCGTCAAGAGCGACCCGATTTGGTATTAATGGGTAAACAGTCAATTGATAACGACAACAATCAAGTTGCGCAGATGCTCGCAGGGCTCGCGAGTTGGTCCCAAGCGACGTGTGCGTCAAAGCTTGAAATTGAGGGCGATAAAGCATTGGTCACGCGAGAGGTCGATGGTGGCCTTGAAACGTTACAACTGAATTTGCCCGCTGTGGTCAGTACCGACTTACGCCTGAATGAACCGCGTTACGCCTCATTGCCCAATATAATGAAAGCGAAGCGCAAACCTTTAGAGGTCGTGGCTGCGGATTCGTTGGGCGTTGAGTTAACCAGCCATCATCAAGTGCTCGAAGTCGTGGTGCCGGCAAGCCGCAGCGCTGGTGTTCGAGTTAATAACGTTGCTGAGCTGATTGATAAGCTTAAAAATCAAGCCAAAGTCATAGAGTAAGGGGAAAGCGATGAGTCATTTGAATATACTAGTGCTTGCTCAGCATAATAATCAAAATGTACACGCCGACACTTATTCTGCGTTGACTGCGGCGTTACAATTACGACAGTTAGCTGGCGGTCATATCGACATGTTGGTGATTGGTAGTCAATGTCAACAAGTAGGTCAGAGCTTAAGTCATTGTGCCGATGTCGACAGAGTGCTGATGGTCGACAGACCCATCTATCAAGACGGTCTTGCGGAAAATCATGCCATGGTCTTGCAAGCGCTAGCAAAAAATTACACTCATGTTGTTACTCCTGCAACTAGTTATGGTAAAGACGTCATGCCAAGGTTTGCAGCCCTGCTCGATGTGGATATGTTGTCTGATATTGTCACCATTGAAAGTGCTGATACCGTCATTCGACCTATTTATGCAGGTAATGCGCTTGCACGGGTGAAAACCCAAGATAGCTTGGTTGTGATGACGATTCGTGCGACCGCTTTTGACAAAGCCTCCCCTGCCGATGAGGCTCGCGCAGAGGTGGTGGCACTCGATCTCGACTATCGGCCACAACTGACGCAACTCATTAAGCGTGAGCAGGTGGATCTTGAGCGCCCAGACCTCACACAAGCGCAGGTGGTGATTTCAGGCGGACGCGGGGTTGGAAGTAAAGAAAACTTTGCGATGTTAGAAACATTGGCCGATAAATTGGGCGCTGCAATTGGCGCTTCACGTGCGGCGGTTGATGCCGGTTTTGTCAGTAATGATCTGCAAGTTGGACAAACAGGGAAAATTGTCGCACCGCAGCTTTATATTGCAGTCGGCATCTCGGGAGCGATTCAGCATGTCGCCGGGATGAAAGATTCAAAAGTGATAGTCGCGATTAACAGCGACCCTGATGCGCCCATTTTTGAGATTGCTGATTATGGATTGGTGGGCGATTTATTTGAGATTTTACCAGAGCTTATCGACAAGGTGTAATCAAGCCAGTTGGCAAAAGTAAGCGCACCTAGGTGGTGCGCTTTTGATTGGATGAGATAAGTGATTAACTGCTGGGTTGCTGCAAGTGTTCGACTAATCGCTTGGTAAAACGGGCCGCTTCACCGCCAGTGCAAGCTCTATGATCGAAGGTGATCGATAATGGCATTACTTTGACGGCAATCGCTTGACCTTGATGGATGACCACTCGCTCAATAATGCGCCCCGCACCAACAATAGCGACTTGCGGTGGGGAAACCACTGGCGTCGCAAAAATACCCGCGATTGCACCAAAATTCGATAACGTGATCGTGGCATTTTGCAGGCTTTCTCGGCCAATACGACGATTGCGAATACCTTGTACTGTCTCATCAAGCCAGTGTCGTATTTGCTCACCATTGTATTGTTCGGCATTCTTAAGTACTGGTACATACAAGCCGTGGCTACTATCGACTGCGATACCAATATTGACCTTACTGTGCACGCAGCGAGTCATGGTCTCTGCATCAAACCAAGCGTTCATTGCAGGCTCTTGCTGACAAGCGTGTAATACGGCTTTGACTAAACGCGCCGAAACATCTTCATCGTCGTGCCAATTACCCAGACTTGCCTCTTCAGTTATCGTGACGGCGGCAACGCTGCTGTGTGACTCGGACATAGTCGAGACCATCGTGCGTCTCGCTCCTTTAAGCACCTCAGTACCTGGGCTTTGTTTTCTTGCTTGACGATAAATATCTTCTTCAGTCACCATGCCCTGATTGCCTGAACCATTAACTTGGTTAACATCAACGCCGAGTTTTTTGGCCAGCAGACGTGCCGAGGGCAGTGCGGAGACGGCTTGAGTTGAGGATGAGTTATGAGAGCCACCAACCCAAAAGTTATCGACATCCACATGATGAGTGGTATGAGATACATTGCCCACCACGGTTGCGGCATCGTGTTGATGTGATTTTTTCGCTGCGTCCGCTACCCGTTCAGGTTGTTCTTCGATTTCTAGCAGCAAAGTGCCAATATTAATCACATCACCCGCTTCACCATGTCGGCTAATGACGACCCCTGAATGGGGAGCCGGTACTTCGACTACGGCTTTTGCTGTTTCAACCGTTAATACTACTTGGTCAACTTCCACGCTGTCGCCAACCTTAATGTGCCACTCAATGATCTCCGACTCAGCTAATCCTTCACCGAGATCTGGCAATAAGAATGCTTTCATTTCCAGCCCTCCACGAGCTCGCGTGCCGCCAGCACAATGTCTTGTTCATCAATCATGAAGTAATCTTCGTTCCGGTAGTACGGCATGATGGTGTCCATCCCGGTGACCCGTTTCGGTGGCGCTTTGAGTAAACACATTGCTTGTTCTGCAACCCGAGCTAAAAGCTCAGCGCCAACGCCACAGGTTCGACTCGCTTCATGCACGACTAACAGACGTCCGGTTCGTTCCAGTGAGCGCAAAATAGTATCCATGTCCATGGGTTTAATTGAGGCTAAGTCGATAACCTCGAGCTCAATGCCTTGTGATGAGAGGGTTTGCGCCGCTTGCAGAGACTCAACCACACACGCTCCCCAAGTCACTAATGTCACATCTCGCCCTTTACGAAGCGTAAAACAGCGATCAAGAGGGAGCGCTTCGCCACTATCAATGACTTCCGATTTGACGGTTCGGTAGATGCGTTTGGGTTCGAAAAACATCACTGGGTCATTGCACCGGATCGATGCTAACAGCAATCCATACGCACGTTGTGGCGAAGAGGGAATGACCACTCTAAAGCCGGGAGTATGAGCGAATAAAGCTTCAACACTTTCTGAATGGTGTTCGGGCGCATGGATACCGCCACCAAAAGGCGCGCGGAATACTGCTGGGCAGGTTAAGCGTCCGCGTGTTCGATTACGTATTCGCGCTGCGTGACAGATTAGATGCTCCATTGCAGGGAAAACAAAGCCTTGGAATTGAAACTCGGCGATTGGACGTAACCCCTGACTCGCCATGCCGATGGCAACACCGCCAATTAGCGCTTCTGCTAAAGGTGAGTCAATAACGCGGCGCAAGCCAAACTTTTCTTTCAGACCCACAGTTGCACGAAAGACACCGCCGTTATCACCGACATCTTCGCCAAGGAGTACCACACTCTCATCGCGATTCATTTCATGATGCAAGGCAAGGTTGACCGCTTCAACCAGCGTTAATTCAGCCATGTTTGCCTCCTTGCATGCGCATTGCTTTATTAATTAGTGCATCGCGTTGTGGGTTGAGTTCAGCAGGCGTGTGCTCGTAGAGGTAATCAAACGCTGATTCGGGGGCTTGTGGTGCTAGATTGATGTAGTTTTCGACCACTCGTTCAACGTGTTGCTTGCATGTTATTTGCCATTGCTCTTCCTGAGTATTGTCCCAAGCGTGTTGCGCTTCAAGATAGAGTCGTAAGCGTTTAATCGGTTCGAACTGCCACGCTTGGTTGAGTTCCTCATCGCTACGATAACGGCTAGCATCGTCGGCAGTGGTATGATCGCTTAAACGGTAGCTCACAGCCTCGATTAGAGTTGGGCCCTTGCCTTTACGTGCTCGGTCAAGTGCTGCTAACACCGTATCATGCATGGCGACAATGTCGTTGCCATCGACGGTAATCCCCTTGATGCCAGCACCTTTGGCTTTTTCGGACAAGAAATCAGCCGCACACTGCAATGCTCGTGGGACAGAAATCGCCCATTGATTGTTGTTAACAGCGAATACCAGTGGCAGATTCCAAGCCCCAGCGCAGTTGATACTCTCAAGAAAGTCACCTTTAGAAGTCGCACCGTCTCCGCAAGTCACGACAGCCGCGTGATGATGTCCTTCAATTTTTAGCGCCGCGGCAACACCGACTGCGTGAGTACATTGAGTCGCAATAGGCACACAGAAGGGAAGGTCGCGGCAATGTTCTGTAACCCCCCCATCGCTTGGCTCAATATAAAAATCGCTGCCTCGCTCATCGCCTCCCCAATATTGAAGATTTTTCTCCATCGCGATACCGCGCACCCACATTGCGGGCATGTCACGGTAGTAGGGGATAAACACATCTCTCGGATGCATCGCATGGCCAAGACCAACGCCAAATGCCTCTGCCCCAAGATGTGAAGGGTAGGTACCTAGCTTGCCTGTGCGTTGTAGTGCGACCGCTTTGTTGTCGTAGGTTCGAGTAAGAACCATGTCCTTATAGAAGGTGGTTAAGGTGGCAATATCGGCCCAAGCGGGTAGTTGATTTATTGATACACCGTGGTGATCAATGAATCGATGCATGGGAAGTGTCTGAACATTCATCGCTATCTCCTCACTGCTACTCAAAATGGATCGCACGTTGAGCAGCAAACGATGACCCGATAACCATGTTGCGGTCTTGACGAGTCAAGGTAGATATTATTCGTTGATACTTCTTGGTCGTGTTCTAAACATAACCTGCTAACCAGTGACTCACGCTTGCATTAATACGCTAGAAAGTGTTCACAATGCAGAGAACAATGTTGTAGTACGCCGTTAGAGTTAAGTGTAACCAAAATGTTAAAACTTGCGCAATTCGATAGTGTATTGATCAGTAAAGTTAAGCTTACACACTGAGGGAAATTAGTGAAAGGTGTCACTATTTAACGTGCTCTAGGGCTAAAACTAGAAGCATGTACTGGCCGGGCTGTGAATAATGAAATAATACGTGGTGTGACAGCGGTTGGATAAATCTGACAATAAATGATTGGAATTAAAGAAACAGCAGGCCGAGGCCTGCTGTAGGATTAAATCTGCTTAAACGGTGATTACTCTGCCTGTTCAGCAAGCTTCTGCTTGTCTTGCTGTTGAACTTTGTAAACTTTACCAGCATTGAAGCGTTCAAGGTAATCCGCTAAATCACGTTTAACTTCTGGCACTAGGATGTAAAGACCAACAATGTTAACCAGAGCCATTGCAAAGATCATCGCATCAGAGAAGTCAATCACAGGGCCAAGATTCATTGCCGCGCCAATGACTACAAAGATACAGAATTTAACTTTGAAGATAAGCTCAGCGATTTTGCTTTCACCGAATAGGTAAGTCCATGCCTTTAAGCCGTAGTAAGACCAAGAGATCATAGTAGAGAAAGCAAATAGGACAACGGCGATGGCAAGAACATATGGGAACCAGCTGATCGCACTACCGAAGGCTGCTGAAGTGAGTTCAACACCTGCAAGGCCTGTGTCTGTATCAAGATAACCAGTAATGATGATAACCAGTGCTGTCATCGTACAGATAACTACAGTATCGATAAACGGTTCTAGAAGTGAGACAAAACCTTCTGACATCGGTTCTTTGGTTTTAACGGCTGCGTGAGCAATTGCCGCAGAACCAACACCCGCTTCGTTCGAGAACGCCGCTCGTTTGAAACCTTGGATAAGAACACCAATAACACCACCCGCAATACCTTCACCAGTAAATGCACCGTTAAAGATAGCGTAGAAAGCATCATCGATACGGTCGAAGTTCATTAGGATGATGATCAGCGCAGCACCGACGTAGATAGTGGCCATAAATGGAACCACTTTCTCAGTGACTTTCGCGATAGATTTAATACCACCGATGATCACAATACCAACAATCACAGCGAGAATCAGTCCAAACAACCAACCTTTATCAGCCAAGAAAGACGCATCACCACCCGTCACACCGACAACTTGCTTGAACGCTTGGTTCGCTTGGAACATGTTGCCGCCGCCAAGAGATCCACCAATGGCAAATACAGAGAATATGACCGCAAGTGTACGACCAAACGCTGCGTTACCACGCTTAGCTAGACCTTTGCTTAGGTAGTACATTGGACCACCTGATACAGAGCCGTCTGGGTTAGTGTTACGGTATTTAACACCAAGTGCACACTCAACAAACTTGCTCGACATGCCAAGCAAACCCGCTAGGATCATCCAGAACGTCGCGCCAGCGCCACCAATGGAAACAGCAACCGCTACGCCAGCAATGTTACCTAAGCCAACGGTACCTGAAAGAGCGGTAGTGAGCGCTTGAAAGTGTGAAACCTCACCTTCTGCTTTTTCTTTTGGATCAGAAAACTTGCCTGAAACCAGTTGAACTGCGTGTTTAAAACCACGCACGTTGATGAAACCCAAATAGACTGTAAAGAAAGAGGCGGCAACCACCAACCAAAGAACAATCCACGGCACCTGTACGTCAGTAAAAGGGAAAGGAATAGTCGAGAAGATCATTCCTACAAATGGGTTAACGATAGGTGCAACGACTTCGTTGATTTTTTCATCCAAATTGGATGCTGCAGCGCTACCTGCAAACAAACTTGCCAATAAAGCAAGCGATATACGCTTTGTCATGCTTTTCCTGCCTGTGAATAGGTGTTTATATGAATAATATTTATATGATGCTGTGTTTTGTTACATTTTTGTAACTTTGGTTATTATTCATTTTATTAATACATCCGCAACATCTTTGACCGAAAACATGATCCAGCGAACAATTCTAATTTTTGCTAACTTTAATGGCATAATTTGAACTTATTATCTAGTTTTTGCTAATTAACTGGTTTTATTGGTAAGTTGAACATTGGTGATTTGGTCGGATATCTTGGTATTGGCTCTTATATATAAAACTCTCTGAGTAGATAATGAGCAGCGTGACATGATGAATTCATGTGTATTAGCAGTTGATAATCAAGTTCTATCTGATGAAGTGATGGCCAAACCTTGTGTTTTCGCCAATATCGACTAGCGGCAAACAAACATTAATCGTTACAGGTTTCACGGGAATTTTTTGTTTTTGGACTAACTCAAACGAAAGTTTAACTATTTGGACTACATATATTTAACAATGAGCGGCAAGAAGCTATAGTGTCGACTGACTATATAATAGGAGTTAAAGGATGAAACTCACGATATCAGGGAAGTTACAGCTGAGTTTTCTGTCACTTGCAGTACTTTTTATCGCATCCGCTTTTTTCATTTATCGCAGTGTTGCTAGCGTCGAAAGCCAGACACAGTCGTTACTGAGCCGAGATCTGCCAACGGTTGATGCGGCACGTACGATACAACAATCAATTCACGCCACGGTGTCTTCACTAAGAGCATACATGTTGCTGGGTGGAGATGAAGCAACTAGCGCGTTCCATCAAGCCAACCTACAGCAAGCAATAGACCATGTTGAGGGAGCTCTACCTCCATTAGAGAATTTGATTGATCCGGAGCAATATCAACAAGTGACCACTGATTGGGCCGCGGTGACTCAATCAATCGACGAAATTACTCTACTTAGCCATAGTGATGAAAATCTCCCAGCACACTCTTTGTTTATTAATGAAGCAGCACCAATCGCAGAGGTGGCACTGGATCAGTTGCAAGGCCTTATTAACGATGAAGCTGGTAATAAAGAGGGGGGTGAGCGTAAGCGCTTATTTCGCCTTTATGCTGACAGTTATACCTCTTTGGCTAATGCGCTTTCTTCTATGCGAGATTTCCTTTCATACGGTAGACAAGACCATCTGGAAAAGTACCAAGATTTCTTAGACTCGCACAACAAATCGGTGCGTGAAATTGAGTCAAAAATCGAGCTGATGTCGAGCAGTGATCAAAGTTTATGGTCGTTATTTAAAGATATGCAGCAACTTTACTTCCCTTTGGCAGAGCAAGTGGTCGCGCTACGTCGTTCAAATGGTTGGAATATAGCGAACCAAAAAATGGCTAATCAACTTGTGCCAGCCGTTGAAACAATAAACGCGAATCTTGAAACTGTGATTAATCAGCAACAACAGCGCGCCGATCAAAGTGGTCAGGGGATATTCCAATCAGTGGCCGAGGTACTCACACTACTTATCGCATCAATTGCAGTGGTGGTTGGTGTCTCTTTTAGCGTGGCTCATTTTATGGGTAAAAACATTGGTAGACGCGTAGCCACTATTTCTCAACGTGCCGAGTCGATTGCCAATGGTGATATTTCACAGCCAGCATTAGAACTCGGTGGCAGTGACGAGCTAGCAAGTTTGACCCGATCTATTAACAAAATGAATAATGAGTTGGCCAATATTGTTAAAGGTGTGAGTGATAAAGCCAGAAAGGTCGGCAGTAGTATGTCATCGCTACAAGACGCGAGTCATCAGACGGTTTCACAAGTGGAGAGCCAAAAATCCACGATTGATCTTGTTGGACAACAAGTCGCTGAAGTGAGTCACTCTGCCAGTGAAACCGCACTTCAAGCCGAACAATCTTCGGCTAGTTTGGCTGAATCTAAGGCGCACATTGAGCAAGGTTCTAAAGCCCTTGAACGCAACAAAACCACCGTGGATCTATTGCATGCAACGATTGAAAAAGCCAGCGTGCAAGTGAATGAACTGAGTAAAGAGAGTGAAGCGATTGGCCGCGTTACCGAAGTGATTGAAAATCTTGCAGGGCAGACAAACTTACTCGCACTTAATGCGGCTATCGAAGCGGCTCGAGCAGGAGAGTACGGGCGAGGGTTTGCAGTGGTCGCCGATGAGGTAAGGTTACTGGCAACTCGTACCACGGAATCAACGTCAGAAATCAATAACATTGTTAATGCGATCCAATCATCGACCGCGGCAGTTGTCAGTGAGATTGATAGCAGTAAAGTGCTTGCACAAGAAGGGGCGGATCATACTCAACACGCTCACGGAACATTAAGTGCCACCACCGAACAGATCGAACGCCTGAGCCAACAAATGCAAGAATTACTCAGTTCTGCTCAGCAACAGTCGAATGCTACTGACGAAATTCAAGGGTTGATGAACCAAGTCATCGCGTCGGTTGATGATGTGGCCAAAATATCGCAGGCCTCGGCACAAATATCAAACCAGGTTCAAGGCCAGGTCGGTGAGTTGAATAATGAAATGGCGCAATTTAAAACCAAATAAGTCAGCGGCTTATATTAATAATTGATTTAAGTCTCATAATTGTTTGTCCGTTTCAGCTAGCAACACGAACTTAATCTATACATAATGTATTCTACTGACTTTTTACTCAGAGTAGGTGTATTCTGAGCTAGTAATTAGGAACGTTTGTGTATCGGTTGCTTTTAGCTTTGCTGCTATTGTCTTTTAACACCTTTGCCGATACTTCATCGGCAAATAGCCTTACTATCGCGAATTCAAAAGCGTGGAAACCCTTCTCTTTCATCAATAGTGACGGCGAGCCTGATGGTATCTTAATCGATTACTGGAAGGCCTATGGAAAAAAGCACAATGTTAACATTGAGTTTCTTCTCTTAGATTGGCAGGCGTCACTGGATGCGTTGAAAGATGGCAGAGCAGACATTCACGCAGGTTTATTGTGGTCGGAAGAGCGCGATGCTTACCTCGATTATGCCCCGACATTAATGAATATCGACACTCATATGTTCATTAGCCAAGATCTTATCGCAACCAACCTTGACCAGTTTCTGCTAGGTGGCCATCAATACCAAGTCGGGGTTGTTGCGGGTGGTTACGAACAAGCATTTACCCAGCTGCATTACCCAAATTTGAACTTACTCAGCTTTTCCAATAATAATCAGATGATTGAGGCGGCGTTTAATGGTGAATTGGATGCATTTGTTGCCGATCTTCAAGTTGCTAACTTTTACTTACTCAGTAGTGGTGAGCAAGCTCATCGTTTTGTTGGCGTGCGTCATCTCTATTCCGGTGAACTTCGACCTGCAGTTGTGCAGGGCAACAATCAATTGCTAAAGCAAATAACGTCTGGCCTTGCAGCATTGACCAATGCAGAGAAGAAACAAATCTTAAACCGCTGGATGTATATCAACACTGTTTATCCTGACTATTTATTGCCATTATCGATCTTGGTCATCGTTGTCGTGGTTGTGGGTTATATTGTTATGCTCAATGCAACGGTGAAAGCTCGCACCAAAGCGTTAAAACAAGCCAACCAAGAGCTCAAAAAACTATCCGAAACCGATCAGCTCACTTGTTTAAGTAATCGTCGCCATTTTGTTTTAGAGTTTGAGCGTCGGCTCAATAACCCTGGTTCAATTGCAATAATGATCTTTGATATTGACGATTTTAAACGGGTTAATGATGAATATGGTCATCAAGTCGGCGATAGAGTGATTCGAGAGGTAGCCGAGGCGGCAAAAAGTGTATTGTCTGAACCGCATCTTATCGGACGAATTGGCGGTGAAGAGTTCGCGGTCGTCGTCAATGATGAGGGTTTTGCTGATGTGGTGGAGTTGGCCGAGATGATTTGTGATCAGGTCAGAACCATTGGCTTACGCGAAGACATAGCGCGCAAGGTGACAGTCAGTATAGGGTGTGCTTATTATCCTAAAACTTCGACGGCAATTTCTCTTTCCGATGCGGATAAGCTGATGTATCAATCTAAAGTGGCTGGAAAGAATCGTGTCACGGCTCAGAAATTTAAGATTGACGAGCCAATTGGTGCGAAAAGCAGCACTTAATCAACAAAATGGTGATAACTTCAGCAGTCGAACCAAATAGGACAATAAAAGACTTTTCTTTTCAGTCAGATGTGGCATATTAGCCCTGTCTTCAAGACATAGCGTACTTCGTATAATGGCTATTACCTCAGCCTTCCAAGCTGATGATGCGGGTTCGATTCCCGCAGTACGCTCCAAACTTCTTTAGTAATTTCAAAGATTTACATCAATTTTAAGCAATTCCAATTGGCAGTGATACGACAAGGTGTCACGATGTACATTTTTCGAAATCGTAATTCTACCTACTATTCTCGTTTTTACTTTCCCTCTCAATGGGTTAACTTTGGATACCCAAAAGAAGTGCGTTTTTCCTTGCGTACCAAGGAACGCTCCATCGCTATAGACCGATCTTTAGTTCTCCTTCAGTCTGCACGTTCATTGGTTGGTGAGACAGCTCCTGAGATAAACGTTAGAGAGTTTATATCTACATTCAAGGAGACGATCAGTACCATCGTAAAAAATGGCTTTGTGAAATCTGACGAAGTTGCACCCAGCCGCATTAGTACGATACAGCCAGTATCTATGGAACCGAGTTCCATTCCCTCTAATGTAGGCCTTTCTGTTTCAGTGTTATTAAGCGAGTTCGTTGAATACAAACAGCTTGAAGGTGTTAAGCCCAAAAACGTTGATCTGCTTAGCTCGAGAATCAATAACTTTTTCGAAAGCCAAACCGTTAGCCCTTATTCTGTCACCCCTCGTCACGCTAGTGCATTTCTCAAAAGCCTTTATGGTCGAGGCCTGTCAGCCAAGACTATACGGGACTATCTCGCAGCGATTCGGCAGTTTTACAGCTGGATGATTACAATGGAGTACGCGACTGTTAATCCTTTTGAAAATGTTAGAGTCAAAAGGGACGTTAGGCTTCCTAGTGAACAGCGCAGAAGATGGAGTAGGGAAGAGCTAATTAAGCTTTTTTCTCATGACAACTTTGTTGGTGTAATCGGAACAAATGATTCACTAGTAAATTATCAGAAAAAGCTAGAAGACTACTGGATCCCCTACCTGCTATTGTTCACTGGTGCACGAGTGAGTGAGATCTGCCAGTTGCGTACCGAAGATGTTCAAGAACGAGAAGGTGTGTGGTGTATTAGCGTGAACGAAGATGAAGGCAAGACTGTTAAAACCAAAGCCTCTATTCGCTACATACCGCTGCACAAAGAACTAATTAATATGGGCTTCTTGAGTTATGTAAACCATCGTTACGGAGCTCGTAAGGATAAGTTGTTTGATATTCGGCCGTATGGCAAAACCATGTGTTGGTCAGAGCAGTTCGGTAAGCGTTTTACTAAGGTATTAAAAGCTATTGGGTTAACAGGTGCTCAACGACCTACGTTGCACGGTTTGCGTCATACGTTTGTTGATTCTGCTCAGGCTATAGGTTTGCCTGAAAATGAGGTTTGTGAAATCGTCGGTCACGCAAAACAAAGCATGACATATGGAAGATATGGAAAACGCTTATCATTGTTGAGACTAAAGAGCTTGATAGATGAGATCGACTTTGGTTTTGTACCTATCACCCGACAAGTTCTCTGTCGCTCTTGAAGTGCTCGCCTCTAATTATCTACTCTTTAAATAAAACTATGCACAAGACAACTAGAGAATATGAATCATTTATTAAGCAGAGTGAGCAAGAGGCGTTTAATCAGTACCTACGCCCTTATGTAACCCTCCCCAAAAAACTGGTCATTAGCTATTAGAGTTTTTCCGTTTACACTGAAACAAACGGAGAACGCATGATGAAAAAATCACGCTATGTAGTGGTCAACTAAAATTGGCCACGGTTTTAGAGTTTTCCCAATATAATCTTTCTGATTCATTGGGCGTTAGGCCACCGTTATACTGATGTGGCCTGAGTTGGCAGTAATATCCGATAATGTAGCGGGTGATCTCTTGTTGAGCCTCAGCGAAGCTACGATAACCTACCGTCGGCACCCATTCTGTCTTCAAACTTCTAAAGAAGCGCTCCATTGGCGCATTATCCCAGCAATTTCCTCTGCGAGATAAACTCTGTTTTATTTGAAAACGCCACAGTAATTGGCGGTATTTACGACTGGTATAGTGACTACCTTGATCGCTATGGAACATGACACCT
>NZ_KL543977.1:180933-325118 GCF_000711795.1 Vibrio pacinii DSM 19139 | reverse complement strand
TCATTATGCTCTTCAAGGCGAGCCAACTTCTTTTTCAATTCCCGAATTTCTATTTGCTCAGGGGTCATAGGAGAAGCTTTCGGTGTTTTCCCTTGGCGCTCTCCTCTAAGTTGGCGAACCCATTTATCCATCGTGGATTTACCCACATTCATGGCTTGGGCTGCTTCAGTCACTGAGTAGTTCTGGTCTAGGACTAACTGCGCTGCTTCTAACTTAAATTCTGCGCTAAATAGTCGTCTTGTGCGTTTTGTCATAGTGTCACCTGTTAACTTATGAGGTGATGATATCACCTCTAACTAAGTGACCAAATTCACTATGCCACTACACTGTTTGCATTATTGATATACCGTTCATTCGTAGTTCGGTAATCATGGCACCATTTCTGAACGCTACTTGGCCCTTTGGAATCGATGAACATATTCTTACCATCAACGACAACATTACTAATTCTGGTTGAGCTCTAAACCCTGAACAAAGAGTCTTGGCTGCACTACCTAATAGACCATATAGGCCTTCTTCTCTAAGCGAAGGAAGTACTTTTACAAGCTCTTCACTTTCGTCATAACAATGTGTACTACGAGAAGTGTTGGAAGAGTGAGCTTCTTTTAAATGTTTGGTTTTTGAGGTGTCCTCTGTATATTCTCCTGATATAGGTGGCTCAACCTCTGAGTCTTTATTTCTTTCATCGATAATGTTCGAATCTGTTCTAAAAATCATTCTTAAATTGTTTTTAATTCTATCAAGCAAAACGTTATTCCTTATCTAAATTTCACGAAATTTGTAGTCTGGGCTTTTATACTCTTTTATCTTTTCTACGTGTGAAGAGCAGATGTTATTTATGGCTAAGCTTAATATCCTTGCGTTATATGAACGACTGTATACACTTGTTGTAATTGAATTCGAACTATGACCAACCAATTCTCTAATGATATCTAGTCCAATTCCTTTTTGTTTCAATTCGTCTATAAAACTGTGTCTAAATGAGTGAGCACATTTACCTTTCTCAATACCAAGTTCCTCTCTTCGTCTCGCAAACCATTTAGAAGCAGACGAAGAGTAGTAACCTTCACTAAGAGATAGCCCTTCAAATAGCATGGTTCGCTCTCTTCTAGATTGAACAAAATCAATGAATCCAAGATCTAATAGTTTGTTATGAATAGGTACAAAACGAACTGAGTTTGGGCTTTTAACTCGTTGTCCTACAAATTCATTGCCGATTCTTATTCCCCAAATATCTTCATATTGGACGATATCATCTGTGTTTAATTGGCATAGCTCGTTAAGCCTTGCTCCTGTGAACCTCAGTAGAAGGGGTATCCAGTAATAATAGGTGTGAAAGAAAAAGCCCTTCTCGTAGTCAGACATGCCAAAAATTAGATTGATGTCATTGTCGTCAAGCTTGTATCTAACGTCAGTAGCGTTTGCTCTTCTTGTTTTAAGACGGTAGAAGTAATTTTTATCAATATAATCCCTTTGAACTGCCCAATTACAAAATGATGAAAATTCCTGTACACACTTTTTTACTGATCTATTACTGATTGCTTGAGAACCTAATATATTAGCCTCTTTAATCAGGTTGAGACCTTGTAGGTTTCTTAATATAGGGTTCTTTTTATAGTTCTTGGGGTATTTATATAGACAGTCTCTAATTTCTTCTGCATCTTCCCTATTCATTTCTCTTAAATCATGTTTTCCCCATATTTGAGAAACTCTTATAAGGTTAAATTCAATACCTTCTATTGTTTTTTGGGATAGTTCATTATCCCTTTTCTTGTAATCAATATACTTTTTAATCAGTGTATTTAAAGACTCTGTATGTAATTCACACCTTCGAATGGGTGAACATACTGACCGGATTGTTGTAATCAAAGATTTAACAACAAATCTGATTTTCCTTTTTATTTGAGTAAACATGAGTTCTCCATTTTTCGATAAATAATGGAGAGGGCCCTCTCATGCGGAGCACTATAACCTATCAACTTTTATTTAAAAGAGCTTGTTGGTTGTATTTTGTTCAATAAGACTGCTCTTGCTTTGTTTTTGTGACTTTGATCTTACTTTTTTTATTGAAAGTACAAGCAAAAAATGCTAGTAAGCTTTTTTTGCTTGTATAAGTTTTAATCTATTAATCAGGGCAATCTAAAAAATCGTTCTATATGTTTACTAGATACGCTTGAAATGGAATTTACCGCATCAGCTTTGGTCGATATATCAATTTCCTTTCCGTAACGTTCATATGAAATGGTCGATTGGGTGTGGCCAAGAAGCTCATTGGCTAATATTTCTGGTACCAACGCATTCTTTAAGCTACTTGCGAAAGTATGACGTAGAGAGTGGAAGTCATAGCCTCTAGTAAATCCAAGTGAGCTTTTATACCGACCGAACCATTTTGAAGCGCTAGTACCATAACCATCCCGTTCTAGTTTTAATTCATCAAAAATACGTTGTGATGGCTTTTTCTTTGCGAAATCTATAAAACCAAGTTCCTTCAAAGTTTTATGTAAGGGAACTAATCTTTCACTGTTTACATTTTTTAGTCTTTTGTCCGAAGTGTCAGCATTTATTGATATGCACCAGACATTATTGATCTCAACAACATCGTTAGTGTGAAGTTGACAGAGTTCATTCAATCTTGCCCCTGTATAGAGGCCTAATAGTGGAAGCCAAAACTGGTATGGGTGTTTGAAGTCGTGTTTTAAATAGATTGAAGAGCCAAACAGTTTTCTAAGGTCTTCATTAGAGTATGCATGCTTTGATTGGCTTATCTTTTTATCACTACGAAATTTAAAACCTTTAAATGGATTTACGTCCGTTAGTTCCATTTGAACACACCATTCAAAAAATGAAGATGCTTTCTGGATATAGTCTTTTACACTGTTTTGAGAAATAGTTGGAAGCTGAAGATCCTCATTAAGGTTAATAGCTTGAGAGGGTGAAAGTCCGCTAAATTGGCGATGTTTTTTAATATTGGATGGTAGTTTTGAAAGCAGCTGTCTAACTCGCTCAGCATCAGATCTACGTATTGACGATATGTGGTCTTGTCCTGAAAGCAAAAGAACCAACTTACATTTGGCAACAGCTCCCATGATGGACTTGTTAGATATGTACGAGGATTTGTATGCCTTATAGTCCTCGAGGCATTTTAATGGACTATGTTTAGTCTTTGGCTGACGTGTTCTTCCAAGTGAATACTGGAGAGGAGGTGCTTCATTTGATAAAGAGGATGAAGAGTTAAGTTTACCCCTAATCTCAAGCTCTAGCTGTAGAGCTTGAAGTTGAGCTTGGGCTTTGGTGGTGGCCTTGAGGTGCTTTTTCACCTCGTATCTATTTTCGAAATGATGGCGCTTTGATTTTGGGATCTGAAATCTAAATACCCAGATTCCAGTTTTGCTCAGTTTGAGATAGCGCATGTTTAGTACCTACTTTTAGTACAAAACTGCAAAAACTCATAGCTTAGAAACAAAAAGGGCGATAACTCAAAGAGTTACCGCCCTTTCCAAACGTTTGGTGGAGCTGGCGGGATTTGAACCCGCGTCCAAGAACCATTCATCATTGGTACTACATGCTTAGTCGATCTTTAATTTCACCAGTGACCTGCGAACCGACACGCCAGTCAAAAGCTATCCTGAATTAAAATTCGCCGTTCACCTCTCAGGCGGGAGAATCCGGGCTAGCGCGTTTGGATTTGATCCCTCGTTATTCCCCGTCTTACGTGCGGAAGCTAGGGCGAGAGAGCTCTGAGCAGGTTATTAAGCTGCTAGTGCGTAGTTTTCGTCGTTTGCGACTATTTTTTTGCGGCTTTTTACGTGGCAAACCGCCCCACGGCATGCACCTCAGACTTCAAAATTCCTGTCGAATCCTAAATCAGCCCCAAGTGTTGTACGCATAGTACCAGAAAAGTGTTACCTGTCTAGCTTAATGCGTTTAAGTGCTCAATATTAACGCAGCGAGCTCTTCATTACCCGTGCTTTTTCTCGAGCCCAATCTTTTTCTTTAAGATCAGTACGTTTGTCGTGCAGCTTCTTACCTTTGGCAACACCGATTTTCATCTTCACCCAAGAGCGAGACCAATAGAGCGATAGCGCTGCTAATGTCATACCCTCGCGGTTGACGCGGCCCAGTAAGTTATCGAGTTCACGACGACTTAAAAGTAGCTTACGAACACGCGTTGGGTTAGCCACAACGTGTGTTGATGCTTGGTTTAATGGAGTAATAGTCATGCCACTGACAAAGGCTTCTCCGTCACGCATAAAGACGTAGCTTTCTGCGATATTGGCTTTGCCTTCACGAAGTGACTTAACTTCCCAGCCTTGTAGCTCTAAGCCTGCTTCAATTTCATCATCGATAAAATATTCGTGGCGAGCTTTCTTATTGACAGCGATGGTATTGCTACCCGCTTTTTGTTTGGATTTTTTCTTTACCATAATGGGTGCATTATACGGGTACGAGTGAGGTTATGAAATCCCTTTATTTGCGCTTGGTGCAAATAAAAGTAAAATTAGCTCATGCTTGAGGTTCAGGCTGTATTACGAGGAGTCGATATGAAGCAAGTTAGCCGTTCTGCATTGGTGTCGTTTAGTGCACAGCAGATGTTCAATCTAGTGAACGATGTAGACCGTTATCCGGAGTTCTTGCCGGGGTGTTCGGGTTCACGTGTGATTGAGTCGAGCTCAAATGCAATGGTGGCTTCGGTTGATGTGGCTAAAGCTGGGATCAGCAAAACGTTTACCACAGCCAATGAGCTGATTCATGGTGAAGCGATCATCATGAATTTGGTTGATGGCCCCTTTAAGACGCTAAAAGGCGGTTGGTTTTTTACCCCACTTGATGAACAGGCGTGCAAAGTTGAGCTAAAACTCGAGTTCGAATTTTCAAGTAAGATGATAGAAATGGCGTTTGGCAAAATTTTCAACGAATTGACCAGCAATATGGTCAATGCATTCACTAAGCGCGCAAAGCAGGTGTATCCAATTTATGAGTATTGAGTCGAATATGATTCATGTTGAGGTGGTGTACGCACTGCCTCACGAGCAGCGTGTTTTTATGCTAGTGGTTAATAAAGAGATGACCGTTGAAGAGATCATCGCTCAATCGGGCGTGCTTGAGTTGTACCCTGAAATAGACTTAACCAAGAATAAGGTAGGCGTGTTTAGCCGTAATATTAAGCTCGATGCGACAGTAAATGATCGAGACCGGATAGAGATTTATCGCCCGTTGTTGGCTGACCCAAAAGAAATTCGTCGTAAGCGTGCCGAGCAAGCTAAGGCGGCAAGTGATGCTGAGGCTGTCAGTAAGAAATCACCGTCGAAGAAAGAGACTTAAAGCAAGACGCTTTGGTTGTTAAACAGAGATATCTCGTCCAAAAAGAAAGGGTTGACGCAAAACGTCAACCCTTTTTAATTTCTCGCTACTCGCTTAGTTAATGCTTTCGAAGAAATCATTACTTGGCGTGAAGTCACCAGAAATACTAACTAACTGACCGTTATCATTGAAATCAACAATCAGGTTCTTTTGAATCGAGTCGTTGTGGCCTTCAGTATGGTGGTAAATGTAGTACCAAATGTCTGGGTAACCATTTTCGACGAGCATCGGCGAGCCCAGAACATAACGAACTTGCTCTTTGGTCATTCCGAACTTGAGTCGTTCGACTGCGCTTTGTTCAACATAGTTGCCCTGGTTTATATCAATGCGGTACACAAGCTTTTCTAGTAAAGAGCAGCCTGTCAGCATTGTCATTGCGAGTGGTACAGCGATAAGCCACTTTTTAAATTGCATACTTAAATTCTTTGTAACGGATAATGATCAAACTCAGCCGATAATAAACAAGCTAGCGGCCAAAGTAAAAAGCTGAACGCGTTTTGCGTAGTTTGAGACCATGATTTTTGAATTTGGTTGCAAAGTAGAGCCAAAATTGCCCATAAAAACAGCTTTGGCTCGTAGAGTTAGACTAAGCGGCAATCAATAGCTCTTTGGCATTGGCTAGTGTTGAGTCTGTGATTTCGCTGCCACCGAGCAGGCGAGCGAGCTCGGTTACGCGCTGATCATCATCAAGACGGTGCATTTGGGTTTCTGTTTTACCTGCTTTGGTTTGCTTAGCAACAAACAACTGCTGATGACCACATCCAGCCACTTGAGGCAAGTGCGTGACACACATTACCTGAGTTGATTGTCCGAGTTTACGCAACATTTTACCAACTACCGCAGCCGTCGGGCCACTGATGCCGACATCAACTTCATCGAAGATTAGGCTCGGCGTTTCGACTTTCTGCGCGGTAATCACCTGAATAGCGAGTGAAATACGTGAAAGCTCTCCCCCTGATGCCACTTTAGCGATGGGCTGCATTGGTTGACCTGGGTTGGTAGAAACCACAAAGCAGACGCTATCCATCCCGAGCGGAGAGGGGTGTGCGCCTTCGTTACATACCTCAATACTAAATTTCGCTTTTTCCATGCTCAGTTCGTGCATGCTAGCGGTAATAAGCTTGTTTAATTCTTTGGCGTAACGTAAGCGTGATTTGTGCAGTTTTTCTGACGCAGTTAAGAACGCTTGATACTTGGCTTCAACCTCTTGTTGTCGCTCTTCGATACGTTCTTCCGAGCAGTCGAGTTGTTCAATCTGGGCGAGCAAATCTTGCTGATGTGGATAGAGCTCGTTTGGCATGACATGATGTTTTCTGGAGATAGACATCACTTTAGAAAAACGTTCTTCGACAAAGGCCATGCGCGCTGGGTCAACGTCGATATTATCTAAGTAGTTACGTAATTCACTGTTAACCTCTTCAATTTGAATGATCGCTTCAGTAACCATGTTCGGTAGTTCGGCTAAGTGATCATCAAGCTCAGCTAACTGAATTAGGGCGTGATTGGCCGATTGCAAAATACCAAGCGCATTAACTTCTTCACCTTCGTAAATAAGTTCGATGGCGTGCTGACAGGTAGAGGCAAGTTCACCGCTATTGGATAGGCGTTTGTGTTCTTGTTCGAGTTCTTCATATTCATCCTCGCCAAGAGAAAGTTCATTAAGTTCTTTGATTTGGTATTCAAGCAACTGCTTCTGAGCCATGTTAGCGGCACTGTTTTCTTTAAGTTGCTTAAGTTGGTTATCGGCCTGACGCCACGACTGATAGGCGTTACGTGTGCTTTTCAGCAAGTTGCTATGGCCTGCGTACTGATCAAGCATCGCCATTTGATACTCGCTCTTCATCAGTTGATGGTGTGCATGTTGGCCGTGGATGTTGATCAGCAGTTGTCCAAGTGATTTTAATTGAGAAAGGGGAACTGGACTGCCGTTAATAAAGGCGCGTGAACGACCTTCTTTACTGATTATGCGACGTAAAATGCAGTCACTACCATCGAGTAAGTCATTGTCTTCTAACCATCGAGTGGCGTTAAGGTTGTTCTCAAGCGAAAAAGCCGCACTAACTTCGGTTTTTTCTTCGCCTTGTCTTACCATGCTGGCTTCCGCGCGTCCGCCTAGACAAAGCCCAAGGGCATCGATAGCGATTGATTTACCCGCACCTGTTTCGCCCGTGATGGTTGTCATACCGGTGGATAGCTCTAGCTGTAGAGACTTAACAATTGCAAAATTATTAACACTTAGATGAGCCAGCATTTTGTTGTACCTGTTTTAATGAACAATACTGTATAAGAAAACAGTATATACTGTTTCTTTATACAGTAAAGTTCCAGACCAAAAATTTTGTGATCAGGTTCTAAAGTGTTCGGCGGCGTCAACCCGAAGCTGCGGGTTTGTCTTGCGCACGCGGCACTAAAATAACTTACTCGACCAGCCTAACTTATTACGCAAGACGTGATAGTAGCTGTAGTCCTTAGGATGAATCAGCTTGAGGCCATTAGGGCTTTGATAAATATGCACTTCATCACCAGGAGAGACCGGCAGCGAAACTTGGCCATCGCAACTGACTTCTTGCGCCCCACGGTTATCCGGTGAAACGATAAGTTTGATGTGGCGCTTACTATCGACAACCAATGGTCGGCTCGACAGGGTATGTGGGAACATAGGCACCAAAGAGATTGCGTTAAGGCTAGGAGATAAAATCGGGCCTCCGCCAGAGAGAGAGTAAGCGGTTGAGCCGGTCGGCGTTGAAACAATTAAGCCATCGGCACGCAGCGAGAAAGCAAAACTGTCATCGATGTAGACTTCAAACTCAATCATTCGCGCGACTTGGCCTGGGTGGAGCACTGCTTCATTGAGGGCAGCATTATGGCTTTTTACCTGACCGTGGCGATGTATTTCGGCCTCAAGTAAAAAACGCTCTTCTTCGATGTAATCACCACCAAGAACCGCAGACAGTGTAGCGTGGAAGTCTTCAGGGTTGAGGTCGGTCAAAAAGCCCAAGTTGCCACGGTTGACACCAATGACCGAGATATCAAATCTCGACAGTACACGCGCCGCGCCAAGCATGTTTCCATCACCGCCGACCACGATGGCGAGATCGGCCATTTGGCCTAATTGAATTAAGCTGGCAAAATCATCGCTTGGAATATCATCTAAAATCTCGCTCAAACGATCATCGATATAGACCTTGTAACCTTGGTCTTGAAGCCAGATGTATAGCTCTCTATGGGTCGCTATCGCTTGCTGATCTCTAGGTTTTCCAATGATGGCGATCACTTCAAAAGGTTTTTTCATAGGTTTTCCGCACCAAATAGGCTTGAATCGACAATCTTCATCCCCATAATAATGGCAAGTTAACTATTTATGCGAATTTTTGTGTATCTCAATATAATAAACGTGATGTATTGAGGTCGGTTGATATGAATTCTGGAGATATCATGAGCAACGAAGAAAACAAGATCAAAGAAGAAGAGCTACAACAACAGCAGGAAGTTGAGCAAGAAGCAGAAGTTGTGGGTACTGATGCTGATATCGAATGGAACGAGGAAACTGAGCTAGATGAGAAAGAAGTGAAGATTGCTCAATTAGAAGCAGCGCTGCTTTCAAGCGAAGCAAAAGTTCAAGAGCAACAAGACAGCGTTCTACGTGCAAAAGCTGAAGTAGAAAATATGCGTCGCCGCTCTGAGCAAGAAATTGATAAAGCGCGCAAATTCGCACTGAACAAGTTCGCAGAAGAGCTGTTGCCAGTGATCGATAACCTAGAGCGTGCCATTCAAGCGGCTGATACCGAAAATGAAGCGATTAAACCGTTACTTGAAGGTGTCGAGCTGACGCACAAAACGTTTGCTGATGTTGTGTCTAAGTTTGGCCTTAAAGAGATCAATCCAGAGGGTGAGACATTCAATCCAGAGTTGCACCAAGCAATGTCAATTCAAGAAAGCCCAGATCATGAAGCAAACACCGTGATGTTTGTTATGCAGAAAGGCTATGAGTTAAACGGTCGTTTGATTCGTCCTGCCATGGTGATGGTTGCCAAATAATCTGCATATGAATCAATTGGTTTAATTGATAAAAGAGAGGCTTAGCCTCTCTTTTTTTTATCCTGTCAGACCAGATTCCGTACGGTCTTGCAACTATCTGATTTGGTGAATCATTCTTGATTTTTAGTTTGTAATAAAATTAATTTCTGATTTGAAACTTGTAACATTATCGTAAACAAAGTCTTTATTTTGTAAACTCAATGTGTACTATGTGCGAACTCCGCTAAGAAAAATGGCGGAATAAACTATAAAATCATAAATTATAAACACAACATTCTGGAGATGAATGATGGATAAATCCCTTTCGAGCAAGATTTTTGTAGGCTTGTTTGCTGGTCTTGTGATTGGTACCGCCATCCAGTACTTATTTAGCGGTGTAGCAATTTTTGACACTTACCTTTTAGGTACAGCTGAAGGTGCTGGCGGTATGTTTGTATCGTTGATCAAATTGCTTGTTGTACCTTTGGTCTATGTTTCAATTGTGTGCGGTATCGTTGACCTTAAAGACATCACTGCTTTTGGTCGCCTTGGTGGTAAAACTTTTGCTCTTTACATTATCAATACCATCATTGCGATTACGGCAGCCCTGACCGTTGGGATGATTTTCCAACCGGGCGCGGATGCAAACCTTGCGGGTACGATTTCAGAAACCGTTAAATTAACCACGACTGAAACGCCGGATATTTTCTCATTAGTGGTTAACATTGTACCAAGCAACCCTGTTCAGGCGTTTGCTAACGGTGACATGCTGCAAATTATCTTCATGGCGATTTTGACTGGTCTGGCGATTCAAGCGCTTGATTCACGTGGTGGCCCTGCTATCCGTACGTTCAAAATGGCGAACGAAATCATGATGAAGTTAGTTGGCCTTGTCATGAGCCTTGCGCCATACGGTGTCTTTGCGCTAATGATCCAGCTAGGTGCAACGCTAGATGCAAATACGCTAATGTCTGTTGCCGGTTATGTAGCACTTGTTGTTGCTATGCTAGTGTTCTGGATTTTCTTCTTCTACCCAATGGCGGTAGGACTTGCGACAGGCACGTCACCAAAAGCTTTCTTGCGTGCGACACGTGAGCAGATCTTGTTCTCACTATCAACAGCAAGCTCGAACGCAACGATTCCAGTGACTATGCGTACTTTGACTGAAAAGCTGAACGTATCTAAATCAGTGGCAGGTTTTGGTGTACCACTAGGCGCAACAATGAACATGTCAGGGGTGTCTATCTATATTGCGCTGGCGACTATCTTTGTTGCCAACGCATTTGGTCAGCCAATCAACAGTGCGGACCTATTCACTTTGGGTCTAACTATCTTGCTACTGTCCATTGGTGCTGGTGGTGTTCCTGGTGGTGGTGTGGTTATGGTTGGGGTTCTGCTTCACCAACTGGGTTTACCGCCAGAAGGTTTAGCAATTATTGCCGCTGTTGACCGTATCAATGATATGTTCTGTACGTCTTCAAACGTGGTTGGCGACACTGCGGTCAACACGATTGTCGCAAAATCAGAAGGTGAAATCGGTAAACCTGAAAAGGTTGAAGCTGAGCCCGCTCAAGCAAACGCGTAATCCGCGACAACGTTTTTATCAAGCGAGGCCGAGTGCCTCGCTTTTGTTTTTCAGCAAAAAAGCACATTTTTTTTTGCTTTGTCCCTTGAAAAGCCATTTGTCGCCCTTATCTATTGTGCATAGAGAAGCAAACATCATTATTTTTGTTTGTGAGCAAGGGTTGAAACCCGATCCTACGTCCCCCACATAGGGGGTAGAGCAAAACGAAAATAGACATTTATTCGGAGATAGCCTGATGGGTAAAATCATTGGTATTGACTTAGGTACTACTAACTCATGTGTTGCTGTATTAGACGGCGACAAACCACGCGTAATTGAAAACGCAGAGGGTGAGCGCACCACCGCATCGGTAATTGCATACACAGACGGTGAGACGTTAGTCGGTCAGCCAGCAAAACGTCAAGCAGTTACAAACCCTGAAAACACGCTATTTGCAATCAAGCGTCTAATCGGTCGTCGCTTTGAAGATGAAGAAGTTCAGCGCGATATCGAAATCATGCCATACAAAATTGTTAAGGCTGATAACGGTGACGCTTGGGTAGAAGCGAAAGGCCAAAAAATGGCAGCGCCTCAGGTTTCTGCTGAAGTTCTTAAGAAAATGAAGAAAACGGCTGAAGACTTTCTTGGTGAAGAAGTAACAGGTGCGGTTATCACAGTACCTGCATACTTTAACGATGCTCAGCGTCAAGCAACTAAAGATGCTGGCCGTATTGCAGGTCTAGAAGTTAAACGTATCATCAACGAACCAACAGCAGCAGCGCTTGCTTACGGTCTTGATAAGAAAGGCGGCGACCGCACAATCGCGGTATACGACCTTGGTGGTGGTACATTCGATATCTCAATTATCGAAATTGATGAAGTTGAAGGCGAGAAAACATTCGAAGTACTTGCAACTAACGGTGACACACACCTAGGTGGTGAAGACTTTGATAACCGTCTAATCAACTACTTGGTTGACGAGTTCAAAAAAGAACAAGGTATCAACCTAAAAACTGATCCGCTTGCGATGCAGCGTGTGAAAGAAGCAGCAGAAAAAGCGAAAATTGAGCTTTCTTCTACAACGCAAACAGATGTGAATCTGCCATACGTGACTGCTGATGCGACGGGTCCTAAGCACATGAACATCAAAGTGACACGTGCGAAGCTAGAATCGCTCGTTGAAGACTTAGTGCAACGTTCTCTAGAGCCATTGAAAGTTGCTCTAGCTGACGCAGACCTATCTGTGGGTGACATCAATGATGTAATCCTAGTAGGTGGTCAGACTCGTATGCCTATGGTTCAAGCGAAAGTAGCAGAATTCTTCGGTAAAGAAGCACGTCGCGACGTGAACCCTGATGAAGCGGTAGCGATGGGTGCTGCGGTTCAAGGTGGTGTCCTTGCGGGTGAAGTGAAAGATGTTCTTCTGCTAGACGTTACTCCTCTGTCTCTAGGTATCGAGACTATGGGCGGCGTAATGACTAAGCTAGTTGAGAAGAACACCACTATCCCAACAAAAGCGAACCAAGTCTTCTCTACAGCAGAAGACAACCAGAACGCGGTAACTATCCATGTTCTACAGGGTGAGCGTAAGCAGGCAATGTACAACAAGTCTCTAGGTCAATTTAACCTAGAAGGTATTCAGCCTGCACCACGCGGCATGCCACAAATCGAAGTAACTTTCGACCTAGATGCGGATGGTATCCTTCACGTATCGGCGAAAGACAAGCAGACTGGTAAAGAGCAGAAGATTACTATCCAAGCTTCTGGCGGTCTAAGCGATGAAGACATCGAGAAAATGGTACAAGAAGCAGAAGCTAACAAAGAAGCGGACAAGAAGTTCGAAGAGTTAGCTACTGCACGTAACCAAGCTGACCAAATGATTCACGGTACTCGTAAGCAAGTTGAAGAAGCGGGTGACGCTCTTCCAGCTGACGAGAAAGAGAAGATTGAAGCAGCTATCTCGGAGCTAGAAGACGCACGTAAAGGCGAAGACAAAGAAGCGATCGACGCTAAAGTCCAAGCACTTATGACAGCGGCTCAAAAGCTGATGGAAATCGCTCAGCAGCAAGCTCAAGCTCAACAAGGTGCGGAAGCGGGCGAACAGCCTAAGCAAGACGACGATGTTGTTGATGCTGAGTTCGAAGAAGTGAAGGAAGACAAGAAATAATTCTTGATTCTAACTGCACTTAACTTTAATGCGGGCGTTTGAGGAAACTCATACGCCCGTATGTTTGTAACTTAGTTGTCATTCTAGATAACGGTTCTTGAACGTTAACTCTCGAGTCTTTATCTAGAATGATACAACCATCAAGTGATGCCCCTGCTAACAGTAAGCATGGGAAGACACATTGCTTGCAGTACTACATTGGTGACGAAGAAAATGTCGAAACGTGATTTTTACGAAGTATTAGGCGTAAGCCGCGATGCATCAGAGCGCGATATTAAGAAAGCGTACAAGCGCTTAGCGATGAAATTTCACCCTGATCGCAACCAGGGTGATGACACCTCGTCAGATAAGTTTAAAGAAGTAAAAGAAGCGTACGAAGTCTTACTCGATCCGCAAAAGAAAGCCGCTTATGATCAGTACGGCCATGCAGCCTTTGAACAAGGTGGTATGGGTGGCGGCGGCGGCTTTGGTGGCGGTCAGGCCGACTTTGGCGACATCTTTGGCGACGTATTCGGTGACATCTTTGGTGGTGGTCGTCGTGGCGGCGGCGGACATCGTGCCCAACGTGGTGCCGATCTACGTTACAACATGGAACTCACGCTTGAAGAAGCGGTACGTGGTGTTTCTAAAGAGATCGAAGTACCCACATTAGTTCATTGCGATAGCTGTGAAGGTAGTGGTGCGAAGAAAGGCTCATCGCCAGAAACCTGTGGAACCTGTCATGGCCACGGCCAAGTACAAATGCGTCAAGGTTTCTTTGCAGTTCAACAGACCTGTCCTACCTGTCATGGTAAAGGCAAGATCATTAAAGACCCATGTAATGTGTGTCATGGTCAAGGCCGTTCGCAAAAGAGCAAGACGCTAAACGTTAAGATCCCAGCAGGCGTTGACACTGGTGATCGCATTCGTCTTTCAGGCGAAGGTGAAGCTGGCGAAATGGGCGCACCAGCAGGTGACTTGTATGTGCAAGTTCACGTCAAAGAACACAATATCTTTGAACGTGATGGCAACAACTTGTACTGTGAAGTGCCAGTGAGCTTCGCTATGGCCGCATTAGGCGGTGAAGTCGAAGTCCCAACGCTAGATGGTCGCGTGAACCTAAAAGTGCCGACTGAGACACAAACGGGCCGTATGTTCCGTATGCGTGGTAAAGGTGTTAAAGGGGTTCGCGGTGGCGGTGTTGGCGATCTGATTGTTAAGTTAGTGGTAGAAACACCAGTGAACTTAAGCTCACGTCAAAAAGAGCTGCTGAAAGAATTTGAAGAGTCATGTGGTGGCGATGCGGCAACTAAGCATAAGCCAAAAGCGGAAGGCTTCTTCAATGGCGTAAAAAAGTTCTTTGATGACCTTACTAGCTAATTAAGTATTAACGCATATAAAACCCAAAAGCCTGCCTCGTGCAGGCTTTTTTGTATCGGCTATTTCCAACATTTCGCCGGTTGTTGATTGCCTGCGTGATCGAGCGACAGTTGTTGATAACTGAGTTCGGCGCAGCGATCGTTACGTTGGGTGCCGATTGGGGTGGCCGAGATGGTGTAGTCATCTTCAGTTGCCGAGAGTGACAATGTGTATTGCTGAGGTGAACTTTGACACCTATTGCAGTGGCCTTGGGTTATGACGCCCTCGCTAGCTTGGAGGTAACTGGTTTGATAATTTCGTTCTACTTCGAGCTGAATTAACGCCAAGTCGGCTAAAGCCGCGGTGCGCTGGCCGCGCAGTAGGTAGCGTTGATAGTTAGGGTAGGCGATGGCCGCCAGTAGACTGATGATAGCCACAACGATCACTAACTCGATCAATGTCATGCCAATTACTCTTGTTGTGCTCTGTTTGCAGTGATTCGTTTTCATTGTTTCCCAGCTTTTATGGATGATTGTTCGCCTATTGTTGAGAGCTGTTAGCATCTCAACAAGATGAAAAACCATCGTCATAACGTATTACATGGGAATTTGAGAAATGTTTCGCGGCTTTACACTCTTTGAACTGGTTGTTGTGATCGCCATACTCAGTGTTTTACTGGTTAGCGCCGCGCCTCAAGTGAGCGGGCTTAGCCACAATGGACAAATGCGCCGTTTAGCTGATGAGCTTAGTGGCTTCATGGTTCAGGCTCGAGCTGAGGCGATTTGGCGTAATCAGGATTTATGGGCGCACTTTAGTTATCCGAGTGCGGCGGTTTGGCAATTGACTCTGACGGATGCGAGTGCGGCAAATAGTGGCAAGGCCTTATTGGTATTACAAGGGGAGTGGTTTACTAGCATCGCCATGAGTTGGACCTACTCCGCGGACAAAATTAAATTCGCGGCTGAGCGTGGACGGATTAAAGCCGGGAGCATCACTTTTTATAGCCATCACAAACCTCAAGCCAAGCTGAAACTGAGTAGCTCTTTTGGCGGTAATCGAGTGATGTTGTGCGGCATTGATGGGTCATATTACGGATATTCGCCATGTCGCTAAAGTGCGCTCAACGCGGCGTGAGTTTGATGGAACTGCTCGCGGCGACTCTACTCGGTGTGATGGCGCTGAGTATTGTCGGGGCGATATTCATTAGTGGTCAAAAGCTAGCTACCCAACGTTCAAAACAGTTACTTTTAATCCAAAACCTTGCCAGCGCTGCCTTGCAAATCAAACAAGATCTGCAACGCGCGGGTTATGATCCCACAGCCGCCTCGCCGATTTCTCTTACCTCTAGTTCGCAAGTCGTTCACCTTGAATCATCGCCCAGTGCGCTTGGCTACGTTTATCGTATTGCTGCAACGGGGCAAGACGCATTTCGCACTGTGGTGGTGAAACATCAGCCCTCTTTAGATGCCGCGGTTGGCCACGGTTTACTGTTGTGCGAAAAGCAATTGACTGGCTCGGTGTCGTTTTATCATGCTTCGCTATCAGGTTGGAATGGTCACTGTTTTAACTTATTTAATCCTGAGCAAATATCGGTGACTGAATTTAGCGTTACGGATACTGCGATAGTTGGCGAAGGGGCTGAGAATCAAAGTATAACGATTCGCCTCTCTGGTCGCTTGATGACCGACCCGACCATTGCTCATCAACTTGAGTTAACCACGCTGCTGAGAAATTTCTAATGCAGCACTATCAAGATCAGTGCGGCGCGATCACCTTGTTAATGACATCAGTGTTGCTAGCGGCCGCATTGATGATGAACTTGGCTTCGATGAAAACGGTCATGTATCAAATCAAACGAGCGCAAAATGAGGTGAAAGTGCGGCAAATTCACTGGCGTCTTGAAGGTGGAATTGAGTGTGCTGCCGCGAGTGTGGTTGCGCATCAATCCAACCTTGCTGTTGTACTTAATCACGCCTCACAACTGGATCGCTGTGCGGCAATTGTGACTATTGATAGTTTGGCAGTTGAAGCTCTGCCTGCCGGACAATTTGTTATTACTGCCACATTTGGTCTGCATCAAATTCGTCGCCGTTTTCACTTTCTTGCGAGTAATACAGAAAACAGCGGTCAAACGCGATTTCGTTGGGTACGTGGAGGTTGGTATGTTGAGTAGTCGGCAAGGATTCAGTTTGATCGAGGTGTTGGTTGCGCTGGCGATGATCAGTCTTGCGTCTCTTGGGCTAACCAAGCTGCAAGTCAGTATCGAGCAAAGAGCTGATTTTGCGGTTAACAGTGTTGTAGCGCTTAACTTAGCAGAACAACAACTGGAGTGGTTTGGGACACGCGGAGCGGTCAGCGAATATTCCGCCAGTGAGGTTGCGGATTTTGCGTTATTGCAGTCAGGGGCAGAGTTGGATCTGTATGCACCCTATCAAATTCGCTGGCACTTATCGTCGGTGCCAGGTTGGGACAGCAATGGCCTGCAACAAGTGCAAATTAACGTCAGTTGGCCGCAAAGAAACGGTAATAGGCAATCGATTTCTATTTTAACCCTGCTTTCGGCTCAACACGGCTACCACTTGAGTGAATAATTTAGCGCAATGAATCGTGGTTATCTACCAGCGTACGATATGTTTTGCAATTTGGTTTCAGACTTGTTTCATACTGCAGGGAGGTTGTGTTTTTATAATGTTGCACGTCAATAGCGTTTTTGCAAAATATGTCTCCAATTATGGAAAAACCATCAGAATACTGTGCTTTTTGTAGTCAGCTTTTATAGAATGCTTAGTGAAAAATAGGCCAACATAATAACCGCATAAAGGTCTTCGGCTACAACATCACATATGGAGTTACCATGAGTAACGAAACAATCAATAATGCACCGTCATCACAGCCGAGTGGGATGGATCGCTTTTTAAACTTTATCGAACGTGCAGGTAATAAGATTCCCGATCCTGCTATTTTGTTCTTTTGGGCACTGATGATTACTTGGGGTACGTCGGCGCTGCTATCAAACTTTAGCTTTGATCTGATTAATCCTCGTTCGGGCGAAGCGCTTGCGATCAATAACCTTTTAACTGGCGAATCTCTAGCAAGCTTCCTCGCTAACATGGTCACAACGTTTACTGGATTTGCTCCGCTAGGTATTGTGCTGGTCGCGATGCTTGGTGTCGGTGTGGCCGACTCTTCAGGCTTTATTACCACTGGTCTGAAGAAAATGCTTAACTTCACACCTGCCAAGCTGCTTACGCCAATGCTTATTCTGGTGGCTATTGTGTCACACACAGCAGCGGATGCGGGCTACGTGCTGGTTATCCCGCTAGGTGGTATCATTTTCCATGCGGCAGGTCGTCACCCTCTTGCTGGTATTGCCGCGGCGTTCGCTGGCGTTTCGGGCGGTTTCTCGGCCAACTTCATTCCTTCAGGTATCGATCCGCTTTTAGCTGGTTTTACTCAAACAGCCGCGAACGTGCTTGACCCAGAATATGTGGTAAACCCACTGGCGAATATTTTCTTCACTGGCATCTCGTCGGTTATTATCGTGGCGATTGGTTGGTATGTAACCGAAAAAATCATTGAACCACGTCTAGCGAATACGCCTATCGATGAAGACGCAGAAACAGCGCCTAACCTTGGTACGTTTACCGAGATCGAATCAAAAGCATTCCGTTATGCCGGTTGGGCGATGATGGCGGGTATTGCGATTCTCGTTGCTGCGCTTGTGCCTGAAAACTCAGCCTTGCGTTCGCCTGAAGGTGAAATCACCGCCTTTTCTGCGCCGATAATGAAGTCTATCGTTCCATTGATCTTCATTCTGTTTATCATCCCTGGTTATGTCTACGGTAAAGTGTCAGGCACATTCAAAACCAGCAACGATATCATCAAGGCGATGGCGGATACCATGTCAACCATGGGTGCCTATATCGTGATGTCATTCTTCTGTGCACAGTTCCTATCAGCATTTGCTCAGTCAAACATCGGTACTATGCTTGCGTTGTACGGTGCTGAAGGTTTGAAAGCGATGAACTTGCCGGGTGAAGCGACCATTGTGGGTATGATTTTGCTGACGGCGTGTGTCAACTTGTTGATCGGCTCTGCATCGGCCAAGTGGGCGCTGATTGGCCCGATTCTAGTGCCTATGTTAATGGCTGTGGGTATCTCTCCTGAGCTATCGCAAGCGGCCTACCGTGTTGGTGATTCAGTTTCGAACATCATTTCACCTCTGATGGTGTTCTTCCCGCTAGTGGTGGTTTACTGTCAGCGTTACGTGAAGTCAACGGGTATCGGTACACTTGCTTCATTGATGATGCCATTCTCGATTGCGATGTTAATCGGTTGGTCTATCTTCCTTGTGGCCTACTGGATGTTAGGCATCCCACTAGGTATTCAAGCACCATACACTTACACTATGTAAGCGAAAGGTTGAAACAACAAAGCCCGTCACATGACGGGCTTTGTTGTTTTCGGCGCTAATATAGGTTTAATCTTTTAGATAACTGGCATGGAATCTTAAATGATCATCAATAAAGCTTTGAATAAAGAAGTAGCTGTGATCATAGCCCGGTTGCATACGCAGTTTAACATTGCTCTGCGATGCCTCTGCCGCAGCAAGCAGTAACTCAGGTTTTAACTGCTGCTGTAAAAAGCCGTCGTCTTCGCCTTGGTCGACCAAAATCGGCACACTGGCTTGGCGCGATTTGAGCAGTTCAACACTGTCATACTCTTTCCACGCTTGGCTATCATTGCCCAGGTAATGGCTAAATGCTTTTTGTCCCCAAGGGCAGTTGATTGGATGAGTAATAGGGCTAAACGCCGAGATAGAACGGTATTTGTCGCTATTGCGTAAACCAATCATTAACGCGCCATGGCCGCCCATGCTGTGGCCGGAGATCGAGCGCACTGGCGTAACAGGGAAGTGCTGTTCAACTAATTTCGGCAGTTCATCGACGACGTAGCTGTACATTTGATAGTGCTTATTCCAAGGTGCTTGAGTGGCATTGACATAGAAACCTGCGCCAAGGCCAAGATCATAAGCACCATCATCAGCATCGGCCACTGTGTCACCGCGTGGGCTGGTGTCAGGAGCAACGATAGCAATACCGAGTTTGGCAGCGATGCGGAAGGCCGCGGCTTTTTGCATGAAATTCTCGTCACTGCAGGTAAGGCCGGACAACCAATAAAGCACAGGCACCGGGTTGGTGTTACTGGCTTGCGGAGGCAGGAAAATGGCGAAGCGCATTTGACAGTTTAGTACGTCGGAATGGTGTTGATACTGTTTGTGCCAGCCAGAAAAAACTTTGGCTTGGCTGATGTTTTCAATGGTCATTGGGACTCCTAGTTACAACAAAGGGCGGCGTGATTGAACGCCGCCCTTGGAGAGATTAGTAATGGATTACGCTGCGGATGCTTTCACCGTTGTGCATTAACTCAAACGCTTGGTTGATATCTTCTAGCCCCATGGTGTGAGTAATGAACTCTTGCAGGCCAAACTCTCCCGCCATGTAACGATTGACAATTTCTGGCAGTTCACTGCGACCTTTGACGCCGCCAAATGCGCTACCACGCCATACACGCCCTGTGACCAATTGGAATGGACGGGTAGAGATCTCTTGCCCCGCGCCAGCAACACCAATGATCACCGACTCGCCCCAACCTTTATGACAGCACTCAAGCGCTTGACGCATGACGTTGACGTTACCGATACATTCGAACGAGTAATCAACGCCGCCGTCAGTCATCTCGATAATCACATCTTGAATTGGTTTATCGCACGATTGCGGGTTAATTACATCGGTAGCGCCCAATTGCTGAGCCAGTTCAAACTTGCTTTCGTTGATGTCGATACCAATGATGCGACTTGCACCAGCCATACGAGCGCCGATGATTGCTGAAAGGCCGATGCCGCCGAGACCGAAAATAGCAACGGTATCGCCTTGCTCAACTTTGGCGGTATTAAGCACCGCGCCCATACCAGTAGTCACACCGCAACCTAGCAAACACACTTCTTCTAGTGGCGCTTCTTTGCTCACTTTCGCCAGTGAGATTTCAGGCAGTACCGTGTATTCAGAGAAAGTCGAGCAGCCCATGTAGTGATAAATTGGCTGACCATCTTTGTAAAAGCGAGTGGTGCCGTCTGGCATTAGGCCTTTACCTTGGGTTTCGCGAACAGCTTGGCATAGATTGGTTTTGCCTGATTGACAGAATTTACATTCACCACATTCAGCGGTATAGAGTGGAATGACATGATCGCCGACTTCAACACTGGTCACCCCTTCACCGATCATTTCGACGATACCGCCGCCTTCATGGCCGAGAATACTAGGGAATATCCCTTCTGGATCTTCACCCGAAAGGGTAAATGCATCTGTGTGACACACGCCCGTTGCGACAATACGTACGAGAACTTCGCCTGCTTTTGGGAGCATAACGTCGACTTCTTCGATTTTCAGTGGTTGATTCGGCCCCCAAGCCACTGCCGCGCGTGATTTAATAAATTGTTCAGTCATGATGGTTCCTATAGTTCGCTAAGTCAGCGTGTTTGCATCCGGTTAGTTTCACTAAGATTAGTTCACATCAAACCATTTGCATTCGATAAGCCTAGTATATTTGTTTCTTAATTAATGATAATTACCTTAATCTGAAATAAACTATTACGATAACGTAATAATAAAGGCAGAGTATGGCGAATTGGGAAGGGGTCAATGAGTTTGTGGCAGTGGTTGAAACCCAGAGTTTTACAGCGGCCGCGGAAAAATTATCGACCTCGGTTGCCAATATCAGTCGACGCATTACGGCGTTAGAGGCAAAGCTGGCGGTTAAGTTATTGCTACGAACCACACGTAAAGTCTCGGTGACTGAAGTTGGCGAGACTTACTATCAACATTGTAAACCTTTGGTTGAGGGGCTGATGTTGGCAGAGCTTGCGGTTACACAGTTGCAAGCCACGCCGACAGGAAAAATCAAAATGACGGCGCCAGTGACGTTTGGTGAGCAAGTACTTGCACCGTTAATGCATCGGTTTTTGTTGCAGCATCCTCAAATTGAGCTCGATTTAGTCTTGTCGAATCAACGCATGGATTTAGTTCAAGAGGGTTACGATTTAGCGATTCGTTTAGGTAAGCTGGAAGATTCCAGCATGATGGCGCGTAAGCTGCTTGAACGACATGTGTTTGTCTGCGCCAGCCCTGGTTATCTTTCGCGTTGCGGCGAGCCGTATACGCTGTCAGAGCTTAAACAACACCAATGTTTGCGCGGCTCGACTAAGTACTGGCGCTTCGATGACAACGGCGCCGAGCGGTTGATTCATGTCGAGGGGCGTCTGCAGTGCAATAGTGGCTATGCTTTAGTTGATGCGGCGCTAAAAGGGTTGGGTATTGTGCAGCTTCCCGATTATTATGTGCAACCTTACTTAGAAGCGGGCGATTTGGTCGAGGTTCTGACGCCTTATCGAGGCAATCAGGAAGGCATTTGGGCTCTCTATCCGCAAAACCGAATGTTGACATCAAAAGTCCGTACCCTGATTGACTATTTATCTACAGCGCTAAACCGAGAACAATCATGAGCGATAACATACAATTAAGCCCATTTAGTCAGCAAGATCACCAGTTTATGCGTCGAGCGATGCAGCTGGCAGAGTTGGCTGAGCAACAGGGCGAAGTGCCGGTCGGCGCGGTATTAGTTAAAGACGGTCAAATTATTGCCGAGGGATGGAACTTATCCATCAGCGAACATGACGCGACGGCACATGCTGAAATACAAACGCTGCGTAAAGCCGGCCAAGTGTTAGGCAATTATCGCTTACTTGATACCACGTTATATGTGACGTTAGAGCCATGCCCAATGTGCGCAGGAGCACTATTGCACAGCCGAGTTAAACGTATTGTATTTGGAGCACCAGATCTTAAAGCGGGGGCGGCCGGAACGGTACTGAATTTGTTTGAGCATCAAGCGGCGTACCATTATGCCGATGTAGAAAGCGGACTGTTAGAGCAAGAGTGCCGAGCTCAGTTGCAGAGCTTTTTTAAACGCCGACGCAAAGAACAAAAATCGCAAAGGAAACAGGCGAAACAAGTAGAGCAGGGGAGTGAGCAAGACGACCCGCAGCAGCCTCACGAGTAAGTGCTCATCAGATAAGACAAACGCCTTGAATAAGGCGCTTGTGGGTTTAAGTTACTCGGTGATCAACTGCATAAACGCTCGGTGACGTGCAATGACTTTTTTCTTGTTGTTGCTGAGCATACGCTTGCGTCGAGTTGCGGTAACCGTTTTATTAAGGCGTTTTGACTGCATTCTACGTTTTTGCATAAAACAACCTCCTATTGTAATTAAAGTAAGAACATATGCGCTGCGGCTTCAAACGCACTGAAACCGTCTTTGTCGCTCCGTTGTACCGAAGCTTTGTGACAGTGTTAAGAACAACCGCACAAGATGGTCAATACTTTTACTATTTATGGTTTTAATGCCAAGAAGTCAAGTATGTCAATTCGTTACTTGAAAGACACACTTGGAACAGGGCGTTATTTTTCAATAACATCTTGTTCAATTTCTTCTTCACCATCATTTGCATTGTCTTCATCAACGTCAGTCGTTGCGAGTGTCTCTTCTGCAAACTCAATTACAGCTAAATCACTGATATCATTATCTTCATCGTTGGCCGTTTGCTGCTCAACATGACCAATGATGCTTTGGTAATAGCGACGAATATTCTCAACGTAGTTACGCGCCTCATCACCACGGGCAAAGCCATAACGAGTCTGACTGTAGTACTTTTTCTGTCTTAGTAGAGGCAAGCGATCTTTGACATCAGACCAAGCATCTGGATTAGCCCCTTGCTTTTTGGTTAAGCGCCGCGCATCCATCATGTGGCCGTAACCAACATTGTAAGAGGCCAAAGCGAACCAAATTTTCTCGTGATCTTCAATCGAGTCAGGAATGCGGGTGACAATGCGACGTAGATATTCGACGCCGCCACGCACTGATTGTTCTGGATCTAATCGATTGGTTACGCCAACGCTTTTCGCAGTTGGCAAGGTCAGCATCATCATGCCACGGACACCGGTTGGCGATTTGGCGAGCGGATTCCAATGAGATTCTTGGTACGCTAATGCAGCAACTAGCCGCCAATCAAACTCGTCAGAATATTTTTTAAACAGCGATGACCACTTCGGCAGCTTGGAATCAAGAGCGCGAATGAAAGCACGGGTATCGACATAGTCAAAACTACTGACATGTCCGATGTATTTTTCTTCCAATGAAGCTAGGTGGCCTGATTGCTTGATGGCGCCGAAGAACTCAATCAGCAAACCATATAAGCTTTCATCTTGAGAGCGGCGCAAAAGCCAAGAAATCGGTTGATCTTCGGTGAGCTCAAAGGCAAGGGCGATATCGGGGTAGATTCGCTGGGACAGGGACACTTCGACCGAGTCCGCCACAGTAAAGCGTAAGTCGCCATCAGAGACCGCTTTGAGCAGATCATTGACGTCAGCATTTGGGTCGATGTCGTAAGAAAATTCAGGATGCTCGGCTTGGATCTCGGCCAGGCTCTGATTGAAATGCGAGTCACTCACAATTCGCAGTACATCTTCGCCATTATTTTCTTCGATGAGTTGCGCCTGTTTTTTAAGTAACTGTTCGAGTGTTCGTGGCCGCCAATGACCTTTTTTATACACCACTTGCTGGCTGACATAGTAATAAGAAGGACTCGGGCGAAAAGCTTTTAGGCGTTCCGGTGACTGGGTTAGACCTGCGGCAATAATGTCGATTTCACCATGTTGTAAGGCAGGGTAAAGACTCGAGATACGATAAGCGGGCTTCATTTCGAGCTGCACACCGAGTTCGTTGGCAAACTCACGTGCCAGTTCATAGTCAAGACCCGCCGGGCCGTCAGGACCAATATAGTAAGAGAGTTGATTGTTGAGTGTGCCGACGCGCAAGACGCCGCGCTCTTTGATAAGTTCTAATTCACTCTTTGGCTCAGACTCAATTTGACAACCTGCCATCAGTAACACGGAAAAGATCAGTGTACTGAAGGATGTCAGTTGTTTTAGGCAATGCTTTTTCATTAACGACATTCTCATGCATTCAGTAGGGCATTTATATCAAAGTGGTATAACAAGGCAAGTCAATCCGTACCTGTTCGAGATAAGGGCGCTTAATTTTAGATGTTGGTTGTATTTCAAATTTGACAAAAAAAATGACGCAAACGGTTGCTTTTGGTGTTACATCACAAAAGTAATTGCTTTATAATGCGCTCGCAAGTGAAGAGGTGGAATCGGCATAGGTTTGTAAACCTTCGGCAATAGCTTCGAAGAAAAAACAGTAACCCACTGAATTTATTCCAATATCACCTTAATCAATTGCATAAGAGACCTAAGCACATGAGAATTTTGCGTGGCTCCCCAGCTCTATCTGAGTTTCGTGTTAGTAAGCTTCTAGAGCTTTGTCGTGAATTAAGCCTGCCTGTAACGGGCGTTTACGCTGAGTTTACCCACTTTGCCGATCTGTCTGCCGACCTTGATGCGTCGGAAGAGCAAAAATTGGAAAAACTGTTAACTTACGGTCCGACAATTGAAGAGCACGAACCAACGGGTTTGCTGCTGCTGGCAGCGCCACGTCCGGGCACTATTTCTCCTTGGTCTTCTAAGTCGACCGACATTGCGCACAACTGCGGGTTAACCAAAGTCGTCCGTCTTGAGCGCGGCACTGCCTATTACATCGAATCATCAACAGAACTTTCTGAGCTTCAATTGGTTGAGCTTAAAGCGATCTTACATGACCGCATGATGGAAGTGATCTTTACTGATTTCGATTCAGCGCAAGCACTATTCCAAGTCGCAGAGCCGGCATCAGTGGCAGACGTGGATCTGCTTTGCGGTGGCCGTAAAGCGCTTGAAAATGCCAACATTACCTTAGGTCTGGCTCTGGCAGAGGACGAGATTGATTATCTACTAGAAAGTTTTGTCACCAAACTTGAGCGTAACCCGACAGACATCGAACTGATGATGTTTGCCCAGGCGAACTCAGAGCACTGCCGTCACAAGATCTTCAATGCTGATTGGACTATCGATGGTGTTAAACAAGAGAAGTCTCTGTTTAAGATGATCAAGAACACATTTGAAACCACTCCAGACTACGTTCTGTCTGCGTACAAAGATAACGCAGCGGTAATGGTTGGATCGGATGTGGGTCGTTTCTTCCCTAATCCTGAAACGCGCCAATATGGTTACAACCAAGAGAAAGCGCACATCTTAATGAAGGTGGAAACCCACAACCACCCAACCGCGATCTCTCCTTGGCCGGGTGCTTCAACAGGTTCTGGTGGTGAAATACGTGACGAAGGCGCAACCGGTATTGGTGGTAAGCCAAAAGCTGGTTTGGTTGGTTTCACAACCTCTAACCTGCGCATTCCAGGTTTTGAACAGCCATGGGAAACCGATTTTGGTAAGCCGGGTCGCATTGTTAATGCGCTAGACATCATGCTAGAAGGCCCTCTTGGTGGCGCGGCGTTCAACAACGAATTTGGTCGTCCAAACTTATTAGGTTACTTCCGTACATACGAAGAAAAAGTCAATTCTCACGCCGGTGTTGAAGTGCGTGGTTACCACAAGCCAATTATGATTGCTGGTGGTATGGGGAATATCCGTGACGAGCACGTACAAAAGAAAGAGATCCCAGTAGGAGCAAGTCTTATTGTTCTTGGTGGTCCTGCAATGAACATCGGCCTTGGTGGCGGTGCTGCTTCTTCTATGGCCTCTGGTCAGTCTGCTGAAGATCTCGATTTTGCTTCAGTACAGCGTGAAAACCCCGAGATGGAACGCCGTTGTCAGGAAGTGATTGACCGTTGTTGGCAGTTAGGTGATGCGAACCCAATCGCGTTTATCCACGATGTCGGTGCCGGCGGTATCTCGAATGCATTACCAGAGCTTGTCGATGATGGTGAACGTGGCGGTATTTTCCAGCTACGTGATGTGCCAAACGACGAACCGGGTATGAGCCCATTAGAGATCTGGTGTAATGAATCTCAAGAGCGTTACGTAATGGCTGTTGCGCCAGAAAATATGGAAGTATTTGACGCAATTTGTAAGCGTGAGCGTGCACCATACGCCGTCGTCGGTGTGGCGACAGAAGAGCGCAATCTGAAACTGGAAGATTCACACTTCGACAATACGCCAATCGATATGCCAATGGACATCTTATTGGGCAAAACGCCGAAGATGCATCGTGACGCGAAAACACTCAAAGCCAATAACCCGGCCATTGACCGTAGCGGTATTGAGCTAAACGAAGCGGTAGACCGCGTACTGCGTTTGCCAACTGTTGCTGAGAAAACGTTCCTTATTACCATTGGTGACCGCACGGTGACAGGCCTTGTGGCTCGTGACCAAATGGTTGGCCCATGGCAGGTGCCAGTAGCAAACTGCGCGGTAACGGCAGCAAGCTACGATACGTACCACGGTGAAGCGATGTCGATGGGTGAGCGTACGCCAGTTGCTCTTCTTGATTTCGGCGCGTCAGCACGCCTTGCGGTAGGTGAGGCAATCACTAACATCGCAGCAACCAACATTGGCGATATCAAACACATTAAACTATCGGCTAACTGGATGTCTCCAGCAGGTCACCCGGGCGAAGATGCAGGTCTTTACGAAGCGGTGAAAGCGGTCGGTGAAGAGCTCTGTCCTGCGCTGGGTCTAACGATTCCAGTGGGTAAAGACTCAATGTCGATGAAGACGAAGTGGGTCGATAACGGTGAGCAGAAAGAAGTCACATCACCGCTCTCTCTCGTGATTACTGCATTTGCGCGTGTTGAAGATGTGCGTAAGACAATCACACCTCAGCTTCGCACAGACAAAGGTGCTTCATCACTGGTACTGATTGACCTAGGTAACGGTAAGAACCGCCTTGGTGCAACGGCACTAGCCCAAGTGTACAAGCAGCTTGGTGATAAGCCAGCAGACGTAGACAACGCAGCGCAGCTCAAAGGTTTCTATCAGGGGGTTCAAGCCCTAGTTGCAAACGATCAAGTGATCGCTTACCACGATAAAGGCGATGGTGGTCTATTGGTGACTCTGGCTGAGATGGCATTCGCAGGTCATTGTGGTGTTAACGCCAACATTGAAGCGCTTTTATCTGCATCAGAGAACAGTGAAGATACGCTAGCGGCACTCTTCAACGAAGAGCTAGGCGCGGTAATCCAAGTTCGTAACGACGACTTAGATGCAGTGCTTTCTACTCTAGCGGCAAACGGGTTAGCCGCCTGTTCACACGTTATCGGCAGCGTTTCAGACTCTGATGAGCTAGTGATTAAGTCTGGCGAGTCTGTAGTGATTGAGCGTAATCGTACCGAACTACGTACTATCTGGGCTGAGACAACGCATAAGATGCAAGGCCTGCGTGACAACCCAGCATGTGCAGACCAAGAGTTTGAAGCGAAGAAAGACAACACAGACCCAGGTCTGAACGTGAAACTAAGCTTTGATGTTAACCAAGACATTGCTGCACCTTATATCAATACAGGGGCGAAACCTAAGATGGCAATTCTGCGTGAGCAGGGGGTTAACTCTCACGTTGAAATGGCAGCTGCGTTTGACCGTGCAGGTTTTGAAGCAACCGATATTCACATGAGCGACATCTTAACGGGTCAAGCGGTTCTCGAAGAGTACAACGGCCTGGTTGCGTGTGGTGGTTTCTCTTACGGTGACGTACTCGGTGCTGGTGAAGGTTGGGCGAAGTCTGTTTTGTTTAATGAAGAGGCTCGTAACCAGTTTGAAGGCTTCTTCAAGCGTGAAGATACTTTCTCTCTCGGTGTATGTAACGGTTGTCAGATGCTGTCGAACTTGCGCGAGCTTATTCCGGGTGCAGAATATTGGCCACGTTTTGTTCGTAATGAATCGGAGCGCTTTGAGGCTCGCTTTAGCCTAGTAGAAGTGCAGAAGTCAGATTCTGTATTTTTCAATGGTATGGAAGGCTCTCGTATGCCAATCGCGGTTTCTCACGGTGAAGGTCGCGTAGAGGTTCGTGATAACGAGCACTTAAACGCTATCGAGAACTCTGGCACGGTAGCACTGCGTTATGTCGATAATCACGGCAACCCAACGCAGCAATACCCAAATAACCCTAATGGTTCGCCAAACGCAATTACCGGTCTAACCACCACTGATGGTCGTGTGACGATTATGATGCCTCACCCAGAGCGAGTATTCCGTACGGTTGCTAACTCTTGGGCTCCAGAAGGTTGGGGTGAAAACGGTGCTTGGATGCGCATGTTCCAAAACGCGCGTAAGAACCTAGGCTGAGACTAAAAAGTTGCCACCAATTAAAAGCGTCGATTAAATAATCGGCGCTTTTTTATTGGCAAGGCTATAACTGACACAGCGATAACAATCATTTTGTTTTTCTTACTATTATCTCGCCGATTTAATTAAGTAGGATTTAAAATTGAACAATAAAACGCAACAACTAGCGCTTGTGGTGGCAGCAGTCGCAGCATTGTCTGGATGTGTTGGTAGCAATGCAGTGACCGGCAAATTAATGGAAGTTAACTTAAAAGCCGTCGATAACCGATATGCTCGAGGTGGACTCAACATACTGATGTCACCAGCTTATGGCCTGACAATTGCTGCAGATTATATCGTTTTCAACTCAGTAGAGTTTTGGACGGGTAAAAACCCTCTTAACGGCAAGCCGCACATTTTTGACTCGGACGTTGATACGTATTTAGAGATTAACCACAAACTCGATCCTACACTCACGGATGCCCCCATCTCACCATTAACGCAACATAAAGTCATTGAACAAGGTACGTTTGAATCTATTGATAGCAATACTCTGAAAATGGCTATTACGTACAACAATGGCGAGCAAGGCACATTAGTGGGCACCAAGGAAGGAGAAGACGTTCGCTACTATCTTGATGGGGAACTTGTTTCCGAGACATCGATTTCTGAGTTGCAAGCCTATGTGAAGTCGCATTCGTAAGCGAGATTAACGCGCGACTCAATTGACCAAAAGCACTGACGAAATTCAGTGCTTTTTTATTAAATTTTTTGCAGTATTGTTGATGTAATTATGCTCTAATACCGCGCTTGCCAAGGGATGGCTATATCCCTCAACAATCCCTTAGGAAATAACTATGTCGAACAATAAAAAATTTGCTATCCGTGTGACCGAAAAGCGCAATGGATGGTGTGCAGAGATCACCCGTCAAGTGACGTCGCGTAAGACCGCTGTATCAAAACGTGAAACGGGCTTTGCTACGGAAGCCGAGGCGCAAGTCTGGGCTGAAACAGAACTAGCGGGCTTTGTGCAAAACCAAGCGACGCGCAACGAGCGCAAAGGTGAAGCGCGTAAAGTTCGTGTTGAACGTGAAGAGAGTTTGGCTAAGCAAGCCGCTGAGAAAAAAGCGCGCCGTATTGCCGAATCAAAAGCGGCAAGCGAAACCGAATTGACCGAAGAAGACGACTTCTTCGACGAAGAGTAAGCCGATAATCATAAAAAAACCGCCGGAATGGCGGTTTTTTTATATTGATTAGGCAAGTGCACAATTAACGAAACTGGCCAACCTCGACAAGAAAGTCGAACCCTGCGGTTGCGAGTTTTCTCTCTAAGGCGTCTCGGTCTATGTCAAAGAACGTCGCCAGTTGGTCTAAGTCACCGTTAAAGTCATCGCGTAACTTCATATTGACGATGCTCATTAGCATCACCGGATCCATAGACTCGAAGTTTGCTAGGTTCATTACTTGTCCTCGAAGTCGGAAATCAGTAAGTTTGCCGCCGCGAAAGCTGCTCTTTCGCGAGTCTCTTTCGTTAGAGATTCATCCGCAGCAATATCGTTGAGCGTTTTTACCGCGCATGTGATTGCTTGTGGGATGTAGCCTTGATCGCCACTGCCAATTTGTGCATAAAGTTCGCGAACGAGTCCACAACAGTCATATACTTGCATCACTTCCACTCCAATAAATGATAACTGCTCTCAAATATACACACCCTGTGTTGGAAACTCAAAGTGTTCACTTGTCCTAGCGCAAGGCTTAGCTTGATCTGATGTTAATCTAACCAATTTACCTGACGTTCGAGTTGCACAGGTTGCGGCTCAATCAAGCGCTGTAGTAACAAAGACAAAAAAGGCGAGCAAACGCTCGCCTCGGGTCGTAATTTGTTGCGACTACTCTTGCGCGTAACCGTGCATACCGAGTCGTTCGCCATCAAGGTAGGCTTCTTTGCCGTCTTTCATTGTCAAACGCTCTTCAACCAACCATTTTACCACCATAGGGTAAATTCGGTGTTCTTGGTTTTGCACGCGCTCTGTGAGTGTTTCAACCGTGTCTTCGTCAAAAATTGGCACCTTGGCTTGCAAGATAACCGGCCCACCATCAAGTTGCTCTGTGACAAAGTGAACGCTGGTACCATGCTCTTCATCACCCGCGTGAATAGCACGTTGATAAGTGTTAAGACCAGGATATTTGGGCAGCAGTGACGGATGAATATTGATCATTCGGCCCATGTAATGACGGACAAATTCGCCACTCAAAATTCGCATATAACCAGCTAGGACGATGACATCGGGATGATACTCATCGATCTGCTTCATTAACTCGTGGTCAAAAGCATCACGAGTATCGAATGCTTTAGAATCGAGGAAGTGCGCACCTGCACCGGCTTTTTCTGCGCGTTCTAGCGCATAAACGTTGGCTTTATTTGAAAAGACAGCGGTGACACGGCCGTTGGTGATATTGCTGTTACAGGCATCAATGATCGCCTGTAAGTTGGTGCCATTTCCGGAAACTAAAACAACGATACTCTTCATGCTTATTTGATCTCTACTTGTTCTTCGCCGGCTTGAGCTGTTGCGATTTCGCCGATGACCCATGCATTTTCACCTTCCGCTTTTAATAGTGCAACGGCAGCATCTGCTTGATCTTTTGGTAGGGCAATCACAAGACCAACGCCACAGTTAAAGGTGCGGTACATTTCGTGTGTGGTGACGTTGCCTTTCTCTTGTAGCCAATTGAAAATGACAGGCCACTCCCAGCTGTTTCCATCGACGACAGCTTTAGTGCCTTGTGGCAGTACGCGAGGAATGTTTTCCCAAAAACCACCACCAGTAATGTGCGAGATTGCGTGGATATCGTGCTCTGCAATCATTTTAAGGGCTGATTTTATATAAATGCGGGTTGGTTCTAGTAAGTGCTCACCGATGGTGCGGCCAGCTAACAGTTCGTTTTTATCAGCGCCAGAAACTTCAAGGATCTTACGGATTAACGAGTAACCATTTGAATGTGGACCGCTAGAACCTACAGCGATAAGCGCATCGCCCGCGGCTACTTTAGTACCATCAATAATTTGCTCTTTCTCTACCACACCGACACAAAAGCCAGCGACGTCGTAGTCTTCGCCTTCGTACATGCCCGGCATTTCTGCTGTTTCACCACCAATAAGTGCACAGCCAGCCTGAACACAGCCGTCAGCAATACCAGAAACCACGTCAGCTGCGGTATCAACGTCAAGTTTGCCAGTGGCGTAGTAATCAAGGAAGAACAGCGGCTCTCCGCCTTGAACAATTAAATCGTTAACACACATCGCCACAAGGTCGATGCCTATGGTGTCGTGTTTTTTCATATCCAATGCAAGACGCAGTTTAGTGCCTACACCGTCGGTGCCCGAGACCAGCACAGGTTGCTTATATTTAGTTGGCAGTTCGCAGAGCGCGCCAAAGCCACCAATACCACCCATTACTTCAGGGCGACGTGTACGTTTTACAGCACCTTTTATACGGTCAACAAGCGCGTTGCCTGCATCGATATCAACGCCAGCGTCTTTATAGCTAAGAGATGTGTTATCAGCACTCACAGGGAAGTCCTCTGTTTTAAAGTTGGATATGAAAACGGCGCTATTCTAACAGTGGTTAAAGACAAAGAGCAAACGTTTGCGCAACTTTTTTTGTTGCCGATAGAAGCAGAATTTTTTGACGAAATCGTTTATAATCTGCAAGTTTAATAAAATTTTACCTTAGATCCGGAGATCGAAATGAAAGTTGTTGAAGTAAAACATCCTCTTGTTAAGCACAAACTTGGTCTAATGAGAGAAGGTGACATCAGCACTAAGCGCTTTCGTGAGCTCGCTACTGAAGTCGGTAGCCTGCTAACTTATGAAGCAACAGCGGACTTTGAAACGGAAAAAGTAACCATTGAAGGTTGGAATGGTCCGGTACAAGTTGACCAAATTAAAGGTAAGAAAGTAACGGTTGTCCCTATTCTGCGTGCAGGTCTTGGCATGATGGACGGCGTACTTGAGCATATGCCAAGTGCACGTATCAGTGTTGTTGGTATTTACCGTGATGAAGAGACACTTGAGCCAGTGCCTTACTTCAACAAATTAGCGTCAAACATTGATGAACGTATTGCGTTAGTTGTTGACCCAATGCTTGCTACGGGTGGCTCGATGATCGCAACCATCGACTTGCTAAAAGAGCAAGGGTGTCAGTCAATCAAGGTGTTAGTGTTAGTTGCTGCGCCAGAAGGTATTGAAGCACTCGAAAAAGCGCACCCAGATGTTGAGCTATACACGGCAGCTATTGATGAGAAGCTGAACGATAAAGGCTACATTGTTCCTGGTCTTGGTGACGCAGGTGATAAGATCTTCGGTACTCAGTAATTTAACCGAATTGATTAAAAAAGGGAGCCTCGGCTCCCTTTTTCGTTTTAAGCATCACGGCTATTTTTTTAAACTTAACGTCCCGCCACTGCGTGGTTTGTTGGTTGGACGTGATGGCGCTTTATTTGTGTCAGACTTAAAAAAGCTTTTACCAGTGTTTGGTTTGCTTTTTGCTTCTCCACTGCGACCTTTTTTTGAGTTTGGGGCGTGGCGGAACTCATCAGCATTTTGACCTTTAAAGGTTCGCTGTTGTTGGTTACGGCGTGCTTTTGAATCGTGGTTTTCTTCACGACTGTCAAACAATTTAGCATCGGTGGCTCGACGAATTCGTTGCCCTTTAGCATTGATCTTAGAGGCTTCTTCGGTGCTCACCGAACCTTCGCACATCGCCAGAATCTCGGCAACTTCGTTGTCACTCAAGTAGCGCCATTGGCCGTTGGGAATGCCATCTAAGGTGATGTTCATGATGCGAACTCGGCGCAGCTTGAACACTTCATAACCCAGGGCCTCGCACATCCGACGGATCTGACGGTTTAACCCCTGAGTCAGCACAATGCGAAATGAGTATTTGGTCTCTTTGCTCACTTTGCAAGGCAGCGTCACCGTATCGAGGATATTGACCCCATTCCCCATTTTCTTAATAAAGTCATCGCTGATCGGTTTATCAACACGAACCACATACTCTTTTTCGTGGTTGTTACCTGCACGTAAAATTTTATTGACGATATCGCCATCATTGGTCAGAAAGATTAGACCATCAGAAGGTTTGTCGAGACGACCAATAGGGAAGATGCGTTTTTGATGGCCAATAAAATCGACGATATTACCCGCGATATCGCGCTCGGTAGTACAGGTGATACCGGTTGGTTTGTTCAGTGCAATGTAGATGAGCTTCTCTTTATTGCTGACTGGTTTGCCATCAATGCAGACATCATCACCAGGTACCACTTTGGTTCCCATTTCAGGCACTTGGCCGTTAATAGTGACGCGACCTTGTTCGATTAATTTGTCGGCCTCTCGGCGTGAACAAAAGCCAGTTTCACTGATGAATTTATTTAAGCGCTTAGCGGAATCTTGTGACATGTTATTGTTGCCTTAAGTTACGTTTCACAACGGCGTTAGAAAAAGAAAAAGCAGCCCCTTAGGCTGCAAAAGTAAGTTTAGCACTGCTGGTTGAATTATCCCAAGCGCTTTTGATGTCGTTCGCGTGTTTCGAGTTTCATATCGGCACTTTTACGTAGCATGACGTAAACCGCTCCGGTTCCGCCATGGAACCGCTGGGCACTATGAACACATTGCACATCGCGAATTTGCATTAGCCATTGAGCGACATAACTTTTCATCAATGCTGGTGGATTTGAACGCTCACCACGACCATGAACGATCACCACAGTGCGAATGTCCATTCTCATACACTGCTTAAGGAATTTAAGTACTTCGTCACGCGCCTCTTTGAGCGTTTTCCTATGCAGGTCTAGGCGTGCTTGAATGGGGTATTTTCCCAAACGCAGTTTCCGGTAGACACCTTCTTGAACACCATCGCGTTTAAATTCAATCATGTCGTCGGGTTTTAGCATCGTTGCATGGTCGAGCGATAAATACTCTGGATCATGGTCGGTAAGCCAAATAGCCGCTTCACGTTTAGCTAATTGCGCCTCGGTGACTTGGTGCTGTTTTTGGTGTTCGGCAGTATTTTGCTCGATAGGCTTTACGTCGCCCATCATTGCTTGGAATAGCGCGAAGTCATCATCGTCAGACATAACGTCATATCAGAGTAGAAATACAATACTGCTATTATACCTAATAGACCAAGGGAGTGATCAAGAGAGGAAGTAACAAAAAGAAAAAACCGAAGCAGAAAAAGTATCTACTTCGGTGCATAGCGAATATCTATTCTCAGAATAGGGCTAAGCGATTCTAGTGAGGAGATTTGTCGTTCATCACTTTGTAAACGATGAAACCGCCGTAGAACAGCATAAGACCTAGGGCACTCAAGATCACAATCATCGAAGACAGACCTACCGCATTACCAAATAGGAGATCAAGCCAAAAGTCCATAATTCCTCCGTCAGACAAAGTGAGATGACAGGGGTTAAAGTAATCTCAGGTTAAATATGCAACACTGATCTGGATCAAATGTTGTTATTAAGTTGCGACTTTGTGTGTGGTGGTGTGTTTTTGCTCACACTTTGTCGCCCGTCGATGATGTTTTAGTCAAACGAACTTAAAGTTAAAAAAAGTTATCTAAAATGGCTTGCGTTCAAATTGAGAATCCGTAATATACCCATCCGTTGACGAGGAAAACTCCTCAGTTAAACATCTCAGTAAAGCGCGTACTTAGTAACGTGCTGTGAGGTTTAGGAATAGCGGATCAGAGGCTAACCTCTAATTAACGTCAATCCTGTAGTCAACATGTCGGTGAATAGCGCAGCTTGGTAGCGCATCTGGTTTGGGACCAGAGGGTCGGGGGTTCGAATCCCTCTTCACCGACCATATTTAGAAAGCCTGCTTACACAAAGCAGGCTTTCGTCGTTTCAGGGCTATGTAGATTAATAGGCTACGTATATGACCCCGAACCCGAGTGGGGTTCGTCTGATGTTCAGGAATGTCTCTTCAGCGACCATATTTAGAAAGCCTGCTTACACAAAGCAGGCTTTCGTCGTTTCAGGGTTATGTAGATTAATAGGCTACGTATAATGACCCCGAACCCGAGTGGGGTTCGTCTGATGTTCAGGAATGTCTCTTCAGCGACCATATTTAGAAAGCCTGCTTGCACAAAGCAGGCTTTCGTCGTTTCAGGGCTATGTAGATTAATAGGTCACGTAAACGTAGATTAATAGGCTACGTATAACTATAAGTTGACTTAGTGATCAAAACTTGAATTCACAGCGGGCTGGTTCGCTGTTAGATAATTGCTTCACCTTGAAGCCGTCTGCGGCCAATAGCGCTAAGACACTTTGTTGACCAATAAGATGTAAAGTACCGACAACGACCACGTAAGTGCCTGTTTGCTCGGGTAGCCATTGTGGATCTGATAATTTTTTTGCCCAATCGACATTTCGTGTTGTTAGAAACGCGTGCTCAAATTCAGGTGACATCTTGGTTAGGCTGGCAAATTCGTTGAGCTTTTCGATATCACCGCTTTTCCAGCTGGTAATCAAACAACGCATCGCGTCTTCTGAATGATCAAACTCATCAAGAATACTGACCAACATCTCTTTACCTGCTTGCGATTGACCCGTTAACAAGTCAATTTGAAATTGCACCGATTCCAGACTTAGAGTGGGAACATCCCAAAGAGCCGCTTTATACATCAATCGAGAATCGACCCCATCCGCTGCGGAATAACCGAGATAATCAATTTGCCGCATCTGAATGGTTAGAGCGGCTGCCCAAGGAGGCATCTTCAGTAAGTCTTTGCCGTTAAGCTCAAGCAAATTGGCCAGCCCAAGAATGTTTTTCTGCTGGGCCTGGTTAAGGACATCTTGAGTGGAGATGGTCACTTGCGGATAAACTACCCCACGGTTTTCTCTGATGTCAGTTTCGACAATCAGACCTCGACTATTTTTAAGGTTATTGAATACAGGTTGTGGCAGTGGGTACATGCTTTCATCACCGACGTGTACTGAACCGATGACAATGTATTTCAATCCTCCTTTTTGTACCTGCCAGTAGAGAGGCTCTGCGTGAGACGATTGCGCAAAAAGCAGTAACAGGCAACTGGTGATAAGTCTACGCATAAGGCTTCCTCTGATTTGTGTAAAAACGTTGAATCGCCTTATTTCAACGGATTTTGACGAAGATGATTTCGTGATTTTGAGTAGGTTTAATTACCCATTAGGCCTTTTGATTCTATGCTACCTGAATTTGAAATGTGATCTTTAGTGAACATTTTTTCAACCAGATCAAGCCGCGTGACGGATGTCAGCTAGCTCTCATGTGTCTAAAACAACGCCCGACAATGATGTTCGGGCGTTTTTTTTAGCAAATCGGCAATTATTATGGCAGTTAAGCAACCTGGACTTGTTGCTCTTCTATCTGCTGTGAGTTGGAAATCGGTGTTTCTGCACCGTGCATCCAACCAACTAGTGTGTTTGAGAACATCAATAGAATCACACCAGATACCGTGGCCGCGATGGCAATACCACCGAAGATAGGCAGTGCTCCTAGTTCGCCAACGTGTGAACCAATCAGGCCTGCGACATAGTTAGCAATCGCGTTGAAGCCAAACCATGCACCCATCATAAGCGATGCTAGGCGAAGCGGTGCTAGCTTAGTCACGAGCGATAAACCGATAGGCGATAAGCACAGTTCACCAAGGGTATGGAAGAAAAAGGCGCCAACAAGCCATAGCATTGATGTTTTTACGCCAGTGTCACCACCTTGCTCAAGCACTGCACCAATCATACATAAGAAACCGAGAGCGAGGAAAAACAGAGCCAAGGCAAACTTAACCGGAGAGTTCGGTTCTTTAGGCCCCAGTTTTACCCACAGCGCTGCTAGTACTGGCGCGAGTGTGATAATAAAGAATGGGTTAAGTGATTGAAACCAAGCCGCAGGAACCTCAAAGCCACCGATCATACGGTCAGTGTATTGCTGAGTGTAAATGTTCATTAGGCCGCCTGCTTGTTCGAAACCGGCCCAGAACACGATCACAAATAAGCCCATTAGTAACACGACTTTTAAGCGATCGACTTCTTGCTTGGTTAACGGTTGCTTGTCAGCCGATTGCTGCTTTTCTCGAGCGAGTGTCGCTGCTGGAACCACACCGATATCACCTAACCAAGACTTAGCAAGCGTCATTTGCATGATCAGGCTGATAATCATACCGATACCGGCGACGGCAAAACCGGCTTTCCAACCAAACGAATCGGTCGCTGAGCCTGCCACCACGCCAGCGAGTAGCGCACCAATATTGATCCCCATATAGAAAATCGTAAAGGCACCATCGCGGCGGTTGTCACCTTCTGAGTATAAGTCACCCACCATAGTCGAGATGTTCGGTTTAAAAAGACCATTACCTGTTATTAGCAGAGCCAAACCAAGGTAAAAACTATGTACAGTGCCCAAGCCGAGCATATCTGCCGGTAATGCCAAGGTAAACTGACCAATGGCCATCAGAGCACCACCAATCATGATCGAACGGCGTTGACCAAGATAGTTGTCAGCCAGCCATCCACCGAGCATTGGCGTGATATAAACCAAACCGGTATAGATACCGTAGAGATCGAGTGCCTCTTTGGTTGTCCAGCCTAAGCCGCCGTTAAGTGTGGTGTCAGTGAGATAAAGAACCAAGATCGCTCGCATTGCATAATACGAGAAGCGCTCCCAGAGTTCTGTACCGAATAAGAGAAATAGACCGCGAGGATGGCCTAAGATTTGATGTTGTTGGTTTGCCATAAGTTTTATTAATGTTGTCAATTAAAGTTTTTTATATGTAATTAGATATACTACTTAGAGTAATTAACTGCAATGGTGGCAAAATTTAGCTCTTTAAATAAATTGCGTATAACTGTCTGAAAAGAGTAGGGAAGTTATTTATGTAATCAGATAAGTGGCGTGCTACAAACTAAGTTTGCAAAAAAGAGCGGTCTGTGGGCAAAAAAAGAGGCGCCACTGGCACCTCTTGCAATCTTGGTTATTTAACCATGTTAATAAGCGTCGTTATGAACACTCTTAACGGCACGACCTGATGGATCGGCCATGTTCTTGAATGACTCGTCCCACTCAATCGCTTTTGCTGATGAGCAAGCTACAGATGGGCCTCCAGGAACACACTCGGCCGCTGATGGTAGCGGGAACAACTCTTCGAAGATCTCACGGTACGCGTAACCCTCTTTGGTTGTTGGTGTGTTGTATGGGAAACGGAATTGCGCAGTTTCCATCTGTTGATCCGTCACTTTTGCTTCTGCAACTTCTTTTAAGGTATCAATCCAGTTGTAGCCTACACCGTCAGAGAACTGCTCTTTTTGACGCCATGCGATAGATTCTGGCAAGTAATGTTCAAAACATTCACGCAGGATATGTTTTTCCATCTTGCCGTTGCCACACATTTTATCTTCAGGGTTTAGACGCATTGCTACATCAATAAATTCTTTGTCTAGGAAAGGTACACGACCTTCGACACCCCATGCTGCCAATGATTTATTAGCGCGAGCACAGTCAAACATGTTGAGTGCGAGTAATTTGCGTACCGTCTCTTCGTGGAATTCTTTGGCATTTGGTGCTTTATGGAAGTAGAGATAGCCACCGAAGATTTCGTCAGCGCCTTCACCAGAAAGAACCATTTTGATGCCCATTGCTTTGATCTTACGTCCCATTAGGAACATTGGCGTTGAGGCGCGAATGGTAGTGACATCGTACGTTTCGATGTGATAAATCACGTCACGAATGGCATCAAGACCTTCTTGGATGGTGTAAGTCATTTCGTGGTGAACGGTACCAATTTGGTCTGCGACTTCACGGGCCGCTTTTAGATCCGGCGCGCCCTCTAAACCAACAGCAAACGAGTGCAACTGTGGCCACCATGCTTCTGATTGCTCATCATCTTCAATTCGCATCGCTGCAAAACGTTTAGCAACGGCAGAGGTAATTGACGAATCTAGGCCTCCAGACAATAAGACGCCGTATGGAACATCGGTCATTAGTTGGCGTTTAACCGCCGCTTCTAGTGCCTCGGTCAACTCTTCTTTGCTGGTACTGTTACCTTGAACAGCGGCGTACTCATTCCAATCGCGGATATAGTAACGTTGTGGTTTGCCATCCGTTGAGCTGAGGTAGCTGCCAGGAGGAAACTCGCTGACTGTTTTACAAACTGGTACCAGTGCCTTCATCTCTGATGCAACATAGTAGTTACCATGCTCATCATGGCCTTGATAAAGCGGGATTATGCCGATGTGGTCACGACCAACTAAGTATTGATCTTTCTCTTCGTCATAAAGCACGAAAGCAAAGATACCGTTGAGCTCTTCAAGTAGGTCGGCACCCATCTCTTGATAAAGTGCAAGAATCACTTCACAGTCAGAATCAGTTTGGAAGTCGTATTTGCCTTCGTAACGCGCACGCAGCTCTTTATGGTTGTAAATTTCGCCGTTAACCGCAAGGATGTGTTTTTTATCGGGGCTGTATAAAGGCTGGGCACCACTATTAAGACCAACAATGGCTAAGCGTTCGTGTGCGAGGATCGCTTTCTGAGATGAATAAATGCCTGACCAGTCTGGGCCACGATGGCGAAGCATCTTAGACATTTCTAACGCAACAGGTCGCAATGCCTCAGCATCGCTCTTTATGTCAAGAATACCGAAAATCGAACACATACCACTTCCCTTTAAATAAATATCAATCTGTTGAGTTCAATTTGCCATTCTGATTAAAAAAATCAACCGTAATTAATAAAAAGAATTAAAGAAAGGCCTAGTCATTAAATATTATTTATCAAAATGGCTATTTTAATGAATGAAAGCTAGGTTGTGTTCTTTTTTTGTTCACTTTGGTAAAAAAGGTAGCGAAACGCTACCTAAAGAAAAGTGACTATTTAGAAAACTTCGGTTGCAGTTGGTCGCAAACATGGCGAGCAAAACCACTACCTGCCTCACGATAAATGTTAAAGGCGGCGTCGACACCTCCTTCAATTAACGTATCCATTTGATCTGGATATTCAGCAATAGCGGCAATTTGGCCTTGGAAGTTTCGGCTCTTTAACTGTTGCAATGCGATCTGGTTACCTTGGTGATGTGGCATTGCTAATAAAACCAACTTAACATTCGCGGTATCTAAAATTCGCTCCCAGAAGTCTGGGTCGGTTGCATCGCCAGCAATCACATTACGCCCGAGCGCTTTGTGTTCGTGCGCTGCATCTTCGCGTACTTCAATACCCAAGCTGATTTTTCCATAACGATGTCGTAGCTCGTCATAAGCGCCAGTTCCTATTCGACCCATACCTAAAATGAGTACTTGAGCATGACCTGGGTTGATTAACTGATCGCGCGTATTGAGCTTCTCTGCGGCATGCTCTCGTAGCCAACGGCCAGAACGTTGATAAAGCGCATGTCCGTGACGGTTAAGCGGGGCCGAGACGATAAAGGAAATGGATACCGCCATTGCAAGAGCGACCAAGATATCGCCACTCATCCACCCCATTTTAAATGCTAGACCACCGACAATTAAGCCAAACTCGCTGAAGTTAAACAGACTTAATGAAGCTAATAGAGAAGTGCGAACGCGGAATTTAAATCCGTTGAGCACAGCGAAATAGAGCACGCCCTTGATTGGTAGCAATAGTAAAAACAGCAGTGCCATGGCAAAACCAGACAGAGTTGGCTGGGCGGATAAACCAATATTTAAGAAGAAGCAGACCAAAAAGAGTTCTTTGAGATTAAATAAAGATTTGGAGAGCTCCGAGGCTTTTTTATGAGCCGCTAACAACATTCCGAGGATTAGGGCGCCAAGATCGGGTTTCATGCCCACAAGCTCAAATAACCCCGCGCCAACCACTAGAGCAAAGAAAATGCCTAGTAATACTAACATTTCCCCGTGGCCAACCCAGTCGAGCAATTTGTACAGTAGTGGGCGCACTAATGGCAAGGCGAATAAACCGATCGCGTACCATTCAGGTAATTTGCCCGTTGAGGCGGTTAAGAATACCACGGCAAAGATATCTTGCATGACCAAAATACCGATAGCGATGGTACCGTAAGTGGCGTTCAGTTCGCCTTTTTCTTGCAGTGACTTAACGGCAAATACCGTGCTTGAGAAGGAGAGGGCGAAGCTAAGTAGCACCACTTGATCAATCGACATCGCTGCCAGTGAACTGACCCCTAAGAACTTGAAGCACATCAGGACGGCACTAAAGAGTATCGTCGAAAGCAGGTTGTGTAAGGTCGCGCCTGCCCAAATCTCTTTAGACAACAAGGTCTTGATATCAAGCTTCAAACCGATAGTGAACAGCAGCAGGGTGACACCGAGATCGGCTAACGTGATGATGGTCTGGTTGGTTTGCAATCCGACGGCATGTAAACCAAAGCCTGCCAATAGGAAGCCAACCAGTGGCGGAAGGTTGCATTTAAGTGCGATGAAACCAGCGAGAAATGCCGCTGAAATTAAGATCAGTTCCATATTGATGATGTTTCGTCCTACAAAAAACGGGCCACATGTGTAGCCCGTTATTCTAACTCAATTAGTTGCTTACTGGTTAAGAAGATTAATCTTCTAACAATTTTTGTAACAAAACACCATTGAGCATAGCACGCTTAATCATGGCAAAAGCGCCAAGAGTCGGTTGCTTATCGATCTTTGAAGCGACGATAGGTAAGCCACTGTGGAAGGTCGTGAGTGATTGATTTTCAACATTACGGCGAATAGCAGGGAAGAGAATATCTTCACATTGAGTAATATCACCAGCGATGACGACTTTTTGTGGATTGAATAAGTTAATCGTAATCGCTATCGCTTTACCAAGTTGGTTGCCAACGCGCACAAGGCTCTGTTTGGCGAGCTCATCACCGAGATTGGCGTGCTCACAGACATCTGCAATGCTAATAGTGTCTAATTCGGATAAAGTCGACTGGTACCCTTGGTTGATCAGTTTATTGACGCGCTCGATAATGGCGGGGTTAGCGGCAACGGTTTCAAGGCACCCAAAGTTACCACATTGACATTGCTCGCCAAGTGGATCGATTTGGATATGGCCGATTTCACCAACGTTGCGATTAAAACCAAGAAATACCTGACCATTGACGATAATCCCTGCTCCCGTACCACGGTGAACACTGACTAAAATAGAATCTTGGCAATCTTTGCTAGCACCGAAATAGTGTTCAGCTAACGCCATGCCGCGTACGTCATTACCAACAAAACACTCGACGTGGAAACTTTTTTGGATAATGTCTGCCAGTTCAAGATTATCAATCGAGATATTTGGCATGTACTCAACCACACCCGTTTCGGGATTAACCAAACCAGGTAGCGAGATTCCGATCGCGATTAACTGGTTGATCATGGTTTGGTTGGCGTGAATAAAGTGTTTGAGTTGCGACAGGAGACCGTCAACCAGCTCTTCTTGAGTGGTATAGAAAAATTCAGTGTAATCTTCAGCCAGCGCTTTGCCGCCCAAGTCGTATAGACTGAACTGAATGTAATCACGACCAATACGGATAGCAACCGAATGAAACGGCTCAACTTCGGTCGTAAGTGAAATAGCACGTCGACCGCCCGTTGATGCTTGTTGCGCGACTTCTTTAATTAGGCCGCGCTCAAGTAGTTGGCGGGTGATTTTTGTAACACTGGCAGGAGCCAGTTGACTGACGTCGGCAACTTGAATCCTTGAAATTGGACCTTGTTGATCGATCAGTCTGTACACTGCTGCACTATTTAGTTGTTTTACTAAATCTACGTTACCTATTTGTCCGCCATTCATGCTTAATTTTGCTCGTATTGTCCGTTAACAACAGTCGCTTGGACGTTGAAGTCACGATCAAAAACAGTGAGGTTTGCAACTAAGCCTTTCTTAACACGGCCAAGTTGGTGGTCAACACCGATTGCTTTCGCAGGATACAAAGTAGCCATGCGGAGTGCTTCGTCCAGAGCGATACCGACGTGCTCGACAGTGTTTTGTACTGCCTCTATCATAGTGAGGGCTGAGCCGCCTAGTGTGCCATTTTCATCAACACACTTACCCTCTCGGTAATATACTTTCTTACCAACAAAAATAAAGTAATCCATGTCAGCGCCTGCAGGAGCTGTGGCATCGGTCACTAATACTAATTTTTCGCCCTTAATTTTGTGCGCAATTCTGATATTGGCATAGTCGACGTGGAAGCCATCGGCGATGATACCCGCATAGACATCGGAGGTATCGTAAATGGCACCAACCACACCCGGTTCACGACCTACCATTGGCGTCATAGCGTTGAATAAGTGCGTGGCAAAAGTGATGCCCGCTTCAAAGCCTTTACGCGCTTCTGTGTATGTCGCATTAGTGTGGCCAATCGATACTACAATACCTGCCGCTTTTAAGCGCGCGATATGTGCTTGATCATTGTGTTCAGGCGCTAGGGTAACTTTAGCGATCACATCGGCATTGTCACAGATGAAGTCAATCATACTGTCATCGGATGGGCGGATGTAATCGACACTATGGATACCTTTCTTCATCACGTTGAGGTAGGGACCTTCAAGATGCAAACCCAGCGATTGATTTTGGTATTTACTGTGATAGTCACGCGCAGCCGTGACGGCTTGGCGCATATCGTCATCAGAAGAGGTAATTAAAGTCGGTAAAAAACTGGTACAGCCAGATTTAAGATTTGCTTGATGCATGATGTGCATGGTTTCTGCGGTGATTTCATCATTAAGCATGACACCACCACAACCATTTAACTGTAGGTCGATAAAGCCAGGACTTACATTTGCGCCATTTAGGTCACGAGTCTCAACGTCATCTGACAGCTCAGATTGTGGGCAAATCGCATCGATAAGGCCGTTATTGATGATGATAGCGTGCTCGCTGAGAACATCACTACCAGTATATATTTTACAGTTAGTTAGCGCATACATGGTTAGCTAATCCTTATATTAGATTCATAATACTTTTAGTCATCTAACTGAAGCATTTAAGTAACATTAATGTACTTTATTTGTAAGCATCAATTAGATCGCAAAATATTGCTAGCAAACGAAAAAAAAAGTCGTAAAAAATCGTTATAAAACCCAATAGCTGTAAGCTTGGTAAATGAATTACTGATGACTTATATTGTCATGTAATACCTTGGCTAACAACGTTAAAGGCTCTTGTATATAGGACAAGAGTAACGCGAATTTGACTGATATATTGCTATTTTTTTGTATTGTAAAATAAGTTTTATGATCTCGCTAGCAAAAACCTTGAATATTGGCCATTTCTGGTGATTATGATCACAAATGATAAGGTTTTAATTTGCGGAGCAAAATTAATGTCATAAACTGAACAGGACTAAATTGAGCGACTAAAAAAAGTAGCTCTGCAAACTACAAAAAATCCTATAGGGGGAACTTAAGGTGAATATTCTCGGATATGCGCAGAAGTTAGGTAAAGCTCTTATGCTACCTATTGCAACGCTTCCCGTTGCGGCGCTCTTACTACGTTTAGGTCAAGGCGACTTGCTTGACATTCCATTTATGGCGCAAGCTGGTGGTGCGATCTTCGGTGAACTTCCACTTCTGTTTGGTCTTGGTATCGCGATTGGTCTTTCTAAAGACGGTCAAGGTGCTGCTGGCCTAGCCGGTGCGGTTGCTTACTTTGTATTAACCGCCACAGCAACAACAATTAACGCTGACATCAACATGTCATTCTTTGGCGGTATCATCGCTGGTATCATTGCTGGTCACTCTTACAATGCTTTCCATGCAACTCGTCTTCCTGAGTGGCTCGCATTCTTCTCTGGCAAACGTCTCGTTCCTATTATGGCCGGTCTGTTTGCGTTAGTAGCTGGTGCGATAGCTGGTGTGGTTTGGCCTTCTATCCAAGGTGGCCTTGATGCACTTGCACATGCAGTATCAACGTCTGGCTCTGTTGGTCAGTTTGTTTATGGTACGCTAAACCGTGCGCTTATCCCTGTCGGCCTTCACCACGTTCTGAACTCATATTTCTGGTTCGGTATGGGTACCTGTCAAGAAGTTCTAGTCACTGGCGCGCAAGCGGCGGGTAATGCACTTCCTGCACTTCAACAATTGTGTGTAGACCCTGCACTAGCGAAGACATTAGTTGCTGGTCAAACTCATACATTTGAATTCGCTAACGCTGTGAACCCAGAAATCACTGCGACTGTAAAAGAAGTGACTGAAACTGTTAAATCTGGCGACTTACACCGTTACTTCGGTGGTGATAAATCTGCTGGCGTATTCATGAACGGCTTCTTCCCTGTGATGATGTTTGGTCTACCAGGTGCCGCTCTTGCAATGTACCTAGCAGCGCCTGCTGAAAAACGCAGCCAAGTTGGTGGCGCATTGTTCTCAGTGGCTTTCTGTTCATTCCTAACAGGTATCACAGAGCCGCTAGAATTCATGTTTGTATTCCTAGCTCCAGCCCTATACGCGATGCACGCGGTATTTACAGGTCTTGCTCTAGTGGTTGCTAACATGTTTGGTACGCTACACGGCTTTGGTTTCTCTGCAGGTCTTATCGACTTCGTATTGAACTGGGGTCTAGCAACTAAACCAGTTACGCTACTTATTATCGGTCTAGCATTTGGTGCTCTATACTTCTTCACCTTTACCTTCGCAATCCGCGCTTTCAACTTGAAATCGCCAGGCCGTGAAGATGATGACGAAGAGACATCTGTAGCCCCAGCTGCTGACGCGAAGAAAGGCGACCTAGCGCGTCAATACCTTAAAGCTCTTGGTGGTCATGATAACCTGACTTCGATTGATGCTTGTATCACTCGCTTACGTCTAACACTTAAAGATCGCTCTGTTGCTGATGAAGCGGTACTTAAGAAACTTGGCGCTAAAGGGGTAGTGAAACTGGGTGAAAATAACCTTCAAGTTATCCTTGGTCCTCTAGCAGAAATCGTCGCTGGCGAAATGAAAGCCATTGGTGCGAACGATGACCTGTCTGATGTAAAACTACCATAATCGTTTCATTGCGAATTCGGTAGTCACCAAAGCCTCCTTCGGGAGGCTTTGTTATTTTTAGTGGTAAAACTTTGCATAAATTGGTTGCAGCATTCGCTGGAGAGGCTTAGTCGAGTTAGTTTTGCGCCTTATCATAGTAATTGATGGATTATTTACGCTTTAACGTGCGGTTGTAGTTGTGTATTACTAAAGAATTGTGGATCATTAGTCGCTATGTGCTCTGAGCATTTTTAACGCCCTCAGAGCGGAATTTATCTGACAATACTAAAATAATTGAGGTGCTATAGATGAGTGAAGCTGAAGCTCGTCCATCGAATTTCATTCGCCAAATCATCGATAAAGATCTAGCGGATGGTAAACACACAAGCGTGCATACTCGTTTCCCCCCAGAGCCAAACGGCTATCTACACATTGGTCACGCTAAGTCAATTTGCTTGAACTTTGGTATTGCTCAGGACTATCAGGGTAAGTGTAACCTTCGTTTTGATGACACAAACCCAGAAAAAGAAGACGTTGAATACGTTGAGTCAATTAAGAATGATGTAAGCTGGTTAGGCTTCGAATGGGATGGTGAGATCTGTTACTCATCAAACTACTTCGATAAGTTGTACGGCTATGCAGTGGAATTAATTAACAAAGGCTTAGCGTACGTTGAAGAGCTAAGTCCAGAGCAGATCCGCGAATACCGTGGTACGTTGACACAACCGGGCAAACCAAGCCCATATCGCGATCGTACGCCTGAAGAAAACCTCGCACTATTTGAAAAAATGCGTGATGGTGGATTTGAAGAGGGCAAAGCGTGTTTGCGCGCTAAGGTTGATATGAGCTCTTCGTTCATGGTGATGCGTGATCCTGTGATCTACCGTGTGCGTTTTGCAACTCACCATCAAACCGGTGACAAGTGGTGCATTTATCCTATGTACGACTTTACTCATTGTATTTCGGATGCACTTGAAGGGATTACACACTCACTGTGTACTCTAGAGTTCCAAGATAACCGCCGTTTGTACGACTGGGTGTTAGAAAATATCACGATTGACTGCCAGCCTCGTCAATACGAGTTTAGCCGCCTGAATCTTGAATATACCGTGATGTCAAAGCGCAAGCTAAACCAACTCGTGACTGAAAATTTGGTTAATGGTTGGGATGATCCACGTATGCCGACCATTTCAGGTCTTCGTCGTCGTGGTTTCACACCGGCGTCTATTCGTGAGTTTTGTAAGCGAATTGGTGTCACCAAGCAAGAGAACATGATCGAGTTTAGTTCATTAGAATCGTGCATTCGTGATGACTTGAACGAAAACGCTCCTCGCGCTATGGCTGTGCTAGATCCGGTCAAAGTTGTGATTGAAAACTTTGCTCAAGATAGTGTTGAAACGCTAACGGTTGCTAATCATCCGAATAAGCCTGAGATGGGTGAGCGTCAAGTTCCGTTCACTCGCGAAGTATGGATCGAGCGTGAAGATTTCCGTGAAGAAGCAAACAAGAAATACAAACGCCTTGTTCTAGGTAAAGAAGTACGTCTTCGTGGTGCGTATGTGATTAAAGCTGAGCGTATCGAGAAAGACGACCAAGGCAACATCACAACGATCTTCTGTAGTTACGATGCTGACACTTTGGGCAAGAACCCAGAAGATGGTCGTAAAGTAAAAGGCGTGATTCACTGGGTATCGGCTGATAAAGGTCTACCGGCAGAAATTCGTCTCTATGATCGTCTGTTTACTGTGCCAAATCCAGCGGCAGCAGATAACTTTGCCGACACGATTAACCCAGAATCGCTGCTCGCAGTTAAGGGTTATGTAGAACCGAGTTTAGCCAGCGCGCAAGCGGAAAAAGGCTATCAGTTTGAGCGTATGGGCTATTTCTGTGCTGATGGTAAAGATTCTAAGCCACAAGCATTAGTCTTCAACCGCACGGTTGGTCTACGTGATACTTGGGCTAAAATCGAGTCTAAATAACGTTAAAAAGATAAATGCCAGCGTTGAGCTGGCATTTATTCGATCAAACTAGTCAAAAAAGGCGCTGATGAGCGCCTTTTTTATTATCTTGCTTTGTGAGCGTTAGGATCGTTTTTACAACTACCATCAATACACTTGCCGTACAAATAGAGGCTATGGTTGGTTAGAGTTACGTTGTATCTTGCCGCGATCTCTTTTTGACGCTCTTCAATTACGTCGTCTGAAAACTCAATGACCTCACCACAATCTAGGCAGACAAGGTGGTCATGATGGTGCTGAGTTGATAGTTCGAATACTGACTTACCACCTTCAAAGTGATGGCGTGTCACGATACCGGCGTCATCAAATTGGTTTAAGACACGGTAAACGGTAGCAAGACCGATCTCTTCTCCTAGATCAATCAGCTTCTTATATAAATCTTCAGCGCTAATATGTTGGCATTCTGGTTGCTGTAGTACTTCTAAAATCTTGAGTCTTGGTAGAGTAACCTTAAGACCAGCATCCTTTAGCGCTTGGTTATTGTCTGACATATACTTTCCTGTTGATGATCTGCAGTAATTAACAGAATTCAATATTGCTATCATTATAGGGCAGTAGCTACTAACAATAAACCACGAACTTCAAGGGGTTACTACTCTTTTTTTATAAACTAGTGTGAGGTCACTGATAAACGACATCCGACCAGTTACAATTATGCAACATTTATTGAGTAAATCATCTTTAGGAATGAACGATGAATAAATCATTGGCAAAAGTCTACAAGCCTGGCGTGGTTAAGTTTGCGCTCAATTCGTGGCCACCATTTTGGGGCTCAGGAATCAAAATCCTTTCGATTAGTGATGATTTTCGTCAAGTGAAAATGCAGCTTAAGCTACGTTGGTGGAATAAAAATGCCAATCGAACCCAATATGGAGGAAGCATTTTCTCACTCACAGATCCCGTGTACTCGTTAATGCTAATGGGGATACTAGGTGAGCGCTATTACGTGTGGGATAAAGAGGCAAGTATTAACTTTATCAAGCCAGGACAAAGTGACTTGTATGCCGAGTTCTGTGTCACTCAAGATCAATTGCAAGATATCTTGGCCAAAACCGCCGAAGGAGATAAGTGTTTCCCTGAATTTATTATCTATGTCAAAGATAAACACGGCAGCGTAGTTTCCGAAGTGCAGCGTAAATTGTATGTGCGCAAAAAACCGCAGTTTAGAGAAGAAGAACAGCAACAAACGGCATAAAAAAACCTCCCAGCGGAGGTTTTTAATCGATGAGGCATTAGCCTTCTAGTTCAGCTAGACACATCTCATCATAAATTTGCTTACACCAGTTTTTCACGCGTTCTTCGGTGAGTTCTGGTTGACGGTCTTCATCGATACATAGACCAACGAACTGGCTATCATCACTTTCAACCAGACCTTTAGAAGCTTCGAATTCATAGCCTTCGGTTGATGTGTAACCTAGGATTGTACCGCCTTTCGCTTCAACGATATCGCGTACAGTACCCATTGCGTCACAGAAGTACTCTGCGTAGTCTTCTTGATCACCACAACCAAAAATTGCCACTAGCTTGGTCGAAAAGTCGATTTGCTCAAGCTCAGGGAAGAAATCATCCCAGTCACATTGTGCTTCACCGTAATACCAAGTCGGGATGCCAAGTAGCAGAAGATCAAAGTTGTCGATATCTTCTTTGCTGCTTTTGGCAATATCTTGAACGTGAACCAGTTGTTTACCCAGTTGCTTTTGAATCATCTTTGCTACAGCTTCAGTATTACCTGTATCGCTACCAAAGAAGATGCCTACACTTGCCATAAATTCGTTACCTTTACTCAATTATGTTGTGACTGTGGCGCGTCAGCCTATGCCACCACCTTCCCAGCTCATCTGAATAATGCCTTTGGCAATAAATCCAGCGCAGCCTAGGAATAGGACTAACCACACAATGCGACGACCGAAAGGGGGGACATTTCCCGCTTTTAATACATCTTTTATCGCCATCCCTATTAAGAAAAAGATAGACGCAAAAAGTAGATCGAGACCGATAGACTCGAGCATATTCATGTAGTCGTAAAGCATGCAATCCCTTTGTGCCAAATTACTTGGGCCGAACTATACCATTGTTGCTAGATAAAGTTAACGATCAGAGCACTACGGATATCTCATTCTGTTTTACGCAATGAATTTACGGATCGCACGCAGTACTTCCGCGGGTTTTTCGGCGTGTAACCAATGACCCGTATTGGCAATGACGTGCGCTTTGGCGCGACTAAACTGCTTTTGAACCTCTGGTTGGTGCTCTGCAGTTAGGTAGTCAGAATCGCCTCCTTTGATGAACAGGGTCTCAATGGCAGTCGCTTTTATCGGTTGCCAGTCGAGAATATTCCAGTAGTTTTTAGCTAAGCTCTCGACATTAAATCGCCACGCTAAGTGTTGACCTGAGTTATAGAGCGATTTACTGAGAAATTGGCGCACACCTTCAAGTTCAATGTGCTCGGCCAACATCTCGAGCGCATCTTTACGGCTGCTTGGCTTGCGCTCGATGACCGCATGCAGGCCATCAAATACATTATCATGGCGGCTTTGGCTGTATTTCACAGGTGCCATGTCCAACACTAATAATTTGCCGATCTGCTCACCTGCAATCTCAGCTAATTTCATTGCAACTTTGCCCCCCATCGAGTGACCAATCACTATGGTGTCGGTAAGTTCGAGGTGTTTAAGTAGCCGTTGTACATCCAGAGCCATCGAGGCGTAGTCGTGTTGCGGCGAATGGAACGATGCGCCATGATTGCGAAGATCTAAGCTGATCACGCGGTGATCGGCTTTAAGATCGCGAGCAAGTAGGCCAAGGTTGTCCAAATTACCAAATAATCCATGGATCAGAATGATAGGTCGACCCTGACCTTCTTCTTTATAGTTGAGCAGTTGTGACATTTTTATTTTATTCGTGACAGGTTAACCGTAGAGTCTCTTTAAAGATCTCGCTATAATCCCTCAGAGTTTAAACATAGAGATTGTGAAAAGCGAATGAAAACAATTGAGGTTGATGAGGATCTATACCGTTACATCGCAAGTCAAACCCAGCATATTGGTGAAAGTGCCTCGGACATTTTGCGTCGTTTATTGATGACAGACGCACCTGCCCCAGTTGCTCAGCCGCAGGAGATGACACAAGCTAAAGGTGTGGTGGTGAGTAAAGACGCAATAAAAGAAGAAACGTTCGACGGCGTTAAGGAAATGCGTTCGTTACTGATTTCCGATGAATTTGCTGGTCTTAAGAAAGCGATTGATCGCTTTATGTTGGTTTTATCCACGCTGCATCGCATTGACCCAAATAGCTTTTCTGAAGCGACTCAAGTGAAAGGTCGTAAACGCGTTTACTTCGCTGACAACGAGCAAATTTTGCTAGCGAATGGCAACACCACCAAGCCAAAGGCTATTCCTGCTTCACCTTTCTGGGTAATCACCAATAACAATACCAGTCGTAAAAGACAGATGGTTGATCAGTTGATGGCAAGAATGAATTTCCCAGCAGATTTAATTGAGAAAGTGACGAACTCAATTTAAATAATTCTGATTGAAACCTCATAATGCGTGATTTGATTATCGTATTATGAGGTTTTTTGTTTTTGTAATTTAAGAAAGGATGTCAACATGGCGATGCACCCACGAGCGGGACAAAAAGCTCAGCAACAAGATCTTCATAATATTCCAGCCCTAGTTTCTAATTACTTCCTTCTCCAACCAAATCCAACCAAGTTAGAGTATAAAGTTGAATTTGGTACTTCTGGACACCGTGGTAGCTCAGATAAGTCGACCTTTAATGAGCATCATATTTTAGCGATTGCTCAGGCGGTGGCAGAAGTTCGTGCTGAAAAGGGCACTACAGGGCCGCTATTTGTTGGCAAAGATACCCACGCACTCTCAGAGCCTGCTTTTTCAACCGTGGTTGAAGTCTTGATTGCGAATGGCGTGACCGTGATTGTTCAACAAAACAATGGCTACACACCAACGCCAGGGATTTCGCACGCTATTTTGACTTACAACTTGCAACATGATGCGAAGGCCGATGGGATTGTGATAACACCGTCGCACAATCCGCCGCAAGATGGGGGGATTAAATACAATCCAACGCATGGTGGTCCGGCAGAAGGTGAGCTGACAGAAGCGATTCAAGATCGTGCCAATGCGTTGATCGCAGCCGGTTTAGTGGGTGTCAAACGCATGCCGCTCGACCAGGCAAAGGCCAGTGAGCTATTCGTTGAAATGGATTTGGTTAAACCGTATGTTGATGATCTGGTTAACGTCATTGATATGGAAGCGATTCAGAAAGCGAACTTGAAACTGGGCGTCGATCCGCTCGGAGGCAGTGGCATTGATTACTGGCGTCAGATTGGCGCAGCTTACCATTTAGATTTGACGCTTGTCAGTGAAGCGATTGACCCATCATTCCAATTTATGTCTCTCGACAAGGACGGCGTCGTGCGTATGGACTGCTCGTCTCCTTATGCGATGGCTGGTCTACTGGCGCTAAAAGACCAATACGATTTAGCGTTTGGTAATGACCCTGATTACGATCGCCACGGCATTGTGACACCAAAAGGGTTAATGAACCCGAATCACTTCTTGGCTGTGTGCATTGATTACTTGTACCGTCATCGCCAAGGTTGGGGCAAAGAGGTTGCCGTCGGTAAAACACTGGTATCGAGTGCGTTAATTGACCGTGTGGTCGCCGACCTTGGTCGTGAGCTTTGTGAAGTTCCGGTTGGTTTTAAATGGTTTGTCGATGGACTCTATCAAGGCAAGTTTGGCTTTGGTGGCGAAGAGAGTGCAGGGGCGTCGTTCCTGCGTAAAGATGGCACGCCTTGGTCTACGGATAAAGACGGTATCTTGCTTTGCCTACTTGCGGCTGAAATTACCGCTGTCACTGGTAAGAATCCGCAACAGTACTACGAAGAGTTGGCGGCCAAACATGGTGCGTCTGAGTACAATCGTATTCAGGCGGTGGCTAATGGCGCGCAGAAAGAGGTATTGAAAAAGCTTTCTGCTGATATGGTGACGGCGCAAACCCTTGCCGGTGAGGCGATCACGGCGCGCTTAACGCATGCTCCAGGTAATGGGGCCGCGATTGGTGGCCTTAAGGTGACAACACAAAACGGCTGGTTCGCCGCTCGACCTTCAGGTACCGAAGATATCTATAAGATCTACTGTGAAAGCTTTAAAGGTGCGGAGCACTTGAAGCAGATTGAAGCTGAAGCGCAAGAGATCGTTAATCAAGTATTTGCAGCCGCAGGTCTTTAATACCGTTCACTTATAATAATTTCAAGGGCTGACCATGTGTCGGCCCTTGTGGTTTTTATGTCTTTCCCGGCCAACTATCTGGCACCACAAACCAAAACTGGCCACTTGCGGTCTGTGCGTGAATAAAGCGACCATTGGGTTTTTCGACGGGGTTACCGATCTCAGTCTGTCCTATCGCCCACAAAGGTTTATCGAGCTCGTATAGTGGTTCGCCAATTTGCTCCCACTGATGTTGATAACACCAATGGCCTGAAATCTGACTTTGGTTGAGTTTGAGACCTAAACACTTGTCTGGGACAGGTTCTGGTGAAAACGGGTTGGTATAGAGTCTGCCTTGCAGCAACAGGTGTTCAGATAACCCCGTTAGTTGTGGATACTGAGCTAAGAACTCGGGTGTGGTGCTCATTTTAAGTTGGTGGGTTAACATCCGCTTAAGCTTTTTGTCGAGCTGATCATGTGCGTTAGGTCCGAACCAGGTTCCTTGATGAAGCAGGTAGAACTTTATCGCGACTTCCCAATGTTCTTGGCGGCGAGTTTGATGGTTATTGAGGATCAAGTCGATCGCCCCTAAGGTCTGACCGTTGTCTTTATTGATTTGCACTTCTTCTAGTTCAACAGAATAGCTCGAGGTATTGGTGAGCAGCTCGGTACATAAATGCTGATAGAGAAAGCCAAGCCTTGGGTTTCCGGAGTAGTCGCTGGTGTCGGTAGGGGAAAACGCCAGCTTTTGTAGAGACTCAAACGGGGCAATGCACTCGAATAGAGGGGGTGTGGTTGCGATCCAGTGATAGAAGCGTTGGTAAGGGCTCATCCTTTTACCTTAGTAAAACCAGTTATCACTATTGTAACCAGACCCTAGCATCACTGCTATGGTTGGAATACACTTTGCGACATAGAATCAAAGAGCGAGACGCTCATAAGTGATTGGAAGCTAAAATGAACATCTTACAATTAGAAAAAATATTAAATGAGAAACTATCGCCTCAGTTGATTAAAGACTACGCACCGAATGGCTTACAGGTTGAAGGTAAACCAACGATTAAGCGTATTGTTACTGGTGTGACGGCTTCACAAGCGTTGATTGATAAAGCCGTTGAACTTAACGCTGACGCGCTGCTAGTTCACCATGGTTACTTCTGGAAAGGTGAACCTGAGCCGATTCGCGGTATGAAAGGTCAACGCATTCGCACGTTAATCAAAAACGATCTCAATTTGTTCGGTTATCATTTGCCGCTTGATATCCACCCACAGTTGGGTAACAACGCGCAACTGGCTCGTTTACTGGATATCCAAGTTGAAGGTGGTTTAGAAGGGCATCCTCAATCTGTTGCCATGTATGGCCGACTAGACAAACCAATCACAGGCGCTGAGTTAAGCGCCAAAATCAATCGTGTGCTCAATCGAGCACCACTGCATATTGCGCCAGACAATGCGGATAAGTTGATCGAAACGGTCGGTTGGTGCACTGGTGGCGGTCAAGACTACATAGAGTTGGCAGTAAAACATGGCCTTGATGCCTTTATTTCGGGTGAAATTTCAGAACGTACGACCTATTCAGCTCGAGAGCAAGCCATTCACTATTTTGCCGCTGGTCATCACGCTACCGAGCGTTATGGGGTAAAAGCGTTGGGGGAATGGTTGGCCAGTGAACATGGTCTAGAGGTTGAGTTTATCGATATTGATAACCCGGTTTAAATCAGCAATGCTATTTGGTACCTACATTGTCAATTTGATATAAAAACAAAGGGTTGATGCTTATACATCAACCCTTATTCTTTCTAGCTTCTAGCTTCTAGCTTCTAGCTTCTAGTTACTCACGCTCATGCATTGGCGAAAATTCACGTTGAGCTTCACCAGTATAAAGCTGACGAGGGCGACCGATACGGTTAAGTGGGTCGCTATGCATTTCGTTCCAGTGTGCAATCCAGCCAATAGTACGTGATAAGGCAAAGATTACGGTAAACATTGAAACCGGAATACCAATCGCTTTCAAGATGATACCTGAGTAGAAATCTACGTTAGGGTAGAGTTTCTTCGACACGAAGTATTCGTCTGATAATGCAATCCGCTCTAGCTCCATTGCAACGTCAAGCAGTGGGTCTTGGATATTGAGTTCTTTAAGTACATCGTGACACGTTTCGCGCATCACTGTCGCGCGCGGATCGTAGTTCTTGTAGACACGGTGACCAAAGCCCATCAGGCGGAATGGATCGTCTTTGTCTTTCGCACGTTCAACGTACTCAGGAATGTTTTCAACGCTGCCAATCTCTTCTAGCATCTTCAAACATGCTTCGTTAGCGCCGCCGTGAGCAGGGCCCCAAAGTGACGCGATACCCGCTGCGATACATGCGAATGGGTTAGCGCCTGAAGAACCTGCAAGACGCACGGTAGAGGTGGATGCGTTTTGTTCGTGGTCTGCATGTAGAGTGAAAATCTTATCCATCGCACGTGCGACGACAGGATTCACTTCATATTCTTCACATGGATTAGCGAACATCATGTGTAGGAAGTTTTCTGCGTAGCTTAGATCATTGCGTGGGTAGATAAACGGCTGACCGATAGAATATTTGTAACACATCGCGGCAAGCGTTGGCATTTTCGACAGTAGTCGGTATGCGGTAATCTCGCGGTGAGTGTCGTTATTAATGTCGAGTGAATCGTGATAGAACGCTGCAAGAGCGCCAACGACACCACACATAACGGCCATAGGGTGAGCATCACGGCGGAAACCGTGGAAGAAACTGGCAATTTGCTCATGGACCATAGTGTGACGAGTGACGGTTGTCTTAAATTTCTCGTATTGTTCACGTGTTGGGGCTTCACCATAAAGAAGGATATAACATACTTCTAAATAATCAGCGTTGTTCGCTAGCTGATCAATAGGGTAACCGCGGTGCAAAAGAATCCCTTTGCCGCCATCGATATAGGTGATTTGAGATTCACAGGATGCAGTGGCAAGAAAACCTGGGTCAAACGTAAAGTAACCATTTGCTCCCAGTTTACGAACATCAATTACAGGGGTACCTAGCGCACCTTCCATAATCGGCAGCTCGATAGGCGCTTGACCTTCGACATGAAGGGTAGCTTTCTTATCTGCCATAACAATCTCCTTTGTTTATTATTTAATCCGTCCAGGATGTTTGTGTGACATTTTTGTACGTGTGTTCGTTATCAAAGTCAATTTTTCTCCTCCGATGTGTGCACTTGTTATGGTTTTTTGAACGTATAAGGTTAAAAATCTGGTCTGTGTAGCAAAAATTGTTACACCAATTGTATTAGAATGTTGCCAGCCGTATAGTGGCGCAGTAAATTTTGGTGAAAACCTTATAAATTCAAGGCTTGAAACAAATGTGAGGTGAAGTTTTAATCCTTGTTGTTAACAAATATTTTACAAAATACTCAGCGAATTGTTGCGGGTAAGTGTTAAATAAATGTTAACTTTTGTAGGTTTGCAATCAAAATTCGTTCATAACTATAAATGCTCAATGGAGCTGAGTGAGCAAGCCCGTGAAAGAAAGAAAGTCAAGACCTGTTAATCTAGATTTACAGACCATTAGCTTTCCGATCACTGCTATCGCATCAATCTTACACCGTGTTTCTGGTGTAATTACGTTCGTCGCGGTCGGAATACTACTTTGGTTGTTATCCATTTCGTTATCGTCCCCAGTGGGTTACGCGCAAGCGGTTGACCTTGTCGATGGCTTCTTCGTGAAGTTCATTTTATGGGGCATCCTAACGGCATTGGCCTACCACATTGCTGGTGGTATCCGTCACCTTCTGATGGATATGGGTCATTTTGAAGAGCTGGAATCTGGCGCAATGAGCGCTAAGGTTGCATTCGCAGCAACAGCCGTTCTGTCTCTACTGGCGGGGGTAATGGTATGGTAAAACACATTTCATCTTTTGGTCGTAATGGTGTGCATGATTATTTATTGATTCGTGCTACCGCTATCATTATGACGCTCTACACTGTCTATCTGGTTAGCTTCTGTGCTTTCACAGATATTTCTTACCTCTCTTGGACCCAGTTCTTTGGTGGCACGTTCACCAAGGTTTTCACTATGCTCGCGCTAATGTCGGTATTGATTCACGCATGGATCGGCTTATGGCAAGTACTGACTGACTATATTAAGTGCGCCAAGCTTCGTGGTGGCCTGCAGCTCGGCGTTATCGCTGTGCTATTTGGTTACTTCTTCTCTGGTCTATTTATTCTGTGGGGTGCGTAAGTGTCTATTCCAGTTCGTGAATTTGATGCCGTAGTAATCGGCGCTGGTGGTGCAGGCATGCGCGCTGCACTGCAAATCTCTGAGCAAGGCCTTTCATGTGCATTGCTTTCGAAAGTGTTCCCAACACGTTCTCACACTGTTTCTGCTCAAGGTGGTATTACGGTTGCGCTAGGTAATGCGCACGAAGATCATTGGGAGCAGCATATGTACGATACGGTCAAAGGTTCCGACTATATTGGTGACCAAGACGCGATCGAATACATGTGTAAAAACGGCCCTGAATCCGTGATTGAGTTAGAGAAAATGGGCCTTCCGTTTTCTCGTTTTGATAATGGTAGTATCTACCAACGTCCGTTTGGCGGCCAATCGAAGAATTTCGGTGGCGAGCAAGCGGCACGTACTGCAGCAGCAGCTGACCGTACTGGTCATGCTCTTCTTCACACGCTTTACCAGCAAAACATCAAGCACAAGACAACCATATTCTCTGAGTGGTATGCACTCGACATCGTTAAAAATGAAGACGATGTAGTTTTAGGTTGTACTGCGCTTTGTATGGAAACGGGCGAAGTATGCTACTTCAAATCGAAAGCAACCATCTTAGCTACTGGTGGCGCTGGCCGTATTTACGCATCGACAACTAACGCTCACATCAATACAGGTGATGGTGTTGGTATGGCGCTGCGTGCGGGCGTTCCAATGCAAGACATGGAAATGTGGCAGTTCCACCCAACGGGTATTGCTGGCGCAGGTGTTCTTGTCACGGAAGGTTGTCGTGGTGAAGGTGGTTACCTTCTTAATAAAGATGGTGAACGATTCATGGAGCGCTACGCGCCGAATGCTAAAGACTTAGCTGGCCGTGATGTGGTTGCTCGTTCAATGATGATCGAAATTCGCGAAGGTCGCGGTTGCGATGGCCCATGGGGGCCTCACATTAAACTGAAACTCGATCACCTAGGTAAAGAGACTCTAGAGTCACGTCTACCAGGTGTTTGTGAACTGTCTCGTACCTTCGCACACGTTGATCCAGTCAAAGAGCCAATTCCAGTTATTCCAACTTGTCACTACATGATGGGTGGTATTCCCACTCAAGTTTCTGGCCAGGCGATTAAGCAAACTGCAGATGGCAGCGATGTTGAAGTACAAGGCCTATTCGCATGCGGTGAGATTGCATCAGTATCGGTTCACGGCGCTAACCGCTTGGGTGGTAACTCACTGCTCGATTTAGTGGTATTTGGTCGTGCTACAGGCCTGCATCTTGGCGAAACACTGCTGAAACAAGCTGAAGCTAAGCCAGCAACTGAAGCTGATATTGAGCGTTCACTAGAGCGTTACAACCGTTGGGAAAACAGCACTGACGGTGAAGATCCTGCTCAGATTCGTAAAGACCTTCAGCAATGTATGCAGAACAACTTCTCGGTTTTCCGTGAAGGTGATGCAATGGCAAAAGGCCTAGAAGAGCTGAAAGTTATCCGTGAGCGTCTGAAAAATGCTCACCTGTCGGATAAGTCGACCGAGTTCAACACGCAACGTATTGAGTGTCTAGAACTTGAAAACTTGATGGAAACTGCTTTTGCGACGGCCGTTGCGGCGAACTACCGTACTGAGAGCCGTGGTGCTCACGCCCGTTTTGACTTCCCAGATCGTAACGATGAGCAGTGGCTATGTCACTCGGTCTACAATCCGGAAACAGAGTCAATGGCTAAGCGTGGTGTCAACATGGAACCCGTCCATCGTGAAGCATTTCCGCCAAAAGCACGTACGTACTAAGGAAAGGAGGGTAATATTATGAAACTGAATTTCTCTTTGTACCGCTACAATCCTGATGTCGACCAAAAGCCGTACATGAAGGACTACACATTAGAAGTGGAAGAAGGATCTGACATGATGCTTCTTGATGCGTTGATTCTGCTTAAAGAGCAAGATCCTAGCATCTCTTTCCGTCGTTCTTGTCGTGAAGGTGTTTGTGGTTCTGACGGTGTGAACATGAACGGTAAAAATGGTTTGGCGTGTATCACACCCCTTTCAGCGCTGAAAGGTGACAAGATTGTGATTCGCCCACTACCTGGTCTGCCTGTTGTGCGTGACCTTATCGTTGATATGACACAATTCTACGATAACTACACGAAAGTTAAGCCTTTCTTGATTGATGATGGCGCCTTGCCACCATCTCGTGAAAACTTACAATCGCCAGAAGATCGGGCTCATCTTGATGGATTGTACGAATGTATCATGTGTGCATGTTGTACAACGTCTTGTCCGTCATTCTGGTGGAATCCTGATAAATTTATCGGTCCTGCAGGTCTTTTAGCGGCTTATCGTTGGTTAATTGATAGCCGTGATACTGCCACAGACGAACGCTTGTCAAATCTTGATGATGCATTCAGCGTTTTCCGTTGCCATGGCATCATGAACTGTGTCAGTGTTTGTCCTAAGGGATTGAATCCGACCAAAGCGATTGGTCACATTAAGACCATGTTAGTCAATCGCTCGGTTTAAGTTACTCGGTATCTAAATAGAGACGGCTCTGGCGGTCATGTATCGCCGAGCCGCAACTCGACAAAGATAGAGTAAAAGAATAGTAAAATTGCCGACCTATTCTGGGTCGGCTCTTAATAGCTCGGCATAGACCGAAGCAAACGTGAAAACTACTGGTTAAGGGAAAATATGCACAACGGCGTGATGAAGGCGTGGCTCGAGTCTTCACACTTGGCTGGCGCCAATGCAACGTATGTAGAGGACCTCTACGAACTGTATCTAAGTGACCCCGATCTGGTAAGTGAGGAGTGGAAACGTGTTTTTGAGGGCTTGCCTAAGTCTTCACAAGAGGTGGTTGAACAGCCTCATTCACGTGTCCGTGACTACTTCCGACGACTCGCTAAAGAAACGAAGCATTACAATGTCCAAGTTAGTGATCCTGATGTCGACGTTAAACAGGTAAAAGTACTTCAATTAATTAACGCTTACCGCTTCCGCGGTCATGAAGCGGCGCAGCTTGACCCTCTCGGTTTATGGCAACGTCCAACGGTGGCGGAGCTAGACCCTGCATTTCACAATCTCACTCAAGACGATTTAGAAGAAACTTTCAACGTGGGTTCGTTTGCCATTGGCAAAGAAACCATGAAACTGAAAGATATTCACTCTTCATTGAACAAAATCTACTGTGGCTCTATCGGTGCTGAATACATGCACATGACAGACACTGAGCAAAAACGTTGGATTCAACAACGTTTAGAATCAGTGGTTGGCCAACCATCGTTCAGTCAAGAAGAGAAACGAGAATTCCTTGAAGAGTTGACGGCGGCAGAAGGCCTTGAGCGTTACCTAGGGGCTAAGTTCCCGGGTGCTAAGCGCTTTTCATTGGAAGGTGGTGATGCACTGATACCGATGACTAAAGAGTTGATTCGTCATGCTGGTAAGAGCGGTATGCGCGAAGTGGTTATTGGTATGGCGCACCGTGGCCGTCTCAATATGCTCGTCAACGTGCTGGGTAAAAAGCCTCAAGACTTGTTTGATGAGTTTGCAGGTAAGCACGGCGAGTCATGGGGTACTGGTGACGTAAAATATCACCAAGGTTTCTCGGCTGACTTTGCCACACCTGGTGGTGATGTTCACCTTGCTTTGGCATTTAACCCATCTCACCTTGAGATCGTTAACCCTGTTGTTATTGGTTCTGTTCGCGCCCGCCAAGATCGTCTAGGCGACCAAGATGGTGCGACCGTTCTACCTATTACCATCCATGGTGATTCAGCGATTGCTGGTCAGGGTGTGGTTGCGGAAACGTTTAATATGTCGCAGGCACGCGGTTTCCGTGTTGGTGGTACTGTCCGTATTGTGGTTAACAACCAAGTTGGCTTCACTACGTCAAACCCTAGCGACACGCGTTCAACTATGTACTGTACTGACATTGCCAAGATGGTACAGGCACCGATTTTCCACGTTAACGCTGACGACCCTGAAGCGGTTGCGTTTGTTACTCGTATCGCGCTTGATTACCGTAACGAATTTAAACGTGATGTGGTTATCGACTTAGTTTGTTACCGTCGTCATGGTCACAATGAGGCCGATGAGCCAAATGCGACTCAGCCTTTGATGTATCAGAAAATCAAAAAGCATCCAACACCACGTAAGCTATACGCTGACGTACTAATGGAGCGCGGTGATTTCGGTATTGATACTGCTACTCAGTTCGTCAACGAGTATCGCGATGCACTAGATCGCGGCGATGTAGTCGTCAAAGAGTGGCGTCCAATGGCACTGCATTCGGTCGATTGGTCACCTTATTTAGGTCACGACTGGGATGTCGATTGGGACAATGAGTTCAACCAAGAGCGTTTGATTGAATTGGGTCACCGTATCTGTCAGTACCCTGAGAGCCATAAGTTACAAAGCCGAGTCAACAAGTTATATAACGATCGTATGTCGATGTTGAGCGGTGAAAAAGCGATTGACTGGGGAATGGCTGAGACTCTCGCTTATGCAACCCTAGTTGATGACGGTAAACGTATTCGTATCTCAGGCCAAGATTCAGGTCGCGGTACTTTCTTCCACCGTCACTCTGTACTACATAATCAAAATGATGCCAGCACGTATGTTCCTTTAGCGAATGTTCATGATAAGCAAGGGCCGTTTGAAGTCTTTGATTCGGTGTTATCTGAAGAAGCCGTACTTGCGTTTGAATACGGTTACGCGACTGCTGAACCTGGTGGCTTGACGCTTTGGGAAGCACAGTTTGGTGACTTTGCCAACGGCGCGCAGGTAGTTATTGACCAATTTATTTCATCTGGTGAGCAGAAGTGGGCGCGTTTATGTGGCCTTACTATGCTTCTCCCTCATGGTTACGAAGGTCAAGGCCCTGAGCACTCATCAGCGCGTCTTGAGCGTTACCTTCAGCTGTGTGCTGAGCAAAACATGCAAGTGGTTGTTCCTTCAACACCAGCTCAGGTTTACCACATGATTCGACGTCAGGTTGTGCGACCAATGCGCCGCCCACTGATCGTTATGTCACCGAAGTCATTGCTACGTCACCCACTGTGTACCTCTTCAATTGAAGATCTTGCACAAGGAACGTTCCAAGCGGCGATTGGTGAAGTGGATAATCTTGAACCTGCGAAGGTCAAACGTGTTGTCTTCTGTTCAGGCAAAGTCTACTTCGACTTGCTAGAACAGCGTCGTAACAATGAACAAGACGATGTCGCCATTGTTCGTATTGAGCAGCTTTACCCGTTCCCAATGGATGAAGTGACCGCTGCCATCGAGCAATACACCAATGTTGAAGACTTTGTTTGGTGTCAGGAAGAGCCACAGAACCAAGGCGCTTGGTACTGTAGCCAACACAACTTCCGTGCTGCAATCCCTGCAGGTGCAGATCTTAAGTACGCTGGTCGCCCAGCATCAGCATCACCTGCCGTTGGTTACATGTCAGTACACTTGAAACAACAGAAAGCGTTGGTAGAAGACGCACTTACCGTGAATAAAAAAACTTCGAACTAAGAACTAGAAGTTAAAGGAAGAAACAGATATGACAATTGAAATTCTGGTTCCAGATTTACCTGAATCCGTCGCTGACGCTACAGTGGCAACATGGCACAAACAACCAGGTGACGTCGTTGAACGTGACGAAGTGTTGGTTGACATTGAAACTGACAAAGTTGTTCTAGAAGTTCCTGCTCCAGAAGCGGGTGTACTAGAAGCTATCCTTGAAGTAGAAGGTGCCACAGTACTTTCTAAACAGCTGCTCGCTAAACTCAAGCCTGGCGCTGTTGCTGGTGAACCAACGACAGACAAAACAGACGAGTCACAAGCATCGCCAGATAAGCGCCATAAAGCGTCGCTAACAGAAGAGAGCAATGATGCGCTCAGCCCGGCAGTACGTCGTCTTCTTGCTGAGCACGGCCTTGAAGCGAACCAAGTCAAAGGCACTGGTGTTGGTGGTCGTATCACTCGTGAAGATATTGATGCACACCTTGCCAATGCAAAAGCTGCACCGCAAGCGGCAGCAGTAGAAGCGCCAGTAGCGGCTCGCAGTCAGAAACGTGTTCCGATGACGCGTTTACGTAAGACAGTGGCTAACCGCCTACTTGAAGCAAAAAATAACACCGCCATGTTGACGACGTTTAATGAAGTTAACATGAAGCCAATCATGGATCTTCGTAAGCAGTACAAAGACCAGTTCGAAGAGCGTCACGGTACGCGTCTAGGCTTTATGTCTTTCTACGTTAAAGCGGTGACCGAAGCACTAAAACGTTTCCCAGAAGTCAATGCGTCTATTGATGGTGAGGAAATCGTTTACCACAACTATTTCGACATTAGCATGGCGGTTTCAACGCCGCGTGGTCTCGTGACTCCAGTTCTTAAAGACTGTGACACGTTAGGCTTTGCTGATATCGAAAAAGGCATTAAAGAGTTAGCGATTAAAGGCCGTGATGGCAAGCTGACGGTTGATGAGCTGATGGGCGGCAACTTCACTATTACAAACGGTGGTGTATTTGGATCGCTAATGTCAACACCAATCATTAACCCACCACAGTCAGCTATCTTGGGTATGCATAAGATTCAAGATCGCCCAATGGCAGTGGATGGCAAGGTAGAAATCCTACCTATGATGTACTTGGCACTTTCTTATGACCACCGTCTGATCGATGGTCGTGAGTCTGTCGGCTTCCTTGTAACCATTAAAGAGTTACTTGAAGATCCAGCACGTCTGCTATTAGACGTTTAATATCGCTGAAACGTCTAGTTGCCTTAGGCTGCTAGACGTTTGATAGTTTCAATGGCTAGACTAGCTCAACGGTTTGGCCTTCACCTAAATCGCTGCTGTGTCATTGAGCAAGTAGCGATTTATTTGAGAAGACCCTACAGACGTTTTGCAGAGCTCTGCTGCGTTATGGAAATAATAATCCCTTAAGGGAAAATAAACGGAATATCAAAATGAATTTGCATGAATATCAAGCCAAACAGCTGTTTGCAGAATTCGGTTTGCCTGTACCGGAAGGTTACGCGTGTGATACACCTCATGAAGCGGTTGAAGCAGCAGGTCGTATCTCAACGGAGAAGAAAGTCGTTAAATGTCAGGTTCACGCAGGTGGACGTGGTAAAGCGGGTGGCGTCGAGCTACACGATACTAAAGATGGCGTGAGAGAGTTTGCACAAAAGTGGCTAGGTAAGAACCTAGTGACTTACCAAACTGACGCAAATGGTCAGCCTGTAACTAAAATCTTAGTTGAAGAAGCATCAAACATTGCAAACGAACTGTACCTAGGTGCAGTGGTAGACCGTGCAACACGCAAGATTGTATTCATGGCATCAACCGAGGGTGGTGTTGAAATCGAAAAAGTTGCTGAAGAAACGCCAGAGTTGATTCATAAAGCAGCGATCGATCCATTGGTTGGTCCTCAAGCTTATCAAGGCCGTGAACTCGCATTTAAACTAGGTTTAGCTGGCGATCAAATTAAGCAGTTTGTTAAGATCTTCATGGGTCTTGGCACTATGTTCTCTCAGTATGACCTTGCGCTACTTGAGATTAACCCACTGGTTGTAACAGCCGAAGGCAACCTGCTTTGTCTTGATGGTAAAATCAACATCGACTCAAATGCTCTATACCGTCAACCTAAGTTACGTGAGATGCACGATCCTTCGCAAGAAGATGAGCGCGAAGCACACGCTGCTCAGTGGGAACTGAACTACGTAGCATTAGACGGAAATGTTGGTTGTATGGTTAACGGTGCTGGTCTTGCGATGGGCACTATGGACATCGTCAACCTTCATGGCGGTAAGCCAGCTAACTTCCTTGATGTTGGCGGCGGCGCAACTAAAGAGCGTGTAGCAGAAGCATTTAAGATCATCCTATCTGACGACAATGTGAAAGCGGTTCTTGTTAACATCTTCGGCGGTATTGTTCGCTGTGACATGATTGCAGAAGGCATCATCGGCGCAGTGAAAGAAGTGGGTGTTGCTGTTCCTGTTGTTGTTCGTCTAGAAGGGACTAACGCAGACCTAGGTCGCGAAGTTCTTGCTAATTCTGATGTTGATATCATTGCTGCTGAGTCATTAACTGACGCAGCTCAGAAAGTTGTTGCTGCTGCGGAGGGCAAATAATGTCTGTACTAATTAATAAAGACACCAAGGTAATCTGTCAGGGCTTCACTGGTGGTCAAGGTACGTTCCACTCAGAGCAAGCGATCGCATACGGTACGCAGATGGTGGGTGGTGTTTCTCCGGGTAAAGGCGGTCAAACGCATCTTGGTCTACCCGTTTTCAATACAGTACGTGAAGCCGTTGAAGTGACTGGCGCGACAGCAACAGTTATCTATGTACCAGCACCTTTCTGTAAAGATGCGATCTTAGAAGCGATTGACGCAGGCATCAAACTGATTGTGACCATCACTGAAGGCATTCCTACTATCGATATGATCGATGTAAAAGTGAAGCTAGAAGAAACGGGTGTTCGCATGATTGGCCCTAACTGTCCGGGTGTTATCACTCCGGATGAGTGTAAGATCGGTATCATGCCTGGTCATATCCATAAGAAAGGTAAAGTCGGTATCGTCTCTCGCTCAGGAACGCTAACGTACGAAGCTGTTAAGCAAACCACTGACGAAGGTTTCGGCCAGTCTACGTGTGTTGGTATCGGCGGTGACCCAATCCCAGGTTCAAACTTCATTGATATTTTGAAATTGTTCCAAGAAGACCCTGAAACAGAAGCGATCGTCATGATCGGTGAAATAGGTGGTACCGCAGAAGAAGAAGCGGCTGCGTTTATTAAAGAAAACGTGACTAAGCCTGTTGTTTCTTACATTGCAGGTGTAACAGCTCCTCCAGGGAAGCGTATGGGCCACGCCGGCGCTATCATTTCTGGTGGTAAAGGTACGGCGGAAGACAAATTTGCGGCACTAGAAGCGGCTGGCGTTAAAACCGTCAAATCTCTTGCTGATATCGGTAAAGGCCTACGTGAAGTCACTGGCTGGTAAGTATCGATTGAAATGAAAAAAAGCTTGGCTGATTTGCCAAGCTTTTTTTATGCATTGCTTTTATTCATCAATAGGCTAAGCATCAATCGTCACCTGCTGACTAAGCGACGGGTTCGAGGGGGCGATTTAGCGTAGTTTCTCTTCCAATACGGTCAATCGCGCGGTTAATGCTTTTACTTGTTTTTCGAGCTGAGCGATTTTATCACTGTCATTCGCTTGTTCAGGCGCCGCGATTTCTATTTTCGGTACGCGTTGGGCACTTTTCCAACTTTTAATCGTCGTGATCAAAGCAGGCATTGGCACTGATGTTGATAAGCGGGCTTTAACCAAAGCGATGCTTGGCTCTTTGCCTTCATGTTGTAATTGTTCAAGTACCTGTTTTAGCTCTTGGCTAACATCTTGGGTCAGCATATAACCTCCTTTTGCTTTGATATTGGTATTTTACTGCTCAGCGAGCCAATAGGCGAATGGTAAATTAGGCATTTGGTTGTGAGATATCTCTTACACCAAGTGTGCGAGAATAGATTCTTTTTGCGCAGAAATATCAGTAAAAACATCTTAGGTTTCTGTTTTATAAAGAAAAGTTAAATTGTTGCACACTTGTTTCGAGCGTTTTTTTTCTGCTGTATATTGTCTTCAATCGCCAAAAGCGTAAATTAATAGCTGTCGGAAGGATGCTGACACGGAACAGGAAATACCAAGGATAGGAAAACTTCAGGATGAAGATTGGTTGACGAGGAAAGTCAGTCAAGCATGGAGCGAAAGGACATTGTAAGGATACAATCACTGACAGGATGTGAGTGACTAAGGAAAGCAATGGACACCTCTAGATTGAGGAAGGACAGTATCAGGATGATACTAGGGACACCGCTCAAGGAACAAGTGATGCGCGCTAACTAGGATAGTTGGCTATCAGGATGAATAGGACACCGCTAGGACGGCGAAGTAAGGATATTGCTGAAGGATTCAGTAACTATTAAGGAAGATGCATGGAGCACCTTTTGTAGCCGGACTGCTGCGAGTAAGACTATAGCCCCGATACTCACGTGTCGGGGCTTTCTTAGATCTCACCTTGGGAAAAAAGACTCATAACATCCCAATAATTACAACCCAGATCAATACCGGTTGTTGCCCGTTGGTTTAATTTTTCGGCTTTGTTTTTCAAAACAATTTTAGCTGCTAACAAGGATGTGTCATGACTATTGTGACTCGCCGTTCGTTATTAGTACCTTATAACGAATCACTACAATCAGAATTTCTCATGCTTAACTGTTGTGGTATTAATCGTGCTCAAATGAATGGTGCCCATACCGTTTCGTCGGCAAAACAATTATTTGAGAAAACGCTCAATGACCCTAATCTTTATGCGATGGCTGTTTTAGATAGTCGTAGCCGTGACTATGTGGGGCATATTTTTATTTGTGATCTTGATAGCGAGCCTGAGTTAGGTTTTATCTTTGATAAGTTATATTGGGGAATCGGCTTTGCCAGTGAAGCCTTGCAGGCATTTTTTCCAAAAGCAGTCAGAGACTTAAATTTAACACATGTCGTTGCCACGGCTAATATAGACCATCAGCCGTCGATACGAATTCTGCAAAAATTGGGCTTTCAGTTTAAGGTCCGCAAGCAAGACGCGTTCGGTCCATATAACGAATATCGATTTACATCCGATGTGGCGGTAGATCAACCTTCGCTAGCTGAAATCCTTGCATGATGATGTTGCCTTGATAGCAATCATCGCCGAGTGATGAAAATTCAAATTGATAAACAGAATGCCAACGCCAGACTCCGTCTGGCGTTTTTAATTTGTGACCTTTTAAAGCAACGCTGATAAGTTGCAAATCCAGTTGTTTACACTGGCGGGCGGCAATCGTTTTGACTAACTCCGCTTGGCGACGTTGTTGCCAAAAGAGTAAGCACAGGCATACCAAACCGAGGATGGCGAAAAGGTCACTGATCATAGTTAGGCCTTGGCTGATTGTTGCAGGCGAATCAGCGCAGCGGCTAACTCTGGTGATGGGCTGGAGTGCAATAGCGGCAGTAATACCATCCGCAGTTCAGGTAGCATGACTAAGTCAGCAAACAATTGGTTGAATAGCGCTTGGTCACCAGTTTGAGCTAAGCGCAGCAAGAATTGCTCGGCTGTACTTGCATCGCTTAACCAATGCCAGCAACGACCAGCAATCCCGATCAGCACTTCTTGATGGCTCAGTCTCGGGCTGGCTAAAATCGCACCATAAATCGATTGTGCAATAGGTGTAGAAGCACCAGAGAGTGCGCGCGTTAATGCCGAAAGTAAGAAAAGATCAGGCTCGCCGCTGTCAATTTCGACCTGCGCCATTTGGGCGATACGTTGTGCGAGTTTGTCTGATAATTCGGTATGTTCTAGCGCACCAAGTAGGGCATAGAGAGGTTCACTAGGCAGGTGTTTTAGTGCTTTACGCAGATTAACACCATTTTGCTCTTGGCCGAGTCGGGCACAGATGTCGGTAACACCTTGTAAGCCAACGCTATGCCATTTGTCCCAGTCAAGCCCGCCAGAAAAATAGTGTTGTGCGTGCTCATAGTATTGGCTGCAGGCTAAGTTTAGCTCTGCACGAACTTGACTATGAAAGACCGCCATTTTGTCTTCAGCAGGCTTAAAAGTGTAGGGATTATTCGCGAGCTTATGTTGTTGCTCTTCAGTCATCTCTTGATTGAGTCGCGTGCCCATTGCTTCAAGTACATACTTGATAAAGTTACCGACATCGGCTTGTTTCAACAAGCCACGTTCATCAAGGTCAAATTTAAGAAACCAGATCCAAGGTTGCTGATCTTGATTCCAATAGACGATCGCTAGATGGGCTTTGCGCTGCATCGGGTAGGGGTAGGCGACTTGCCCCTGTTCGGTGTCGGCAAACATCTTCGCGTCGATTTTCTTGATTTTTCTTCCCAGATCATAGACTTGGTATTGGCAATCACTGTTGGTGAGCAATTGGGTAAGGGTATGAATGGTTTCCATTAGCGATTTGTCCTAACTTTCTTTCCTCTATAAATGGTATTCTTGAGCCCATTTTCAAGGTCAGAAACAAGATTAATGTTGAAACAGAACCAATTAATTGAATTGCTTGATCAGCTTCAAGCCGACATGCAAGCGCTTGAACTTTGGCAACAGCAGCCGCCAAGTTCGCTGGCACTGCAAAGTGAACAGCCATTTGCCGTTGATACTCTGGCACCAGAGCAGTGGCTGCAATGGGTTTTTATTGGCCGCATGCGCAACATGATTGATGCTAAGCAACCACTACCAAGTGGTTTCGCGATTGCTCCGTATTTTGAACAATGTTGGCAGCAATACCCAGATTACACACCATTGTTGGCGCGATTGGCAGTAATTGATGAGGTGTGTGCTTGATGTTAGAGATTGTTTTCCAAGATGAGTATTTTGTTGCGGTCAATAAGCCTGCAGGAATGTTAGTCCATCGCAGTTGGCTTGATAAACACGAGACTCAGTTTGTGATGCAGACATTGCGTGATCAGATTGGCCAGCATGTGTTTCCGCTTCATCGACTTGACAGACCGACCTCTGGGGTATTGATCTTTGCCCTGTCGAGTGAAGTCGCGTCGCAAGTGATGCCGATGTTTGCCAATCATGAAATGGAAAAAACCTATCATGCGATTGTACGTGGTTGGATTTTGCAACCCGGCCGACTCGATTATGCGCTCAAGGTTGAGTTAGATAAAATCGCCGATAAGCATGTCAGTCAAGAGAAAGAAGCGCAGGAAGCAGTGACGGACTACCAGCCATTGGCTCAGGTTGAAGTTGCGCACTCAACGGGTAAGTTTCCAACCACGCGCTATGGTTTAATCGAAATGAAACCACTGACTGGCCGTAAGCATCAATTGAGGCGGCATATGGCGCACCTCAGGCATCCCATTGTCGGTGATACGACTCATGGTGACGGAAAACATAACAAGCTGTTTAGAGACGTATATGACTCACATCGGCTGTTGTTGCATGCATCGCGTTTAGCCTTTGTCCATCCGTTTACTGGCCAGAACGTGTTGATCAGCGCTAGTGTCGACTCAACGTGGCAAGCACTGTGCGCTGAGTTTGATTGGCAAGTACCTCAGTAATATCGACTGAAAAAATGGATTGAAACAAAAAAGCCCTCAAAAATGAGTAATGCCAGTCAGTTAAGCGAACATCAATAAAAATAAGGGCTCCAGAAGGATTTATTATAATCATTCTGGAGCCCTTGTTGTATCTATCTTTCACTCGCTTAACGGGTACTTTGCCATATCCATTAGATATTGAATAAATAGTGAATAATTACTCAATAAAGTGACTAACTGATCGGCATTACTCAAAAATGAGGGCTTTTTTATTAGCATTTTTATTAGCATTGACACTGAGGCTACTTTTTAAGGTATTGACGAATCGCTGCTTCGATTCCTTTGGCGTCTAAACCGAGTTCTTGATGCAGTTCCTCTTGTGTACCTTGAGCAATGAACTTGTCAGGCAGCCCTAAAGTGAGGACAGGTTTAACCTGTTTTTCTTGCATCATAAATTCAATAACCCCAGCGCCCGCACCACCCGCAATAGCATTTTCTTCTAGCGTGACAATAACGTCATGCTCTGCGACAAGTTGTTTGATTAAGGCTTCATCGAGCGGCTTAACAAAACGCATGTCAGCGACCGTCGCATTGAGGGACTCTGCAGCCTCAAGCGCGTTCGCTAAGAAGGTACCAAAACTTAAAATTGCGACTTTTTCGCCTTGACGAACCAAGCGGCCTTTGCCGATTTCGAGGGCGGTAAATTCAGCTTGAATATCGGTACCCATGCCATTACCACGAGGATAACGAACGGCGCTTGGACCATTATGTATGTGACCAGTATAGAGCATTTGGCGACACTCATTTTCGTCGCTTGGCGCCATGATCATCATATTCGGAATACAGCGCATAAAGCTCAGGTCAAACGCCCCTTGGTGGGTTTGACCATCGGCACCGACCAGTCCGGCGCGATCAATGGCGAACATCACTGGCAGATTCATGATCGCCACATCGTGAATTAACTGATCGTAGCCACGCTGTAAGAAGGTCGAATAAATCGCCACAATGGGGTGGTTACCGGAGATGGCCATTCCCGCCGCCAGTGTTACCGCATGCTGCTCAGCAATCGCCACATCGAAGTATTGCTGTGGGTATTCTTTAGAAAAACGCACCATCCCAGAGCCTTCGCGCATCGCTGGCGTAATCGCCATTAACTTCGGATCTTGCGCGGCCATATCACACAAGAAGTCACCGAAGATTTTGGAGAAGCTTGGTTTGCCGCCGCTGCTTTTTGGTAGCGAATTATGGCTTGGATCGAATTTTGGCACGCCATGATAACCAATCGGATCTTTTTCGGCTGGCTCGTAGCCTTTGCCTTTCTTGGTCATGATGTGCAAAAACTGTGGGCCTTTCAACTCACGCATGTTTTTGAGCGTTTTTACCAACTCATTGACATCATGGCCATCCACAGGACCGATATAGTTAAAGCCGAGTTCTTCAAATAATGTCCCTGGAACCACCATCCCTTTTAGATGCTCTTCGGTGCGACGAACTAATTCTTTAATCGGCGGAACGCCAGAAAGTACTTTCTTGCCACCTTCACGAATAGAGGTGTATAGATTGCCTGAAAGCAATTGAGCAAGGTGGTTGTTCAGCGCGCCAACGTTCTCTGATATCGACATTTCATTGTCGTTCAAAATCACCAGCATATCAGGATGGACATCACCAGCGTGGTTCATTGCTTCAAACGCCATCCCTGCGGTTATCGCGCCATCGCCGATGACACTGACCACTTTACGATCTTGCGCTTCTTGTGCGGCACTAATCGCCATTCCAAGTGCGGCACTGATTGAGGTTGATGAATGGCCGACCGATAAGGTGTCGTATTCACTCTCGCCACGCCAAGGAAAAGGGTGCAGTCCGCCTTTTTGGCGAATGGTTGGCATTTGATCGCGACGACCAGTTAAAATTTTATGTGGGTACGCTTGGTGGCCAACATCCCACACCAACTGATCAAAGGGTGTGTTATAGACGTAGTGTAGAGCAACAGTCAGCTCAACTGTGCCCAATCCAGAGGCCAGGTGACCACTCGACTGGCTAACTGAATTGAGTAAATAGGTGCGTAACTCATCACACAGTTTCGGCAGTATCTCTCTTGGGAGACTACGCAGCTCCTCAGGGGTGTCTGCGAGAGCCAGTGTTGGGTACTTTGAAATATCAAGAGTCATATTTTTGCGCGCTTATTGTGTTAGTTCTTGCGCTCGATGACATATCGGGCGAACTCTTCGAGTAACTCTGTATTGTATGGGATTGCTTGCAATGCTTGAAGTGCTTCATTTAACAGAGTGTGAGCTTTGTTAATAGCGCCGTCTAATCCGAGTAGTGCTGGATAGGTGCTTTTATTGGCTTGTTGGTCAGAACCTTGCGGCTTGCCTAAGGTTTCGGTGTCACTAATGATGTCCAGAATGTCATCTTGAACCTGAAATGCAAGGCCAATGGCGTCAGCATACTTGTCTAGGTGAGGCATCACCTCCACCCCTTTGCTACCTGCGGCAAGGGCTCCCAAACGTATGGCGGCCTTGATCAGAGCACCCGTTTTATTGCGATGAATTTCTTTGAGTTCATCTAAGGTGACTTGTCTGTTTTCTGCTGCAAGATCGAGAGCTTGTCCCATACACATCCCATTGGCACCTGACGCTTGTGCGAGCACTTTTACCATTTTTATACGGTTAATTTCTGCTCGTGGGTTCAATGGCCCGTCAGCTAAAATAGTAAAGGCTAGAGTTTGCAGTGCATCACCAGTAAGAATCGCGGTCGCTTCATCAAACTTAATGTGGCATGTTGGTTGACCACGACGTAACTCGTCGTCGTCCATGGCTGGCAGGTCGTCATGAATCAAAGAATAAGCATGAATACACTCTACTGCACTGGCAGGAGTGTCGAGCTCTTCGAGTTCACAACCGAGCATTTGGCCAGTAATGTACACCAAGAATGGACGTGCACGTTTGCCACCGAGTAGCAAACCGTAACGCATCGCCTCGATCAGAGGCAGGTTCTGATGAGGTAGAGACTGTAACCACAGCTCTAATTGAGCATTATTTCGTTGTTGAAGTGAGGACAAGGCCTCATGCATAACAGCCATAGGTATAATTAATTAATCCGTCGTGGTATCAAAGTCGCTGAGAGCAGAGTTGTCATCATTTTGCAGTAGGATGCTGACGCGTTGCTCGGCATCATTGAGTTTAGCCTGACCTGCACGTGCGAGGGTAATACCACGCTCAAATTTCTTTAGGGCGTCGTCTAGTGCTAAATCACCATTTTCAAGGTTTTCGACAATCACATCGAGTTCTTCAATGGTTGCCTCGAAAGTCATGTTTTCTGGTTTCTTGCTCGCCATAACGGTTCTACTTTGACAAAGATGGACGAAAGTTACCTTAGCCGATAATGATGGTCAAATTTAACCGAGTAAATTTGTTAGAAAAATCGAGATAAAGCGGTCTATGGTTGTGTGTCGGTAAGTGATAACGCTAAAGTCTAGTTATGTGTTACGTGCCAAACATCTATAGTTATGTGAAAGCGGTATCAATAAAAGACTAAAGATCTGAAGATGTTGCCGATATAATTTGATAGAAGCTTATAGATAGCATGAGGAGTGCTTTGTGGATTTAGCGACGCTGCTGGGACTGATTGGCGGATTGGCTTTCGTTGTCATGGCGATGATACTTGGCGGAAGCATCATGATGTTTGTCGACGTCACGTCGATTCTTATCGTGGTTGGCGGCTCGACATTCGTGGTGCTGATGAAGTTCACAATTGGGCAATTTTTTGGCGCCGCAAAGATCGCGGGAAAAGCCTTCATGTTCAAGTCTGACGAGCCAGAGGATTTGATCGCTAAAGTTGTTGAAATGGCCGATGCCGCCCGTAAAGGGGGGTTTTTAGCGCTAGAAGAGATGGAAATCACCAACAGTTTTATGCAAAAAGGCATCGATTTGCTGGTGGATGGTCATGACGCGGACGTCGTGCGCGCTGCGCTACAAAAAGATATCGCCCTGACCGATGAGCGTCACGAGTTTGGTGGTGCAGTGTTTCGTGCGTTTGGTGACGTTGCCCCCGCAATGGGAATGATTGGTACTTTGGTCGGTCTTGTCGCCATGCTATCTAACATGGATGACCCTAAGGCTATCGGCCCGGCCATGGCGGTAGCTCTTTTGACAACCTTGTATGGTGCGATTTTGTCTAACATGGTGTTTTTTCCCATTGCTGACAAACTGTCGCTACGCCGTGAACAAGAAAAACTCAATCGTCGTTTGATTATGGATGGTGTGCTTGCTATTCAAGATGGTCAAAACCCGCGTGTCATTGACAGCTATCTGAAAAATTATCTCAATGAAGGTAAGCGCGCACTTGACGTAGATAACGAGTAGGGAAATGACAATGGAAGAAGAAAATGAGTGCAAATGTCCGCCCCCGGGTCTTCCGTTATGGATGGGGACGTTTGCTGACTTGATGTCTCTGTTGATGTGTTTCTTTGTTCTTTTGTTGTCGTTTTCTGAAATGGACGTGCTTAAGTTCAAGCAGATCGCCGGTTCGATGAAGTTTGCCTTTGGTGTACAAAATCGCCTAGAGGTCAAAGATATTCCCAAAGGCACTAGTATTATTGCCCAAGAGTTTAGACCGGGCAGACCAGAGCCGACGCCGATTGATGTCATCATGCAACAGACGATTGATATTACTCAGCAAACCTTAGAATTTCATGAAGGCGAGTCTGATCGCGCAGGGGGAACCCAACGCGACCAAGGTACGTTGAATGGGGGCCAATCGCCCGAGACATCAACCCAAAACAACCAAAATAGTGAATCGGATAATCAACAGCAGCAAGCAGCGCAGATGTCTGAAGAGCTTGAAACGCTGGTTGAAAGTATTAAGAAAGCGCTTGAGCGCGAAATTGAACAAGGTGCCATTGAGGTGGAAAATCTTGGTCAACAAATTGATATTCGTATTCGTGAAAAAGGCGCGTTCCCTGAAGGTTCAGCGTTCTTACAACCTAAGTTCCGCCCATTAGTGCGCCAGATTGCCGATTTAGTCAAAGATATTCCGGGTGTAGTCCGAGTGTCTGGGCACACCGATAATCAGCGCCTAGACTCGCAGTTATACCGCTCGAACTGGGATCTGTCCGCACAGCGCGCGGTCTCGGTGGCGCAAGAGATGGAAAAAGTACGCGGCTTTAATCACGAACGGCTACAGGTTCGGGGCATGGCGGATACGGTGCCGTTAGGCCCAAATGATACCGAAGCACAACGCTCGCGCAATCGCCGAGTTGAAATCAGCATTATGCAAGGCGAAGCGCTGCTCAGTGATGAGGTGCCGGTATTACAGCCTGAATAAAAGTCAATAAAACCAAAGACTAAGACGAGCTTTAAACGCTCGTCTTTTTTATGGTCATTGCTTCATGTATAATCTTGCGCCCTTAGCAGCAGCTTAGTGTTAAAACTAACTGCTACGCTCTCTAGAGCAGCAAAATCAGCGAAACAGTTAACTTGTGAAGTGAATTATGAAATTTATCGTCAAGCCCCATCCAGAAATTTTTGTAAAAAGTGAGTCTGTGCGTAAGCGCTTCACAAAGATTCTTGAATGTAATATCCGTAACATCATCAAGAGTCGTACAGAGTCTGTTGCTGTTTTTAACCGTCGAGACCACATTGAGGTGACATCAGAGTCTTCTCAATACCATCAAGAAGTGCTAGACGTTTTGACTCACACGTCTGGCATTCACCATGTGCTGGAAGTTCAGCAGTCTGAATTTACCGACTTGCATGATATTTTTGAGCAGGTGTTAGAGCTAAATCGTCCTCGAATCGAAGGTAAAACCTTTGTTGTTCGTGCTAAGCGCCGTGGTAAGCATGACTTTACCTCGATTGAACTTGAACGTTATGTTGGCGGTGGTATTAACCAATCGATTGAAAGCGCCAGCGTTAAACTGCGTCGCCCTGATGTCACGGTTAATCTTGAAGTGGTCAATGAAAAGCTGAACCAAGTGATCGCACGTTATAAAGGTTTGGGCGGTTTCCCTTTAGGTACTCAAGAAGATGTACTGAGCCTTATTTCTGGCGGTTTTGACTCTGGCGTTTCTAGCTACTTGCACATCAAACGTGGTTCAAAAGTACATTACTGTTTCTTTAACCTTGGTGGCCCAGCACATGAAATCGGCGTAAAGCAGGTCTCGCACTACCTTTGGAATAAATATGGTTCATCGGCCAAGGTACGTTTTATCTCGGTTGACTTTGAACCCGTTGTGGCTGAAATTTTAGAAAAAGTCGATGACGGTCAGATGGGTGTGGTACTTAAACGTATGTTTATGCGCGCCGCTGGCATGGTGGCAGATAAGTTTGGTATTCAAGCGTTAGTGACGGGTGAGGCGATTGGCCAAGTTTCAAGCCAGACACTGACCAACTTGCGTCATATCGATGGTGTCACCGATGCATTAATCTTGCGTCCACTGATTAACTGGGACAAGGAAGACATCATTAATCTTGCGCGTGATATCGGTACTGAAGATTTTGCGAAAACCATGCCTGAGTATTGTGGTGTCATTTCTAAAAAGCCAACGGTCAAAGCAGTAAAAGCGAAACTAGAAGCGGAAGAAGCCAAATTCGACTTTGCTCTGCTTGAGCAAGTGGTCAATGATGCGCGCGTGATGGATATTCGCGATATTGCCAAAGAGACAGAGCAAGCGGCGCCAGAGGTGGAGCAAGTTCAAGCGGTGGAACAAGATGCCATCGTGCTCGATATTCGCAGCGCTGAAGAGCAAGACGATAACCCACTAGTGATTGATGATGTCGAAGTGAAACACTTGCCTTTCTTCAAACTTGGCACTCAGTTTGGTGACCTAGACCAGTCTAAAATGTACCTGCTCTACTGTGATCGTGGGGTTATGAGTCGTCTGCAGGCGCTATATTTGCAAGAACAAGGTTTTAGTAACGTCAAAGTTTACCGCCCTTAAAACAAGACGTTAATCTGATTAGAAAGCGCAAATCGTTGATTCGATTTGTGCTTTTTTTTTGCAAAAACTAGGTGAGGTTATTGGATTTAGCGATCGGCAATAAGTGGCATTATTACCTTAGCGACATAAAAAAACACCGCCATAGAGGCGGTGCTAAAAAAATTGACAGACAGGTCAAAATAAATACAGGAAGTATATGTTTCGTTTCTGCTTGAAACAAAACTGGTAGAAACCTACCGAACTCGAAATACGAGTTTGCAAACACAACATCGCAAAGAGTAGTCAATTGATTCCCAAAGGAATCAAGCCGTTCTGACTTCTCTTTGCGGGGTGAAATATAGAATTTCTCTGGTCGTCAGGCAATGGACATTTTATAATGTTTCAGATAAAAAAAACTAATCCAATATATAGAAGGCCACCATGTCCAGAAGATTGCCTCCATTAAACTCTTTAAAAGTGTTTGAAGCTGCGGCGCGCCATTTGAGCTTTACTCGCGCAGCAGAGGAACTGTTTGTGACGCAAGCTGCGGTCAGTCATCAGATAAAAGCGCTAGAAGAATTTCTCGGCTTAAAGCTATTTCGTCGCCGAAATCGCTCCTTGTTATTAACCGAAGAGGGTCAAAGCTACTTTCTCGATATCAAGGATATTTTTTCATCACTAGCAGAAGCTACTGATAAAGTTCTAGAGCGTAGTGAAAAAGGGGCGCTAACGATAAGTTTGCCACCTAGTTTTGCTATCCAGTGGTTAGTGCCGCGGCTGGCGGACTTTAATCAGCAAGAGCCTGATATTGATGTGCGCATCAAGGCGGTCGATATGGATGAGGGATCATTAACCGATGATGTTGATGTGGCGATTTATTATGGGCGAGGCAATTGGCCGGGACTGCGCGCCGATAAGTTATACCAAGAATTTTTAATCCCACTTTGTTCACCTTCATTACTTTTAGGTAACAAACCATTAGAAACTCTAAGTGATTTGAAACAACATACCCTGCTGCACGACACCTCACGTAAAGACTGGAAACAGTTTGCCAAACAGACCGGAATCGAGGGGTTAAATGTCAATCATGGACCAATCTTCAGTCACTCAACCATGGTACTGCAGGCTGCAGCGCATGGTCAGGGTGTGGCGCTCGGCAACAATGTATTGGCTCAGCCAGAGTTAGAGGCGGGACGATTGATTGCACCGTTTGATGAAGTGCTGCTATCCAAGAATGCTTTTTACGTCGTGTGTCATGAGAAGCAAGCGGATATGGGACGCATTGCCACTTTCCGTGATTGGATGCTTGCTAAAGCGCAAAGCGAACAAGAGGATCTGCTTGATGAGTAGTTATCTGATAGAAGGTCAAGCAGGTAATCCGGTGTTTGTCTTTGCCCATGGCGCTGGAGCGGGTATGGATCACGCTTTTATGCAGGCGGTGGCAACCGGTTTAGTCGACAAGGGCATTCAAGTGGTGCGTTTTAATTTTCCGTATATGGTCAAACGTGCTGAAGATGGCAAAAAGCGCCCACCAGACAGAGCGCCAAAACTGCTTGAGGCGTTCCAAGCGGTGATTCAGGATGTCGCTCAAGGGCAACCTGTGGTTATTGGTGGTAAATCGATGGGTGGACGCATGGCGAGCTTACTTGCTGACGACTCCTTGGTTGCTGGTGTGGCCTGTCTCGGTTTTCCCTTCCATCCGCCCGGTAAGCCGGAGAACTACAAAGGTGCTCATCTTGCTAAACTGAGCAAACCTTGCCTTATTTTGCAAGGTGAGCGAGATACGTTTGGTAAGCGCGAAGAATTTAGCGAGTTTGCCCTAGCGGAAAGTGTGACTACGACGTTTATTCCCGATGGTGATCACAGCTTTAAGCCGCGTAAAGTCTCAGGTCATACTGAATTTGGCAACATCGCGCTGGCAGTCGATGCATTGGCGGCGTTTATTTTTGAGGTTTATTGCGATGCAAAGTAGGCAATTACTCGCGATTGGCGGACTATTGAGTGGGCTAGGCGTTGCTCTTGGGGCCCTTGGTGCTCATGGATTAAAAACGCTGTTGTCACCCTATCTTATCGAGGTGTTTAACACTGGTGTGTTGTATCAATTAATTCATGCGCTGGCGATTTTACTTTGTGGGCTGTTGCTCCAGCTAAAATTATCGTCTAAGTCACAAAAATATTTCGCCCTTGCGGCAATTTGCTTTATCATCGGCGTCTTTTGTTTTAGCGGCAGTCTCTACGCACTCGCGTTGACCAGCATTAAGTGGTTTGGGCCAATTACGCCATTAGGTGGTTTGAGCTTTATGGTGGGTTGGGGACTGTTTGTCTACGCAGCATTGCAAATTAAAGAGGTGAAACAGTGAAACAGTTAATGCTCTACTGCCGCAGTGGCTTTGAGAAAGAGTGTGCCGGTGAAATTCAAGATCGTGCCACTCAGCTAGAAGTATTTGGTTTCCCTCGCCTTAAAAAGAACAGTGGTTTTGTTATCTTTGAGTGCTATCAAGAGGGCGATGCGCAAAAACTGGTCAAAGAGATCGATTTTAAATCGTTAATTTTTGCCCGCCAAATGTTTGCCGTTGCGGTGGAAATTGATGATCTACCTCGTGAAGATCGTATTTCTCCTATCTTGCAGCAGCTCGCCGATATTGACGGTTTACCGCGTTGTGGCGATCTTCGCATTGAAACCCCAGATACTAACGAAGCGAAAGAGCTGCTTAAGTTCTGTCGTAAGTTCACGGTACCTATGCGTCAGGCGCTTCGCGGTAAAGAGATTTTGTTTGCCAAAGATAGCCCGAAAAAGCCGGTTCTGCACTTGTGCTTTGTCGAGCCAGGACATTGCTATATAGGTTACTCGCTGACGACAAATAACTCACAGTTCTTCATGGGCATTCCGCGTCTTAAATTTCCGTCTGATGCGCCGAGTCGTTCGACGTTAAAGCTAGAAGAGGCTTTCCATGTCTTTATTCCTCGTGAAGAGTGGGATGAACGTTTAGCGCCGGGGATGTGGGGCGTTGACTTAGGTGCTTGTCCTGGTGGTTGGACTTATCAACTGGTGAAGCGTTCGATGTTTGTACACTCGGTCGATAACGGCATGATGGCCGACAGTTTGATGGAAACGGGTCAGGTTAAACACCATCAAGAAGATGGTTTTAAGTTTGAACCTGCACGTAAGAACATCACTTGGCTGATATGTGACATGATTGAAAAGCCGTCACGCGTGGCTCAGTTGATGGGTGAATGGATCATTAGTGGTTGGGCAAAAGAAGCGATCTTTAACCTGAAATTGCCGATGAAAGGGCGCTATGACGAAGTGCTAGAAGATATTGATAACCTGAAAATCTTCCTTAAGGAAAACGGGGTTAAGTTTAAGCTACAAGCTAAACACCTTTATCACGACCGTGAGGAAATTACTGTACACATTCAATGTCTGTCTAACATATCGCCGCACTAAACCGGTAAATGTTGCGCTCTTGGAGACAAGAGCGCTGCTACTACACATTGTACAATCTTAAGCGCTGCCTTGCTCAAAGCACGCGATCACAACTGGCAACGCTGCAAACCTTCTTGTTACTCATTTGGCCCATTAAAGCGTAAATCTTGCAAATTAAAGCCGAGCTCTATGTCGGTCTTTAAGGCGGCTATTTGCTTACATCGCCGAGCCGACTCGATGTGTTGATCAAGTTTTTTTCGATATTTAGCGGCTAATTCATCACTCGCGTATGCCTGCTCAATATCATTAAACTGAGTTAATATTTCTTTGGCCGCTTTAGGCCCAATTCCCGCCACGCCAGGTACTTGACTCGAGCTAATGCCAGTGAGTCCCCAGTAATCAGCCAATTGATACGGTTTAACGCCAAACTCTTTGGCAATAAAGGGTTCATCTAGCCAACGATGCTGGAAGTAGTCACGGATCTGCAAAGTTGGTGACAATAACTGACAATAACCTTTGTCGGTTGAGATAATAGTGACTTTCTCATGATGCTCTGCCACCTTGATGGCCAGTGTCGCGACTAAATCATCAGCCTCATCACCTTCAGAAAGCAGCGAGTCAATCCCCATTTTCCACCAGGCGTCTTGTATCGCTTCAAGGCCATTAAGCAGTGGCTCCGGCATAGGTTTACGGTTTTGTTTGTATTCAGGCAAGATTTCCGCTCGCCAGCCGCGCTCTTGCAGGTGATGATCGAAGACGGCGATGATATGCGTCGGTTGCGCCTCATTAAGAATTCGTTGCAAGGTGCGCGAAGTCGTGGTGATCGTTCTGGCTATATCGGTCGGGTCGGGTTGTGCTGAGTGAACTCGGCGAATCAGATTTAAAGCGTCAATAATGACCAAGTGAATAGACATAGCAAGCAAAAAAATAAGGGCATCAAGCCCTTATTGTATCGGATGAGTGATAGATTACCACTAGTTGCTGGTTTTGATTCTATAGCAAGGGTCGTATGCCGTGCCGCCGGGCAGCTTCATTCTATCTTGAGCAACAAAATCTTTGAGCAATTTGTCCATCTTAGCCATTAAGCGAGGATCGCCATCTAATTGATATGGACCATGCTGTTCGATCTCTAGAATACCCTCTGATTTTACGTTACCTGCAACAATACCTGAGAAAGCGCGTCGCAGCGCTGCGGCTAACGCTTCCGGTGGTTGATCGAGATGCAAGTCAAGGCTCGCCATATTGGCGTGGGTCGGTTCAAATGGCATCTGGAATTCAGGTTCAATATTGAGCGACCAACTAAAGCTGTAGGCATCGCCATGGTCTTTGCGGTGTTGGCGTACATCGACCATACCTTGCTTCATAATTTGCGCTACTTTGGCAGGATCATCGATAACAATTTGATAGTGTTTTTGCGCTTCACTGCCTAGTGTCTCACCAATGAACTGGTCAATCGAAAAGAAATACTCTTCACTTTCCTTTGGTCCGGTGAGAACAATTCTGAGTGGCTGTTCGGCATTCTCTGGGTGCATCATAATGCCGAGAATGTAGAGCAGCTCTTCGGCTGTACCTGCACCGCCAGGGAAGATGACAATACCGTGCGCCATGCGAACAAACGCTTCGAGTCGCTTCTCAATATCAGGCATGATCACCAGTTCATTGACGATAGGGTTGGGCGGCTCAGCAGCAATGATGGAGGGTTCGGTTAAGCCAAGATAACGCTGATCATAGTAGCGCTGCTTAGCGTGCCCAATCGCGGCCCCTTTCATTGGCCCTTCCATTGCACCAGGTCCACAGCCAGTACAGATGTTCATTTCACGTAACCCAAGCTCATTGCCGACTTCACGGGTATATTGGTATTCGGTGGCGTTAATGGAGTGACCGCCCCAACAGACAACAAGATTTGGCTCAATCCTTGGCGTCAGGGCACCGGCATTGCGCAATATACCAAACACCAAGTTAGTGATATGGCTTGGGTTAGTTAAGTTAAGGCGCTGATTGTCGGCCAGGTGCATATTGACGTAGACAATGTCACGCAGGACCGAAAAGAGATGTTCTTGGATCCCTTTGATGATCTCTCCGTCGACAAAAGCGTGATCAGGGGCATTGATGAGTTCTAATTTGATGCCACGTTCACGGCGCATCACATTGACATCAAAATCTTGATACTTGTCTAATAGTTCTTTGGAGTTGTCAGTATGCGCACCAGAGTTGAGCACCGCGAGAGTACAGTTGCGGTAGAGTTGATACAGATCACTGGTAGCGGTTTTCTTAAGACGCTCAACTTCAAGTTGAGAAAGTAAGTCCATACTACCCGCTGGACTGATATGAGTAATCATGGGGACCCCTTAGGCGATGAACGGAATCGAGCTTCATCGCTGTTATTATTTATTGTTATCGTTTTATATTATTTTTATTCTTCTGCGTTATTGTTATCGCTTTGCATTGGTACTGTTTTAAGTTGCTTAACGTGAGCATTCGACGAGCAAAGATAGCTTAAGCTTAGCAGTTAATCGCAAATAATAAAGTTAAATTATTGATATATATAGGTCAATGCAGAGAGGACGCAGACAGGCAAAGTGTGGGCGAGGTGGGATAATGGCTTTTAACGCCAAACCAGTTGGCTGTTACCGAGTGTTTTAGCTTCGTTGAGACACAGATTCAAACGTTCGAGTATCTCTTCTGGTGTGTCGGAGTCTTTAAAGGCGGTACTGGCTGCCGAAAGAGTAATGGTGAGGTGGCGATCGCGGAACTTGAATGGCAGTTTAGCCACTTGTTTTTGAATGGCTTGAATGACATTAAACGCATCGTTATCACTGACCTCTGGGAGCAGTAAAATAAACTCTTCACCAGAAAAACGAGCCACAGTATCGGTATCTTGCAGCTCTTTTTTAATCGTACGCGCAATAATCTTCAGCGCTTTGTCACCAGCGGTGTAACCAAAACTATCGTTAATCGATTTAAAACCATCAATGTCTAGTATCACAACGCGTAAAGGGTGCTGAGCACGAATCCAGCGTCGATACTCTAGCTCTAAACGGTCGCCAAATGCGGCGCGGTTGTAAACCTTAGTCAGTGGATCCAACAACATACGTTGCGCTTGATCTTCAAGACGACGGCGATAATCTTGGGTTACTTCAAAGAGGGCTTCAAGTTGGTTTTTGCCATAACTCATCCGTTCAAGCAGGGATTGCTCACGTTGCTCTGCGTGCTTCAAACGTTCTGAAAGCGAATTCAGTTGAGTGAGTAAAGGGTTAACTTCAGCTTTGAGTCCATCTAGTGATGTGGCTTGTGTTACTTTTGATTGGGTACTGTCAATCAGATCGGCGAGTTCACCGCTCATCTCTTGTCTATGCTGAAAATAACTGTGCGACTGCTGTACGTTTTGCGTTGAGCTTTTTAAAGACGAAGAGAGGCTTGCGTTGACTTGTTCTAAGAACTGCTCTGACGTTTTACGCTCATAATTTGTGCCATCAATAACCAGTTTCAGAGTTTGTAGAGTTAATTCAAGCAGCACATGGCTATTAACTCCAATCAGAAGCTTGGCACGAATATCGGACAACAACTCTCCCGACTCACCTTCGAAATCAAGTTCGGTGATTAAGTGCTGAAGTTCATCAGAAAGTCTTAGTAGTAATTCTCGGTCTGAGCTATTTGCGATTTGATTGATGGTGTGTTCAGGATTGGCAGTGATAATTTTAACAGAACGCTCATACAGGCTCAGTAAACGCACGGCCTGTTCAGCCTTTGGGTGCTTAAGGCCATTAGAATAGCTCAGCAAATCGCGTAAATCGCGTTTGACCTTGGCCGGTAAACCCGTCAGCCTCAACAAGGTTTCACCGCTGTGTTTTATTTGCGAGTCAAGATGATCGGTGTGTTTATCCATAGCCAAGCCTTGTTGTTTAAGCAAACGCTCCAAAACGGCTAGTTTTGGAATTAGAGTACTGACGTCTTGCTGTTGCTCGATAGCTTGTTTGAGCTCAGTTAACCCTGCGTTTAAACGCGGGTTTTCAGTTTTATAGGCACAACTTAGCGACGCAATGATGCGCTGAAGGACCTTCTGTTCTCTTTTAAATTTGAACGAGGTGTCCCGCTGTGTCAATCGGACTTGTTCCAATTGAGATTTCAGCTTGTGCAGCTGTGACTGAAGATCTTGCTCAAGAACACCCATGAATAAACTTAAGTTGGATTCTAATGCTATTTATTAATCTGTCGATAATATCAAATAAATCGGGGCCGTCACGACTTAGTGAGTGCGATTGCCGAGCTTTTACTCATCTTTTAATAGTTTTTTGATACTGTCCTCATTCTTGAACGAAGAGTGGACTTTGATCAAGCCTTGATTTATCGAATGTTTACATGCTTTGCGGATATTTCCGGTGGCTAAACTGGCGGCTGGAGCGTTTTCAATCGCCCGTAAATAGACCCACTGACTGCAATGTTCTTTCATACTGAGTGTGCGTGCAGTGCTTGTTGACATAAGTAGCACATCAATCAGTTCCTTATCATTGACCGCGGTGTAAGCTCTGGGTAGGAATGGGTAGTCCGCCATGCCGATACGAATAATTCGATTGATGTGACGCTCAGGTTCAAACTCTAAGATCCATTGTTGGATTTTTTCAAACACTTGCTCAGGTTGTGTGTTCTGTTCACTGTTCGGTTCGATATAAAGCAAATTAGCATCTGAGAAGTGGTAGATTCGCGCCGGGTGCGTCACTCGCTCTTTTAGAAAATCACCAAAAGCACGCTCCAGTTTTAGCCCTTCTTGATAGCCATGTTGCAAGTACATGTTGCGTAAGAAAGGGATATCGATCATCACAAAACGTAATCGATCGTTGAGCGGCTCATGAATAAGTTCACCCACATGCCATTTTTCAAACTTGTGATTACTCTCTTCGAGTGAAGCGGGCAAACGCGCGTTCAGCATGCGTAAGTTCTTTAAGCCTGAACGCGAGTGAGTGTAAAGATCTTCATTGAGTGCGTCGAGTTCTTCATTTTGCAAACCGATGATATGGCCACGTCTCATCAGGAAAAGAAATAAAATCGCACTGAGGATAAACAGCGTTAAGGTAATATTTTGAAACTTACGGTGGTCGCTTTGTGTCTGCTCAAGTTCTTGTCTTTGACTATTTAAGTGCAGCGTTTGCTCGACAAACTCTTTCTGCTGACGAAAAGCATCTTCACTGATCAAGTCGAGTTCTTGTTGCTCAATGGTTGCTAGTGAGTCGTACTGCTTTAGGCTCTCAAGAGCCAGTTGATACTGGTTGTCTAATTCATAGCCCAAGTAGAGCATCTTGTAGGCCATCTTTTCGAGGCTCACATCTTGCTCTTCACGCGCAATGTTAAGGGCTTGTTTGGCTCGGTCGATTGCTTGCTGTGGTTGACTTTGATATTGGGCTAACTCAGCTTCAAGTAATAGCGCATAAGACTTTAAGCGCGGAATGTTGGCGAATTGGAGTAGCTCTTGGGCACGCTCTAGATATTGTTCGGCCAAAGGGTAGTTGACCAGCTTAAGGTAAGTTGAGGCAAGAGCGATATGCAATTCGATAATATTATCGATATTGTTGTTGAGCCGGTCGTGATCCATGGCATTGAAGTAATGGACCAAGGCGAGATTGTATTTGCCTTGATGGTAATAAATGTCGCCCATACTTTTTAGTATTGGTGGCAGCGCAGGTGAGCCCTGATAATTATCGTAGTAGTCGGCGGCTTGTGAGTAGTGGTCATTGGCCTTGTCTAACACCTTACGTTCGTAAAAAAGCTGACCGAGTAGGCGGTTGACTTGTGCTAGTTGATTGGCGGAGTCTTTCTCTATCGCCTTCCAATAACTGATCAGTAATTCAGACAAAGCGCGGTTGTATTGTTTGTTCGCCAGTAGGTGTTGGCCGACCGTGGTGTGGTAGTCGATAAAGATAGAAGTGGTATCGGTACTGTCAACATAGTCTTTGGCTTGTAAATAAAGCTCGTCTGCCAAAGCAATGTTGCCTTGTTTTGATGCAATACGCGCTTTAAACATCAACATCCGATAGCCGAGTCCACGTAACAATTGTTGCGGGTTTTCAATGCTAGAGAAACTATTTTCTAGTTGAGCCAATTTGTTACGTGCTTTATCACTGTCGTGATCGATAAGCCAAATTAATTCGGTTTGCTGCAAATCGACACTAATAGACAGATATGGAAGATGATAACTTTCAGCGATAATGTGCGCTTCACGTAAATGCTTCAACGCTTGAAGGGTGTTGCCTAAGTTATATTCTGCTTGAGCAAGAATGCGCAGAGCATCTATGGTACTGCCGGGAGTACGAATACGACTATCGGCTTCATCACGTGACATCGCCGATGGGCTTTGCTCGGTCTTATCCGAAATAGTACGCTGCTCGAGGTAGTCGCTGACCAGTTGTTTGGCCTGATGCGGCACGACATTAACCAAGTTGTTCGCTTCACTTAAGCTTGCTGATGCGTAAATCGTGTTGGCCATCAATGGCCAAGCGAGCAGTAACAACAATGCGCCAACAATGCGCATGCAGCGTACTTTCACCATAGAGATGTGTTCCTTATTGACGAGCCATACGTTGGTTGTGGTTAGGCTGACTGCTGATGTTTGAGCGATATGGATTAATATCGAGTCCACCACGACGTGTATAACGCGCATAAACGGTTAAGGATTGAGGTTGGCAGAACTGCGTAATGTCCGTAAAGATGCGTTCCACACACTGTTCGTGGAATTCATTGTGTTCGCGGAAAGAGACGATATAACGCAGTAGCGCTTCACGATCGAGCTGTTTACCCGTGTAGTGAATCTCAACACTACCCCAATCAGGCTGGTTAGTGATAAGACAGTTGGATTTTAGCAGATGGCTATGAAGACTTTCTGTGACCCACTCACCGCTTGCGGCGCCCGCTAATAGATTACGGTCAAAATCATAACTGGTGATTTCGATATCTTGAGCATCAATACAGTCACCATCCATCGTGACGATCACGCTATCGGTATAGTCGTCAACTGAGCGCAAGGTCACATCGACTGTTTCACCCGCGCAGGCTGACAGATCCTTGATCAGTCTCTTTTCAACGTCATCCCAGCCTGAAAAACGGGTTTGATTAAAACTGTTGAGATAGAGCTTAAATGATTTTGATTCGATTAAGTTGGCGCTGGTGGCTGGAATTGACACTTCACCAATCGCCACCTGTGGCAAACCTTTGTCATTTAGCCAAGAGAGCTCATATAAAGTCCAAATATCGCAACCTACGAAAGGCAGATCTTGGCCTAAATTGAGGTCGTCGCGGTTGAGGCTACGAGGTACAGGTTGCAGCAGGCTTGGGTCATATTGGTTTGCATACTCGGTTTTCTGCCCCAAGGTTAGGCCAGTTAACTCTTTCGCATCAGAATATTTGCTCATACTTTTTGTTCGTTTTCTATTAGAATGTCGAGAATTTTACGCAATCCTGCCATTAAAAGCGACTACTCATGTTGGAGAATCTAATGACTGATAATGCCTTACAAGCGTTGCTCTCATTCAGTGCAAAATACCGCCAAGCACACTTAGATGCTTTGGGACACTTACCGAAAAGCGCAGAGTTGGTTGATCTTGTCTCTCCATGTGTGGAGAAAAAGACCGATCAAGCGGTCGAATGGCAAGCCTGCCAACGTGAGGTTGCAGCCGATTTTACCAACGTTGAGAACGGGATTGAACTCGTGCTCCATGATGATATCAAACTCTTTTACGGCACCCAGTATAGCGCCGATATGGAAGCGACCTGGCAAGGTAACCCACTGTCGTTGCTGCAAGTATGGAGTGATGAGGACTTTGTTCGTTTGCAAGAGAACATTCTTGGTCACTTAGTGACTCAGCGTCGTTTGAAATTAAAACCGACGGTCTTTATCGCCGCGACAGATACAGAGATGGATGTTATCTCTATCTGTAATTTAACTGGTAACGTTGTGTTAGAACGTCTTGGTACCGATAAGCGTGACGTATTGGCGGACAATCTCGGCCAGTTTATCAACCAACTTGACGTCGTGGTGCAGTAATGTACATCTGGAATGTTGACAAGATAAAATATTAACATTGTCAAGGCTTTGTTGCGTAATTCAGACGAGAAACCAAACCGCCCAACGTTGAGCAGCTTTTAGACAATATACTGAGTTTCAGGCATACCAAGTCCTGTAAGCTTGTTCAGCGCTTTAATCATTGCGTAAGTCTCACCAACCTGAGCGTTGTAATTTCGGAGGCTGAATTTTCCACCCAACAACGGTTTCACTCGATGCATTGCTGTCTCTGATAGCGAGCGCTTATGATAGCCATACCGCTTATTCCACTTCTTGTTGGAGCCGTACAGCTTCTGTCAGCCTCCTACTGCTAAGTTGCGAGGATGTCCTTGCTCCCAGAAGACTGCCCCTTCTCGTGGCGGAATGAGCGGAACTGCTCGCTTGATTCGTATAGCATCATGGCAGTTCCTTGTGTCATAAGCTCGATCACCCTATATCTCAATGACTTTACGACGTGTCTGCTTAAGCAAGTAGGGGAACACTTCGGCATCGATTACGTTAGATAGACTCAACTCTGCTGTGAAAGGACTGTTTGATATTCGAGGCTACATCCTTGGCTACCACGATAGGCTTCAAGGGAATGATCTGTTTCAAAAAAGGAGGGCCCCGTTGATGACGTCATACTCTTGAATAGCGATACCATGTGGGCGTCCCTGTGTATCATCATACGTCTGGCATAGGCCAGATTGTTGCTTTCACTTTCTTTCATCGCTGTGAAGCCCTTCTTTTTACCTAGCTGGTTTCACACCAACCTTAAAAAACGCAGATATCAATTTTATACTCAAATAAAACATGACTCACTAGCGCCTTTATATTTCGATTTCGAATTTTCAACGATCTCTCAGACTTGCTTGCTTTCTGATTCTACCCATTGCATAAAAACTTGATATCCTGCAGCTAAAAATGCCGCACCAACGAACATACCCAGTATTCCCCCAGACATAACCCCACCCACTGCACCAATGAGTATTATAGGCATTGGGACATCCAACCCTCTTCCAAGAATGATCGGTTTTAAGAAATTATCTATCAAGCTTGCAGCAATAATTAATACTGTGAAGATAACATTGTGTGCTGTTCCACTATCTCCTGACCACAATATCGCAACAGCGACCAGAGCCACGACGGTCACAGGGAGCTGAACGATAGCAAAAACTAAGGCGATTAACGTAAACAGAGAAGCCGCAGGAACGCCTGCTAACGTTACGACAGCACCAAATATCATTGCTGTTAAAAATGCGATTCCAATAATGCCTACAGCGACCTGCCTTAGGGTTGCTGTTGTTAATTTATGCAGCGTGGGTCCTTTGACCGGGTCTGTAAAACTTATAAAAATTTTACGTATTGATGCTGATGCGGGTTCAGCCCAAGCTAACATTACCCCAGCAATGATCACCGCACCTATCAAGACAAATACGCTCTTAGCTGCGCCAGCCGCACTATCGAACACCCAACCGAAAATGTTTTTTATTTGAGGCTGATGCTTATCTATGAAAACAGGCAGATTGACAGCGGCTTCATCCCAGGCTGCATATACTTTTTCCCCGACTAATGGCCATTCTTTTACGTTGTCAGTTGGCTTCGACACGGCTAGTGTGCCATTTCGATAAGAATCGAGTGCCTCTAACGTTTTAGATGCAAATGAGTTACCAACCATAGCGGTAGGCGTTCCAAGTACAAGCACGCCAATCACCGCGACTAAAGTAGCCGATCGGCTAGATCTTAAGCCCAGTTTACGTTCAATAGCCAACTTAAGAGGGTAAAGTGCAATAGCCAATACCAGCGCCCAAAGTAAAATAGGTAAAAATGGTAAAAACGCCCACCAACAGACAATCACAATAAGCGTAATTGCTGCGAATCGTATCAATGAAGTACTAAATGCTTTCACTAATACCTTTTCTAAGTTCTCATTTGAATTATTCAAGTCTTTCCTCATTTTCTATTCCTAGAACGAATTAAACGGTTTGTATTCGTATTGACTTCGGCTAATACGTGATCTGAACCAGAAGTTAGACTGGACGTTTCATTAGACGAAATTTTGATTTTTAACGTTAACTTGGCGTGGATGCCCAACAACTGTGCCTTCTTGTCCAATTGCAATCAACTTATATCTACTCAAAGATCGTTTCATGTCATGTCTCGTAACGCTTTGTGTCAAATATGTTATTTATCAAGATATATGTAAAAATTATCTCTATAATAGCCCCAATAACAATTAATCATGTAGTGAATTAGACTTATGGGTTACGTTGTTGAACTGCAATTTGAATGTTTCGATAACACCACCGTCTCTGCGGTAGACAAAGCGATCAACGGTTTGATGGACGCTTTACGTTATAACGGTCAGGTTTTGGGGCGTGAGTTTCCTATTGTTATGGGCGATGGTGAATTTTTTGTTCGCGTCGTGTGCCCCGAGCAAGACAGTCTTCATCCAAGTTATCACTCCGATTTTGTCAACGTGTGCTTAAACCGCTTAACCGATGCCAGTCTATTGGCACCTAAAATGCGTTTGCTTGGGCGAGACCTCAATTCAGAAGAGGCCGCAGAGTCAACGTCGCCAAGTTGGCAAGTGTTGTACACCACGTATGTTCATACTTGCTCTCCGCTGCGCAGCGGTGAAACCTTATTACCGATTCCACTGTATCGAAATGGACCGACGCTCAACGGGGATCATAAGGCGGTGATCAAATGGCAAACAGAGTGGCAAGCGTGTGATGAAATTCAGATGGCGGGCGGATGTCGCGCCGAGCATGCGGCGCTGCATGAAATTTGTGATGTCGATAGTGTACTTTTTAAACGAGGGTGGGATTTGCGTGGACGTATTGAGTACATTAGCCAGATCCCCACTTACTACTACCAATATCGGGTTGGTGGCCAGAACTTAGCCGCTGAAAAAGCGCGAAAGTGCCCTAAATGTGGTGGTGATTGGTTACTTGATGAGCCTGTCCACGATATCTTCTATTTTAAGTGCGAACCATGCCGAATTGTGTCGAATATTTCGTGGGATCACCTTAAGTAAGGCAGATGTCGCGATGGATTCCTGGTTTACACCGAGATAACAAAGACAAAGACTCGCACTATTGCGGGTCTTTGTCGTTTTGGTCTGAGGGATTTTTGTCGTTGTCTTGAGCCGATGGCGTTTTTTTATCGGTCCGACCAAATTTCATATTGGCGGTGTACTTTAAGGCGGCGATGTTGCCGATAACGACACTAAGGACAATCGCGATAATCACCCAAGGGTTGGTTAGAAAGTCCATCATGACGATACCTACTGGTAAATATTATGTATAAATTGATTGTAGATCGTTTCGAGCTTAGCTAATACCACTTGTTGACCTAAAATAGGCGAGCGCTGCAGGACTTGTCGCAAAACTGGCAAAGTGAGTTGTTCTGAACAACCTTGGCTGACCTGCTTGTGGCTGATATGCCAAGGCTCGGGAGCGACGCCACCTAAATCTTGCGCATAGGGAAAAAAGAACCCGAATTCACTCAGGTGGGTCTGTAACCACAGATAAAACTCATGCTGATGGCCCGTTAAGTACTCCCATGGCTCAAGTTTTAGTGTGTCGCCTTCAGGCAAACGATCTCGAGCAAAAATGTCGAAGTCCGTTCCCCAATGGTGGCGACTGGCTCCCGGAAGCGCTGACCAACGCAATATCGCCTCAACCTTCTGTTCGTCACTGAGGGTGTCACTTGCTAACGCTTGGCTGTGGCTGTCGAGTATCACACTGCGTCCCGCCATTTTATTATTCCAAATCGTCGCTTGACGTTCAAAATCGCGAAAGCCACTGGCGATATTAAGAGTAAAGCCAGCCTCGGCTGCGGCTTGTTTTAGCATCAGCAGATCTTGGCTCACACTAGGGTGAACCAAAAATGCTTTTTGCCCCACCACAGTGTCAACTAAGTGGCTGGTGACTTGGCCGGTAAGCTGCTCTGGAGTCATTACTGCGCCAACAAGTTCTCAAGGTTTTTTTGGTACATAGCAGTGAGCTTCTCCAGGTCGGCAACCTTGACGCACTCATTCACTTTATGGATGGTCGCGTTGACAGGTCCAAGTTCGACAACTTGACCCCCCATACGAGCAATAAAGCGACCGTCAGACGTACCACCGGTGGTAAGCAACGCAGGTTTGGTTTGGTTAACGTTATCGACTGCACCAACAACGGCATCAAGCAAAGCGCCTGTATCGGTTAAGAATGGGTCGCCATTAAAAGTCCAGTGCAGATCATAGTCAAGATCGTGCTTAGCCAAAATGTCGTTGATACGCGCCATGATGGTCTCGTTATTGAGCTCGGTACTGAATCGAAGGTTGAACTGAATCTTAAATTCGCCCGGAATCACGTTAGAGGCCCCCGTGCCAGCGTGCACGTTTGGAATTTGGAAACTGGTCGGCGGGAAATAATCGTTGCCTTGATCCCACTCGGTTGTTGCCAGTTCATGTATCGCGAGAAGTGACTGGTGAACCGGATTTTTTGCCAGATGCGGATAGGCGACATGGCCCTGAATTCCTTTCACGGTCAAATCACCTGTGATCGAACCTCGGCGGCCATTTTTGACAACATCACCAACCACTTCGGTACTGGAAGGTTCACCGACAATACACATGTCGATGTTTTCACCGCGTGCCATTAATGCTTCAACCACACGCACTGTGCCGTTGATAAATGGACCTTCTTCATCTGAGGTGATCAAAAAGCCAATCGAACCTTTGTGATTTGGGTGATCAGTAATGAACTGCTCTACCGCAACCACCATACTGGCTAATGAGCCTTTCATATCAGCGGCGCCACGTCCGTAGAGAAAACCATCGACAATGGTGGGTTCAAAAGGAGCTGTGTGCCAATGATCTAAGTTTCCAGCAGGAACTACATCGGTGTGACCTGCAAAAGCAAACAGTGGCGATTCGCTGCCGCGTCGTGCCCAAAAGTTGGTGGTATCTTCAAACACCATGACTTCTATCTCAAAACCAAGCGCTTTCAATCGCTCAATCATCACCTGCTGGCAACCCGCGTCTTCAGGGGTTACCGATTGGCGGCTAATTAAATCTTTTGCCAGAGCCAGAGTAGGGCTGTCTGTCATCCTTGAAATCCTTACGAAAAATTTATGAAAAAAGAGCGGCGTATTGATCCGCTTTAAAACCAATATGGTACTCGTCACCTGATACGAGAATCGGGCGTTTGATCATTGCAGGCTGCTCAACCAAGAGCGCGATGACATTGTCTTGGTTAAGATTGTCTTTTTGCTCTTGTGGCAGTTGGCGATAGGTTGTACCGCGTTTGTTAAGTACGTTTTCCCACCCAAGCTGTTGGCAGAAAGTTTCGACCATTTTAGTGTCGATACCCTGTTTGCGGTAATCATGAAATTGGTAGTCGATGCTCTGCGCATCAAGCCATTTCTTGGCCTTTTTAATCGTGTCGCAGTTGGGAATACCGTACATGGTGATTGTCATAGTGAAACCTTTACAAGTGACTTTTTATTTCTGTTTTTTGCATCCTAGCAGGAAGTGAACAACGAGACAAAAGTGTGATGTATATATTTCAACGAGTAAAAAAAATCGCTATCAAACCATAGCGATTGTAGAGTTTTTGATCAAACGCAACACATAGCTGCGCAAAACAGAAATAATGACCCTAGAAATTTATAGGAGGTATCAATGGAATTGAGTCCTGTTTTTGCGAGGCGCTTGTATCTTGCACTGCTTGTTGAAAATTTAGAAAGACCAAATGTGCCAAAACTTATCGAGCAGACGGGTTGGCCCCGTCGCACGATTCAAGACGTCATTAAGGCCTTGCCGGGAATCGGTATTGAGCTGATGTTTGTTCAAGATGGTCGACGTCATAATGATGGCTACTATCAATTGTCAGATTGGGGGCCTTTTGATAGCCAGTGGGTTATCGAGAGAAAAACCGCGATCGCCGCCAGTTTAGGCTTTAGCGCATAGCGCAAGGCAACAGACCATAAAACCTAGCGTTTATCGCTAGGTTTTTTTATGCGCTCGGCTCTACTTAGTAGTGCAAAGGTACGCATTGCCCATCACAGTGAATGAAGTGACAAAATCTTGTGGGTGGACCAAAAATACGGTATTGCCCCCCAGAGTGTGGGCTTGATTTTTGATGTCGTTAAATGCTCCACGTACCATCACATCATTAGGAAACAATAAATAGCTGTACCAATGGCCCTCGCTGCCAGTCACTTCGCCTAACCATTGGCAATCGTTAGCATCGAATTGAGCATCCATTCTGAGATGGACGTTAGTCGCGTCAGGGTCAACCTTGGTATAGGGTGACGTGCAGCCAACGAGACTAATGGTGATAGCGATAGTAAATAGGCGATTAACTTTGGCTAACATAAACGATAAATCCTATCCAACTTGTGATGAGTAATATCCAAGGTAGAACAGGCGCCTTGGTGGAGCGTTCAGCAACCGCAGGAGACTCGTTGTTGATGTCAACAGGTGTCTGCACCACTTGCTTGCTCTTTTGCGCTTTTTTCTTTGCTTTGTCAGTCTGTCTCGCGCGTTCTTTTTGCTGCTTTTTGTACAGCGCAATGCCTTTTTCGATTCCTTGGGCAATGAGTTTAGTTTGCTCTTTGGTTTGAGCCGGCTTTTGTGTCGCCTTGGCAATTTTCATCGCTTCTTGTTGAGTTTCTGGGGAGGAAACGACTTTATTCTTCATAATAAAAAGTCTTGTTAAATCAAAGATGCCAATATCCTAACACGATATAATCGTTTAAAGATGGACATTAACCTAGGTATGGTGATGAAACGAACGCTACTCGCTAGTTTAGTGCTGGCGGTGCCAGTTTACTTCTGGTTCCAAGGTCAGAAGCCACAACCAAGCGCACTACTTGACACTCCGCCAACACACGCACAGTGGATGGAATCAATTCAGCAGCAATTGACGCAAGACCCGAATCAAGCCGAGCTGTGGTTCCAATTGGGTCAGGGTTATCTAGACCTGCAGGATTTTTCCTCTGCCTTGACTTGTTTTGACTATGCTCAGCGTTTAACTGATGTTCCTTCGGCCAATCAGTTGGCGGCGAAGGCGACGGCGCTCTATTATGTCGAAAAACAGCGTATGACCACGCCCGTACAAGCGCTTTTAGATCGTGCGTTACGCATTGAACCCAATAATTTAACGGCACTGTCTTTACTTGCCAGTGATCACTTTATTAGTTTTCGTTATCAACAAGCAATTGATACTTGGACGCAAATACTTAATTCAGCAAACAGCGAACTCGACCGTGCAGCGGTTATTCATTCCCTTAATCAAGCCAAAGCAATGTTACCTAGTAATCAGTAAGAAAAATCGGCACATAGAGTGCCGATTTTTTAACTTATTAGACTGGTTTTAAACGTAACAGACTAGTATGTCGATTCGCGTTTTTGCGCCTCTTTTTCCCATTTTGGTACAACGGTTTTGAGGAATTGCGCTTTATCAGCATTCATCTTGTCCATGTCCATACCGAGGGCTTTTTGCGCCGCCGCTTTGGTAGAAATGTCTGGGATTTCAATTGGTTCTGTGATGCCTTTTTTCGCGAGCAAGCGGACAATCTTAGTTCGAGCGTCTGCAGCTCTATCGACCGCGGTACCGAGTACTTCCAATGCCACTTCAGGAGCATGCATATGGACACCGTGTGACGCGATAGCGTAGTCCCAACGCCATTGAGCGTGACGAATATCTTGCAGAATGTCTTTCATTTCTTGTTCAGTTGCCCCTGCATCCCAAGCTGCACCGGCTTCAAAATGCGCGGCAACGATCTGTTTCTCAGCCGTTAGCTTCATATTTAGGACCTGAGCTTTTCGAGTGGAGACAATATCTCTAAGTTGGTCTTTGGATTGTGTGTGGCAGTTTGCACAAGTATCTTCAAAGCGATCAAATGGGTTACCTACTTTATGGTCGGTGTAAACCGTACCATCTTCTTTGGCTACTTTTGGCATGTGGCAGTCTACGCAAGAGACTTTGTTTTTGCCGTGAATACCATCGCGCCAAGTTTCATAACCAGGGTGCTGAGCTTTAAGCATGGGCGCTTTTGATACCTTGTGTGTCCAGTCTTTAAAGCCAAGCGCATCATAATAGGCTTCCATATCGTTAACGGTGGTGCCCATGTCCCACGGGAACTTGACCGATTTGTTTGGCCCAGTAAAGTAATACTCTACGTGACATTGACCACAGACTGAGGCTTGTTTATCAAGACGAGATTGTTTTTCAAAAGGCTTATCGATGGCTTGGAAAGCACGCTCAACATAGGGCTTGGTCAGAGCTAATGCAGGCTCACCATTTTTGAAACCTTCACTGCGCGTATCGTGACAATCTGCGCAGCCAATCGGGTTGGCAATTTGGTTGCCTAAACGCGCCCATTTGCCTTGAAAATAGCCATCTTCACCACGTTCTTCAATGACACGACCAACATCGGGGCTTTTACAGCTCCAACACGCCATAGGCATAGGACCAGAGTTTTCGTCTTGAGGCGCGCCTGTACGTAGAGTTTGACGCACATCATTAAGCGCGAAGAAGTGGCCGCGAGCCTTGTTGTAGTCCTTAGCGAAGCCATACCCAGCCCACATGATCACCATATTGGGATCTTCTGCTAAGGCATCTTCAATATGTTCACTCTCAGAGGTTGCTTGCCATGAATGGTATTGGTCAGGGTGTTGTTGTTCATAGCCCTGATTACGCGGGTCTATCAACTCTTTGGTTTCAGAAGCAGCAAAGCTTGTGGTGCTCAATAAAGAGCTGGCCACGACCGCTACCGCAGATTTTGCTATCCAATGAAGTGTATTCACAGTGTTATCTCCGTATTCTGTTTTTATAAGCAGCGTTGTGAACTGGCGTATTCCAAACTAAGAATTGGAGAAACTGAAATATATTGTAGTAAATAGAAATAAAATAAATAACTTAGCAATAAGTCTTAATTGTTTTAGATCAATTTTACTAGGTGATCTAGTTCATGTTCATTTGCATATACCCCTTTAGGGGTATTAGTTTGTGTGTTTTTTTCATAATGAAACTTATTATCATCAATGAGTTAGGATTATTTGCCTGACGAAAAATAAGGTGATGGAGATCGAAATTTAACCATCATGAGCTACTCCCTAAGTGTAACAGGAGTAATATTTAACCAATAGCGTTGTGGCTTATCCAGAATAAGAATTGATCTCATTTGATCTGTTGTTTACATATCAAAGGGTTTTAATTTTTAACCGTCCTTTATTTGTTGTTAATTCGATAATGAGGGCGAGTATAAGGAAAGGATAATATGGGCAATATAAAGTTGGCCATGGTCATAATGCTGAAATCTCTTCTAGCATTTTGCCTCTATGGTTATTCTCTTCATGCCGTTGCCGATACTTCAACACTGCAGTCTGAAGAACCGTTAGCGCGTCATGAAGTCACATTTATCCGTGACAAGGATTACAAATGTATTCAATGTCATAAGGATGCCAAACAAACCCTCGCAGGTTCTCATGGTGAAGAGGCTCACAAAGCTCTTGGTCGTGAAGTCAACTGTACTGAATGTCATAACAATATCGGCCCAGACCATCGCGAAGGTGCGTCAATCGTCACCAAATACTCAAGCGCCCAGTCGCAATTGGGGACCGATAAAGTGTTCCTCGATCCCCAAGCGATTCTCAAGGCCAATAGTCAGTGTGTCGATTGTCACCAACCACAACCCTTGCGTGAAAGTAGCTGGACACATGATGTTCATGCCAAAAATCTAACTTGCTCTAACTGTCATGATGTCCACGCGAGCAAAACCAAGGTTCTTGGGTTAGAGCACAAGCAGCGTATTAAGCTCTGTGTTGATTGTCACTCTGACTTTAACCACCTAAAAAAGGAGAAGTAGCATGAGTTGCTCAAGACGAAACTTCTTAACTGGTGCTGGTGCCGTGATTTTTACCACTGGTGTAGCAGGGACAGCTGTGCTCAATAGTCGTAAATCCTTGGCAAATATAGAGCAAGATGGCAATAAGTTATATGGCATGATCCACGATGAAACCGCTTGTATTGGTTGTACGGCTTGTACTGAGGCGTGCCGTGAAGTCAATAACGTGCCAGAGGGCGTTTCACGCCTAGAAATTATTCGCAGTGAACCTCAAGGTGAGTTTCCGGATGTTGATTACCGTTTTACTCGCAAATCTTGTCAACATTGTGAAAACCCACCTTGCGTTTATGTTTGTCCGACGGGAGCGGCTTATAAAGATGAGAAAACCGGCATTATCGATGTGCACAAAGAAAAGTGTGTTGGTTGTGGCTATTGCCTAGCTGCGTGTCCTTACCAAGTGCGCTTTTTCCATCCGGAAGATCACTCTGCCGACAAATGTAACTTCTGTCGTGATACCAATTTAGCGCAAGGTAAGCTTCCTGCCTGTGTTGAATCCTGTCCAACTAAAGCACTGATTTTTGGTGATCTGAACGATCCCAGCAGTGAGATAAATCAGGTCCTTAAAACCGAGGTGGTTTATCGAGACAAAGCGCACCTTGGCACCAAGCCTAAGTTGTATAAAGTACCTCACCAAAAAGGGGAGATATGATCATGAATGGTTTTGAATCTGCATTTCACTTCGACGCTTTGGTATGGGACTGGATAATCGCTATTTATCTGTTTTTGGCTGGGATGTCTGCTGGTGCGGTAATGATAGCATTGTACTTGAAACGTAAAGTTATTGAGGGAGATCCTGCCAACAATGGAATTTTGAAGGCGATGGCATGGCTGGCACCATTTGGCATTATCTCGGGCTTGACGATATTGATTTTTCACTTAACCAAACCGTTGGAATTTTGGAAAATAATGATCTATTTCAACCCGAGTTCAGTGATGTCGATGGGGGTCATTTTGTTCCAAGTTTACATGCTGGTACTGTTTGTCTGGATTGGTATTTTATTCCGCCATCAAATCACTAAGTTTGGCGAAGGTTTGTTGCCAAGCAAGTTGCTTGATTTTATCGACAGTGTGCTACTTAAATCTGGCAAGTTCACCAACGCGATTGAGTTATTCTTGGGCTTTCTTGCCATTGTGCTGGCTGCTTATACTGGATTTCTACTTTCGGCTTTGAAAACCTACCCAATGCTCAATAATCCAGTGCTTCCGATACTATTTTTGTTCTCAAGTTTGTCCTCGGGTGCAGCGGCGTGCTTGATGTTTGGTATTTTAGTGTTTAAAGAGCCAGCATCCAGTCCAAGCGTAGCTTGGGTACATAGCTTTGAACGACCTGTTGTGATGTTTGAGTTGTTTGTCTTAGTCACCTTCTTTACCGGGCTGATTTTTAGTGGCGGACAAAATGAAGTTGCGGCTTGGAATGCCATCGGTGGGGGCTTTTGGTCCAACTGGTTCTGGTTCGGTGTCGTACTGATAGGGATGGTGCTTCCACTTACGCTTAATGCTTTGACTTCAAAAGAGACACGTCATAATGGTGGTTATATCTTTATGGTGACAAGTTTAAGTTTAGTTGGCGTATTGATGTTGCGTACCTTTATCCTCTATGCCGGACAGATGACGGTTATATAATTATGTTCGGAGAGATAGGGCATTTTGCACTGGTGTGGATTGCGATATCGAGCAGTATTAGCTCGACCTTGTACGCTTGGCAAAAGTGGCATATTCGTCAACGCCCATTCTCGCTTTCTTTTCTCGCTAAACTCAATGGTGCCGTTGCGCTGTTGAGTTTGGTGCTTCTCGCTTATCTGTTTATCTCTGATCAGTTCCACTTTCAATATGTTGCCTCGCACTCTAATTCAGCCTTGCCATTGGCCTTCAAAATTGCTGCTGTTTGGGGAGGGCATGAAGGTTCGATGTTGTTTTGGGTGTTTACCTTAGCATTGTGGTCCGCTTTTATTAGCTGTCTTCATCGGACTAAAAAAGCCTACTTACAAGATGTACTCTGGATCATGGGGCTCTTTGTTGGTGTGTTTGCTTGGTTTACTTTAGTCACCTCTAACCCGTTTACTTACTCTCAAGTTTGGCTAGAGCAGGGGCGCGATCTCAATCCAATGTTGCAGGATGTTGGTTTGATATTTCATCCACCACTGCTTTATCTTGGGTACATTGGTTTTTCAACGGTATTAGCCTTTGCCCTAGCGGCGTTAATGCAGCCTCAAATCAATCAGCATTGGGTCGCGTTAGCTAGGCCGTGGGCAGTATCGGCTTGGGCATTTTTGACCTTAGGTATATTGGTGGGTGCATGGTGGGCATACAATGAGCTAGGCTGGGGCGGGTGGTGGTTTTGGGACCCGGTTGAAAACGCGTCGTTATTACCTTGGCTTACTGGAACCGCTTTGCTTCATGCGTTAGTCGCTGCAAATCATCAACAACAACAGAGGTTCTGTGCCTTGGTATTAGCCTTGGTAACTTTTAGCCTGAGTATTCTCGGCACTTTTATTGTTCGTTCTGGTGTATTGACCTCGGTGCATGCCTTTGCGGTTGACCCGGGTAAGGGTATTACCTTGCTTGCGATCATGGTGGTAACTTTGATTGCAGGGTTTAGTTTACTGTTTATGCGCGCTGAACAAATCATTAGCCGACCAATTGTCTCGATTGTAAGTCGAAATTATTTGACTTTAAGTGCGGTTGGGTTGTTGATCGTTGCCAGTTTTACTGTCTTTCTGGGCTCTTTCTATCCTATGTTATACGAGCTGTTCGGCTTGGGGGCAATTTCTGTTGGTGCGCCATATTTTAATACCCTGTTTACGCCACTGACGCTGATAGCTTTAAGCTTAATGGGAGCGGTTCCTTTCCTTAAATGGCAGCATGGAAACTATTTTAGCACGATAAAAATGGCTGCATTGTTTGCCGTTTGTCTGTCAATCGGTGCGCTACTGTATTGGTTCCAAGTCGCAAACTTCTCACTGTCGGTTGCGCTCACTTGGGGGTTAGCAATCTGGGTTTTGGGGAGCCATAGTTTACTCGCTCTTCGTCAAACTCGGTTATCTTTTATGGTGGCGGCTCATATTGGGCTTGCCATCAGCGCGGTTGGCGCCATGATGCATGCCGAGCATTCGTTTGAATTGAACCGGAAGATGTCACCGGGTTCAGTGGTGGAACTTACTGATGGTCAAATAAATTATCAGCGTACTGATTGGGTGATTGGTCCCAATTATACTGCCGAGCGAGCAGTGTTAACGCTTCAACAAGCGAACAAAAGCTATCAGCTTACCCCCGAGCGACGCCATTATCCGGTTCGAGTGATGAATATGAGTGAACCGGCAATACAGACCTTTTGGCACGGTGACTACTACATCACATTGGGCAGTAAAGTCGATACACACTCGTATGCAGTTAAAATACAATATAAATCCTACATGAGCTGGATTTGGGGTGGGGCGATTGTTGCAATTCTCGGCGCGCTGATGTCTTTGGTTAAGTGGCAAGTAAGTAGAGGCCGTTATGTTACAGTCGAGCAAGTTTAAAATTACGTTGTTTGTTATTGGTTTACTCTGTTTTGTCGTAATCCTTGTCGTCAGCTTAAAGACCCAACAAATGGGGCCACAATCACAGTTAGTGGTGCGCCAATTCCCCATCACTTCAGTTGAACTGCTAGAACCAGATAATGCTAGCCATCAGTCAAGCGATGAATTGTTTACACAGCAATATCAGTTGGTCAATGTGTGGGCCTCGTGGTGTGGTATTTGCCGTCAAGAACATGCTTATCTTAACCTGCTGGCTGAGCAGCAGGTGACGATTATCGGTCTTAACTATCGCGACACACGCTCTGCCGCTCTCAACTATATCGCCAACTTAGGCAGCCCATATCAACATATTGTATTTGACCCAAAAGGAAAACTAGCCCTCGATTTGGGTGTCGTTGGTACCCCTGAAACCTACTTAGTGAACCAAGCTGGTGAGATAATTTATAAGCACTTAGGTGCACTTGATGGGCGGGTATGGCAACAACATTTTGCGGCTTACTTCGTTAAGGGAGCCAATGGATGAAAACGAATAGATCGTTGGTGACCCTAGTTCTAAGTTTTTTTGTGGCTGGTTTAATGGCGACTCAGCTTAATGCTGCCGAGCAGACTTTGTTCGTTGCTGTTACCAATGAACAACAGGTGCAGGTGGAGTTATTTGAGTTTCAGTCACCACAGAAGCAGCAGCAAGCCATCGAACTGGCGAAATCATTACGCTGCCCACAATGTCAAAATCAAAACTTAGTTGAGTCCAATTCGCCGATTGCCAAAGACTTGCGGCTTATTGTTTATCAAATGATTGACCAAGGACAGAGTGACCAAGCGGTTATTGATTTCATGACGCAACGCTATGGCGAGTTTGTTCGTTATAAGCCGGAGTTTAGCTTGGCTAACTCATTACTCTGGTTGGCTCCGATTATATTGTTAGTTGTTTTTGTTACTTTTTCTGTATGGCGGATTCGTCAGCGCAATCAGCCGCTAACTTAGCCTGCTAGTCTCAGACAAGATGACAATATTCTGATAGAAAATTGTGCTTATTGAGTTAAAGTAATGGATTGATAATAGACAGTAGTTAGATTTCAGTGCGTTACGCAATAGATCAATATGATAAACATGGCTTTTTAAAAGCCCCAAAGCTACTTTGGTTAGGTTGGTTATTGTTAGCCAAAGCTTGGGTCGTTTTTGTCGTGGCAGGTGCCAGTCGAGAGAGTGGCAGTAAGATTCTTGCGATAGTCTATCCGGATCATACCATGCTATATCTCGGTTTAGCGATGGGCGTCCCCAGTATTTTACTGTTGTGGCTTTTCGGCCTGCGCAGCCCAGATAGGCACTGGGTAAACCACATAGTGGCGTGGGGAAAAACCATTACACTGGTCACCGCGTTAGCGCAACTCTCTCAATCTATCTATCACGTCTATTTGCTTCATGGTGCATTCAGTTGGACTAATGGCGTCGTGATGTTGCTCTTACTGTGGTTTATTCTTTATGTTGCCAATAGCCGCAGTGTGAAAGACAGTTTTGTTGCGCCCCCTACACAGTGATCAAAGTAGCGATGATCGGTGTCAATGCATGGTAAGTAAAACCCAATACACTGAGCCAAAAATAATAATAGTGAGGAGTAATCATGTCACAGTCTCAAAGCGCCATTCTTCCTGAATCGGGGCCCTTTGCTCAATATACCTTACTTAAGGTCAAGCAAAATCCGCAAGCAGTGCTAGAGCAATTGCAAGCATTGCCAACCTTGGTCGAAGATCTTAATGCCCAGCAACCTGGCGCGCAACTAACGTTATCACTCGCGTTCAGTAAAACCTTTTGGCAGCAGCTCAATCAACCAATCCCAGATGAGTTGATTGATTTTCCAGCGTTAGGTGAAGGGGACGTCGTGGCACCAAGTACAGAAGTTGATGTGTTAATTCACTGTCACTCTAATCGTCATGACCTCCATTTCTATTTACTGCGTAAGCTGTTTGAACACATCAGCGACAACGTTACGGTTGTAGATGAAACATATGGCTATCGTTATCTTGATTCTCGCGATATGACCGAGTTTGTCGATGGGACGGAAAACCCGAAAGCGGCGCAGCGTGAAGAAGTGGCGATCATTCCAGAAGGTGAGTTTGCTGGTGGCAGCTATGTCATGGTGCAACGCTTTATTCATAACCTACCAGCGTGGAATCGACTCAATGTATCGGCGCAAGAAAAAGTGATTGGCCGCACCAAACCGGATTCGGTTGAATTAGACGATGTGCCTGCTGCGTCCCACGTGGGCCGTGTCGACATTAAACAAGACGGTAAGGGGCTGAAAATCCTTCGCCACAGCTTACCGTATGGCAGCGTATCAGGTGATCACGGTCTGTTATTTATCGCTTACTGCAATCGACTGCACAATTTTAAAACCATGCTTGAGAGTATGTATGGTGCCACCGACAGTAAAACCGATCAGTTATTGCGCTTTACGCGAGCGGTGACGGGGGCGTATTTCTTTGCGCCGTCAAGTGAGATGCTGCGCGCTTTGCAAGTGAGTTAATCACGCGTGTCGTAAATGAACAAATAGCCAGCCGAGCCTAACCGCTCGGCTTTTTTGTTTTTCGACTAAAGAAATTCAGCTTGAGCCGATACAGAGAGTACCCCATGGAGGAAAGCATTTGTTATGGCCATTACTGTGAATACTAATGTTTCTGCAATGACTGCGCAGCGTCACTTGACCAATGCGACCGATTTGTTGAACCAATCTCTGGAGAGACTCTCTTCAGGGAATCGCATTAATAGTGCCAAAGATGATGCTGCCGGGTTACAAATATCTAATCGGCTTGAGTCGCAAATGAGTGGTCTAGATATTGCGATGAGAAATGCCAACGATGGTATTTCGATCATGCAGACCGCTGAAGGCGCGATGCATGAGAGCACAAATATCTTACAACGGATGCGTGATCTCTCGTTGCAATCGGCAAACGGCTCAAATAGTCGTGCTGAACGTGATGCCCTACAAGAAGAAATGACAGCTTTAAATGATGAATTGAACAGAATTGCTGAAACCACCTCTTTTGGTGGTCGAAAATTGCTCAATGGTTCATTTGCTTCCTCATCTTTTCAAATTGGGGCAAGTTCTGGCGAAGCGGTCCAAGTGGCGCTGAAAAACATGCGTTCAGACAGTGTAGCTATGGGTGGATTCAGTTATGTTGCGGCGGCTAAGACCGACAGCAATTGGCAAGTCACGCAGGGCAGTCATAAATTGGTGATGCAATACACCAATGCTCAGGGGCAGCAAGAGAGCATCAATATCACGGCCAAAATCGGCGACGATATTGAACAGTTGGCGACTTACATCAATGGCCAAACCGATAAAGTGTCGGCTTCGGTCAATGAAGAGGGACAGCTGCAACTGTTCATGGCTGGTGAGCAAACTTCGGGCACGATTTCGTTTTCAGGCAACCTTGCCAACCAGCTGAATCTCAGCCTATCAGGTTATGAAGCGGTTGATAACTTAGATATTTCTAAAGTTGGTGGGGCTCAGAGAGCGGTGTCGGTTATTGATACCGCGCTCAAGTATGTTGATAGTCATCGCGCAGAACTGGGGGCGATGCAAAATCGCTTTAATCATGCGATCAACAATTTGTCGAACGTTAATGAGAATTTGTCGGCATCGAATAGTCGGATTAAAGATACCGACTATGCCAAAGAGACCACGCAAATGGTCAAGCAGCAAATTCTTCAGCAAGTCAGTACTTCTATTCTTGCGCAGGCCAAGCAGCAACCTAACTTAGCTTTGACCTTATTGGGGTAATTCTCAAAAAAGAGAATGGTATCGACAGGAAAAAATAAATCTTTAGCGAAAAATACGCTTTTTTAAATGTTTTTCCTTGTTGGTCACGCTTTCTCTTCCAAACGAACTTTTTTTAAAAAATTCTCAAAAAATTACTCAAGGTTTCGCAAAGCGTGCCGTTAATAAATGTAACTTTTGAGAGAACTACTTTGGTTTTCCGAGACGTCGGAAACCGGAAATATCGGAAAATCAAACGGAGAAATCACCATGGCAGTTAATGTAAATACAAACGTAGCAGCAATGACAGCACAACGTTACCTAAACGGTGCGAACAACGCTCAACAAGCATCAATGGAGCGTTTGTCATCAGGCTTCAAGATCAACAGTGCAAAAGACGATGCAGCGGGTCTACAAATTTCGAACCGCTTAAACGTACAAAGCCGTGGTCTTGACGTTGCAGTACGTAACGCGAACGACGGTATCTCTATCGCGCAAACTGCTGAAGGCGCGATGAATGAGACAACCAATATTCTTCAACGTATGCGTGACCTATCGCTACAATCTGCAAACGGTTCAAACTCTAAGTCTGAGCGTGTTGCGATTCAAGAAGAAGTCACAGCGCTAAATGATGAGCTTAACCGTATCGCCGAAACCACATCATTTGGTGGTAACAAGCTACTTAACGGTACGTTCACAACCAAGTCTATGCAAATTGGTGCCGACAACGGTGAAGCAGTAATGCTGACCCTGAATGACATGCGCTCAGACAACGTTGGCATGGGTGGTACTAGCTACCAAGCAACAGAAGGTAAAGATAAAAACTGGACAGTTGCAACAGGTGCAAACGACCTTGCCATCACTTTGACTGACAAAAGCGGTCAAGAGCAAACCATTAATATCAATGCAAAACAAGGCGATGATATTGAAGAACTTGCCACATACATCAACGGTCAAACAGACATGGTTAAAGCGTCTGTAAACGAAGATGGTCAGCTACAAGTGTTTGCTGGTGCAAACAAAGTTGACGGCGCCGTTTCTTTTGCTGGTGGCTTAGCGGGCGAGCTAAACATGGGTGAAGGTAAAGCCGTAACCGTTGATGTGATTGACGTAACGTCGGTTGGTGGCGCGCAAGAATCGGTAGCGATTGTTGATGCAGCACTACAATATGTAGATAGCCACCGTGCAGAACTCGGTGCTTTCCAAAACCGCTTCAGCCACGCTATCAGCAACTTGGACAACATCAATGAGAACGTGAACGCTTCGAAGAGCCGTATCAAAGATACCGACTTCGCGAAAGAAACAACCGCGCTAACCAAAACGCAAATTCTTTCTCAAGCTTCAAGCTCAATTCTTGCTCAAGCGAAGCAGGCACCAAACTCGGCACTCAGCCTACTCGGTTAATTAACCGTCTATCGAAAAAAATCCAGCTTCGGCTGGATTTTTTTGTTTCTGCTAACTAATTGATCTTATTGTCTAAATATCCATCAAGTCAAAAAAAGCGCAAAAAAGAACTATTTTTTTCTAAAGGTATTTTCTACAGGGCCGTTAAAGGATTGAGAGAAATGAGATGTGTTGAAGTGAGGTGAGAGACGCTGATACACATCGCCCTAATGCCTAAGGAGATCAAATATGGCAATTAACGTAAACACAAACGTGTCTGCGATGACTGCTCAGCGTTACCTTAACGGTGCGACTGATGGCATGCAGAAATCGATGGAGCGTCTATCCTCGGGGTACAAGATCAACAGTGCCCGAGATGACGCAGCTGGCCTTCAAATCTCAAATCGCTTGAACTCACAAAGCCGTGGTTTAGACATGGCGGTAAAAAATGCCAATGATGGTATTTCTATCGCTCAAACCGCTGAGGGTGCGATGAATGAGACCACCAACATTCTGCAACGTATGCGTGATTTGGCGTTGCAATCTTCTAACGGCTCTAACTCTCGTTCTGAACGTATTGCTATCCAAGAGGAAGTGACTGCGTTAAATGACGAGCTCAACCGTATTGCTGAAACCACATCGTTTGGTGGTAACAAACTACTTAACGGTACCTTCGGCAGCCAATCTTTCCAAATTGGTGCCAGTTCGGGTGAAGCGGTTCAGCTTTCAATGGGAAGTATGCGTTCTGACACCATGGATATGGGTGGTAAAGCGTATGTTGCTCAAGAAAGTAAAGCGGCTGATTGGGTGGTATCAGAAGGGACAACCGACTTAACTCTCAACTATACTGATGTTAATGGTGATGCTAAGGAGCTAACGATCAACGCTAAAGCTGGCGATGATATGGAGCAACTTGCCACTTACATTAACGGTCAAAGTGAGGACGTGAAAGCGTCTGTGGGTGAGGAAGGTAAATTGCAACTGTTTGCATCTACAAACAAGGTTGCAACAGACGTCACTATTGGTGGTGGATTAGGTGGTGAAATCGGTTTCGGCGCTGCGCAAGACAGAACCGTGGCGGATGTCGACGTTACTTCGGTTGCGGGCTCTCAGTTGGCAGTCTCTGTCATTGATGGTGCGCTGAAATCGGTGGATAGTCAGCGCGCAGAACTGGGTGCTTTCCAAAACCGTTTTGGCCATGCAATCAGTAACCTAGACAACATTAACGAAAATGTTAATGCGTCCCGTAGCCGGATTGTTGATACGGACTATGCCAAAGAAACGACGGCGATGACTAAGTCGCAGATTCTTCAGCAAGCGAGTACCTCTGTCCTAGCGCAAGCTAAGCAGTCTCCGTCGGCAGCTCTTAGCTTATTAGGTTAATCGATAGGTTCGATTGGAGCTTATTGGTACAACGTTATGTTGTGACCTGCTAAGGTGGAAGGGAGATCGTTATGGAAATACCATCCTACACATCGAACATCCAGCCTTATGGCTCAGAAAGTGGCACTAAACTTGCTTCAAAGTACGATGGTGTACAGCAAGTTTCCTCACCCAAGGAGCAAGTCTCTACCGCTGAGATAAGTGAGAAAACGAGTCAGTCGATAGAAAAAGCGATAGAAGCCTCGCAAGAGCGTGAAAAGCTAAATCGAGCTGAGCGTGAAAGGATTGTTCAACAGATGAATGATTTCATCTCGTCGATCAATAAAGGCTTGTCATTTCGTGTTGACGAAGAATCGGGCAGAGATGTTGTGACGATATACGAAGCGGATACTGGCGATATAATTCGTCAGATACCCGATGAGGAAATGTTGGAGATTTTACGGCGTTTAAGGGAGCAAACCGCTCGCTATTCGTCTGGTCTTGTAAACCAAATGGTGTAATCGTACTTGGAGTAGTTAGATGAGTTTTGGGCCTATAGGCATGAATTCTGGCATGGATATCAATTCTATGGTCAGCAAAATTGTTGATGCGGAGCGTGTTCCTAAACAGCAACGCATTGAGAATGAGCGGGCCGAGATTGATTCTAGTATCAGTGCCTATGGTCGACTCAGAGAGTCGCTGGATACGATGAAAAACTTGATGGCGAGCTTTCGTCAAGAGAAAGCATTCGCCGCAAGAACCGTGGATTCTACGGATGAAACGGTTGTATCCGCGACGGCAACCACTGAAGCTATCGCTGGTCGATATGCTATCGATGTGTTGCAGCTTGCCCAAAGCCACAAAATTGCGTCGGATGTTCTTCCGCAAGACGCAAAATTTGGCCCGGGCAAGCTGCAGATTTCGCTGGGTGATAAAAACTTTTCCATCAACTTGCAGCAAGACTCGAAACTGGTTGATATCGTTCGAGGTATCAACAACAGTAAATCCAATCCGGGAGTTCGCGCCGCCGTTATTAACGACGTCGAGGGTCCGCGTTTGATCGTTGCTTCCAATGTATCTGGAGGAGACAACGATATCTCGATGCGCGTCGAGGCGCAGCCAGGCGACTCGCTCAAAAAACTCGAATACAAAACCCTTGAGCAACGAGTGAAAGATCTCGAACGCGCCCGTGCGGCCGCTCAAGAGTTGATTTCTCCGCTAAACCCGGCAGAAAAGAAAGTTGCCGATAAAATCGCGCAAACAATCATCGATGCGGCAAAAGTTGTCGATCAAGAGATTGCCGAAACCTCAAAACAGGCGGCGATTAATGCCGATCCTAACGCCGTTAAAGAGGCGACGCCTGGTAATGAACTGTCTAATGCAGCGACAGCGGCAGCCGCTAATGCGGGAATACAAGCCAATAAATACCTCAAGCCTGAAGAACGTATTCCGGGTTGGAGTGAGACGGCGTCGGGGACCTTACTCGACTCATACTGGGAACCAGACCCTGAGCTCGATAACAAAGCTTTGGAAAAATCATCTGATGTGCCTGGCTGGAGCAATACCGCTTCGGGAACGCTGACCGATTCTTACGTAACACCTAAAGAAGCCCAAGCTAAGTTGGAGGCTGCAAAAGCCAACCTTGAACAGCAAGTCGCGGACGAAAAAGCGCGTTTGGCTCAGCGAGTTGAAGCGGGTGAGCTTACGCCTGAACAGGCCAAGCAAATGGAGCGGGCTAAATTACCGCAAAAAGAACGTGAATATTTAGAGCGCATCGATCAAGCTCAGCGCGATCTCGATGCTGCTCAACTGTCGTTTGATACCTATCATGGTATGACCGAAGTTCAGTCAGCACAAGATGCCAAAGTGCTGCTCGATGGGGTCGCCCAGTTATCGAGTAGCAATAATATTATTGAAGATGCTATTGATGGCGTCGACTTGACCCTCAAAGGCCGTTCTCAGCCGGGTAAAGCCCCATCAGAAATTGATATCGAATATGACCGTCAGGGTGTGCGAGAAGACATCGAACAGTTCGTTGCAGCCTATAATCAGTTTTATCGAGTGACAAAAGAGCTCTCGAGTGTCGATCCAACCACAGGGATGGCGGGGCCGCTCTCGGGCGATAGCATTGTTCGCAGTGCAGATTCTCGCTTAAAATCGGTATTTTCTTCTCGCGTAGAGCCTGCACCTGAAGACTTAAAGTCATTAACTGAGTTTGGAGTCACCACAACTCGACAAGGCGACTTAGAAATCAACTATGACATGCTCGATAAGCAGCTCAACAATAACTTCAACAAGTTAGCTGATTTTTTTGGGGGCAACCAAGGTTTTGCTAAAAAGGTTGAAGATGCAATCCAAGGTCTTACTGGGGTAACGGGTTCGATCCGTAACCGTGAACGGAGCATGATTGAGCGTAATTATCGACTTCAAGATGATCAGGCGGCACTGGATCGCCGCATGGAGAGCTTAGAAAATCGAACTCACGCCAAATTTACGGCGATGCAAGATGCCACCAGTAAAATGCAGTCTCAGTTGGCAGGGATGATGAATGCCCTTTGATAACCAATTTACGCGTGATTTAGCCTTTCTTGGTGATCTAGATCACAAAATAAGTCAGGCTATCGTCGGCGAAGAACTAAGTGTTGAAGATATTGCACAACTTGTCGATACAAGGGAACAGATATTGCAAAGTTTACTTAGTGCAATTGAAGTTCAACCAGAGCTTAAAACATCACAACAGTGGCAAGATGCGGTAAAACGAACCGTCAATGTTGTGCAATTAATGCAAGATAAAACTGCTGAGTTTGGCCAAGCACTACAAAAATACCGTCGTGGTAAGCGCTCGGTTCAGCAGTATCAGAAGTTTTTATAAATAAAGAGGTTTGTTATGCGTGGTTCACTTCAGGCTTACAAGAAGGTATCGGTTGATAGCCAGCTCAGTGCGGCCTCCCCGCATAAAATTGTTCAAATGTTAATGGCCGGTGCTATTGAACGTTTGATTCAAGGTAAAGCGGCGATGATGGCGGGAAATATTCCTGTCAAAGGTGAACGTTTTGGCAAAGCACTAGATATTATAATCAGCTTGCGTAGCTGTCTTTCAATGGATGATGGTGGAGATATCGCACAAAATCTCGATCAATTGTATGAATTTATGATCACTCAGATCACAGAAGCCAATCATCAAAATAACCCTCAACCGATTGATGATGTGATCGAGATCATCCGAGAAATTAAATCCGCGTGGGATCAGATTCCAAATGAATACCACAATTTGACTGCGGAAGATGTAGGTTTATAACCAATCGCCAATAAAGTGATTGATTAATAAGCAATATACTAAGTGTGAGCCAAATTGCTTTGGGCTAACATCACATCAAGTAATTGCTTGGTTGCCATATTTTTTTTATCAAATAGAATAGAAGCCACTAACTAGCCTAGTGGCTTTTTTTGTTGCTGAAATTTCTACATTGTCTAGCGAGCTATCTGAACTATAGTTATCAATATCAATCGTTAGAAACATAATCCAGCCACAACGTTTCATAATAAAGGCAAACATTCTCACCTATGCAAGGTTTAGCAAAACTACTCGTGATTGATGATGATGCGCAGGCGCGGACCAGTCTCAGTAATATTTTAGAATTTGTTGGAGAACAGTGTGAGGCGATATCTTCGCATCAGCTTGACGATCTAGATTGGTCTCAGGTGTGGGCTGGCTGTATTCTGGGTTCTTTGGACAGCAATCAATTTTCTGCTGAGCTGAGTAGCAAATTATCCCAAGCTAACCATATTCCGCTATTAATCGCTGGCAAGCATTCATACCCTGTTGATGAGTTAACTAACTATGTTGGTGAGCTCGAATACCCTCTTAACTATCCGCAGTTGAGTGAGGCTCTACGTCACTGCAAAGATTTTTTGGGACGTAAAGGGGTCAACGTTGCTGCGTCGTCACGTAAAAACACCCTGTTTAGAAGTTTAGTTGGCCAGAGCATGGGCATTAAAGATGTCCGTCATTTAATTGAGCAAGTCTCTGGCACAGAAGCCAATGTATTGATTTTGGGCGAGTCAGGTACTGGTAAAGAGGTCGTTGCACGTAATATCCATTATCATTCGGCGCGCCGTAATGGTCCTTTTGTGCCGATCAACTGTGGGGCTATTCCGCCGGATCTGTTGGAAAGTGAACTGTTTGGTCATGAGAAAGGCGCCTTTACCGGAGCGATAACCTCACGCAAAGGTCGTTTTGAATTGGCTGAAGGTGGCACACTTTTCTTGGACGAAATTGGTGACATGCCAATGCCGATGCAAGTTAAGCTTCTGCGCGTGTTGCAAGAGCGCAGTTTTGAGCGGGTGGGTGGCAATACCACGATTCGCGTCAATGTGCGCGTGATCGCGGCAACTCACCGTGATTTAGAATCGATGATTGAGGATCAATCCTTCCGTGAAGACCTTTACTACCGTCTGAACGTGTTTCCGATTGAAATGCCAGCGCTGCGCGATCGTAAAGATGACATCCCATTGCTACTGCAGGAATTAATGACGCGTATGGAGGCGGAAGGGGCACTGCCGATCTGCTTTACTCCACGTTCGATTAATTCGTTAATGGAACATGAATGGCATGGTAACGTGCGCGAGTTGGCTAACTTAGTCGAGCGTATGATCATTCTTTATCCTAATAGTCTGGTGGATGTGAATCATTTACCGACCAAATATCGTTACAGTGATATTCCTGAGTTCCAACCAGAATATAATCACCGTGGCTCAGTCGAAGAGCAAGAACGCGATGCTCTGCAGGATATTTTCTCAGAAGACTTCAGTATCGAGTCCAATGATATTTTCCAGCAGCATGACAATGCGCCGCAAAGTTTGCCACCGGAAGGGGTCAACTTGAAAGAGATGCTCGCTGATTTGGAAGTCAATATGATCAACCAAGCCTTAGACGCTCAAGGTGGCGTGGTTGCAAGAGCTGCAGATATGCTTGGTATGCGTCGTACCACGCTGGTAGAGAAGATGCGAAAGTACAATTTGCAACGATAAAGTGCTCAAATATTGACTGTCAATTTTTCGACTTATTGTTAAGTTTTTGAAAAATATAATAAATAGCCTGGCGTGCTTTTTGCATTACAGGCTATTGTAGTTTTTAAGGCAGAAATACGTCATGCATTCAACACCACCGATAGATAGCCCAAATCCGCTCGGCACACTTGAACAACAAGTCGTTCGTTATCAACAAGTGCTCGATGTGATGCCAGCAGGAGTAATACTGCTTGATACTCAAGGTATGGTGCAAGAAGCCAACCCAGAAGCGCGGCGTTTACTTGAAGTGCCACTGGTCGGTGAAAAGTGGTTTGAGGTGATTCAACAAGCGTTTTCACCACGTGAAGATGACGGCCACGAAATATCGCTGCGCAATGGTCGTAAAGTTCGTTTGGCGATTTCTGCGTCAGCAACGGGTCAGCTAATTTTGATTACAGACCTAACCGAAACGCGCTTATTGCAATCACGTATCAGTGACTTGCAACGTTTATCTTCATTGGGACGGATGGTGGCCTCGTTGGCGCATCAGGTCAGAACCCCGCTCTCTAGCGCGATGCTATATGCCTCGAACCTTGGTGCGCCGAACTTACCTCCTGCGACTAAGGACCGTTTTCAGACTAAGCTGATGGATCGTCTGCACGATCTAGAAAAGCAGGTCAATGATATGTTGTTGTTTGCCAAAGGTGGCGACAATAAAGTCGTTAAACCATTCACCGTCGAAGAGTTAATGGCAGAGTTCTCACCGATGATTGAAACGGCGGTAAAAACCAACCAAATTGATTACCATCTCGAAGTTGAGCAGCAACAGACTCAGTTATTAGGCAACGCCAATGCGATAGCATCAGCCCTGAGCAACCTCGCGTTAAATGCGATTCAAATTGCAGGTAAAGGGTCACAATTGGATATTTTCTGTCGTGCGGTTAATGGAGAATTAAAAATATCGGTGCAAGACAGTGGGCCAGGCGTTCCAGTTGAACTGCAAAACAAGATTATGGAACCTTTTTTCACTACACGTTCGCAAGGTACTGGGCTAGGACTGGCCGTGGTACAGATGGTATGTCGCGCGCATGACGGAAGGTTAGAACTTATTTCACCGCAGGGGGAAGGGGCGTGCTTTACGATGTGTATTCCGCTTGAACGTCGCCCTGATGTTGACCAAGAACCAATGACTGGAGAATGACAATGGCTCAAAGCAAGGTCCTGATAGTAGAAGATGATGAAGGTCTACGCGAGGCTCTCGTCGATACGTTAGCGTTGGCAGGCTACGAGTGGCTCGAAGCAGATAGCGCAGAAGACGCTTTGGTCAAGCTTAAGTCAAACAGTGTCGATATTGTGGTATCTGATGTGCAAATGGCCGGTATGGGCGGTTTAGCCTTACTGCGTAACATTAAACAGCACTGGCCAAATCTTCCGGTATTGCTAATGACCGCGTACGCCAATATTGAAGATGCGGTATCGGCGATGAAAGACGGGGCGATTGATTACATGGCTAAGCCTTTTGCGCCTGAAGTCTTGCTCAATATGGTCAGCCGTTATGCTCCGGTTAAGTCGGACGATAATGGCGACGCTGTGGTCGCTGATGAAAAGAGTATTAAGCTACTTGCCTTGGCAGAGAAAGTTGCCAAAACCGACGCCAGTGTCATGGTGCTTGGGCCGAGTGGTTCAGGTAAAGAGGTGATGTCTCGCTATATTCACAATGCGTCTAATCGTAAAGATGGACCATTTGTCGCAATTAACTGCGCGGCGATTCCTGACAACATGTTAGAAGCGACCTTGTTTGGTTATGAAAAAGGAGCCTTTACCGGAGCGGTACAAGGGTGCCCAGGCAAGTTTGAACAGGCGCAAGGCGGAACTATTTTGCTTGATGAAATCAGTGAGATGGATTTGAATCTACAAGCTAAACTCCTGCGCGTACTGCAAGAGCGCGAAGTGGAACGTCTTGGCAGTCGCAAGAGTATTAAACTAGATGTTCGCGTACTCGCGACCAGTAACCGTGACCTAAAACAGTACGTCAATCAAGGTAACTTCCGCGAAGATTTATATTATCGCCTTAATGTATTTCCAATAGCTTGGCCTGCACTTTGCGAGCGCCAAGGCGACATTGAACCACTGGCGAATCACCTAGTTGAACGCCATTGTCAAAAACTGGGAATGCCAGTACCAAGCGTGTCGGCTCAGGCCGTGAATAAACTTTTGTCTTACTCGTGGCCAGGTAATGTCCGTGAGCTTGATAACGTTATACAACGCGCGTTAATTTTAAGTGAAAATGACAATATTGGTGGCGAGCATATTCTGCTCGAGGGTCTAGATTGGCAAGATGCTTCAAGTTTACAAGTTGCGGTTGAAAGCAGTGATAGCATGGTGGCTCCAGACATTAAGCCAGTTGCTGAAATGACGAAAAATTTGACGTCGAGCGTCGGTTTGGGTGGCGAGCTTAGAGATCAAGAGTTTGCGATTATTCTTGAAACGTTGGAAGAGTGTCACGGCCGACGCAAAGAGATGGCGGAAAAATTGGGCATAAGCCCGCGTACTTTGCGCTACAAGTTAGCAAAAATGCGTGATGCCGGGATTGATATTCCCAACTAACGTGTTATTTTCCTGTAACGAGCGACGTGGCACAAGGATTGCAGCGTCATAAGTCCAGCACATGTTTATGTCAAAGAGTTGACAACCGAGGTTTTGATGAGAGTTGATGGTTTTCAAGGCGAAATGCAAGCGATGATGTTCGAAGCTACGGGAACCAAGCCTGGAGCAACCGGTCAAGCTGTTGGCGCAGATTTTGGCCAGCTACTCAACAGCGCTATTAACAACGTTAATAGTCTCTCTAAAACATCGAGTAATATGCAGATGCGCTTTGATCGCGGTGATGCCGATGTCTCTCTTTCTGATGTAATGATCGCCCGAAACAAATCCAGCGTCGCTTTTGAAGCAACAATTCAAGTACGTAACAAGTTAGTTGAAGCGTATAAAGAATTGATGAATATGCCGGTTTAAGTAGTTAGGTACAGTCTGTGGCAGAGCAAAATCAATCAACGGATCTGGCAATTGCAGATGGCGGCGCAGACAGCGCAATGCTAACTGCAACCGATCTCGATACCAGTTCGCAAAATCCTGATTTGGATGAGAAGAGCAGTTCAAAATTTGATATGGCAGTCGGTGACCTCGATTTGCTGCGTCAGGTGGTGTTAGTCCTGTCCATTTCTATCTGTGTTGCCTTGATTGTCATGTTGTTCTTCTGGGTTAAAGAGCCAGAAATGCGTCCGTTAGGCGCGTATGAAACTGAAGAGCTAATCCCTGTCCTAGATTACCTCGATCAGCAAAAACTCGATTATAAACTTGATGGTAATACCATCCTTGTTCCAGCCAATGAATACAACAGCTTAAAGCTCAATATGGTCCGTGCTGGCCTTAATCAAGAGAAGCAAGCAGGCGATGAAATCTTATTGCAAGACATGGGCTTTGGTGTTTCTCAGCGTCTTGAGCAAGAGCGCTTAAAACTCAGCCGTGAGCGTCAGTTATCTAAAGCCATCGAAGAGATGAAGCAAGTACGTAAAGCACGTGTGTTGTTGGCATTGCCAAAACAGAGCGTGTTTGTTCGCCATAACCAAGAAGCGTCAGCATCGGTTTTCTTGACTCTAAAAACGGGTGCCAATCTTAAACAAGAAGAGGTCGATTCGGTCGTTGACATGGTCGCCAGCGCCGTGCCAGGCATGAAGCCAAACCGTATTACGGTAACGGACCAGCATGGTCGCCTGTTGAGCTCTGGCTCTCAAGACGCAGCTTCTACAGCGCGCCGCAAAGAACACGAGCTTGAACGTAAGCAAGAACAAGCACTGCGTGAAAAAATTGACTCTGTCCTGATCCCTATTTTGGGCTTTGGTAATTACACAGCCCAAGTCGATATCGAACTCGATTTCAGCGCTATTGAGCAAACACGCAAAAGTTTTGACCCTAACACCCCAGCGACTCGCAGTGAATATACGCTCGAAGATTACAACAATGGCAACGTTGTTGCTGGCGTCCCCGGCGCGTTAAGTAATCAGCCTCCAGCGGATGCCTCAATTCCACAAGATGTGGCGCAGATGAAAGACGGCAGTCTATTGGGCCAAGGTTCTGTGCACAAAGAAGCAACACGAAACTTTGAAATTGATACCACCATCAGTCATGAACGTCGACAAACCGGTATTGTGAATCGTCAGACGGTGGCAGTGGCGGTGAAAAATCGTGCGATAGTTAATCCAGAGACGGGTGAAACCAGCTACGAGCCAATTTCTGATGCTGAGCTAAACTCTATTAAACAGATGTTGATCGGCACGGTTGGTTTTAGCGAAGCGCGTGGTGATTTACTCAATGTACTAAGTATGCAGTTTGCTACTCCAGAAATGGAAGTCGTTGCAGACGTCCCTATTTGGGAACATCCGAACTTCAACGATTGGATTCGTTGGTTTGCCAGTGCGTTGGTTATCATTGTCGTGATTGTGGTATTGGTCCGTCCAGCCATGAAGAAACTGCTCAACCCTGCATCGGATGATGAAGATCAGTTGTATGGCCCAGATGGCCTGCCAATCGGTGCTGATGGTGAAACAAGCCTAATTGGTGGCGATTTAGATGGTGGTGAGTTATTTGAGTTTGGCTCAAGTATTGACTTGCCTAACTTACATAAAGACGAAGATGTGTTGAAAGCGGTTCGTGCACTGGTGGCTAACGAACCTGAGCTGGCAGCACAAGTTGTGAAGAATTGGATGCAGGATGCCTAACGAAATAGTGCCTCAAGGAGAGGGCGGTGAGGTAGTAGATAACACCGTGGATATATCAACCATTCCGGGTGAAGAGCGCGCGGCTATTCTTCTTCTTAGTTTAAATGAAGAAGATGCTGCAGGCATTATTCGTCATCTCGAACCTAAACAAGTTCAACGAGTGGGTAGCGCCATGGCGCGTGCTACCGACTTAAGTCAAGATAAAGTCGGTGCAGTACATCGAGCCTTCTTAGAAGACATTCAGAAGTACACCAATATTGGTATGGGCAGTGAAGACTTTATGCGCAACGCCTTGGTTGCGGCTCTGGGTGAAGACAAAGCAAGTAATCTTGTTGATCAAATCCTATTGGGAACGGGCTCTAAAGGCCTCGACTCGCTCAAATGGATGGATCCTCGTCAGGTTGCCAGCATTATTATCAACGAGCACCCCCAGATTCAAACCATCGTACTTTCATACCTTGAGCCTGACCAATCGGCAGAGATTTTATCTCAGTTTGCTGAGCGTGATCGCCTTGACTTGATGATGCGTATTGCGAACCTAGAAGAAGTTCAACCTTCTGCATTAGCAGAGCTGAATGAAATCATGGAGAAACAGTTCGCGGGTCAAGCGGGGGCGCAAGCGGCCAAGATTGGTGGCCTGAAAGCGGCGGCCGAAATCATGAACTACATGGACAACAACGTCGAAGGTATCTTGATGGAGCAAATTCGCGATCAAGACGAAGACATGGCGACACAGATCCAAGATCTTATGTTCGTGTTCGAGAACCTTATCGAAGTCGACGATCAAGGCATTCAAAAACTGCTACGCGATGTTCCACAAGACGCATTGCAACGTGCCTTGAAAGGGGCCGACGATGCATTGCGTGACAAGATCTTCAAGAACATGTCCAAACGTGCTGCTGAAATGATGCGTGATGACCTTGAGGCGATGCCGCCGATTAAGGTTTCTGACGTAGAAGCTGCACAAAAAGAAGTCTTGGCAATTGCAAGGCGCATGGCTGACTCTGGTGAGTTGATGCTGGCTGGCGGCGCTGACGAATTCCTATAAGTCAATTAAGTAAAGGTGTCTATGTCTGGGGAAAGAAAACGCGGTTTTTTGCGTCTTGACGATGATGAACTGGTCGAAAAACCAGAGCGTTGGGGGATGCCTGATTACACGGCAGAGAGCCACAAGCAAGCAAAAGAAACGGCGCTGAACTACGACCCAAGTTGGATTCCTGTTGCGGAACCCGTTAAAGAAGAAGCGCCTAAAGAACTGACTAAAGAAGAAATCGAACTGATCAAGCAGCAAGCGCATCAGGAAGGTTTGCATCAAGGTCAGGAAGCGGGCTTCAAGCAAGGCTACGAAAAAGGCAAACAACAAGGCCTAGAAGAAGGTCATGCCGAGGGGCTTGAAACGGGCAAAGTCGAAGGCGTGGCCGCTGGACAAGAGTTTATCCAGCAGCAAGTACAAACCTTTGTCAATTTAGCCAATCAATTTGCCCAACCACTTGAGTTGATGAATGCTCAGGTCGAGAAACAACTCGTCGACATGGTACTGACTTTGGTCAAAGAGGTGGTACATGTCGAAGTTCAAACCAACCCTCAAGTCATCCTTGATACCATCAAACAATCGGTTGAATCGCTGCCTATTTCAGGCCATGCCATCACTTTGAAGCTTCATCCTGATGATGTTGAGATCATTCGCTCTTCCTATGGTGAAGAACAGCTGGATTTTCGTAACTGGACCTTGATGAGTGAACCGGCATTAAACCGTGGTGATGTTCAGATTGAAGCTGGTGAGTCGAGCGTCAACTACCGCATGGAAGATCGCATTCGTAGTGTTATTCAGAGCTTTTGTGGGGTGAATCGTCACCAAGGTGGTGAATAGTGCTTGCTTTAGCACAACGCCTCACGCAGTACAAAACCCAAGGGTTGACCTGCCGTCCCGTTGCATCTGGCAAATTAGTCCGGGTTGTTGGTTTGACGCTTGAAGCGACAGGATGTCGAGCGCCAATCGGTAGCTTATGCAGTGTGGAAACCATGCAAGGCGAAATGGAAGCCGAAGTGGTCGGTTTCTCTGGTGACAATCTCTACCTAATGCCAAGTGAACAGATCACGGGTGTCTTACCGGGCGCCAAAGTCACCCCATTGACCAGTGAAACGGGTTTAGCGGTCGGGATGGAGTTATTGGGCCGTGTGATTGATGGGGTTGGTAACCCACTTGATGGACTTGGTACTATTTATACCGACCAGCGCGCTCCGTTTAACGCAGAGCCGATTAACCCACTTGCCCGAAAACCGATCTCTGAGCCACTTGATGTTGGCATCAAAGCGATCAATGGTCTGCTTACGGTGGGCAAAGGCCAGCGTATTGGTCTATTTGCGGGCTCTGGTGTCGGTAAATCGGTCACCTTAGGGATGATGACGCGAGGCACAACGGCTCAAGTTGTTGTTGTCGGGCTGATCGGTGAGCGTGGCCGCGAAGTCAAAGAATTTATTGAAGAGATCTTAGGTGTCGATGGCCGTCAACGCTCGGTTGTGGTTGCGGCGCCTGCTGACTCCTCGCCGTTAATGCGCTTAAAAGGGTGTCAAACCGCCCTGACCGTCGCGGAGTATTTTCGCGACCAAGGGCTTGATGTACTGCTGTTAATGGACTCTTTAACTCGTTTTGCTCAAGCGCAACGTGAGATTGCCCTGTCGGTCGGTGAGCCTCCCGCAACCAAAGGTTATCCACCTTCAGTGTTTGCAAAGCTGCCTGCATTGGTAGAGCGTGCAGGGAATGGCAGCTCTGAACAAGGTTCAATTACGGCTTTCTTTACTGTCTTGACCGAAGGTGATGATCTGCAAGATCCGATAGCCGATGCATCACGCGCGATTCTTGATGGACATGTGGTGTTGTCGCGCGAAATGGCCGATGCTGGTCACTACCCTGCGATTGACGTCGAAAAATCGGTCAGCCGTGTCATGCCGCAAATTACGTCAGATGAACATATGTTGATGTCTAAAGCGGTTCGTCAGGTATTGTCGATTTGCCGTAAGAATCAAGATTTAGTCTCAATCGGGGCTTATAAGCCCGGAACCGATGCTGCGATTGATGGTGCTTTTACCCTCAAACCTAAGTTAGACACTTACTTGCAACAGAGTATGAAAGAGACCGTGCCTTACGATATGTGCGTCAACATGCTGCGTAACTTATTGCAAGGGGAGTAACCTGCGATGGAAAATGCATTAGAGTTTCTATTAGAACAAGCGAAAGAGCGCGAAAACCAAGCCGCTTTAGCGCTCGGCCAAGCTCGTAGTGAGCTTGAAGGATATTACCAGCAGCTCGAACAAATCGAAAAATATCGGCTTGATTATTGTCATCAGTTGGTAGACCGTGGTCAAAAAGGGTTAAATGCCAGTCAATACGCCCATTTAAATCGCTTCTTGACCACGCTCGACGAAACGCTGTCTAAGCAAAAACAAGCCGAGTCACACTTCAAAGATCAGGTGACTAATTGCGAGCAAAACTGGTTTGAGAGTCGCAAAAATCGCCGTTCTTACGAATGGTTGATTGAAAAGAAACACAATGAAAAGCAACGCGTACAGCATCAGCGCGAGCAAAAGCAGATGGACGAATTTTCCACACTGCAATTCAATCGTCGTCGTTTCAATTAATTTCATCTCGCATCGTTTGTGTTGCGCGCCTCACTTGCATTTTGGCTCACTTCTGGTGGCCTTTAGCTACTTCTTACAGTCTTTGGCTTATTTCTTGCAGCTTATTTCTTACAAAGCGTTATTTGCAGTCATTGGATTGTATGTAACAGAAACGACATAGCACGCAATAGAAATCAACAGCGTTGGTTATTAGCCGCGTCTCCGCCATCTATCGCCTAACAGTGCGTATTACAGTGAGTGAAGCTCGTATGAATATTAACTTGTCATCGGTATCTGACAGCCAAAAAGTGACCCAGTCCAACCCCGAGGGTGGTGAAGCGGCGACGGAAGCTTCTGAGTCAGGTGGTTTTTTTGCCAAGCTTACGGCGCTAATCAAAGGCGAAACGGGTAAGGAAGTCAGTGGTGAGAAAGCCACGTCCGTCACGTCTGACGTCGATATTGAAGTGACCGGAGAAGGCGAAGTCGAGCCCGAAGCAGCTAAGCAAGCCAGTGGTAACCAATCAACTGATAGCTTACTTGAAGAGAGCGAGGCCGAAGCGCTCGAAAGCAATGAGGCTAAAGCTGTTAGCAAAGGTGGTGAATCGTCACCCGCGCCTGATGCATCGAAAATTGTTTCTGACAGTGATCAAGTATTGCAGCGCTTAGATGAATCGAATAAAGCGTTACCACTAAAAGACGGCAAAGAGTTGCCACAACAACCGAGAGTGCTTGCAGAAGATAGTGTCAAGTCGGTTTCGAGTGAGCAATTAACAGATGATAAGCCAGTAGTCAGTGAGAGTACTCAGACTAGCACAACCCTTTCGGACACTAAGCTTGGCGCGGGAGCAGAGCAAAAGTTGACGCCTAAAGAAGCTGAAGCGTTAATGGTTAATCGTCAACAGAACGTGAGCGAGACACCAACCGCTGAAAGCGACCAGCCAGTGATTCCACCATCGGCGCAGCGTTTTATTCAGCAAAGTCAAAGTGAGAGTGAGTCTTCAGCGTCGCAACCGCTGACGGAACAAGCGATCGTTGCCGCCGCTGCCATCAAACACAATCAGAGTGAAAACCAAGCCATTGACGCGCAGTCGCAAAAATTAGCCGCCGCTTCAGCGCAGCAACATAGCGCAGTGGATGAGCCCAAAATGGTTGTCACTCAAGGCGAACATGCCATTATTGAGGAGCAGCTTGGTGAAGAGGCCGCCGCCGTGGCACTGACTGCGGCAGCGACAGCTAGCCTTGCCACTGGAGGCGCTACAACGTCAACGGTTGCAACTCAGGCTGGTGAAGAGGCTGCTGAAGCCGTGTTGGCGCCAGTCACAGCGACCATTGGCAGCATTAAGATCGAAGGCCAAGAGCTGGCTGATGCCTCCCCAGATGTTACCTCAGCCACAGTGTCTGCGGCGATACCATGGGGGGCTTCTGAGCAGGTCATCACTGATGAAGGTAAAGTCAAACTTGAACACCAACCAAAATCGCAACAAGCGGCAGTAGCGCAATCAGTCCATCAGGCGTTGGTTAATCAGCAGTCGCAAGCGCAAATGGTTCAACAAGCTCAGCAAGCATCAAATACTCAAGTTACTTCAATGTCTAATGAATTGGCCGCGAGCCAGTTACAACAACTCGCTGCAGCAACCACGACACCAATAAACCAAGACCAAGCGTTATTAAAAGCGGCGTTGGGTGCTAAGGCGGTAGGCACGCTCGGTAAATTAGCCTCAGGGAGCAAAGAGGGAGCGCAGCCAGGCAGTGAAAATAGCAGTAGTGGTTTTGCTCAACAACTCTCTCAGGCCGCAGGCCAGCAAGGGATGAACTCACTGACTCAAGCACGTGCAGAGCAAGCGGCGCAAGCTCCGCTACAACTCAGTCGAGATCTCGCGGGTGAGCAGATGGCAGAGCGTGTACAAATGATGATGTCGAAGAACTTAAAGAACATTGATATCCGCCTTGATCCGCCAGAGTTAGGTCGAATGCAGATTCGAATGAGCATGAATGGTGATGGCGCAACGGTACACTTTACCGTGGCGAATCAGCAAGCCCGAGACGTGATTGAACAATCAATGCCAAGATTGCGCGAAATGCTTGCTCAGCAAGGTGTACAATTAGGGGACAGTTCGGTTCAGCAACAAGCCTCAGGTCAGCAACAAAAGCGCTATGCTGACAGTGGGCAGGGGAATTCTGCTCAAGGAGGCAGCGGTCGTGGCTTCCAAGGTGAAGAAAACCTTGAACCAGACATCAATCTTGATTTGAATGTCGCGGCAAAGCGTGATGGAATTAGTTATTACGCTTAAACTATAAAAATGAACAAATAGAGAACGTTAAGCTATGGCAGTTGAAGAAATCGAAACAGAAGAAGCCCCCAAGGGAAAAAGCAAATTACTGATCATCATTATTGCGGTGGTGGTGTTGCTCGTCGGTGGTGGTGGCGCTGCCTTTTTCTTGCTCGGGTCGGATGACGCGTCGCAAGGCGCCCAAACCGCGTCACAACAATCGGCGACACCGATCGATCCTGTGGCGTATGTAAATATTCCGCAGCCGTTTCTGTTTAACGTTGCTGGCGATAATAAAGATCGCTTAGTCCAGATTAAAGTGCAGCTCATGGTGCGAGGCAGTGAAAATGAAAACTTGGCCCGTTACCACTCGCCATTGATTGAAAGTTCGTTACTGAGCACGTTTGCTTCGGCTAGTGTTGATCAGTTAAGAACCGCCAATGGTCGTGTTGAATTGCGTGACAAGGCGACAGACGACATAAAATCCAGCTTGAATCGTGCCGTTGGTCAACCAGTGATCGAACGTGTTTTGTTTACTGATTTTGTAATGCAATAGGTGACCTGTGACTGATCTACTAAGCCAAGACGAAATCGATGCGCTTTTGCATGGTGTCGATGATGTCGATGAGGTAGAAGATGATGATGTTGGCACGGACACCAGTGCCGTTGAGTTTGACTTCTCGTCCCAAGACCGCATTGTCCGTGGTCGGATGCCAACGCTCGAGCTTATCAACGAGCGTTTCGCACGTCATTTACGCATCAGCTTATTCAATATGCTGCGAAAAACCGCCGAAGTATCGATTAACGGCGTACAGATGATGAAGTTTGGTGAGTACCAAAATACGCTCTACGTACCAACCAGTTTGAATATGGTGCGCTTTCGACCGTTAAAAGGAACCGCCCTTGTCACGATGGAGGCGCGTTTGGTCTTTATCTTGGTGGAAAACTTCTTTGGTGGTGATGGTCGGTTCCACGCCCGTATCGAGGGGCGTGAATTTACCCCAACGGAACGTCGAATCGTACAGTTGCTACTAAAAATTGTATTTGAAGATTATAAAGAAGCTTGGTCTCCGGTGATGGGGGTTGAGTTTGAATACTTAGACTCTGAAGTCAACCCGAGTATGGCCAACATTGTTAGCCCGACAGAGGTTATTGTTGTCAGCTCATTCCACATCGAAGTCGATGGGGGAGGTGGCGACTTTCACGTGGTGATGCCTTATTCGATGGTTGAACCAATTCGTGAACTGTTGGATGCCGGTGTTCAATCAGACAAGATGGAAACCGACGTTCGTTGGAGTTCGGCGCTACGTGAGGAAATCATGGATGTGCCAGTTAACTTCCGCGTCGATTTACTTGAACAAGATATTTCGTTACGTGATTTGATGGAATTGCGCCCGGGAGACATTATTCCGATTAATATGCCAGAGCATGCGGTAATGTTTGTCGAAGAGCTGCCGACCTACCGAGTGAAAATGGGTCGTTCGGGAGAAAAGCTCGCAGTGCAAGTTTCTGAAAAGATTAAGCGTCCCGATGTCGTTAAAACCGATATTGCTTTCCTCGGTAAAGACGTCATTTCTGACCTCGAAGACGATGAAGGTGATATGGATGAATAAAACAAAAATAGGTAACTGGTATGGAACCGAGTGACGACCAAAAATTAGCGGATGAATGGGCTGCGGCTCTTGGCGAAGACCCATCAGCGCCAGAGATTGATGTTGATGAAGTGATGTCGGCGCAACTTGATGAATTAAAAGACACTGGATCGCCAATTACTGATGATGAGCGTCGTAAACTTGATACGATTTTGGATATCCCGGTCACCATTTCGATGGAAGTGGGTCGTTCGCAAATTAGTATCCGTAACTTACTACAACTTAACCAAGGTTCAGTGGTCGAGCTTGAGCGTTTAGCGGGTGAGTCGCTTGACGTGTTGGTCAATGGAACCTTGATTGCTCACGGTGAAGTGGTGGTGGTCAACGATAAGTTTGGTATTCGTCTTACTGATGTGATCAGTCAAACTGAGCGGATTAAGAAACTCAGATAAAGTAAGGTTTTGTATGACTTTAAAAGTTAGGAAGTACTTACCTTTAGCGCTTTTCCTACTTTCACCAACCGCAATGGCTACCTCGACAGGTAGCCAGTTAGACTGGGCGACCACTTTTGGGTCGCTCTTGTTCGTTATTGCCTTTATTTTGTTTTTGGCTTGGTTACTTAAGCGGATGCGCGTGCCAGCTTTGATCAACCAGAAAGGGCTACATGTTGTTCGTCAAATGCCCGTTGGGCATCGAGAAAGAATCATGATTGTCCAGGCGGGAGAAGAGCAGTTCTTAGTTGGTGTCACTGCCCAGTCGATTCAACTGATTTCAAAGCTGGAAAAACCACTGTCTCAGGAGGAGCTGGCTGCCAGTCCGTTTTCAAGTCAACTGACTCAGCTGTTAAAGAAGAATGATAAAAACCACTAATTTTGTAACGCTGTTGCTAGCGTTAGCCTTCGCTCTGTTTGCAACCATGTCATCGGCGCAGCAAGAGCTAGAGACGCCAGTTCCGGCAAATATTGCTCCGGCTGATTCGGTAACGGTGGCGGCGATGGAGCGTGATCAGGGCGCATCAAGAACCACGTCGAGCAGCGTTGTTGCTGGCAGTGGATCGGGTATTCCTGCGTTTACCATGACAACCAATCCAGACGGCACCGAAGATTACTCGATTAATCTGCAGATCTTAGCGCTCATGACCATGCTCGGCTTTTTGCCTGCCATGGTCATTTTGATGACGTCATTTACGCGTATTGTGGTGGTGATGTCGATATTGCGCCAAGCGATGGGTTTACAACAGACGCCATCTAATCAGGTCATTATCGGTATCGCCATTTTCTTAACCTTTTTCATCATGTCGCCGGTCCTGAACAAAATCAACGATGACGCAATCCAGCCTTACATCAACGAGCAAATAAGCGCTAGGCAGGCCTTTGATGTTGCTCAAGTACCAATGAAAGACTTTATGCTCAAGCAGACTCGAGTCAAAGACCTCGAAACCTTTGTCAATATTTCTGGCTCAACCGCAACCGCACCAGAAGATGTCTCAATGGCGGTATTAATTCCTGCTTTTATCACCTCTGAGCTAAAAACGGCTTTCCAGATTGGCTTTATGTTGTTCTTACCGTTTTTGATTATCGATTTGGTGGTTGCCTCGGTTCTGATGGCGATGGGTATGATGATGTTGTCGCCGATGATCGTTTCTCTGCCTTTTAAACTAATGTTGTTTGTTCTGGTTGATGGTTGGAACTTAATCTTGTCGACCTTAGCCGGCAGCTTTGCCTTGTGACGGGAGAAAATCTATGACTCCTGAGATGTTTGTCGAGCTGTTTCGTGAAGCACTGTGGATGGTGCTTATCATGGTCTGCGCGATTATTATTCCCAGTTTAATGATCGGTCTAGTGGTGGCGATTTTCCAAGCCGCTACCTCGATCAACGAACAAACGCTAAGTTTCTTGCCACGTTTAATTGTCACCTTACTGGCGTTAATGATGTTTGGTCACTGGATGACACAAATGTTGATGGAATTTTTCTTTAGCATGGTCGAACGCTTACCTCAGGTTCTCTATTAGGTCTTATTATGGAGTATCCTGCTAGCATTGTACTCGATTGGATTGCCAACTACTTTTGGCCATATACACGCATCGCGGCGATGTTAATGGTTATGTCGGTGACGGGCGCGCGTTTTGTTTCTACCCGAGTGCGACTCTATTTAGGTTTAGCAATTACCTTTGCGGTCATGCCTGCTATTCCTGCGGTACCCGACACCATCGAGCTGCTCTCTTTTGCAGGTTTCATGACCTTGCTTGAGCAGGTAATCATTGGTGTTGCGATGGGGACCGTCACCCAATTTATGATCCAAACTTTTGTTATCCTTGGTCAAATACTCGGTATGCAAGCGAGCTTGGGTTTTGCCTCGATGGTCGACCCGGCTAATGGTCAGAATACGCCTTTGCTCGGTCAATTGTTTATGTTCTTGGCGACGATGTTTTTTCTTGCCACCGACGGCCATTTAAAAATGATCATGCTGGTGGTGATGAGTTTCAAATCGCTACCGATTGGTTCGGGCTCGCTAACAACTGTTGATTTTCGTGAGTTAGCGCTTTGGCTTGGGATTATGTTTAAAGTCGCGCTCAGTATGTCGTTATCCGGCATTATCGCGCTACTGACGATAAACCTTTCTTTTGGTGTGATGACTCGTGCAGCGCCGCAGTTAAATATTTTTTCACTCGGTTTCGCGTTTGCGCTTATGGTTGGCTTGCTGATTTGTTGGTACATCATTAGTGGTCTATATAGTCATTATGAGCTGTTTTGGGTTCAAGGCGAGCAACAGATTTGCCGCTTAATCAGGCTTAACTGCTAGGAGGCGCAATGGCAGAGTCAGATGGTCAAGAACGTACCGAAGACGCGACGCCCAAGCGCTTGCAACAGGCTCGTGAAAAAGGGCAGGTTGCAAGGTCTAAGGAACTCGCGTCGGTGTCGGTATTAGTGGTCGGTTCCATCGCATTAATGTGGTTTGGTGAGGGGCTGGCACGCGCACTTTTTGACGCGATGGGACGGCTATTTAGTCTGTCGCGTGAGGAAATCTTTGATCAAGTTAAGTTGTATGATATTGCTCTCGGCTCGTTAGGCAGCTTACTGTTACCGCTGCTACTGATTCTGATCACTTTGTTTGTTGCGGCTTTGGTTGGGGCTGCGGGCGTGGGTGGCGTTAGCTTTTCAGCGCAAGCGGCGATGCCTAAATGGTCGAAGATGAACCCACTTAGTGGCCTCAAACGTATGGTGGGGTTGCAAAGTTGGGTCGAACTGCTTAAATCGATACTAAAAGTTGCCTTGGTGTCGGGCATGGCGTTCTATTTGATCAATGCTGCTAAAGAAGATCTGTTTCAGCTCAGCATGGATGTCTATCCGCAAAACATTTTCCACGCCCTTGATATTTTGCTCGACTTTATTTTATTGATTAGTTGTACCTTGTTGATTGTTGCCGCAATCGATATTCCATTTCAGATTTGGCAACACGCCGATCAGTTAAAAATGACCAAACAAGAGCTCAAAGACGAATACAAAGAGACCGAAGGTAAGCCTGAAGTCAAAGGGCGTATCCGCATGTTGCAACGTGAAGCTGCGCAGCGCCGCATGATGGCGGAAGTCCCACAAGCCGACGTGATTGTGACCAACCCAGAGCACTTTTCGGTCGCCCTTCGTTATAAGCAAGACAGTGATCGCGCGCCGATTGTGGTCGCCAAAGGCACTGATCATATGGCACTTAAAATCCGTGAAGTTGCTCGTGAACACGATATCTACATCGTTCCGGCGCCGCCATTAGCTCGAGCGCTATACCACTCCACAGAGCTCGAACAAGAGATTCCAGATGGCCTCTTTACTGCCGTCGCACAGATTCTTGCGTATGTTTTCCAGCTTAAGCAATATCGTAAGCGCGGTGGACAACGGCCAAATCTGAAAACGTCAGATCTACCGATTCCTCCAGATTTTCGCAGTTAGATTATTACCTGTCTGGTTGGTGCTTTATTTGTCTGGAATAGACAGTAAGACCAATAAAGCACCGTTGCCACCATATTCTAACGGCGCTTGGTGAAAGGCCATTACGTCAGGGTGTTGGGCCAGCCATAGTGGCGCTTTTTGCTTAAGGATGTGTTTGCCAATGCCGTGCTGTACGCACGCACAACTGACTTCGTTTTTAATGCAGTAAGCGATCATTGCCCCGAGTTCACGCTTGGCTTCTTGCTGAGTCATGCCGTGCATATCTAAAAACACATCCGGAACATAAACACCGCGACGTAGACGTTTGACTTCATAATGAGAGACACCGTCGCGCGCATAACGTGTGGGCCCATCTTGGCTGAGCAATGGCACAAACTCATCAGAAAAATAGAACTCTGTATCGCTTGCTTCACGGGCGTCGCGGCGAATTTCTTTTTGCTTACTGTTTCTTTTTGGCTGTCGGACTATGGTATCCTGTGCCAACTTTTTAACGCCTTGTACTGCATCCCTAAACAGGGCGAAGTCATCATTCATCTCGGTGTCTTTTTTGCTCATGGGATTATTCATTAATATTGAACAATATAATAAGCAGTATTGTAGCGCTTTTCGGAGGCAATTTTGGATAAGATTTTTGTAGAAGAAGCAGTTTCAGAACTTCACACGCTTCAAGATATGATTCGTTGGACCGTGAGCCGTTTCAACGCCGCGAACCTTTTTTACGGCCATGGTACGGATAACTCTTGGGATGAAGCCGTTCAGCTGGTACTGCCAACGCTATACCTTCCAATCGATGTGCCTCCACATGTATTGAATTCTCGTCTGACAACCAGCGAGCGTATGCGTATTGTTGAGCGTGTTGTTAAGCGTATTAATGATCGTACCCCCGTGGCTTACTTGACCAACCGCGCTTGGTTTTGCGGTCTTGAGTTTTTTGTCGATGAGCGTGTTTTGGTGCCACGTTCACCGATTGGTGAAATGATTCAAGCCGAATTCCAACCTTGGCTAGTCGAAGAACCAACACGAATTATGGATCTTTGTACCGGTAGTGGCTGTATTGCGATTGCTTGTGCTTACGCGTTCCCTGATGCAGAGGTGGACGCGATTGATATCTCTACCGACGCACTGCAAGTTGCCGAGCAAAATGTTCAAGACCACGGAATGGAACAGCAAGTTTTCCCTATTCGTTCTGATCTGTTCCGTGATCTACCGAAAGAGAAATACAACCTGATCGTATCGAACCCACCTTATGTGGATCAAGAAGATATGAACAGTTTGCCCGACGAGTTCACTCATGAACCTGAACTCGGTTTGGCGGCAGGTACGGATGGTCTGAAACTGGTACGCCGTATTTTAGCCAATGCTGAGGATTATCTGACTGACAACGGTATTCTAATTTGTGAAGTGGGCAACTCTATGGTGCATATGATAGAGCAGTACCCACAGATTCCATTTACTTGGATTGAGTTTGAAAATGGCGGGCATGGCGTATTCATGTTGACCCGAGAGCAGCTGATTGAATATAAAGATGAGTTCTCTTTGTATATAGACTAATCACAACGTCTCTCAATGCGCAGATAATCGCCAAGCCCGACTCGATGTTGGGCTTGGCTTTTTTATGCGAGTAAAATGGTGTTTAGGGGTTTACATCAAACCGCAATAAAGCGACTATGAATTTACCAATAATTGAAGTGTAAAGCTCTGTATACATGTGATAGGTATGCATGAGCGAACAAAGTTTGAGGAAGTAATGGCAGGAAACAGTATCGGACAACATTTTCGGGTGACGACATTCGGAGAGAGTCATGGTATCGCACTAGGATGTATTGTCGACGGATGTCCTCCGGGTCTTGAAATCACCGCTGAAGATATTCAAATCGATCTTGATCGCCGTCGTCCGGGTACTTCTCGTTATACCACTGCGCGTCGCGAACCCGATGAGGTAAAAATTCTCTCAGGGGTATTCGAAGGGAAAACCACCGGAACTTCTATTGGATTGTTGATTGAAAATACCGATCAACGTTCAAAAGACTACTCAGAAATAAAAGATAAATTCCGTCCAGGTCATGCTGACTACACCTATCACCAGAAGTATGGTGTCCGTGATTATCGAGGTGGTGGCCGTTCTTCTGCTCGCGAAACGGCGATGCGCGTTGCGGCGGGGTCGATTGCTAAGAAATACCTCAAGCAAGAGTTTGGCGTTGAAATTCGCGCTTATTTGTCACAAATGGGTGACGTAGCGATCGATAAAGTTGATTGGAATGAGATTGAAAATAACCCGTTTTTCTGTCCAGATGTCGACAAAGTGGACGCCTTTGATCAACTGATTCGTGACTTGAAAAAGCAAGGTGACTCAGTTGGCGCTAAACTGCAAGTGGTGGCGACTAAAGTACCTGTCGGCTTAGGTGAGCCTGTATTCGATCGCCTAGATGCCGATATTGCTCATGCATTGATGAGTATTAATGCCGTTAAAGGCGTTGAAATTGGTGATGGGTTTGATGTTGTGAGCCAGAAAGGTAGCCAACATCGTGATGAACTGACACCAGATGGTTTCGCTAGCAATCACGCTGGTGGTATTTTGGGTGGCATTTCAACCGGCCAAGATATTGTGGCTAACATTGCGTTAAAGCCAACATCCAGCATCACTGTGCCAGGTGCCACCATTACTCGACAAGGTGAGTCAACTCAACTGATCACAAAAGGTCGCCACGACCCCTGTGTCGGTATTCGAGCGGTGCCAATTGCAGAAGCGATGCTGGCTATTGTAGTGCTTGATCATTTGTTGCGTCATCGTGGTCAAAACCATGGCGTGACAACAGAAACACCGCACATTTAATCGTAATCGGTGATGTAAAATCAAACGGCTTCCTATCGGAAGCCGTTTTGTATTTAGATTAGTGAACGGAACTTTCTGCCTCTAACTGGAACGAAGGAAGTCGCCATTTGAAGCGCACGGCGGCCATGCGCAGTAGATAGCCGAAGATCAGCGTTGAAACCGTCGCGGTCACATCGTTGATACCTAGCTCTAGCAAAGCTAAGTAAAGCCCTGACGAGGCAAGTGCGACCGAAGCGTATAGATCTTGATGGAGCACTAACGGCGCCTGACGACAAATTAGATCGCGCAGCAGACCACCGAATACTCCTGTCACTAAAGCTGACACCATACAAATAAGCGCATGGTGGCCCATTGCCATCGCAATTTTGGTGCCGATGATACTAAAGACAATCAGGCCAAGTGCATCAAGGCGAATAAATAGCCCTTTCAGTTTGATGACCCATTTTGCAAGACCAGTCGTCAGTACACCCGCGATGCACGTGATGACTAAAAACTCCGGATTCTTTACCCAGCCTAAGGGATAGTGACCGAGCAATATATCGCGCACAGTGCCGCCACCAATCGCGGTGGCACTTGCGACTAACATAACGCCAAACCAGTCCATTTTACGACGACCAGCACTTAGGGCTCCTGTCATCGCTTCCGCTGTAATACCAATAATATACAAGACACTGAGCAGCATGATGAATCCTCAAGAAACGCGTTTAACGACCCACAGGTACGACAAATTTTAAGCCGAGAGTGTAGTCGGAAATATTACCAGTGACGAATGAGATTTTGTGAAGACGAAAACGTTTGTTGGATAACAATATCTAATGTCAATGCAGCCAGTATGGATTTGCAAATGAGAGTAAAAATGCGAGAATGCCGAGCGCGATATTTCACTCTCAACGAATTGACCATGATCCACGCATATCAAGACTTAATTGGTATTTTTAATCATACCTTCTATTCGGGCTACAATACCAAGTTAGAGCTTGGTGCTGATGAGCCTATTTATCTGCCGGCTGATGACAACGTCGACCATCATCGAATTATTTTTGCTCGTGGATTTTACGCTTCGGCGTTACATGAGATCAGTCATTGGTGTGTTGCCGGGCCAGAGCGCCGTTTATTGGAAGATTTTGGCTATTGGTATCAGCCAGATGGCCGTACCGAAGCCGTCCAAGCGCAATTTGAACAGGTTGAGATTCGACCTCAAGCGTATGAGTGGATTTTATCCATGAGTGCGGGCTTTGCGTTTACGGTCAGTTGCGACAATCTCAATGGAGATTTTGAACCGGATCGTTTGGCCTTTATGACTAAGGTTCATCAAGAAGTCGGCACTATTTTAGCAAAGGGACTTCCTCTCCGCGTTGCGATGTTATCGCAGGCATTAAGGGAATATTATCAAACACCTGAGCTCGAATACTCAATGTTTGAAGTTAAGTAAAACAACAAAATTGGTTACAGTTACGCACAATACGTACGTTTATTATCTTGATGAATGACTTTGTATGATATGCATCTACCCCTTGTTGTTACAGGGTTTGCGTTGCTTTTCTTGATGTGAGAAGCTTGGCTTTCTTTTTGAGATGCAAACTGATTAGGCACTAACGCAACATGATTATTGAATTTGAAGAACAGCTACTTGAACTAATTGATGCACGGATTGAAGCCGCATCGGATGATGAGTTATTTGCAGGTGGCTATTTACGTGGTCATATCTCTCTTTCTGCTGCCGCATGTGAAGAAGAAGGCATCAATGATATCGAACAGTTTAAAGCGCGTATTCAGCACAGCTTAGATGTCGCTCGTTCGGAGCTAACGCCTGCCGATCGCACCATCGTCAATGATTTATGGTTAGAGTTAGTCAATAACGTCTAAGAACAAACAGCGTTATCGCAAAGAAAAGGGTTGCTTCGGCAACCCTTTTTTCGATTTGGTTATTGAGAGATCGCTTTGCCTTTGCGCAGTTTACGTACCCACATTCTACTTGGGTGTAGGGTTTCTAAAACATCGGTCGGCAGCGGCAGCGGGTCATTGCAAATCTGCGATGCCAATAGCTCTGCTGCGAGCGGAGCAGAGCTTAAACCCCGAGAGCCTAACCCTAGCAAGCAAAACAGGTTCGGATAGCTAGGCACTTGCTCAGCGTCTTCGGCGCGAGTCTTCTGCAGTGATTGATAGACCACTTTTGTTTTGGCCAAGTCGCCAACACTGCCGACGAAAGGCAGATGATCGCGACTGACACAACGTACTCCTTGGCGTGATTGATTCGTCGAAGTATCGACTTGTTTTGGCCATGGTTGGTTGGCAACACAGCGACGTAGTCTGTCACCATTTTCTTGCTGAGCATTGGCATCAAAATGATTATCGATGTTGTTCCTATCGTAGCTCGCTCCGATACAGTGATGCTGGTTACTTGGGTTGACAGGCGTCATATAGCCATCGTAACACAGCACCGTTTTGAGCTTTTCGAGCTCGGCAGTGGTCGGAACATGGCTGACTTGGCCTTTTACTTGCCCCAGCGGAACATCAGCACACTGGGCGAGTTCGGCGAACTGATGACCATTGGCGACAATGACCGCGTCATGGACAAAGGTGTCATTGGCGCTATGCAGCGTCCAGTGTTTTTCACTTTCATTCCAGCTAAGGCGTTCAATCTTGGTCGAAAATTTGGCGCTAAACCCTTCATGTTCACTCAATGTCGAGATTAACCCTTGAGTTAACTGAGCAGGGCAGATCCAGCCGCCAAGCGGGTAGTGGACACTCGCCATATCAAGCGGTAATCCAATTACGTTACTGGTTTGCTGGGCATCTAAACGATGAATTAACTGCGGGTCAAAATTGCCTTTCAGCATTCTGTCGAGTTTAGTTTGTGCGTCTTGATTCCACATCAGTTGGGTCACGCCACACCAATCATGATCGAACTCGACGTGCTGTGCGATTTGATCGGCAAACTGACGAGCAAACAAAAACGCCGGAGCGAATAGGCGTGATATGCCGCTATGTTCGCTGTTGAGTAATGGATACACTGCGCCTTGACGATTACCCGATGCCCCTTGGGCGGCTTGTTCATCTTGGCAGTATAGCGTGACTTTCTTTTGTCGATTTCGCAGCGCTCTGGCCAGTGCGGCGCTGGCGATGCCGCCACCAATAATCGCGATCGATTCACTCGACTGACTCGCCGGGCGGTAGAACCATGGCGCGATATTGCTGTAGGCTTGTTTATCATCGAGTGAGCCAGCAATCATCTCGCGTTTGGTACCAAAGCCTTTGACCTTTTTCATACTAAAGCCTGCTTCTATTAGTCCTCGACGAACAAAGCCAGCAGCCGTGAAAGTGGCGCAAGTGCACTCTTGTTTGGCTAATTGAGCCATACCATTGAACAGATCTTGATTCCACATTTCAGGGTTTTTGCTTGGCGCGAAGCCATCTAAAAACCATGCATCGACGAAGCCCTGCTCAGTGACAGGCACCTTGGGCAGACAATCTTTAATGTCACCAAACCATAAATCTAAGGTAATGGCACCGTCTGCTAAAATAATCCGATGACACTCAGGGACGGCAATAGGGTAGTATTGCTGTAGTTTATCAGCATAGTCAGCCAACTCGGGCCACGCTTGATGCGCTTTGATCAAGTCCTCTTTACTCAGTGGGTACTTTTCAAAGCTCACGAAATGAAGCTCTTTTAGTGGCGCTTCGGGGTGTTGCTGCCTAAATTGATCAAACCATTGCCATGCAGCTAGGAAATTGAGACCGGTTCCAAACCCTGTTTCAGCGATGACAAAACGTCTATGGTCATAATGTTGCCACCTTTGTGGCAGATGATTTTGCTCAAGAAACACATAACGTGTCTCTTCGAGGCCGTTAACGTTAGAGAAATAAACGTCATCGAACTGGTCAGAAACAGGGGTACCTGCTTCATTCCAGCCTAGCTGGGCATTGGTTATCGAGGTCATAGTGTCGGATTTGTGTGTAAAGAAACGATATTATGATTGCAATTGTACGGATTTAAAGGAAAGCTGACCACTTTTCCCCGTTATCTTCGTTATCATCTAGCGGATTTTTGAATTATAGGAATGTCATAATGAAACGAGTCGTAATCACCGGTATGGGTATTGTTTCAAGTATCGGTAACAACGTCGAAGAAGTTTTAGCGTCTCTAAAAGCAGGTAAATCTGGTATTACTGCCTCTGAGCAGTTTAAAGAACACGGTCTTCGTTCACAGGTTTGGGGTGATCTAAAGATTAACCCAGCAGAGCACATTGACCGTAAACAGATGCGCTTTATGGGTGATGCGGCCGCTTATGCATACCTATCGATGCAGCAAGCGATTGAAGATGCAGGTCTGGCTGAAGACCAAGTTTCAAACGATCGCACAGGTATTGTTGCAGGCTCTGGTGGTGCATCAGCATTAAACCAAACCGTAGCAACTGATACGATGCGTGCGAAAGGGGTAAAACGTGTCGGTCCTTACATGGTGCCACGTACTATGTCTTCAACTGTCTCTGCGTGTCTGGCAACACCATTTAAAATTCGTGGCGTGAACTACTCAATGAGTTCAGCTTGTGCGACTTCTGCACACTGTATCGGCCATGCGATGGAACTTATCCAATTGGGTAAACAAGACATCGTATTTGCAGGTGGTGGTGAAGAGCTTGATTGGTCTCAAACCATGATGTTTGATGCAATGGGCGCGCTATCAACCAAATACAACGAAACCCCAGAAAAAGCATCACGCACTTATGATGCGGCTCGTGACGGTTTTGTCATCTCTGGTGGTGGCGGCATGTTAGTTGTCGAAGAGCTTGAGCATGCGCTTGCCCGTGGTGCAAAAATTTACGGCGAAATCGTTGGCTATGGCGCAACGTCTGATGGCTACGACATGGTTGCTCCTTCAGGTGAAGGCGCGGTGCGTTGTATGAAGATGGCAATGCAAAATGTTGATGGCGTTGATTACGTGAACACTCACGGTACTTCAACACCTGTCGGTGATGTTAAAGAGCTTGGTGCGATTCAAGAAGTTTTTGGTGGTAACAGCCCGGCAATTTCTGCGACGAAAGCGATGACAGGTCACGCATTAGGTGCGGCCGGTGTTCACGAAGCAATTTACTCAACCCTCATGCTAGAGAACAACTTTGTTGCCCCAAGTATTAACGTTGAAAACCTCGACGAAGCGGCGCAAGGTCTTGATATTGTGACTGAAATGCGCGATGCCGAGTTAACAACTGTTATGTCAAACAGTTTTGGCTTTGGTGGCACAAACGCCACGCTTGTGATCAAAAAATACCAAGGCTAATGGATTATGCAGTGTTCAACGAACTCTGCAGTCCCGTTTTCCAGAGCTGATTGATCTTTAGTATTAAAGAGCAATCAAACAGACGCAGACTTTAACTCCTGGAGAGCGGGTTAAGATCCTTTTGTTCTGGACTATTGCCCGGCGCTATGTCGGGCATTTTTCTAACTGCGCTGAGCAAGGCAGATTAGTCCTCGACACCCAGTGCGCTTTTCTGCACAATCAAACCAATTCAAACTCAAGCCGATATTGTGATGAAAATCCTGATAGATGAAAACATGCCGTATGCTGAGCAGCTTTTCAGCCAGCTCGGTGAGGTGATTTTAAAATCTGGTCGTACATTAACCGCCGATGACCTTATTGATGTTGATGCGTTAATGATTCGCTCAGTAACCAAAGTGAATGCGCAACTGATATCCAAAGCCAACAAACTCAAATTTGTTGGTACCGCGACAGCGGGCATGGACCATGTTGACCAAACTTTAATGGCGCAAAAAGGCATCTATTTCACCGCGGCCCCGGGCTGCAATAAGGTCGGTGTGGCTGAATACGTATTTAGCGTGATGATGGTGTTGGCGCAGCAGCATGGGTTTTCTGTATTTGATAAAACAGTGGGCATTATCGGCGCTGGTCAGGTGGGCAGTTATCTGCAAAAGTGTTTGCAAGGTATCGGCATTAAGGTGTTGATTAATGATCCACCTAAGCAAGCTCAAGGTGACAAACGAAGTTTTACTCCGCTGAATGAACTTCTTTCACAAGCGGATATTATTACTTTGCATACCCCAATCACGCGAGATGGTGAGTATCCAACCCATCACTTAGTGGACGAAAAGGTGCTGAATACGTTACGCGGTGACCAAATATTAATCAATGCGGCTCGTGGGCCGATTGTTGATAATCAGGCGTTAAAAGCTCGATTGGCGAAAAACGATGGCTTTACCGCCGCGCTCGATGTGTTTGAATTTGAACCAGAGGTTGATATGGAGCTCTTGCCTCTGCTAGCATTCGCCACCCCTCATGTTGCAGGCTATGGTCTGGAGGGTAAAGCGCGCGGGACGACGATGATATTTAATCATTACTGCGAGTTTTTAGATAAAGATTTATTTGCGCATGCCAGTGAGCTGCTTCCAACTGCGCCCGTGCCACGTGTGGAACTGGATCGTAATTGGGATGAAGCAACACTGCATAATATCACGCAGCTTGTCTATGATGTGCGTAGAGACGATGCGCTGTTTCGTCGTGAAATCAGTAAGCCAGGCGCCTTTGACCTGATGCGAAAAAATTACTGGGATCGCCGTGAGTACAGCGCTGTCACAATAGTGGGTGATCATACATGTCGTTTGTCGCCACTAGAAAAACTAGGTTTTCAGATTGAGGTAAGTCAATGAGCCAACAATATAATGTTGCGATTTTAGGTGCGACAGGTGCAGTCGGTGAGACGATTTTAGAAGTGCTGAAAGAGCGCGAATTTCCTGTCGGTGAACTGTTCTTGCTTGCCAGTGAGCGCAGCGAAGGTAAGGCTTACCGTTTCAACGGTAAAACTATCCAAGTACAAAGTGTTGAAGATTTCGATTGGTCGCAAGTGCACATTGCGCTGTTCTCCGCTGGTGGTGAATTGTCGGCTAAATGGGCACCTATCGCGGCGGATGAAGGCGTAATCGTGATTGATAACACTTCACAATTTCGCTACGAATTTGACATTCCATTAGTGGTTCCAGAAGTCAATCCAGAAGCGATTGCCGAATTTCGTAACCGCAATATCATCGCCAACCCGAACTGCTCAACGATTCAAATGCTGGTGGCGTTGAAACCGATTCATGATGCAGTGGGGATCGAGCGTATTAACGTCTCTACTTACCAATCTGTGTCTGGGGCGGGTAAAGCTGGTATTGATGAACTGGCGGGTCAAACGGCTAAGTTGCTCAATGGTATGCCGGCAGACACTGAACACTTCTCGCAACAGATCGCATTTAACTGTATTCCACAGATCGACCAATTCATGGAAAACGGCTACACCCGTGAAGAGATGAAAATGGTATGGGAAACGCAAAAAATCTTGAACGATCCTGGTATTACCGTTAACCCGACTTGTGTTCGCGTTCCGGTTTTCTACGGCCACGCTGAGGCCATTCACGTAGAAACCTGTGCACCAATCGATGCACAAGAAGTGACAACTCTTCTTGAGCAGACCGATGGAATACAAGTGTTCGAGAATGATGACTACCCGACCCAAGTGCGCGATGCTGGTGGCAAAGACAACGTGATGGTTGGACGCATTCGTAACGACATCAGCCATCACAGTGGCATTAACTTATGGGTGGTTGCAGACAACGTTCGTAAAGGCGCGGCAACCAACGCGGTTCAGATTGCCGAAATTCTTATTCGTGATTACTACTGATCACAACGAATGATTTAGTCTGTAGAGCCTCACCTTAGTGTGAGGCTTTTTTAATCGAATTCAGAAAAATTGTGTGAGATTAATGCGAATATGGCGTTGGACACACATTTTTTGCCTCTACACCTATAGTTTTGATGGGTTTATCCGATATATTTAACAGATCATTGTATTTTTAATTAATTGAGCACATAGCTGAGCCTTATATGCGTCGACTTCTACAGCGTCTACTATTGCCTTTAGCAATGGTTGCCGTGATTCAAACATCTGTTGTTAATGCGGAGAGCATTCGCCTTAAAGGGCCGAATGGCGAAATCCAAACGGCTCCCCAATTCTCAGAGCCAGTTTCCCGCAACGCGCGTGCTACAGCAGAACCTTCTCGTTTCTACGGACCAACGACCGAACAAGAAACCTTATGGGCCATAGCGTCCAAGCTTCGACCTGCTAACTCAGTCACGGTTCAACAAACGCTTTATGCCATTTTTCAACTCAATCCTCAGGCGTTTGACAACCAAAATATTCACGAACTGATCCCACAAAGCAATTTACGTATTCCGTCGTTAGAGCAAGTGCGTGGCGTTTCAACCCAAGACGCTGTTAACGTCATGGCAGCTCACCAGGCGCGGTTAGGAAAACAACCGGTTCAACCGACGACGACGCAAACTTTGGCACCGACTGCCAAACCACGGCCTCAATCAACGTCGTCCCAAAGCGAGACGCCAGCGCCGCAAACCATCACTCCTCCGGTGGCCAATGATCTAAAAGCGCTCGTTGATAGTGAGAAAAAGCAACAAGTTCGAACGTTGGAAAACCAATTGGAGAGCTCTGAAAGTGAATTGATGGCACTTGAAGAGAAAAACCATAAATTACGTTTAATGTTGGCGGAAGTTCAGTCTGAAGTTGATGTGTTGAAAGACGACTTGAGTGACGAAGATCGTGTTCGCCGCGAAGTTGAGAAGCTTCTCGAAGAGGAACGTCGTCGTTTGGCTGAAGAGCAAAAACTCGCACCATCAGAACTGGATAAACTTTTCTCTAACACTTGGTTGTTGGCAGCATTAGCGATTATCCCCGGCCTGTTAATTGGCTTAATGGTGGTGATGTTGCTTGGTCGACGCTCTAAAGAGACCACGGCACCTCAAGCTCCGCAAGAGCAAGCGCCTGTTCAGCCTGTCGTGCCAATAGCACCAGAAGCACTCAATAACGATATTGACGATGACTTGTTGCTAGATGACGACCTGTTTGGTGAGTCAGATAAAGACAGTGAATTATTGTTTGGCGATGATAGCGAGTTAGATGGTATCGGTGAATCCGATCAAGATGATGTCTTCGCTGGTTTAGATGATGATGATCTTGACTTCAATTTAGAGGGCGAAGATGACGATGACCCATTCGCTGGCATCGGTGATGATGGCGAGTTGGATGAAGCGTTAGCTGATGGTGACCTGAGCTCAAATGGCATCAGCGTTAATAGTGAAGATAAAGCGCTTGGCCTTGAAGAGATGGAACGTGCGCTTGATGAAGTGGTTATCGATGATAACGACGAAGAAGAGGGCTTCGACCTTTCTGATGAGGGTGGCTTCTCTCAAGATGATTTCGATTCTTTGCTTGCTGGCGATGATGATGCGGAAGATCTTGGCAGTGATGAACTGGATCAGTCTTTACTGGATGATTTGTTCAATCAAGCTCAAGACGATAGCGAAGACTCGTTCGATTTAAGTGATGACCCCAGTGAACCCATTGCCGAACCGGGTTTTGCTTCAGACAGCGATATAGATGACATTTTTGCCCAGATGGAAGCACAAGCTGATCTGGAAACGTTGGAAGCGAATGCGGTCGATGATACCGCACTACTGGATGAGCTGCTTGAGGAAGACGATGTTGAGTTCAGCTCGGATAGCACCGAACTACTTGATGAACTTCTCGAAGAGAATAAAGTCGCGGATACGCCTTCTAGTCAGCCAATCGACGATGTTTTTGATGAATTAATTGCTGCTGACGAGGAAATCGACGCGGACAGCACCGATCTGCTTGATGATGTAGTCGGTGTTGAAGATGAGGATGAGTTCGACCTTGATGCTGAGCTTGATGAGTTGCTTTCCGATAGTGTTGATATTGAACCTGACATCTCGCTTGAACAGAGCACAGATTTACTCGAAGAGGTTGTTGAAACTGACCCTGAACAAGATTTAGGTGATGATGCAACGGACTTGTTTGAAGAACTGCTTGAAATTGAAAGTCAAAGCGACGAACCCATTGCAGAGCAACCAGAGCAGGAAACACAAAACATTGAAGATAAAGACTTTGTTAGCGAGGACTTTATCGATGATATGTTGAGCGCGGCACCAGATGGCGACCCGCTGCTCGATGAACTTGATTTAGATGACTTACAAGAAGAGACCTTTGAGCAAGAGGTTGCGCCGACAACGCAAGACTCAGATACTCAGCTTGCAGAGCCAGAGCCAGAGCCAGAGCCAGAGCCAGAGCCAGAGCCAGAGCCAGAGCCAGAGCCAGAGCCAGAAGATGATGAAGATGATGACTGGTTAAGTGCGGCGATCGATGAAGTTGAGAACCCTCAGAGCGATTCATTCGACAGTGAAGTCGATGAGCTGCCAGAGACGCCTGACGAGCAATCCTCGCAGGTGGATGAGGAGTTGGTGTCACCGCCTTTGCCTGAGAGTGATGACGATGATGAGGATGATTGGCTCCAGTCAGCAATTGATGAAGTCGAAAATGGATCCGCTGTTGATGAGCAGCCAGCTCAGGTTGAAGAGGCTGCGCAATCACCATTAGAGCAGGCTCGCCCTGAATCTGGTGCGGAACAACCAACGATTGTTGAAGAAGATTTGCTTGCTCAACAAGAGCGACAAACCACACTAGAAGAGACTCCAGAGACTCCAGAGACTCCAGAGACTCCAGAGACTCCAGA
>NZ_KL543977.1:0-179663 GCF_000711795.1 Vibrio pacinii DSM 19139 | reverse complement strand
GATGAGCTTGAGTTGCCAGAGTATGGCGAAGAGGACGCCCTAGCGGATGCCGAACCTTCATCGGACAACGATTTGCCTGGAGATGAAGATTTTGGCTTAGATGCAATGGATCTACCAGAGCTTGAAGAGATCCCATCAGAAAGCAAGGTGAGTGCAGAGCAAATTGCTATGGCTCATCAAGAGTTTGACCAACAAGCCTTCGATGAATTGTTAGCAGAAGACGAAGTGCAGTCGAGTGGATTCTCTTTCGATGGCCCTATTGATAGTGTGACATCGGATAGTGCAGGCATGGATATTGAGGCCATGTTGGAGATGGGTGAAGATTGGAACGGTTTCAGCCTGTCTCCCGAGCAACAAGCTCAGATAAGCGATGATATTCCTGAAGATGAGCAAGCCATTTGGGCACAAGACAACTTGCCCGAGCAAGCTCAGGTGTTGAATGAGAACTGGGGCGATCAACCCGAACTTGAAGAGTTTGACCCAACACAAAGCCAATACCGCACTATTGATGAACTGATGGCCGAGGTTGAATCGGAAGAGCAGCAAGAGGTTAATGACGAACTTAAGCTCGATGTTGGCTTGAATGACTTCCCAGATGTTATTGGTGACATTGGTGATGCAACGGATATTGATGCAAACTCAGAAGCGGCTGGTAAGCTTGATTTAGCCAAAATCTATATTGAAATGAATGACTCACAAGGTGCGATAAAGCTGCTTGAAGAAGCGATTGTTGATGGCAGTGATGATATTCGTCGTGAGGCAAAAAATCTGATTGATGCGATCAACCGAGGTTGAAGCTTCATCAAGTAAACAAAGGGGCGGTTTAGCCCCTTTGTTTTTTGGTATATACTTCCGGCCCCATTTTAGGTCAATCAATCCAGCGAGAACAAGTTGATGAGAATAGCTTTATGTATCGAATACAATGGTACTCAATACTATGGCTGGCAGCGCCAAAAAGAGGTTAAGAGCGTTCAAGAGAAAGTAGAACGCGCGTTAAGCGTTGTCGCGAACCATCCGATTGAAGTTCAGTGTGCCGGACGAACTGATGCCGGTGTACATGGCACAGGTCAAGTGGTGCACTTTGATACCACCGCGACACGTAAAATGGTAGCTTGGACAATGGGCGCTAACGCTAACTTACCTAATGACATCACGGTGCGATGGGCCAAAGAGGTTCCTGAAGAGTTTCATGCTCGGTTCTCTGCGACGGCACGTCGTTATCGTTATATTATATTTAATAGCGCACTGCGTCCTGGGATCCTCTCTTCTGGGGTGAGCCATTATCACGGTGAGCTTGACGAACAGAAAATGCATCAAGCAGGGCAATATTTGCTCGGTGAAAATGATTTTACGTCCTTTCGGGCAACGCACTGTCAATCGCGAAGTCCGTGGCGAAACCTTATCCACCTTGATGTTACTCGTCATGGTCAGTATGTTGTTATTGACATCAAGGCCAACGCTTTCGTTCATCATATGGTGCGCAATATCACTGGTAGCTTGATTTGTGTTGGACGTGGTGAACAACAGCCAGAGTGGATTGAGTGGTTGTTAAAGGCTAAAGACCGTAAATTGGCTGGTGCAACTGCGAAAGCGGAAGGGCTTTACTTAGTGGATGTCGATTATCCTACTGAGTTTGAATTGCCAAGAGTGCCGATTGGGCCACTATTTTTGCCAAACAACCTGAACTAAATCGTGATAAATTGTTCAAATAATCAGAGCTTTAGTGTGTGAGATTTGCAGTCAAAAAATAGGTACAACCAGTTTTTTGTCTACACTTGGCATTTAATATGCTTTAATCCTCACGCGTAAATTCAGAATTTGTATCCTGCGCATTTAGCGCGGGAGTAGATAGAAAAGGTCTTCCATGAGTTGGCTTGAAAAGATTTTAGAAAAAAGCAACATCGTTACTTCTCGTAAAGCGTCTATCCCTGAAGGGGTTTGGACTAAATGTACTTCATGTGAACAGGTGCTTTACCACGCTGAACTTGAGCGTAACCTAGAAGTGTGTCCGAAATGTGACCATCACATGCGAATGAGAGCACGTCGTCGTCTCGAGACTTTCCTTGATGAGGGAAATCGTGTCGAACTTGCTAGTGAGCTTGAGCCACAAGATAAGCTTAAGTTCCGTGATTCGAAAAAGTACAAAGATCGTCTCTCAGCTGCACAGAAAAATAGTGGAGAGAAAGACGCCTTGATCGTAATGAAAGGCGAGCTTCTTAGCCAGCCGATCGTTGCCTGTGCCTTTGAGTTCTCATTTATGGGTGGCTCTATGGGATCGGTAGTCGGCGCTCGATTTGTGCGTGCGGTAGAAGCGGCCATCGAAAACGAGTGTGGTTTGGTTTGTTTCTCGGCCAGTGGCGGCGCGCGTATGCAAGAAGCGCTGATGTCATTGATGCAGATGGCAAAAACCAGTGCAGCACTTGAGCGTTTGTCGGCTAAAGGTCTACCGTTTATCTCGGTAATGACTGACCCAACTATGGGTGGTGTATCGGCAAGTCTGGCAATGCTTGGTGACATCAACATTGGCGAGCCTAAAGCCCTAATCGGTTTTGCTGGTCGTCGTGTTATTGAGCAAACAGTACGTGAAGATCTCCCTGAAGGTTTCCAACGCAGTGAGTTCCTATTGGATCACGGTGCTATCGACATGATCGTTGATCGCCGTGAAATGCGTCAGCGTATTGGTAGCCTAATGGCGAAGATGAACAATAAATCATCACCTTTGGTGGTTTCTGTTAACGATTCACCAAATCAAGCTGCTTATTCTGTACCAGAAGCGGACGAAAAAGGGTAAAGTAACTCACTAACAAGCAACCACAATCAATTGGTTAAAGTTAGATGAGTCAACACCAAATTCCTCAAGCCACATCACCTCTATCGATGTGGCTTGATTATTTAACTAACATCCACACTTCAGCAATCGACCTCGGTCTTGAACGCGTTCAAGCCGTCGCTCAGTCAGCCAACCTGACCAAACCCGCTCCTACTGTTATTACTGTCGCTGGTACCAATGGCAAAGGGTCTACCTGCGCTTTAATGGAGGCGATACTGCTTGATGCAGGGTATTCTGTCGGCGTTTATAGTTCGCCACACCTGATTCGTTATAACGAACGCGTGCGCATCAATGGCCAAGATATGGCCGATGATAAAATCGCCCAATCGTTTGATTTCATTGAGAAACAGCGCGGTGAGATCAGTCTAAGCTTTTTTGAATATGGCACATTGGCCGCCTTGCGCCTGTTCCAAACTGAGAATGTCGATGTCGTGCTGCTCGAAGTTGGCCTTGGCGGGCGTTTAGATGCCACTAATGTTGTCGATCACGATGTTTCGGTTATCACCAGTTTAGCGATTGACCATGTAGATTGGCTCGGTGATGACATTAACGTAATTGGTTTTGAAAAAGCGGGTATCTACCGTAGTGGTAGACCAGCAATTTGTGGTCAGCCTAAAGCTCCCGTGACAGTCGCAGCCCACGCCGACGACATAGGCGCGGAGTTTTATCAAGTCGATATTCAGTACCGCTTTGAGCAAACCAGTGACACGCAGTGGCAATGGACGCATGGCAGCTACTGTTTAGAGCAACTCCCATTGCCTAGTTTACCGTTGCCCAACGCTGCCACGGCGTTAATGGCATTAGCCACGGCGAATCTAGACCTGTCGGATGTTAATATCGTTAATGGCTTAGAGCGAGCTACTTTACCTGGGCGTATGCAGGTGATATCGCAACAGCCAACTGTTTTACTGGATGTGGCGCATAATCCTCATTCTGCCCAATATTTGGTCGAGCGCGTAAAACAGCACTATCCAACTCAAACGATTCACACAGTGGTTGCGATGCTACACGACAAAGATATTGCAGCGACATTGGAAGTTTTAGCGCCGATTGCTGAGCACTGGTATCCGGCCTCCTTGTCTGGTCCACGTGCGGCTAAAGCGCACGAGTTGACCCAACATTTGGCCCATCAAACGCAACAATACGATAACCCTGTCAGTGCTTTTAAAGCAGCGATGACAAACGCGACTAAAGACGATGTCATTCTTGTCGTCGGTTCATTCCACACGGTGGGTGAAGTACTAGAGCATTGGCAGAGCAAAGGAGAGTAAATGGCGAGCAAGTTTCAAAACCGTCTTGTTGGCACCATTATATTGGTTGCTATTGGTGTCATCGTTTTACCTGATCTACTCGATGGTAAAAAGGCGCACTATCAAGAAGAGATAGCAAGTATTCCCCTTAAACCTGAACTTGATAGTGAACTCGAGAGCTTTGAAATTCTCGACCCTGTTGATGATTCACAAAGCCTTCCGCCAACGCCCGTTGAAGTTGTCGAAAATGCTGAATCGAATCAGGCTCAAGATGCGCCGCTGACGGTTGAAATTAAAGCGGTCCCCGAGCGTAATGAATACCAAGAAAGTGGTTGGATTGTACAATTGATGGCGCTCAAAAATGCCGAGAATGCGAAGAACCTAGTTAAGGATCTGCAAAAACGCGGTTATCAAGCCCATACAAAACCAGAAAATGGTTTTACTCGAGTGATCATTGGCCCAGATGTATCAAAGAGTAAACTCGAGCGCCAGATCATTGAGCTAGAAAAAATTACTGGTTCAAAAGGTCAATTGCTCAAATTTAAACCACTAAACCCATAAGAAAACGTTTGCGTCAGCGTTTTTTCTGTTAAAATGCGCGCCAACTTAAGATGTAAGTACAAAATGAATCCGTTAGATATTGTCATTTTAGGTGTGATAGGCCTGTCGGCTTTGATCAGTTTAGTTCGTGGTTTCACTAAAGAAGCCTTGTCACTTGTTATTTGGTTTGGTGCTTTTTTTATCGCCAGCCAGTATTACGCTAAATTAGCGGTCTACTTTACGCGTATTCAAGATGACATGATTCGAAATGGCGCCGCGATTGCAGCCTTGTTTATTGCTACTCTAATTGTAGGGGCTGTGATCAACTACGTCATAGCGCAACTGGTGCAAAAAACGGGTTTGTCTGGAACAGACAGAGTATTGGGTGTGGTCTTTGGTGGCTTACGCGGTGTTTTGATTGTTTCAGCTGCACTCTTTTTCATGGACGCGTTTACAACGTTTCCTGATTCGCAATGGTGGAGAGGTTCGCAATTGGTCCCGGAGTTTAGCCGTGTGATTGCACCTTTCTTTGAACATTTGCAAGCAACATCAAGTTTCTTATCTGGCGCGCTATAACGCGCCAGCTATTGTCGAAAATCGAGGGTTAAGACATGTGTGGTATTGTTGGAGTCGTGGGCACTTCGCCTGTAAACCAGTCTATCTATGATGCGTTGACGGTATTGCAGCACCGTGGCCAAGATGCCGCGGGCATTTGTACCATAGATAGCAATCGTTTTCGTCTGCGTAAGGCGAACGGTTTAGTCAAGGATGTATTTGAAGCGAAGCACATGCAACGCCTTCAAGGTCACGTCGGCATTGGTCATGTACGTTACCCTACTGCGGGTAGCTCAAGTTCTTCTGAAGCCCAGCCTTTCTATGTGAACTCACCATTTGGTATCACGCTTGCACACAACGGTAACTTAACCAATGCCGCTGAGGTTCGCCAAAAACTGTTCGAAAAAGATCGTCGCCACATCAACACGACGTCTGATTCAGAAGTGCTTCTCAATGTCCTTGCGCATGAAATTGATACGGTTAAAGGCAATGTCACTACCGATGATGTATTTCGTGCGGTAACCAATGTTCATCGTACGATTCGTGGTGCCTATGCGGTCACTGCGATGATTATCGGCCATGGCATGGTGGCGTTTCGCGATCCAAATGGTATTCGTCCTCTTTGTCTTGGTAAGCGTGAAATAGATGGAGCAACCGAATATATGGTTGCCTCTGAGTCTGTTGCTTTAGATGCCGTTGGTTTTGATTTCATTCGTGATGTGGCACCTGGTGAAGCTATCTATGCGACCTTTGACGGTCAGCTACATACTAAGCAATGTGCTGATAATCCAAGCCTTAACCCATGTATTTTCGAGTTCGTTTACTTCTCACGTCCAGACTCTTTCATCGATAAAATCTCGGTTTATAGTGCACGTGTTGAAATGGGTAAAAAACTCGGTGAGCGTATTCGTGATGAGTACAGTCACCTTGATATCGACGTTGTTATTCCAATTCCTGAAACTTCATGCGATATCGCGCTGCAGATTGCACAAGCGATCGACAAACCATACCGCCAGGGGTTCGTTAAGAACCGCTATGTCGGTCGTACGTTTATTATGCCGGGTCAACAGCAGCGTAAAAAATCGGTACGCCGCAAACTGAATGCGATTCGATCTGAGTTTAAAGATAAGAATGTATTACTGGTAGATGACTCTATTGTACGCGGTACTACCTCTGAACAAATCATCGAGATGGCACGTGACTCTGGGGCGAAGAAAGTCTTCATGGTGTCAGCCGCGCCGGAAATTCGTTTCCCTAACGTGTATGGTATCGATATGCCAAGTGCTGTCGAGTTGATTGCTCATGGCCGTGACAACGACGCCATCTGTAAGCAGATTGGTGCTGACGAGCTTATCTTCCAGACGTTAGAAGATTTAGTTCAGGCGGTAGGCTGCGGTAATACCGATATTGCGAAGTTCGAAACCTCGGTATTTAATGGCGAGTATGTTACCGGCGACATTGATCAAAACTACCTCGACTTTCTAGAGTCGCTGCGTAGTGATGACGCAAAGGTTCAACGTGAAATACAACAAGATTTAGCCAACCTTGAGCTGCATAACGAAGGCGCTTAAGTGACCAATCGTGAGTAACAATAATAAAAGGGGCGGATGTGAATCCGCCCCTTTTATTTGTTTTTTGGTCGCTTAACTTCTCGACTTGGTCATTTGTGACAGCATAAACATGGCCGTTGCACTCAATACAACCGAAGGCCCTGCTGGGGTGTCATAGTGCCATGACATCGATAAGCCAATCAGAACCGCGATTGCACCAATCAGTGCGGCAAACATCGCCATCTGTTCAGGCGTTCGAGCTAGTCGACGTGCGGTCGCAGCGGGAATGATCAGTAGCGAGGTCATGATCAGTGCGCCAACAAACTTCATGCCGATGGCGATCACTAAGCCAACCAACAGCATTAAAATTAATCGCATTAAATCAATGTTATGCCCTTCAACGGCAGCAAGTTCTTCGTTTACCGTGGTTGATAGAAGCGGGCGCCAGAAGGCAAAAAGTACTAAGCCGACTAAAACCACACCAGAATAGATGTAGATCAGATCGCTTGGTGATACCGCTAACAAGTCACCAAATAAGTAACTCATCAAATCAATACGCACATTATCGAGAAAGCTAACGGCAACAAGTCCGAGTGAAAGTGAGCTATGGGCCAATATGCCAAGTAGGGTATCTGTCGCGACAAGTTGCTGCTTTTGTAACGTGACCAACAAGATAGCTAATGCAAGGCAGCAAACCGTCAGAGCTAGGTATAAGTTAATATTGAGTAGGAAACCAAGTGCTAAGCCCATTAAAGAGGCGTGCGCCAGTGTGTCGCCAAAGTAAGCCATACGGCGCCAGACAACAAATGAACCTAGCGGGCCGGCAATGGCGGCGATACCCAAACCAGCAAAAATTGAAGGCAAGAGAAACTCAATCATGATGATGCCCGTGAGAATGATGTGAACAGTCAGTGGCTTCGCCAGTCACTGGTTGGCCTGCCAAGTCGTGGTGGTGATGATCATGTTGGTGATGATAAAAAGCCAGTGATTGTTGATGATTGTGACCAAACAGAGCAATATAACTCGGATGCTGAGCAATATCTGCGGGGGCACCAGAGCAACAGATATGATGATGGAGACAAACCACATCATCGGTTTTAGCCATCACTAGGTGTAGGTCGTGTGACACCATGAATACCGCGCAATTGAAGCGATGACGAATGGTATCGATCAGATCATACAAGTCGATTTGCCCCTGTACATCGACCCCTTGAGCAGGTTCATCAAGGACAAGCAGATCGGGACGTTGCAAAAGTGCACGCGAAAGAAGTACACGTTGAGTCTCTCCACCTGACAGTGAATGCATATTGCTATGGGCTAAGTGCTCTGCGCCGACGAGTTTGAGCGCATCGTTGATTTCCTGACGGCTGTATTTCCCTGCCAGCTGTAAAAATCGGTCAACGTTAAGCGGTAGAGAGTCGTTCAGTTTAAGCTTTTGCGGAACGTAACCTATCTTTAACCCTTTTGTTTTTGTCACTTGACCACTAAATTGACGTTGCAGTCCCAGTAGAACTTTGACTAAGGTCGACTTTCCAGCACCATTCGGGCCAATCAAGGTGGTAATTTCACCACGGTTTAGACGTAAGCTGACGTTATCAAGCACTTTACGTTGGTCGAAGTGAACGCAGATATCATTTAGTTCGACTAGAGTCGACATGAATGGAACTCATTTGCAATTGTTTATTGTTATAATGTAACATTTGTTCCTCACTTAAACCAGTCAGTAGTCCTTCGTCATGAAACAATTTTTCTCGGCGTGTGCCATTTTTTTGGCCACGATAAGTACCGCCCAAGCCGCTACGGTGTTAACCAGTATTAAACCCATTCAGTTGATTGCGACTGAAATCGCTAAGGGTATTAATACACCTGATGTGCTGTTGTCCTCAAATACTTCACCACATGATTACGCATTACGCCCGTCTGATGTCAAACGCATCCATTCTGCAGACTTGGTCATATGGTATGGACAAGATCTTGAACCGTTTTTGGGTAAAATCCTTGATGGGCGAGCAAAGGTACTGACATTAAGCCAGATTCCAGATTTAGCCCTACGTGAATATGTGCAGGGTAACCACAGCCATGAGGGCCATGATCACGGAAGTTATGATTCGCATTTTTGGCTTGGTTATCTACCGACAAAACAAGTCGCGCAAGCTATTGCGCTGGCTATGGCTGATGCAGACCCTCAACATCGCTCGCAATACCTGACCAATTTAGCCTCATTTAACCGTCAGCTAGAACAGCAGCATCAAGCTATCAAGCAGCAACTCGCGCCAATAAAAGCCCGTGGTTACTATGTTTTCCATGACGCATATGGTTATTTCGAGCAAGATTATGGCCTCAACCATCTTGGTTACTTCACCATTAGCCCAGACCGAAAACCAGGGGCTAAAACATTGATTTCGATTCGCAAAGCGCTCTCTGGTAATGACGTTTACTGCTTGTTCACTGAGCCTCAGTTTACACCTGCTGTTGTCCAGTCTGTTACTCGAGGTAGCGACACCAATATCGGCGTATTGGATCCTATTGGGAGTGATATTGAAGTAAAACCAGGTGGTTATTTTACGTTTAAACAGCAATTGGCAGATAGCTTTAGCCACTGTTTGAGTTCTGACTGATTGACGACCAAAGATAGCTTTACTTTCTCGGTTGATTCACTATCTGTGAAGCTACCGAGAAAGTCGGCACTAATTGCTTCACATCACTTGTTAATCGACTTATTTCTTAGGTAATTTATCGTCACAAAATAACACTAAGCTACTTTGTTACCTTTGGTCGCGCTATCATCGCCCTTTGGTTGTAGCCCAGGACGGAAATAAGTGAAGAAACTATTGCTGATACTCTACATGTTGCTATTTAGTGTAGAGGTTCAGGCATTGAATACCTCGCCCAAAGTTTTTTATCCCCTCCCCAGTTTGGCAGAGGGAAAAGTCTTTGCGGCTAAAAACTTGTTTCGTGCCGATGGCGGCGGCATCTGGTTGCAGGATGTACGTAATCAAGTGCTGTTTTTTGATGGCCAGCATATCATGCCGGAGTGGGGGTCAGCCCTTGAGCACGAAGCAGAGCAGATCGCCTTTGCTGATAATGCTTTTTGGACCTTTTTTCAAAACGAACTCTATCGAACGGTACCTAATCAGGAAAAGCAGCTGGTTTTAAACCTGACTCCTGGAACGGAAATCCTTTCTATTGGCGCCTCACAACGCTTTATTTGGCTCTCCGATCAGCACAATTTTTATACCTATCTTATTGATACTGGTGAACTAACCCAATACTCACTCACTGAGCTCTATCAATATAATCAGTCTGCGAAAATTACGATAAACGATGCCAAACTTGTCCATTCAAAGTGGGTGCTAGCGACCAATTCTGGCGTGTTTCTTTCTCAGCAGCAGACGTTTAAACATGTCACTAGCTCTGGCAGTCATTACGCCGAGACACTCTATTTTTCTTCAGCGCGCAATGAACTGGTGGTAGGAAGCTTAAATGGTGCGCTGGTATTCGATATTTATAACCCACATAAACCAGTCAAGCGTATTTCCAATAACCATGTATTGAGTATTACTGAAACCGAACAAGAGTATTGGATTGGTACCGAGAAAGGCTTGTTCATCTATACCTTTAGTCGCGATGAAACTCGTCAATTTGATCAAGGTTTTTGGGCTGGAAATAAACTCACTGGTGAGAAAATCTATGCGTTGCTCAATGATCATCGTGGTGGGATATGGATAGCCACGGATCGGGGAGTACGCTATTTCTCGACCTTTTCACGTCACTTTGTACGCTATGCATACTTGCCCAGCAGTTATGGTCGAAATAGTGAAGTGGCGATAAAACTGCAAAGCGCCTCGACGCAAGACGGCTATTGGATGTTGACCAATCGTGGCATCTATCGTCTTGGGGCCACTGACCTTGAACCTAGAAAATTAGTTTACCAAGGTAAAGTGAATGACTTTGAGCAGCGTGACGGGGTTTTATGGCTCGCCACCGGGCAGGGTATTGTCGGTATTGATGCCATTACCGGAGAGAGGGTCGACACTGATTTACCTAAAACACTACAACAGAGCGATGTGCGCTTTATTGAGTTCGATGAGCAGAATCTATTGTGGGGAGCAAGCAATAACCAGTTATGGAGCTATCACCTGACGAGTAGACAATACACCTCATTTGGCTCGGAGTGGATGATCGACCAATACTTACCTGCGCAATTGACGCATATGTTTGTCACCCATCAAGGCTATCTGACGCTGGGAACTGAACACGGTATCTACCTATTGCGTGATGGTGAGGTACGATTTGTCGGAGAAAGTGTGACCTATGGTGAGGTGATTGATATTGAACAGATCTCGGAGAGTGAGTTGTGGGTTGTCGGTCGTTATGGTGCTTATAGGTTCGACATCGACAGCCAGCAGACTCAACCGCTAACTATGGTGGATGGGCATGTTACCCCCAAGTGTTTACTAAAGAACGAGACGGGAGTGTGGTTAACCTCGTCGAGTGGGTTATCTAGATACTCAGACTCAGGGAGACTTGAAGGTCATTACGGCGAACCTCTAGGCCTGATTAACAATGAGTTTATTTCAGCGCTGTGTAGCTACAGTAGTGGCAGTAAAGAGGCATTATTGTTGGGTGCCCGCAACACATTCGTCGAAATTGATACCCGCCAACTTAGTGACAGCGTGCTGCCAAAAGCCGAAGTTATCTTTAGTCAAATTAAACAAAATCAACAGTTGTATTCACTCGGTAACACTGTTCAATCTCCGTTGGAAATAAGCTATGGAGAGTCGTTATTTTTCCAATTTGGTATTGTACCGAGTTCAAGTAATCTCGATCTTGAGTACCGACTCGTTCGTGATGAAACATGGACGATGCTTGATGGGGCAACACTCTCGATTGAGCACTTAAAGCCTGGTCGTTACACCCTCGAAGTGCGCGCACTGCGCAATGGGATTGAACAGAGTGACATTAAGCATTTTGATTTTACGGTTAATGAGCCATGGTATACGTCATCTTATGCTGGGTTGATGTATGTGTTACTCACGATGGTCATTGTTTCTGCCATCGCCTTTTGGCGTTCACGTATTATGGCTAAGTCAAATCGTGATTTGCGAGCACAAGTGGCACTGAAAACCAATCAGCTTCGCCATCAAAGCCGTGTTCTGGTCGATAACAATCAACAGTTACGTAAACAACTGCAGGTGCGAGGCTTAATTTATATCGAGTCTATCCATGCGTTGCGTGACAAGTTGTTGAATCAAACTGATAGACAAGAGATCAGTCAAGCTGCGGTAGACTACTTAGTGAAACAACTTGATCTGTTGGTCAACATACGTTCGACTAATGGTCAGGCGTTACCTGTGTATAATCTCAGTTTGATCGTTCAATCGGTACTGCGTGGCTGGCAAAAAGAGCTCGATAGAGCGGGCGTCCATGTCGATATAGAAGTGAGTGATGGCTTCTATATCAGTCTTAAAGTCTTCAACCTTGATGAGATGTTTAATCTTATCTTCGATGGTATCGTCAAGCGTTGCTATCGCAACCAAACTGTTGTGATACAGTTGAACCGAAGAGATGATTGGGTCACGTTTTCTATGCTCGACCAAGGCGCCGCACCCGAGCAAAGCGAGTCAACCAATACCTACGGCTTAGTGGACTTGGTGGCGCAAAGCGGCGGTAAAATCTATAGCCACTCTTCAGCAGAACGCAACTTGCTTGAGTTATCTTGGCCAACCAGCGAAGTATTTGAAGAGAAATCGACGGCCACTACACAGCAGGATGTGCCAAAAGATAGCCGACTGCAGCACGACCCGTGGTTAGACAAATTGGTCGACTTGGTTGAAAAGCAGTACACGGACCCTGAGTTCAGTACTTCCGTTGCAGCTAAAATGCTCTACATCTCAGAACGCAGTCTGCAACGTCGGGTCAAGTCGGCTTTTGATAAAACCTTTACTGAACACCTCAACGATACGCGTTTAGATCACGCTTGCCGCAGATTATTAGCTGGCGGTAAGGTTTCGGATGTCGCATTTGAGTGCGGGTTTAATGATCCTTCTTACTTTAGCCAACGTTTCAAGCATCGGTTTGGAATGTCACCCACACAGTTTGTCGAGCAACAAGATGATGTTTAATGCGTGAGTTAGTGTGGTTAGTGGAATTAATCGAAAAGTAGGAGAGAGAAGAAAAAAAATTTCGTGGTACAGCCGGGGGGACCATACCACGGGTGCCAATGACACCTTCGCTTGCTGCCGGAGTGGTGCTGTTTGCACCACCTCTGGAATTTAAATGTTGTTGCCTTAAGGTTGTAGCCTCTCGACGGGATTAACTATAATCGGACTTGCTTTTTTTATTTATAAAATTAACGCCAAGTTAGTATAAGAAAAACGACATCATTTTAAGTTTCTGATTTTTAATGTTTTATTTCTATATTTCTCTTCATCAATATCACTCCAAGTAAAGAAACCACCTAGATTAGCGTGTCTTTGACGTAATTAACGGAGATTTTTTTGACGTTTTTTACCCTTCTATACCTGCAAACATTGATTTCAGACAAGATTATTCGCTAGGTATATCGCTATTATTGCAATCAATAATAGAAATACTTCTCATTTATATCTAAATGGCTTGTTTATGAAACTATCACAGCTACAGCAAGGGCAAAAAGCGACGATCATTGGCTTTGAACAACTGTCAAATGATGTCAGAAAGAAATTGATGGTAATGGGCTTATTGCCACAAACGCCAGTGAGATTAGTCCGTCGGGCTCCAATGGGAGATCCGCTTCAAGTTGAAGTACGTGGTATTTCACTTGCAGTACGCACCAATATCGCCGATTCAATTGTTGTGGAGATGAGCTGATGCAATATTCAATTTTAACCGTAGGTAACCCGAATAGTGGTAAAACGACCCTATTTAACGGTTTAACGGGCGCTAAGCAACAAGTGGGGAACTGGGCGGGGGTTACGGTCGAGAAAAAAACCGGGCGTTATACTCATGCGGGAGACGAATTTTCATTGACGGATCTGCCGGGTATCTATGCTCTCGATAGTGGTAATGATGGCAATAGTATCGATGAATCGATCGCATCACGCGCGGTATTAACGCATCCGGCCGACCTGATTATTAACGTTGTCGACGCGACTTGCTTAGAACGCAGCCTGTATATGACATTGCAACTGCGTGAGCTTGGACGACCAATGATGGTGGTTTTAAATAAGATGGATGCGCTCAAGCGCGAGCGTCAAAGCATCGATGTTAAAGCGCTAGAAAAAGCCTTGGGCTGTCCAGTGGTGGCGATTTCAGCCAACAACAAGTCACAAGTGGCGTATTTTAAAGAGCGTTTGCATAAAGCGCTTGTTCTTGGTGTGGCCTTGGACGAATTGCAGCTCGACTATGGTCACGAGTTTGAATCCGCCATCGCACAAGTGGAAACGAGTTTTGATCAGCCGACGCAAGTGGCGCAGCGCGCATTAGCAATTCGAGCGTTGGAAAACGATTTATTGGTTTTAAATCGCTTGACCCAGCCACAACGTGAAACGATTCAAGCGACCCAAAATCGAGTAGGGCTTGATATCGACCTGTTGGTGGCCGATGTTAAATACACTTTTTTGCATCAGTTATGTCAACGTGTACGTCGGTCACAAGGTAAGTTGAGTCATAGCTTTACCGAAAAAGTCGATAATGTCATCCTTAACAAATGGGTTGGCGTTCCCTTCTTTTTTATTGTTATGTACTGCATGTTCATGTTTTCAATCAATATTGGTAGTGCATTTATCGATTTCTTCGATATTGGTGTCGGGGCCATTTTGGTTGATGGCGGTCATTATCTACTCGATGACCATTTGCCTGTTTGGTTAGTTACGCTGATTGCTAACGGTGTAGGCGGCGGTGTTCAAACGGTCGCAACCTTTATTCCTGTGATTGCTTGTCTGTACCTATTTTTAGCGGTATTGGAAAGTTCAGGTTACATGTCGCGCGCGGCTTTCGTTCTCGACAAAGTGATGCAAAAGATTGGTTTACCTGGTAAAGCATTTGTGCCGTTGGTTCTTGGGTTTGGTTGTAATGTGCCATCTATTATGGCGACGCGAACTCTAGATCAAGAGCGTGAGCGTAAACTTGCCGCTTCTATGGCGCCCTTTATGTCGTGTGGTGCACGTTTACCTGTTTATGCTTTATTCGCTGCGGCTTTCTTTCCACAAAGTGGTCAAAATATCGTATTTGCTTTGTATTTATTGGGTATTGCCGCCGCGGTATTTACCGGGTTTGTACTGAAGAAAACCTTGTATCCGGGTTCAAGTGATAGCTTAGTGATGGAAATGCCGGATTATGAGCTACCAACTCTGCGTAATGTCGTACTCAAAACCTGGCAAAAACTTAAGCGGTTCGTTCTTGGTGCGGGTAAAACCATAGTTGTGGTTGTTACTATCTTGAGTTTTTTAAACTCAGTAGGTACCGATGGTAGCTTCGGTAATGAAGACAGCGAGAATTCTGTCTTATCCAAAGCATCGCAAATGGTCACACCTGTGTTTGCTCCTATGGGGATTAAAGAAGACAACTGGCCTGCTACGGTTGGTATCATTACTGGTATTTTTGCCAAAGAGGCGGTAGTGGGCACACTAAATAGCCTGTACGCACCTAGTGAAGGTGAAGCAGAAGAATATGATTTACTGGCAAGTCTAGAACAAGCTGTGATGTCAATTCCTGACAACTTAGCCAATCTAAGCTACTCCGATCCGCTCGGGATTGAAGTTGGCGATCTTTCTGATAGTCAAACCGTGGCAGCGGAACAAGATGTCGACAGTTCGATCTTTGGCAATCTTAAAGGTTACTTCGCTTCAAGCAGTGCCGCATTCGCTTATCTGATTTTTATCTTACTCTACACACCGTGTGTCGCAGCAATGGGAGCCTATGTGCGCGAGTTTGGTTCGACTTATGCCAGATTTATTGCTCTTTGGACGATGGGCTTAGCGTATGGTGGAGCGACCCTGTTCTATCAGGTCACCCACTTTATGGACCATCCGCTCTCAAGTGTTGGTTGGATTGTGGCGATTGTCGCTATTGGGCTGATAACTTACCGCATGCTTAAATCTCGTGGTGCTCGTCAGTCTGAGCTGATAGAGGTTGCTGCACTATGATTCTTGCTCAATTGAAAGCGTATCTGGATCAACACGCGAGTGTCAGCCGAAAAGAGCTAGCGAAACAGTTTCACCTTAGTGAAGATGGAGTTGATGCGATGCTTTCGGTATGGATCAGAAAGGGGCGAATTTCTCGTTTGGTCGATACCAATGAGAAACAGAAAGTGATTAGGGTGCGCTACACTTGTATTGATAGCAATGCGATCTCGTTGACCGTCACCATGTAATAAGGATTAAAAAGCCGCTCTTGATGAGCGGTTTTGTTTAACTGGGAGTAAACAGAGAACTGAGTGACAGAACATTGCGAATACGAGTCTGCAGCTGTGCTTGTTCTTGCTCGTTACGCTGTTCACCACGAGTGTTGCCCCACACTGGGCCAGGCCAGGCGATGTCGTCCTTAAAGCGTGCAATATGATGGATATGCAGTTGTGGCACCATATTACCTAGTGCGCCAAGGTTCAACTTATCAGGACGAAACGTTGCTTCAAGCGCTTGGCTAACCGCTTGTGACTCGTACAAAAATTGCTGCTGCTCTTGCATTGGCAGGTGATGTAACTCTTTGAGCTGTTCACGCTTAGGTACCAGTATTACCCAAGGCACGGCATTGTCTTTGTGCAGCAGAGCAACACAAAGCGGGAAGTGCCCGATCACGGTCGTATCTTGCGCGAGTTGAGGGTGAAGTTCAAAGCTCATGATAGTGTTCCAATTAGAGAGTAATGTGGAGAGTATACGTCAAATAAAACAAAAGGTTGACGCTCTCACGCCAACCTCTTAATTTATCTCGAATCTCGAATTACTTACATACGTTCAAGGGTTTCAATACCCAGTAGCGATAGACCTTGTTTAATGGTTTTCGCTGTGAGTGCTGCAAGCTTCAAACGACTTAGTTTGATTGACTCGTCTTCGCTGCTCAAAATAGGGCATGCTTCGTAGAAGCTTGAGAACTGACCTGCAAGCTCAAACAGGTAGCTACACATAATATGTGGCTGACCTTCGCGTGCAACAGACTGTACGGCCTCTTCGAACTGAAGCAATTTAGCAATCAAGGCCTTTTCTTTCTCTTCAGTTACTTTGATGCCGCCTTGCAGATCATCCATCGCGATGCCAGCTTTAGCGAAAATAGACGCAACACGAGTGTAAGCATACTGCATGTATGGTGCTGTGTTGCCCTCAAAAGCAAGCATGTTGTCCCAGTCGAAAACATAGTCGGTAGTACGGTGCTTAGAAAGGTCGGCATATTTAACCGCAGCCATTGCAACAGTGGTCGCAATGTTGGTTTTTTCATCGGCATCCAGTTGTGGGTTCTTCGACTCGATCAGTTTGATAGCGCGCTCTTGCGCTTCGTCTAACAAATCAGCCAAGCGAACCGTGCCGCCTGCGCGAGTTTTAAATGGACGACCATCTTTACCTAGCATCATACCAAACGCGTGGTGCTCTAAAGTCACTTCTTCAGGCACATAACCTGCTTTACGAACGATGCTCCAAGCTTGCATTAGATGCTGATGTTGGCGAGAGTCGATGAAGTACAGTACGCGATCCGCGCCTAACGTTTCGTAACGGTATTTGGCACACGCGATATCTGTGGTGGTGTATAGGTAGCCACCGTCACGTTTTTGGATGATAACGCCCATTGGCTCACCATCTTTGTTCTTGTACTCTTCAAGGAAGACGACTTGAGCACCATCGTCTTCTTGAGCGATGCCTTTCTCTTTTAGATCCGCAACAATACCCGGCAGCATATCGTTGTACATGCTTTCGCCCATGACGTCATCGCGAGTTAGAGAGACATTGAGACGGTCGTAGTTGCGTTGGTTTTGGATCATCGTCACGTCAACCAGCTTCTTCCACATATCTGCGCAGTACTGATCACCACTTTGAAGTTTAACCACATAGCTACGTGCTTTTGCCGCGAACTCTTGATCTTCATCGTAAAGTGTTTTCGATTCACGGTAGAAAGCCTCAAGGTCTGAAAGCTCCATTGAAACTTCGCCTGACTCTTGCTGAACACGTTCAAGGTTGGCAATTAACATACCAAACTGAGTACCCCAGTCACCGATGTGGTTGGCACGAATCACTTTGTGGCCTAAAAACTCAAGTGTACGGACAACCGCATCACCGATGATGGTTGAGCGTAAGTGGCCAACGTGCATCTCTTTCGCAACGTTAGGTGCCGAGTAGTCTGCGACGATGGTTTGTTGCTCAGCCGCACTCACCCCTAAACGGGCATCTTGCAGTGCCACTTCGGCTTGTTTTGCTAAGAATTCTTCACTAAGAAAAATATTGATGAAGCCAGGACCTGCAATTTCTGTTTTGCTTGCGATTCCATCAAGGTCAAGAACATCCAGTACTTTTTGGGCAAACTCACGTGGGTTAGTACCTAGTTTTTTCGCAACGCCCATCACACCGTTGGCTTGGTAGTCACCAAACTGTGGTTTTGCTGATTGGCGAACAGCAGCAGGGCTGCCTGCAGGTGCGCCAGCGGCTTCTAAAGCCTGAGATACTTTGTCATTAATAAGTGCTTGGATATTCACACGCGGTTCCTTCAATTCTTGGGAATTGGCTAGGTGTGCATTCTGATTTACTCAGGCTCTTACAGGGATAAGTGCTGAATATTATCCACGGAGTGGAATCAATGCATACCTGGATTTAGTTGATAAATTTGGCGCACATAATAGCAATTTTATCGGCGCGCACATAGGGAGTTAACTGGGAAATTTTCTACTTTTACTAGCGATCTTGATACTATTGCGGAGAAATCAACATTTTGGATAGATAAAAATGTCTCAACAGCTGATAAATGCTCAACTAATGCCAGATCAAATGATCGCTAATCTCGATGACTTTATGCATAAAATTCAAAGTCTAAGCGAGATTTTGGATATTAATCTTACTGACTTTCAAGCCGATCATATCGCGTTGCGAATCAATGATGTCGAATTGGCGAAACAAGCGCATCATCAATGGCAAAAGCAAGCTAAAGTGATTTCACAAGCACAAATCAATGGCCGTCCGATTATCGTACTGTTGTTTGACTGTCCGCTCAAAGCTGGTGGATGGACGATTGAGTGCTTAGAGCTACCTTATCCAGCTGCAGGTAAACACTACCCAGTGCAGGGCTGGGAGCACGTAGAATTTGTTGTACCTTCGCCGGCTCAGGCCGCGCAAGATTACCTAACCGACCTGATCTCGCGTTTTCCTTCTTTGGGTAAGCGCTGGGACAAACTCTCTGCCTTGGGCGTAAAGACCAAGCTCTCGAGTCCGAAAGGCGAAGGAGAGCGCTTGAATAACCCGACTGTTGCGTTTAAGTATCAGGGGGTTTGTATCAAGCTCCATCCTTATTCATTAAAACGTATTGTTGAGTCTGAGCAATCAGCCTAACTCGATATCTTTAGGTCTCAATTGAAACTCTTCAATTGAGCCTATCTCTTGGCCAAGGTCGAGTGGCTGTGACTCGTGATGAGCATTACCTTGAGCATGCATGATCAGTCGATTGGCCATTCTGGGCTTAAGCTCGTTAACCACAAAACGAATCATATCGGTGCGGGTGAGCTTTTTCAGTTCGGCGAGTACCACTTCTTTTTGGTTAAATTCACTGTCCTTATTGCCAATGGCAACCCAAAGGCGCTGAGCACGTCCGCGTAAGGTGCTATCTGGCGTAGCGATTTGATTCCATAGTCCACGTTTACTGCTGTGCCATTGGTACTCATTGAGCTCAAGTAGCACCATATAGAAGGCGTTGAGAAACTCATCAATCGATCGAATCAGGTCGACCGGCGCGGCATTGGGAGATTGAACATACAGAACAATACCAGGGTGACGATTGAGCGGTAGGTTACCAGTACCGACCATGTAGCCGAGTTGTTGTTTGGTGCGTATTTCATGAAAAAACGTTGCGGACATTAAATGGTTCGCGAGCGAATAAAGTGCGATGTTGCGTGCGCTGGAATCGTCACATTGGTAGTAAACTAAGATTGCAGAGTCTTCTTGGTCACATAACACTTCGCGTTGGAAAGTCCCACTTTTGCCAAGCATGATTAGCGGACGTAATGCCTCTTCATATTGCTGATCTTTGACACGCAAAGCATTTTTGACTGTATTGCCTAGTGACAGCGCATCCGCTTTGGTCCAATCACCATAAACAAACATTTCGACATGCAGCTCAGCCAAAATGCTATCAACGAAACTGGCGAGTTCATTGACCTCAATCGACTCTAACGCATCTAACAACACAGAGTAGGGGGGATTGTTGGGCTGTAAAACTCCCGTTAGTGCATTGAATAGTTGGGAGATGGGCCTGTCTTGTGCTGAATTTCGCCAGTTTCGCAGCAATTGCTGTTTAATGGTGCTAAAGCGTTGTTGGCTAAAATCTCGTTGAGCAAAACGGTCGAGAATCAGCTTCATCAGTTCCGGTTGCTGTTGACTAAAGCCGGAAAGAGTAAGCGTAACTCCGCCTTGATGGGCATACATGTTATAGCCCATACCCGCGATTTCGGCTTGATAAGTACTGGTGGCTAAGCTGTCTAAAAACATCTCTACACACAGGCGTGTTTTGACGATATTGCGCGGATTAGCAACGGCGTGAGGGCTATCAATCGCAACATAGATCACCCCCTTGGGGACACGAAATTCAGTATCTTGTAGGTGCCATAATTTGAATCCCGGTAACTCTTCAAGTACTTGCGGTGTGTCGTGAGGTATCTCTAGCTCTTTCGGGTCGAGATCGTAGCAAATAAATGGATTTGTCTCCGGCAGAGCAAAGGGCAAAGAGCTAGGTTGACGGAACCGTTCGATTTGCTCGGATGAAAAAGGCGTCACAGAGTAAGGCGTGAAGTACCACTTTGCGGTGCGATCGTATTGATAGCCATGGGCGATCAGCGTGGTGCGCAGATTTTCCGGAGTAAAATAGCCTAACAATGACTTAAGCAATGCTTCGTCGTAATGTGTCATCATAAAATCACCGTAGATGACGTCACTTTCCTCGTAGTGCTGCATGTTAATCACCAAGTGGCTAACCATATCGAGTGGTCTAGCGGGCTCTTGAAAGCGAAATGCAGATTCAAGCACCGCTTGCTTTTCAAGGTAGCGCCACTCATCAAGCCCATGCTGTTGAATGAGTGCAATATAGCTAAAAATGGCTTGCGTAATGTCGTCTATATGTTCGAGCCCAACCGGAGTCAGGGCGCAACTAATAGTAAATTCACGATAGTTACTGCCACTGGTGCCACCACCGGCCGACAGTGACGTAATCCAATCTTGGTCTTTCAGTGCCAACATCAAACTACCTTCGCCCTCGTAACCGAGCAGATGAGCAAAGTATGAAAGCGGTTTTGAGCGATAGTGTTCATCCATGCTTGGCATTGGAAAGGTGAGGATTAACTTGCGAATCTCTTTGACTGGTTCAACATTGACCATGATCGACGTCGAGTTTTTATCACAATAAGGCGTTAAAACCGACTTTCCTGCTAACTGATGATTAGGGATAGCCGAGAACATGTCGTGGCACCAGTTTTCCATCTCATCAAGACTGTGCGCACCGGCTAAAGAGAGCGTCATTAAGTCGGCTGAGTATTTCTGGTAGTGAAACTCGACAATCTCTTCGCGTATTGACTCGCCGTTTCTGTCTCCGAGGGTTTGTAAATTTCCCACGGAAAACTTGCTGAACGGGTGGGCTGGATTAATTAATTCTTTGTGGACTTGATACAGACGTCGAGAATCATCACTAAGCTTGAGTTTGTATTCCGACTCGACCGCTTGGCGTTCTTTGTCAAGCGCTTCTGGATTAAACAGCGGTGCGGTAAAAAATTGGCTAAAGCGGTCTAAGCTCTGCTCAAAGACATTGGGTGCAACGTCAAAAAAGAAACAGGTGTGTTCTGTTCCGGTCCAAGCATTATTACCGCCACCATGTTGATTTATATAGCTTTGAAATTCACCCACTTTCGGGTATTTTTCTGTGCCTAAAAACAACATGTGCTCTAAATAGTGTGCCATACCTTCACGATCGTCAGGGTCATCAAAATGACCGACATTGACCGCTAAAGCGGCTGCAGACTTCTGTGCACTTGGGTCGTGAATTAACAACACCCTGACACCGTTACTAAGCGTGAGGTATCGATACTGGTTGGTGTCATTAGGGCTGATATGCACGCTTGAGTACTCCAAAAATGATCATAAATAAACGCTTGGATCAAAGCCTACTCGCAAGTAGAAAGGCACAAGCGCAAGTGGTTGGGATTATAGATAATAAAGTAATTATGACTCGGATAACGCTGACTGCAAACTATCTGTTTGAGAAATATGAGCAAAACATAGATCAGCGCCAATCTAAGTTGTGCATCAAAGAGTGTTAAGAAAGTCTGAGTCTTTCACTTGAGAGTTGATATAATTATTGATAGTTCAAGATAAAGTGCGGTTGTCAAAGTGACGACCGAAGTTTGAAACTGCATTGACGTCATTACAAACATAATAAACCGCTGCTGACGAAAAGCGGGATAGTATCAGGAATACACCATGAATATTTTCATCATGCGCCATGGGGAAGCCGAGCATTTTGCGCAAAGTGATGCCGATCGAGCATTAACAGACCATGGTCAAAGTGCGTCACTGGCGGTGGCGCGCGCTTGTGCAGAGAAAGGGTTTGCGAAATTCGACAAAGTGCTGGTTAGCCCTTATGTTCGAGCGCAGCAAACTTGGAAAGCCATCTCACAATACTTTGCTGCTGATCAAGTAGAGATATGTGATGACATTACGCCATATGGAGAAGCAGGCCAAGTCGCCGAATATGTATCGGCATTGGTCGATGTGCACCATTATCAAAATCTACTCATTGTTTCGCACCTACCATTGGTCGGCTATCTGACGGCTGAGTTCGTCATTGATATGGTGCCACCGATGTTCCCAACGTCGGGGCTGATTTGTATCGATTACTCCTCGCAAACACGAGCCGGAGAAGTGCGGTTTAATATCCACCCTTAAAAAGTGTTGGCATACTTCAGGTGTGCCATTTTTTTGCCATTAATACTAAATCATATAGCGGCTTCGTAAGCATGGCGTTGACCATGACTCTTCTTGCCTCTAGATAGCCATAAAATTGACATTGTGGCTGGACTGGATATTGCATGTGCCTGACAAGTCATTCTTTTTACCCAATATTGTAGCTGCTCAACGATGAAGTTTACTCTGCCGTTTGCACATAAATTACCGCCGATCCCGCAACGCGCGATGCCAGCGATTGGCGCACCTATTATGGTGCTGTCGACGTTGGCGATGGTCATTTTGCCCATCCCGCCGTTTTTGCTCGACTTGTTTTTCACCTTCAACATTGCGCTGTCAATGGTGGTGTTACTGGTAACGGTTTATACACGACGTCCACTAGATTTCGCGGCGTTCCCTACCGTACTGTTGATTGCGACTTTGTTACGCTTGGCATTGAACGTTGCTTCAACGCGTGTGGTTCTACTCTATGGTCATGAAGGCGCGAATGCTGCAGGTAGCGTAATTGAAGCTTTCGGTAGCGTGGTGATTGGTGGTAATTACGCCGTCGGTTTAGTGGTGTTCCTCATCTTGATGATCATCAACTTTATGGTAGTGACCAAAGGTGCAGGGCGTATTTCTGAAGTGAGTGCGCGCTTTACCCTCGACGCTTTACCTGGTAAGCAAATGGCGATTGATGCCGACTTGAATGCCGGCCTCATTGATCAAGACCAAGCACGTACCCGCCGTCAGGAAGTGACCAAAGAAGCGGACTTCTACGGTTCAATGGACGGTGCGTCGAAATTTGTTAAAGGCGATGCTATCGCCGGTATTTTGATTCTCTTTATCAACATCATCGGTGGTCTTTCCATCGGTATGGTTCAGTACGATCTTGGTTTTGGTGAAGCCGTCGAAATCTACACCTTGCTAACCATAGGTGATGGCTTGGTCGCACAAATTCCTTCGCTGTTGCTTTCGATTGGTGCGGCGATCATGGTCACGCGTCAAAACACAGATGAAGATATGGGACAGCAGGTGGTGTTCCAACTGTTTGATAACCCGAAAGCATTGATGATCACTGCGGTGATTCTTGGTGTGATGGGTATTGTTCCTGGAATGCCTCACTTCGCTTTTCTACTGCTGGCTGCTATCGCCGCGGGCTGTGCGTATATGATTCAGCGTAAGCAGAAAAAAGCGGCTGAGAAACCGAATTTACCCGCCAACACAGATCAAGACTCACCGACACCGAAAGAGCTTTCTTGGGATGATGTCCAACCCGTTGATATTGTTGGCTTAGAAGTGGGCTATCGTTTGATTCCTTTGGTCGATAAAGATCAAGGGGGCGAATTGCTAGAAAGGGTTAAAGGGGTACGGAAAAAGCTCTCACAAGACTTTGGCTTTCTAATCCCTGCCGTACACATTCGCGACAATTTAGAATTAACGCCAAATAGCTACCGAATTACTCTGATGGGAGTCGCGGTGGGCGAAGCAGAAATCCGTCCAGATATGGAGTTAGCGATTAACCCCGGTCAGGTCTATGGTCTGATCGAAGGTGAGCCAACAATAGATCCCGCCTTTGGCTTGGAAGCGGTATGGATTCGTGAAGAGCAGCGCGAGCACGCACAAGCATTGGGGTACACAGTGGTGGATTCATCGACAGTACTGGCGACCCATTTGAGTCAACTACTGACCAACAACGCCTCACAGCTGATTGGGCACGAAGAGGTGCAGAACCTGATTGAAATGCTCGGCCGTAGCACTCCGAAGTTGGTGGAGAGTTTTGTCCCTGAGCAATTGCAGTTAGGTGTGGTGGTTAAAGTCTTGCAGAACTTACTCAATGAAGCCGTGCCTATTCGAGATATTCGCACCATTGTTCAAACCTTGTCCGAATACTCAAGTAAGAGTCAAGAACCTGACATTTTGACTGCTGCAGTTCGTATTTCACTGAAACGATTAATTGTTCAGGAAATCAATGGGATAGAGCCAGAACTACCAGTTATCACCCTAATTCCTGAGCTGGAACAAATATTGCATCAAACTATGCAAGCTTCTGGTGGCGAATCCGCGGGAATTGAACCTGGTTTAGCAGAGCGACTTCAATCGTCGTTAAGTCATGCAACGCAAGAGCAAGAGCTCAAAGGCGAACCCGCGGTTCTGTTGACATCCGGTGTGTTACGTTCAACGTTGGCTAAATTTGTTAAGAATACGATTCCTTCGCTAAGAGTTCTCTCTTACCAAGAAATCCCTGACGAGAAACAAATTCGCATTGTTCAAGCTGTCGGCAACTAGTTCTAATGCGTTGAAATACGGTACTCAATTTGAAGATTAAACGATTTTTTGCCAAAGACATGCGCACCGCCTTGCTTCAGGTTAAAGCTGAACTGGGTGACGATGCCGTGATCATGTCAAATAAAAAAGTTTCGGGCGGAGTTGAAATCGTTGCTGCTGTCGATGGCGAAGGTGCAAATCGCATTGGTGCTGGCAATAGCAATAGTCAAGGTTATAACTCGGCCCCAAGAAATACGCCGCCTCGTCAGGCTTCTAACTCAATGCCGAGCACGCCTAAGCGAGCGCTCGACGATGACCGTGTGAGCCTACAGTCACAAGCGGATTCTGGACGTTCAATGACCAAACGCTTTGCGAACATGCTTAAGCAATACAGTTATGGTCAAACTGATGCAGGTGGTCGAGAGGAGGAAGAGAGTTCAGACTCTTTATCGGCCTTGTTAAAACGTCAAGCCTCGTCTCGTCCTCACAGCCAAGAAAATGTTCGAGTAAAAGAAGACTCACCGTTAGCGCGCCTTATTGCAGAAGATCGTCGTATTGACAAACCTGCGGCCAAACTTGATCCCACACGCTATGAGCGTTCGCGACAAAACGAACCAAGCATGTCGAGTGACGATCTCGAAGAGATGAAAGAAGAAATGACATCGATTCGTCGCCTGCTCGAACATCAAGTTTCGGGCTTAATGTGGCAAGAGGTCGAGCGACGCGAACCACTTAGAGCGATGTTAATTAAGCGCCTTGAACGCATGGGGGTCTCTTCCGATCTCGCCGACCAACTGGCGTGCTATATCCCAGAAGACACCCCTCCGACTAAAGCGTGGAAAGCGCTGTTGGGTTTAGTGTCTGACCAAATCCCAATTTCTAAGCAAGATATTTTAAAACGTGGCGGTGTTGTTGCGCTGCTTGGCCCGACAGGGGTAGGCAAAACAACCACGGTTGCAAAACTGGCCGCACGCGCGGCGATGGAGTTTGGCGCTGATAACGTCGCGCTCGTTTCTACCGATACTTATCGTATTGGTGCACATGAGCAATTAGCGATTTATGGACGAATTATGGGATGTCCTGTAAAAGTCGCTAAAGATTCCAATGAGTTAGCCGATGTAATATATCAGTTACGAAATCGTCGCCTAATTCTGGTTGATACAGCAGGTATGGGGCAGCGTGATGTAAGGCTGTCTGAACAATTAGACACGCTTATGCATGAGAGTGGTGAGGTCATCCACAGTTATTTAGTGCTTCCTGCCACTGCACAGCGCAAAGTACTGCAAGAGACTATCGACCATTTTAAGCGTATTCCACTGTCTGGATGCATTATGACTAAACTGGATGAATCCCTGAGTTTAGGTGAATTCGTCAGTGTAGTGGTGCAGAATGCACTGCCAGTGGCTTACATCGCGAATGGACAACGAGTTCCCGAAGATATTGTGATAGCGCAACCAAAGTATATGGTCGCTAAAGCAAATGAATTACTTGAGAAGTCGACAGATGATGAACCTCACTACTGGAATAGTGAAGCGGAGAGGTTCTAGGCGGCGGACGATTATGACGAATAATATGATACAAGACCAAGCAAGCGGATTACGCCGCTTAACACAACCTTCTTTGACTAAAGTTATCTCGGTGACGGGTGGTAAAGGCGGTGTTGGTAAATCAAACGTAGCTTTGGGTATGGCGATCTCAATGGCGCGTCAAGGCAAAAAAGTAATGGTTCTTGATGCCGATTTAGGTTTGGCGAACGTTGACGTAATGTTGGGTATTCGACCAAAACGTAACTTAGGTCATGTTTTAGCCGGCGAATGCGAGCTGAAAGATGCTATTGTTGAAGGACCACACGGTATTCGCATTATTCCCGCGACATCCGGAACTCAATCTATGACTGAGCTCTCCCATGCGCAACACGCCGGTCTTATCCGTGCGTTTGGTAGTTTAGAAGATGAAATGGACGTATTGATTATTGATACGGCCGCAGGGATTTCCGACATGGTGGTGAGCTTTTCACGAGCGGCTCAAGATGTGGTAGTGGTGGTGTGTGATGAGCCAACATCAATCACCGATGCCTATGCTTTGATTAAGTTGTTGAGCAAAGACCACCAAGTCCCACGCTTCAAAATTGTTGCAAATATGGTCAGAAGTTATCGCGAAGGTAGAGAATTGTTCGCAAAGTTGACCTTGGTCACAGAGCGATTCCTGAATGTGAGCCTTGAGCTCGTCGCATGTATTCCGTTGGATGATAAAGTTAGACAAGCAGTTAAAAAACAAAAAATTGTTGTCGACGCGTTCCCAAGATCTCCAGCGGCGTTAGCAATCGGTTCGTTGGCAAGTAAGGCACTTACTTGGCCAATACCTAGAACACCGAGTGGACATCTTGAGTTTTTTGTCGAACGCTTACTTAACAGACCAGAGATGTTAGAGGAACCATTTGGTGAATAAGGCCTTGACCTATGACCAGTACGCCAACCAAAACAGTCAACGTGTATTTTTAGAGAAATACTCGGTGCTTGTGAAGCGTATTGCTCACCATTTGCTCGGGCGTTTACCGCCAAGCGTGCAGGTGGAAGATCTTATTCAGGCGGGCATGATTGGACTACTTGAAGCTCAAAAGAACTATGATGGTAGTAAAGGAGCGAGCTTCGAAACGTATGCAGGCATCCGAATACGAGGTGCTATGCTAGATGATATTCGTCGCGGTGACTGGGTACCACGTTCAGTACATAAGTACAATCGTGAAGTTAGCCAAGCGATATCTGCTCTCGAAGGTGAGTTGAATCGAGACCCGACTGATTCAGAAGTCGCCCAGCATATGGGAATTGGCTTAGAGCAATACCATACGATTTTAACCGATATTAGCTGTTCACGTTTGGTGGGGATTGAAGATCTTGGCGTTTCCGAAGATGTCATTTCATCTGGAGATAGCGAAGCAGAGAATTTACCCTTTCAAGGCGTTGCCGACGAGTATTTTCGTCAAGCTTTGGTCGACTCGATCAAAACTCTGCCAGAACGAGAAGCACTAGTACTTTCGCTTTATTACGATGAAGAGTTAAACTTAAAGGAAATCGGTGAGATAATTGGTGTTAGCGAGTCACGCGTTAGCCAAATATTGAGCCAATCAATGCAGCGTCTACGCACAAAGTTAAGTGCTTGGACAAAATAATGAGTAAAAATCACTGATCTCGAACTCAGTGGAGGCAATTTTGAATAAAAACATGAAGATCCTTATTGTTGATGATTTCTCAACAATGCGACGTATCGTTAAGAACTTACTTCGTGACTTGGGTTTTAACAACACCCAAGAAGCAGACGACGGCTTAACGGCGTTACCTATGCTCAAGAAAGGTGAATTCGACTTTGTCGTGACAGATTGGAATATGCCAGGTATGCAAGGTATTGACCTTCTCAAGCACATCCGTGCAGACGATGGGTTGAAGCATTTACCAGTATTAATGATCACTGCAGAAGCGAAACGTGAGCAGATCATCGAAGCTGCGCAAGCGGGTGTTAATGGCTATATCGTTAAGCCATTCACTGCTGCGACATTGAAAGAAAAACTAGACAAAATTTTTGAGCGTTTATAGTCAAGGGATTGATTATAAGTTAAAAGGCCAATTCAGAATGATTTCATTAGAACAGGCAAAAGAACTCGTAGCACTGCTAGAAAGTGGTCAGCAACAAGACGCGAATATTCTTGTTAAAGGCATCTACGAAAACGCTTCAAACCCAATGCTACAAGAGATTGGTGCATTGACTCGTGATTTACACGAGTCGATTAAACACTTTAGTGTGGATGAGCGTATTAGCGAGATAGCCAAGGACGAAATCCCTGATGCTAGGGATCGCCTCCAGTACGTTATTGACAAGACCGAAGTCGCCGCGAATAAAACCATGGACGCTGTCGATCGATGTATGCCTATTGCTGACAACTTGCATGAAGGGTTACTCAAAGTGCGTCCGCAATGGAACGAGTTGATGCGTGGTCGCATTGAACTCTCTGAATTCAAAGCGTTATGTCATCATATCGATGAACTATTAACAGAAGTCGAAGGCGATAGTTCGGAATTAAGAGGGCAATTGACTGAAATCCTAATGGCTCAAGATTTCCAAGACTTAACTGGGCAAATCATTAGTAGAGTGATTAACCTTGTTAATGAAGTTGAGGGTAGGCTAGTTGAAATACTGACCGCATTTGGTTCTAGCCATTCAGAACATGACAGTGCAAATAAAAACAACAAATCAGCAACGGATCCAGAAGGTCCTATTCTTAACCCTCAAGAAAGGGAAGATGCCGTTTCATCACAAGACGAAGTCGACGACTTACTCTCGAGTCTTGGGTTTTAGAGGTAACATATGAGCTACGAATTAGACGAAGACATTCTTCAGGACTTTTTAGTCGAAGCAGGAGAGATACTAGAACTTCTCTCTGAGCAATTAGTCGAGCTAGAAAATAACCCTGATGATAAAGATCTGTTAAATGCTATTTTCCGTGGTTTCCACACCGTAAAAGGTGGCGCGGGCTTCCTAGCGTTGACTGAACTTGTTGACACCTGTCACGGTGCAGAGAACGTGTTTGATATTTTGCGCAATGGCCAGCGTAAAGTCAGTTCTGGCTTGATGGATACCATGTTAAAGGCGCTTGATACGGTTAACGAACAATTCCAAGCTGTACAAGATCATCAGCCTCTACCCAAAGCCGAACAAGCACTACTCGACGAGCTGCATCGACTCAGTGACCCTTCCGCGCCTGATGACGCAGACTCTGTTATCGCTGAGCAACCTGTTGTTGACGAAACGCCTGTTGAAGCACCACAAGTTGAACAACCTGCTGAATCTAAACAGATCTCTGCTGGTTCAATTGACGAAATAAGCCAAGACGAATTTGAAAAATTGCTCGACGAACTGCATGGTTCTGGTAGTGCTCCTGGCGCGGCAGCAGCTCCGGCGGCTCCCGCTACACCGCCAGCATCGGCACCAAGTAGTCAAAGCAGCGGCGACATTACCGATGATGAGTTTGAGAAGCTTCTTGACGAACTTCACGGCTCAGGTAAAGCGCCTGGCAAGAACGAAGCGGCTGCTCCTGCCTCACCACCTGTCACGCCAAGCGCTCCAACTTCTGCTGCGATGGGCGACAGTGATTTAATGAGTGATGAAGAGTTTGAAAAACTCCTCGATGACTTGCATGGTTCTGGTAAAGGTCCTTCAGTGGAGGAGCTCGAAGCGGCTACTAAGCCAGCTGCTGCGGTTAACCCTGAACCTGTGGAGCCTGTACAACCAAAACCTGAGGCAAAGCCAGCACCTGTGCAAGCAGCGCCTCAACCGCCAGCTAAAAAAGAAGCGACGCCACCAGCAACACAAGCGAAAAAGCCACAAGTGGATGCAACTGTTCGTGTTGATACCTCAACGTTAGACACCATTATGAACATGGTGGGTGAGTTAGTTCTGGTGCGTAACCGCCTGTTAAGCTTAGGGCTTAACAGCAACGACGAAGAAATGTCGAAAGCGGTTTCCAACTTAGATGTAGTCACTGCCGATTTGCAAGGCGCGGTAATGAAAACGCGTATGCAGCCGATTAAGAAAGTCTTCGGTCGCTTCCCTCGCGTTGTTCGTGATTTGGCGCGAAGCCTTAACAAAGACATTACTCTTGAAATGCGTGGTGAAGAGACCGATCTTGATAAAAACTTGGTCGAAGCGCTTGCTGATCCATTGATTCACTTAGTGCGAAACTCGGTTGACCACGGCATTGAAATGCCAGATGACCGAGTGGCCGCTGGGAAGCCGCGAACTGGTAAAGTTATTTTATCGGCATCTCAAGAGGGTGACCATATCGAGTTAGCTATCGTCGATGACGGTGGTGGTATGGACCCAGACAAGCTCCGCGCTATTGCGGTGAAACGCGGGATGATGGATGAAGACGCCGCGTCTCGTTTGACCAACAAAGAGTGTTTTAACCTTATCTTCATGCCTGGCTTCTCAAGCAAAGAAAAGATTTCCGACATTTCTGGCCGTGGTGTAGGTATGGATGTGGTTAAAACCGCGATTAATACCCTAAACGGCTCTATTGACATCGACTCTGAGCTTAGTAAAGGGACCAAGATAACCATCAAGGTGCCGCTGACATTAGCTATATTGCCAACTCTTATGGTTGGTGTGGCGAATCACCCATTTGCACTGCCTCTTGCCAGTGTTAGCGAGATTTTCCACCTAGATTTAGGTCGTACCAATGTCGTTGATGGCCAGTTAACCATCATAGTACGCGACAAATCGATACCACTGTTCTATCTGCAGAACTGGCTTGCCCCTCAAATGGGTCAAGTAGAACGTGGTAAAGGCCATGGCCATGTGGTCATTGTCCAAATTGGTAATCAACGTGTTGGTTTTGTAGTTGATACCTTAATTGGACAAGAAGAAGTGGTCATCAAACCGCTTGATAACCTATTGCAAGGTACACCCGGTATGGCTGGTGCGACAATTACCAGTGATGGTCACATCGCTCTGATTTTAGATGTGGCAGATTTGCTCAAGCAGTATGCTGCTGCTTCACGAATCTAAGTCGTGAGATAAAGAAGGACGCATATGGCGATCAAAGTACTAGTTGTAGATGATTCGAGTTTTTTCCGCCGCCGAGTGAGTGAAATTATTAACGCAGAGCCGCGTTTAGAAGTCATTGATGTGGCGACTAATGGTAAAGAAGCCGTTGAAAAAGCACTACGAATCAAGCCTGACGTCATCACTATGGATATCGAAATGCCGGTCATGGACGGCATTACTGCCGTTCGTGAAATCATGGCGAAAAGCCCTGTGCCAATTTTGATGTTCTCATCGTTAACCCACGATGGTGCTAAAGCAACCTTAGATGCGCTTGAAGCTGGTGCGTTAGACTTCTTACCAAAGAAGTTTGAAGATATCGCACGTAATCGTGATGAAGCGGTTACCTTATTGCAACAGCGCGTGATTCAAATCGCATCAAAACGAGCGTCAATGCGCCGCGCTATCGTAAGGCCGGCCGCATCTGCTCGTTCAGATACTGCTACTACGCCAAACCGTACCCCCATCCGACCTACAGCAGCCAAGCCTGTTGTAACAACGCGATTTAAAGCCAGTGGTAAGAAATACCAACTGACTGCGATCGGTACATCAACGGGTGGCCCTGTCGCATTGCAGAAAATTTTAACTAAGCTTCCGTCAAACTACCCGCATCCTATTGTGCTCATTCAACATATGCCGGCCACGTTTACGGCAGCCTTCGCTAGTCGACTTAACTCACTGTGCAAAATTCAAGTGAAAGAAGCGCAAGATGGTGATCTACTCAAGCCGGGCGTCGCTTACTTAGCGCCAGGTGGCAAGCAGATGATGATTGATGGTAGGCCGGGCTCAGCAAAATTGCGCATCATCGATGGTGGTGAACGGATGAACTATAAGCCTTGTGTCGACGTGACTTTCGGTAGTGCCGCTAAAATCTATTCCGATCAAGTACTCTCAATGGTGCTGACTGGAATGGGCGCTGATGGGCGCGAAGGTGCTCGGATGCTAAAAAATTCGGGTGCGACGATTTGGGCGCAAGATGAAGAGAGTTGTGTCGTTTATGGCATGCCGCAAGCTGTTGCTAAAGCAGGCATTTCTACAGAAGATTTGCCGCTAGATAGAATCGCTGAACGTATGTTAGTCGAAGTCGGTCTAGCATAGAGGTTTCACATGATTGTATGGAGCATAGCAAACCAAAAAGGCGGTGTGGGTAAAACAACCACGACCATTACCCTTGCGGGTTTGCTTAGTAAGCAAGGAAAGCGTGTACTCTTGGTCGATACCGATCCGCACGCTTCATTGACCACTTATCTTGGTTATGACTCGGATACGGTGTCCTCAAGCCTTTTTGATCTCTTCCAACTAAGAGAATACACCGCGCAAACGGTGATGCCTCTGGTGATGAAGTCAGATATTGAAGGTATCGACTTGATCCCCGCGCATATGTCATTAGCCACTCTAGATCGAGTGATGGGCAATCGCAGTGGCATGGGTCTGATTCTTAAGCGCGCTTTGTTGGCCATTCGTGACCGTTATGATTATGTACTGATCGATTGTCCTCCTATTTTAGGTGTGATGATGGTCAATGCGTTGGCGGCGAGTGATAGAATTCTTATTCCTGTGCAAACAGAGTTTCTTGCGATGAAAGGTTTAGAGCGCATGGTACGCACGTTGGCTATCATGCAAAAATCACGCAATAAGCCGTTCAAAGTGACCGTAGTGCCAACGATGTACGACAAAAGAACGCGTGCTTCTTTGCAAACGCTACAGCAATTGAAGAAAGATTACCCTGACCAAGTCTGGTCATCAGCGATTCCGATCGATACTAAATTTAGAGATGCCAGCTTAAAGCATTTACCCGTCTCTCACTTTGCATCGGGAAGTCGTGGTGTGTTTGCTTACAAGCAACTACTTATTCATATAGAGAGGTTAGCCATTGATGACTAGCCAATCATTGCTATCGAGTGAACAAGCCCTCGACGATTACTTTTCAGCATTACTTGCAGAGGAAGTCGAGCAAGATGAGATAGAACCGCTAGAGAGTGACGCAACGCTAGCCATTGTGGCTAAAACCGAAACTCATGAACTTGAACCAATGATGCAGTCGGTGCAAGAAAAAAGTTATTTTCATACACCGGCTACTGAAGTCGAAGTGCCAAATCTTGAAGATGTGGAACGTCTACTTAAGCAGCTAGAAACTGACAACCCCGTTGCCGAGCTTGATTTAGAGCAGGTAATGGTGCAAAACACGCTCGAGATCGCCCAAGTACAGCCAGAGACAGTAACTGCGGTTGAGGAAATTCAAGAGTGGGACTTAGTAGAGCCTGAGCTCGATATTGACGTCGAGCAAAGCGTAGAAACCGTCACTGAGTCAATCGAGCCTATTGCCCAAGTCGCACAGTCGTTGGACACTGAGCTTGAGGTGGTCACCGAGGGTGAGACATTCGTTGATACCAATCTGACCACTGACGCCGAATTAGCGACACAACCAAGCCATAAGTTGGGTGATTGGCATTCTACACAGCGCGATGTTGAGTTTCCGGTACTTTACTTTGACGTTAATGGCGTCACTTTTGCGGTCCCTCTTGACGAGCTTGGCGGTATTCACCGTATTGCGGAAATGAACCATCTTATCGGTCGGCCTGACTGGTATCTCGGCTTGCAAACCAGTCGTGAGGCCCAGCTGGATGTGGTCGATACCGCGAAGTGGGTGATGAGTGAAAAGCTCAACGACGACACTTATAAAGAAAATTACCAATATATTGTGATGTTGGGTGAGAGTATGTGGGGATTGGCCTCAACTCAATTGAAGGGAACCGAAGCCCTAGACCCAGCAATGGTACGCTGGCGAGAAACTGCCGGGAAAAGGCCGTGGCTTGCTGGCATGGTGAAAGAAAAAATGTGTGCTTTGATCCACGTTGAAGCATTGATAGCTATGCTTAATGCAGGACTTGATGTTAAAGCATTAGATAATTAGAACATTTATGCCGATTTAGGCTTAGAGAGGATAAGGTATGTCTCAAACTAATGAAGTTGAAGTAAGAAAAGACCAGTCAAGTGACGAAGTGCTTCAGTGGGTGACGTTCCAGCTAGAAGAAGAAACCTACGGCATTAATGTCATGCAAGTGCGCGAAGTGTTGCGTTATACAGAGATTGCCCCTGTACCTGGTGCGCCTGACTATGTTTTAGGTATCATTAATCTTCGCGGTAACGTAGTCACTGTCATCGATACTCGCTCACGTTTTGGTTTGATGGAAGGTGAGATCACCGACAATACACGAATTATCGTGATTGAGTCTGAACATCAAGTGATTGGTATTTTGGTGGATAGTGTCGCTGAAGTGGTTTACTTACGTTCTTCTGAAATTGATACAACACCAAGTGTCGGTACCGATGAAAGTGCTAAGTTCATTCAAGGTGTCAGCAACCGCGATGGCAAGCTACTCATTCTGGTTGATCTTAATAAACTACTCACTGATGAAGAGTGGGATGATATGGCTCATCTGTAATGGATGCGAGTTGGATGACAAATGCTCCGGTGATCGCTGGGGCTATTGTTTCAGTCATACTGCTGTTTTTTTTGGCACTTTTTCGATTCAAGCAAGGACAAGTTCGCGCTTCTGAACATATTCGTCAACAGAATCGCCACTTAGATAAAGAACTGCAAAAAGCCAATAAGCAACTGTTAGAAGTACGCTCGGTCGTGGTTGGGCTTGGGCAGAAAGTCAGTGAACAGCAGGATTTGATCCAACACTTAGGTGAGCGTATTACTGAATTAGAACAAGTCGATAGTGATGGGCGACTTTATTCTAGAGCCACCAAGATGGTTCAATTAGGGGCCGATCTGGAAGAGTTGATTGAAGAGTGTGAATTGCCTAAAGCGGAGGCCGAGCTGATGATGTCGCTGCAAAACAAAATCACGGGCAAAGAAAAAATCCCCCCTTTAGAGAGCGGCTTTGAACGTCGCCAAGCTTCTCGTCGAAGAACAACCAGTAAGAAATAATTGCTAAAAAGTGCCTAAGGGCACTTTTTTTATGTCTGGTTGTAATCATTTAGTGGTAGTTACTAAGGTTTGTGGTTAGATATTAACAGATTCTTACTTAGTTTCGTGATTCGTATAGGTCTATTTCTGTTTTGCCATCAATAGGCTGTGGTAAGATACAGCCTCGAAATTTATCTAGTGATCCCAAATGTTAGAAGTATCTCAACTGACCGCGATTAGAGATGAAAGAATTTTGTTTGAATCTCTGTCTTTTACTATAGATTCAGGCGAATTAGTTCAGATTGAAGGACGAAACGGCACCGGTAAAACCACCCTTTTGCGCATCATTACAGGGCTGGGTGACCGTGACAATGGCGATATTTTTTGGGATGGTGAACAGATAGAGTCTAATCGCGATGCTTTTCATCAAGAGTTGTTGTTTTTAGGCCATCAAACCGGTGTTAAGCGTGAACTGACCGCGTACGAAAACCTCCGTTTTTACCTCAGCATTCATGCCAAAAAGCGCGTTGATAAAGCAACAGTTTATCAAGCGTTGACCAAAGTTGGCCTTGCTGGGCGTGAAGATGTTCCTGTTGCACAGCTTTCTGCTGGCCAGCAGCGTCGTGTTGCCTTAGCGCGGTTATGGTTGAGTGATCATAAGCTATGGATACTTGATGAACCCTTAACCGCGATTGATAAGCAGGGGGTTAAAGTTCTTGAATCACTGTTTTTGCAACATGCTGAAAGCGGGGGCATTGTGATGCTAACCACGCACCAAGACATGTTTGCTGACAACCCAAAACTTAGAAAAATTAAACTGGGTGACTAACCATGTTTGGGACCATCAATAGTATTATCAGACGAGAGCTTCTCATCGCTTTTCGCCGACAAGCGGATATTTTTAACCCTTTGTGGTTTTTTATTATCGTCATTACCCTGTTTCCGCTTAGTATCGGCCCTGAGCCTAACTTGTTAGCACGTATTGCGGCCGGTATTGTGTGGGTCGCCGCGCTGCTTTCCGCCCTGTTATCACTTGAACGTCTATTTAGAGACGATTTCCAAGATGGTGCCTTAGAGCAGATGATGTTGATGCCCGTGCCTTTACCTGTGGTCGTGATCTCGAAAGTGATTGCGCACTGGCTACTGACGGGGTTGCCGTTAATTATTATCAGTCCGCTGCTTTCGGTGCTGCTATCGCTCGATTTTAATTCCTGGCTTGGTGTCGTGCTGACCCTACTCATTGGTACGCCAACCTTGAGCTTTATTGGGGCAATAGGCGTGGCGCTGACGGTTGGATTACAAAAGGGTGGCGTATTACTTAGCTTGTTAGTATTACCCCTCTACATCCCAATTTTGATTTTTGCGACCTCAGCCATTGATGCGGCATCTTTAGGAATGGCGTATAACGGACAACTGGCCGTCTTAGGTGCGATGTTAATGGGCGCAATGACCTTAACGCCTTTTGCTATTAGTGCGGCGTTGCGAGTTAGCGTCAATTAATGGCTACGGCCAACCAAATAGTTACCCTTTATAAAATACAATAACGAAAAATTGTTTAGCCCAAGTTAAACGAAACTGAAGTGAGAGTGAGAACGACAATGTGGAAATGGCTTCATCCTTATGCCAAACCAGAATCGACTTATCAGTTGTGCGGTAAGTTACTGCCTTGGTTTTCCATACTGGCGCTGTTGTGTTTATCTGTTGGTACTGTGTGGGGGCTTGCCTTCGCGCCATCAGATTATCAACAAGGCGACAGTTTCAGAATTATTTATATTCATGTTCCTTCGGCAATTTGGTCGATGGGTGTTTATATGTCGATGGCGATTGCGGCGTTTATTGGCATCGTATGGCAGTTGCGCTTATCGGATATGGCCGCCGCAGCCATGGCACCTATAGGCGCAGTGTTCACTTTTATTGCGCTAGTAACGGGTGCGGTATGGGGCAAACCTATGTGGGGAACGTGGTGGGTTTGGGATGCTCGCCTTACGTCTGAACTGATTCTTCTATTTCTCTATTTGGGTGTTATTGCGCTTTATCACGCATTTGACGATCAAAAAACAGCGTCAAAAGCGGCTGGCATTTTAGCGATTGTTGGTGTGGTTAATCTACCGATAATTCACTTTTCCGTCGAGTGGTGGAACACACTGCACCAAGGCGCGACGATTACTAAATTTGAACAACCGTCTATCTCGAATGATATGTTGTGGCCGTTGCTACTCAATATCTTTGGTTTTGCATTTTTCTTTGGCGCACTAACAATGATTCGCTTACGCAATGAAATCATTAATAAAGAGAGTCACCGTCCTTGGGTGATGACGCTAGCCAAAGTGACATCTCAGAGAGGGGATTAAGCGATGTATTTTGAATCTTTGAGTGATTTTATTGCGATGGGCGGCTACGCCGGCTATGTCTGGAGCGCATTTGGCATTACGTTTGGCGCGATGTTGATTTTACTATGGGTAAGCGTAAGCCGTGGGCGTCGCTTACTCAATGAAGTTCAAGCTAAGGTTGATAGGCAAGCGCGTATTGATGCTGCGAAAAATTTGGAGAATACGTTATGAACCCAAGACGTAAAAAGAGGCTCGGCATTGTTCTTGCGGTCTTTATTGGTATCAGTGCCACTGTTGGTTTAATGCTTTATGCTCTTAATCAAAACATGGATCTATTCTACACGCCGACCGAACTGGTCAACGGCAAGCCTGACGGGACAAAGCCTGAAGTCGGTCAACGACTACGTATTGGCGGTATGGTTACGGTAGGGTCAGTTAAACGTGACTCTGAGTCACTGCGTGTTTCATTCGAACTGCGTGATGTTGGGCCAACCGTCACCATCGTCTATGACGGTATTCTTCCTGATCTGTTCCGTGAGGGGCAGGGGATCGTCGCTCAGGGCGTCTTAAAAGATGCGACAACAGTTGAAGCATTTGAAGTGCTTGCAAAACACGATGAAGAGTATATGCCTTCAGAAATTGCAGAAGCGATGAAAAAAACGCATGAGCCACTTCAGTACTCAGAAACACAGATACAAGGAAGCGACCAATGATTGCGGAAATCGGTCATTTTGCGATGATCATCTCTTTGGCTCTGGCCGTGCTACTCAGCATTTTGCCATTAGTCGGAGCATCGCAAAATAATACGCTACTAATGAATAGCGCCAGGCCTCTATCGTGGGGAATGTTCCTGCTGCTCGCGTTGTCATTTGCGGTGCTATTGTGGGCGTTTTACACCAATGACTTCACCCTCAATTATGTCGCGAGTAACTCTAACAGTCAGTTGCCTTGGTACTACCGTTTAACGGCAGTTTGGGGAGCACACGAAGGGTCGCTACTTCTTTGGGTTCTGATACAAGCAGGTTGGACGGTCGCGGTTGCGTCGTTTAGCCGTGGCATGCCGCAAGAATCTGTCGCGCGCGTGCTTGCGGTGATGGGGATGATCACGGTTGGTTTCTTGCTGTTTATTATCCTCACATCGAATCCATTTTTACGTACTTTACCTTTCTTCCCGGTAGATGGCCGAGATTTGAACCCACTACTACAAGATCCGGGTTTGATCATTCACCCGCCAATGTTGTACATGGGCTATGTCGGTTTCTCAGTGGCGTTCTCGTTTGCGATCGCGTCATTGATGACAGGTAGACTCGACACTGCATGGGCGCGTTGGTCTCGTCCATGGACAACTGCCGCATGGTTATTCCTGACACTCGGCATCGCGTTGGGGTCGTGGTGGGCTTACTATGAGCTTGGCTGGGGCGGTTGGTGGTTCTGGGATCCAGTTGAAAACGCATCATTTATGCCATGGTTGGCTGGTACGGCATTAATGCACTCACTGGCCGTGACAGAGAAACGCGGTACGTTCAAAGCGTGGACGGTATTATTGGCGATTTCGGCCTTTTCATTGAGCTTGTTAGGTACCTTCTTAGTACGCTCAGGCATTTTGGTTTCGGTGCATGCGTTCGCATCTGATCCTGCACGCGGTATGTTTATCCTTGGCTTCCTAGTGTTTGTTATTGGTGGCTCGCTGCTATTGTTCGCGGTTAAAGGTGCGGCAGTGCGTGTGCGCGGTAACTTCGAGCTTGTTTCGCGTGAAAATGTGTTGTTGGCCAATAACGTATTGTTAATTGCCGCGTTGGTGGTGGTTCTGGTTGGTACATTATTACCACTGGTTCATAAACAGCTCGGTTTAGGCTCGGTATCAATTGGTGCCCCTTTCTTTGATATGCTATTTGCTTGGTTGATGATCCCGTTTGCTTTCTTGCTTGGTATCGGTCCATTGATTCGTTGGAAACGCGATCAACTTTCCAGCTTAATCAAACCAATGGCTGTGTCAGGGGTTGTTTCGCTAGTTTTTGCGGCGGTATTTGTTCACCTGTTCTCAGACTACTTCCAATTTATGGCGTACCTAGGTTGGGTGATGGCGCTGTGGATTTTGACAATGCACGGTTTTGAACTGCATCAACGAGCCACTCACCGACACAACTTCATTGAAGGGGTGAAAAAGCTTCAACGCAGTCACTGGGCAATGATGTTAGGTCATGTTGGTCTTGCGGTGAGTGTGATTGGTATTGCGATGGTGCAAAACTACAGCATTGAGCGTGATGTACGTTTGGCGCCCGGTGAGACGTTTGAAATTCAAGGGTATGACTTTTTCTTCTCAGGGGTTCGTGATAAAGATGGTCCGAACTATGACGGCTATATCGCTGACTTTGAAGTCACGTTAGACGGCCGTTACGTCAACACTTTACATGCAGAAAAGCGTTTCTACACCACAGCGCGTTCAATGATGACCGAAGCGGCGATAGATAGAGGCGTGACACGCGATCTTTACATCGCGATGGGTGAGCGCCTTGACGATAATAAATCGTGGGCAGTGCGTATCTATTACAAACCGTTTGTCCGTTGGATCTGGGCTGGTGCCTTATTGATGTCGTTAGGTGGCGCTCTAGCCATTAGTGATAAACGCTATCGTTTTAGAAAGAAGACTAAGTTGGAGGAGGCATAATGAATAAGAAACTTTTGTTTATTCCTCTGGTGATGTTTCTAGGTTTAGTGGCGGTATTTGCCACTCAACTTATCAAAAACCAGCATGGTGATGACCCAACCAAATTGGAATCGGTTCTGGTCGGAAAAAATGTGCCAGATTTCCGACTCGAAGACTTAGCCGAACCTGGCAAGCTTTACGATCAGGCTATTTTTAAGGGCGAACCTTTGCTGCTTAACGTGTGGGCGACGTGGTGCCCAACTTGTTACGCTGAGCACCAATACTTAAATGAGTTGGCTCAACAAGGGGTCAAAATCATTGGCATGAACTATAAAGACGATCGCGAAAAAGCGGTTGGCTGGTTAAACGACTTAGGTAATCCCTATTTAATTAGCTTGTTTGATGGCAACGGCATGCTTGGTCTTGATTTGGGCGTGTATGGTGCGCCTGAAACTTTCTTGATCGATGCTAATGGCGTTATCCGTTATCGTCATGTTGGCGACGTCAACCCAAATAATTGGGGCGCGACACTTAAGCCAATGTATGAGGCCTTACTCGCGGAGGCGAACCAATGAGAAAGTGGTTACTTACATTCGCGGCAAGCTTGATGTTGGCGTTATCTGCTCATGCGGCGATTGAAGTGTATGAGTTTGATAGCTTAGAGCAAGAGCAGCAGTTCAAAGAACTCGGCAGTACCCTGCGTTGTCCAAAATGTCAAAACAACACCATTGCCGATTCTAACGCAGAACTGGCGGTTGATTTACGTCATAAAGTATATCAAATGACCAAAGAGGGTAAGTCAAAGCAAGACATCATTGACTACATGATCGCTCGCTATGGCAACTTCGTGACTTATAACCCGCCATTTACTATTGCAACGTCAATTTTATGGTTGGGGCCAGTTGCCGTTGTCCTGTTTGGTTTTGGCTTTATTGTTATTCGCAGCCGCAAGGCGCGCGTGCAGTCAAGCAAAAGCCAACAGCAATGGGATGAAGAAAAAGAAGCGCGACTCAAAGCGCTACTTGATGAAAAGAATGATGGAGATAAGCAGTAATGGCACTATTTTGGATCGCTTCAATCATTCTTGTCGCAATCAGTGTGGTGGTGATTGCACTGCCGTTTATCAAGCAGAAGTCGAACAACGACGCGCAGCTTCGAGATGAACTGAATAAAGCATTTTACAAAGATCGTCTCGAAGAACTCGCAGAAGAAAGTGACGAAGGCTTAGTGGGAAATCAGCAAGAACTTATTGATGATTTGAAGCAATCGTTGCTTGATGACATCCCTGGCGATACGTCGAGCGAAGTAGAAAACAATACCTCATCTTGGTCGATTATTGTTCCCTCTGCGCTATTAGTGGTTGGTCTGTCGTATGGCCTATACTTTAAATTTGGCGCGTCTGATGAAGTGGTGCAGTGGCAACAAGTAAACGCCAACTTACCTGCGTTGTCGAAGAAGCTAATGTCGCCACAAGGTACTGCACTTAGCGATGATGAAATGCAAGATCTGACGCTTGCGCTTCGTACTCGCTTGCATTATCAGCCGGACGATTCCACGGGTTGGTTGTTACTTGGTCGTATTGCTTTAGCTAATCGTGATGTTGATACGGCAATTGGCGCGATGAAAAAGGCCTATAATATTGAATCGGACAATACCGATGTGATGTTGGGTTACGCGCAAGCTTTGATGTTATCACAAGACGACGTTGACCAAGACAAAGCCCGCAGCCTACTAGGTAAGCTTGTTCAACAAGATTATGTCGACTTGAGAGTGTTCTCTTTGTTAGCGTTTGATGCTTACGAACGTAAAGATTACTCTGCCGCCGTGCGCTATTGGAGCATCATGCAGCAGATGATTGGTGCCGAAGACAGCCGTTACGAGATGCTTTCCCGCAGTATCGAAAATGCGCAAAAGCAAATGGGTCAGCAAGTTGGAGAAGGCAAATCTGTCGCGGTGACGATTTCTCTTGGCGATCAAGTCCCTGTCGACAGCAATGCTGCACTGATTGTATCTATTCACTCCGCTGATGGTTCACCTATGCCTGTTGCTGCTGCGCGATACCCTGTTGGCACATTCCCACGTACTGTTGTGCTCGATGATGGCAATAGTATGCTAGCAGATCGTAAGCTTTCATCACTTGATTCACTATTGGTTCGTGTCCGTATAGATAGTGATGGTAACGTTGCAACCAAACAAGGGGACTGGTTTGGTGAGAGCGAAGCCGTTAGAATGGGCGAACCCGTTGATGTGGTGATTGATAACCAGTATTGATAACTGCTGGTTATAGGATGACGAAGGCTGGTGGAAACATCGGCCTTTTTTAATGGATATTATAATAATGAAAAGTATTAAACTGCAGCGCTGGATATTGCTGTGCTCAATGTTAGTGGGGGCTGGGTGTGCAACGACACCTACCGGGCAAGAAGGGCTTAACGAGCCGCAGGTATACGACCCTATCGAAAGCTTTAATCGTTCGATGTGGACAATCAACTACGATTATCTTGACCCATATTTTGTTCGTCCCGTGTCCCTAGCGTACGTCAATTATATACCCGTCCCCATCCGTACTGGGATCAGTAACTTTTTTGGCAATTTAGATGAGCCTGCTAGTATGGTAAACAACTTACTGATGGGTAATGGTGAAAAGGCGTTAGACCACTTCAATCGTTTTTGGCTTAACACCACTCTTGGCTTAGGTGGTTTAATTGATATCGCCTCTGAGGCTGGCATCACCGATCATAATGAAAAAGCATTCAGCGATGCAATAGGGCACTATGGTGTTGGAAATGGTCCGTATGTGATGGTACCTGGTTATGGCCCGTGGACAGTACGCGAAACGGCAGATTTAGTAGACAGTGCTTATGTGCCATTATCGCTACTGAACTTTTGGGCAAGCCTGAGCAAGTGGGCGTTCGAAGGTATGGAGACTCGCGCCGCTATTGTTAATCAAGAGTCGATGTTAGAAAACTCACCAGATCCATATGCCTTAACGCGCGATATCTATATTCAGCACCAGGATTTTAAAGCAGAAATTCAAACAGACAATTACGATGCCGAACAAGAAGCTTATTTAGATGAGTATTTAGATGATTTTTAGGTTGCAATCGCTTGTTTAGCCACGAATAAAATAAAGGCTTGGTCTCGACCAAGCCTTTATCATTTAACCAATCGTTGTTAGAAGGTGTAGTTAGCTTGGACACCGATTAGCCAGATGTTACCTGTTACTTCACCTTCGAAGCTACCACCAGCAAGGTTTGCTGCAACGTCAGTTTCATGCATACGTGCATCTTTAGCAAAGATATAGGTGAAACCAGCGTCTAAGCTAAGTTTCTCTGACCATTGGTAACCAGCACCTAGACTCAGCCATAGACGGTCAGTCTCAGGGATGGTTGCTGTGCGGTTCTCTTCGCTCACTGCTGATTCATCGTACGCAATTCCAGTGCGTAGAGTTAGCTTAGAGTCCATTTGGTAAGTAGCACCAACAGCGTAACGGAAGTTGTCATCCCAGTTTTCGTGTTTAATCGTGTTGGATGCTTCACCAGGAAAATCTGCAACAAGCTTTTCAAAGCTGCTCCAATCAGTCCAGTTGATGCTAGTGTGAATAGCTAAAGCGTCGTTAACTTGGTGGAAGGCTGCGAATTCAGCTGTAGCAGGAAGAACAAGGTTCATTGAACCCGCTTTATGAGCTTTAGGATTCGCTGGATTGAAACCATAGCCGTTTGCATAACCTTCTAACGTAAGGTCTACTTCAGATTTGTATGTGAAACCAATTCTATTTGATTCGTTTAGCTGCCAAGCGACACCCGCTTGCCACGCCCATGCAGAATCTTCCCCTTCCATATACTTCAGAGGAGTACCTGCTGGAAGGACTGCACTTTGTGGTGACGCAATAGCACCGAAACTGCCGTCTGCCTCTATGTAGCGCAAGCCTGCACCAATACTCAGAGTATCAGTTAACTGATATGCTGCATTTAGGTTTGCTTCAACAGAGTAAACACTTGCTTCATTGCCGTGGTTAGCGCCTGCAAAGTTGTTACCGAGATTAGTTTCCATACCATAGTTGGTACCCAGAGCGAAACCTAGGGCAAACTTATCATTGTACTTATGCGATACATAGAAATTAGGAATAACGGCATCATGAGCAAAGTCGCTAGAATTTGCAGCAATTTTATTACCGGAATAAGTACTAGTTCCATTTACATCGACATTCGGATCAACATAAATACCACCCACTGAGATCTGAGTACCTTCCAAATACGTCAACATTGCCGGGTTGCGCCACTGTGCACTGGCATTATCAGCCATGGCTGCTTCGCCTGCGTATGCGCGGCCAAGGCCGGTGGCTGAGTATTCTGCTAGTTGAAAGCCGGCCGCATTAACAGATGCTGACGTGGTGATTAAACCGCAAGCCACTGCGATAGAGAGAAGTGTTTTATTGCTTTTCATTATAATGTTCGCTGAATTGATTTTATATCCATGGCGAGATGATAAGGTTAGAGTTATTACTTTAAAAATAAAAAACACTGTATCGCCTATGTTTGAAATTATATATAGAAAATATCACATTTATTGGTTGAATAAACTGGATGTTAATGAAGTGTGTGTTTTTTTGAGCGTACACTTGTGCGGTATATAAACCGTTGCGAGTACAGTTGTAAGCTCGAATTGAGTGATGGCTTTGTTAAATGTGTTGGTAAGGCAGAGATTTAGAAAGCAAAAAGGTCAGCAGAGGCTGACCTTTTAATCGTTAGTTTGTTCGCTGAGCTTAGAAGCTGCGGCTGTACTGCAGACCCATTAGGATAGCATCTGCGTGTGTAGTTCCTGATACAGCGGTATTTTGGTAAACAGGGTTTGGAGCAGATAGGCCAGTAGGTAGAGTTACTGACTCATTTACTTGGGTGTCATCACCCATTAAATAAGTAAAGCCAAAGTCTATGTTCGATGCACTGTCAATATGGTAAGTAAAACCAGCTGATAACCATTGGCGATCTGAATCAGGTACAGAGATCGATGTCAGACTATCTTGTGCGCTAGTGTCATACATATAACCAGCACGCACAGTCCAATCGTTATTTAGGTAATAAGTACCACCAATTGCGTAGCGCCAACCATCTTGCCACTTATAATCTTTTTGATATAAAGGACCGTTAGCAGCCAAACCAGACTTAGTTGCATCTAAATTGTCGAAATCGATCTTATCGAAGTTACCCCAACCAATCCATTGAACACTGTAGTGAACAGCAAACTTTGTGTCTTCGATTTTATGGAAGCCTGAAAACTCTGCCATATCCGGTAGCGGTAGGGTTACTTTCTGACCTGCATCGTCTTCAGCTTCAAACTCAGGGCTGTAACGATAAGCCAAACCAAATCGATTATTTTCATCTAGCTCATAGACAGAACCAAGGTTGAAGCCTACTGCCCAACCATCAGCTTTGTCTACGTTCAACAAGTAAGCAGCACTGTTTGTGCCAGGTACTGCGCGCTTAAATGTACCCTGACCGTAGACTAGGTCAAGTCCCGCGCCAATGCTCCATTGTTCGTTGATACGGTATGAACCAGCTAGGCCTAGATTAAAGCTCTTAACATCGGTAAGACCACCGAATTCTGACGCTACATAATTATCATCGAACTCAGTTTTAGTACCGAAGTTAGAGTAGGCGTTGACACCCCATGCGAACTTCTCATTTACTGGAACGATTAAGTGAATATTTGGCGCAATAGAGGTATCACCAGCGTCATCTACGTTTGCAGACTGAGTTGTAGAGGGTGCTACAGGGCTTCCCGTCGCATCTAGGAAAGTCTTACTGTAAGTTGCATCTTTAACTTCAATCATTGAAGTAATGCTTTCGAAACCTAAAGATAGCTCCATCTTATCGAAAAGAGCCATTGCCGCTGGGTTACGAGACATAACCGCGGCGTTATCCGCGATAACCGCATCGCCAGCAAATGCGCGGCCAATACCAGTTGCAGATTGAGCGTTAAGTTGGAAGCCTGCAGCGAGAGCGTGCTGCGAAGCGAGTGTAGCGGATGTAATGGTTACTGCTAAAAGTGTTTTTTTAAACAGACGCGTCTTGTTCATTTTTGCTTTTTCCTTCTTCTTTCGCCTCTGATGGGCGATATTATTTGAGCAAAAGCTCAGTGGTGGCTGATACTAGACCCAAGTATAGAATATAGAAATCCGACCATTGCCAACTTGGAGGGTAAAATTATGGAAATGATGGCTATCTGGCAGGAAAGTGTTGCAAAAATGGTCTTTTTAGAGTGTTGACTCTAATTTTATGCTAAAAAAATGGCTTGGATAGAGTTTCCAAGCCATGACCTCGATCACAAAATGTTACTGATTTGTTAATTTGAGGCTTTGATGATCGTTGATAGGTTTTGAGCGATGATAGCGACATTTTCGCCCTCTTCACCGACCAAGATCAGACTGTTGTTGCCCATCGGTTCCACCACCCCTGACATTCCCTGCTCATTAAAGTCGACCGTTTTATCTGTTGCGATACCAGTGAGAAACAAGGTGACTTTGCCTTTTTCACCTTGGAATACCATATGTAAGGCATTCGATTGGCCAAAGCCACAATGGTTCAAGTAATAAACGTGATAAGGAAAATTTTCTGCTAGCTGATGTTCGAACGGAACCATCTTGGCGTTTATCTGCGAAGAGGGCACTTGTTCATCGAGTTTATCGACAAAAGGCTGCTCATCGATCACATGTTTAATCGCAGTGTTAACCAAGCTGGCTTGTGCGGGGGCGATAACGACATTGCCCCAGTTGAGTTGACCAACTAATAGACCCGCGACAAAAGCAACCGATGCTGCCATCGCCATCGCTTTGCGCGCAAAATTTGGTCTTACCACCTTATCATCGTCTTTTATTGACGAGGTTTGGTTAAACAAAATTCGATCAGCTAAATCGTCAGGAACATCTACCGTCATCGCTTTGGCAATTTTTTTGTCGAGTTCGCAAATTTCGTCTGCAAACTGACTGTTTTTGTCGTTGGCTTTAATGGCCGCGGTGATGTGTTGGTCGCGACATTTTGGATCGGACATAATGCGTCGACGGAATTCTAACTCATCCATTTTGCTGCCCTCTCTGTTGGCTATCTGTATCTAACATCTCTTTGAGTTGATTCCTGGCTCTGAATAAGCGAGTCATCACAGTATTTTTATTGAGATCCAAGATCGCGCCGATCTCTTCACCACTAAAGCCGCCGACCACTTGAAGAAACAGCGGTTCGCGATACTCTTGTTCTAATTTCATGATCTGGGCTTGAATCCATTCGGTTTGATGATGTGGGTCGTCGGAGACCTTGGCATCATTGCCGTGATCGTCAATATCTACCAAATCGAACTGCTTACGTTCAAAGCGTCTCGCATTCTCGCGACGCAAAATCGTAATTAGCCAAGATTTGGCGGCCTTTTCATCTTGCAAACTATCGAGAGATTTCCATGCCCTAAGGCAGGTCTCTTGCACCAGATCTTCAGCAACGCTTTGGTCTTTACATAGCCAATAAGCGTAGCGGAACAAGTCTCTATGATAGGCTCTTACAAGCGCTTCGTATTTTCTTTGTCTGTCCATATCCGAGTTGACCGGGTCGGGGGACTTTTTCTTTCCAAAAAAATTTATAATAGACACTTGGCTTCCCTCATGGATCCGTCACTTCTATTGATTGAATATTTTTTATTTATCTTAGTTACCATTTACAGTGCGTCCTAGTAGGATGCGTACCACCTAAGTTTGACTGCGCTAAATGACATTAGGTTCAAGCTTTCAGTGCTTGAAAAAAGCGCCGCACAATTTAATCATCAGTCGCAACGCACAAATCCACTTAAAATTGATCTACTTCAAAATCTAACAAACTCTAACGGTTATAGTAACACCTGTCATCTAGTCAGTGTTTTCACTGGCGAGTTGAGCAAGATGACACTTCCTTTTGAAGGCTGACTTTACTTTCTCCTAATCAGGAAACTGATTATTTCAATTGGCGTTAGTTAATTGCTTTATATATTCCGACCACACAGTTTTGTGTGGTTTTTTTTTGCCCCCTCTATTAGTAAGCTAGTCAGTACCCACCGAAAACTAGTAAGCATCCACCGAAAAATTCGACGCTTTTGTTGTTATTTTCCTTCTCGATAAGTCGCGAGGGGATTGCGAGTAATGGTAATCTGCCATAAGTCACGTTTATTCAAACGAGCGTTTGATTGAATTAACATTCTCGTTACAATGGCGTGGTCAGACCTCTAAATATTAAGGAGCAACAATGGGCAAGCAGGAAGTGAAAACTCGCTCAGGAGAACGCATCGCGATTGTCGCTGGTTTGCGTACACCGTTTGCGCGTCAAAGTACAGAATTCAGCCAAGTGCCAGCCGTGGACCTTGGCAAAATGGTGGTGAGTGACATGCTTGCTCGCACAGACATTGACCCGAAATTGATCGAGCAAGTGGTTTTTGGTCAGGTGGTGCAAATGCCAGAAGCGCCAAACATTGCACGAGAAATTGTTTTAGGTACCGGTATGCACATTCACACCGATGCGTACAGTGTCACTCGTGCTTGTGCGACCAGTTTTCAATCTGCGGTCAATGTTGCTGAAAGCATTATGTCGGGCACCATCGATATCGGAATCGCTGGCGGTGCAGACTCTTCTTCTGTGTTACCGATTGGGGTGACGAAAAAGCTTGCTGCAAACCTTTTGGCGCTCAGTAAGACCAAAACTATCGGCCAAAAACTCAGTATTTTAAAAACGCTGTCATTAAAAGACTTAATGCCGGTTCCACCCGCTGTCGCTGAGTATTCAACTGGTTTATCAATGGGGCAAACCGCCGAGCAAATGGCGAAGTCCCATGGCATTACTCGCCAAGCCCAAGATGAGTTGGCCCATCGCTCTCACACCTTAGCGGCCCAAGCGTGGAGCCAAGGTAAGATTGAAGGGGAGGTGATGACCGCTTTCCCTGAACCTTATAAAAAGTGGATAGCGAAAGACAATAACGTACGTGAAGATTCTACCATTGAGGGTTACGCCAAGTTGCGTCCAGCGTTTGATCGCCAATACGGTAGTGTCACCGCGGCCAACAGTACGCCACTGACTGATGGTGCTGCCGCGATCATGTTAATGCGTGAAGGTAAGGCAAAAGAGCTTGGTCTTGAAATTATGGGCTATATCCGCTCATACGCTTTTTCGGCGATCGGCGTTGAAAGCGATATGTTGATGGGGCCTTCTTATGCAACTCCAATGGCACTTGATAGAGCAGGCATTACCCTGTCTGATCTGACGCTTATTGACATGCATGAGGCGTTTGCGGCGCAGGCTCTGTCGAATGTAAAAATGTTTGCTAGCGATAAGTTTGCTCAAGAAAAACTGGGTCGTTCGAAAGCAATTGGTGAAATCGACATGGATAAATTTAACGTGCTAGGGGGTTCGATTGCTTATGGTCACCCATTTGCAGCCACTGGCGCACGTATGATCACCCAGACCTTAAGAGAGCTTAAGCGCAGAGGCGGCGGTTTGGGATTAAATACCGCATGTGCAGCAGGTGGTCTAGGTGCAGCAATGGTATTGGAGGTTGAGTAATGAGCGAGCAAACAGCATTTAAATTATCGATTGATGAACAACAGATTGCTTGGCTGTCTATTGATGTGCCTGGCGAGAAAATGAACACTTTGCAAGCGGCATTTGCCGATGAAATGGAAGCTATTTTTGCTCAGTTAGCAGAGCAAAAATCTGCGCTTAAAGGGTTGATCGTTCATTCGTTAAAGCCTGACAACTTTATTGCTGGTGCAGATGTTCGCATGCTTGATGCGTGTACCAGTGCTAAAGAAGCGCAAGCATTGGCAGAAAAAGGCCAGCAAATGTTCCAGAAGCTGGCAGACTTGCCTTACCCGGTGGTTGCAGCAATTCATGGCCCGTGTTTAGGCGGCGGCTTAGAGTTAGCGTTGGCCTGTGATTTCCGAGTATGTACCGACTCCGACAACACGCGTCTTGGTCTGCCAGAAGTTCAGCTTGGTTTGCTGCCAGGCTCGGGTGGGACTCAGCGTTTACCTCGCCTGATTGGTTTATTGCCATCGCTAGATATGATTCTGACCGGTAAACAATTGCGTGCGAAGAAAGCCAAAAAACTGGGCGTGGCGGATGCCGTTGTTCCTCAGACTGTGCTACTTGATGTTGCGAAAAGCTTTGTCGAGAAAAATGCACATAGCAACAAAGCCAAGCCTAAAGCCTCAACCAAAGAGAAGTTGATGGCTAACACTGGGCTCGGACGCAAAGTGATTTTTGAGCAAGCGGCGAAGAAAACGCGTCAAAAAACGCGAGGTAATTACCCAGCGGCAGACGCGATTTTAGATGTTATTCGTTTTGGTCTTGAAAAAGGGTTCGAGAAAGGTCTGCAGAAAGAAGCAGAGCGTTTCGGTGAGCTAGTTATGACGCCAGAATCAAAAGCGCTGCGATCAATTTTCTTTGCTACTACTGAAATGAAGAAAGACAACGGCAGTGACGCCGAGCCAAGAACCATTGCGCGTGCGGCCGTACTCGGTGGTGGTTTAATGGGGGCAGGGATAAGCCATGTCAGCGTAGCCAAAGCCAAAGTACCGGTACGCATTAAAGATGTGTCCAATGACGGTGTTTTAAACGCGCTCAAGTACAACTTCAAGTTGTTTGAGAAACAAAGAAAACGCCGCATTATCTCAAAAGTGCAGTTGCAAAATAAGATGATGCAATTATCGGGAGGGACTGATTTTACGACGTTTAATCATACCGATATGGTGATTGAAGCGGTATTTGAAGATTTAGCGCTTAAACAGCAGATGGTGGCCGATGTTGAGCAAAACGCCAAGCCCGAGACCATTTTTGCGACTAATACGTCGTCACTGCCAATTCATCAGATTGCTGAGAAAGCACAGCGTCCTGAAAATGTGGTCGGTTTACACTACTTCAGCCCTGTAGAAAAGATGCCATTGGTCGAAGTCATTCCTCATCAAGGTACCTCTGATGAAACCATTTCAACCGTGGTTGAGTTTGCGCGTAAGCAAGGCAAAACGCCGATTGTGGTCAAAGATTGTGCAGGTTTTTATGTTAACCGCATTCTGGCGCCTTATATGAATGAAGCCGCTCAAGTGTTGATGACTGGTGAGCCCATTGAGCAACTCGATACTGCGCTGCTCAACTTCGGTTTCCCTGTTGGACCGATAACGCTACTCGACGAAGTGGGCGTTGATATTGGTGCTAAAATTATGCCTATCTTGGTTGCAGAGCTTGGTGAACGATTCCAAGGGCCAGATGTATTCGACAAGCTGCTTAATGATGGTCGTAAAGGACGTAAGAGCGGCAAAGGCTTTTATAGTTATAAAGGCAAGAAGAAAGATGTCGATAAGTCGGTTTACAAACTGCTAGGCTTGAAGCCTGAGTCAAAGATGGCAGAGAAAGAGATCGCTATGCGCTGCGTATTACCAATGCTCAATGAAGCGGTTCGCTGTCTTGATGAAGGCATTATCCGTAGCCCACGTGATGGCGACATCGGTGCTATATTCGGTATTGGTTTCCCGCCGTTCTTAGGTGGTCCGTTCCGGTATATGGATCAGATAGGCATCAAGAAACTTGTTGAGATCATGAACGAGCATGCACAGAAGTACGGTGATCGTTTTGCCCCTTGTGATGGCTTGTTAACTCGAGCTGGGGTTGATGCACGCTTTTATTCATAATCACATTTAAAGACAAAGGCGAGCCAATCGGTTCGCCTTTTTTGTTGATGAGAGTTATTATCAAGAAGAAATAACAACAATACGTTCAAAAGGATACCAAATGGATGCTCTCGATCTCTTGCTCAACCGTCGCTCAATTGCAAAATTGTCTGAGCCAGCGCCAGAAGGTAAAGCACTAGAAAACATCATTCGCGCTGGTTTACGCGCTCCTGATCATGCCGGACTCACACCATGGCGCTTTTCAATTGCACAAGGTGAAGGGCTGAATAAGCTATCGAAAATTCTAGTGACAGCTGCAGAGTCTGAAAGCAGTGATGTGAGCCTGATAGAAAAGGTCAAAAATGCCCCATTTCGCGCACCAATGGTGATCACCGTGATTGCCAAGGTGACTGAACATGACAAAGTGCCAGCGTTTGAGCAACATTTATCGGCGGGTTGCGCTGTCCAAGCGATGCAAATGGCCGCAGTTGCTCAAGGTTTTCAGGCGTTTTGGCGCTCAGGAAAGTGGATGTTCCACCCGCAAGTCCATCAAGCGTTTAACCTGCAAGGCGAAGACCAAATTGTTGGCTTTTTGTATTTGGGGACGCCGGGTTGTACTCCAATGAAAGTACCTGAAAGAGATTTAAGCCAATTTGTTGAATACCTATAACGGAAAAAGAGCTTGGCTAACTGCCAAGCTCTTTTTTTTAGTGAAGGTTGTATGCGATAACAAAGTCGATAAAAAGACGTACCTTCTCGGGGAGGTGATCTTTGTGATTGTAGAGCATATAGATATCACGAGGGTTGGCGATCCAGTCTTCAAGTACTTGGATTAGGCTACCATCGTCGATGTACTCTTTTATCATCACATCTGGCATCAAAGTAATCCCTAAACCGTCAGAACAGGCGCTCCTTACCACATTGAGTGTATTAGATTGAAAGCGTCCTTTGTCATTATTAATGACGGTTTCACCACTATTATTCGACAGTTGCCATTTAAGCAGTGGTGCGCCTTTGAGTAATGAGTGTTGGTGTAGCTCTTCGGCGTGTCTTAGCGCTGGTTTGTTGTTCAAATAGTCTGGGCTTGCGACCAGAATGTCTACCACCGAGCTAATCTTACGTGCAATTAAACTTGAGTCGCGTTGTGGCCCGACTCGGAAAATAACATCCCATTCGGTGGGATCGAGTTGATCGGCGTGGTTGCTGGTGGTCAGCTCGATGTTAATATCGGGATATTGGCACATGAAAGCGTTAAACATCGGCATCATCATGCGTTTGGTTAAGTTCGATGGCGAGTTAATGCGAATTTTGCCCGCAGCCCCACGACATTCGTCGGTAATCTCTTCTGCGGCAGAGGTGAGGCGGTCGAGTAGTGGAGAACACTCGCTATAAAAACGTTCGCCAGCTTCTGTTAAAGACAGTTTACGCGCATGACGATTGAGCAGTCGTAGATTGAGCGACTCCTCCAAAGCTTGAATACGTCGCGTGATAGTAGCGACAGGAATCATGGTTTTACGGGAAGTTGCGGTATAACTCCCATTTTCTACCACCAATCTAAACAGGTTGAGATCATCTAATTTCATTGCGTTCGACACACACTTTTACCAATTTGATTAATTTATATCTATATCAAATGTCAAAGCTTGAGTCACATCAACAACTTTGGCGAAATTTGATATTCCATACATATAGTATGCAACCTAGAACAAAAGTGGAAGATTTGTATAAATTAGCTTTCGGGGCTACTTTTAAAGAGCGATTTAACTACAAATAACAATAATAATATAAGCAGTCGTTCTTTTTAGGTGTGAGGCGAAGATGTATGCATAAAACAATTGACGTTGCGACTAACACGACGACACTCGCTAATGCGGGTCAAAAAATGATTATGTTGGTAGATGATGACCCGGTTTTTCGTCGCATAACGTCGGGTTTTCTATTGGCACAAGGCTATCAAGTCGTCGAAGCTCACGATGGATTAGATGGCTTACAGAAATTAAGGACCAATGAACCCGATCTGGTTTTGTGCGATCTTTCGATGCCCATTCTTGATGGTATCGAGTTCGTCGAAGAAGTCAGCTTAGAGTACCCCTCGCTGCCGCTTATTGTTGTGTCTGCGACTGATGAGATAGCCGATGTGGCCAGAGCACTCAGATATGGCATCAAAGACTTTCTCGCTAAGCCCATTAGCAATCATCAACACTTGGCTTGTGCTATTGAGAACACGTTAGATGACTCTGATAACCACCTCAGTGACCAGCGGGATTTTTCTAGTCAATGGTTTCGTATCGATAGTGGTGATGTGCCAGAAGAACAAGAGTTGCATTGGCACTTAGAGTACTTAGATGATAATCCAAGCGCTGCAACAGACTTATTGCATGCGCTATTGCCTGATAAAGATACCACCCAAGGTGATTGGAAGTGCAGCTACCGTCTGTTGCAGTCAACGGACGTCATGCCCTTGGTTTTTGACTACGCATGGTTGATAAACGGACAGTTTGTTTTTTATCTGGTCGACTCTGCGAGCGAAGAAAAGCACGGTGCGGCAACGACCTTGCTGGTCAGAGCGTTATTCCATGACTATTTGCGTAACCTCAAGTCTTTTAATGCCGACTTGAAAGATCTTGCCACTCTACTTGAAAGAGGCATCAAGTGTTCTGATTGTAGTACGCCAGTCAAGGCACTTTTTGGTGTCGCAGACTTGTCTGAAGGCACGTTAGAACTGCTGCCTGCTGGTCTTGATGCGCAATGGGCCAATGGTTACTTTTCTCAGCACATCCCTGCAGGAGTGTTTCTTGGTGACAACTGTATGAAGAACTTTATCACTACAGATTTGCCAATTCACTCGGCTTGTCAATTGACACTTAGTTGTCTTGGTTCGAGCAGTTTTTGCCTCGATATTCGACGTGCAGCAAATGCCTAAACGTTTTATGAGCACTTTAATAACCCTATAATCACCCGGTGTTTTTCACCGAGTGATTAAGGTATAGTCGCGACAAACAAAAAAAGCCCAACCTATTAACATCTGATTAATCAATTGGGCATACGTTTCGTCACCTTTATATTAGAGAAGCAAGCTCATGGCAGACAAAGACTTTAAAGAACCTTATAATATTTTCTACTTTCTTGGATTTATCGCGGTATTACTGATCCCGACGCTTCCAGCGACGCTGACTTGGATCCGCGTAATGAATGGATATTCGGGTTTCTAATACTCATGCGATAGGAGTATGCCATCATCATTCGTAGAATTGCTCTGAGTTTTGTTGGCATGCTCAGCCTAGTGTTAGGCGTCATTGGTATTTTTCTTCCTCTCTTACCAACTACACCCTTTATCTTATTAGCCAGTGCATGCTTTATGCGCAGCAGCCCTGTTTTTCACCGTTGGCTTCATCAACACAATACCTTCGGGCCTATCATCACACATTGGCATCAACACCGCGCCATATCACGCAAAGTAAAAGCACGCGGTGCGGTGTGTATGGTGTTAAGTTTTTCATTTTCGATTTGGATTGTTCCCCATTTCTGGCTAAAGATTGGTCTAGTGGCCATGCTTGTGGTTCTGCTCAGTTGGTTTATTCGTTTGCCTGTGATTGAGTACCTTGCCGATAGCGAAGAAAATCACTAAGATTGCTGAGAAGTGTGCCTGCTTTTATAGTGGGCGTTTGTTTTTTTAGGCACAATAAACCTTGGTCGCTGTTTCTGGTGAAACCCTAGGTTAGGTTGTGCTGAGAACTGTGCTAACGCCTCCAGTCATTTGTTGACCAAATCGATGGATAAATTAGCCAATCTAAGTAAAGAGTTATGACAACTGAAACTATTGCGCAAATCAAATCTAGCATCCAAAGCATTGCCGATTACCCAAAACCAGGCATTCTGTTTCGTGATGTGACTAGCTTGATGGAAGATGCCCAGGCTTATCAGGCCACCATTCAACTGCTCGTAGACCGCTATAAAGAGATGGGGTTTACTAAAATTGTTGGTACCGAAGCGCGTGGTTTTCTTTTTGGTGCACCGCTTGCGCTAGAGCTCGGTGTCGGTTTTGTCCCAGTACGTAAACCAGGCAAACTGCCACGTAAAACCATCGCTCAATCTTACGAGTTAGAGTACGGTACAGATACACTAGAAATTCACGTCGATGCAATCCGTGAAGGCGACAAAGTGTTGGTTGTTGATGACTTACTAGCGACAGGCGGCACGATTGAAGCCACAACTAAGCTAATTCGACAACTCGGTGGTGTGGTGGAACACGCTGCATTTGTGATTAACCTTCCTGAAATTGGTGGTGATAAACGTCTTGAAGGCCTTGGCCTCAACGTCTATAGCATCTGTGAATTTGAAGGTCACTAATCGGCTAGGCTATATATGGGTACAGTTTCATGAGTTATCTTGCTTTAGCGCGAAAGTGGCGACCGACTAAATTTGATCAAGTCGTCGGTCAAGCCCACGTTTTAACTGCATTAGAAAATGCATTGGCTCAAAATCGTCTTCATCATGCTTATTTATTTAGTGGTACGCGTGGTGTGGGTAAAACGACCATTGGTCGATTATTTGCGAAAGGGCTAAATTGTGAAACGGGGATTACTGCTACCCCTTGTGGTGTCTGTGATACTTGCCAGGAAATCGATCAAGGTCGCTTCGTTGATCTGCTAGAGATAGATGCAGCATCGCGTACCAAAGTTGAAGATACTCGTGAATTACTCGACAACGTGCAGTACAAACCAGCGCGTGGCCGATTTAAGGTTTACCTGATCGATGAAGTGCACATGCTCTCGCGTCACAGTTTTAATGCACTGTTGAAAACGCTTGAAGAGCCACCGGAGTATGTGAAGTTTCTTCTTGCGACGACGGATCCGCAAAAGTTACCAATGACGATTTTGTCTCGTTGTTTACAGTTTCATCTTAAACCGATCAGTGTTGATACGATTCATGAACAGCTTAAGCAAACATTACAAAAAGAACAGGTCGAAGCAGAGACGCGCGCCCTTGGTATGATTGCCCATGCCGCTGATGGCAGTATGCGTGACGCATTAAGTTTGACTGATCAAGCGATTGCATTGGGTAACGGGAAGGTGATGACTGACAGTGTTACCCATATGTTGGGAACACTCGATACCGATCAAGCAATACATTTACTCGAAGCGATCAGTTCAAAGCAACCCCAAGTTGCTATGGATTGTCTCTCTTCATTGGCACAAAATGGGGTTGAGTGGGATGGTTTACTACAACAGTTAGCTACTCAACTGCATCGTCTTGCTATGTACCACGCATTGCCTGCCACGCTTGATATGACTCAGCCAGATGCCGAAAAAATTGAATTACTCAGTCGAGCATTAACGCCACAAGATGTTCAGCTCTATTACCAAATCGTATTGAAAGGACGTCAAGATTTACCTTTGGCACCTTCTGAACGAATTGGTTTAGAGATGGTTATTTTGCGCATGATGGCGTTTAGACCCGTTCAGCCGCAAGCGGCGATGATTTCCACTCAGGCAGCCCCTGCGATATCTGCGCCAAGTGCGCCTGTAGCGTCAGCGCCACAGGCTCAAACAGTTGCCCGAGTTGACACGCCTCCAGTCCCTCAGTCGGCGCCATTTGTTAACAATGACCAGGCTCCACCTGTTCCGGACTATATGTCTGGGCCACCTCAATATGATGATCCTGATTATGCTATGCCTGCGACTAATGAGTCACAGCCACCCAATCAGATGGCGCCTCAAGCTCCACCATCAGTACAACCTGAGGAGCCGCGTTCTTCATCGCCAATAAGTGGCCTGCGACACCAATTACGTTCTCAACGTAAAGGGTTGACCCCAGGACAGAGTAATTCGCCAAAAAAGGCTAATACGGCATCTGCAAAAAAAACAGAGTCTGTTCTTGAGCGCGTTGCGAAAAAGCACGCCGGTTCAGGGCAGGTGTCGTCACCGTCTTCCACGCAATCTGCTCAAGTCTCTGAGTCAGCTAAGGATGAACCTTATCAGTGGAAGCCGACACAGCCTCCAAAACAAAAGCCAGTGTCACAGCTGACGCCAACGCTACTAAAAAAAGCATTGGAACATGAAAAGACCCCTGAAATGGCACAGAAGTTGGTCGATGAGAGCTTAGCCTTAGATGAGTGGGCTAAATTGATCAGCCAACTTAATACGGCAAAACTCACCGAGCAACTTGCGCTGAACTCTAGCTATCAAAAAAACGGTGCATCTATTGCGCTGACATTGAGATCGTCTCAAGCACACTTAGATACCGACAAGGCACAAAGTGAACTTCTTGAAGAACTTAATCGTGTGCTGGGTGAAGAGTGTCACTTGAGTGTTGAAGTGGGAGAAAGCGGTGAAACCCCGCTGGAATTACGAGACAGACTTTATCAAGGTCGACTTCAACAGGCATTTAACAGTTTGGATAACGATCAAAATGTACAGTTTATCGAGCGACGCTTTAGTGCTCAACTCGACAAAGACAGCGTACGACCGATTTAATTTACTGGGGTTGAACTTAAGTGATTTGGCCCCATCTAATAACAAAACAAGCTAAATAAAATAACCAGAGAGATAAACATGTTTGGTAAAGGCGGTATGGGTAACTTGATGAAGCAAGCCCAGCAAATGCAAGATCGCATGCAAAAGCTTCAAGAAGAAATCGCAAATATGGAAATCACTGGCGAGTCAGGCGCTGGACTAGTGAAAATAACCATTACTGGTAGCCATAGCGTTCGTCGCGTTGAGATCGATGAGAGCTTGATGGAAGATGACAAAGAAATGCTTGAAGATTTGATCGCTGCGGCGTTCAATGATGCTGCTCGCCGTGTTGAAGAAACACAAAAAGAGAAAATGGCTGGTGTGACTGGTGGTATGCAACTTCCGCCAGGCATGAAAATGCCATTCTAATCGAGTAAAAAATAATGCGCACCAGTCATATGCTGGAGCAATTGATGGAGGCCTTACGTTGTCTACCTGGGGTTGGCCCCAAGTCGGCGCAGCGTATGGCCTTTCATTTGTTACAGCGTGATAGAAAAGGCGGCCTTCAACTGGCGGATGCTCTGAGTCAAGCGATGACAGAAATTGGTCATTGTAATGAGTGTCGTACTTTTACAGAAGAAGAGACTTGCCACATCTGTACCAACCCGAAACGGCAAGAAAATGGCCAGATTTGTGTCGTTGAAAGCCCTGCAGATATTGCAGCAGTAGAAGCAACGGGCCAGTTTTCTGGTCGCTATTTTGTGTTGATGGGCCACCTGTCACCCCTAGATGGTATTGGCCCCAGTGATATCGGTCTTGATGTATTAGACTATCGGTTACGCCGAGGTGATGTTAACGAAGTCATCCTTGCGACAAACCCGACCGTAGAAGGTGAAGCGACCGCTCACTACATCGCTGAACTATGCCGTGCACATCAGGTGCAAGCGAGTCGTATTGCTCATGGCGTTCCGGTAGGGGGCGAGCTGGAATTGGTTGACGGCACTACACTGTCTCACTCACTGCTGGGCAGGTTAAAGCTATAGCGCCTCAATACAGAGTAAAAAGCGATGCCACTGAGCATCGCTTTTTTTTATTAATTTACAATGAGTAGCTGACATGCATTGGCTTGCCACTCGTTTTAGGTGAGGCTCTCTAACTCAATAATATTGGCCAAAGCTTGTTGGTTCGAAGTTCCGCAAAGCTCGATGCACGGTTTAAACTGGTGACAAACCTTCGGTCTTTCTGCTTTACCAAACAGCTTACACAAGTTGTCCTCGTTAAGCTGAACACATCTCACTCCGGCCGGTTTGCCATCCGGCATTCCCGGTATAGCAGAAGAGATACTTGGAGCAATACAGCAAGCCCCACAACCTAAACGACAGTCCATCTTTTTATATCCTCAAACAATAATAGACCAAATATTATCACTGAGTGTGATCTGTGTCACTTGGGTTATGTCTGATTGCTATGTAAAAACACCTCAAAATTAGATGTCGGATGAGTATTTTATTGAGGTAAATGTACTTAAACAATCCGATTAATTCAGTAAATTATTAGCCGAAAAATGGGAGTGCATTAAAGCTATTTATTGAACTATCATTATATTCTTATAAAGGGTTGACTAATAACACCGTACTGTAAACAGCGTTCGTAGTAAATTTCACTGAATCAGTGTAACGAAATTACACCGCCTTATTAATAGTATTGTTTTTAAGGTGGCTTATTGATAGTTTGCAAATTCATGATTAATTAAATAGTGATAATTTTGTGAATTTGATTTATCTAATTTATATTAATCTAATTTAGCTGGCTGATTTATTTTTTTGGCAACTTATTGCCCATCGTGTGGTAAAAAATTGCTTGATATATACAGGTTATTGCTTAAGGATATACCACAAATAATCGCTTTCGTATTAATAATTAGCCGTATTAATGTTGGTGCGGTATTTGCTATTTAATTCTGCTTAGTTATTTAATGAGAAGAATACCAATATGGGTAATGGAATTATTGTTGGACACATCGGCACTGAGCATGATGGTTTTCCACCAACGCCAGTGACTGCTGGTTCTGGAAGCGTGAAAATCGATGGGATACCCGCAGCTCGGCAGGGCGATCCACTCGCTCCGCATGATAAACCTAATAACCCTCCCCATGGACGGACAATTGCCGCAGGGTCAGGGACAGTAAACATTGATGGTAAACCGGCAGCAAGAGCAGGTGATGCCGTGAGTTGTGGTGGTGTTTTACAAGGTGGAAGTAGTGTCAATATTGGTTAAGTTCAGGCTCTATATTTTGGTTTTCATAGGCTTCAGCTATCCCGCTCTTGCATCAAATAATTATCACATTGAGCAAATGGGCGCTGACGAAGCCTACTCAACGGGTGCACTGTTGCGAGCGCAGTTTAAAAATAGCGAAGCACGCCAATACCTCAAGTATGCGGCTGATAAAGGCAACGCGGATGCTGCGTATGTTTACGCCCTTGATTCTTTGGGTTATAGACACACTGAACGTATTAATCAACAAGCACAGCGCTATTTAGAGAAGGCGGCAGAAGGTCAAAGTTTATTTGCACTTAATTATATCTACCAATTTGGTGATTGGATTAGTGCGGCGAAACGTGACCTTTACCAACGCCAGTATCATGACCAACTCATTGAATTGGGAGCAGATGATCCTGGTCGTGCGTTGTTGTTGTTATCTGGCTATTTTTACCACAGCGATCGACCACTATCTCAATATTACCTTGATAAAGCCCGTCTATTTGAACTGCCTAAGGCAGAGATGACTTATGCAGCGCGCTTAGAGCAAGGTGAAGGTGAGTTTTTCTTTGATAGCGATCGTATTACCGCGATGAATCAGAGTTATTTAAAAGCAGCGCAGGCTGGGTACATACCTGCCACTAAGAAATACATTAGTTTGCTTGAAGAGCAGGGCAAGCTAAACAGAGCGTTTGAATGGCGACAAAAGGCCTTGGAGCAGGGCGATGTGACGTCATTGGTCACACTAGCTAAGATATACAGTGGTCAAAGTCAGCGCTATGGGTTTATTGAGCGAGACCTTATCAAAGCCAAAGCGTACTTGGAGCTTTACCTAGAGACAGCAGGGCAAGATCGTTTGCTGCAAACCTACGAGAAAGTAGAGCAAGATTACAAAGACATTGTTGATACGCTTTCCGAGCAAGAAATTGCTCAGGCCGAGTTAATGAAAGCAGAACTGGTTAAACAAGAAACGTATTTTCATCATGACTATTTATGGCTTGATTAAGTCATAAAAGAATGAATTTAGGGTTAGATATTATGGCAAGGATCAACTTTAAGAGTGGTCCTAAAGACTGATTTACTTGGTTCGTAATAACTTATTCCCTCATTTAGTGTTGTTAAGGGTTATGTGTGATGTCTATTCCATAACTTTTATCAGCAATCGATAATTTAATTATGATTATCTTATCGACCAAATAAGCGTAAATAAAAATATTTGATAAAAAGAATAATTAGCCTGTATTGGAAAATATAGGTTCGGGGTTCTTTTGTCATAAATACCACCATCCATTTAATTAATATCGGAGAACTTTGATTATGTCTAAGGAAGGAAGCGTTGCTCCTAAAGAGCGGATTAATATTAAATATATTCCTGCTACCGGCGATGCTCAGGCTGAAGTTGAACTGCCACTAAAAACATTAGTAGTCGGTGACTTTAAAGGCCATACCGAAGAAACACCTGTCGAAGAGCGTAGTACCGTTTCAGTTGATAAAAACAACTTTGAGTCAGTGATGCGTGAAAGTGAACTTAGCTTGTCTACCTCGGTAGCGAGTAAGTTAAGCGACGACGAAAATGCAGAACTTCCTGTTGAGCTGAGTTTCAATTCACTTGCTGACTTCTCTCCAGATTCAATTGCAAGTCAAGTCCCAGAGCTTAACAAGTTGATTGAACTGCGCGAAGCGCTTGTGGCTCTGAAAGGTCCTCTTGGCAATATCCCTGCGTTCCGCGAACGTCTGCAAGAACTGCTGCACTCTCAGGAGTCACGCGACAAATTACTTGAAGAGCTCAGCATCGTTGGCGAAGAGCCAAAATAGAACAAGAGACTAACTAACAACATTCGTCATTTAATGGATTAGGAAATACCTGATGTCTACAGAAACGGTACTAGAAAGACCCCAGTTAGCTGAAGGCGGCTTACTAGATGAAATCATGGCACAAACGAAAATTGCGCCAAGTGAAGAAGGCTACGATATTGCCAAAAAAGGCGTCGCTGCGTTTATTGAGAACCTCATTGGCTCGCAACAAACTGACGAAGCCGTGAATAAATCTCTCGTTGACCAAATGTTGGTTGAGTTAGATAAAAAAATCAGCGCTCAGATGGATGAAATTCTCCATGACGAAAAATTCCAACAGATGGAATCGTCATGGCGTGGATTAAAACTACTGGTTGATCGTACCGATTTTGGTGAGAACAACAAAATTGATCTTCTTCACGTGACTAAAGAAGAGCTACTTGAAGACTTTGAGTTTGCACCAGAAACCACCCAGTCAGGATTATACAAACATGTATATTCGTCGGGCTATGGCCAGTTTGGTGGCGAACCGACAGGTGCGATTGTGGGTAACTTTAGCTTTACGCCATCAACACCTGATATGAAGTTACTTCAATACATGGGGTCACTCGGAGCTATGGCTCATGCTCCCTTTATCTCAAGCGTTGGCCCAGAGTTTTTCGGTATTGATTCGTTCGAAGAATTACCAAATATTAAAGATGTTAAATCTATCTTTGAAAGCCCGAAGTACACCAAATGGCGTTCACTTCGTGAATCTGAAGATGCACGTTACTTAGGTTTGGCAGCGCCGCGTTTCCTTTTGCGTGTACCTTATGACCCAACTGAAAACCCAATTAAGTCATTTAACTACGCAGAGAGTGTTTCTCAGTCTCATGAACACTACCTTTGGGGCAACACTGCTTTCGCGTTTGCGACACGTTTAACCGACAGTTTTGCCAAATACCGCTGGTGTCCAAACATCATTGGCCCACAAAGTGGCGGTGCTGTTGAAGATCTTCCTGTCCACGTGTTCGAGTCAATGGGTGCGCTTCAGGCGAAGATCCCAACCGAAGTCCTCATTACTGACCGTAAAGAGTTTGAATTAGCAGAAGAAGGCTTTATCGCCCTAACAATGCGTAAAGGCAGCGATAATGCAGCGTTCTTCTCGGCAAACTCAATCCAGAAGCCGAAAATCTTCCCTAATACTAAAGAAGGGAAAGAAGCGGAAACCAATTACAAGTTGGGTACTCAGCTACCTTACATGATGATCATTAACCGCCTTGCTCACTACATTAAAGTACTGCAGCGCGAGCAGATCGGTTCATGGAAAGAGCGTCAAGATTTAGAGCGTGAGTTGAATACTTGGATCAAGCAGTTTGTGGCTGACCAAGAGAACCCACCAGCAGATGTTCGTAGTCGTCGTCCATTACGTGCAGCGAAGATTGAAGTGGCTGATGTGGATGGTAATCCAGGTTGGTACCAAGTTTCTCTTTCTGTCCGTCCTCACTTCAAGTACATGGGTGCAAACTTTGAATTGTCACTGGTTGGCCGATTAGATCAGGCATAACCATCATGACGTACTTTGCTCCTGAAGAAAGTACGTTCGGTGTTGGCTTCTTTGAACGCTTAGAAGCCAACGCTAAGAACGTTTCTTTAACACAAGGCCCAGAGCCAAATGATGTTCTCAACTCAATTAAAGGTAACGTTTCCAAGATCTTAAATACACGTGTTGGTGGGGCACAAAGTTCGCCGAGTTTGGGATTGATTGATTTCAATGATGCCACGCTAGACACCTTAGATCTGTCGCTAAAGGTCAAGTTAGCGATTCAAAACTGCTTACATAATTTTGAGCCGAGACTCAAGAACATTGAAGTCATTGCTGAGACGGACAGATTCAGTCCGTTGTCGCTGCAGTTCAGAATAACGGCACAAATTAATAGCGATGCAATTCACGACCGCGTTCACATCAGTTTGCTTTTGGACCAAAACAGACAATATCGAGTGATTTAGGGATTATGACTCAAGACAAGTATTTCAGAGAGGAACTGGCTTTTCTCAAAGAGCAAGGGCGTGAATTTACCGAAATTCACCCTCAGCTCTCTCGATTCTTGCACGGTAGAACAATGGACCCGGATGTCGAAAGACTGCTTGAAGGGTTTGCTTTTCTCACGGCGCGTTTGCGAGAAAAAGTCGAGGATGAATTCCCTGAACTCACTCACTCAATGATCAACATGCTTTGGCCTAACTACTTAAGGCCTATCCCAAGCATGACTATTTTGGCTTTTAAACCAGATAAAAGTGTTAGTGAAAAGCAGGTGATTGCTAAAGGCACTCAGGTAGACAGTAAGCCAGTTTTTGGCACTAAATGTCACTTTAGCACCTGTCGTAGTGTCGATCTTTACCCATTAACATGCACTGATGTTAGAGCGCAACACACCCGCGAAGCAACCACAATTGACCTATCACTTGAGATGTTAGGAGACACCACAGTAGGCAGTGCACTGCTTGATGGCCTGCGCTTTTATCTGGGTGGCGATAAGTACAGCTCACAGATGATCTACCTGTGGCTTAATCACTACTTGGACAAGGTCACCATTGATGTCAATGGCACTCAGTTTCCACTTGATGAAGGCTGTTTTAAAACCGTAGGTTTTGATAGTGACGATGCTCTACTCCCTTACCCAACCAACGTCTATGAAGGTTATCGTGTCTTGCAAGAATACTTGTCATTTCCTGAGGCATTTCATTTCTTTGACTTGGTAGGGCTTGACCGAGCAATCCCGAAAAATGTCACTGGGACGTTTTCTATCCAGCTGCATTTCTCCAAAACGCTCCCCGCAGATGTTCGGGTTCAGAAAGACAATTTTCAGCTTTATTGCACCCCGATTATCAATTTATTTGAACACGATGCTGATCCTATTGCGTTGTCCGGCCGTCAATCTGAATATCGTATTGCGCCGTCAAGCCGTTACCCATCGCATTATGAAGTTTTCAATGTCGAGGCGGTAACGGGTTGGCAAGACTCAGCTAGTGAAGGTAAGCGGGTTCGTGGTGCAAAACGTGTCTATTCCTCGTTTGAAAGCTTCCAGCACGAAGTTGAGCGAGTGCGTAATCGTAATGCCCTCTATTACCGCACTCGCGTTAAAGAGAGTATTCGTGGTGATGGTTTTGATTCCTTTATCTCGTTTGTCCGCAGTGATGAAACGGTCTCATTTGATGTTGATGAAGCGGTCTCGATTAAGCTCAACTGCACTAACCGACTGCTGCCACTAGAACTCGGTGTGGGAGATATTTGCCTACCCACCGATACGTCACCGCCATTTGCCACGTTCGCCAATTTATCTGTGCCTTCGCAGTCGCTGCGCCCAGTGTTAGATGGAAGTTTATTGTGGACCTTGATTTCCAACTTGTCGCTTAACTATTTATCGCTGTTATCTAAAGACGCATTAAGCAGTGTGTTACGTGCTTATGATTTTCGTGCTTTGGTTGATCGCCAAGCCGAGCGGGTTTCTAGGCAGCGGCTCGCAGCGATTCAGAAAATAGAATCTAAGCCACTGGATAAGGTATTGCGTGGACTGCCGGTGCGTGGGTTGCAATCCACCTTATACATCGACCAATCAGGTTTTGGCTCAGAAGGTGATTTGTTCCTATTTGGCACCGTGTTGAGTCATTTCTTTGCTTTATACGCCAGCATTAACTCATTTCATGAGCTTAATGTGGTCAATACCACCAATCAAGAGAGGTACACATGGGGTACTCAGACGGGGATGCAACCACTCATTTAGCGGATGAGTTGGGTCAAACCGTTGAGGCCGTGTTGCCACAAGACGTTCATGACTACAACTTTTATCAGCTGGTTGAGTTGCTGCAAAAGCTATTTGAATTAAATCCGGAAAATGACGATTGGGAGCGCCAGTGCAAATTGGTATTTAGTGGCAACCCGAGTCTCGGCTTTTCACCGTCGGATGTCAGTCGGCTTGATAAGCGGGATGACCAACGTTTGGTCATGCTGACTAATTTCTTTGGTTTGTCAGGAGCGCAATCACCACTACCAGGGTTTGTGGTCGAACAATTATTAAACGAAGAGCCAGGTGGTTTTAAGCAGCCATTTTTCGACTTTTTTAACAACCGACTAATCAATCTGGTGTACCGAATTTGGCGTAAGTATCGCTATTTTGTGCGTTTTCAACCTGACGCTCAGGACGATTTTTCCGCTCAATTACTGTCACTTGTTGGCTTAGGTTCGCCTGATTTGCGCGGTGATACGCCAATCAACTGGTGCAAGATGTTGGCTTACTCAGGCACGTTGGCAGGGCGAAGTCGCTCGCCGCAAGTGGTGTCTGGGATCATTGCCCACTGTTTTGATTTGGACGATGTTGAAATTCGCCAATGGACGCGACGTAAAGTGCTGATTGACCCGGCTCAGCAAACGACCTTGGGTAAAGCAAATTCACAACTGGGCGTGACCAGCATGGTGGGTGAATCGATTATTGACTGCAACGGTAAGTTTACGATCTGTATTCGCCAACTATCGCGCAGTAAGTTCTCTGACTTTTTACCATCAGGACAAGAGTTTGAACCGCTATGCAAACTGGTTGAATTTATATTACGTGAGCAAATGGCATACGACTTGGAGCTGACTATGGATGACGATGAAGCCCCTGATTTCGTATTGGGCGAACAGTCGGGTATTGCACTTGGCTGGACATCATTTCTTGGCACCAGTTCACAAGAGAAAAGTGTATTAATACAAGTAAGGCAATAACAATGGATTCTTCGGCTCAACCTAATCTCACCTTGATAGTGATAAACGCACAGCGACTGGAATCAGGCCTTTCTGCTGCGATGCAGTGGGACAAGTCCGGCGGCATTATTGGCTCTGGGTCACACAGTAAATGGCTGCTCAAAGATGGTCAGGGTCAAGTTAAAAGTGAGCACTGTGAAGTGTTGATGTTTGATGGTGCCTTCTGTCTGCGTGACTTAAGTGGCGAGACATTCGTTAATGGGACCGAAATGCCGATCGGCAAAGGATTGCTGGCGAAAATGGTTCACAAAGACCACATCAACATTGGTCCTTACCAACTGCGAGTAATGTTAGGTGAGTACGAAGAAGATCACACTGCGGGTCCATTGAGCCAATTATTTGAAGAAACAAGTACTGACTTGCTTGCCGATGATACGTTCGATATCGACACAGAGGATGAGCAAGAGAGCGAAATCAGCACCGAGCCATTAGCGGCGCTTGATGAACTTATGATCGGCAGCGAGCAAGAGTCACTGATTGACGGTCAACTTGAAACGGCAAGGGAAGACGAGCAGCGCTCGATTGTTCCTGAAGAAGATTTAACCCTGCGTACGCCGAATTTTACCGTGCAAGCAGACAGTGATAATGAAATTAGCTCATCAATGACGCTGAAACGCATTCTTAGCTTTGGCTTTGGCAAGAAAGCAGCAGCGCCGAGCAAACCGATGCAACAAACCCATATTGAACAAGCTAATCAGCTTGAATCACAACAACAGATAACTCACGACAACGTTTCAGAGGGCCTCCAAATGGACGAGCAGACATTAGATTTGCTAGAGGAAGAAGTAGCAAAAAGCATTCAACCAGAACCAAGTACGAATCACAGCCAGTCAGCAACAGGTGGTCACCTATTGACCGGGCCGATGCTCAATGGTTTAGGCGTACAAGTTGATCAAACGGATGATATTGAGCGCATGCACATGCTCTCGCAAGAAATGGGTGAATCGTTACAAGCGTGTATTCAAGGGTTGCTTGATTTACATCAACAGGTCTGTAACGGCCGATTTGGCACCTTGAACCGTAATTTGCAGCCGATTGAAGATAACCCGTTGCGTTTAGGTTTGTCTTACCAAGAGACAATCAAAACCTTGTATGACGCAGAGAAAAGTGCCGTGCATTTGTCGGCGCCGGCAGCCATTGCAGAAAGCTTACGTAATGTTCAAGCGCACAATGAAGCGATGCAACATGCTACTGGTGAAGCGTTAAACCAGATTCTTGGCGCATTTTCGCCACAGGTGCTGCAACGTCGTTTCCAAAACTACAAGCGATCTCATCAAGATACTGCCCACGACACAGACGCCTGGGCGTGGAATATGTACTGCAATTATTACCAAGAGCTGACCTCACATCGCCAACAAGGCTTTGAAAAATTGTTCTGGGAAATTTTTGAGCAAGCGTACGACAAGAAGATTCGCGAGAAGCAACTGGAGTTTTAGGCGTGAGAAATCTGTTATGGATGGGCTTTCTCACTGTGATCCTCACTGCGTGTAGCAGCGAACCGGAGCGTTACGATCCTACGCTGTTACCGACCAAAGTGACGTTCAGTATTGTCGCAGGTGATGACGTTAATCCGAGTCTTTGGGGCCAGGCATCACCAGTCGAAATTCAAGTGTTTGAGCTGGTGGACGACTCGATGTTTATGTCATCAAGTTATGACCAGTTGAAAGCGGATTATGAGAAAGCACTGAAAAGTAATTTCGTCAAAAGCTATGACTACGTCTTGATGCCAGGGCAGTTTAAATTCGTCAATCAGATCGAAGTCGATGAAGAGACTAATTATATCGGCATCATGGCGAACTTCTCCGATATTGAGCTGAGTGAGTGGAAGAAAGCGGTCAAAGTACTAAACAAAGGCAGGGAGTATCACCTTTTGATGCTTCTAGATGAATACGACGTGAAGTTGGAAAAGGTGGAATAGACAAGATGTTTGCACGCAATCGTGTTATTTGGAATGAGGGCTTATTTATAAAGCCTCAGCACTTCCAACAGCAGCAAAGATACACAGAATACTATATCGACGAACGCATGAGTTCGGTGAGTCGTTATCTATATGGTGTGTCAGAATTCTCGTTAAACCCAGAATACCTCTCTTTCGGTCGTATCGCGATTGAACGTGCTGTTGGCATTATGCCTGACGGTACTGCGTTTCGTATTCCTCAAGAAGATACACTGCCTGACGCGTTAGAAATAGAAGATGCATCGCTAGCAAATCAACTGGTTTACCTAGCAATTCCGCTGCGTAGTGAGTCCTTAATGGAGGTTAACTGGCCAGAAGTTCAAGGCACAGGGCGCTATGAAAGCCGCCGTCTTGAAGTTCGTGATGTCCATACCGTACAAGGCGACATGACGACCATTGATGTGTCACCGATGCGCATTCAATTGATGCTTGAGAAAGAAGATCGTAGCGCGTATGCGTCAATGGCGGTCGGTCGCATTTTAGAAAAACGTCCAGATGGCAGTGTGGTGATGGACGCCGATTTTATTCCGTGTCACCTCAATGTGGTCGGTAATGTAGCTTTGCACCGTTTTGTTAATGAAATTTCAGGTCTGATGCGTGAACGCGCCAAGAATATTGCTCAGCGTATTAGTTCACCATCACAAGGTGGTGTTGCGGATGTGTCTGACTTTATGTTGCTGCAAGCTCTAAACCGCTTACAGCCGCAGATGCAACATTTGGCAGAGTTACGTAGTCTCCACCCAGAGCGCTTGTTTGAATGCCTGTCAACAGTGGCTGGTGAACTAGCGACCTTTACCGACGAAAGCCGTCTGCCACCGAAAACCGTTAGCTATAACCATGATATGCCAACGGAGTCGTTCTGGCCTTTGATCCGTAATCTACGTCAGTCGCTCAGTGTGGTACTTGAACCGAGAGCGGTATCCATTCAGTTAGATAAACGTAAGTACGGCTTGATGGTCGCGCCAATTCAAGATCCACAGTTGATGGCGAACGCTGACTTTATTATCGCTGTTAAGGCGCGTATGCCAATGGATGAGCTGCGTCGTCAATTCACTCAGCAAACCAAAGTTTCGTCTGTTGAGAAAATCCGTGAGCTTATTTCACTGCAATTGCCTGGTGTCCCTCTGGTTGCGTTGCCAGTTGCACCACGTCAGCTTCCTTATCACGCGGGTTATACCTATTACCAATTGGATAAGACCAGTAGTGCCTGGAGTATGCTTCAGCACTCTAGTGGTTTTGCGTTCCACGTGGCAGCGGCATTTGAAGAACTCGATCTGCAGTTCTGGGCAATCAGGAGTTAAGCATGGATATCAATAAAAAAGACAGTAAATACAGCAGTTTGCTATTTGATGATGTCGAGAGAATCAATCATGACCAGGACTACTGGTTTCAGATGCGCGGCAGTTTGAATAACCCATTGATTGATGCGGCGACCCCGCTGCTTGGTTTGGCACTGCGAGTTCGCCAACTGGCTGAGTGTGACAATATTGAAGCCATTTATGAGCAGACCGTAGAAGAGATCAAAACCATTGAAATTGAGCTCACGGAGCTTGGTTATGAACACGCGGTGTTAATGGCTTATCGCTACATTCTGTGTACGTTTTTGGACGAGTCTGTGATGGGAACGTCGTGGGGCGCATCAACAGTATGGGCAGAGCATTCCATGCTATCGCGCTTTCATAATGAAACGTGGGGAGGCGAAAAAGTTTTTACCATCCTTAAGCGTCTTGAAGCTGAACCTGAACAGTACAAACCGTTACTTGAATTCATCTATCAATGTTTAGTACTTGGTTTCGAAGGCAAATATCGCGTGATTGAATCAGGGAAGATTGAGCGTGAGAAAGTTATTAGTCAGTTGCACAAATTGCTTAATCGAGATAATGAGGCCGATATTGCTCAGCTCACGAGCGCCACTGAGCATGTGGTGCGTTCTAAGTACAAATTGAGTAAGCAGGTGCCTTTGTGGTCGATATTTGTAGGCTTTGTCGTGCTATGGAGTGGCGCGTTTCTCGGCTACAGCTACTTACTCCACGTCAAAACCAGTGACGTAATCGAACAACTCAATCAAATTCTATAAAAATAATTAAGGCTAGGTGATTGCCGTGATACGTATTGAACTACCCACTCTTATTGCTAAATTAAATCAACAGAGCAAGCTTGCCCTAGAGCAGGCAGCGTCTGTGTGTATTGAACGTCAGCACAGTGAAATTACTTTTGAGCACTATCTTGAAGTCTTATTAGACAACCCACTTTCAGATGTGCGCGTGATCTTGAAGCAATCTGACTTATCGATCGATGACATTAAACAAGCCATTGTGACCAGTTTTGCTCGCGAACAAGCGCTTGATAGTTATCCAGCGTTTTCTCCACTATTGGTAGAGCTGCTTCAAGAAGCTTGGCTATTATCAACCACCGAACTGGATCAACCGGAACTTCGCTCAGGTGCCATTCTATTGGCCGCGTTGACACGAGCTGATCGCTATATGGACCATAAGTTGGTGCGTATTGTTGATGGTATTAATCGCGAGAGCTTGAAAAAGCACTTTGATATGGTGCTCGCTGACTCTTCAGAAACACAAGTTGAACCAAGCTCGCCAGGTAAAACGTTGGCACAAGAGGGTAGCGATACCTCTATTCTTGCCAAATACTGCACTAACGTGACCGAGCAGGCGCGCCAGAATCAACTGGATCCGGTTCTTTGTCGTGAAAACGAAATCAACCTTATGATTGATATCCTATGTCGACGACGCAAGAACAATCCGATCGTGGTCGGGGATGCCGGTGTTGGTAAGAGCGCTATGATTGAGGGGTTGGCCCTTCGCGTGGTCGCAGGGACCGTGCCTTTGCAACTACAAGGTGTTGAACTTCACTCACTCGATTTAGGTTTGTTGCAAGCAGGTGCTTCAGTTAAAGGTGAGTTCGAGAAGCGCCTTAAAGGGGTCATTGATGCGATTAAGCACTCACCAAAACCGATCATTTTGTTCATCGATGAAGCGCATACCCTAATCGGAGCGGGCAATCAAGAAGGGGGCGGTGATGCGGCTAACTTACTTAAACCAGCGCTCGCTCGAGGTGAACTAAGCACCATCGCAGCAACTACGTGGAAAGAGTACAAAAAGTACTTTGAGAAAGATCCGGCATTAACTCGCCGTTTCCAACTGGTTAAACTTGATGAGCCAAGTGTAGAGCAAGCGGTTGATATTCTACGCGGGTTGAACAGCGTGTATGAGAAAACGCACAATGTTCTGATCACCGATGATGCATTGAAAGCGGCGGCTGAGTTGTCGGTGCGTTATATCTCGGGTCGACAACTGCCTGATAAAGCGATTGACGTACTCGACACCGCCTGTGCACGTATTGCCATCAATTTGACCGCGCCACCAAAACGTTTAGCGTTTATCGAAACCGCTTGTCACCAACGTCAACTTGAAATCGATATGCTGGAACGAGCTCAATTACTCGGTAAAGACGTTGACCATGAACGTCTGGAAGAGCTTAAAATTCAAGAGGCAGAAGACGAACAAGAGCGTGAGCGCTTGACGGCTCAGTGGCAGCAGCAAAAAGAGTTGGTTGAAGAGATTATTGAACTTAGATCTTCGCTCACAAGCGAGCAACAAAACGCTTTACCTGTCGATCAGCGCGAGCAAATTGTCGCGACCATCCGCGAAAAATATCAGCAGTTAGATGCCATTCCCCACACTGAACGTCTGATTCATCCTCAAGTTGATGCTCAGCAAGTCGCGGAAGTGATAGCCGATTGGACGGGGGTACCTGTTGATCAAATGAACAGCGATGAACTGCATAAGATTACGCACTTAGCGAGCATTTTAGGTCAGTCAATCAAGGGGCAAGACGTCGCCATTGAACGTGTTCATCGACACCTTCTGACCGCTCGTGCCGATTTACGTCGTCCAGGCCGACCAAAAGGGGCTTTCTTACTCGTGGGGCCAAGTGGTGTCGGTAAAACCGAAACGGTAGTACAGCTTGCCCAGCACTTGTATGGCGGTAAGCAATTTCTAACCACGATTAACATGTCTGAGTATCAAGAGAAACACACAGTATCGCGTTTAATCGGTTCACCTCCGGGTTATGTTGGTTACGGTGAAGGTGGCATATTGACGGAAGCGATTCGTAAGATGCCCTATTCAGTAGTGTTGCTTGATGAGGTAGAAAAAGCCCATCCGGAAGTCCTCAACCTTTTCTATCAAGCCTTTGATAAAGGGGAACTTGCCGATGGTGAAGGTCGCATTATCGATTGCCAGAATATTGTCTTCTTCCTAACTTCAAACTTAGGTTTCCAGACCATTGTTGATTACGCTGACCAAGTCGAAAAGCTTGATGATGCACTCTATCCAGAGTTGGCCGCTTTCTTCAAACCCGCGCTATTGGCAAGAATGGAAGTGGTTCCTTATATGCCACTTAGTAACGAAGTGCTTGAGTCTATTGTGCGCTTTAAGCTTTCGCGTCTCGAAACACTCTTTAAAGAACGTTATGCAGCGGAAGTACTGATCGAAGATTCGCTGATAGATGAAATCTTATCGCGTGCGACTCGCTCAGAAAATGGCGCGCGTATGCTAGAAGCGATTATCGAAGGTCAATTATTACCACCAATTTCGCTGGCGTTACTCAACAAGCTTTCTGAGCAGCAACCTGTGACTCGTATTTACCTTGCTGCGCAAGACGGTGAGTTTATCGGCGAGGTTGAGTAGTGATGTCTAACTGGTTAGAGCGAGTCACTGATCTTATTGGCATCAAGACCAAGAGTGAGCTGATGGCTCGGTTTGTAGAAATTGTTGTGGGTGAGTTGAGTCTGTCTAACTGCATGATGTTAATGCCTAACTCAGAGGGACGTCGTCTCGTTCCTCATGATGGGCAGACTAACGTCTCGTGGGGGGTCGATGATCTCAATAATCCATTTGCCCATGTGTTGCAAAGCGCATCACCAATGGCACTCTCTTCGGATGAGTTATTGTTCTGGCAATCCGATCGCGCTTTTGCTGAGTTGGTGGCTGGGGTTGGCATGTTTGAAAGCGTGTGTATTCATCCTCTGCCGTTGAACTCGAAGCAGGTGCAGTTAGTGCTGTTCATGTTGGGAGATCAACGCACGGTCAGTCGCGCGTTTGCAAGCCAAGACTGCATTAAGTTTGTTGATGTGTTCACCAAACAATGGCATTTGCTTGAAGAGATGGAACGCGAGCAGCGTGACATTAAAGTGTTGTCTGAATCGCTTAGCGATATTCAGCGCGACACAAAGTTGCGTGATATGGCGGATAAACTGTCTGAGTCATTGATTGGCCAAAGTGGTTCGATGCAAAGGCTTCGTCAGCAAATCGTCAGTGCGGCGGAATCAAAGCTTTCGGTTATGGTACAAGGTGATACCGGAACGGGTAAAGAGTTGGTCGCACAAGCGATTCATCATCTATCCACTCGTAGTGCGCAGCCATTAGTGGCAATTAACTGTGCTGCTATCCCCGAAAACCTGCTTGAAAGTGAGTTATTTGGTTACTGTAAAGGGGCATTCTCTGGCGCTGAATCTGACCGAAAAGGTCTGATCGCTCAAGCCGATGGTGGGACACTATTTCTCGACGAAATTGGTGATATGCCGCTTTCACTTCAAGCTAAGTTGCTTCGCGTTCTCGAAACCAAACAATTTCGCCCGATTGGGGGCAAAGAAGAGCTCAGCTCAGATTTTCGTTTGGTCTCGGCAACGCATGTTAACTTGCTGGCACAAGTACGTAGCAAGCAGTTTCGCCAAGATTTGTACTATCGTCTGTTCCAATACCCACTCACTTTGCCGCGTTTGTCTGAACGCCTCGAAGATATTGATCAGTTGAGCCAACATTTTGTTAGTGAATTCAATCGACAACATGGGACTAAAATCCGTGGTTTGCATTACCGTGCTTTGGACTGTTTAAAGCAATACACCTTCCCGGGAAATGTGCGTGAGTTAAAACATTTAGTGGAATTTGGCTGTGCTCAGTGCCGCGATGAATCTGAAGTGAGTGAAGGCAGTTTCGCCAATCGCATCGCGTGCTTGAACTTTGAATTGCAAAGTGCCGAGCCAACAATGCATCACAATCTACAGTCAACCTTTATCAGTGATCATCCTTATGCGCCAGCTCAAGGGGGCTTTTCTGCCATTAATGACCTGAAACAGGCGATGAATGATTATGAAGAGCAGATCATTCGTGAGCGTTTGAATCAATTTTCGGGTGATCGTGGTAAAGCGGCCAAGAGTTTAGGTATCCCTAAGCGCACACTCGCCTACAAATGTCAGAAGTTGGAGATCAAAGCGTTATGAAAACCTCGACTTGGCTACTGACAATATCGGTTAACAGCTTATTGTTTAGCGCCCAGACGGTGGCGAGTGACGCCACAATGTCCCCGCTTGAGCGTGCTCAGCAATGCACCACCATTAGCGAGCGCCTAGAGCGATTAAGTTGCTTTGATCAAGCCCTAAATACACCAACACAGTTATCGACTCAGTCTTTAGGCGATAACAAACCACAAGCTTGGCATACCGCGTTTACCACCGCACTTGAAGCGCAGCCAATCAATGTGATTGAACAGGGCGATAAAGACAATGGTGATGCGTGGTTAACGCTATCCGTGGCGCAAACTCCAGATAAGCCTTCACCCGTGTTGATGATGAGCTGTATTAACAAAATAAGCCGGATTGAATTGGCGCTACCGACTGCCCTGGAAGATGCACGGATTCAGGTTTCTGTTGCTTATGGCCCAAAACAGCATTGGCGCAGCGATGATGTTGGGGTGTTGTTCTCGTCAGCACGAGGAATGCCTGCGATTTCAATGATGAAAGCGATGACGAAAAACTCGCGTTTGACTCTGCGCTCAAATTCGCCGCAGATTGACGGCCTAAAATTTGACGCTACGCAGTTAGATCAAGCCCTAGTGCCATTGCGACAAAGGTGTGGGTGGTAACAATGGACATTACTCAGTATCGAGCCAGCATTGTGCGCCCGATCAGCGCAGAGTCACCAGTCGGTGAACGACTATTGGATGAGCCACTGTTTGATTTTGTTGAAGATCAAATGATGAAGGTGGGTTCGTTATCTCATGCCAGTGTGCAGTGGCAAGAGGTCGAGCATAGTACCGTCACCTTGTTGAATGAAAAAAGTAAAGACATCAAACTGTTGGTTTACCTTTTGCAGTGTTTGCATCATCAATTGACCCCCAAACGTTTGATCACTTCTTTTGGTGTCATGAGTGATTTTATTACCCACTATTGGCAAGACTGTTTTCCAGCTCCGGGTAAACGCGGCAACCTGCCGAGACGAAAGTTTTTTAGTCAAATCTGCCAGCGTTTTTCATTGGCCGTGGATAAGTTTGATTTTGCCACACTCGATAGCCAAGACCGAGAGGAGTTGCAACAAACGGTGCAAGAGTGGCAGGCGGTCCTTGAAGACAACGAGTTATCGTCTGATGTGGCCGAGTCGGTCGTGGTGACGATTGTTAATCAACTAACAAGAGCTCAAGAGCGAGAGAAAGTCGCGCAAGCCGCGCAGCAGCAACCTGCTGCGCCGACGAGTACGTCATCAACGTCCTCGTCATCTTTAGCGATTGACAATTCAAGTGACAAAGCGGCTAAACAGACACTGCTGAAAGTCGCGGAATATCTTTCTGAACAAGAATTCTCGGGCGCGCTGGCCATTCGCGTGCGTCGCCATGCGCTATGGGGAGCGATTACTACGCTGCCTGATCACGATCATCAAGGCCAAACCTTGCTAAGAGGAATGCAAACTGAGCGCGTGAAAGAGTATCAAGATCATCTGCATCAACCGGATCTCGCACTATGGCGTCGAGTGGAACAGAGCTTGACCATCGCACCGTATTGGTTTGAAGGTCAACTGATGAGTCACGATATCGCAAAGGCATTGGGCCAAGAAGGATGGTGCAAAGCGATTATTGAAGAAACTCAAGCGTTTATTGAGCGATTCCCCACGGTTGTGGAACTGAAATTTAAAGGGGGCGCGCCATTTATTAGTGACGCAGTTCGAGAGTGGCTCACTGCTTATCAAGGCGGCGCGGCGGCTGTTTCAGGCTCTGGCAGTTGGCAAGAGCAGCGCGACGAAGCGTTCAGTTTGGCCAAAGAGGGCGGCATTGCGGTCGCGATGTCGATGCTCAATGATGGTTTAGTGGCCGCAACAGAGCCGCGCGATCGTTTTTACTGGCGCTTATTGAGTGCCGATCTTCTTAAACATAACCACCTAGATGCGATGGCTAAAGAGCAATATCAAACCTTAAAACAAGAAATTACACAGACGAGCGTTACCCAGTGGGAGCCGTCACTCATCGAACAATTAGAACGAAATACAGCGTCAGATTAAGCTAAGGGACTATCCATGTGGAAAAGTATCATTGGGATCGTTAAGAAATTTAAGCCGGGTATTGCAGCAGCGCTTCCAATTCTGTTGTTTACACTCTTTATTCTATTAAATGTCGCTATTTGGTGGGCCGGTCCTTGGGTAGAAATTCAAGGCAGTAAACCATTAGAGAGCGTATTTGCTCGCGGTTTAGCGAGTGCGCTATTCATGCTTTTCTCCCTATCAGGCTGGGGGATTTGGCAGTGGCGAAAACTGCAAGGTTTCAAAGGTCAGCAAAAGCGCGAAGAGCAGTTAAAACAAGATCCGATCCAGGTCTACGAAGAGCGCCAAGAAGCCGAACTTAATGACGTGATGAAAGAGATGAAGCAGAGTCTCAACACACGTAATTACCTTTATGCTTTACCTTGGTATCTAGTACTTGGTTTGGAAAATGCCGGTAAAACCAGTTTGATCAATCGCTCTGGACAGAATTTCGCGTTATCTTCGGTGATGCGCGCTTCTGGGCAAAAGAGTGAGAACCCATACTCATTCGACTGGTGGATTGGTGATGAGTCGGTACTGATTGACCCTGACGGTGAATTGCTCACTCAGGGAAATCGTAGCGAAGACAATGATGGTGAACTGGAGCGTCGTTTGTGGCTCCACTTTGTCAATTGGTTAGAGAAAACACGCAGTCGCAGACCGCTTAACGGTGTTGTACTGGCATTGGATGTATCGCATTTAGCAACCTCTACTGCGAGTGAGCGTAAAGCCTATGCCAATCTATTGCGCGCACGTATTCGTGAGTTGATGGAAACATTGGCCACTCGTCTGCCCGTTTATATTACGCTGACAAAGCTCGATCTGCTCTACGGTTTTGAACCATTCTTCAAACACTATTCCAAGTCGCAACGTGATGAAGTGCTGGGTTTTACCTTTTCACTTGAATCGGTCGATAACCTTGACCATTGGCTCGAAGAGTTCGATAACGACTATGGTCAATTTGTTGCCCGTATTAATGATCTCTTTCCTCATGCGGTTGCAGAGCCAATAGATCAAGAAGAGCGCGACGCCATTTATAGCTTTACGCGTCAAATGTCCGGGTTGCAAAGTATCTTGAAAGAGTTTTTCCAAGATGCGCTCTCTAGCGACCAGTTTTCGACGTCAGCCTTGGTTCGTGGTGCTTACTTTACTTCGGTCTATCAACAAGGCGTACCAAGTAATGCCTTTGGTGACTCTGCGTCACGCCGATATGGTTTATCGCATTCGGTTAATAAAGCGCAAAACGCGAAGAACTCAACGGTCTATTTTACTCAGCAGTTGTTTAGCAATGTTATCTATCCTGAAGCGGGATTAGCCTCGGATAACTTCCGGGTCGCGAAGCAAAAGCGCCGTTTGATGGGGCTGTCGTTTGCCGCTTGTTTGGTGGCGTCGGTATTACTGTTCGGAACTTGGCATCGTTACTATCAGGTCAACGTTAATCAATCAGATGCGGTATTGACCAAGGTGAATGAGTACAAAGCTAAGTACCCATCGAATCTTGCGTTGGCGTCACAAAAGGATATTTTGGAGCCATTAAACAAAATTCGTCAAGCGACGTTAGAGTTTGGTTTCTTTCGTGAAAAACCACGTTACATCTCGGACTTTGGTCTTTATCAAGGGCATACAATCGGACCAATGGTTGAAGATACCTACTTAAACTTATTGGAAAACCGCTTCCTCCCCTTGTTGATGGCTGATGTTGTCGTCGCACTTGAGCAAGCGAAAACCGAAGAAGAAAAGCTCGCGGTACTGCGTGTCTATCGCATGATGGTTGATAAAAGTGGTCGTTATAAAGACTATGTTCTTGATTATTTTGGCAAGTATTGGCAACGCGCCTTCGCAGGACAAAAGAAAGTCCAAGGCGAGTTGATTGAGCATTTAGATTACGCGATGCGCCACACCGATTTGGCCAGTGCGCGAGCTCAAGGAGATGCGTTCGCAGAGCAAGTGATGAAACCTTATGATGGCACTATTGCTAAGGTTCAGTCTGAACTGAGCACGATGCCGAACGATCAACGTGTTTATCGTAACCTTAAGCTCAATGCGCAAACCGTGCTTGGTCCTGCTATCAGTATTCGCAACTTAGTCGGGCCTATTTTTGATATCGTATTTGAAGAACGTGTTGCTAATAGTAGCTTATACATCCCACAAATGCTGACCAAAGAGGGCTTTGAAAACTACTTTATGCCGCGCTCTGAGTCGGTATCTGAGTTGGCTCTGATTGACAGCTGGGTGCTGGGGCAGTCAAAAGTTGCTCAGTTTAGTGAAGCGGATAAACAGGTACTGCGTGAGAAGATCCGCAATCTATATGTCGCCGATTACGTCAATACCTGGCGAGCGGCGCTCAATGATATCGATATGAAGTATTTCGGTGATATCAATGATGCGGTTATGGTGCTAGAAAATCTCACTGGTAACGTTGAGCCAATGCAGCGACTGCTGCGCACGTTGGAAAATAATACCCAAGTGATTGCGGGTTTAGACCCAGACAGTGAAGCAAAGGATGAGCTATTAAAAAGTGCTAAGTACAAAGTGGCGTCGAGCATTCAATCGCCATTCGCGGAACTTAACTTGATGCTTAAACCTGTCGGCGAACAGCCAGCTTATATCAATGAAGTACTGGCATCGGTTGATGAACTCAAAACCTATCTGAAAGCGATCCAAGAGTCACCAGATGTTGGTATGGCGGCATTAGATGCGACTAAGGCACGGGTCAAGCTGGTCAGCGCCGACCCTATTTATACCTTAAAGCGGATTTCATCAGGTTTGCCAAGGCCACTTGACAGCATGGTGGCAAAACTCGCTGATGAGAGCTGGTATGTGGTTAAGCAAGAGGCAATTAAGCACTTGGAAGTACGTTGGTATGAAGACGTTTACCAGCCTTACTACACTAAACTAGCCAGTCGCTATCCGTTTAATGAACAGTCGAACAAAGATGTGGCGTTACAAGATTTTGAAGCCTTCTTTGCTCCGCAGGGAACGTTAGATAATTTCTACAATAACCAGTTGAAAGTGTTTATTGAAGAGAACATTGCGGTTGATGAGTATGACAGTGCCCAGTCGATTATTCGCCCTGAAGTATTGGCACAAATTGCTCAAGCGCAGCGCATTCGCCAAGCTTTCTTTAATCGAAAAGGGATTTTGGACGTCAATTTCTCGGTTGAGCCGCTGCAGCTAAGTGGCAACAAACGGCGCAGTGTCTTGAATGTAGATGGCCAGTACTTAACGTACAGTCATGGGCCACGTGAAGGCGCCGAGCTGATTTGGCCAAACACATTGCGAGATTCGGCGGTGTCGAAAGTGACCTTAGTACCAACGAAGTCTAACTTGTCACCACGCAGTATTAATCTCAAGGGACCATGGGCATTTTTCCGCTTGCTCGAAGAGGGCAGTGTCTTGTCAGCGAGTAAAACATCGGTCGACTATCGTTTCTCGGTCGATGGTGGAGAGATGATTTATCGAATCAACGCCGAGTCTGATGCGAACCCGTTCACTGAGAGGCTGTTTAAGTCGTTCAAGCTTTCTAAAACCCTGTATTAACCAGAAAAAGGAGCAAGGTAACTTGCTCCTTTGACTACTAGGACCGAAGTTTCCATGTCCACAACGATTTTTCTTGATCACAATGTTTACCATATCGTTTCAGACTCACAAGCGATTCGACACCTTGAACACTACCAACAGGTACGTGATGAAATTAATGCACGCTTTAATCCACTTTCGGGTGGGACGAATTGGCAAGCGGTTTATGAGTGTTGTGAAGCACTAGCCAAAGGACCTGGTATTGATCTGTTGCTTAGCAGTTACATGACCATTGCTAAACTCAAAATAGAAGGGCTGACCGGTTATGCTAACGGCTTAGAGTTAATTATGCAGTGTTTATTGGTATTACCAAAACCAGACACTAAGTCGGCCAAAATGCGCAAAGAAGTTCTCGATTGGGTCAATGGTAAAGCGATCCCTGAGCTGAAAAAGATGAAACCGACTCAGGAACAGCTTCGCGATTTGTATCGCAGTGAACGCTTGTGTGAACGGATTAATGATTGGTTAACTCTGCAACAACCAGAACAAAGGGTTAACTTCGAGGGGGTAGGGTTTGTTTTGTTCGAGCATATTGATCAGATAGAAACGCGCTACCATACGGCGCTCAAGCGCCAAGAAAAACAGCGCCAAGAATCCAGTGAGAAAGTTAGCCCACAACGTTTTCGTTTGGGTTTAGTTGCTGCGGGTTTACTGGGCAGCGTGATTGGCGGGGGCGGGTTGTGGGCTTATAGTCACCCCGATCTTTTTCATAAATATTATTACAAACAATCGGTTGAAGTACCTTCGCTCGACAGTCGCAATTTACCTGACTTTGTTGAATTCACCAGCCCAGATACACTGCAGTCATTTCGCAATGAAATGGTGCCTATGTATCAAGCGTCGATTAAGCGCAACACCCAGGTGTCGATAGAGCAGCCTTATTTAGAGGCAATGGAGCAGCTCAACATTTTGCAGCAGCTCTATGCAGATAATGAGCAGGTAGTTGCAATCAGTGATCAGCTTGGTCAAGATCAGCAATACGCTCTTGAGCAAGCGGACGAGTTTGTCGCTCGCTTTAGTGAAATTCGCACCAAAATGGCCAATGTTGCACTGTTAGCGAAAAAGCGTCGTTGGTCTGATGTGGCCAACGAAACAAAATCGTTAGAGTCTTTTGCGGTCAGTCTATCGCCAATATACGGCCGCGTAGGGTACGTTGAAGAGTTGATAGAGAAGCAGCAATATCAGCAAGCACAACAAGAGTTTGAAGAGCTCAAACGCAGGCTAAACAATTTAAGTTGGAAAGTGGCGCAGTTAAATCAAATGCTTGAACAGTAGTTAATAGAATGTTCACCCTAACTACTTGCACTTTCGGCTCAGGATCTATATAAATTCGGCTTTGCTTTTTCATCAAGTACTCGAGTAGTTAGGGTTTAGACACATGACGCAGTTTTGGCAACAAAAATCATTAGAAGAGATGACTGAACAAGAGTGGGAATCTTTGTGTGATGGCTGTGGTAAATGTTGTCTGCATAAATTGATGGATGAAGACAGTGATGAGATCTATTACACCAATGTTGCATGTAGCTGGTTAAACAGCAAAACCTGTTCGTGTAAAGATTACCCAAACCGTTTCACCTCAGGTGAAGAGTGCACAAAGTTGACTCGTGATGATATCGACGACTTTACCTGGCTTCCACACACATGCGCGTATCGTTTGCTGGCAGAAAAACAACCTCTGCCAGAGTGGCACCCATTGATCTCAGGTTCCAAATCTGCCATGCATGCCGCCGGTGAAAGCGTGCGTAATAAGGTGGTTTACGAAATTGATGTCGTCAATTGGGAAGATCACATTTTGAATCATCCTAACCGAGACTAGTTGAGACAAACAGCCGCCATTCGCGGCTGTTTTTGTATTTGCTGACGGCTAACAGTGAGAATGCAAAACTTGTACGGAGAGTGGTGTACACTAGAAAGCATCAATTTGTAAAACAAAGACTTGTTTGAGTCTTTTTGAGGTAAATATGGGACAAGTCAAACGTTCACATTTCTCTTTTTTCTGCTGGTCACTGGTTGCGGTGCTAGCCTTGGTTGTCAGCCTGAATGCTCATGCTGTCGAAGAGTCCACGCAACCGGTATTATCTCGAGACGCAATAGCGCTGCAGACAATTAATAGCGATTTAAAAGATCTGAGTGATTCTTTGAACAGTGCCAGCGGCGATGAAAAGGATGCTCTGCAACTCAAGTTATTTCAAAAAAATGAAGAGCTCAGAGCGCAACTGACGAGTGCGATCAACAGCCAAAGCATTGATAAGGAAATGTTGATTGCGCAAGTGGAAATGCAACGAAAGTACACCAGCAATGCCACTGCCTATCTTGAAAGTAAGATCAAAGCACTGAACGTAAAAATCGATGAAGCTGAGAATACCGAGCGATTGTCGTTGATTACCGAATATCAAGAGTTACAACATTACCTTGATGAAGTCATTACCTCCCGTTGGCAGAATATTCAGTGGCTCAAAGCGCTCGGTCTTGATGAAGCCGTGGCAGAAGAGCAACTGCGCAATGTGGTGCTGAAAAGGCTGCGATTAGTGTCCGCATCTGTTGAGTACTTTAATCAACAGATAAGTGTGGTTGGTAAGCAACTTACGGTCAGTCCAGAGTCGGAAAAATCAGCATTGCAACTTAATCAGTTGGTGATTAAACAGCGCATGAGTATTGCGGTCGACAGCCTCTCTACACTGATTAACCTAGCAGACAAGCTTGATATCGATAGTGCCGAGTACAAACGCTTGCAGTTTGAAGTGACCGGCAGTATTACTCAAGATTTGCTCAATGGTCCGGTAATGTTAGCGATTGTGACAACTTGGACGGACAACTTATGGCATTGGATGGTCAATAATGCACCCCAGCATTTATTCCAACTGTTTGTCTTTGCCTTAATCCTGCTTGCGACAAGTATGCTCGCAAAGTTGGTGCGTAAAGTCGTGAGTAAGACAGTGGTGACCAAAAACCTCAATTTGTCGCACTTGATGCAAGACTTCTTTATCGGCATGTCAGGCAAGTTCATCTGGGTGATTGGCTTTTTAGTCGCCTTGTCACAAATTGGCTTAAACCTTGCCCCTGTGCTGACTGGTTTCGGGATTGCAGGTGTGATTATTGGTTTTGCCTTGCAAGATACCCTGTCGAACTTTGCGGCGGGGATGATGTTACTAATCTATCGTCCGTTTGATGTGGGTGACTTTGTTTTTGCGGGTGGCGTTGATGGTAAGGTCAGCCATATGAGTTTGGTTAACACCACCATTAAAACGTTTGATAATCAGATCATTATTATTCCGAACAGCAAAATTTGGGGTGATGTTATCAAGAACGTTACTCATGAGCGTGTTCGTCGCGTTGATATGGTGTTTGGTATCGGTTATGCCGATGATCTGCTAAAAGCAGAGCTGGTTTTGACTGACATTATCACCTCACACCCCTCGGTATTACGTACTCCTGAGCCGATGGTCAAAGTGCACACACTTAATACCTCTTCGGTCGATTTCATTGTTCGTCCATGGGTGAAAACGGATGACTATTGGGACGTTTATTGGGATGTGACGAAAGAGGTCAAGCTTAGGTTCGATAAAGAAGCGATCTCGATTCCTTTCCCACAACAAGATGTCCATTTGCACATGGTCAATCAAGATCACACTGCCTAATCACTTCATAAAAGAGCGTCGATTGGCGCTCTACTTTATCTGCTATTTTTGTAAAACATCTTCATCTTGGTAGCAAGCCGCCATGATTATCTTTCCTCTAGAAGAGCAGTGACTAAACGCATTGTTTAGTTCTATTCATTGGAGCGATAAGGTCAAATACTGGTCCGTTATTCACTGAGTTCTAAACTGGGTGTCTATAACGTACGTGAGATAGGTGAGGTTAATTTTAATCAGAAAAGTCCTGCGACTTTGTCGCGAATGATGTCTGATCGCCTTTAATACCCCCCCTCTCTCAATTTACTGAATAAGTTATCAAATTAAACATGGGTGCTCACAACAATGATGATTCAATATAGGAAACGTTCGGCAGAAATAACGATGAACGGTTTTCGAACGGTAGGATTGGCTGTTCTATTTTCTGGTTTCTTGTTAAGTCCGATTTCTCAAGCAATGGCGTCTGAATTTAGCACGGGAGTGAATTCACAATCTGAGAGTGAGTGGTGGAGCAGTTATAAACTTGAAGTGAAAAATACAGGCTCCGCAGCAGAAAACATGCACGAAGCAGTGATTGAGTTCGTATTGCCAGTTGCGATTAATGATATTGGGTGGGCATCATCTGATTTATCTTATCCATCATGGAAAATCACGCACACTCCTCAGTCAAATGGCGTTCTCAACTCAGTTAAACTTAAGTTCCCAACTGGTTCTTGGGTAGACAGTACACTTGCTTCAGGTGAATCGGCAACACTGACACTCGCGTTTGGTGGCGAATTGAAAGATATCAATGCGTTTGAAGATTCTGTTGTGGTGAAAACTGATGGTGAAGTCACGCCATCGCCAGAGGTCTCTCTAGATATCCTTTCACCAACACAAGGCTCTGTTATTTATAAGGGATCTAATGTCGATATTATAACGAGTGTTGAAGGTGAGGGGGCTGATAAGCTCGAGTTTTGGGTTAACAACACTAAACTAGCACAACAGCCTGTTGTGGCAGGCACAAAAGAGTATTTGCAAGAATGGCAACCAACTGAAGTCGGTGCTGCTGCGATTTCTGTCATAGCTTTTGATGATGAAGGTGAGAAACTATCAGAGCAAAAGGTAACAGTGTCAGTAGAGTCAGAATCGACAGCAGCCAACCCTCCTGTAGTGCATTTTGTTTCTCCGCAAGCGGGCTCTTCGCATAAAAAAGGCGAAATCGTAACGATTGAAGCGGATGTGTTTGATGCTGATGACGATCTATCGAACGTTAAGTTCTTTGCAAATAATGTCGAAGTTTGTAATCTAGATGCGAAAGCTCATCATGACTTTTCCTGTGACTGGACGCCTCAAACCAAGGGTACGGTGCCAATTCGCGTAGAAGCTCGAGATGATGAACGTCATGTCACACGCCAAAGCTTAACCATTACAGTAACGGATGCGAGTAACAGTTGTGGCGATGTCCCGCAATACGAAAACGGTGTGGCTTACAAGATGGGTGATCAAGTCACCAATATTGGTAATATCTATACATGTAAAGTGGCAGGATGGTGTGGCAATTCAGTCTGGACTCCGGGTACTGGCGATCCTAACTACCCAGGTGCATGGAAAGATGCGTGGAGTGAAGAGGGTCAATGCGACCATAACCCTGTGCCAGAAGTGAATGTACAATCACCACAAGATGGAAGCAAAATATCACCAAATCAACCATTTAATGTAATTGTGAAAGCGACAGACGATACTAGCGTTGAACGTGTTGAAGTGAAACTGAACGGAGAAGTGGTTACCACGTCGACGAAATCTTCGGGCAGCGATCTGTATACCCTTACGGTCCCCGGTCAACGTGAAGGCCAATATACGCTAACGGCCGTTGCATATGATGATCAAAATGCAAGCGCAGAAACCATCCCAATGTCTATCGCTGTCACGGATGAAGACCTGATGGTGTCCTTGTCTTCACCTGTCGATGGTTCCAGCTTTACTGAAGGCCACGCTATTTCAATCAAAGCGGATGCGGAAAGTTATGAAGGTAAGGTGACTTCAGTAACCTTTATGTCAAATGGCAATACGCTTTTCAAAGATACAGAAGCCCCTTACGAATACCAATGGTTAGGAGCGCAACCTGGCCGTCACGTAATCTCTGCAGAAGCGGCCAACACAGCAAACCATAAGCAAACTTCTGCACCATCGAACATTACTGTAAAAGAGAATACGGGCGCAGGGGCTGGAGATGGTGGTTTAATGGATAACTCAGATCGCTCGATTAGTTACCTAACCTCTTGGGGGTTAAACGATCACGAAGAACTGCTTAACTCAAAAGGTGATGGCTACTTACTGTCATTCGGTCGGTGGGATGCCAACGGTAATATCACCGTCTCTGATAACATGCTAACGCCACCAAATTATAACCCAGACTGGATGCCAGCTCCGTATTTAGCATGGACGACCTTAAAGTATGATCAAAGCAATGTCACAATGATGGTCGCTTTTGGTGGTCAGACGTATGAAAGTATTTGGTCTCAAATCAGCACAGAGCAAAGCCGTGAAGCGGTTGCCAACAGTCTTGTCGACTTAGTCAACACTCCGTACCCTGTGTACAAGAAAAACCTTAAACCTGAAGAAGTAGTTGGTGAATGTCTGGCGACAGATTGGAGTGGCAATTGTGATTACAGCAAATACCAATTAGCTGGTTACGTTCAAATTGGCGGATTGGATTTTGACTTTGAAAAAGCAGCTCGGATTACCGACAAAGAGAATCAAGATCTAACGGCATTGATAAAGCTAATCCGTCAAAAAGTAGCCGATAAAAAAGTATTGTCATTAACGACTTACCACGTGGGCGCCGATCCGGTTGAATGTCAGGATGCAGGCGTATTCGAAAATTGTTCTTACATTGAGCCATCTGGTCGTTCATCTCACCATGGTGAAGTGATTGACCTTATAGAGGATACCAAGCATGACGTTGATTTCTTCAATGTGATGACTTACGACGCGGGTGAAAACTTCCTCTACGATGTCGCGATGAACAACTATGCTCGACACATTGGCGACAAGTCGAAGATTGTTTTAGGTAATACAATCAACAGTCAGTGGGGACCCGATGGCGCTTTCGTTGAAAGCCGTGCAAACAATCTAAAACGCGCACAATGGCAGAAAGACAATGGTTATGGGGGCTTCTTTATGTGGACTTTGGGTTCGAACAACCAAGGTCTGTCTATGTCAAATCAAGTGAACTACTTCAACGATATGATCAACGCGAGTAAGTAATAATTACCTTTAAACTAGCGGAGATCGTCAGCAGTTAATGCTGGCCTATGAACCCCTCTTCTAAAGAGTCCAAAGTCCGAGTGTTTTTAATAACACTCGGACTTTTTTGTTGCTGAGATAAGGGCATCGCCAACAACAGACAATGTCTGTGGCGAACTAAAAAACGCTCCGTAGGGCGTTGATTAGCCCAAGCGAAATCTGTCCAGGCTATTTCACTTGAGATTTAATGAACTCGCCAAGTTCTGAGTGGTGCATGATTTTAGAGACAGGTAACACTTTTTCCGCAGGACCCCAAGCGAATACATTTACAGGCGTATGAGTATGCGTGCCCGTTCCCCAAACAATGTTTTGTCCGGTCGCTTGTTCACGCGCCAGCAGGTTGCCACGGTCGTTGTACGGGAAGAAAGCATCAAAGTCGTTAATTGCTGGCACTTCTTCTACCGATAGATAGCTATGACCTGCTAAACGGTATGGGTTGGGCTTGCTTTTCAGTATGTTCGCCGCTTGCGCTGGCGTAATAGGGAATGCACTGTTTTGGTTGACAATTTCTGCGAGTTTTTCAGGTGTCTGTTGCGCTTTTTCGAGTTTTTCAAATTGGCTGATCATCGCGTAGTAGCTGAGTTTTTGGTTGTATAAGCCATCGAGGATATTAAAAGCGCCAAAGTTGAAATTTGGTGCGTAGTCGCGATTTTCAAATGCTTTTCCTGAACGCTTTTGTGGTTGAGGCAAGTTATTTGATGAATAACTAAAACCAAATGAACCTGTTTCGTGGTCAGCGGTCACAATCACAATGGTGTCGTCACGATCTTTTGCCCAGTCGTAGACAGATTGAACTGCTTCATCAAACTTAATCAATTCTTGCAGCATGGTACCTGCATCGTTACTGTGTCCCGCCCAGTCAATCTGCCCACCTTCAACCATCAAGAAGAAACCGTCTTTGTCTTTCGCCAATACTTCGAGCGCTTTATTGGTCATCTCTTTTAGGCTTGGTTGGCTGCGTTGAGGATCGTCTTTCTCGTTACGATAAGCGATACCATCATTCATCCCAGAATAGGCAAATAGGCCTAGTAGTTTATCGCCTTTTGCGTTGTCCAACATGCTGCGATTAAACGCAAGTTGGTAACCACTTTGCTGTGCTTCTGTGAGAAGGTTACGTTGGTCTTTACGTTTTGACTTAAGGTAAACATCGCCTTGAGTAAGCTTTTCAAGCTGCTGATAAGTATCACCTTTGTCATTGGTTGACTGAGGAATCCAATGACGTAGACCACCCGATAACATCACATCGACGCCAGTGGCTAGCATGTCGGAAGCAATGTCATTCTCAAGGGAACGATGCGGCTGGTGGGCGGCAAAAGCAGCTGGGGTGGCATGGGTCAAACGTGTGTCAGACACAAGCCCCGTCGCTTTGCCCGCGCGTTTTGCTTTTTCAAGAACGGTCTCTACGTGGTTACCTTGTGCATCGATACCAATCACTTCAGAACCAGTATAAATACCGGTTGCGAGCATAGTCGCTGAACAAGCGGAGTCGACCACAATCGCATCTTCTGGATGGGTTAAGGAGGAGCCAATGACACCTTGTTCTGCCAGTTGATAGAGCGCGGTTTTTTTACCTTGATAGATAGAGTTGGGAGCTTGATTAGCGTAGGTTTCGAGTAGGCCAACTTGCTGTGGCCCCATACCATCGCCAATCATTAAGATAACGTTTTTGATTTCTGCTGAAATGACACTAAAAGAGAGCGTAGACGTTGCCACTGCGGCAATAATTGGTTTTATATAGAGCTTCATTAAATGGTCCTTGTTTATAAAAGCGCAATAATTAAAACATTGATTTATTTCGTGAATATTTCACTTTGGTTGCAAAATGATAACAACAAGGCGTCACGGCTTCTGTTACAAGGGATAGAAAAAGCTCACCAATTACTGAGCTTTGAATCAAGAGAGCGGTTGTGTTGAGTAATGGTGAGGAAAGCGTTGGAACTTATTTAGAAAAAGATATCAACAAAATAGCCATTGAGAGTAGCATTAATGTCAGTCCAAAAATGTTAGTTTATTGAATGTTGAAATCAGCCACGCGCAATGATGTCATGATTTAAAAAGGATGAAATTATCGGATCCACAGCTAATTCTCGACAAACCGGGTGATTTGTCGTGAGGGGAATAGAGGGTTATGGCCAAGCTGGCAAGACCCTAAATGAGTGCCAGCAGAATGCCACCAACCGTTGCCGCTGCGGAAAGATATTGCCCTGCAGAATACGAACCATCTTCCTCTTGTTCAATTTTGTCTGGATGATCCATCCCTAGTGCGCCATGGGCAAACGACTCGACTTTCTCGCCGACGCTCTTATCAGCAATTTTACTTTCTTTATCAATCTCTTGAAGAGCAGCTAAAAGCGCTTTACCTTCATCGGAAAGGGTCACTTTATTTTGCTCCACTTTGAGTGGGGCTGGTTTAGAGGCGGCGTCAGCTGCAGCTGCTTGAGGCTTTACCTGCTGGGTCGGTGACAGCTTGGCTGGCTCCATTCCTACTGGTGTCATAATGATCTCCTTACATCATCCTCAGACAATATATCGACTGCTTTAAGAAAAACTTGTGCAAAATATGCAAAATTTGTATAAAAACAAACCAAGCATAAATCGTGCCTGTTTAACTATTAACCGTGCTTATTTAACTATTGCTCACTGGCTTCCTCGCCAGTGAGAAGAATGCGCGAGTGTTTACCACATTCCTCATCCAAAAAAAGCTCGTCTGATTGATGATCAAAGCAAAATCAGTGCCTATTGGCAGTCTGAGTCATTATTTGTTTGGCCGATATGGCGATAGGCCGCTTGGCGATTCTCTTCGCTGACGTAACGCGCTGGAGGTTCAAGAACATCAAGCCAGTAATCTTGCTTTAAGGATGTACTGATGGAGGTGAGCGATCCTGGGGTAATAACCACAACCTTGAGGTTTGGATTACGTTTGAGTATTGACGCCTTGATGCCTAGTCCTTGCTCGGTATGAAACTTGCCCGCAATATGGACGATTTGAACTGAGGGATGGTGTTGAAGGTAAGTGACAATACTGTCTGCCATCGTCTCATCCCATGTTACTTGCGCCGCATATTGACGTGTCGTTTGCTCCAGTGTGCCATGATGCATTGACGCCATAAATTTCTCTTTATAAGGGCTTTCGGAGTCGTCAATCTGCGCTGCAACCCATTGACGCTGTTGACTATCGAGTGTGTCAAGATAGCTTAACCCTTGTCGCCCGATACAGCGTACGATGGCTCTGGGCGCGTTCGCTGCGATAATATCGGCATTATGTGACTTGGCAAGTTCGATTAATGGTCGGTAATCACTTTCATAGTTTGGCCAAGCTGCGCCTTGCTTGATCAGCACCTGCTCTCCAATTTCGCCAGCTAAGTAACGGTCGACAACCGCTTGTTTGTCTCGCGAAAATTGCTCCATAGACAGTGTGACAGGTCGTTGCTGCTGTAGTCGCTGCTTAAGAAAGTCGCTTTGAAAGCGATGGATTCCAGCATGAGTATGCCACTCGCCAATTAAGATGATGTCGGCTTGGTTAATGTCGTCAGATAGTGTCTGTAGTTCGACGGGGGTCAATTGAGGAGAATAGAGTTGATAGTCATAAAAGCTAATGATCGCTTGCTCGGAATGGGGCGACATTGAGCAAGCGCTAAGTAGCGTTGATAATAGTGCGATGAATATACGCTGAAACATAAAAGCCTCCACTAAAGATAATCTAATAGTAATCGAGGCTATGGGACAACTCAATTTTAATGAGAATTATTGTCGTTTGTTTGGGTTATTGTTTACGATAAACTCGGATCATAAAATGTGCTTCACACTCAAATAAACTCGCCTGCGTCAGTTTTTGACGTAGTTCGTCACTGGCTTTCCACGCAAAAGGGGTCATTTGCAGTAGGTCGAATCCGGCCCCTTCACCTAGTGACATGGTGTAGTTAAGCATCTCTTGATGCTCAAGCTCAAAGCCTGCGATAGCCTCCGCTTCTTCGTTGTGCAGCCTGACGTCCGGGTAAATGTTAGCCCGTAGTTGATAAAGATGACGAGCGGCAGGCGTCACCGTGATGACAACCCCGTTGTCACTTACAACACGTTGTAGCTCTTGTGCCTTGCAAGGTGCATAAATACGCAGTACGGCATCTAAGCTTTGATCAGCAAAAGGTAAGCGATGACTCGAAGCGACACTGAAATGGCAGTTGAGGTAGCGTTTGGCGGCATAACGAATCGCTACTTTTGAAATGTCGAGGCCATAGGTTTGAGCTGGCTCGAACTGCTTAGTGAGCGCAGTGGCGACTTGCGTAGTGTAATAGCCCTCTCCACATCCAATATCGAGTAGGCGATGCGGAGTGTTAACTGTATGTTGTGCGCAAACTTCAGCGACTCGTTGCATCAAAGGTTGATAATGGCCCAGTTGCAAAAATCGACGACGAGCTTGCATCATCTCTTTGTTATCACCAGGATCTTTTGAGCGTTTATGTTGCACAGGCATGAGATTGACATAGCCTTCTTTCGCGAGATCAAAACTGTGGTTGTTGGCACACTGATAGGTGTGTTGAGAAAAACTCAAAGTTTGATGACATAGAGGGCAGGTGTAAGACATAAATCGCTCGCTTAATAGTGAAGGCGAAGATTTTATCAGGAAGCGTTGTCAGGCACTAGCACCAAGAAAACAAAGGGCAGTTTTGCTGCCCTAAGCCTAGGTTAATAAAAGATACTAATAACCGTATTGATGATCGTTGTTTTAATTACTTACTAGTAATTAACAACACAAACTAATAAGGAAGTAGATCACTATCCAGATAGTGGTACCTTGCTGAAGGACTATTGCTTAACGCTTTGTTCCATACAGATTCGGATAAGCCAAATTGCTTCCAAAGTGGCTTTCTATCGAAATGCTTCAGATGGTTTTGGGTATTTAATGTATAAACTGAGGTGATGCCAGCCAAGAATGAAACGGTATTCCATTGACGATTGGCGTCACTACCGGGTTTTGTCGCGAGCAGTGCAATAAGACCTGTTGCGTGCGAAACATCTGTAAATCTAGCGGATAAATAACCCACTGGATCGGATTTGATATTTTTTATTGGGTTAATCGATTTACCAGCCAGAGCGCCAAACGAAGAGCTGGTAAAATGGAAAAGTCGCATGACTAACTCGCTATTATAGGAGCTTTTACCTAAATGGTTCATGGTATTAAAGGCGATACCAGCAGAAGCACTAGAAATGCCGCTTACAATGCTAGCACCAGTAAATACAGCTTGCCGCAGAGTAATATGATCATCATAGAACGGCAGACTCTTTTTCCAACTGGAGCGGATGCTAAGTACCCGACCTTTGGCAATCGTTCTTCCAAGCTGGGCGCTCCCTTTTAGACCATATCCTACCCCCGCAATCGCGAGTGAAAAGCCCAACGCTTTACCTAATATCTGCAATCCCTTTGAAGCGTTGGGTTGCATCGATAAAGCAGTCACGGTCGAAATAGGTACAGATGCAACCTCTGCTAATGCTGATTTAGCAATGGCAAGACCTAACTGTGTCCCGGCTTTTGGTGCGGCAGCGGCAATCCCTAAACCACCAGTAATAAAGCCCAATGCCGCTCCGATTCCCACCTGCTTCCAGTCAAATTTATGCGTCGGATCAACTGCCATCTGAATACCCTCTGCGGCGGCAGATACTGCTGCTCCTACCACGGCACCCACAATAGCGCCGATTAAGATACTAAGCAGAGCAAAATGGCCACTTGGGTCGCGGCGGTTGACAGGGTCTCCGAGACAATAAGCATAGCCATTCACGCCGCCTGGACCAAAAGGGCTGAGGTTGTCGTGCGTATTAAAGCGCATTAGGGTTGGACTATACATCCGGTAACCATTACCTAGCGGATAGAGCTTAGTTGCTGGGTCTTGTCGAGCTCCGTTAAAACCTAACGGACTTTTCACAATAACATTTGTGTCAAAAGAACTGGTTGATGCTAATGCTGATGACATAGGCAATGACGCATTTGTGGTAGCAAGCGCTGAGAGTCCACCTGTCTGTTTTAAGAATAGTCTTCGGCTATGCAGATCGACTTTGTGTTTGCTATTCATAACAATCATCCTTTCCGTATGGTGTATAGCGGCGAGTTTGCTTGTCTCGATTCTCAGATTCTGCTGAGGTGGACAATGACTCAATGATGCTTCCTTGACTGTTGCCGAGTAACAGTTGGTGGTGGATATGATCGGCGTCATCACGGACACTTCGGCTAACAAGGCCTGGGGCAATATGATGGTAACTAGAATGCACTCCCCCTGACGTTTCATTGGCTAGTGTGTGACGGTAAAAAAGGTAGACTAATTGTTCCTGTACCGTTTGAGACACCATTCGACCGTCTCCGTCATACTGGTATCGCGATAGCTGTTCCCCATGAGCATTGTCAATTGAGGTTAACTGGCCTAATTCGTTGTAATGGTAGCCATTGTCCTGTTCATCATTCAACATGTTTCCGCTAACGCTGAAGTGCAATTGAACACTGGATGGATAACTGTGATGTGTGTTAGTAACCAGTACTAACTGGGTAGGGTTGTTAGGGTCATATGCATATACTGCGGTGTTCGATGTGCCATCACGAAAGTCGCTGACGACTTTAGCTATATTGCCATACAGGTCATGCTTGAATACTTGTTTAAGAAGACGATGGCCATATTCATCAGAAGGTGCATTGGGGCCATGGCATGAATAGGTCTCTAGACGCCCAAGTTCATCATAGTCGAAGGTTTCTGTTGTGGTCTCGAGTCCATCTGCATAGGCTCTGGTTTCTAATTGAAGATTACTATTATAATTTTGGTCAATACTAAACTCTTCGACACCATTAAACTTTGCCACTCGGTGGGTTTCCATGCCGATACTGTTGAATGTTAGCGCAATAACCGCGGTATCTTTTTCACGCTTGGTTGTATACATCCAAGGACGGCTAAATTTGTCGTAATCGATATGTGTTGTTGTGGTGACATCAGCAACATGTTCAGTAATAATTTCTGGTCGACCTAATGCGTCGTATTGATACTCCTGACGGTTACCAAAATAATCACAACTCTTTAGCAGCCTACCTTGGAGTGAATATTCTTCGCTTGCCTGTCTGATTTCACCATCATTAACCTCAATTTGATCAATTTCTATTCGACCATAAGAGTCACGAGTGACAGTTCGTTTAGCTCCCTGATTTAAGCTATCGGTTGGCAGCGCGGTTTGTGGGTCGAAGGTATAATGGCTGCTTAGTGCGGGTTTTCCGCGTACAGATACCGTTTCAGTGACTTGAAGCTGAGTATTATTTACCATATCGACAACACTGCCATCAGCTAATACTGCACTATCTGGTTGATTAGAGGCACCCACATAGTCATATGAGTTGATTGCTCCATTGACGGTCTCATCTTTTATTCGACCTAGTCCATCATAATTTCTGTCACCAAGCGATATACCATTAACCTTGACACTCTGGCATAGGTCTGCAGAAGTGAACTTAGGGTAAGAATAGGACTCAATGACATCTTGTCCATCAATAACTCGTACCACTTCTCTGAGTCGGTCAAACTCGTCATACCGATATCTTGTGGCTTTACCTTGAGTATCTGTTGTGTGGCGAAGTTTGCCGAAAGCATCATACTCATAGTGAGTTTTGGCCAGTATATTCCCTGCTGCGTCGATGGTTTCTCTATAAATTTCTAGACCAGAAAGGTTATAACTTGTTGTTTCTGTAATTAAGCCAACCTGCTTATGCACAGTCGTCAGTAACACTGGGTTTTGCTCTATAATTTCTTGGCGACCATCTGGGTGTTTTATCTCTCTCACTTCACCATTAACATCATATTGAAAACCAGTAGTAATACTAATTTGCTCTCCATTTAGCCAGTCAGTATCGACTACTGATTCTAGTTGACCATATTCGTTATAAGTCATTGACTTAATCGTATATAGATCAATACCCTGTGACTGCTTTATTGCTATGGCTTTTCCCGCATTGTTATACGCAGTGACTTCTAGGTTCCCTTTCGCGTCGCTTTGGGTGATGGTATTGTTGTCATTACCAACGGTATAGGCAAATGACGTTGCGGATTCGTTGTTTGTATTTGGTGCTACGATGATGTTTTTTTTTCTTCCTATAGAATCATAGGTTACTTTAATCGTAGATTCCCCCTCTGCTGTTTTCTCAATGGGTAGTCCCCAGAAATACTCTATAGAGGTAGAATAAGTTCTTGTTAACCCGTCATGAGTTAACACCGTTCTGGTTGTCTTAACTCCATTGCTTAAAGATTCGTAGTTGACAGTAACTGTGTTGTTATAGCCGTTTATACTGGAAACGAGTTTTTTTAAACGTCCGTAGGTATCAGACTCTTTATTATTGTCGTAATAGCTTAATTCGTCCGTTTGATTTTCATCACTTTCAGTGGCTAACACAATAAAATACTGACTTGGGTCGTCTAATCTTGCTAAGGAAGTATATGTGTATTTTGTTGTAAGAGGTGTTTCTCCATATTGATACGTGGCTGGAATAAACTGCTCTTCTTTTAACTGGGAAATCATATCGTAAGGGTCTGCAGGGCAATTACCCTCTTCCCCTTCAGCAGGGTAGTACCTATAAACCTGCTGAGAACCATCGGATTCTTGAATTAAAGTAGGGTTTGCGTAATCATCATATTGGTATCTTTTGGTGATACTTCTCGAAGCGCCATTATAATAATGGGTCGTCGTCTGAGTTTTGGGCAAGCTATAAATGGCAGGTTGCTGTTCTATACTTTTATTGAGAATCGCGTAATACTCATATGAGTCTTTTCTGTAGAGTGAATTATTATTATAGTGTTTCTCTGAGTCCAGTAAATGATATTTATTGTAACTTCTAACTATTTTTTTTGAGTTGTTAATGATCTCTGTAGTGGTATAAGTGTAATTAGCAGATGATTTAAATAATGTATCTTCGCCGGGAACCCATACTCTTTCACTAGCAAATCCTAGGTAGTTTTTATCTGAATAGTCATATTCTGTCAGTCGAGCAGGTTGACTATTATCAGAAGCAGGTATGAGTTTATGAGTTTGAATGAATGGAATTTTCGACAAAGGAGATCCAGATGGTAGGGAGTGACCATCATCGAGATAAACCATCTCTTCAATCAATCCAGAGGGGTGGGTGACCTTTTCTATGACGTCATAGTTTGAGCTCGAGATAAATCGATATTCAAACTCTACACAAGGTAGTTCATCAGCTAGTTTTACGCTGGATAAGCGTTTGAATACACCATTGTCGCTTTTATAAATAGTCAACACTTGGAATGTCTCTTTATCCAAATTATGGATAATATCGACTTTGGTTGCCTCCTCACTCCAGTTAAAGAGTACCTCACGTCCATCATCATCATAAATTTTATTTATTCTCCCCGTCCACTCGTGATAGCTAAAATAGACGTTTTTTCCATCCGGAGATGATATTTTATTTGTCTTTCCAGAACTTTCATTCAAATGCTCACAGACGCCTCCTTCGCTAATTACTTTTAGTTCTTTATTTTCAGCTGAGTATGTTATTTTAATGTCTTTGAGCTTTCTATATGGGATCTCATACTCTTTTTTTTCCCAAGGTTTAAATATCTTGAAAGATTGACCTGTTGAAAGGTTTATGGTGTTAGATACTTTGTCGTATTGACTGAGAGAAAGTGACCACCCACGACCAAAACCGATATCTTGTGTGCTACCAGCATTGTAAGAAAGCGTAATGGGTATGCTAGGGCCCAAAAGTTTATGTGACAAGAAATAGACTAGGGGGATACTTACAGAATACATCCCTGTTCTAACATCTACGTCAGAGGTCAGACTTTCCATAAAGTTATTAGCATTAGATTGAATACTCACAACATGTCCTTATTATACAATAATAAATCGATTAAATAATTTTTAAAATTGGACTGTAACACTATAATTTATAGTGTGACTAGTTAATGGAAGCGATAATACACCTTACCCCATTTGTCATTAGGATTTGAATGTCTAGATATATTTATTATCCCGTTATTACCATAATTATCCACAAATGTCACAAGTGGGCAATGAATTTCAATGTTGATTAATGGATTTATATATGTATGTAGATTATCTTGACCATTAAGCCAAGCAAAAGTGATACTGTTAGTAGTGTTGAATTTTAATGTTTCTGTTTCTTTTTCAACAAATTCTTCCCGGAAAGTAATTAAGTTCACAGTTATACCAAAATATGGAAAACTTGTACTTACTACTCCACGAACTGGTTCAAATAAGTATGCAGCACCATATTTTCGATTGCCGCTATATGGGTGTTCAGGTCCATTCGTCGATGAGATTAAATATCTTTTACCATTGTTTTCATGTTTTGTATCACAGCCACCAACACCTCTAATTTCCCGATTGTTTTTCAGCGTGAACCTCTCTTGAGCTATTGCATAAGAGTCGTTTTCATACCATTCACGGCTAGTTACTTGATCTAGATCTTCGATACCATAGTTTATTTCTGGAACCACGTTTAAATAAACAAGACCACTATTAACATCTCCGTTGCAAGTTGTCAGTGTTTCCCTATTTCCATTAGCATTTGATGCCACAAGTTCAGCGCATAATGTGATATTATTATCACTATTTCGCGTTGATAAATAAAATATTTGACTAGTAGAGTTTTGAACAGTTTTATTTTTTTCAGCTGAGCGATACCCACTAATGTCACTATCGTACCCGTTATCAATGGAACTATTTTCCCAGCTACTTGGTAATGGATTATTCGTATAAGCTTCCCTTATTGAAAGTTTTTCAACTGTGTAGTCTTGAGGAATGTTTTTATATGATACAAGCAACTTCGCTTGCATGTTCCCATTAGCGTAGATAGTTGCCGAGGATAAACCAGAAATTGTCCTTATAGTTAGAGATGGACTGCTACTCTGCGCTAGAGATATAGAGGGTAGTAGGGAGATTATTAATAAATTAACGATGTTAGATATTTTTAAAAGTCTCATACATGACTCCATTTAATCAGTTGATTGAAATATGATTACTAGCTTTTAATAATATTGTTGAAAATAAATTTAACTAATGATTTTGGTACTGACAATTAAATGTAGATTGCTTTTGATAAAACTGTCATTAAAAAACTGTTAAACACAATGTTTATATCCATGTCGATATTTTATTAATGTGAATAAATACTCATAATGTCCATATATATTGTGTGTATTTAGAAGTTGTTTTTAGTCTTTGAAATGTCCATATTCCATTACGCTAGGATCAACTAACTAAACGAAGTGGCTGATATATTTAGAAAATTCATTTAGCAACAAGGTTTAGAGACCAACTATACAGTCTTTGGTGGAAGCTTAAAGAGAGGGAGTAAAGAGAAAGCAGAAGTGAAAAAACATCATTGCCAATCTAGTGGCAATTGAATAGACGCAGGTCTGGCGACCTGCGTACAGGAAGCTACTTACTTGAGATGGTGGTGACCAACTGATGAGTTTCGCCAGGTTGCAGCGTTTTTCCTTGCTCTAATGTGGCCGCGTGCAATGTTGATTCAACGCAGAGAAAGGTTTGATAGCCATTATCGGCCATATCACCCATGCTTTGTGCGCCTTCGGACCATGGGTTCCAAAGTACCGCCGAGTTGTGACCTTGATTCTTGACAACCATAGAGCGACCTAACACGGGATCTTTAACGATAATGTTCGCTTGCGGCTGAGTGTAAACACGATCAATGGTGTCGGTAAGCTGAAGTACATCATCACCTTGGAAAATCCCGCCACCTTTTAGGCTATCGATATATTGAGATCCCATACCTGTGGTTTGTGCTTGGGTAATATCACCGAGGTTAAGGTAGGTATGCAGCGCGCCGGAAAATGTCCAAGGTGTTTGATCGGTATTTTGTACATTTAGAGTCACTGTGAGCTCTTCACTGACTTCGACCAAGAGTCGAGCAGAAAAGAGGTGTGGCCACACCGAAAGAGTCTCTTCAGAAGGCATCAAACCAAGCTCAACGATAACGCCGTTATCACTTTCACGATGTTCGATCAGTGTCCATTGCGAAGTGCGCGCAAAGCCGTGAGCAGGGGCGGCAAGACGGCCAAACCATGGCCAACATATTGGAATACCACCGCGTAATGCTGTTTTTCCATCAAATTTGGCTTGCTCACTCATCCAAATCAGATCGTCTTGACCTTCAGGTTTGAATGACACCACGTGACCGCCATGAAGAGCGATACCAGCAGATGCTTTATTGTGGATGATTCGGACGATTTTTACTTTGTCTTGTTCGACGATCGTGACGTTATCAGACAGTACCGTTAATGCCGGTAATTGGTTCAGGTTCATCGCATGTCCCTCAAAAATAAATTGTATTCAATTAGACAGGGTTTCACTTCTTATATGAAGCGCTTCCAATTGAATCAAATCTAGCTCAGGATATTTTTGCCAGTGAGCAATAGAACAGGTACAAAAAAGGCGACTCGAGAGCCGCCTTTACGATATTCTGCGCTAAACGCTTATCTTAAAGTAATGATTACTTAGAGATGTGAGCGATTAGGTCTAGAACTTTGTTTGAGTAACCGATTTCGTTGTCGTACCAAGATACAACTTTAACGAATTTGTCAGTTAGAGCAACACCAGCTTTAGCATCGAATACTGAAGTTTGAACTTCACCGATGAAATCTTGTGATACAACTTGGTCTTCAGTGTAACCTAGAACACCTTTAAGCTCGCCTTCAGACGCTTCTTTCATCGCAGCACAGATAGCTTCGTAAGATGCAGCAGTCTTAAGGTTAACTGTTAGGTCAACAACAGAAACGTTAGCTGTTGGTACGCGGAAAGCCATACCAGTTAGTTTGCCGTTTAGTTCTGGAAGAACAACGCCTACTGCTTTAGCAGCACCAGTTGATGATGGGATGATGTTTTGAGAAGCACCACGGCCACCGCGCCAGTCTTTAGCAGAAGGGCCATCTACAGTTTTTTGAGTTGCTGTAGTAGCGTGAACTGTTGTCATAAGACCAGATTCGATACCGAACTTGTCGTTAAGAACTTTAGCAACAGGTGCTAGACAGTTAGTAGTACAAGAAGCGTTAGAAACGATGTCTTGACCTGCGTAAGTTGCGTCGTTTACGCCCATAACGAACATTGGAGTCGCGTCTTTAGAAGGGCCAGTTAGAACAACTTTTTTAGCGCCAGCTGTGATGTGCTTACGTGCAGTCTCATCTGTTAGGAAAAGACCAGTTGCTTCAGCAACAACGTCAACGTCGATTGCATCCCACTTAAGATCTTCAGGGTTACGCTCTGCAGTTACACGTACAGTTTTGCCGTTAACGATTAGGTTACCGCCTTCAACTTCAACAGTACCGTTGAAACGGCCGTGAGTTGAATCGTACTTAAGCATGTATGCCATGTACTCAACGTCGATAAGATCGTTAATACCTACTACTTCGATATCGTTGCGCTCTTGCGCTGCACGAAATACGAAACGACCGATACGGCCAAAACCGTTAATACCTACTTTGATAGTCATTATAGTTGCTCCACAACTTAATTTCTGATTAAAGATAACTGGTAGTAAAATTACAGAATCCAGTCAAAATCTGCAACTGATAATCGGACTTAACTTGTTTAAAGTCAAAAAAAAGTGACGCTTTTTTTCACAATTAGTCGCAAATGGTCAACTTTTGAACGGATTGCTAGTTTCTTCCTAAACCAGTTGACGTAAAATAGTTTAGATGTTGACAGCAGTGCTGAAAGTTTGAACATCCTTTTATGGTTTCAAAGTATGTGCTACAAAGGTTGATATTCGCAAGTTTTTCGAAAAAAAAATCATGATTAAAATTGAGAATACGGAGAAATAACGTTTTGAAACATAAGGTAGAGAAAGTCACTAAGCCTGATGAATACTGGCGTGAAAAGCTATCTGATGAACAGTACCGAGTGTGCCGAGAGCAGGGTACTGAAGCACCATTTTCTGGGACGTTACTGCATAATAAAGAGACGGGAGTGTATTACTGCACTTGCTGTGAAGCACCACTGTTTATCTCTGATAATAAGTATGACTCTGGATGTGGTTGGCCAAGCTTTGATGCCCCTATCAATAAAGAGGCTATTCGCTATTTAGAAGATGTGAGTCACGGAATGGTGAGAACTGAGATACGTTGTGCCACATGTGACAGCCACCTAGGTCACATTTTTAATGATGGACCGCAAACAACAGGTGAGCGTTACTGTGTTAACTCAGTGTCGTTAATTTTCAACAATTGATAAAAAAGCGGTGATTTAACCACCGCTGATTGTTTTATCCTTTCACTTTACCGTTTGGCGCTTGCAAATTTGGGAATTTGTTCTGAGTTGAAAGCGCCAGCACGGATGGAATCTTCGATTTGCTCGGCGATGTCGTCAAGTTGGTCATAAATGCTGGGCTCAAATCCGTACAGCAATTGTAATTCACTTTGAGACGCGATCGGTACATTGAACGATTCGGCAATACGTGTCCATATGTACGCTTCTTCCTTCAAGTTAAGTCGGTACGTGGTACTGGCCAGAGACTTAAATATTTCGGTATTGATATTGTTACCCTTGGTCAACTCAAGGGCATGAAATAATAGTTGGCGTGTCTTTCCCTGATCACGGCTAGTGTAAAAAGTCGCCAGGGCATATTGCATTTCCGCGCTTTCTAGTGCGGGAGATCCTTCGAGTTGCAAGAAGCGTCGCCGTGCTTGATCATCCCCAATTTGACTCCACAAAAAGTAAAGTGCGTTCGGAGATGAAGACTGTTGTAATTTAGTGACTATGTGTTCTAAGTCTTCACCAGAATTGACCAGTGCATTGAAGCGACGTTGTTTCAAATTGGTTTGATCGAGTGGTTGAATTTGTGCGGCGAGCCCGAGACACTTTCGATAGTCGGCTAGTAGCAGGTATTCTTTTATTTGGTTAGTGTCTGTTGGGTTTTTTAATACTTCAAAACGATGCCATATAAGATCCGTGCGAGGAACGCGGCACTGACCATCGTCAATGTTGAGTCGCTCGCATTGCAAGGCTGGGTTGTCATTGCATAATTGTTCAGTGTTCTTGTTTCCTTCGAAGCACCCTGTAAGCAGGAGGCTCGATCCCAAGAGTGTTAGCGCGTTGGTTATCTTCATACTATCGTTGCTTGTGATCCGTTACACTTAATCATTGCAGGTGTCTTGACTCGTTCTGCTAGCCCGGTAGTGTTTGCTTACTTTAGTCGATTTATAGGACATAACATGGACGCAGAGCAGTTAATTAATGCCATCACACCTGAGGCTTATGAGCGTCTACTATTTGCAGTAGAAACTGGTAAGTGGCCCGAGGGTACTCTACTTTCTGAGCAGCAGCGAGGCACTTGTATGCAAGCTGTGATGTTGTATCAATCTAAGCATAATGCAGAAGCTCAACATATGACAGTTGCTCAGGGTGGAGAAATCAGTTTTAAATCTAAAGCGGAGCTGAAAAGGCAGTTTCAGCAAGGGCAGGATGACATTGTGCGAGTCAACCCAAATCAAGAGTGAATCGCTTTAACGAAGATCAATAAATCACAAAGGCAAGGGAAACCTTGCCTTTTGCTATAGCGGTGTTAGCTAAGATGTTACCCACAGCACTTTTTGAATTTTTTGCCGCTGCCGCACAAACATGGATCATTTCGACCAAGCTTAATACTGCTTATTGATTCATTTAACCTAGCATCAATGTCGCGTACAGTGTCACTTTCCGAAGGGAAGGTTCCATCGATATACAGCCATTGGCCATTCTCCCGCACAAAGCGAGAACGCTCTTGTAGGCAATACTCGTCGCCCTCTTGGCGGAAAAAGGCTTTAAAGGTAACAAAACCTTCATCGATGTGGCTGCCATCTTCGCTGCAAATAACTTCTAAGCGTGTCCAATCGCTGTCAATTGACTCGGCGATTTCGCTGCGCTGTGCTTGTGCTTGGCAGCTAGGATGGTATGTGTTGACGACAAAATCGACCAACCCTTTGACATGCGCACAGTAGCGGGCACGCATCAATGTTTCTGGGGTGTGGGCTTGAGTGATATCATTGTGCACGCGACCACAGCACTGTTCATAGGCGCTTGGCTTTCCACAAGGGCAGGAATTCATACCGACTCCAATTAGTTTGTTTTGACAGACAGAATATCAGCGGTCCATTTCACCGATTCATCGTAGCACTCACTTAATGTGCTCTGGTCAATGCCGATCTTGTCACAGTAGTGATTTACATCGTCCCACTGTGCCTGTTCGTAGGCTTTGGTTAGTGAAAGAATATCGCCCAGAGTGCCTTCGTTGTTGGTAATGGCAAGCTTGATTGATTCGTCAATTGATATTTGGCTGACGATTTGTTCAAGAGGGCGATCAAGTAGGCTGTCGAGCAATGAGAACATTCCGGTTAGAAACGCTTGACCAGACTCAAATTTGGTCTCTAGCCGAGAGACAACAAGTTCGCAATAACGCGCACGCTGAATTGATAGCCGATAGAGATAATCGGGTTTGCTGTCTTGGCTAGAAGCGAGTGCAACTAACGAGATAAATTTACGCAATTTGTCTTCACCCAAGTAGATAAGCGCCTGCTTGAATGAATGAATCTTAGTCATGACAATAGATGACGAGTTGACAAAACTGAGCAGCTTATACGATAGGGTGACATCAGTGCTAATCAAAGACTCAATTGCCGCAAAATCCATGTCTTGTTTGGCTATTTCCGTGAGAAGCTGAATGACCGTCATGAATGAAGGCTCAAGCGATTTACGTGTGATCATCTCGGGTTTGCTAAAAAAGTAACCTTGAAAATAATCAAATCCTGCGTCTTTTGCCAATTCGAACTCTTGGTAAGTCTCAACTTTTTCAGCAAGAAATTCGATATTGCTACCACTTAAACGCAGCATAAAAATGCGTGCTTTCTCGATGGGAACTTGGCGTATATCGAACTTAATTATTGAGATATAAGGAAGAAATGCTCGCCACTCTTTGCTTGGAATAAAATCATCCAATGCGATTTTATAGCCAAGGGCGGTCATCTCTTTGATCGCATCAAGTAATTCTGTAGTCGGCGGGCAGTCTTCAAGCACTTCGACGACTAAATTATCCATTGGAAACAGAGTCGGGACTCGATTGATTAAGCTTTGATAGGGAAAGTTAACAAAGCCAAGTTTGTCGCCCAAGGTATCGTAGTGAGTAGAGAGAAAATGGTCAGACAACAAGCGACTTGTTGCCTGTTCTGGATCAATTTCTGGAAACGTGTTTTGTGGTCCATCCCTAAAGAGAAGCTCATAGCCAACCGTTTGCTTATTGATATCTAAAATAGGTTGTCTTGCGACGTATGAGTATTTCAAGGTAATAACCTGCTCCGTATGAATCATTTATGCGTTTGACTGCCCAAATCATTGGACGGCGACATTATGCATAAAAACTGCGCTTATCCTGAAAAAGGTCTTTGCTGTAACTCGAAATCATTTTTATCGAATGTTAACACTGAGCCCTGTGTATACCAATCACCTAACACAATTCTGGTGCAGATGGTTTGGTCTGACTCGAATGTGTGAACGTTAGGCCGATGCGTATGGCCATGGATCATTAGGTAGACATTATAGGCTTGCATGACGTGTTCTACTTCGCTCTGTGTCACATCCATGATGTCGAGCGACTTAGTTTGTTTATCGGTTTTGATATCTGACTGTATCTTACTGACAATTTTTTTCTTATAACGCATCGGAATACGATTAAACAACCATTGTAGCCAAGGTTGATGAACCTTTTTGCGGTATTCGAGGTATTTGACATCTCGGGTGCATAAGGTGTCACCATGCAATACTAAGGCTTTTCTTCCGTAGAGGTCGATAACGGTTTCGTCGCCCAGTAGCGTCACGCCTGTTTGGCGGCTAAAACGTTTGCCAACCAGAAAATCGCGGTTACCCTGGGTAAAGAAACAAGCAACACCGCTGTCGGTCAAGGTTTTAAACTCGGCTCTAATTTGTTCGGCAAATTCAGATCGGTCGTCATCGCCAATCCAGAACTCAAACAGATCCCCGAGCACATATAATGCTTCAGCATGGATGGCTTCTTGGCGCATAAATCGAACAAAGCAATCGGTGGTTGCTGGGGTCGCGGGAGAGAGGTGAAGATCAGATATAAATAATGTGGTCATAGTCAATACAAACAGAGCGCACTAGGCGCTCTGTTATTCTTTATTATTCTTCGATAGTCGTGCCAGTGATCATTACATCTTCGAGTGGTACGTCTTGATGCATGCCTGATGAGCCAGTGCTCACGCCTTTGATCTTGTTGACGATATCCATGCCTTCAACGACTTCAGCGAAGACACAGTAACCCCATCCGTCTAGGCTTTCACTACGAAAATCTAGGAAAGTGTTGTTGTTAACGTTGATGAAGAATTGAGAGCTTGCTGAATGCGGTTCCATGGTACGTGCCATCGCCAACGTGCCGATTTTATTGCTTAGGCCGTTGTTTGCTTCGTTCTTAATTGCTGCGCGAGTCGGTTTTTCACGAAGGCCAGACTCCATACCACCACCTTGAATCATGAAACCATCGATAACACGGTGGAAAAGAGTGTTGTCGTAGAAACCATCACGGCAGTACTGAAGGAAGTTTGCGCTAGTTTCTGGTGCTTTTTCATCGTTGAGCTGAATTTTGATGTCACCAAAATTAGTGTGAAGGGTGATCATGATTGTTTCCTTTACAGATGTTTTTAACTTGAGCCCAAGATTCTAGCTCAACTTTGGCGACATTAATACGTCAAAAGCACGTCTTGAGACCTAGGTATCGGTGTCCTTGATGGGTTTTTGAGCGTTTGAGGGATTACCTAACAGGGCGTGACTTGATATACTGGTCGACCATTTGTATCACTCGAAAATTAGAAAGAGATCATGTTAAAGATATATAACACACTCACAAGACAGAAAGAGGAATTCAAACCAATCAATGCTGGCAAAGTTGGCATGTATGTGTGTGGGGTAACCATCTATGATCTCTGTCATATTGGTCATGGCCGTACTTTCGTCTCTTTTGATGTCGTTTCACGTTACTTACGCTACCTAGGCTACGACTTGACCTTTGTGCGTAACATTACGGATATTGACGATAAGATCATCAAGAGAGCAAACGAAAATGGTGAGTCTTGTGACTCCTTGACTGAACGTCTTATCGGCGAAATGCATACCGATTTTGATGCGCTCAATATGAAGCGTCCTGATATAGAACCCCGTGCAACGGAATTTATTGCTGAAATTGTAGAGCTGGTCGAAAAGTTAATTGAGCGTGGTTTCGCTTACGTTGCGAGTAACGGCGACGTCATGTTCGAAGTTCGAAAGTTTGACGAGTATGGCAAGTTATCTAAGCAAGACCTTGACCAACTGCAAGCGGGCGCTCGCGTTGATGTCGAAAGCGCGAAACGCAGCCCTCTAGATTTTGTTTTATGGAAAATGTCGAAGCCAGGCGAACCAACTTGGGAATCACCTTGGGGACCTGGTCGTCCAGGCTGGCACATTGAGTGTTCAGCAATGAACTCATCAATCCTTGGCAACCATTTTGATATTCATGGCGGTGGTTCTGATCTGCAGTTCCCGCACCATGAAAATGAAATTGCTCAATCTTGCTGCGCGCACGGCACCCAATATGTAAATACTTGGATGCACAGCGGCATGGTGATGGTCGACAAAGAAAAGATGTCTAAGTCATTAGGTAACTTCTTTACCATTCGTGATGTATTAGGCCACTACGATGCTGAGACGGTACGTTATTTCCTTATGTCGGGCCACTACCGTAGTCAGTTGAACTATAGCGAAGAGAACCTTAATCAGGCGCGTGCATCACTTGAGCGTTTATACACGTCGTTGCGTGGTCTTGACCTGAGCGTACCTGCTGCGGCGGGTGGTGAAGAATATATTGAGCGCTTTATTGCCGCGATGAATGATGATTTTAATACACCGGAGGCCTACTCAGTACTGTTTGATATGGCCCGTGATATTAACCGTCTCAAAGGTGAAAAAATAGATCAAGCGAGCTCTCTGGGAGCATTAATGCGTGAACTTGCCGATGTGATTGGTATTCTTCATCAACAGCCGGAAGTCTTCCTTCAAGGTGCTGTGGGCGATGATGATGAAGTTGCTGAAATTGAAGCGTTAATCAAGCTGCGTAACGATAGTCGCGCCGCTAAAGATTGGGCCAACGCAGATATGGCACGAGATAAGCTTAACGAGATGGGTATTGTGTTAGAAGACGGCGCAGAAGGAACTATCTGGCGTCGCAAGTGATAGACAACGATGATTAAATGAAGGGCTGTTTTTCAGCCCTTTTTTCTATTAAATTATTATTTTGAGGTAGGGCATTTCGTGGCTCAGATGTACTTCTATTACTCAGCAATGAATGCGGGTAAATCAACCACTCTTCTTCAGTCTTCGTTCAATTATCAAGAACGAGGCATGACACCCGTAATTTTTACCGCGGCGCTTGATGATCGTTACGGTATTGGCAAAGTGAGTTCACGGATTGGTTTGCAGTCTGACGCGCATTTGTTCCGCCCTGATACCGATCTATATCAGGAAACCGTCGCGCTGAATGACGCAGAAAAGCGTCACTGTATTTTAGTTGATGAATGTCAGTTCTTGAGTAAAGAGCAGGTTTATCAGTTAACAGAAGTCGTTGATAAACTGCATATCCCAGTATTGTGCTATGGCCTAAGAACTGACTTTCTTGGTGAATTGTTTGAAGGTAGTCGATACTTATTGTCTTGGGCTGATAAGTTGGTTGAATTGAAAACTATCTGTCACTGTGGACGCAAAGCGAATATGGTGATTCGTACGGATGAGAATGGTGTTGCGATTGCTGAAGGTGACCAAGTCGCCATTGGTGGTAATGACAAATATGTCTCTGTCTGTCGTCAACACTACAAAGAAGCGCTTGGTAAGTAGTGCCACTTGTGATTGAAACAAAAAACGGAGCATGAAGCTCCGTTTTTTGTTTGTGTTCGAGAATCAGAGATTAACGAGCACGGAAGACGATGCGACCCTTAGATAGGTCGTATGGAGTCATCTCAACAGTTACTTTGTCACCAGTAAGAATACGGATGTAGTTCTTACGCATTTTACCAGAGATGTGAGCAGTAACTACGTGACCGTTTTCTAGCTCAACACGGAACATTGTGTTTGGAAGAGTATCAAGGACGGTGCCTTGCATCTCAATTACGTCTTCTTTAGCCATTTAATCCTCTTTTAAAAAATGGACAATTTTTAGCGACTTTTCATGCCGATAAAAATGAATTAAGTAAAGTTGGGCGGTATTCTACCCTTGCCAACGCTGATTTACTAGCCTTTGATGGCGCTGAAATCGGACTTTATAGCTCATTGCTGGGCATTCATCAATCTGATAACCCAAATAGAGCCACTGCTTTCCTTGTTGGGAGCAATATTTTGCTTGGTACAAGACGGCTAAGGTTCCTAGTGAAATCGAGTATTCGGGATCGAAAAAAGTATAAAAGGCACTGGCGCTGTTCGACAGCATATCGGTGACGGCGATAGCAATCAATTGCTGATCGTCATAGAGGTGCAAAAACTGGGTATTTAGCCAATTACATTGAGCAAACTGAGCAAATTCACGCCGTTTGGGAGGATACATTGAGCCGTGACGATGTCGTGCCTCGATGTACTTGCTATAAAGTTCAAACCAATCGTTGTCCATTTGATCTTTTAATTGCCAAGTTATTGAGCGAGCTTTACTGAGCAAGCGTTTTTGATTACGAGAAAGAGTGAAGTCGGGGATCGAAATCCGAATCGCTTGGCAAGCTTGGCAACGATCGCAATGAGGTTTGTAAATGGTATCTCCACTTCGACGAAAACCGTTGGCAAGCAATACCTCATAACTTGATCCGCAGTGCATCGCGGGATCGAGAGCAACCGCCACACGCTCCTGACGGTCACTTAAATAGCTGCACGCATGGCTATCGGTTAAGCCAATACGGATTTGTTGTAGGTCTGAACTCATCAATCTTTAGGTCTCGCTCTTTAGCCACTGTTTTGCAAAACAGTTTTCTACTACGCTTTGGCTCTTAAAGGATAGCAGTGTTTGTAAAAAATCCGATCTTTCCAGTTCGTATGCACCTAAGGACTGCAAATGAGAGTTCATGACCTGACAGTCGATAAGTTGACCATTATGTTTATGAAAGTGTTCACAAAAATACCAAAGTGCAATTTTTGAGGCGTTGGTTTTTAAACTGAACATCGACTCGCCACAAAAGACCTGACCAATTGAAAGACCATATAACCCGCCGATTAACTCGTCATCAAGCCAAACCTCGACTGAGTGACAAATTCCAAGAGCAGCCAACTGTTTATAGGCCGCACGCATCTCTTCATTCAACCACGTTTCATCTTCACTGCGAGTCGAGGCGCAATAGTCGATGACAGCATTCGTTGCGTGGTCAATACTGACAGTATATTGGTGCTTGCGTTGAAACTTTTTGAGACTTTTTGCCGCTTTGAAGGTCTTAGGGTTAAACACCGCACGCGGAGAAGGGCTCCACCATAAAATCGGCTCTCCAGGTCCATACCAAGGAAAGATGCCATTTTGATAGGCGAGTTTGATTCGCTCTGGGGTTAGGTCACCACCGACAGCGAGGAGCCCGTTTGGGTCGGTTAACGCTTCGAAGGGAGACGGAAACCAGAGTTGGTCGGAATCAAGTTCAGTAAGATAAAACGCCATATTAGGTCGAGGTAACGTGAATGAAGAAGTGGTTGTGGATCATATTGGTTTTTCCATTGATTGCCAATGCAGCTTATGAAAGAAATAGCGCCAGACCCGTCAACCAAGTCGTTTTTGGTCAAGTCGATACGGTCAGGTATATCAGTGAACAAGAGATTATCAAGTCACGTGCCAATGGTTGGCAAACCCTGCTTGGCGCTGTTATTGGGGGCGTAATTGGTCATCAGTTTGGAGGCGGGACTGGTCAGGAAGTCGCCACGGCGGTTGGCGCTGTGGCGGGCGCAGGAGTGGCGCGCCATCATGGCCAACAAGAATACCAACTAGAGTATCAATTGGTTGAGTTACTAATTAACAGTGATGATGGGCAGTTAATTGATGTCATTCAAGATGTTGATAATCAAATGCTTTTCAAACGTGGTGATAAGGTGCGCATACTCTATTTTGATAATGGTGTGCGGGTTGATAAAGCGTATTAATCTGATCATTAACGCTCTCTGCCCTGTGACATAATTATTCAGTCCTAATCGCAGTTTGGCTCTGGTTTTACGCGTTGTTTTTAGATAGTCTGCAACTACGAAGAATTTTTCATCATTCCATTCAGCATTAGGACAGTGGGATGAGCAAGGACTAACAATTTTAATGGAAAGCCTTACGTTACAACCTATCAATAAAGTCAATGGTGAGGTCAACTTACCCGGCTCTAAAAGCGTATCAAATCGCGCCTTGTTACTTGCAGCATTGGCGAATGGTACGACCCGTTTAACCAATTTGCTCGATAGCGACGATATTCGTCATATGCTCAATGCACTTACTCAGTTGGGTGTTTCTTACACGCTTTCTCAAGACAAAACCGTGTGTGAAGTGGAAGGTCTTGGCAAGCCCTTTACGAGCCCACAGGCGTTAGAGCTATTTCTGGGCAATGCGGGTACAGCGATGCGACCTTTGGCGGCGGCACTGTGTTTGAGCGATGGTGAATTTGTTCTGACGGGTGAGCCACGCATGAAAGAGCGTCCGATTGGTCATTTAGTGACGGCCCTGCGTCAAGCGGGAGCCAAAATCGACTACCTAGAAAATGAAAACTATCCGCCACTTAAGATTTATGGCACCGGTCTTCAGGGTGGGACGGTAGAAATTGATGGTTCGATTTCTAGTCAGTTCTTAACCGCATTTCTCATGTCAGCGCCACTTGCCCAAGATGATGTCACCATTAAGATCATCGGTGATTTAGTGTCTAAACCTTATATCGACATTACTTTGCATATTATGCAGCAGTTCGGCGTCGAAGTGGAAAATGATAACTATCAGCAGTTTGTTATTCGTAAAGGGCAATCTTATGTTGCACCAGGCGAGTTTTTAGTCGAAGGCGATGCCTCATCGGCGTCTTACTTTTTGGCCGCTGCGGCAATCAAAGGCGGTGAGATTAAAGTCACAGGTATTGGCAAAAAGAGCATCCAGGGTGATGTTCAGTTTGCCGATGCGCTTGAGAAAATGGGCGCTGAAATAGAGTGGGGTGATGACTATGTTATCTCTCGCGTTGGCGTACTGAACGCGGTAGATATGGACTTTAATCATATCCCTGATGCGGCGATGACCATTGCTACGACTGCGTTGTTTGCTAAAGGTACAACGGCAATTCGTAATGTCTACAACTGGCGAGTGAAAGAAACCGACCGTTTAGCGGCAATGGCGACAGAACTGCGCAAAGTAGGCGCGGAAGTGGAAGAAGGTGAAGATTATATTATCATCACTCCCCCTCAGCAGCTGATTCATGCTGCGATCGACACTTACGATGATCATCGCATGGCAATGTGTTTCTCTCTGGTTGCGCTGAGTGACACCCCTGTTACGATCAATGACCCTAAATGTACGTCAAAAACGTTCCCAGACTATTTTGACAAGCTGGCAGGGCTGAGCTCATAGCGGATTGCTGGGCTTTGATCTAAGGCTCAAAAAAATGAAAGGGTTGACACAGTGTGCCAACCCTTTTTCGTTGCTATTTTTGTAGGGTAAACTCTTTCGACAAATGGTGGGCTAAGTACTTAAACATATTAAATACCGCTGTTGTCTGAATGGTAGGTAAACCTTTGTCATCAATGAAATAGTTACCTTTAAAAACGAGCACGCCCTCTTTTTCCTCGACGCTGTCCGCGCGCATCCCCTCGATGTAGTCGTCATGTTCTTGAATGAGGTGGTTAGCTATCATCAATAGTTCGTTTTGTGGGATGATTTTTTTCTCGCTCATAAAAGTCTTGCCTCGTGTTAATCAGCTTCTCACAGGAAGGGTTGTCGTGATTGTAAGGAGTTGCACAGCAAATTCCAATGCGATAGATCAATCGAGTTGGCTTGCGCTAGCGACAGGTTTTGTGACTGATGGCAAAAATCTTTGTGATAGTTTGGCAACTTTTTGCCCTTGACGTTTAGTATGTCCGACTTTCTAGCCCACCATTAACACTCAAGTGGACATCAATATCAAATCGACTTGGCGTTTTTGGATACATCGCTGCTTTGTCGAGCAGTCAAGAGAGAATTTTTAAAAAAGAGATTGATCTTCTTGCATTCTCGCTCGATAGTAAAAAAGAAGCAGAATATTAAGAATGTCGTGCGATAAATTCGCACTCGATAAAGGACACTTGAGTCAATTATGGGTAAGTCACTGGTTATTGTGGAATCGCCAGCCAAAGCGAAGACCATCAATAAGTATTTAGGTAAGGACTTTATTGTAAAGTCCAGTGTAGGTCACGTACGTGATCTGCCGACGGCTGGCCAAAGTACGGGCCAGAAAGCGGCAGCGGTATCCACTAAAGGCTTAAGCGCTGAAGAAAAAGCACGCATTAAGAAAGAAAAAGATCGTAAATCCTTAATCAAGAAAATGGGGATAGACCCATATCATGGTTGGGAAGCGAACTATCAAATTCTACCCGGAAAAGAAAAAGTTGTCGCCGAGCTGCAAAAGCTCGCTGAAGACGCGGACCGCGTCTATCTCGCAACCGATTTGGACCGCGAAGGAGAAGCCATCGCTTGGCACCTTCGTGAGATCATCGGTGGCGATGAAGAGCGATACAAACGAGTAGTCTTTAACGAGATCACCAAAAACGCCATTCAACAAGCGTTCGAGAAACCGGGCGAGTTGAGTATTGATGGTGTTAATGCACAGCAAGCGCGTCGTTTTATGGATCGCGTTGTGGGCTTTATGGTTTCTCCGCTGCTATGGAAGAAAGTGGCGCGTGGTCTTTCTGCCGGGCGTGTTCAATCGGTTGCGGTTAAACTGTTGGTTGAGCGTGAGCGTCAAATCAAGGCCTTTGTTCCTGAAGAATTTTGGGATATCCACGCAGACACTAAAACCAAAGATAAAGCCGATTTTCGTTTGCAAGTGGCGCAAAAAGATGGTGTTGCGTTTAAGCCTGTCAATGAAGCCGAAACCCAAGTTGCGACGGCGGTGCTTGAAAAAGCGCGCTACGAAGTCTGCAAACGAGAGGATCGACCGACTTCAAGCAAGCCTTCGGCCCCTTTTATTACTTCGACATTGCAACAAGCCGCGAGTACGCGTCTTGGCTATGGCGTGAAAAAGACCATGATGTTAGCTCAGCGCCTTTATGAAGCGGGTTACATCACTTACATGCGTACTGACTCAACGAACCTAAGTTCGGAAGCTGTGGAGACCGTACGCGGCTTCATTGGTGAAGAGTACGGTGATGCTTATTTACCTGCTAAAGCCAATGTTTATGGCAGCAAGCAAGGTGCGCAAGAAGCGCACGAAGCGATCCGACCTTCTGATGTTGCGGTAAAAACGGATGATCTCAATGGAATGGACGCTGACGCACACAAACTGTATGCCTTAATTTGGAATCAATTTGTTGCCTGTCAAATGACGCCAGCTAAATATGATTCAACCACCGTCAGTGTGAAAGCGGCAGAATACACCTTGAAAGCAAAAGGCCGTATTCTCAAGTTTGATGGTTGGACTCGCGTTCAACGTCCTCTGGGTAAAAACGAAGATCAAATCCTACCTGCGGTTCAAGTGGGTGATAGCGTTGATTTGATTAAGCTCGATCCTAAGCAGCATTTTACTAAGCCGCCAGCACGCTTTACTGAAGCCGCGCTAGTAAAAGAGCTCGAAAAACGCGGTATCGGCCGCCCATCAACCTACGCATCGATCATCTCTACGATCCAAGACCGTGGATACGTAAAGGTCGAGCAGCGTCGTTTCTACGCAGAAAAAATGGGTGAGATCGTTACTGACCGTCTTGATGGTAGCTTCGATGAGTTGATGAACTATGAGTTCACATCGCGTATGGAAGAAAAGCTCGACCAAATCGCAGAAGGAGAAGCCAACTGGAAGACCGTCCTTGATGACTTCTTTAAAGACTTCACCTGCGATCTTGAGAAGGCCGAGCTTGACGAAGAACAAGGTGGTATGAAGCCAAATAATATCGTCTATACCGATATTGAGTGTCCAACATGTTCGCGTCCAATGGGGATTCGTACCGCATCAACTGGCGTATTCTTAGGCTGTTCGGGTTATGCATTGCCACCCAAAGAGCGTTGTAAGACAACGATCAACCTTGGCGATGAAGATGGCATTATCAATGTGCTTGAAGAAGACGTTGAAACAGCTGCACTGCGCGCGAAGAAACGTTGTCCTATCTGTGAAACGGCGATGGATGCTTACCTGATTGATGACAAGCGTAAAATGCATGTTTGTGGTAACAACCCAAACTGTGAAGGCTACGTGGTTGAGCATGGTGAGTTTAAAGTCAAAGGCTATGATGGCCCAGTCGTCGAGTGTGACAAGTGTGGCAGCGACATGGTGCTGAAAAATGGTCGTTTTGGCAAATACATGGACTGTACCAGTGAAAGTTGTAAAAACACGCGCAAGATCTTGAAAAACGGTGAAGTGGCTCCGCCTAAGGAAGATCCAGTTCACCTGCCAGAGTTGCCGTGTGAAAATTCAGATGCTTATTTTGTACTGCGTGATGGTGCGTCAGGTCTGTTTTTAGCCGCGAGTACTTTCCCTAAATCGCGTGAAACACGAGCGCCTCTTGTTGAAGAGTTGGTCAGATTTAAAGATCGTATTTCACCTAAATTCCATTATCTGACAGATGCGCCACAAAAAGACCCTGATGGTCTGCCAATGGTCGTGCGCTTTAGTCGCAAGACCAAAGAGAATTACGTGCGTTCTGAAATCGATGGTAAGCCTTCAGGTTATACCGCGTTATATATTGATGGTAAGTGGGAAATTACCGACAAGCGTAAGAAGAGCGCAAAATAATCGAATACACCCAATTAAAAAGCAGCCGAATGGCTGCTTTTTTTATAGCAAAACGTTATGACAAGTATGGTAGTGAGTACAGATTGAGCAGTTCATACTCAATAAAATCAGTCTGCGAACTAGGTCACTTTAATGTAGGCGAGATGTTATTAACCTGTAGCTATTCGATGATTTTGTGTGAGCTAACGCAGGGCTCTAAAAAGTAATTAATGTGCGGTCGATAGTACAGCATATTTTAAATTGTAATCTTAAAGGAATACGATAACTTATAGTAAACCTTTTGCACGTCTATCGGGCTTGTTGATCGACGCCTTGATACTGACGTGACATGGCTTAAGCTGGATAGGTCCCTCTCTAAAAATGGGGACTAAAAACGGAATATATTGGGTGAATCTCCCCTCAATAAAGGATTGACCCACAAGAAAAAATAGAATGGAGAACAATGAATGGCTGGAGTTTTGGGAATGATCTTGGCTGGAGGTGAGGGATCACGCCTTCGCCCTTTAACAGAATCTCGTAGTAAACCCTCTGTACCTTTTGGCGGTAGCTACCGTCTTATCGATTTCGCTCTGAATAACTTTGTCAATGCTGACTTGATGCGCATTTACGTGCTGACTCAATTTAAATCCCAATCTTTGTTCCATCACATGAAAAAGGGTTGGAATATCAGCGGCATTACCGACCGTTTTATTGATCCCATTCCTGCTCAGATGCGCACAGGTAAACGCTGGTATGAAGGTACCGCAGACGCCATCTATCAAAACTTACGCTTTATGGAACTCTCCGAGCCAGAGCAAGTGTGTATTTTTGGTTCAGACCATATTTATAAAATGGATATCAAGCAAATGCTCGATTACCATGCGCAAAAGCAAGCCTCACTGACAGTCTCGGCTTTGCGTATGCCATTATCAGAAGCCTCAGAGTTTGGCGTGATTGAAGTGGATGAAGAGGGGCGCATGGTTGGCTTTGAAGAAAAACCCGCTAAGCCAAAATCGATTCCTGGCGATCCTGATTTTGCCTTGGTTTCTATGGGCAATTACATCTTTGAAGCACAACGATTATTCGCCGAACTGATTGAAGATGCTGAGAATCCTGAATCTTCGCACGATTTCGGTAAAGACATAATCCCTAATATGTTTCCTAAAGGTGATGTCTTTGTGTATGACTTTAGCACCAATCGCATTACGGGTGAAAAGGAAGAGGTCTATTGGCGTGATGTTGGAACCATTGATGCCTACTGGGGCGCACATATGGATCTGCTTAAGAAAGATGCGCCGTTTTCTCTCTACAACCGTAAGTGGCCATTACATACCTACTATCCGCCACTGCCACCAGCGACGTTTACCGACTCAGCCAATGGTCGAGTACAAATCATTGACAGCTTAGTCTGTAGCGGAAGTTATGTGCGGGGATCGCGTATCGAAAAGTCGGTGCTAGGTTTTCGCAGCAACATTGCATCAACTTGTGACATCAGTGAAAGTATCTTGCTAGGTGATGTGAAAGTGGGCGAAGGGTGCGTATTACGTCGAGTGATTGTCGATAAAGACGCGGATATTGCCCCTGGTACTCAAATTGGTGTTAATTTGTCGGAAGATAAGAAGCATTTCCATGTTTCTGAAGAGGGCATTGTGGTCATTCCTAAAGGAGCACGAGTTGGCTACTAAGAATTTATCGGTTCTATTTGTAGCGTCAGAAGTTGAAGGGTTAATTAAGAGCGGTGGTTTGGCAGATGTTGCCAAGGCACTGCCTCAAGCGCTGCGTGCACTTCAGCAAGATGTTCGTTTGACGTTACCAGCCTATCAGAAGATGGCGCAAGCCGCTGAGGCTGAGGTGATACTAGAAACGCAGCTAGAACATTGGCCACATACAAAATACCGCGTCAAGCAGTTAGAAATTGTAGACGTGCCGGTTTACGCTATCGAATGCGCTCAGTATTTCGATCGACCTGAAATGTACGCAGAAAACAATCAAGCGTATGCCGACAATGGCGAGCGCTTCGCGTTTTTCAGCGCGGCCAGTCTTGATATGCTGCCTAAGCTTGGTTTTCAACCTGATATTATTCATGCTAACGATTGGCATACTGGGTTTGTGCCTTATTTGTTAAAGCATCGTTATGGCGCGACGCCGTTTTTTGCACAAACAAAAAGCGTTATTTCAGTCCACAATGCGGTATTCAAAGGGGTATTTAGTTACGATGAGTTGCAGTTCCTACCTGAAATGCATACTCGTTTTGCTCCTGATGCTGCGGTCAGTAGTACTCATGTCACCATGTTGAAAGCCGGGGTGATGAACGCGGACAAAATTAATGCTGTCAGCCCTACTTACGCCCAAGAGCTTACCACCGAGTTAGGTAGTCATGGTATGGCGGTGGAGTTTCAAAGTCGTGCGCTTGATTTGGTTGGAATTCTTAATGGTTGCGACTATTCAGCTTGGAACCCACAGACTGACCCTTTATTACCTGCTAACTACAAAGCGAATCGTCAAAGTATGGTTCGTGGTAAGAAAGCATGTAAACGCGCGTTGCAGCAACATGTAGGGTTGCAAGAGCTCGATGTGGCGGTGTACGGAATGGTTTGTCGTTTGACTCATCAGAAAGGGGTGCATTACTTACTGCCTATACTGGAAGACTTTTTGCACAACCAAGTGCAAGTAGTCATTGTTGGTACGGGCGATCCTGAACTTGCTGCTGCGTTGCGAGAAGTGGCGGACGATAATCCAGATAAGTTGGCGTTTGTTGAAGCCTACGATAATGAGCTCGCACACTTAGTCGAAGCAGGCAGTGATTTCTTTGTTATGCCGTCCGAATTTGAGCCCTGTGGACTGAATCAAATCTACAGTATGGCTTATGGCACTCTACCTATCGTGCGTGGTGTCGGGGGATTACGTGACAGTGTTCGCGACTATGATACCGATCCACTTCAAGCGACGGGGTTCATGTTTGATGAGCCTTATCCTCTGGCGCTATTGGCTAAACTTCAGCGTACTTTGCTACTTTATCTTCAACAACCGAACGAGTTCAAACGCGTGCAGTTGCATGCGATGGAGCAAGATTTTTGTTGGAAAAAATCCGCCAGTCAATACATTAAACTCTACCAGAGTGCACTAGGTGTATAATTGGTATTCACAAGGCGTCAATATGGCGCCTTTTTTGATGACTGTTTACAATTTTATCGCTACATTCGCCAAGATTTAACGCAAGACGACTCAAATTCGGCTATCTTTGTGGTAATCTCCTAAGCCAACATCAACCGCGTTTATTTGTTTTGACTATGAGTGACACTTTGCTTTTCCATAAGACCTTTGCGCACCCAACCAGTGATGAGTGGGTGGTTTTTGTGCATGGTGCAGGAGGCAGTTCATCCATTTGGTTTAAGCAGATCAAAGCTTATAAGCAACATTTTAACTTGTTGTTGATTGATTTACGTGGTCACGGAAAATCAAATCAGCTGTTGAAAGAGTTAATGTCAAATCGCTATACCTTCAAGTCGGTCACGCTTGATATTCTCAAAGTGTTGGATCACTTAAAGATTCGCTCTGCTCATTTTGTCGGCATGTCTTTAGGTACCATTATTGTGCGCAATTTAGCTGAGCTGGCGACTGACAGAGTCAAATCAATGGTTCTTGGTGGTGCGGTAACGCGTTTAAACACCCGTTCTCAGGTGTTGGTCAAGCTTGGTAATCTATGTAAGCATATCTTGCCCTACATGTGGCTATATAGCCTGTTTGCTTACATTGTCATGCCGCAAAGGACGCAAAAAGAGTCTCGACACCTGTTTATCCGTGAAGCGAAAAAGCTGTGTCAGAAAGAGTTTAAACGTTGGTTTATACTTACCGCAGAAGTGAACCCACTAATGCGTTATTTTAAGGATCGGGAAATACCCATTCCGACGCTTTACCTAATGGGAGAGCGTGACTATATGTTTATCCAGCCAGTTAAAGAGATGGTGGCGGCACATCGCAAAAGTCAGTTACTTGAAATTGCAGATTGTGGTCATGTGTGTAATGTAGAACGCCCTGAAGAGTTCAATCAGCACTCTATTGCGTTTATCCAACAACAGATCGACTCTCCTACTGCTTAAGGCACTTAATGCTAAGGTATTTAAGGCGCAGTCGCGCCACACTGCCAACAAATGCCAAACTGTGCCTCATTGCTTTCATGGCACTGATGACATTGCCACTGTTCGCCAAGATGGGCTTGTTGGTAGTCAGCGATGATGGCTTGGGCAAGTGGCAACGTATCGTTATCCAATAACCACACATAGGGTTCACTGTTTTCACCGAACGGCACTTCACCTTGTAAACCAAAAATACCTTCGCCACGCACTTCACACGACACTTGGTTCGATTTTAATAGCTCACAAACAATATGCGCCTCGGTCGGGGTTGCTGCGGTAAATATCTTCACTAAACGTTCCCATTCGATGTCGGTGGGGTATTTTTAAGCTTGGCCATGATCCATTTAGCGATCACAGGGAAAAGCCCAAGTAGGGCAAAAGAGAGTAAAACACTGGGCGAGACAATACCAGACAGGCTGTCAATCTGTGCGAGTTGAGTACCAGCATTAAGATACACAGCGGTCCCTGGAAGCATACCTAATTGACTGATTAAATAGAAACGCAGGGTTGAAAGTGGCGTTAACCCCATCAACAAGTTGATCAGGAAGAAGGGGAAAACAGGGATAAGTCGTAACGAGAACAGGTAAAACGCGCCGTCGCGCTCAATACCTTGGTTAATGGCATTAAGCTTATCGCCAAACTTTGACTGAACCCAATCACGCAACAGGTAGCGGCTACTTAAAAATGCCAGAGTAGCGCCAATGGTGCTGGCAAAAGAGACCAAAAACAAGCTTGTCCAAAAGCCAAACAGTGCCGCGCCGAGTAAGGTCACTACCGCAGCTCCGGGAATCGAGAAAGCGGTTGCGGCGACATAAGCGAAAAAATAAATGGCAGCGGAGAGGGCGAAATTATCGTGAATAAAGACCGCGAGTTCTGCTTGTTGTGCTTTGGCATTTTCCAAGGTCAAATACTGGCCAAAGTTGACCCCCAAGATGACAATTAAGGCCAAAAAAATGGCACCAAAGATGACTTTCTTATTCATTGTGACGTTCCGTCCTGATGTAAAGCAGATGCGTTTCAAGTGTTAATAGACAAGACAGAGAAAGCAAGATTTATATTTCACTGAAAACAAAAAAAGTCAGCTCAATGGCTGACTTTTTTATCATATTTAACCTAGTGGCTGAGCTGATTGAGTAACTCTTGGCGTCTATTTTGAGGAATGACAGACCAATGTGTGCCTTTTATCGCGCCTTCCAAAGCCCAGAGGAGTTCGATGTTAACATCGGTAGAGTGGGTAGACTGTATTGCTTTGAATGCGTTAACCGACCCCGTCTTTTCAAGATTCTCCACCGTGTCAATTCCGGCCTTTTTTAACATACGCTCCGTTGCTAGGCGTAAGTTAGGCAAATCTTTGAGCCGGTTTGGTTTTGCTTGCGACTGAGTCTGCTTCTCTTTGTTGGCTGCACTGAGTGCATGCCGCGCTATCTCTAAGGTTTTGCTTGTGTCAGCGATTAAGCCGTCATCTAGAGCAAAATATTTGGTCACAACTGGGAAACCCCGTTTTTTGTAAACGTAGGGTTCAAGACCTTGAGATTTGAATTGTTTCGTTAGTGCTGTATCGGCACGAACATGCAGTTTGTTGTTAACGATCAGTGCGAACATGGTGTCATCGGCAAAAATTCCAAAACCACCAAACATTGAGCGAGACTTGATGCTTCCAAGCTGCTCAAAGAATCGCATTGAGTCTTTTAAAATAGGTTTATCCATGCTGTCTTTATCTCGGTGTATAAATATACGCCACCAATTCAGGTCCGAGAGAATAGCAAAAAAATGCAGTTACTGTGTCAATATGATGTTATACCTTTGTAGGTATGTCTTAAGACGGTATGCATATTTGCCATCGGCAACCCCGCTACCTGACATAAAATGTTTAAGGCCGGAGGCTTTGCGTCCCACCCTTTCGAAGTGGTTTGCCCTGTTCGTGGCTTGTTGCGAACTCTAAAAGAATAAATAAATATGCGTAGAGCATCACATTAATGTGAAGTATATGTGATACATGTCTCATAAATGTTTGTTATTGGTTCACTCAACTAAGGTTAAACAACTCAGTTGAGTGAAATCAGAGGCTATTTATTGAGGTTACGAACGGTGCTTCGTTGAACAATCTCAGGGTGCATTTCAAAGATGCGTTTTTCGTGCTCTTTATCTTTAATGCGCTCAAGCAAGATCTCAAATGCGTTCTTACCCACACGACGTTTTGGTTGGTGAACCGTTGTGAGTGGTGGAGAGAAATATTCTGCCAGTTCGATATTGTCGTAGCCAATCACAGAGATGTCTTCAGGGATACGAATACCTTTCTGCTGCAAGCGACTCATCAGACCGAGTGCCATGGTGTCATTGAAACAGAAAACAGCGCTTGGTTTCTTATCCATTGCAACGATTTGATCCGCGGCAAGAACAGCGGTATCACATTCAAAGTTGCCTTCTAGGATCCAATTTTCATTTACGCTTAGATTGGCTTCAGTCATGGCCCGTTTAAAGCCACGGATGCGCTCTTGACAGGCGGCCTTCTCGAAATGTCCACTTAGGCAAGCGATCTCTTTATGACCGTGGTCAATCAGGTATTTGGTCGCTAGATAGCCACCTTCTTCGGAATTATCAATGATTTTATCTGCTTGTGAGCTTTCAGGGCCCCAATCCATTACCACTTTCGGAATGTCTTTGTGGCGATCAAGCATTTCACTCAACTCTTCGGTCAAGTCGGAACACATTACCAAAATGCCATCGACGCGCTTTTCTGCGAGCATGCGAATGTAGTCACGTTGCTTTTCGTAAATACCACCCGTGTTACACAAGATCAGTGTATAACCTTGACGATAACAGTAGCTCTCGACACCATCGATAACTTCAGAGAAGAAAAGGTTGGTTGATTGGGTGACGAGCATGCCGATGGTTCGAGTTGTGTTGCATTTTAAACTACGAGCAACGGCACTCGGGGCGTAATTTAGCTCAGTAACCGCTTCCATTACTTTTTCTTGAGTCGTTTCAGCTACAAATCGCGTTTTATTGATTACGTGAGAGACGGTGGTCGTTGATACACCAGCGAGGCGAGCAACATCTTTAATAGTGGCCATAGGTTTTGTCCTGTCGATGACTGCCACAAGGTTATATCCTAATTTAGAATATCGAGGCAGAAGTACCAGAAACACAAAAACCGCTCTTAACTAGCGGTTTGTATTTTAGTCGTTAATTTTTTATCGTTTTCGGTCACAATTTTAGACCGCAAACGTCATTAGGGCAAACAAAAAACGCGCGAAGGGCATGCCTGAGTTCACAACGTCTTTTATTCATCACCAATTAAGTAGTGACTATCGAGTTTAAGGAACGCTTCGGTCAAACTCGCAATCGCAGCATAGAAACCAAATTGGTCCAGTTTTTGACACTTCGCAACGAACTGTGGCACCCAACTCAACAAATGGGTCTGAATAAATTGCGCTTGTTGGATTAACGCGTCTTCAAGGTGACGTTGTTGCTCAAGCTCATTGGAGCGGATAATTAAATGACCTAAGAAATCGAGTACGATAGCGATATGGTCGACAGGCTCATTGAGTCCGTGTTCAACTGAGACGCCATGCTCGTTCATTAACGCTTCTAACTCTTTGGCGGGGGTGTCATTAAGCAAGCCATTTTTGCCAATATACATAGAGGCGTAAGGCAGCGCAGAGTCTCGGTCAGACTTTAAGAACAGGTCGCAAAAGTCGGCTGCTAATTCCAATTGAGAATCTTCCCTGTCGATCAGGCGATTGAGTGCGTCAACCACACGCTGAACGGCGGGCTTCAGCTCGGCATTTTCTCCTAACCCTGAAAGAAAAGAGCGAATTTGAGCTGAATGATATTGCTGTAAGTTCTCCTCGGTCAGTTCTTTTGCGAACAGGCTCGACAACCACCAATAGATTTCGGCGCGTTTTTCATTAAATGCTTTAGTTTCTTGCACTAGGGGCTACTCCTAAAATAATTACCTATTAGTGTAACCAATAAAAATGAATAGCGATAATGGCTCATATGTCAGCATAAGAGTAGATATGAAAGATTATGAATAAAGGAGTGGGTTTGTCTTGAATCAAGAAAAAATCATCTTTCTTGGTTTTACTCTCATATTTACTAGAAATGTGACTATTTATGAATAGAATAATTGGTAGACCCATGACCAATGCAAATAAAGTGGTGTAGATGAGCTATCATGTCCTCGTTGTAGAAGATGACGCAGTGACGCGCAATAAGCTAGTTGGATACTTTCAACATGAAGGTTACCAAGTGAGTGAGGCCGAAAGTGGCCAACAAATGCGTGAAGCACTCAGTAATAACGCGATTGATCTCGTGATGCTAGATATCAATCTTCCCGGTGAAGATGGGTTGATGCTAACACGTGAGCTTCGCAGTCAATCTAACATTGGAATTATCCTGGTTACAGGACGCACGGATAGCATCGATAAAATTGTTGGCTTAGAGATGGGGGCAGATGACTACGTAACTAAGCCTTTTGAACTACGTGAACTCTTAGTACGAGTGAAAAATTTATTGTGGCGTATTGCCTCGGCGCGAGACTCAAGCGATAAAAGTAAATCATCAGCAGGTAATGATAATATAGTTTGCTTCGGTGATTGGACGTTTGATATTCAACGCCGCGCTCTAAGTCGCAATGGTGAGCCAGTTAAACTAACTAAAGCTGAGTATGAATTGCTGGTGGCATTGTCGAGCTACCCGAATCAGGTACTCAGTCGTGAACGTATTCTGAATATGATCAGCCATCGAGTTGATGCGCCGAATGATCGTACCATTGATGTCTTGATACGTCGTATGCGTGCCAAGATGGAGTTTGATCCTAAGAATCCACAAATCTTTGTTACGGTTCACGGTGAAGGGTATATGTTCGCGGGTGATTAGGTGGCTATCACTGATTAAAATGACCGATAAAAAAGACCGTGGCATGCCACGGTCTTTTTCTATCGGTGAGGTTTAGACTTGGCTCTCGGCTGATTGGAGCGCCTTTTGTTCGTAATCAGACGCCCAATCACGCAGTTTTTGCCACAAGCGGCCTAAGGTTTCATGCCAGTAGCGTTCCGTTTGCTCAAGGTATTTCCCTTTGGGCGTATATTTTTCCCAAGCTTGGGTAATATTCGACTGAGCTAAATAATTGGTTGGTGCTGGGTAAGGTTTTAAGCCGGCCGAGTGGAACTCATGTAACGCGCGCTTCATATGGCTCGCTGACGTTACGACCACCAACTGTTTGGTTGTGACGAAAGCGGCAGCTTGACGCGCTTCTTCCCACGTGTCTTTGGCGGTTTCGAGCAAAATGATGTCTGATTTAGAAACCCCAAGGGCGAGGGCGACTTTAGCCATCATTCGCGCGTTACTGACTTCCGAGCCTCCGGCATAGCCTGATAAAATCAGCTTAGAGCCTGGGTATATGCGCATAATACGAATCCCTTCCGCAAGTCTCATTAATCCGGTCCGGCTGAGCTCGGAAGTGGGAGGAATTTTATCATCGACGACATGCCCGCTGCCGAGCACCATGACATAGTCTATCGATTCATCAACAGGGAAGAATGCGGAATATTGCCGTTCAAGTGGCATTAACAGACGTGAAGACACAGGCTGGAATGCGATAAGGAAAATACCGATAAAAGCGAAGAGAACAACAAAGCAGCCACTCTTCTGCTTGCGAGTGAACATGATCAACATTAAGCCGAACAGGCCAATGATTAATAGGGCTGGCAGCGGCATAAGTAAGGAAGACACTACTTTTTTCAGCTCAAACATACTAAATAGTCCGAAAAAACATCAATTGATTACATTTTAAGAGAAAGCCTCTTTATTCCTGCTTTTCTTGTGACAGAATAGCAGCACGATTAGACATGATAACTCAAGCCGCTGTGACTGAAGACCGTAATTTCGACGATATTGCCCACAAATTTGCAAAAAACATTTACGGCTCTGACAAAGGCGACATTCGTCAAGTCATTGTTTGGGAAGATCTTCAACAGATACTCAAGCTGGTTGAAAGGGATAAGCAAGCGTTGAACATCCTTGATGCAGGCGGTGGCTTAGCCCAAATGTCGCAAAAGCTTGCTAAACTCGGACATCAGATTACGTTATGTGATCTATCTTCTGAAATGCTGCAATTGGCACAGCAGGATATTGCAAATAATCGCCTGCTTGAGCAGTATCGTTTCATTCATTCGCCAGTTCAATCTATTGAGCAACACCTTACTAGTAAAGTGGACGTTGTCCTGTTTCATGCGGTGATGGAGTGGCTTGCCTCTCCTAAAGCTGCACTTGAAACTGTGCTTGATCAGGTTAAACCCGGCGGTATGGCCTCTGTGATGTTCTATAACCATCATGGTTTGGTCTACAAAAATGTGGTGTGTGGCAATATTCCTCATGTACTCGAGGGCATGCCTCATCGCAAAAGATTTAAGTTACAACCACAAAAAGGCTTAAAACCAGAGCAAGTCTATCAATGGATAGAAGACGCTGGTTTCTCAATTTGTGGCAAGTCTGGTATCCGTTGCTTTAACGATTACATCGGTAATCAACAGTATATGGGTGACTACCAGCCTGAAGATGTGTTGGCACTAGAAAGACAATTGTGCAGACAAGAGCCCTACCTCTCGTTAGGCCGATACATACATGTATGGGCAAAGAAGAACAATAAGCAGGACTAACAATGAGTGAGATGACTCTAAATGCTGCAGAGCAGCCGCTCGACGAATTGGTCGGCTGGGTTAAACAGCACGATTTCTCATTAAATCTCTCTAATGAGCGCTTAGCATTCCTGATTGCGATTGCGGTACTCAGTAATGAAAGATTTGATGAAGAGCTGGGTGAGGGTGAATTGCACGATGCGTTCACCATAGTAACGCGCCTGTTTGAACAAACAGGAGAGGCGTCGGCGTTTCGCGCCAACAACGCCATCAATGAGATGGTCAAACAACGTTTAATCACTCGCTTTACCAGTGAAGTGAACGAAGGGGCAAGTATCTATCGCTTGTCTCCGTTGGCTCTGGGGATCACGGATTATTACGTTCGTCATCGCCAATTTTCAAAGCTAAGACTTTCTATTCAGCTCTCTATGGTAGCGGATGAGATGGCTAAAGCGATTGAATCGGCTCGTCAAGGCGGTACCGCTGGTCACTGGCGTAAAAATGTCTACGGCGTACTCAAATACTCTGTAGGTGAAATTTTTGACCAGATTGATCTTAATCAGCGAGTCATGGATGAGCAGCAACAATCGGTCAAAACTCAGATCGCAGAGCTTTTGAATAAAGATTGGCGCGACGCGATCAATAACTGTGAAGCTCTGTTGTCTGAAACATCAAATACCCTCAAAGAGCTGCAAGATACATTGCAAGCTGCGGGTGATGAGTTACAAACCCAGATCCTCGATATTCAAGAGCTAGTTTATGGTGATGATGAATTAGAATTTATCGCAGAGACCTTGTTTGGTTTACAGATGAAACTTGATCGCATCACTAGCTGGGGGCAACAGACGATTGACCTATGGATTGGTTATGATCGTCATGTGCATAAATTTATTCGAACCGCGATTGATATGGATAAGAACCGAGCGTTCAGTTCGCGTTTGCGTCAATCGGTAAAAGATTACTTCGATATGCCTTGGTATCTCACTTATGCAGATGCCGAGCGCCTAACTGATCTTCGTGATGAAGCGTTAGTCCTTCGAGATGATGAAGTGACTGGCCAAGTCCCACTTGACGTGGAATACGAAGAGTTTCAACAGGTCAACGATGAGCTATCTGAACGTATTGGTAGCATGTTAAAAGTTCACAAGCATAACGGGACGCCAATTGATCTCGGCTTGGTACTACGCGACTACTTAGAACAACATCCTCAGACTCATCATTTTGATTTAGCACGAATTGTTATCGACCAAGCGGTGCGTCTCGGTTATTCCGAGTCAGACTATCAAGCCGTTCAACCTGACTGGCAAGCGATCAACAATTACGGTGCAAAGGTACAAGCAAATGTCATCGACCGATATTAATGAATACATGTCAGATAACCTGGCAAAAGCGATTTCAAACCCACTGTTCCCTGCGTTAGATAGCATGCTCCGCGCAGGGCGCCATATCTCAACGGAAGATCTCGACAACCATGCGTTGTTGTCAGACTTTGAAATCGAATTATCCTCTTTTTACCAACGCTACAATACCGAGCTTGTTAAGGCGCCAGAAGGTTTCTTTTATCTGCGCCCACGTTCGACAGCTTTAATTGGTCGTAGTGTCCTGTCTGAGTTAGACATGTTGGTGGGTAAGGTACTGTGTTTTCTTTACCTCAGCCCAGAGCGCTTGGCGCATGAAGGTATCTTTACTAACCAAGAGCTGTATGAAGAACTGCTGGCTTTGGCAGATGAAGCCAAGTTAATGAAGCTTGTGACCAACCGAGCAAGCGGCTCTGATCTCGATAAAGAAAAGCTGTTTGAGAAAGTCCGTACGTCGCTGCGTCGTTTGCGTCGTCTTGGCATGATCATCAACATCGGTGAGACCGGTAAATTTAGTATTAGCGAATCGGTGTTTCGCTTCGGTGCCGACGTGCGTGTCGGCGATGATATGCGTGAAGCGCAGCTCCGATTAATTCGCGATGGCGAAGCGGTCGTGCACACCAAAGAACCGAATCAAGGCAGTCTGTTAGAGCAAACCGATGAAGAACAAGTCGAAGAAGCAATGATTAAAGAGGATCAAGCATGATTGAACGTGGTAAGTATCAATCGTTAACCATGGTCAACTGGAACGGCTTCTTTGCCCGTACTTTTGATATTGATGGCCTGGTCACCACGCTTTCTGGTGGTAACGGTGCGGGTAAGTCGACCACTATGGCGGCCTTTATTACCGCCTTGATCCCTGATCAAACTCTGCTTCATTTCCGCAATACCACGGAAGCGGGCAGCAGCCAATCTTCACGTGACAAAGGTTTGTACGGCAAGCTGCAAGCGGGGGCGTGTTATGCCGCGCTTGATGTGGTTAACTCGCGTAATCAACGCTTGTTATTTGTGGTAAAGCTGCAACAAGTGGCAGGCCGAGATAAGAAAGTCGACATTAAACCGTTTGTTATTCAAGGGCTGCCAAGCCATGTGAAACCGACCGATGTGCTGATCGAGAGTGTGTCTGATACTCAAGCTCGTGTGCGTCAAATTAACGAAGTCAAACAGTCGGTCGCTCAATGGGAAGAAGTACAATTTAAAACTTTCTCGTCGATTGTGGATTACCATGCGCAGATGTTTGAGTACGGCGTGATTCCAAAGAAATTGCGCAACTCAAGTGATCGTTCGAAGTTTTATCGCCTGATCGAAGCATCACTCTATGGTGGTATTTCAAGTGCCATCACTCGTTCGCTGCGTGATTACTTGTTGCCACAAAATGGTGGGGTTAAGAAAGCCTTCCAGGATATGGAGTCTGCGCTGCGTGAAAACCGCATGACGCTCGACGCGATTAAAACCACTCAAGCTGACCGCGATCTGTTCAAACATTTGATCGCCGAATCGACCAATTACGTCGCCGCAGATTACATGCGTCATGCTAACGATCGACGCAATAAGCTTGATCAGACACTATCTTTGCGCTCAGAGCTGTTTAGCTCACGCGAGACATTGCTTGAACAAAACACCTTACTTAATCGAGTTCAAGAACAACTAGAACTGTTGGTTGAGTCTGAGTCGTCCTTAGAGCAAGACTACCAAGCCGCGTCTGATCACTTGCAATTGGTGCAAAATGCGTTGCGTCAGCAAGAGAAAATCGAACGTTATCAAGAAGATCTTGAAGAACTCAGTGAGCGTCTTGAAGAACAAATGATGGTGGTTGAAGAAGCGCAAGAACGCGTGATGATGGCGGAAGAGCAAGCCACGATTTCAGAACAAGAAGTCGATAGCTTAAAAACACAGTTGGCTGATTACCAGCAAGCGCTTGATGTCCAGCAAACACGTGCATTGCAGTACCAACAAGCGATTCAGGCTTTGAATAAAGCTCAACAATTGTTGGCTGATGATAGCTTGAGTGCTGACACCGCCCAGGCGCGTTTGGCTGAGTTAAAAGCCCAAGAAGCACAGCACACCACTGCGCTTCTTGCGACCAAGCATAAATTGGATATGTCGTCTGCGGCCGCTGAGCAATTTGAAACAGCGCTCGCGTTAGTTAAGAGTATTGTCGGTCAGGTTGAGCGTCATGACGCTGCGACAAGAGCTTTCGCTGCGATACAACAAGGGCGAGATGCACAGCAACTGCTGCAAAACGAATCCCAATGGCGCGCGCAGCATCGTGATATTGAACGTCGGCTACACAAGCAGCGTCAGACCCAAGAATTGGTCAACAATTACCAAAAACAGCACCAGATTGAGCTCAATGACGAGTTGGCTTTTGAACAAGAGCGCGAACGTCATGCCATGCACATTGAGTCTTTGCAATTGGCGCAAGAAGATCTGCGTGAACAGCGCAGTGAGCAGCGTCGGGTTGAACAAGATGTGAGCGCTGAAATAAACAAGTTTGAGGCCATAGCGCCAAGCTGGATTGCGGCCAACGACGCATTAGAATCGCTTCGAGAGCAAAGTGGTGCTGATCTGTACGATAGCCAGTCCGTGATGAGTCACATGCAAGTGGTGCTTGAGCAAGAAAAGCAACAGTCGGTGGCAAAAGATAAGTTGGCTGAGCGTCGCAATCAACTCGACAACGAGATTGAGCGCCTCGCGTCTCCGGGGGGATCGAATGATCCGCGCCTGAAGGGACTTGCCGATAGCTTAGGCGGTGTTTTGCTGTCTGAGATTTACGACGATATTACCATTGAAGATGCGCCATATTTCAGTGCCATGTATGGTCCAGCTCGCCACGCGATCGTTGTGTCTGACTTGTCAGGTATCGAAGAGAAATTGGTTGAGCTTGATGACTGTCCAGAGGATCTGTACATCCTAGAAGGGGATGTCGATGCCTTTGATGATAGCTCCTTTAACGCCGAAGAGCTTGAAGGTGCAGTGTGTGTTCGCATGAACGATCGTCAAATGCGTTATTCGCGTTTGCCTGACATACCTCTATTTGGTCGTGCGGCGCGTGAGCAGCGTTTAGAGTTGCTGCGTAACGAGCGCGAAGATGTGGTCGAGCAGCACGCCAAAGCGTCATTTGACTCACAGAAACTGCAACGCTTATATCAAGCACTGAACCGTTTTGTCGCACAACACATTCAAGTCGCGTTTGAAGCGGATCCTGAGCAGGCACTGGCGATTGCCCGTGACAAGCGCAATCAAGTGACGCGCCAGCTGGCTGATATTGGTAGCAAAGAACAGCAGCAGCGCCGTCAGTTAGAAGCATGCAAACAAGCGTTAAACGATCTCGACAAGATAGCGCCAAATATGGCCTTGATTGAAGAGGACACCTTAGCGGCTCAGTTTGAAGAACTTGAGCACAGTTTGAGCGCGCTTTCTGAAGCGAAAGCCTTTGTTGATCAGCATGGCAAAGCGCTTGCGGAACTGGATAAAATCGCCTCTTCTCTCAATACTGACCCTGAGCAATTTGATGTGCTGGCTGCTGAATACCAAGCGGCCGATCAAGCGCTACAGCAGTTGAAACGCCAAATTTTTGCCTTGGCCGATTTGGTTGAGCGTCGTCATTACTTTACTTATTCGGATTCGGTGGATTTACTCAACAAGAGCAGCGAGTTGAGTGAGCAGTTGAAGGCGAAATTGGTTGAGGCGGAGCGTGCTCGTACGCGTTCACGTGATGAACTCAAGCAAGCACAAAGTCAATTGAGTCAATATCACCAGTTACTTGCATCGCTCAAGAGCTCACACCAAGCCAAACAGGAAACTGTGCAAGAGTTCAAGCAAGAACTGCAAGAGTTCGGTGTTACTGCGGACGAGGGCTCGGCAGAACGCGCTTTACGCCGTCGCGATGAGTTGCAGGAGCGTCTGCATACCTCACGCACGCGTAAGAGTGAATACGAACGCAGCATTACGTCAACTGAACTTGAAATGAAAGCGCTGGCTAAGCGTTTGAAGAAAGTGCAGAAAGAGTATGTTGAACTGCGTACTTTCGTTGTTGCAGCGAAAGCAGGTTGGTGCTCAGTGCTGCGTTTGGCGCGTGAGAACGATGTCGAGCGTCGTCTACATAAACGTGAACTTGCCTACCTGTCTGCGGATGAACTGCGTTCAATGTCGGATAAATCGCTAGGGGCACTGCGCCTTGCTGTTGCCGATAATGAGGATTTGCGTGATGCGCTGCGCTTATCGGAAGACAATGCTCGCCCAGAGCGTAAAGTGCTGTTTTATATTGCCGTCTATCAACATCTGCGTGAACGTATTCGTCAAGATATTATTCGCACTGATGATCCAGTCGAAGCGATTGAAGAGATGGAAGTTGAGCTAGCGCGGTTGACTGAAGAGCTTACGCAACGTGAAAACCGCTTGGCGATCAGCTCTGAATCGGTTGCAAGCATCATTAACAAGACCATTCAGCGTGAGCAAAACCGTATTCGTATGCTTAACCAAGGCTTGTCTAATATTTCTTTTGGTCAAGTGAAAGGGGTTCGTCTCAACGTTAAGGTGCGCGAAAGCCACGAGGTGCTACTCAACGGTTTATCCACACAGCAAGAGCAGCATAAAGACCTATTTGAGTCTACGCGCTACACCTTCTCGGAAGCGATGGCGAAACTGTTCCAACGTGTTAATCCACATATCGATATGGGTCAACGCTCACCGCAGGTTTTGGGTGAAGAGTTACTTGATTACCGCAACTACCTTGAACTCAGTGTTGAAGTAAGCCGTGGTTCCGATGGTTGGTTACAAGCCGAGTCTGGCGCACTATCAACGGGTGAAGCGATTGGTACGGGTCAGTCGATTTTGTTGATGGTTGTGCAAAGTTGGGAAGAGGAGTCTCGTCGCTTACGCAGTAAAGACATTGTGCCATGTCGTTTATTGTTCCTTGATGAGGCGGCGCGTTTAGATACTAAATCCATCTCTACCCTGTTTGAGCTTTGTGATCGCCTAGATATGCAGTTGCTTATTGCCGCGCCAGAGAATATCAGCCCTGAAAAAGGCACGACGTATAAGCTAGTACGGAAAGTGTTTAAGGATCACGAGCACGTTCATGTGGTCGGCTTACGTGGCTTTGGGCAAGAGGTCAAAGCAAAAAGTGAAGTTCAACAGCTCGTTGAAGAGTTGTAAAGCCAATAAAAAAGCCCGTGATAAACGGGCTTTTTTTACATTGGAACCAAGATTAGTTGGTGACTTCTTTAGCAAAGATACCAAACTGCTTCGCCGCATAGGCAACACGTTCAGCTGGTTTGGGGTATTCAGCGGGTGAGCCCAAGCTTTCAATATGATGTAAACGAGGCAATAACCCGGCACCGTTAGCTATTTGAATTGCGAGTCCAGGACGCGCGTTAAGTTCTAACACCATTGGGCCTTCGTCTCGGTCGAGTACCATATCCGTCCCCATGTAACCCAGCCCTGTCATCTCCCAAGCACTGGATGCCAGAATCAACAAACGCTCCCAATGAGGGACCTGAAGTGTTGAAAGGTCTTTACCCGTATCAGGGTGATGCGTGACAGGATGATCAAACTGCACGGCACGCACCGCACGACCTGTTGCGATATCGATGCCGACACCGACCGCGCCTTGGTGAAGGTTCGCTTTGCCGTCTGAAGCCGACGTCGAGCAGCGCATCATTGCCATTACAGGGTAGCCTTTGAATACGATAATTCGTACGTCAGGCACGCCTTCAAAACTAAAACCATCAAAGCAGCTATCAAACTTGATTAGGTTTTCAACGACGGCCACATCGTTTTTGCCACCAAGAGAGAAAAGCCCCGCCAGTGCATTACTGATGTGGCGCTCAACGCCTTCTTTATTGATGGTCGCGCCTGAAGGTTTGGTATAGACGCCATCTTTGTGCGAGGTGATCACCAAGATGCCTTTGCCACCACTGCCTTGTGCTGGCTTAATGACAAAACCTGGCCAGTTTTTAACCATGTTATGGACGGTTTTCACTTCAGCTTGATTACTGATCACACCAATCAGCTCAGGTGTGGTGGCGCCATGTTGCTGAGCAATGATTTTTGTCTTGAGCTTGTCATCCACCAATGGGTATTTGGAACGATCATTGTAGCGACCAATATAGCTATGGTTACGCTTGTTCATCCCCATGATGCCTTTATGACGGAGCTTACTTGGCGAAGTAATACGAGAAAACATAGTTAGTCCTCCGCAAGTGGCTTAAAGCGACGTAGCTCTGTCAGGCGGTAACCTGTGTAAGTACCTAGCAATAAGATGCAAGCTAAAACAATTAGTTGTAGTCCAATAAAGTTAAAGGTCAGGTGTTGGATAAATGGATTGGTCATGGCTAAGTAGACCAGCACCGCGGTGAGCAGTGATCCACCGCCTTGCAGTACCACTTCTTTTGCACCTTCCTCTTCCCATAGAATCGACATACGTTCGATAGTCCATGACAAAATAATCATCGGGAAGAAGGTGATGGATAAACCTTCGGTTAGGCCAATCTTAAATGCGACGACGGTGAAGACCGATATGATCATAATCACCGTGATAATCACCGCGGAGATCCGCGCCACCAGAAGTAGATTGAGTTTAGAAAGATAACTTCGTATCACCAGTCCGGTGCCGACAATGAGCAAGAAACCGACAATACCTGTGACGAGCTGAGTTTGGACAAAAGCTACCGCGATAAGAACCGGCATAAAGGTGCCAGAAGTTTTAAGGCCGATAATCACCCGCAAGAACACAACAATCAGTGCGCCAATAGGGATGAGCATAATCGTCTTGAACATCGCTTGCTCTTCGAGTGGCAAACTATGAATTGAGAAGTTAAGTAAGCCATCCGCTTCGACTTTGTCTACCGTCGCTTGGGTAGGTGTGACCTCTAGAGCAATCATCGAAAAATGGACTTGGCTGTTTTGCCCACCAATCAGATCGAGCAATGATACGTTTGATTCGTCCCAAACCAGAAGGTTATCGGCGATAACTTGATTGATTTTATTCGGGTTGAACAAAATCCAGTTGGTCCCATCCCATACTTGATTCATATGCTGAATCGTTTGACGACGACGACCATCTTCTAACTCAATGACACCGACAATCTTGTTGGGAATTTTAGCATAAGAAAGCAGTGCATTGACCGCATCGACTTTAGACATGGTGTTGAGGACGAGCGATGCGTTCTGACTGTCAGAGTCATTGAACGATTTGATCAACTCACGGGTAAAGGTGATGTCATCGGCTGAACGTTGGTTAGCCAGCTCAATCAAAGCAATCGCGGCGGCTTCTACTGGGCCTTCAAAGGTTGGTGCAATGATCTCACCACTTGGTGGAATCGGATCTACTTTTGCCTGTGGGTCAACCAAGAACTGAGTTTTATAGTAGATGGTTTGTGGGCCTGTCGCTTGACGGATAGACCACTCGGCTCGGCGGCCAGTTTCAGTTTCAAGGTAAGAGACACCATAACCAGGCGAGGAAGAAGATTCGCTAATCAGAGTAAAGCCCGTTTGAGTATGGGGAGCCGCAAGTGAGGCTTTAACAGGTTTGGCTTGGCCATTAAACTCAATGCGCGCTTCAATGTCCCAGACTTGGCGCGTTTCCCCTGGAGTCCAAGGAACACCATAACTTTGGTGACGGAACATGCTCAAGGCGATGCCCGCTAAGATCAGTAAAATGACTGATACATAAAAAGGAATTTTAGACGTCATAAACTCACGCTACCGTTATTAATTTTTAGGAGTATTCGCATGGATATATTTTTGACTTACGTCAATGATCGCAATGTCTCGAATAAACTCACGCCCTAGCAATACAGGATGACTCATTTGAGAGCGATCTGCCAAGGTAAATTGCGCTTTTTCATGGATTTTTCCGAGCTTGACCCATAACTCAACCACAGCTCTTCTCTCAACGTCATCATTACTAGATTGACGAATTTTAACGAAACGAACAATGGGGGCTTCGATCCAATTTGAGTCGTCCAGTGGCGTTTCACCGTCAGAGAGGTGAAAACGTACCCAATTTTTGCCGTTGCGTTCGAACTCTTCAATATCAACCGCATTGAGAGAAGAGGTGGCAGCGCCGGTGTCGATTCGAGCATCAAACACCTGCTGGATTTTATCGATGGTGACTTTCTCAACTTCGCCCAGCAGTAGTTCATTTCTTGGTGGGGTCGGCACGGCAGGCATGGTTTGAACCTGAGCCGCTTTCTCGGCTAAGCACTGCTTTTGTAAAGATTCATATTTGAAGTCTGACAGTTCTTGCTCTAAAGCGGTTAAACGTTCTTCTAAGCTCTCGATGTAATCATTTTGGTTACTGATATGGGCATCAAGATTCTGGTAGTGGTTAGTCAGGTTGCTTTCAGAAGACTTAATCGCGGCTAACGTCTCTAGATGGTATTTTTCACTGTTGGTAAGGGTACAGCCGGAAAGCAGTATCAGGGCCAATACGGGGATAGATCTTGTAAACATTGATTCGCCTAAGTCAGGTTGAGATTTTGCAAATGTGGAGTCAAGCCAATCTCTATGTCACTTTATCGAAGAGCATACGTTCAGTTCTATAATGATCTGATTCTCAAGCGATAAATACAATAAAGGATGCAATAACAGCATCCTTTATTGTAAAAGGGAATCACTCACAGAGGAATCGATTTGATGCTCACTTGAGTTAACTCTTTGTCAATTCACATCGGTTAAGGTTTTTGTGCAACCAAAATCGCTCTTCTGGGGGCTGGGTGACCCTCAACGGTTTTGTTTGGATCATTGGGATCGAGGTAATCTGGCAACGAATTGTGGGTCATCCAGTCAGTCGTGCGCTGCTCACCGGTGGTGGTGGTATTTTCATCAACGATGCGAACATCAATAAAGCCCACTTGCTCTAACCAAACCTTTAACGCTTTGGCAGAAGGGAAAAAGTAGACATTACGCATTTGTGCATAACGATCAACCGGAACCAATACCGAGGTTTCGTCGCCTTCAATGACTAACGTTTCCAGTACTAATTCACCTCCAGACACCAACTGATCTTTGAGTTGAATCAAGTGATCCAGCGGTGAACGACGGTGATACAAAACACCCATGCTAAACACGGTATCGAATGCTTCGAGCTTAGGTAATTGTTCAATACCCAGCGGCAACAAATGTGCGCGCTGATTGTCGCCCATCAGCTTACGTATCGCTTCAAACTGAATCAGGAACAGATGGGATGGATCGATGCCCACCGTCAGACGCGCCCCTTCGCCTAACATACGCCACATGTGATAGCCGTTACCGCACCCTACATCAAGGACACTGCGATCTTTCAGTGGAGAAATATGCGGTAAAACACGATCCCATTTCCAGTCACTGCGCCATTCGGTATCAATATGGATACCATGAACCGTGTATGGGCCTTTACGCCACGGGTGAAAAGTACGTAACAGGCTTTCGAGCTTTTTAAGTTCACCGCTGTGGAATGGTGTGTCGTTGGCGATAGTCACCGAGTTTTTTAAATCCACTTGATCAGGTGAGCCTTCAGGGATCTTATTGAGTGCCTTTAACCAGCGAGCGAAATCACCATGCTCAGTATTTTGCCAATCGGTTAACTGTTGAGGTAATACGTTTAGCCAAGGCTGGAGACGTGTGTCTTGTGCAATCAATTGGTAGAAATTTGCAAAGTTAAACATAGTTTTTCACTGCTAGATAAATTAAAAATTTGACTCAAATGGCTCAGCGTTCAATCACGCGTTATCGCATCATTTTATCGCGAACATTGACCCAAAGTTAAAGCATTGGAACCAGACGTCGTAACTGGTGAAGCCAATTTGTGCAAAGCGTTGTTTGTGTTCTTGCTTAGAGTCAGGTCGCATGACATTTTCGATTGCACTGCGTTTTTGACTAATTTCGAGCTCGCTATAGCCATTGGCACGCTTAAAGTCGTGATGTAAATCGACAAGCAGTTCATTGGCCATTTTATCTTCAAAGACAAATTTTTCTGACAGGATCAAAATGCCACCAGGGCGTAAACCGGCGTAGATCTTTTTCAATAAGGTATATCTGTCTTCTGGGGACAGAAACTGCAGCGTGAAATTGAGTACCACCACAGACGCATTGTCGATTTCAATATCACGAATATCCGCTTCGACCACATCAACGGGGGTATCGCTGCGGTAGGCATTAACGTGTAATTTGCAACGCTCGACCATGGCTGACGAGTTATCGACCGCGATGATCTGACAGCCTTCTTGTTTGATATGGCGGCGCATAGAAAGGGTTGCGGCACCAAGCGAGCAACCTAAATCGTAGATATTGGAGTGCGGTTTGACAAATCGTTCTGCCAGCATGCCAATCGCCGAGATGATGTTACTGTAGCCAGGAACAGAGCGCTGAATCATGTCAGGAAACACTTCTGCAACGCGTTCGTCAAAGGTGAAATCACCAATTTTATCGATAGGAGCCGAAAAAATAGTGTCGGGATTGCTTTTCGGGTTCATAGCTCAGTTCTCGTAACATGCCAACGACAGGGGATATTGCCTGCCACTAAAAAAGGCGCGTATTTTATGGGAAATTTACCGCGCTGTCATGCATTGACGGTGAATCAATCAAAACATCGAAATTTGCCGTTGGCCGCTTTGAGCCGGGAAAGGCGCTAAATCGGGTAACGTGACACTTTTTTGTAGCTGTTGATATAAACCGGCGGCAAGTTCGGGGGCGACAATATTATCGGCGGTATGAATCATGACATAAGGCTGCTTTCCCTCGGCTATCCATTGTGGCAATTTGCGTAGCCAGGGGGCGAAAAATTCATAATTAAACTGCTCTTGTGGGTGACCGATAAAACGAACCATGGGTTGCTGGGCGGTCGCTATGGCATGCACTGGGACTTTGGGCTTTTTCATTTGCGCATCGATAATTGCTTCGTTATCAGGTTTGGCGGCAAACACTGGGCGACTATCCATAATGATTCGGTCGTATCCTCGCTCGATAAGCCACTGATTTAAAGCTTTCTCTGCATCACCTTTGGCAAAAAATGCCGGATGACGAACCTCAATACCTAGCGGGTAATCTGGCGGGAATAGCGTGCAAAACTGTTGTAGCTGCGCTAAATGTTCTGGGCCAAACGCGGCAGGCAACTGAATGGTCCACTGGCCAATTCTCTCATGCAAAGGCTGCATCACTTGCATGAAGCTTTTTAGCTCAGCTTGACAGCCGCGCAACATTTGCTGGTGGGTGATGCTTTGCGGCAGTTTAAAGGTAAAGCGAAACTGATCGTGAGTGGCGTTATACCAATTACGCACGGTCGTTGGGTTTGGGGTGGCATAGAAGGTCGTGTTGCCCTCAACGGTATGGAAGACGCGCGCGTATTTCTCAAGTCGTTGATTGGCCTGAGTACCCTTACCATAAAAGCTGTGCTGCCAGTGATTGTGCGACCACATCGTCAGGCCGAACCTGATGGGTAAATCGTCCATAGTGCCCCTATTCACCGTTGGTTTGAATTGGATCTATCAGAGCTTTGCCGAACCGACCTTTTAAAGGCTATAATCAGCGCCATTCAATTGTCTGTGTAGTGCTTTTACCGCTTTATTGGTTTAAAAAGCATCAACAGATGATAAATCGCAATAAATTGTACGTTGAATAGTCGATCTAAACTGACTTTCAGCGTATAAATGGAACTTTGCTCTATCGGTAAATCTATCACTGATAGAGAGTAATCAACAAATTTAAAGAGATTGGGAAATTCATTATGCGTACCCATTACTGTGGTCATCTGAACAAGTCCCTTGCAGGACAAACTGTAGAACTTTGCGGCTGGGTTAACCGTCGTCGTGATTTAGGCGGTCTTATTTTTATCGATATGCGAGATCGTGAAGGCGTTGTTCAGGTAGTTGTCGATCCAGATATGGCAGACGCACACGAAGTGGCCAATACACTTCGTAATGAATTCTGTATCAAGTTAACGGGTGAAGTACGCGCTCGTCCAGAAAGCCAAGCCAACAAAGATATGGCGACTGGTGAAGTTGAAATTTTGGCCACAGGCCTTGAAATCATCAACCGTTCTGACGCACTGCCATTAGACTTCAACCAAAAGAACTCGGAAGAACAGCGTCTAAAATACCGTTACCTAGATCTACGTCGCCCAGAAATGAGTGACCGTATTAAACTGCGTGCTAAAGCGTCAAGTTTTGTGCGTCGTTTCCTTGATGACAACGGCTTCCTTGACATCGAAACTCCGGTACTGACCAAAGCAACGCCAGAAGGCGCTCGTGATTATTTAGTGCCAAGTCGTGTTCATAAAGGCAGTTTCTACGCGCTTCCTCAATCTCCTCAGCTATTCAAACAGCTGCTAATGATGTCTGGTTTTGACCGTTACTACCAAATCGTTAAGTGTTTCCGTGATGAAGACTTGCGTGCTGACCGTCAACCAGAATTCACCCAGATCGATATCGAAACGTCATTCATGAGCGCTGATCAAGTTCGTGACGTAACGGAAAACATGGTTCGCGATATGTGGCAAGAGCTGCTTAACGTCGACTTGGGTCAATTCCCAGTGATGCCATTTAGTGAAGCGATTCGTCGTTTTGGTTCTGACAAGCCTGATCTTCGTAACCCACTTGAGCTTGTTGATGTTGCTGATCTTGTCAAAGACGTCGAGTTTAAAGTTTTCTCTGGCCCAGCGAATGACGAGAAAGGCCGCGTTGCAGTAATCCGTGTTCCGGGTGGCGCATCTCTTACTCGTAAACAAATCGACGGTTACGGTGAGTTTGTTAGTATCTACGGCGCGAAAGGTCTGGCGTGGATGAAGGTTAACGACCGCGCTGCAGGCATGGAAGGTATCCAATCTCCAGTAGCTAAGTTCCTAAACGAAGACGTAATCAACGCCATTCTAGAGCGCACTGAAGCAGAGTCTGGCGATATCATCCTATTTGGCGCCGACAAAGCGGGTATCGTTGCAGAAGCACTTGGTGCACTACGCCTGAAACTGGGTAAAGATCTAGAGCTAACCAACCAATCTGCATGGGCTCCGTTATGGGTTGTTGACTTCCCAATGTTTGAAGAAGATGACGAAGGTAACCTCCATGCGATGCACCACCCATTCACCGCGCCTTTGGGTGTGACAGCGCAAGAGCTGAAAGCCAACCCAAGTGCGGCAAACTCTAACGCGTACGATATGGTTCTTAACGGCTATGAAGTTGGTGGTGGTTCGGTACGTATCCACAACGCAGAAATGCAAGCAGCGGTATTTGATATTCTAGGTATCGAAGCTGACGAACAGCAACTGAAATTCGGCTTCCTACTGGATGCATTGAAGTTTGGTACGCCACCGCACGCAGGTCTTGCATTTGGTCTTGATCGCCTAGTGATGCTGCTATGTGGTACAGAGAACATCCGTGATGTTATCGCGTTCCCGAAAACAACAGCAGCGGCGTGTCTACTCACAGACGCTCCAAGCCTAGCGAACCCAGCGTCGCTTGAAGAGCTATCGATTGCGGTTAAAATTGCAGAGAAAAAACAATAAGCGTAATCGCTTACTATCTTTGAAGATTTAACAACGGCGCTTCACTTGAAGCGCCGTTTTTTTTGTTCGTCATTGCCCAAGCGAGCAACGAATGATCTGGAATCTAGGATTGGGTGTGCTTTCAATAAGGGCTGAAGTTAGATGTTAATCTCTTGCCACTCGCCCGGTTGTAAATCTCCCAGAGTAAGATCTCCCATCGAATAGCGAATCAAGCGCAGGGTCGGATAGCCGATATGCGCGGTCATGCGTCGCACCTGACGGTTACGTCCTTCAATAATGGTAATAGCAAGCCAGGTGGTCGGGATATTGGCTCGAAAACGCACTGGCGGATTACGTTGCCAAACGTTGGGCGCATCAATACGCTCGATTGTCGCTGGCAGAGTTAGGCCATCTTTGAGTTCAACGCCCTTACGCAGTTTATCAAGGTCAGCTTCGCTCGGTGCGCCATCAACCTGAACCCAATAGGTTTTCGGGGATTTTGATTTGGGTTGGGTCAACTTTGCTTGCAAAATTCCGTCATTAGTCAGCACCATTAAGCCTTCACTGTCTCTATCGAGGCGGCCTGCGGCATACACGTCTTTGACCTCAATATAATCGGCCAAGGTTTTTCTACCATCGCCATCAGTAAACTGGCTTAAGGTGTCAAAAGGTTTGTTAAAAAGGATAACGCGTCTTTCTGCGGCTGAGATTTTCGGTTTTTGACTCACAGGCTTGCGACGACGTTTGGTCGAACTGTTGGCCATTGAAGAACCGGATTTACTGCGTTTAAAACCAGATTGGGACTTGGTGTTAGAATCGGATGAGAAGTCCCGACGTGATGGTGGTGGCATGTTAACTACCTTGCAAAAATGTGAATAAAGTGTGTTTGAAAGTTTCTTATATATCCAATTTAAGCTATCATTTGCGCGCCAAAAAACAGGATTGTCGAGCAAGATGATAGACTATTATCTTGTTTTTGTTTAATTATAATTAATCGCTCTCATGGACGTCACTGGTCAGTGGCAAAAACAATAAGAGACGGATAAATCGCAACAAGTGGGGAGATGAAGTATTCAACTTGTTAGCGGCCATTCACACAAGGCTACTCATCCGATGGCTTTGTTAGAACAATAGGGAAATTTCATGCCTACAGAAAAACCTACAATCATTTACACCATTACAGATGAAGCTCCTGCACTAGCAACGTATTCGCTACTTCCGATTATTCAATCGTTTACTGCTTCTTCTGGCATTGATGTTGACACTCGTGACATCTCTCTAGCTGGGCGTATTCTTGCTAGTTTCCCAGAACATTTGACTGAAGAGCAGCGCATTGGTGATGCGCTAACTGAACTTGGTGAATTGGCAAAAACACCACAGGCAAACATCATTAAGCTACCTAACATCTCTGCTTCTATCCCACAGTTAAAAGCGGCGATCAAAGAACTTCAGGACAAAGGCTACAACTTACCAAACTATCCTGCAGAGCCGAGCACCTACGAAGAAGAAGCGATCAAAGCGACCTACGACAAGATCAAAGGTAGTGCGGTAAACCCAGTACTGCGTGAGGGTAACTCTGACCGTCGCGCACCGCTGTCAGTTAAGAACTACGCCAAGAAAAATCCTCATTCAATGGGCGCGTGGTCTGCGGATTCTAAATCACATGTTTCAAGCATGGCTGATAAAGACTTCTTCGGTAGCGAAAAATCAGTCACGATTGATGGCGCAACAGAAGTTAAAATCGAGTTTGTGGCTACCGATGGCACGGTAAAAGAACTTAAAGCACCATTTCCAATCCAAGATAAAGAGATAATCGACAGTGCGGTACTGAACAAGAACGCACTCGTAGAGTTTTTCGAACAGCAAATTGAAGAAGCGAAGCAGCAAGACGTGCTACTGTCACTGCACATGAAAGCCACCATGATGAAGGTGTCTGACCCTGTGATCTTTGGCCATGCGGTTAAAGTTTACTATAAAGATGTATTTGCAAAATATGGCGAACTCTTTACGCAACTAGGCGTCGATGTCAGCAACGGTATTGGTGATGTGTACGCTAAAATTCAAACTTTGCCTGCTGAGCAAAAACAAGAAATTGAAGCTGCGCTGCAAGCGGTATATCAAACTCAGCCACCATTAGCCATGGTGGATTCTGACCGCGGTATTACTAACCTCCACGTACCTAGTGACATTATCGTTGATGCTTCTATGCCTGCGATGCTGCGTTCATCCGGTCAAATGTGGGGACCTGATGGTAAGCAGAAAGACACCAAAGCAATGATCCCAGATCGTAGCTATGCTGGCATCTATCAAGCGGTAATTGATTTCTGTAAAGAGAATGGCGCTTTTGATCCAACCACCATGGGCAGCGTGCCAAATGTTGGTTTAATGGCGCAAAAAGCCGAAGAGTACGGCTCTCACGACAAGACATTTATTCTTGATGCGGCAGGCTCTGTGCGCATTGTTGACACGTCAGGGAAAGTACTGCTTGAGCAAGCGGTCGAAGAAGGTGATATCTTCCGTATGTGTCAGGTGAAAGATGCGCCAATCCAAGATTGGGTTAAACTTGCTGTCACTCGCGCTCGTGCTACTGGTGTTCCAGCGGTATTCTGGTTAGACGAAAATCGTGCGCACGATGCGGAGCTGATTAAGAAAGTTAACGCTTACTTACCTGAGCACGATACCGAAGGGCTAGAAATTAAGATTCTGGCACCACTTGAAGCGTGTCAGTACTCGCTGGTTCGTATCAAGCAAGGCCTAGACACTATTTCAGTGACGGGTAACGTTCTTCGTGACTACCTAACTGACCTGTTCCCAATTCTAGAACTCGGTACTTCGGCGAAGATGCTTTCAATCGTGCCGCTGATGAATGGTGGTGGTTTGTTTGAAACAGGCGCGGGCGGTAGTGCACCGAAACACGTGCAACAAGTTGAGAAAGAGAACCACCTACGTTGGGATTCATTGGGTGAATTCTTAGCATTGGCTGCGTCTCTAGAGCATTTAAGTACGGTGACGGGTAATGCTAAAGCCAAAGTGCTTGCTGATGCGCTAGACAAAGCGACAGGTGAGTTCCTCGACAATAATAAGTCACCATCGCGCCGTGTCGGTGAGCTTGATAATCGTGGTAGCCATTATTATCTTGCGACTTACTGGGCTAAAGCGCTTGCTGAGCAAACTCAAGATGCTGATCTTGCTGCCGAGTTTGCGCCAATTGCTCAAACACTGGCAGAAAACGAACAGCAAATCGTTGCTGAGCTCAATCAAGCCCAAGGTGTGCCTGCTGATCTAGGGGGTTACTACTCACCGGTGTTTGAAAAGGTATCAGCCTTGATGCGCCCGAGTGCGACCTTGAACGCGATTATCAACCGATAATAAATACGTTGAAACTAAAAAACCCGCTGCCAAGCGGGTTTTTTTATCAACAACCGGTTTTTATCAGTAACCTAAGTCAGTTGGCAGCGGTTATTTTGCTGAGTGGGCTTCCACTGGAACCACGGAGCTTGCGTGATAACCTTTTGGCCCTTCTTCCACTTCAAAACTTACTTGTTGGCCCGCTTTCAGAGTACGATAACCGTCCATTTGAATCGTTGAATAGTGCGCAAACACATCTCCGTCTTCTCCCTCTGGACAGATAAAACCAAATCCTTTGGAGTTGTTAAACCATTTTACTGTACCTGTAGCCATGCTTTACATCCCTCATGCATTGTGTCTGTAACGTTGTTAAGTGTTTACTTATCATCCTTAGTAAACAGAAAGTGAATATCCATTCAGCCGCTGCCAAATTTTGAGTCACTATTTGACCAATGTAGCCAATGGGCGAGCGCAGTCAATAGTAAAAAGGTCTCATAGTCGACATATTTGCAAGCAAATCACTTTTAAGATTTACATTTGTGCAACTTATAGCTCAATGCCACGTATTAAAATATACGTACTGTGAATGGAATTCGGGTTCTTTTTAATCAATTAGATACGCCAATTAGGCGGATCAAAATCTTTTATTTGCAGCGACTCAAATGGTGGATTAGTCTCTAAGTAGGGCCAAATATTGTTTTCTACCTAAATGGTCCTTATTTAAAGAGAGCTAAATTCAAAACTTCTGCTCGTCGAAGTGGTAAAATTCACAGAGTCAAACATCAACGTCGTTATAGTCATGAGCAAACATTTTGAATGGGTTACTCCAGATTCAGATTTACTGGAGAGAGAAAAAACAAAAGTTAAGCCACCATCTATGTATAACGTTGTTTTGAACAACGATGATTACACCCCGATGGACTTTGTCATTGAAATTTTAGAGCGATTTTTCTCAATGGATATCGACAAAGCAACACAGGTAATGCTCCAGGTGCATTATGAAGGCAAAGCAATTTGTGGCACGTTTACTGCAGAAGTTGCTGAGACCAAGGTAGCGCAAGTTACTATGTATGCGAACGAGAATGAGCATCCTTTGCTTTGTACAATGGAACAAGCCTAATGCTTGTTCGAGCAACTTAAGTTGTTCTTAAAGGAGGTACTTATGCTGAATAAAGAGTTAGAGTCGAGTCTCAACGGCGCTTTTTCCCGCGCTCGAGACAAAAGACATGAGTTTATGACTGTCGAGCACCTCCTGCTGGCGTTGTTAGAAAACGATGCTGCGAGAGAAGCACTTCAGGCGTGTCAGGCGGACATCGATGCCTTGCGTGGTGAACTAGATATCTTCATCGATCAAACAACGCCGCTGATTCCTGAAAATGATGAAACTCGCGAAACGCAACCCACTTTGAGTTTTCAACGCGTTTTGCAACGCGCGGTGTTTCACGTTCAATCCTCTGGTCGTAGTGAAGTGACAGGGGCTAACGTACTGGTGGCTATTTTTAGTGAGCAAGAGTCCCATGCGGCGTACTTACTCAAGAAAAACGACATTAGCCGTCTTGATATTGTTAATTTTATTTCGCATGGCATCACTAAGGCATCAAGTGCAGGTGATGAACCGTCTTCTCCCGACTCTTTTGGTAGCGAGAATGCCGAAGAAGCGAGTAACGAAGATCGTTTAGAAAGCTTTGCTACTAACCTCAATCAATTGGCCAAGCAGGGCCAGATTGATCCACTTATTGGTCGTGAGAAAGAGCTTGAAAGAACCGTTCAAGTGCTTTGTCGTCGTCGCAAGAACAACCCATTGCTCGTTGGTGAGGCAGGGGTAGGTAAAACTGCTATCGCAGAAGGTTTAGCGTGGCGTATTGTGGAAGGGCAGGTCCCAGAAATTATCGCTGACAGCGTCATCTATTCATTAGATATCGGGTCGCTACTAGCGGGCACTAAGTATCGCGGTGATTTTGAGAAACGCTTCAAGGCAATACTAAGACAACTTGAAAAAGAAGAAGATGCGATTCTGTTTATTGATGAGATTCATACCATCATCGGTGCTGGCGCGGCTTCTGGTGGTCAAGTCGATGCCGCCAACTTAATTAAACCTCTGCTTAGTAGTGGCAAGCTACGCTGTATTGGTTCAACGACTTATCAAGAGTACAGCAATATTTTCGAGAAAGAGCGCGCGCTCTCTCGTCGATTCCAAAAAATCGACGTTGTTGAGCCTTCACTCGACGATACCACTAAAATCTTGATGGGCCTGAAACCGAAGTACGAAGCACACCACGAAGTGCGTTACACCAATAAAGCACTGCGTGCAGCGGTTGAACTGTCGGCTAAGTACATTAATGAGCGTCATTTGCCTGATAAAGCGATCGATGTTATCGATGAAGCGGGTGCTCGTAGTCGTCTTACTCCGGCGAGTCGTCGTAAAAAAACGGTTGGGGTTGCTGATATCGAGGCGATGGTTGCCAAGATGGCGCGTATCCCAGAGAAGTCCGTCTCTTCTTCTGACAAAGAGATTCTACAGAAACTCGATGAGAAGATGAAAATGTTGGTGTTTGGCCAAGATGATGCGATTGATGTTCTTAGCGAAGCGATTAAGTTAACCCGTGCGGGTTTGGGGGCAGACAATAAACCGGTTGGTTCCTTCTTGTTTGCAGGCCCAACCGGGGTCGGTAAAACAGAAGTGACAGTGCAATTGTCTAAGCTGCTTGGTATTGAACTGCTGCGTTTTGACATGTCTGAGTATGGTGAACGTCACTCTGTCAGTCGTCTTATCGGCGCGCCTCCGGGTTATGTCGGTTACGATCAAGGCGGTCTGTTGACTGATTCTGTGATCAAACACCCTCACTCGGTGGTGTTACTTGATGAGATTGAGAAAGCGCACCCAGACGTCTTTAACTTGTTGCTGCAAGTGATGGATAACGGCACGTTAACGGATAACAACGGTCGTAAAGCGGATTTCCGTAACGTGATTTTGGTGATGACCACCAACGCGGGCGTGCAAGAAACGGTTAAGAAATCGATCGGCTTGATCCAACAAGATCATAGTCACGATGCGATGTCTGAAATTAAAAAGGTATTTACTCCAGAGTTTCGCAACCGTCTCGATAACATCATTTGGTTTAACAGCCTAGATGAGCACGTTATCCATCAAGTGGTTGATAAGTTTATCGTTGAACTGCAAGCGCAACTTGATGTGCGTGGTGTCTCGCTTGAAGTGTCGGACGATGCACGTCATTGGTTGGCTTCTCGTGGTTACGATAAGTCCATGGGCGCGCGTCCAATGGGACGAGTTGTGCAAGACAAACTGAAGAAACCCCTCGCTAATGAGCTGCTATTTGGTTCACTAGTCGATGGTGGTACGGTGAAAGTTGACCTGAAAGATGATGAGCTTAAATTCACTTATCTCAGTCAAAAAGAAGCCGCGATTCATTAATCAACCAAAATGAGAAAAGCCAGAGTATTGCGTCTCTGGCTTTTTTATTTGCTAAACAATTAACTTAGTGCGGACTTAATCGCTTGATATGACGTGTTGACGTCGTCTGGGATCACTTGTTCAATTTGATAGCCCAAAGCAGGGTAAGTCTTAATTCGCTCAAAATCGCCCAACATGGCCGATAAGGTGGTGTAGAGGTCGATCTCTTCATTAAAATAGTCGCAGAACTCACCTTTGGGCGAGGTTACACAAAGATGCTTGACCTGTGTTGGCCACTGCTGACGGAATGAAGCGTAAGTGCGTCGTTCCATGTACGGCTTTTGCACTAAGATAAACGAGTTGAAGTTGAGATTTTTTTGCGTAAGTAGCTGATGCGTAAAGAGCAGGTTTTCTCCGGTGTTGGTTGCCTGATCCTCAATAATAATTTTATTGCTCGGCACACCTAAATCACGTGCGATTTGGGCAAAAGTTTCCGCTTCGCTCTGCTCGAACACATCGGCAGTTAAACGGCCGAACCCGCCAGAAAAGACTAAATATTCAGCCCAGCCTTGTAGATACAAATTCGCAGCATACTCCGCCACACGAACATCATTACTGCCTAACACGAAGAGGCAATCTGATTGGATTAAATCGTCGGAGAGTTGCATGTAACGCCATAAGCGCTCAATGTGTTGATACAACTTAGTTTGGTTCATAAACCCCTCTCAGTTCACACTAGTTCGAGTGTGTGGTCAAAATGGAAACGATAGCCAAGGGCAATGATCTTGTCTGCCATTATGCGCTTATCGGGCTGTTGAACCACGGGTGGAAGAGGGTCGCTTGAACCAACGCTGTCGAGCGCTGCCTGATAAAACTGTGCCTTACTGACCGTGTTTGGTGTGGTGGCATTCACTACCGTGTTGTGTGTTGCTAGGGCCATATAGCTCACGGCGCCAATCGCATCTTTTAGCTCAAGCATATTAGCAGGCGCTTGCTCACTGACTTGCTTTAATCTAGCGGCAAAGCGCGATGGGTGTCTATCGGGGCCGACCAGCCCGCTGCAACGAACGATGGCGTAGCTCAGGCCAGAATTAATCAGCGCTTGCTCAGCTTTTAACATCGTTATCGCATTATCACTAAATAGAGAATGGCTTTGTGCTAATGCAAGGCTAGCGTCCTCTTCAACCATCTCTGTGGCGGTGTTTGGGTAAACGGTTGTTGAACTGACCATAACAATACGTTGTGCCGCACTCTGCTTGGCCGCTTGGATAAGATTTTGCCATTGAGTGACGTAATTATCGCCAGCTCCTCGGCGAAATCCTGGAGGAAAACAACCAATCACTATTTCGCTCGGTGCTGTATTGAGTTGATCTTTGAGTTGTTCATGACCCAAATTTAAGTCGCACACAAAACTGTTGAGTCCTTGTTGCTCAAGCTCTGCCGCCCCTTCTGGAGTTGTTTTACTAGTGAAGACTTGATACCCGATGGATGTCAGGTATTGGCTAAGTGGTTTACCTAGCCAACCTCCACCGACGACTGTGATGGTTTTCATGTCAGACTCCTTGCGAATAAATGACCAAGTTGTGTACGCAACACTTTATGAATGGGTTGGGTAGTCAACGATTGATGTTGTATCAGATCCAGCAATATATAGTCACTGTTGGTATACCAAAGACTAGGGCTACAAGCTTGCTGAAACGTACTTACTTTGGCATTTATTGAACGCAACAACAACCGTTGTTGTTGCAGCAATATCAGTGGTGTTATGTGCGAGATGGTATCTAAGGGGGGAGGGGCTTTAGCAAACGCCAGAGTGCGCCTCTGGCGTTTGCTGTTGAGTCAAGTTAGCTAGAAAGCACACGGATAATTTTGTCTGCGTGCTCGGCCATTTCGATGCCCTCATCGGTTAAGTAGCCGCCATCAGGAAGAGTACATAGGCCTTTGGCGTAAAGACGCTGCACAGCCGATTGAATCTCTTCAGATGCGTCATTATGAACTTTAATGCCAGTTGCAGCACTGCTGATATCAAACTGAAGCAGTAAGTTAAGTTCAGATATATATTCAGGCGTAAATTTCATATTCGATTCCTTATAAAGTGTATGTACTCAACTTAATCAGGAAGTTGGCGTTCAGCAATGCCCACTATATAGAAATGTTACCTAAGCCAGAGTTTGATCAGATAACTGGAGCAGATTGTTCAGGAGTTAAACAGTCACGATAAGACTAGAGCGAGATCAAAGCAGGCTACCACTAAACAGTATCGCGAGCCGCCTTGCGCCTATAAATGAGAAAATAGTATAAAAATTGACTTTAATATGAATATTTAGCCTAAAAATGGTGTCAGACACAATTAACGGTAGAAGGTTTATTTTAATTGATTGAAAAATATGGGCTTTATGTATTTGTGTGGAGTTTTTTTTAACATAGATATTAGTCGTAAAAGACAAAACTGCGCTTACTTAGTTTACATGCAACGGCTTTTCATCGGCATTGTATAATTTGTGCTTGAATTTGATCACATTTCAAGTAATTATCCGCGCCCATTGACCCTGATGTTGCAAAATGTTTCGAAATGATAAACCTCAACCAATTTGATTCTCTTTTACCCCCACAAATGGCCGAACGTGCGGCTGAAATTGGCGTGGGCAAAGCGACCAAAGATCCTATCAAGTCTTTCCTTCTGGCGATTTCGGCAGGTATCCATATCGGTATCGCTTTTGTCTTTTATACTGTGGTCACTACAGGGGCAGGCGATCTACCGTGGGGAATTACGCGTTTATTAGGCGGTTTAGCCTTTAGTCTCGGACTGATTCTGGTAGTGGTGACTGGCGGTGAGCTATTTACTAGCTCAGTGCTGACTTTAGTTGCTCGAGCAAGTGGCAAAATTTCGTGGCGAACCCTGATAAAAAACTGGACGGTTGTCTATTGCGGTAACTTGATTGGTGCCTTGTTATTGGTCGTTTGTATGCTGTTGACCAAACAATATATGTTTGACCATGGACAAGTTGGCCTCAACGCAATGGCGATTTCACAACACAAGCTTCATCATACTTTTCTCTCAGCAGTGGCATTGGGTGTCATGTGTAATGTCTTAGTGTGTGTGGCCGTTTGGATGACATTCAGTGGCCGAACTTTGACAGATAAAATCGCAGTCATGATTTTACCCGTTGCGATGTTTGTCTCTGCAGGGTTTGAGCACTGTATTGCCAATATGTTCCAGGTTCCGATGGCGATTGGGATTAAAAATTTCGCACCTGCTGAATTTTGGCAAATGACCGGAGCCAATATCGCCGACTATGCTGATTTGAATATGCTGGATTTTATCACCAATAATTTGCTCCCGGTGACATTGGGCAACATCATTGGTGGTGGGGTGTTTGTCGGCATGTGGTACTGGTTAATCTATCTACGTGATTGACAGCAATGATGCGAACTGGTTTAAAAACTCACTTTAAGTGAGTTTTTTTGATCTTGATGATGGCCTAACAAGCCATCGTTAACCGCATTCTCTATTAAGGCCTCAGGCTGAGTGATTAACCAATCTCTCATTTCATCTCGTTCGGTAAATGCATTATCCAAGCTGTGTTGGTCCAAAGTCATCGCTCGCATTCCTTGCATTGATTTGATAGCGCAAGGCTAATGTCTGGTCTTTACGTATTTATTACATTGGTAGAATTAAAAGATATGCGTATGAATGCAAAGTGAATTTTGTGAGAGATAATTCATTAACTCAGGTTTGACCAGTTGACTTCTAGGTATCACCACGGTTATCCACAGATTCTGTGGATAAGATCCTACAATCGCTAAATAGGCGCTATATGGCGTCATCATGAACGACGTTGACCAGCACACGACCATAACGACTGATACAACTATGGACTGACAGTTTCAGCGACAATGCCACAGAAAGTGACATGGTAACGAATATCGCAATCATGATCATAATTTGATATTTAATCGCCACCATCGGGCTGGCACCACCGAGAATTTGACCTGTCATCATACCCGGTAACGTCACAAGACCAGTCGTTGCCATCGTGGCTAATGTTGGTGCGACTGAACGTGCAATCGCATCGCGTACAAAAGGCAGTGTGGCGTAGCTTGGGGAGGCGCCCAACGATATCGCCGCTTCATATTCTGCTTTGCGCGCTTCGAAAGCGCGGAAAAAATTTTGCAATGCCACAATATTGCCGCTCATCGAGTTACCAAGCAACATGCCAGCCAAAGGGATCAAATATTGAGCATGATAAAAAGGCGTCGGTTTAATCACGCCTAACGCGATAATTCCTAGCATTGGAATCAAAGCCACAAACAGACCTGTCACCACCGGAAGCATCAGTTTAGCGCGTGGTAATTTGGCTTTGCTTGTGATGGCACTCGCCCCAATCAGGGTCATGACGATAATCCAGATGACATTGATGGCTAAGCTATTGAGCTTGAAAAGGTATTCAAGATAGGCCCCGACCAAGATTAACTGCAGTGCCATGCGCCCAACGCTAACTGCGATCTCTTTGCTTAGTTTAAGTTGATAGTAGCGACTGATTGAGAATGGAATGATCAGCAAGCTCGAAAACAACCCCAAGGTCAACCATGAAATATCCACCACACTGTCCATAACATCCTCCTGATCATGAAGGATTATTGTACGCGAAAACCGCCAAAGGTCACCTTGTCTTGAAATTGATAATAAGCCCAATCCTCAACAAGCCAAGTAACAACTCATTTACATTCAGTCTAAGATTAACTGACATAGTCACTGCTTAAGTGTCGAAAACAGGGTCAGTTTTTGGGTATTTTTGGGCTTTTTTATCGCCCAAAATCCTGTTCATATTTGTTCATAAATAATGGCATATTGACACATCAAAGCACGATTAAACACATCTCTGGTTGAGCTCAAAAAAGTGTGGAATAACAAGCTTCAGAAGCGATGAATTGATTGAACCTTACTCCTAGTATGGTCTAATCTTTTTCATTAGAGATTGTAAAAAACTTCAGCTCATCTGACTGAGCTAACCAATAACACTAAATACAAAATAGGCAAATGTATGAGTGATGTTAACAAAACTGAGAGTAGTGAAAAACGCTCTCTGGAGTGGAAGTCGTTCTTCTTCATCGCGGTTGTTCTTTTTCCGGTTTTAAGTGTGGCGTTCGTCGGCGGTTACGGATTCTTGGTGTGGATGCTCCAAGTGTTTGTAATGGGACCTCCGGGCGCGCACGGCATGTAAAAGTCCGTGAGCTCAACACCACATTTTTAAAAAGATTTTAAGAGAGCAAACCATGAAATCAATGATTGTTAAACTGTGGCGCACTATGCGGCGTCCAGCTGTCCATATCAGCCTAGGCGTGCTGACCATGGGCGGCTTTGTTGCTGGGGTTATCTTCTGGGGTGGTTTTAACACTGCGCTAGAAGCGACCAACACAGAAGAATTTTGTATCAGTTGTCACACCATGCGTGACAATGTTTACGTTGAACTGCAAGAAACGGTTCACTGGAAAAACCATTCAGGAGTGCGTGCGACCTGTCCTGACTGCCACGTACCACACAATTGGACCGACAAGATTGCACGTAAGATGCAGGCTTCCAAAGAAGTGTTTGCTCAGGTGTTTGGCAATTATGACGAACCCGGAGTATTTGAAGAGCGTCGTATCGAATTGGCCAAGCATGAATGGGATCGTTTCTCTGCTAATAAGTCGTTAGAGTGTAAAAACTGTCACAATTACGATTCAATGGACTTTGAACTTATGTCTCCGACAGCTCGCATTCAAATGAAGCAAGCGGCAGAGAAAGATCAAAGTTGTGTTGATTGTCACAAAGGCATCGCACACAAACTACCTGCAGGTATGGATAGCATCGGTGGCATTGTTGGTGACTTAGAAGCGCTTGCCTCGAATACGAATTACTCTGTTGGTCAATCATTGGTTAGTGTACGTCACCTGCCGATTTACTTTGACGAGCAAGGGGCGACAGAAGCGGGCTTGCTTAACCCAGCGTCGGTGGTCAAAGTGATTGAAGAAAAAGGCGATTATGTCGCGATCGAAATTGATGGTTGGCGTAAAGCAAAAGGCTTTGGTCGCGTTATCCAAGAAGATTTTGGTAAGAACATTGCCGTGGCATCTTTACTTAAAGAAGCTTCAATGGACGCCAACGTGGTCAAAACGGGCGAGAAAAAAGTCGATGAACTGACTGGCCTGCCTTGGGAGAAAGTGTCTGCTAACGTTTGGCTTAAGAAAGAGTCGATGCTAAACGACATCACGCCAGTGTGGGAAAAATCCAAAGAAGCCTACAAAACCAACTGTTCGGTTTGTCATACCCAGCCAGCAGAAGAGCACTTTGATGCCAATACTTGGCCAGGTATGTTCGACGGTATGCTTGCCTTCGTTAACCTAGATACAGACAGTGAAGCACTTATCTTGAAGTACTTGCAAAAACACTCTTCAGATTATGCTGAAGGTCATCACTAATAAGCGTCGGATGGAGTAATTTAAATGGCTATTACACGAAGAAGTTTTCTCAAAGGCGTTGCAACGACAAGTGCGGCGTCGGTCATTGGTCCGAGCTTATTAGCGTCTACTTCTGCTCATGCGGTTGAGAGTACTGGAACTTGGAAGGTATCTGGTTCTCACTGGGGCGCGTTTCGTGCCCACATCTACGCAGGTAAAGTTCAAGAGATCAAACCGTTAGAATTAGATAAAAACCCGACCGAGATGCTTAACGGCATCAAAGGTATTATCTACAGCCCATCACGTGTTCGTTACCCTATGGTGCGCTTAGATTGGCTTAAGAAACACAAATACAGCGCAGAAACACGCGGTAATAACCGTTTCATTCGCGTCACTTGGGATGAAGCGTTAGATCTGTTTTATCGTGAACTAGAGCGAGTACAAAAAGATTACGGCCCTTGGGCACTGCACGCAGGTCAAACGGGTTGGAACCAAACGGGTTCATTTAACAACTGTACGGCGCACATGCAGCGCGCTGTGGGTATGCATGGCAACTTTATTACTAAAGTGGGTGACTACTCAACGGGCGCAGGCCAAACCATTTTGCCATACGTTCTCGGGTCTACCGAAGTGTATGCACAAGGAACTTCATGGTCTGAAATCCTTAAACATTCAGACAATATCGTAATGTGGGCCAACGATCCGGTTAAAAACCTCCAAGTGGGTTGGAACTGTGAAACCCATGAGTCGTTTGCTTACCTTGAGCAGTTAAAAGAAAAAGTCGCTAAAGGTGAGATCAATGTCTTGTCGGTTGATCCGGTTAAGAATAAAACCCAGCGCTATCTCGACAATGACCACCTTTACATCAACCCACAAACCGATGTGGCGTTTATATTGGCGGTGGCTCATGTACTCTACAATGAAGACCTATACGATAAGCAATTTATCGATACTTACTGTTTAGGCTTTAGCGAGTTCATCCAATATATTCAGGGTGAAACCAAAGATAAAGTAGCGAAAACTCCAGAGTGGGCAGCGGAAATCTGTGGCGTAAAAGCCGATAAGATTCGTGAATTTGCTCGCATGTTGGTTAACGGTCGCACTCAAATCTTGATGGGTTGGTGTATTCAGCGTCAAGAGCATGGTGAGCAGCCATACTGGGCCGCTGCCGTAGTCGCTGCGATGGTGGGTCAAATTGGTCTGCCTGGTGGCGGCATTTCATACGGTCACCACTATTCAAGTATCGGTGTGCCATCGACCGGTTTTGCCGGACCTGGTGGCTTCCCACGTAATCTAGACACCGGAATGAAGCCGAAATGGGACAACAACGATTTCAACGGTTATAGCCGCACGATTCCGGTTGCGCGTTGGATTGACTGCCTGTTAGAGCCGGGCAAAGAGATCCGTTACAATGGCGGTAAAGTGAAGCTTCCAGACTTCAAAATGATGGTGATTTCAGGTAACAACCCTTGGCATCACCACCAAGACCGCAACCGTATGAAGCAAGCGTTCAAGAAACTACAAACCGTGGTGACGATTGAGTTTGCTTGGACGGCATCCTGTCGTTTCTCAGACATCGTGCTACCAGCTTGTACTCAGTGGGAGCGTAACGATATCGACGTTTACGGTTCTTACTCAAGCAAAGGCCTGGTCGCCATGCATCGCTTGGTTGATCCACTGTTCCAATCGAAGCCTGATTTCCAAATCATGAGTGAGTTGACTCAGCGCTTTGGCCGTCGTGATGAATACACGCGCGGTATGAGTGAAATGGAGTGGATCGAAAGCCTCTATAACGACTGTCGTAAAGCGAATGACGGTAAGTTCGATATGCCAGAGTTTGATGAGTTCTGGGAGAAGAGCGTGCTTGATTTCGGTGAAGGTAAACCTTGGGTTCGCCATGCTGACTTCCGTCAAGATCCAGAAATTAACCCACTGGGTACTCCTTCTGGTTTTATCGAAATCACTTCACGTAAGATTGGCCGTTACGGCTATGAACACTGTCAAGAGCACCCAATGTGGTTTGAAAAAACCGAGCGTTCACACGGTGGCCCTGGTTCTGAGAAGCATCCGTTCTGGTTACAGTCATGTCACCCAGACAAGCGTCTTCACTCGCAAATGTGTGAATCTGAAGCGTTCCGTGCGACCTACGCTGTACAAGGTCGTGAACCGGTTTACATCAACCCACTTGATGCCAAAGAGAAAGGCATTAAAGAGGGCGATTTAGTGCGTGTTTACAACGACCGTGGCCAATTGCTTGCGGGTGCAGTACTGACCGACAGCTACCCACGTGGCGTTATTCGGATTGAAGAGGGGGCTTGGTATGGCCCACTCAACGAGAAAGAAGGGGCGATTTGTACCTACGGCGATCCAAATACGCTAACGTTAGATATCGGCACGTCTGAGCTCGCACAGGCAACCTCTGCTAATACTTGTATCGTCAACTTTGAGAAATTCACTGGTAAGGTACCACCAGTGACCTCATTTGGTGGTCCAATCGAAGTGGCATAACCATTTTGCTACTGATGAAAAACCAGCCGTTTGGCTGGTTTTTCATTTTTTGGCTCTAGTCTGATAGGCCGTATTTGGTTTTTAATTCTACCAAGCGTCTTTCTCCGTGATTTTTAAAGTAGTGATTGAGCGCATTGACGATTTCTTGTGCAAGAGGATGATCACGTCGCACACCTGCGTACAAAGGGGACGTATCGAGGTAAGTGCTACTGAACTTGATCTGTGATGGGTCAAGTCTCATCTCTTTTAGCGTCCAACGTGCAACAATTTCATCAGAAACGAGCACATCGGCACGTTCGGTCAGTACCAAGCGCACGCTGTTGGGCAGATCAATCGAATTAACAGGAATGAAATGAGGGTAATCGAGTAACTTGGCGGTATAAGCATAACGATTGATTAAGGCGACTTCTTTACCTTTAAGACTATCGATGTCGGTAAACTCAAAATCACTGTTGCGGCGTGACAACACTGACATCTGATTATGCATATAAGGTTCGGTGAACAAAAAGTGTTTTTCGCGCTGCTCCGTTTTCCACATTGCGACGATGACATCATTTTTACCATGAGTCGTCTCTTTTAGAATTCGCCCCCAAGGCTTTTCGCTAAACTCAACTTGGTATCCTGCTGCGACGAGTCCTTCAATGATGAAATCATAAGCGATGCCCTGCCCATAGGCGGAATCCATAATAAACGGTGGCCACTGTGTTTGTGCCACCTTTAATACTGGTGCTGATTGTGATTGTGATTGTGACTGTGACTGTGCGAAGGCCGCCGTACACCAAAGCGACAATACAACCGACATTATGTGCTTAATCCTCATTGAGTACACCGACTTCACCTGTTGTGTGGATTATCAGTAATTGTAGCCTAGTTACGCGCTCGGCTAATGAGTTAGGCGTGTTGAGAATGTCGCTCTGTTCACTGGTGTCATAAACGTGAGCTCGGTAGTGTTAGTTTTTGTTGAGCAAATAGACAATATCAAGGCGTAATGCTCTAATTGACCAAAACGAATAATAAAGAGTGTCATATGTCGCAAAATTATCGTTTATCCAACGATCGGTGGGTTACGGTGGATAATCGCGACCTTAGTGTCGAGGTGTTGCAAAACCAGCTGAGTTTCTTCTATCGCGGATTGTCCAATCACGCTATCGGTCAGCATTATCTGTTATTTAGTAGTGACTTTGATTTTGAAAAGCAAGCGACTCTGCTCGGCGATGGTTTTCAGATGCTGGCACAAACAACGGGGAAATGGGATAACCCCATTGATGTTGGCCGCTGCCCAGATAACAGTCCCAGTTATCGCATTTATCCAACCGATGAAGCTAAGCGTTACTACAACTACTTAGTGATTGAAGATTCTGCCGGTTATGCTCTGTTTGGTTTTACCTCTTGTGAGCGCTTTGCTGGGTACTTTACCGTGACACAGCAGCAGGAAAAACTGCGAATTCATGCCTATCTTGATGGCGAAAATAGCTGCCCGCAGGACTGGTCAACCAATCGGCTGGAGTCGGTGGTGGTGTTACGCGGAGATTCGCTATCAGAGCTCTATCAAGAATTTACTCAGTTGATAAACCAACGCCACCCTGCACGTCAGGGGGTGACGCAACGTTCACCATTAGGTTGGTGTTCTTGGTATGCCTATTACGCAGAGGTGACGGAACAGCATATTGAGAAAAACGTTGCTGAGATGCGCCAACACCTTAAGCAGCTTGACTATGTATTATTAGATGACGGTTACCAAGCTTATATGGGGGATTGGTTAACGCCTTCCACTAAGTTTCCCTCTGGAATTAAATCGGTGCTTAGCGAGATTCGTTCGCAAGGCAAAAAGCCCGCTATTTGGTTGGCTCCCTTTATCGCTCAACCTGAATCACAGCTCTTTCAAGACCATCCTGACTGGTTTGTGCGTCATGTTGATGGCAGTTTGCTCAAAGCTGAAGATGTTACCTATGGAGGCTGGCGCTGTACCCCTTGGTATATTCTTGATACCACTAACCTCGAAGTGCAAGAGCATTTGACTCAAGTCGTGCGCACGATGCGAGAAGAGTGGGGGGTAGAGCTATTCAAACTCGACGCCAACTACTGGGGGACTTTAAAAGGCGTGCGTAGCCAAAGTGGTGTTACAGGAGTAGAAGCATATCGATTGGGCATGGAAGCGATCATTGAAGGCGCAGGAGAGGCGCTTATTTTGGGCTGTAACGCGCCAATGTGGCCATCGCTTGGCATGGTTGATGCGATGCGTGTTTCTGATGATGTCGAGCGCTGCGCAAACCGTTTTGAACAAATAGCCAAAGAGACGTTCTATCGCAGCTGGCAACATCGTAAGTTATGGCAAATTGATCCAGATTGCGCCACCTTTGTGTCTTTGCCAAACCAAGCGACTGAGCGCAGAAATTACCAATTCCATCGAGATACACTACTTGCTTGTGGTGGCTTACTGCTTTCCGGCGATCCGTTAGATGAGTTAACACCATTTGCCAAGCGATCCTTAGCCAAGCTCATTATTAGGCATCGTCATAATCAAGAGTCAGCCCGATTTAGCGCATTGAACTTGCACCATGCATATTTGCCGCTTACCGAACGCAACGACTTACATTGTCTGTTTAATTATCGCGGTCGGGCCCGTGATGTGACGCTGACGGCCAACTACCCGGTCTATTGGTATGACTATTGGACAGGAGAGAGGCTGGTGGCCGATCCGACGCCAGTCCTAGAAGTGGCACTTGAGGCCGGTTTGTCCAGCCGGGCGATAATTACCTCGCTATAGTGGTCGAGCTAGATTAAGATCATTGGCCATTTTAGCGATAATTAACAATCTCATGTCTATCATCTTAGGTATCGACCCAGGTTCACGCATCACAGGCTATGGTGTGATTCGACAAACGGGTCGCCATCTGCATTATCTCGGCAGTGGCTGTATCCGTACTTCAGAAAAAGAGCTGCCAGGCCGACTTAAGCAAATCTACGCCGGAGTGTCTGAAATCATTACTCAGTTCCAGCCTGATGCCTTCGCCATTGAACAAGTTTTTATGGCGCGCAATCCAGACTCTGCCTTGAAATTAGGTCAAGCACGAGGCAGTGCTATCGTAGCGGCGGTCAATGCTGACTTACCCGTTTACGAATATGCGGCAAGGCTAGTTAAACAAGCGGTGGTCGGTAACGGTGGCGCTGATAAAGATCAGGTTCAACACATGGTGCAAAATATGCTCAAGTTACCCGCTAAACCTCAAGCGGATGCCGCGGATGCGTTGGGCGTTGCAATTTGCCATGCCAATACCAACAAAACTCTCGTTGCACTTGCAGGTAAAGCGACCAGTGCGCGTCGCGGTCGATACCGCTAGTTTTAAACTTGTAGCCTTCTGCGATTCGCTCACGCCTTTTTGATCCTCGATTGATAAAGAACTGGATGTCTATCCAGTTCTTTATTATCCTGTCGCAAATCCATTTTTCCAAGAGTACTCACCGTGATTGGACGTCTACGCGGCATTCTAATTGAAAAACAACCTCCCCAACTGCTTATTGAAGTGAATGGTATTGGCTATGAAGTCCAGATGCCGATGAGCTGCTTTTATGAACTGCCAAATGTCGGCGAAGAAGCGATCATCTATACTCATTTTGTTGTTCGAGAGGATGCTCAATTGTTGTATGGCTTTAACAATGTTAAAGAGCGTGCGTTGTTTCGCGAAGTGATTAAAGCTAATGGCGTTGGTCCTAAATTGGGCTTAGGCATTCTATCGGGCATGACGGCCAGCCAGTTTGTAGCTTCAGTTGAGCGTGAAGATGTGTCGACCTTGGTCAAATTACCGGGCGTTGGTAAAAAGACTGCCGAACGTTTGGTGGTGGAAATGAAAGACCGTCTCAAAGGTTGGGGGGCTGGCGATCTCTTTACACCGTTTACGGATGCCGCTGCGACGGACAGTTCACCTCAATTAGCTCAGTCAAGCGCTGAGGAAGAAGCCGTGAGTGCACTACTGGCATTAGGCTACAAGCCGACACAAGCATCTAAAGTCGTTTCTCAGGTAATGAAAGAGAATATGAGCAGTGAGCAGCTTATCCGAGAAGCTCTTAAGTCGATGGTATAGAGGCATAAACTATGATTGAAGCGGATCGCCTTATCGCACCTGACAATAGTGTCTACCGAGAAGAAGACGTTATTGATAGAGCCATACGGCCGAAAAAACTTGAAGACTATAAAGGGCAAGACCATGTGCGCAGCCAGATGGAAATCTTTATCAAGGCTGCGCAACTAAGAAGTGAAGCACTGGATCATTTGCTAATTTTTGGTCCACCGGGTTTGGGCAAAACCACATTAGCCAACATCGTCGCCAACGAAATGGACGTTAATATCCGCACTACATCAGGGCCGGTATTAGAAAAAGCGGGTGATCTTGCCGCGCTGCTAACCAATCTCGAAGAAAACGATGTGTTATTTATCGATGAGATCCACCGTCTGAGTCCAGTGGTTGAAGAAGTGCTCTATCCTGCGATGGAAGACTATCAGTTGGATATTATGATCGGGGAAGGGCCTGCTGCTCGCTCAATTAAAATCGACTTGCCGCCTTTTACTCTGATTGGCGCGACGACAAGAGCAGGCTCGTTAACCTCACCATTGCGTGACCGTTTTGGTATTACTCAGCGTCTTGAGTATTACAATATCCCTGACTTGCAAAATATTGTGCAACGCAGCGCTGATTGCTTAGGGTTGTCGATGGAAGCAGAAGGAGCCTTAGAGGTGGCAAGACGCGCCCGTGGCACTCCACGTATTGCGAATCGATTATTACGTCGAGTTCGTGACTACGCTGAAGTGAAAGGTAACGGGCATATATGCCTCGATATTGCTGACAAAGCGCTTAACATGCTTGATGTTGATGCCAAAGGTTTCGACTACATGGATAGAAAACTTTTGCTAGCGATTATGGAGAAATTTGGTGGTGGTCCCGTGGGGCTTGATAACATGGCAGCCGCGATCGGTGAAGAAAAAGACACCATAGAGGATGTACTCGAACCTTATCTTATTCAGCAAGGCTATTTGCAAAGAACGCCAAGAGGACGGGTTGCAACCGACCGTGCCTATCTTCATTTCGGAATTGAAAAATAAGTTTCCACTAGCCAGCAATTAAATGCTGGCTTTTTATTTTAGTGATCATGATCACACTAATAAATATTGCTTGTCAGTGGATACGTAGCGCAAATGAATGAGTTGTTAACCGCTTGTTTTGCATAAATAGTTATCACCATCTTGGCAATAACCCTGCCGTAACAAAACATAATGTAAACTGTTGATATAGATCAATGTGATGGTTTTATGCTCAGATTGGGCGCACAAAATTTGATTTAAATCAAAGCGAACTCTGGATATAAACCTTTTGAAACAATCATTTTTTAGCAGTAGTATTAGCTCCAGCTATATTAGCTGATGCTTAACAATTAACTAACCATTACAGTACATTTTTGCAACAAGAAGCCGATGTTTGGCAACAGTGTTCGAGTTTGATTAACTCTGACTAACAATGCATTAATGTGAAAAGTGTCTTCAGCCGACACATAGGAGTAAACATGATTGACGTAGACGTAGTTGATCTGTCGCGGTTGCAATTTGCACTGACAGCGATGTATCACTTCCTCTTCGTACCTTTGACTCTGGGTATGGCATTCCTACTTGCCATCATGGAATCTTTGTACGTAATGACGGACAAGCAAATCTACAAGGACATGACCAAGTTCTGGGGTAAGCTTTTTGGTATTAACTTCGCACTAGGTGTGGCCACGGGCCTTACCATGGAATTCCAGTTTGGTACTAACTGGTCCTATTACTCACACTATGTCGGTGATATTTTTGGTGCACCACTGGCGATTGAAGCACTGGTCGCATTCTTTTTAGAATCCACTTTTGTCGGTTTATTCTTCTTTGGCTGGGATCGCTTATCAAAACGTCAACACTTAGTTGTCACTTGGTTAGTGGCATTAGGTTCTAACTTCTCTGCACTTTGGATTCTTGTTGCCAACGGTTGGATGCAAAACCCGGTAGGGGCAGAATTCAACTTTGAGACCATGCGTATGGAAATGGTCAGCTTTGCCGAAGTTGTGCTTAACCCAGTTGCTCAGGTTAAGTTTGTGCATACAGTGGCTTCCGGTTACACCACTGGCGCGATGTTTATTCTTGGTATCAGCTCTTACTACCTACTTAAAGGTCGTGATGTTGCTTTCGCTCGTCGTTCATTTGCCATTGCCGCCTCGTTTGGTATGGCCGCCATTTTGTCGGTTATCGTGCTAGGTGATGAGTCTGGTTACGAGCTAGGTGAAGTTCAAAAAGTCAAACTTGCGGCAGTAGAAGCAGAATGGCACACCGAGCCAGCACCTGCGGCCTTCACTCTGTTTGGTGTTCCAAACCAAGATGAGATGCACACAGATTACGCGATCAAGATCCCTTACGTTATGGGCATTATTGCAACGCGTTCATTTGACGAGCAAGTCACTGGTCTTCGTGACCTGCGTGACGAACACGTAGAGCGCATTCGTACTGGTATGTACGCTTACGAACTGCTCGAAAAACTGCGTGCTGGTGACAAATCAGCAGAAAACCAAGCCGCGTTTGATGAAGTAAAAGGTGACTTAGGTTACGGACTGCTGCTAAAACGTTACACCGAACAAGTCGTTGATGCGACCGAAGAGCAAATCCAAGCCGCGGCGGATGACTCAATTCCAACCGTTTGGCCACTGTTCTTCTCGTTCCGTATTATGGTTGCTTGTGGTTTCATCATGCTGTTTGTTTTCGGTGCCGCGTTTATTCAAACATGTCGCCAAAAGATCGAACAAAAACGTTGGATTCTTAAAGCGACACTACTCAGCATTCCATTGCCTTGGATTGCGATTGAAGCCGGTTGGTTCGTTGCAGAATTTGGTCGTCAACCTTGGGCTGTTGGTGAAATCTTGCCAACCCATGTTGCAGCCTCTGCATTGACTGTCACTGAGCTGTGGACGTCACTATTTGCCATTCTAGCGCTGTATACCGTGTTCTTGATTGCAGAAGTTTACCTCATGGTGAAGTTTGCGCGTAAAGGACCAAGTAGCCTGAAAACGGGACGCTACCACTTCGAACAGAATGTCGACACTGTTGAAGACAAAGTTAGCCGCCAAGTAGAAGCATAGGCAAGGAGAGAACAATGTTTGATTATGAAATCTTGCGATTCATCTGGTGGGTACTGATTGGTGTGCTACTGGTTGGTTTCGCTGTGACTGATGGTTTCGATATGGGTGTGGGCGCGCTTGTGCCTGTGATTGGTAAAACTGACACAGAGCGCCGTGTGATGATCAACACCATCGCACCGCACTGGGATGGTAACCAAGTTTGGTTAATTACCGCTGGTGGCGCTTTGTTTGCAGCATGGCCACTTGTGTATGCCACGTCATTTTCAGGTTTTTACCTGGCAATGTATATTACCCTTGCGGCGCTCTGGCTACGTCCTTTGGGCCTAGACTACCGTTCAAAAATCGAAAACCCACAGTGGCGTAATGTATGGGATGGCGCTATCTGTTTCAGTGGTGCAGTGCCTCCGGTTATCTTCGGTGTCGCTTTTGGTAACCTGCTACAAGGTGTCCCATTTGAACTCAATGACTTATTGATGTCTCAATACAAAGGCACCTTCTTTGCTCTGCTTAATCCATTTGCTTTGCTATGTGGTGTATTGAGCCTGATGTTGTTTGTGCTTCAAGGTTCAACCTGGTTACAGATGAAAACCACTCAAGCGCTGCATGCCCGTGCTCGTAATACCGCGCAGATTGCAGGTCTGATTGTCGTTGCACTGTTTGTACTAGGTGGCTTCTGGGTTCAGTCTATTGAAGGTTATGTCCTTACCAGCACCCTAGATACCTTCGCCGATTCAAACCCATTGAACAAAGAAGTGGTGACTCAAGTGGGTGCTTGGATGACAAACTTTGAAACCTACCCAGCGATGTGGGCGGCACCGATCTTAGGGGTATTTATGCCGCTACTTGCCGTGGTCGCTTCTCGTCTAGAGCGTGGTGGCTTTGCCTTCCTATTCTCTAGTTTGGCCAATGCTGGTGTGATTTTAACCGCCGGTTTTGCTATGTTCCCGTTTGTCATGCCGTCAAGCCTTGTGCCTAGCCACAGCTTAACCATGTGGGACTCAACAGCAAGCGAGTTGACGCTAGGCCTAATGACGGCGGTTGCTGCTGTGATGGTTCCTGTGATTCTTGGCTACACGACTTGGACTTATTACAAAATGTTCGGTCGTCTAGATAACAAGCACATCGAAGACAACGACGTTTCAGCTTACTAAGGAGCATTGACTATGTGGTATTTTGCATGGATTCTAGGTGTACTATTGGCTTGTGCATTTGGCATCATCAACGCTCTTTGGTTAGAGCACTCTGAAATGATGGACAAAGACAGTGAGTAATCTCTCTGAGCAGGTGGCGAAACTTCATGCCCCTGTTGATAAGGCTCTTTTGAGAGCCTTATCTCTGGTTCTTGGTTTTTACCATGTCGCAATGGTAATGTGGAATCCAGAACTCTATGCAGCATCGATTGGCGGTTTTAACGGCCTGATTTCACCGATGCTAATTTGGGCAGTGTGCTCAAGTATGGTATTTGGACTGGGTTTTAAACCACGCAATTGGTACTGGCAGTTGTTGTTCAGCCCTTATTGCAGTTTGACCATCTTAATTTATTTGACGGTACTGCGTTTAGCCTCGTTTTGAGCTTAATGTAAAACCGGTTGTATAAAAAAAGCGCGACTCATTGAAGAGTGAGCGCTTTTTTTTGTTTCAAGCTTTGAATTCATCGATTTACCCTTGCATTGTGGGTGACGAGTTGCGTTATAGTATCTAGCTAGAAAAGTAATTGGTGGATAATTCACTGGTGGATAGTAAGGTGCAACAGCAAGCTGCGATTTTTGAATGGCCGGTGACGGTGTATTACGAAGATACTGACGCCGGTGGCGTTGTGTATCATTCGAACTATCTCAAATTCTTTGAGCGGGCAAGAACAGAACTGCTTCGCACAATTGGTGTGTCGCAACAGGTACTGTTGGAACAAAACTTAGGTTTTGTAGTCCGACACATGGACATCGATTTCTTACAAGGCGCACGTCTTGATGACCACCTGACAGTGACGACCAAAATTGCTGACCTGAAAAAAGCCTCATTGGTCTTCTGTCAGGAGATCGTTAATCATGATGGCAAGACATTGTGTAAAGCAATGGTTAAGGTAGCATGTATCGATAATAAAAAAATGAGGCCGAAAGCGATGCCTAAATCAATAGTGATGGAGTTAACTTACAGTGACCGCTGATATCTCGATGCTCGATCTGTTTTTGCAGGCCAGTCTGCTTGTAAAAATGGTAATGCTGATTCTTTTAGGTATGTCGATCCTTTCTTGGGCGATGATCATCAAACGCAGCAAAGTATTGTCACAAGCCGCGAAAGATACCGAAAAATTCGAAGACCAGTTTTGGTCGGGGACTGACCTGTCGATCCTTTATCAAAATGCTAAAAAACGCAAAGATGAATTAACGGGCACTGAAGAGATCTTTTATTCAGGTTTTACCGAATTTGCGCGTTTACGTAAATCCAATTCCGGTTCACCAGATTACATTATGGAAGGCACTGGGCGCACCATGCGTGTTGCGGTCGCGCGTGAAGTGGACGAGTTAGAAAGCCATTTGCCTTTCTTGGCAACAGTCGGTTCGATCAGTCCTTATATCGGCTTGTTTGGTACGGTATGGGGCATCATGCATGCGTTTATCGCCTTAGGTGAAGTCAAGCAAGCGACATTAGCCATGGTGGCTCCGGGTATCGCTGAAGCCTTGGTTGCAACCGCGATGGGCTTATTTGCCGCGATTCCTGCTGTTATGGCCTATAACCGCCTTAGCAATCAAGTGGGTAAGCTTGAGCACAACTATGCGACGTTTTCTGAAGAGTTCCACAGTATTTTGCACCGTCAAGCCATGGCTGGACGAGACACAGTGCATAAGGATTAATGGTAATGGCTGGTTACCAAACGAAAAAGCGAAAACTGACGGCTGAGATCAATGTGGTTCCTTACATCGACGTTATGTTGGTGCTGCTGATCATTTTCATGGTCACCTCTCCCTTTGTTACCCAAGGGGTAGATGTTGAATTGCCAAAAACCGCCACGGCCAAACCAGCTTCCGATCTTGCTGGTGACAGTGATGCTAGCTTTATCATTGTTGAAATCGATAAAGAGGGTAATTTGGGACTCAGCGTCAATGATGAAGAAGTCACGCGCGGTATTTCATTGCAAGATGTGATTGTTCGTGTCAAAGCTGAGTTATCACTTAAACCCAATTCACCGGTTGCGGTGGGTGGAGATGCAGCCACTCCATACGCTGATGTGGTTTTGGTTTTAGACGAATTGAGTCGCGCTGGTATCCCGAAAGTCGGGTTGCTGACGGACATAAAGGAATAACGTTCGCGATTCATGAAAGAGAAGCAAATTAAAAAAAGTAGCGACTACAAAAAGCCGATTTTAATCTCGGTCGCTTTGCATGCGTTATTGATTATCGCCCTTATCTGGGGCACTGACTTTACCATGTCTAAGCCAGAGCCGAGCGGCAGAATGGTTCAGGCGGTGGTCATTGATCCGGCACTGGTTAAGCAACAGGCGCAGCAAATTCGTAGTCAGCGTGAAGCGGCGGCGAAAAAAGAGCAAGATCGCCTTGATAAACTGCGTCGTGAAAGCGAACAGCTCGAAAAAAATCGCAAGATAGAAGAAGAGCGTATTCGTAAGCTCAAAGAGCAGCAAGTTAAAGAAGCTAAAGCGGCTCGTGAGGCAGAAAAGCGTCGCGCAGAAAAAGAAAAAGAGCGCCAAGCCGAAGAAAAACGTGCTCAAGAAGAAAAACAGCGCGCGGTTAAGCTAGAGCAAGAACGTAAAGCGAAAGAGCAAGCAGTCAAAAAGGCTGAACAAGAACGTTTAGCCAAAGAGGCCGCCATCGCTAAGGCAGAGCAAGAGCGAGTGGCACGCGAAAAGGCTGCGAAAGAGGCTGAAGAAAAAGCCCGTCGCGAACGTGAAGCCGCCGCCAAAGCGGAACAAGAACGGATAGCGAAAGAGAAGGCCGCTAAAGAAGCGGCGGAAAAAGCTCGTAAAGAAAAGCAACGGTTAGAGCGTATTGAGCGAGAGCGTAAAGAGCAAGAAGCCGCACTGAATGATATTTTTGCTGGCCTTGAATCGGAAGTTGAGTTGAATACCTCAGCGCGCTCTAAGTTTGTTGCCAATGAAGCACAACGTTATGGTGCGATTTATACCCAGCTGATCAAACAAAACTTATTGTTGGAGGACAGCTTTCGGGGAAAGTCCTGCCGAGTTAATTTACGTCTGATCCCAACTGGAGCAGATGCGATTTTGGGCAATCTCTCGGTTTTAGAGGGCGACAGTCGTTTATGTGCGGCAACCAAACGAGCCGTGGCTCGTGTAAGCAGTTTTCCATTGCCGAAAGACCCGGATATCGTCAACAAAGTTAAGAATATCAATTTAACCGTAGTACCTGAGTGATAAGGAATAGCTTGTGTTAAAGCGACTAGTAATAGGATGTGTGCTCACGTTGTTGAGCGTAGTTCAAACGGCAAATGCCGCGTTAGAGTTGGTCATTACTGATGGTATCGTCTCGGCGCGTCCCATCGCTATTGTGCCATTTAAATGGGATGGCCCGGGTAAATTGCCTCAAGACGTTTCGTCTGTAATTGCCTCCGATTTACAGCGCAGCGGTAAGTTTAGCCCGGTTGCGACGAGTAAGATGCCACAAACACCGTACAGCGAAGCCGAAGTCGACTTCAATGCTTGGACCGGACTTGGGGTTGATGCGTTAGTCACAGGCTCGATTACACAAGATGCTGAAGGCAATTACGTGATCAATTATCAATTGGTTGACGTGGTGCGTGGTCAGTTAACGCAAGGTCAGAGCAAAGCGTTAAGCAATGATGGCCAGTTAGTACTGTCAAAAGATCATGTGTTATTTAATAAACGTGCCACTGTGCCCGGTAAGCGCATGCGTGAGTATGCACACCGCATTTCTGATTTGGTGTATGAAGCTTTAACGGGTGAAAAGGGCGCCTTCTTAACGCGCATTGCTTATGTGGTTGTTAACGATAGTGACAGTTTTCCTTATCAACTGCGCGTGGCGGATTATGATGGCTACAACGAGCGTTTAGTGTTACGTTCGAAGCAACCCTTGATGTCTCCGGCTTGGTCTCCAGATGGTCAGAAGCTGGCTTATGTTAGTTTCCAAAACGGTCAAGCTGAGATTTTCATCATGAACATCTACACCGGTGAACGTGAGAAAGTGACGTCATACCCGCGTCATAATGGTGCGCCAAGATTCTCACCTGATGGCAGTCAGCTTGCTCTAGTATTGTCTAAAACGGGCAGCTTACAAGTGTATACACTTGACCTAACCACAAGAAAACTGACTCAAATAACTCGTGGTCGATCTAATAATACGGAACCGTATTGGCATCCAGATGGTAAATCTCTTATCTTTACCTCCGATCGGGGTGGAAAACCTCAAATTTATCAAGTAGATTTGGCAAATGGTTCAGCCAACCGCTTAACTTGGCAGGGTAGCCAAAACTTAGGTGGTCAAATTACCCCAGACGGTCGCTTCTTAGTGATGGTTAATCGAAGCAACGCGGGCTTTAATCTCGCCAAGCTTGATTTGGAAACTGGGGCGATGGAAATATTAACCAAAACATTGTTAGATGAGTCTCCGAGTATTTCGCCAAACGGTGGGATGGTCATTTATAGCTCGATCTACAACCAGAAAAATGTACTATCAATGGTCTCTATTGATGGACGCTTTAAAGCAAGATTACCGGCAACAAATGGTCGAGTTCGTGCACCTGCATGGTCACCGTTTTTGTAGCAAGTAAGTATCAATAACAAAGGAAACGATAATAATGCAACTTAACAAAGTTCTTAAAGGGCTTCTAATTGCGCTACCAGTACTTGCAGTTACTGCATGTAGCTCAAGCGATGACGCGGCAAATGCATCTGGTTCTACTCAGACTAATCAAACTCAAACTGTTGATAACACCGCTGTCTCTCCACTTGATGCAAACGGTCAACTGTCAGAGCAAGAACTAAAAGAGCAAGCGCTACGCGAAACTCAAACCATCTACTTTGCTTTTGACAACGCGACGATTGCTGGCGACTACGAAGAGATGCTAGCAGCACACGCAGCATACCTAAGCAAGAACCCTGCACTAAACGTGACGGTTGAAGGTCATGCTGATGAGCGTGGTACTCCAGAGTACAACATCGCACTAGGCGAACGTCGTGCAAGCGCGGTATCTAAGTACCTACAAGCTTTAGGTGTTCAAGCTGACCAAATCTCTATCGTAAGCTACGGTGAAGAGAAACCACTTCTTCTAGGTCAATCAGAAGATGTATACGCTAAGAACCGCCGCGCAGTTCTAGTGTACTAATAAAGGAAATACCTGATGTTCAGTAACCTTAAGCGCGTTGTTACGCTTACGTTACTGGCAAGTGCAGCGAGCCATGCGTTCGCTGCACCAGCTCCAGTATCCGATCTAAGCGGCAGCAACACTGTCAACACCACGTCTTCAGTTTCTAATGAAACCGATGTCCAGCGCTTAGAGCGCCTATTGGAAAATCGTAATCGAGTTCAGTTGCAAATGCAGCAGCAGCTTGATGATATGTCACTCGAAATCAGCAACCTTCGTGGTCAGCTAGAAAAAAGCACTTACGACATGCAACAAATGTTGCAGCGTCAACGTGAACTGTTTATCGAATTAGATAAACTGCGCTCGCAAGTCGCAAGCCCTGCAGAAACTCCGCAGGTGAGTGATAGTCAACCAGAAAAGGCGGGGACTTTCAGCTCTGACGTTGACGAACAAACCGCGTATCAAAATGCGGTCGACCTAATTCTGAAAAAGCGTGATTACACCGGTGCGATTACTGCTTTCAAGCAGTTCCAAAACGATTATCCGGAATCCAGCTTTACTCCTAACTCACATTATTGGTTAGGCCAACTTTATTTTGCCAAAAAGCAAGATACAGAAGCCGCGAAGAGTTTTGCCGCGGTAGTGGCGTACAAAGAGTCTAATAAGCGTGCCGATGCGTTGGTTAAGTTGGGTGATCTCGCCCAGCGCAATAATAACCAACAGCAAGCGACTAAGTACTATCAGCAAGTTGTTGCAGAGTATCCAAATAGTGCCTCGGCTAAATTGGCGCAAGAGCATTTGTAGTCTTATCCAACAGTATAAAAGGAGCGCCAGTCGCTCCTTTTTTTATTCTGCTATTGAGCGAAACTGGCATCTACGCCAACGTTAAGGTTACAATAGCCGGATTATAGGAAGTTGCGTAGAGCAAGAGCAATGAGCCACATATTAGACAAAATAGAGACCGTTTACCCATTTCCAGCAAAACCTGCACCGCTTACCAAAGAGCAGCAGCAAGCGCATATTGACAACATCAAAGCGCTGCTGATAGAAAAAGACGCGGTTTTGATTGCCCATTACTACACCGACCCAGAGATCCAAGCACTAGCTGAAGAGACTGGCGGCTTTGTGGGTGACTCGCTAGAGATGGCCAAATTTGGCAATCGTCATCCGGCCAGTACGCTGATCATCGCGGGTGTGCGTTTTATGGGCGAATCAGCAAAAATTCTGACGCCTGAAAAGCGTATCTTAATGCCGACGCTTGAAGCCGAGTGTTCTCTTGATTTGGGCTGTCCAGCCGACAAGTTTTCACAGTTTTGTGATGCCCATCCTGATCATACGGTTGTGGTTTACGCCAACACCTCGGCGGCCGTGAAAGCGCGCGCCGATTGGGTGGTGACCTCAAGCATTGCATTGGAAATAGTGGAACACCTTGATGCTGAAGATAAGCCGATTATTTGGGGGCCAGATCGTCACTTAGGTTCATATATTGCCAATAAAACGGGTGCAGATATGTTGCTGTGGCAAGGCGAGTGTGTGGTACACGATGAATTTTCAGCTGATGCATTGCGTAAGATGAAAAGTGTCTACCCAGATGCGGCTATTCTTGTTCACCCTGAATCACCAGCGAGCGTAGTCGAATTGGCCGATGCGGTCGGCTCTACTAGCCAATTGATCAAAGCGGCGAAAGCTCTACCTCAGCAAAAAATGATCGTTGCCACCGACAAAGGTATCTTCTTTAAGATGCAGCAATTGGTGCCAGAAAAAGAGTTGATTGAAGCGCCAACAGCAGGTGCTGGAGCAACGTGTCGCAGCTGTGCACATTGCCCTTGGATGGCGATGAACGGATTAAAAGCGATTGAAACTGCGTTACGTGATGGCGGTGAGGATCATGAAATCTTTGTTGATGAAGCGCTACGCGTTAAATCATTGATTCCTCTTAATCGTATGCTCGACTTTGCTGAGCAGCTGAACATGCAAGTCAAAGGCAACGCATAAACCGCATGTGTTGACAGCGATGAAAGCCAGCCTGTGAGCTGGCTTTGTAACATCTTCGCTATGATATCATTTCTTGTTTCTAAGCTATGTTGAATTTATTCAATGACTTAGAGTGAAATAAGGTAATAAGGAGCGTTATGACAGTTTGGATCGTAGTAAGAAAGTGGCTCCACTCCCATCTGTTTAGCTTAAGCAATCGTAATCTTTTTATCTTACTGTTTACGTATATTGCGTTGTCTTGGCTGCTGTTGCGCCTGAGCGGTGAACAGGCGCTAACAGAAGAGGTGTCGACATTCATTTATTTCTTAATGGTGACGGCAAGCACGGTCGGTTATGGCGATCATTCACCTGTGACACCTTTAGGAAAGTGGGTGGTGATCTTATTTGTCATCCCCGGAGGATTATCACTATTTGCGGCGTTGATTGGCCGTTTAGCCTCAGGGGCGGTTGAGTACTGGCGTGCGGGTATATTAGGAAAACGGAGAGTTGGTGTGGAAAATCATATCTTATTACTGGGTTGGAATGGTCAACGTACCATGCACTTAATTCGTATGCTGCAACACGAAGAAGCAGGTAAGCGACCGATTGTATTATGCAGCCGTTCCGATATCGAAAACCCGCTGCCAGGTGAAATTGGCTTTGTAAAAGTTAACAGTTATACCGATAAACAAGAGATGGAAAAAGCAGCCATCGATAAGGCCAGCTGTATTGTCGTCGATAACATGGAAGACGATATTACCCTGTCAGCCGCGCTCTATTGCACCAATATTAATCCTACTGCTCATCTACTTGCTTATTTTAAAGATGAAGCGCTAAGCCATTTACTCAGCCAACACTGCCCAAATGCGGAGTGCATCCCGGCGGTAGGTGCTGAAATGCTCGCCAAAGCCGCGGTAGACCCAGGTTCAAGCGCTCTCCATCAAGAGCTATTGGCATCGACACGTGGCATGACGCAGTACTCAACTATCTATCCTCAAGATCTTGAGGCTATTTCGGTCGATGTGGCGTTCGATTTTATGAAGCGTCATTACCAAGCCACCTTGATTGCTCTCGATGTTGGTCAAGGCATCGAGTTAAATCCAGATCTGGATAGAGAAATAACCCCAGGCGCTAAGGTGTTCTATATTGCTGATGAACGTATCGAGCACTTAAACTGGCGCTCGATTACAACGTGATGATACCAGCGCGATAAAAACAAAAAAACGCAGCGTTCTTGCTGCGTTTTTGATTGTTACCAGTCTGATTTATGCTTGTTCTGCAAGCATACTAGCGCGCATTGTTAGACCGCTAAGCATGGTTGGCATTGCGTTGAAAATCTCTTCAAACTGCTCTAGTCCTTGAATACCTTGTTCTGCCAATGTCGCAATCGAGGTTTCTGGATCATAAAGCATACTCAATGACAGTAGCACGCCGCCGAGTAGGGCATTATCTTCGCTCTCTTCTGGCATTACGGTTTCCCAATCATCACGAGTAAGTTGCCACCCTTGCAATACGCCTTCGCAAAACTCGCGGGTAGATTCAGTGACGATCTCTTCATCATCTAATGCACAACCTTGTGGCCATTGCCAACGGTTTTCAAGTAATGCCGGGCGATAGTCGTTCCACATCGCAATAATATGTTCGATATAAGACTCTAACTGCTCACCGTCACTAAATGGTGCGACTTCCTCGCCACCCCACAAAAAAGGTAGCCACTCGTTAGGAGGGAGTATGTTTGGCGCCGCTGCCATGGCCGTGACAAAGCCTTGGGTCTTGGCTTCATTGATTAATCTTCCCTCAAGTTCAGGCAGGGCAAGTAGTTGTTGTAGTGTCAAAACAGACATCCTATATCGAGCTAGAATAGTAATGACGTGATGGTATCACAGTCAAACAGTGAGATAAAAAGGTTGCTGTGGTGATATATTCGCTATAATTTCTTATAAATACACAAAATTCAAAGATTTATGGATATACGTTCATCGCTCAAAAGGAAAAGTATTGTTGCGCTAGCTATCTACCTTGCGCTTGTGATCGCCCTTATAGGGACGATCAGCTACCTTGTGGTTGAACCTCCAACGCGTGATCAGCTCAAGCAAAACCTCGATCTGCGTACTGAGCTAATATCAGAACAAATCAAACAACCGGTGAATGTCTCTTTAGGTATCTTAAAGGCCATCGTCAGTATTGGCAGTAACGCTGACTCTCCACAACATCAAACCGAGCAGCTTAGTCAGCTGTTTACCGTCATTGATGGTGTCACGGTGAGTGGCGGTATATGGCCGGTTCCCCACTCAATCTCAACCGATAAAGCTTATACCAGTCTGTTTTTTTCTCGTGCCAGTGACGGGCTTATTGATCAAATACACTCATGGAACAACCCGGCACTAGGCGGGTACGAGAACGAGTCGTGGTATTTGTCGGTGGTTGATAAGCCGCAAGGAACGGTGTCATGGTCGCCCGTTTATATCGACCCGTTTATCCATGTCCAGATGATAACCGCTTCTTCTCCTTATTACGTTGACGGTCGATTCGCTGGGGTAGCGACGGTGGACATCTCTCTTGAGACTCTTGTTGATTTCGTCCGAGTGCATGCAGAAGAATATGGCCTGGGGGTGCTTTTACGTGATGGCTATGGCGAGACGATTACAGAATTCAATTTTGAGCTCACACAGAATATCTATATCGGCCGTAACCAGTTTGGTGGGCTTGGTTGGAGCGTTGAAGTGGTTAATGCTAGCCAGTTAGTTGCTGATCAAGTTTATGATGTGGTGTCGAAAGTAGAAGCGGGCATTGTACCGATAATGCTCGTGTGTGTGATGTTTGGTTACTTTCTTATCGATCGTTTTTTGATTTCCCCGATCATAGCCATCGCGCGTAGTGTAGACGCTTCAAAGGAAGGGGGCATCATTGAGACTCACTATGATAGCCAAGATGAAATTAAGTATTTAATCGATACCTTCAATCACAAAACCATCTATTTAGAGCGCGAAAAAGTCAAAGCGCAGGCGTCGACTAAAGCCAAGAGTGCCTTTTTAGCGACCTTATCACACGAGATCCGTACTCCAATGAATGGGGTATTGGGGACGGCGCAAATCTTATTAAAAACAGACCTGACTGACGAGCAGCGCAAACACCTTAAGACGCTGTACGAGTCTGGTGAGCACATGATGACCTTACTCAATGAAATTCTCGATTTTTCTAAAGTAGAGCAAGGCCATCTAGAGCTGGAGCGCGCCCCGTTCCCGCTTGAAGCCATTATTGGCAGTATCAACAGTGTTTACTACACCCTTTGTTCTGAGAAAGGCTTACAGTTCAAAGTTTACTCAGAGGTCGCAAGTGATCGTTGGTATATGTGCGACAAAGCTCGCGTGCGCCAAGTATTGTTTAATCTACTCAATAACGCCGTCAAGTTCACTTCTCGTGGCTATGTTGAGGTGTATTTCAAAGAAGAGCAGCGTCAGGGTAGTGACTACTTACTTATCCGTGTACGTGATACGGGGATCGGTATTGCGAAAGAAGCGCAGCAAAAAGTCTTTAAGCCATTTGAGCAAGCCGAGTCTTCTACAACAAGGCGATATGGTGGAACAGGGCTTGGCTTAGCGATCGTGAAACAGCTGTGCGATTTAATGGAAGGTGACATTCAACTTACCAGCGAATTAGGGATTGGGTCGAGCTTTGAAGTACGTTTAAAAGTACAGCACTGCGAACCTGCGTATACAGATTATACCGAAAACAAGAAACTAGATTACCACGGCCTCAGGGCATTGATTGTGGAAGATAACCGCACCAACGCCATTATCTTAACCACTTTCATGACCAATAAAGGTTTCTCTTGTGACACGGTAGAAAATGGAGAGCTCAGTGTTCATGCTATCGTCAACGATAACTACGACTTAGTACTGATGGACAACCATATGCCAGTCATGGATGGTGTTGATGCCACCGCTGCAATTCGCAGCCTCAATAGTGCTAAAGCGAATGTATTGATCTTTGGTTGTACCGCTGATGTCTTTAAAGAGACGCGAGAGCGGATGATGGGCGTTGGTGTCGATTTCATTATCTCGAAGCCCATCGATGAGATAGAGCTTGATGATGCGTTAATGACCTATTCAGACAAACTCTATCAATATCGCCAACATTCGTTAGTTGCAGCGCAAGGCCGTGGGATAGACTTTGAAGAAGCGTTAGCGCTGTTCTATATGGCGATTGAGAACCAAGATCTGCCTTATGCTATCAATCGCTACGAGATCATTACTCAGGCACTTGAGTCTATTTCTACGCCACAATTACAAAAATGCCTTCAAGACATCAACGTTAGTTTGCAGCAAGGTAAAATGCCAAGCGCAACTGAATTGGATGTATTGACGGTCTTGGTTAAAGATTATTGTTACTAACTTTCTTGTTTTTGGTTGTTATTTGAACGTTTCCATCAAAACCAGTGCTTTAATCTAACTTAATTACAGAATTTGGTCATTTATCCACACCTTATAATTTAATTTGAAATCTAAAACTACATATTTGATGTTTTAATAGCGCCATTAACTACACTGTTGCTTGTTGTCTAGTTAATGGTTCTTTTAACTGTCTTTTGATTGGTTTTATATTTTGAGGTGAAGATGAAGTCGCGTGGGCCTTTTTGTATTCGCAATGCAGCAGCGGATACCTTTGCAATGGTGGTGTTTTGCTTTATATCTGGAATGCTGATTGAAGTCTTTGTTTCTGGTATGTCATTTGAACAGTCGCTTGCCTCGAGAATGCTCTCGATTCCGGTTAACATTGCCATTGCTTGGCCATATGGCCTGTTTCGTGATTTTGTACTTAAGCAAGGCTCGCGTATATCGGCAACCAGTAAGATGAAGAATGTTTCAGACTTAGTCGCGTACGTTTTGTTCCAGTCTCCGGTGTACGCTGCGATTTTATTTGCGGTTGGCGCAGCACCCGAGCAAATTATCACCGCCGTCAGCTCAAATGCGGTTGTATCATGTGCGATGGGCGTGTTGTACGGCTACTTTCTCGACATCTGCCGTAAATGGTTTCGTGTCCCTGGCTACTATCAACAAGCTTAATTTGATGCATTGGCGATCAAATGAGTTAGTTAGTAACCAAACAGTGCTTTAAGCCGTCTTTTTTTCACTATTTGGCTTGACCTAATTGAGTAGAATCATTAAATTAGCGCCTCGTTGGTTAGCAATACCAACCACAATTTGATTCGGTGAGTTGTCCGAGTGGCTGAAGGAGCACGCCTGGAAAGTGTGTATACGGCAACGTATCGAGAGTTCGAATCTCTCACTCACCGCCACATTCTAAGAGGTCTGATTTATCAGGCCTTTTTTCATATCTGCACTAAAGCAATGCATCTTGTGAAGTACACAAAAGAGTACACACGATGCAAGCACCACTCTATCGAAAAGCCAATTGTAACCCTCCCTGTTTTAGTGGCACTCTAAATTAGAGTTTTTCCTACTTTCATGCCTTGCTAAATACTCCCAAGGAGTCAGATCATCGAGTGAATCATGAGGGCGTTCATCGTTGTATTCCTTCATCCATTTTTCTGTCAGGTCTCGGACTTCGCTCAAGGTTTTGAACACGTACATGTTGAGTATTTCTGTCCGATAAGTTCGGTTAAATCGCTCTATATAGGAGTTCTCCGTTGGTTTGCCTGGGCGAATAAATTCCAGTTCAACTGCGTTTTCTTCAGCCCATTCAGCCAGAGTGGTCGAGATAAATTCAGGGCCATTATCCATGCGCAGCTTACTGGGGTACCCTCGCCAGGCAATAATGCGTTCTAGCACCCTTATAATGCGTGGTGCAGGCAGATTGAGATCTACTTCAATCGCTAGCACCTCACGGTTGAAATCGTCCACGACATTGAACGTACGAAAGCGTCTGCCGCAGAGCAATGCGTCACTCATGAAATCGATAGACCAGCAACTGTTGATCGACTCTGGGCATATCAGTGGCGCTGGATTTCGTTTAGGTAGGCGCTTTTTGCCCTTGCGCCGTAGGTTTAGCTTGAGCGAACAGTACACTCGATGGACTCGTTTATGATTCCATCGGTGTCCCCAGCGCCTAAGTACTTTAAATAATTTGCTAAAACCGTATGCAGGGTACCGCTCTACTGCCTCTTGCAATTTAGCGATAACCTCATCATCTCGATGAGGCTCTGGTCGGTAGCGATAGACTGAGTCGCTAATGCCAACTACGCGGCAGGCCATTCGCAAACTGACCTGATAGTGTTTGCGAGCGTAATCGACGAGCTCGCGTTTAACCGCTGGCCTTACAGCTTTTTTTCCAGGATATCTTTAACGATACGGTGCTCGAGGCTGAGGTCTGCAAACATTTGCTTGAGCCTCCGATTCTCATCCTCGAGCTCTTTGAGCCGTTTAACATCTGACGCTTCCATACCACCATACTTGGACTTCCAGTTGTAGTATGTCGCATCAGAGATGCCATATTCACGACAGACTTCGTTAACCTTTCGTCCTGCTTCGACTTCCTTCAGGATCTTTACGATTTGCGTTTCTGTGTAGCGTGATTTTTTCATCATGCGTTCTCCGTTTGTTTCAGTGTAAACGGAAAAACTCTAATAGCTAATGACCAGTTTTTTGGGGAGGGTTACA
>NZ_JONH01000005.1 GCF_000711795.1 Vibrio pacinii DSM 19139 | reverse complement strand
AATGTTGTCGTTTCCGCTCGACTTGCATGTGTTAGGCCTGCCGCCAGCGTTCAATCTGAGCCATGATCAAACTCTTCAATTTAAGTTTTTTCGGCTCAATGAATACTGACTTCAAAACTGCGCTTACTCGAAAGTAAACGGTAATTTTAAAGCTATTATCATTCCAACAGAATGATAATGAATTGACTGTGCCAAATAGCTACAAGTAGCTATTCGTATTGGTCACTCAGTTCATTGAACCCAATGTGTTTCCGAAGAAACGGTCATTGCCTAAGCAATAACGTATTGGATTATCATCAACGAGTGCCCACACAGATTGATAGGTCTATATTTTTAAAGAGCGTTGTTTGAGCCTTGCTCAAAACGGACGGCTATTTTATCGAGATAACATTCAGTGTCAAACACTTTTTTTGCTATTTCTTCGAAAGTTATTGCTTAACTTTCACCGTCTTGGTTGTCATTACTTTTCAGCTCGGTTTCCCGTGACAACGGAAGCGGATTATAGGCAGTTCTCGACAAAGCACAATAGTTAAAATAGAAAAAAACGTTCTTTCAAGCTCGTTTGCTCACTAAACCACCAAGCCGTCTAAAAAGAAAACAAAAGGGCTCCTCTCGGAGCCCTTAACTATGGTTTAAAGAACGCTATTATTGGTGCGCTAAGATTTGATCGTTGCTCACCACAAGTTTGACTGGTTTGTCAGGAACAATCGTACCGGAGAGAATCTCTTTCGCTAGAGGGTTCTCTACACTATTTTGAATTGCTCGTTTTAACGGCCTTGCACCATAGACAGGGTCAAAACCAACTTGAGCAATTAATTCAAGTGCTTTATCTGACACCTCAAGAATGTAGCCTTTTTCTTCCATGCGCTTAGCCAATCGCTGCAACTGAATAGAAGCAATCGACTTAATGTGGTCTTTAGCTAGCGGATGGAATACCACACTCTCATCAACTCGGTTGAGGAACTCTGGACGGAAATGTTGACTCACCACTTCCATCACTTGTTCTTTCATGCCGAGGTAGTCAACCGTACCAAAACTTTCTTGGATTCTCGCTGACCCCAAGTTCGATGTCATGATCACCACTGTATTACGAAAATCTACCGTACGACCTTGACCGTCAGTTAAACGTCCATCATCGAGCACTTGCAGTAAGATATTGAACACATCTGGATGTGCTTTTTCTATCTCATCGAGCAAGATAACTGAATAAGGTTTACGTCTCACCGCTTCGGTCAAGTAACCTCCCTCTTCATAGCCGACGTAACCCGGAGGCGCGCCAACCAATCTAGCCACTGAATGCTTCTCCATAAATTCCGACATATCAATCCGCACCATGGCGTCTTCGCTGTCGAACATGAAATGAGCCAGTGTTTTGCACAGTTCAGTTTTACCGACCCCAGTTGGCCCTAAGAACAAGAAGGAACCAATCGGTTTATTCGGATCAGATAGTCCAGCTCGGCTACGACGAATGGCATTGGACACCACTTCAACAGCTTCAGCTTGTCCAATCACTCGGTTGTGCAGCACATTTTCCATGCCAAGCAGTTTCTCTTTTTCTGCTTCAAGCATTTTCGAGACTGGTATCCCGGTCTGCTTTGATAACACTTCAGCAATTTCGTTATCAGTGACTTTATTGCGCAGCAATGTCATTTCTTGCATCTCTGCTTGTGTTGCCAAGTCCAGTTGCTTCTCGAGTTCAGGGATACGACCGTATTGCAGTTCTGACATTCGGTTCAAATCACCTGCTCGGCGAGCGAACTCCATATCCATCCTCGCCTGTTCGAGTTCAGACTTGATATGCTGAGTACCAGACAATGCTGCTTTCTCGGCATTCCACACCTCTTCAAGTTCCGCAAACTCACGCTCTTTCTCGGCTAGCTCTTGGTTAAGCGTGCTTAAACGCTTTTCACTCGCTTCATCATGTTCGTTACCTAACGCTTGTTGCTCGATTTTAAGCTGAATGATCTTACGTTCCAGCTTGTCGAGAGACTCAGGCTTCGAATCTATCTGCATGCGAATGCTCGACGCGGCTTCATCGATTAAGTCGATAGCTTTATCGGGCAATTGTCGATCCGAGACATAGCGATGAGATAAGCTCGCCGCAGCGACAATCGCCGGGTCAGTAATTTCAACGTGATGATGAAGTTCGTATCGCTCCTTCAAGCCACGTAAAATTGCCACGGTATCTTCGACTGTAGGCTCATCCACCAGCACTTTTTGGAAACGACGCTCCAATGCCGGATCTTTTTCAATGTATTGGCGGTACTCATCTAAGGTTGTAGCACCAACACAATGTAACTCACCGCGGGCTAATGCAGGTTTAAGCATGTTACCTGCGTCCATTGACCCTTCGCCTTTACCAGCGCCAACCATGGTATGAATCTCATCAATAAAGAGGATAACATTGCCCTCTTCTTTTGATAGTTCATTGAGCACCGACTTTAAGCGCTCTTCAAACTCACCACGGTATTTAGCACCCGCAATCAAGGAGCCCATATCGAGCGACAACACTCGGCGGCCACGCAAACCTTCTGGCACCTCATTGTTGATGATGCGTTGTGCTAAACCTTCTACGATCGCGGTCTTACCCACACCCGGTTCACCAATAATGACTGGGTTGTTTTTAGTCCGGCGTTGCAAAACTTGAATTGTGCGGCGAATTTCATCGTCGCGACCAATAACCGGATCCAACTTACCTTGCTCAGCCCGCTCGGTAAGATCGATAGTAAATTTCTCAAGCGCTTGACGTAACTCTTCCGCATTCGGGTCATTCACCGTTTGACCACCGCGAATTTTGTCAATCGCTCCACTTACTTTGGCTTCCGTTAACCCCAGCTCTTTAAGTAATGCACCGAGAGGCCCCTTGTCTTCTAAGGCCGCTAATAAAAACACTTCAGATGAGATGTAAGCATCTTGGCGCTTTTGAGCTACCTTATCGCATAAATTGAACAAAGTTCCCATTGAGCCAGATAGCTGTACATCCCCACCGATACCACTGACTTTAGGCAATCGGTCAAGCATTTCACTTAGCTTAGAACGTAGATGAGTAACATCGACATCCAGCATAGTTAATAGAGGGCGAACTGGACTACCATTTTGGTCCATGAGCGCCACCATTAGATGCACAGGTTCGATATATTGATGATCGCGTCCCAACGCCAACGACTGAGCGTCGGATATAGCGATTTGAAATTTACTGGTAAATCTATCAAGACGCATATCTACCTTCCTACCTCAACTGAGAAAATGAACTAATCAGTATGAAAGATGGATACGCTGAAGGGGATTTTCAAGGGAAAGATGAAGAATAAAACAATCGAAATGGAGCGACTAGTTGTCTATCCAAATAAAACTAGCTTGTCGGCCAGTGACGCCATCGCGGCGGTAAGAGTAAAAACGTTGTGAGTCTGTGTAGGTACAAAGGTTGCTGAAGTAAACCTGTTCAACTCCTGCACGGTTAAGTCTCTGTTGAACAAGTAGGTTCATGTCGGCTAACCACTTCCCTTGTTTGCTGGTCAAAGTAAAGGCTTTGTAAGCTTCAGGGTGAGCGGATACAAATGCGTCTAGCACATCTTTACCGACTTCAAATGCACTAGGTCCTATCGCAGGCCCAATCCACGCCATGACTTGCCCATCAAACTGTTCAAGTGCATTTTCAATAATACCATTGGCCAATCCACGCCAACCTGCATGCACCGCTGCCACTTGCGTGCCTTGAACATTAGTCAGCAACACAGGTAAGCAATCCGCAGTCATCACCGAACAAACCACACCTGGAATATGGGTAGAGACACCATCAGCATCAAGTACCTGAGTTGTTAGCTCAGATTGTTCAACGACCAACGTAGAATGAGTCTGATTAAGCCAAACAGGGGCCGATGGCATGTCGGACTGTCGGGTCAACCAATCACGATTCTTCTGCACTGTGCTTAAGTCATCCCCAACATGGCTACCTAGGTTAAGCCCTTGATATACACCACGAGAAAAGCCATCGCATCGTGTCGATGCAAACGCTTTGATCGTTTTAGGTGCGGGCCAGTTGGGGATAATCACCTGCATGATTAATATTCGTCTTCCAAGCCGTGCTCTTGCGTGTCTTGACGCAGCGCTTCGGCCATTTCAACCATATCGTCAGGGACTGGCGCGTGAAACTCAACCTCTTCGCCAGTTATCGGATGCTCAAATTTAAGCATCACAGCGTGCAACGCTTGACGATCAAAGCCACGAATTTTCTCTGCCAGCTCTTCGGTTGCGCCACTTGGGATGCGCGCTCGGCCACCGTACGCAGTGTCACCTAGCAGCGGGTGCTGAAGGTAAGACATATGAACACGAATCTGGTGCGTACGCCCCGTTTCTAGACGTAAACGAATACGCGTATGTTCACGGAAATGTTCTGCCACACGGTAGTGGGTAATCGCAGGTTTACCCATTGGGCTGACTGCCATTAGAGTGCGTTTTGTCGAGTGTCGACCAATAGGCTGCTCAATGCGACCACCCGCCGTCATCCGACCGATTGCGATCGCTTCATACTCACGAATAAAGTTACGCTTCTTCTGAAGAGCACGTACTAAACGCGTTTGAGCAGGTACTGTTTTCGCAACAACCATCAAGCCAGTTGTATCTTTATCCAAACGATGCACAATACCAGCACGTGGCACTTCGGCAATGTTTGGGTAATGGTATAGTAATGCATTGAGCACAGTGCCATCTGGCGTGCCGGCACCAGGGTGAACAACAAAACCACGCGGTTTATTGATCACCATAATGTCGTCATCTTCAAACACTATGTTTAATGGAATATCTTGCGCTTCCCAACGCTCTTCATCTTCAAGCTCTGCTTGCAGAATAATTTCCTCACCACCCATAACTCTGGTGCGAGGCTTGGTAACCACTTCGCCGTTTACTCGAACCTTCCCTTCCACTAGCCACTCTTTGAGTCGCGAACGTGAAAAATCGGCAAATAATTCGGCAATAGCCTGGTCTAGGCGCTGGCCTAATTGGCTATCTTTTACTGTATTTGTTAATTCAATCTGCTGAGCCATATCGAACTTTTTTAAAAACCGTGAGACTAATTGTCTCTACTGTGGAAAAATATAATATCGAGCATTGTATCCGTTACTGGATAGAAAGTAACGAGAGCAACAGAAATATTTATCTCAAGGAATCGAACCCTGACATGAAAAAGCACACTTTATCTAGCTTGTTGGCACTATCTGTACTGGTTGGCTGCTCAAGCAGCGAAGAGATTGTTCCAGACGTGCCACCATCTGAGCTTTACTCAGAAGCACAGATTTCGCTTCAAAGTGGTAATTGGCTGACAGCGATCGAGAGATTAGAAGCGCTGGACTCTCGTTATCCATTTGGCGCCTATTCAGAGCAAGTACAACTGGATTTAATCTACGCATACTACAAAAACGACGACTTGGCGCTCGGGCTTGCAACCATTGAACGCTTTACACGCTTGAACCCAACCCACGAAAAGCTCGACTGGGTTCTGTATATGCGCGGGCTCACTCATATGGCACAAGATCGCAACTTTATGCACGATTTATTTAATGTAGATCGTAGTGATCGCGATCCCGAGCCGGTCAAAAGCGCCTTTAGTGACTTTAAAAAGTTGCTAGAACGCTACCCGGCGAGTCCATACGCCCAAGATGCACAAAAACGTATGTTCGCTTTGAAGAATCGTTTAGCTGAATATGACTTAGCTACTGCAGATTTTTATCTGCGTCGCGAAGCTTGGATTGCGGCAATTAAGCGTACTCAAGAGTTGCAAAAAACCTATCCGGATACTGAAGCCGCGCGTAAATCGCTCGAGATTCAACTCCAAGCTTACCAGCAGCTAGGTTTAGAAGATGCCGTAAAACGAACTCAAGAACTGATCGAACTCAACCCTAAGTAACTCATTGTTAAAAGTAAAAAAACGCCTTTTTCTAGAGGCGTTTTTATATCTTAACGTTTGATAAAACAACTATTTTGCCACGTCATTTAAAACAAATAGGATAAAGCGATGTATGATGCGGAGCATTTTGCAGCGCACATGTCTTGAATCTTTATCGGTACGTTCGATTATCTATCAAACCATTTATATATTCGACAAAGTAAGGGACGGGTAAACTCTCGTTCTAGTAGTGATCGAACGGCAATAAGTGGTAGGAAAATAAAATAGTGCCGATTGAGGTATTCCATTCACATTTTATTGCAGCTTAAAAGCTAAGCAATTGTTTTGTTAGGTCGTAACTAGGCTCTAAAAAACGATTGAATTTTAGTGTGTTACCTCTACCAATCTAATCTGTTTTCAGCATGATACAAGCTTTTTCGTGACTCATTTCACTGACTCTTTGAGTTGGATCACGTTTGAATTTAACTCTCAAACACACCCACAAAATAGTGATTTAGATCACATTATTTTAGCCATGGATAAGTAATCTGAACGTAACCCATGAGGGAGAAAACAGAGGAAATTATCTATGAAAGTAAATATCACAGGCAAAAACATCGACATCACCTCTGCAATTCGCACTCATATAGAGAGCAAGTTTCAAAAACTAGAAAAGTGGCAAGTGGACATTATCGGTTGTCAGGCAAGCTTCAGCGAGGAGCCAAACAAACAGAAGAAATTTGAAGCTGTGATTACTGTGCCAAAAGGACAACTGGTTGCATCTGCGACTCACGAAGATTTATACGCTGCCGTCAACGAGGTAGAACAGAAACTAGAACGTCAGCTAAACAAATTGCGTCATAAGCCTGAATCACGTCGTACTGACAAGCCAGAGCTTGAAGATGAACTGCAAGATGAAGTTGAGTAGTCAATAAGTACTCAGAGTAAAAATAGCGCTGCAAGGCGCTATTTTTTTGCTTGACGCCCCATAGTGGGTTGCTTATTGTGTTTAAGGATTGATAACTAAGTAGATAACTATGCGCACACCTGTCCTGTTCTTTTTCGACTTATTTTTTCTCCACTAAACCGGAGAGGCGCTCTCGTTTTCGAAAGATAAGTCAAAAACGAACAGAAAGCCTCCCTCGGGAGGCTTTTTTTATGAGGAATATTAGGATGACTGACCAAAAATACTCACTTGAACAAATTCGACTTCGGCTAAACGAGCTTGATGACCAATTACTCCAGCTTTTGTCTGAACGTCGTCAAATGAGTATTGAAGTGGCGAAAAGTAAGGTAAAAACCTCTAAGCCAGTACGTGATGCCACGCGTGAGCAGCAACTGTTGGTTAAACTTATCAATAATGGCCACGATAAATACAATTTAGACGCTCAGTACATCACCAAATTATTCCATACCATTATTGAAGACTCTGTTTTACTGCAGCAATCATATTTGCAAAACCTTGCCAACCCAGAACTGAGTCGCAAACCTTTAGCTCGAGTTGCTTTCCTCGGCTCAAAAGGCTCCTACTCACACCTTGCGAGTAGAGAATACTTCAGCCGTAAAAACACTGAGCTGATTGAACTTAACTGCGAACATTTTAAGCAAGTCACCAATACCGTTGAATCTGGCCATGCTGACTATGGTGTATTACCGATTGAAAACACCAGTTCAGGTTCAATCAACGAAGTCTACGATCTACTGCAACACACAACGCTCTATATCGTTGGTGAGTTAACGTTACCAATTGAACACTGCTTAGTCGCCACATCAGAAATTCGTCTCGAGGCGCTCAAAACACTCTATTCTCACCCTCAGCCGCACGCTCAGTGCAGTGAGTTTTTGAGTAAGCTTGATGGGGTTAAGCTTGAATCCTGTCCGAGTACCGCCGATGCCATGCTCAAAGTGAAGCAGATGAATCGAGACGATGTCGCAGCCATTGGTAATGCTTCAAGCGGTAAGTTGTATGGATTGCAGCCAATACAAAGCAACATTGCTAACCAAACCGAAAACCACACACGTTTTATTGTGGTCGCACGTAAACCGGTTGAAGTGTCCGCCCAGATCCCTGCAAAAACAACCTTAATCATGTCGACTTCCCAACAGGCAGGTTCACTGGTGGAAACCTTGCTCGTGTTGCAACGCTACGATATCAACATGACCAAATTGGAATCTCGCCCTATTATGGGCAACCCTTGGGAAGAGATGTTCTACGTTGATTTGGAATCTCACCTCGACTCGCAACAGATGCAACAAGCCCTTGCTGAGTTAACCAAGATCACCAAACACCTGAAAGTACTTGGTTGTTACCCGAGTGAAAATGTGAAGCCGACCCAAGTTAAGTTACAGTAATTAAGTTAACTGGCTCAAATAACCGTCACTAACTAGCTGACACTATTAACTAATATCCATACTATTAAAAACAATAAGTTGCATATTAGTTTCGGTGTCAGCTCACTCATACTCTGATACGCATTCTACTTCCGATAAGGTATTTGTTAGTCAGTATGAGAGCTTTATTCCTATTTCTTTTGTTTCTCATTCCTAGTGCTGTCCACGCAGACCATCCATCACTTAATGTCTTCATGTGGGAAGATACCCTAGCTCCTGTTGTTCTCCAACAATGGCAATCAGAGGCTGGAAGTTCATTGTCTCTCTCCCATTTCGACAATGACGACGAACGTAGCTTATTGATGATGAACAACCCTCAACTGCCCTTCGATGTCGTGGTATTAGACAATGTTTCAGCGCAAATATATGGCCGTTTAGGCGCATTCGAGGATCTTTCCACGCTGAAAGGACGAGAGCACAATGCTCCCATGTGGAATCAAGCCTGTGGTGACTATGCAGTGCCCTATTTTTGGGGTTCAGTCGGCATCGCTTATCGCAAGTCGGCTATCGATACACCCCCCACCTCATGGCAAGAATTTCTGGATCTTTCCTCTTCAATGAGCGGCCGAATCGGGATGATCAACGACAGTACTGAAACATTTTTACCCGTGTTGTACAGCTTAGGTTTATCGCCCATAACGGATGACCCCAAGCAACTCAAGCATGCCTACCCTAGCCTGATTGAGTTTAACCAGCATGTTCTTAGCTATGATTATGTTTTGAGTTACGTCCGCAGCCAGTCTGATGCATCACAAATGGATATGGCGCTCGCTTACAGCGGCGATCAATATTCACTCAACCGCTTCTACCAGCAAGACCAGTGGGATTTTGTCATTCCTGACGGAGAACTGTTTGTGTGGGTCGACTGTTTAGCCATCAGTCACTATTCACAGCATAAGCCACGGGCAAAAGCATTTCTGGAATTTCTTATGCGCCCGCAAGTTGCTGCAATCAATGCAAAAAATATCAAAGCTGCAACACCTAACTTAAGTGCTATGAAACTATTGCCCGATTGGTATGTGAATGATGCATCATTATTCCCTGAGCCTGAGCGCATAAAAAAAGCTCGTATAGATAGCGAACTCTCGGCAGATAACATCGCCCTGCGAGCGAAAATAATTAATCAACTACTGAAACGTCATGAAGCTAAACACTAGGGTTTTATTACTGGTCGCGCCCGTTGTTTTGCTCAGCGCCATCCTATCTAGCTACAGTATTTATATCAGTCAGAAGGAAGCATTGATCAAGCGCGAGCAAAGTTACCTCCAACTTTCGATGGAAAAGCTGGCGGGTCACTTTCGCCAGTCTGTTGCATTGATTAACAGCTATTCGTTAACCTTGACCAAAAGCGATATCATTCGCCACTACTTTCATCAGCTAGACAACCCATATAGGGAAATGAAGCTGATTGAGGCCTTACAGACCACTATTCGTAGCCTACAGCCCAATCAAAGAGATGACATTAGTATTGCCATTGTCGATGGTGAGCAACACGTTCGCTTCTACTCTGATAATCAAAGCGATCCTTTTTCGACGTTAGACCAAAATGTACTCAACTACATTCAAACCACCTATCAGACAACAGGCGCGACTTCTCATACCGGGTATACCAAAAGCTATCAGGGGCAGAGTATTCTGATTCGCTACGATGTATTAGATAACCATACCTTAGCCTCACCGCTTAGCTACAATCGCGACCAAGTATTCTTTGTTGTGGTTTCACTGTCACTCGAGCAATTCGATCAGATCAAACGTATTCTTGAGTTCGATAATGACAGCAGCATTTTCTTTTCCAAACAGCCAATAATGACCTCCGGACTCGCTCAGTCGGTTGAGCTTCAGCCTGATTTACATGCCGTGCTCGATCCCGCACAATACTTGATCACGCAAAAACTATCGCAAATAGAGCTGCACCTTCTGCTCGCGTTTGGACTCTCATCGTTGGCTACGGTTTTAATTCTTCTTTTCTTGCTTCGCCGTCATGTCATCAAACCGATCACTCAGCTCGATGGGCAACTGCGCGAAGTTGAATTACGTCAGCGCTCTAATATTGAGCGTCTCGGCAGCAATAATGAAATAGGCCGTCTTTCCGCTCGCTTTTATGATATGTACCAAGAGCTTGACTCTAGCTATCAAAAAACCAAGGCGATGGCAGAAAACGATCATTTGACACAACTTCCCAACCGCTATCAGTTCCAGACCTTTGTTGAACGTAAGCTGACTCAAACCCCTTACGCTTGGATACTCTATATTGATTTGGACAACTTCAAGTACGTTAACGATAAGTACGGCCATCAAATTGGCGATGCTTTACTGGTAAATTTTGCTCGCCATATCACAGCAATTACTCAAAAAATGGCACACACACATTCCATTCAATGCCTCGCGTCACGCCTATCAGGCGATGAGTTTGCCATTTTTGTTGCCGCACAACACAGTAAAACTTATGCCGATGAATTGGCGGATTTAGTCTTGGCGCCAATTCAAAACCATACCGCTGAAGTGATTGGTAATTTTCCTATCACTGCCAGCATCGGTATTGCGACTTACCCATTAGATGGTAGAGATTTAACCAAACTATTATCACGTGCCGATACTGCAATGTATCAAGCTAAGCGAGCTGGAAAAAATCAGGTTGCCCATTACTCAAGTGAGTTAGATGCGATCGTATTCCGCCGCACGCAAATTGAACGTGCACTACGTAGCCATGATCTGACCAATCAGTTCACTTTACTTTATCAACCTTATTTTGACGCAAGCGGTCTGCAAGTGGTTGGCGTTGAGGCACTACTTCGTTGGAACTCACCGGATCTTGGCAAAGTCACTCCCTGTGAGTTCATACCCATTTCTGAACAAATTGGCCTGTTTGGTACCATTGATCGTTGGGTAATCGAACAAGCCTTTAAAGATTTCGCCGCTGTTCAACGTAATTTTACCACCCCGATTCAGATCTCAATCAATTTGTCTTCGGCCGAGCTTGACTCTGTACAGCTCGCACGTGATATTCACCAACTGATGACCCAGTACCCGATTAACCCTGAATGGATTGATTTCGAAATCACCGAAACTTTCGCTTCTGACTCGCAAAGTCATCCACTGCTCTATGAGCTATCTAAGATGGGCTTTAATTTAACGATTGATGATTTTGGTTCTGGCTACACCTCAATTACTCAATTGTTTGAATACCCAGTGCAAAAAATCAAATTTGATCGCCAGTTCTTGGAAACCTTACTGCGAACCGGACACCATCAAGTGGTAAAACCTTTGGTTGATTTGTGTCATTCACAATCGATGTTAGTGACCGCAGAAGGCATCGAATCGGAAGAGATGCAGCACTGGCTAGCCTCAAACCAATGTGACTACCTGCAAGGGTTCTATCTTTCACCGCCGCTGACGTTAACTGAGTTACAATCAAACATCAGTCAGACAAAAGGAAATCGAAATGTCCATGAAGAAGGTTATTGTCGCTTCGCTTAATCCCGCCAAAATACGCGCAGTACAAAGTGCATTTTCTGCGAGTTTTGCCCAGCAATCGTTTGAATTTATTGGCGTGGATGTCGCCAGTGACGTTGCGGATCAGCCTATGGGTAATGAGGAAACTCACTTAGGGGCACTCAATCGGGTTAAAAATGCTAAGGCATTAGAGCCAAACGGCGACTTTTATGTTGGCCTAGAGGCGGGCATTGAAGGTCATATCACCTTTGCTTGGATGGTCATCGAGTCGCACACACATCGGGGTGAATCTCGTTCGGCAAGTCTGATGTTGCCACCAGTGGTGTTAGAAAAGCTCGAGTACGCCAATGAACTCGGCGATGTGATGGACCAAGTGTTTGCTACTGAGAATATTAAACAAAAAGGCGGTGCGATCGGTTTGCTTACTCATAACTTACTTACGCGCAGCTCGGTTTACCACCAAGCCCTTATTTTAGCCTTGATTCCTTTCCTCAATCCCGACCACTTTCCAGCCAACCTATCGAAATAAAAAATAGCATGCTCAAGCCGCCTATTTTTTATCCAGTAGTTGAGCAATTTGCTGCTTATCACTGTCGCTTTTTGATTTGAGTTCGTTAGAGCCGCGCGTAATGGTTGCAATCCCGACCCCGAGCATCTGACTGATTTGGCGCTGCGACAAGTCGCCCTTGAGTAGCTCGCGAAAAATATTCACGCGCGCCACCAGAGCATCGCGCTCATCTGGGGTTAATAACATCGTCAACAACATCTCATGCTGCTCTGACTCAGTGCTATGTTTTATCAGATCGAGGATCTGCTGCCACTCTTGATACTCAGGTTGTAAAGACATCTACACATTGCTCGTTAATATTTAGTCTTCAGCTCATGCTGATTCAAAAACGCTCCATCGACGCCTAATACCTCTCGATAGTAGGTTTCAAACATCAAGATATTCTGCACATAACCGCGAGTCTCTTTAAACGGAATCGACTCAATAAATGCATAAGCGTCTAATTTACCTTGGGTTCTTTCTCGCCAAGTTTTTACTCGATTTGGCCCTGCATTATACGCAGCTAAGGCAAAAATTCGATTGTTATCATATTGCTCAAGTAAACCATTGAGGTAATGACTACCGATCTCAATATTTTTTCCTACTTCATATAAGTCATCACTACTTTGATAACTGAGTTTGTATTTACGCGCGGTATATTTGGCGGTTGAGGGCATAATTTGCATAATGCCTCGCGCACCAACGGGTGAGCGGGCCTCAATATCTAGCGCACTTTCTTGACGCGCCAGTGACATCAAGGTGATCGGATCAATGCTGTGTTTATCGGCAAAAAAGTTAAACCACCAGCGATGGGCAACTGGGAAGCGAATTTGCAGGTTATCCCACATCCGAGCTTGGATACTGGCGGTCACCGTCAGGTTATGCCACCCCATAAAGGAAGCATAAGCTGCCAACATCTCTTTTTGGTTACCACTGGCGCGCCCAAGTAACCAGCGCCACTCACTTTTCGCGGCAGCAATTTTATCCCGGTCGACCAACTCTTCAATCCGAACTAATTCTTGGTGAAATGACTGTATCTTCGATTTATCTAAACGGATCTCAGTGGTCGGATATTGAATCGATCGCTTGAGCTCTTTTGCCGCGGCAACACTGTAAAAATTGCGTTGACCGATGATGGCTTCAAGACGTTGCTGGCCAGTAACGCTTTGGCCTAGCTCCATTTCACTGCGGCCAAGCCAATACTGCCAGCGTAACTCCTGCTGGTTACTTGGCGGTAATTTAGCTATCCAATCGACGACTTGCTGCCAATCGGCAGATTGAATCGCTAAGCGTACCCGACGCTCAAGCAATGCCGTACTCGCGGTATTGGCTATCTGTTTGTCACGCCAGCGTGCTAATGATTCCGACTCAGTATTGATCAAACGGAAAGAGAGATAATCAGCCAAATTCTGTCTTTGCGACGCCGAAAACTGCTGCGCTTTGACGACGGGTTCCAGTATCTGCTGCGCTTGCTCGACATCTTTACGTGCCAGCTTTTGTAATGCTAACTCGACTTGTTTTTGATTAAACGCGCTCACCGAGTGCTGCTTAGCAAAGGTAGCAACGGCGCCGGGGTTTGCAAACAGTTGCCGCATTTCGCTCGCTTGACGCTTCGCTTGCTCTGTACTGAGCTGCTTTTGCAAATATCGCATCAAGCTGTCGTTACGCGCTTCAAATGCCAAAAGCATGCGATCCAAGACCAGTTGTTCGGTTTTTAATCCTGCCTCATCCCAAGCTGAAAACAGTGGCTCACACGCATCAGCAATACTATGACCAGACAACCACAATTGCTCAGCGCCACGATACGCTAACGCTTTATCACCACGCTGTGAGTGCGCATAATAATAGTGACACTGGTAAGTTTCGCCACGCGGTTCAGTGGTTTGAAATTCTAGTAGCCGTGTCCAATCTTTTTGCTTTGCTAACTCGTCAATGTAAGGGGCACGAATCCGCCCCGAAAAAGGAAAACTGGTATGCTGATCAATAAACTGTTCGACCTGTTGTGGCGTTCGCTCACCGATGTCGACCAAAAAGCTCCGGTAATCGACATAAGGCGTTAACGGGTAATCGGCGATTTCTGACCTTAACGTTTGATACTTTTCGACCTGTTTATCATCCAAAAGCTGTTGTGCTTGGTCGTACAAGTCTCGTTGTTGTTGTATGTCAGCCGCCACGCTCATCGTGGCAAAACTGGCGCTGCAAACCATCGAAGATATAACAAGTAACGATGAAGGAATGCGATGCAGCGACTTGATAGAAGTCAACGTCATATAAGTCTCATCCTGAGATTAGCAATCTTTAATTTAGATTTCCCTATTAATGATCATTGTAAACAGCCGTGTAAAGCAGACAGATGTAAATAATAATAAATTCACATAACTGTGACATCTCGCTAGCTACCACCGCACCTTTGCTCATTTATTCATCATTAACACACACGACAAATGACAGAGTGTGTTTCTCTAGTAACAAACTATGCTCAGTTAGTATAAAATAGCTTGCTACGTGAATTGACAATTTAGGAACGATCGGCGATGGCTGAATACGTATATACCATGTCGCGAGTGAGCAAAATTGTGCCACCAAAGCGACAAATCCTTAAAGACATCTCTCTAAGCTTCTTCCCTGGCGCTAAAATCGGCGTTTTGGGTCTCAACGGTTCAGGTAAATCGACCTTGCTACGCATTATGGCAGGTATTGATACTGACATCGATGGTGAAGCACGTCCACAGCCTGGCCTTAAGGTTGGTTACCTGCCTCAGGAACCAGTGCTTGATGAGTCAAAAACCGTTCGTGAAATCGTTGAAGAAGCGGTATCGGATGTGGCTGGCGCCATGAAACGTCTGGATGAAGTATACGCAGCATACGCAGAACCTGATGCAGATTTCGATGCACTGGCCAAAGAGCAAGGTGAACTCGAAGCCCTGATCCAAGCCAAAGATGGCCACAATCTGGATAACGCTCTAGAGCGTGCCGCCGACGCACTTCGCCTGCCTGAGTGGGATGCCAAGATTGAACATTTATCAGGCGGTGAACGCCGCCGTGTGGCTATCTGTCGTCTTCTGCTTGAACAGCCGGACATGCTACTTCTCGACGAACCAACCAACCACTTGGATGCGGAATCAGTCGCTTGGCTAGAACGCTTCTTGGTTGACTACGCGGGGACAGTGGTTGCGATTACTCACGACCGTTACTTCCTCGACAACGCTGCTGGTTGGATTCTTGAACTTGACCGTGGTGAAGGTATTCCATGGCAAGGAAACTATACTTCTTGGCTTGAGCAAAAAGACGCGCGTCTACAACAAGAATCGTCACAAGAGAAAGCTCGTCAGAAAACCATCGAGAAAGAACTTGAGTGGGTACGTCAAAACCCGAAAGGTCGTCAGGCGAAATCGAAAGCGCGTATGGCACGTTTTGAAGAGCTACAAAGTGGCGATCACCAGAAACGTAATGAAACCAATGAACTGTTCATCCCACCTGGTGAACGTCTTGGTGACAAGGTTATTGAAGTTAACAATCTAACCAAATCATTCGATGGTCGTGTTTTGATTGATAACCTATCGTTCAGCATGCCTAAAGGGGCGATCGTCGGTATCATCGGTGCCAACGGCGCGGGTAAATCAACCCTGTTTAAGATACTAAGCGGTGCCGAGCAACCTGACTCTGGCACGATTGAGATGGGTGAAACGGTTAAACTGGCTTCAGTTGATCAGTTCCGCGACTCTATGGATGACAGTAAAACCGTCTTCAAAGAGATTTCTGAAGGGGCGGATATTATCAAGATCAACAACTTTGAGATCCCTGCTCGCGCTTACTGTTCACGCTTTAACTTTAAGGGTTCAGATCAACAGAAGATCATCGGTGAACTATCTGGTGGTGAACGTAACCGTGTCCACCTTGCTAAGCTACTAAAGGCTGGCGGCAACGTTCTATTGCTCGATGAGCCAACCAACGATCTCGACGTCGAAACGTTACGTGCTCTTGAAGAAGCACTACTCGAGTTTCCTGGCTGTGCCATGGTTATCTCGCACGACCGTTGGTTCCTCGATCGCATCGCGACCCACATCATCGATTACCGCGATGAAGGTCAAGTCAACTTCTACGAAGGCAACTATACTGAGTATATGGATTGGTTGAAGAAAACCCTTGGTCCTGAAGCTGCTGAGCCGCATCGCATCAAATACAAGCGTATCACTAAGTAATATTGCTTGAAATTTGTTCAAAGGCCGCTACCATTAGCGGCCTTTATTATCGAGCTCACACTGCGAATAAGTTTTGCTAGTGGCAAGCGAAGAATGCGAACAACCGCGCATAGTGGCCGCTTTGGTTTTGTTACTCTTATGAGTTGGAATTAAGAGAGAAAGTTATGATCGAACGTCGTCGTTTTTCGCGTATTGTTTATCAAGCAAAAGCAGTACTGACTCAAGACTCAACAGAGGTCAACGCCTTAATCTGTGACCTGTCGCTGCACGGTGTGTTAGCAACCAGTGAGCAATTTGGCCTATTGGACACCGATAAACAAGTCAATGTTACCTTCTCGCTCCCAGACAGTGATATTACCCTCCAACTTGTAGCCAATGTTGTTGGTCTACATAACAATGTGATACGTCTAAGTATTGATCATATTGATATTGAGAGTATTGGTCACCTGAAGCGATTAGTTGAATTGAATGTCGGTGATGATGATCTGTTACACCGAGACATCGAACACTTATCTGACCTTGGTGAGTACACCTAACTAATATTCTATGTCGAACAAAATTACTATTTCTATCCCTGACAAATCAGGGAGACAGACCTTCCACGTATCGAGAAAAGCGCTCATTGTCGCCCTCAGTTTGTTCAGCGTCAGTATCACGTCTGGCGTTGGCTACTTTGGTTATCATTGGCAAAATAAACTTCAAGCACTTGAAGTGCAAAAAGAACAACTAGAGCAACTCTACGCCGAGCAAATTGATACCGCTCATACACTGTCACAAGAACTCGAGCACAAACGCAACCAGATCACCATGCTAGGTAAGCGCGTGTATGATGTTGAATCGGTACTGGGCCTTGCGGACGAAAGTTTGCCTGAAGATTACAGTCTTGAAGATCGCCTAGATGCTGCCGCCGTCGACTCTGCTGTGCGCGCCACCATGTTTCGTATGATACCCAATGATACTCCGCTCAATTACCAGCGTATCTCCTCTTCTTATGGCAGAAGAACAAACCCGATTACTGGTAAGCGTCATACCCATACGGGGATTGATTTGACCTGTAAGCGTGGCGAACAGATTTATGCCCCTGCGGACGGTGTCGTAGAGACAGTGCGCCCGAGTTCAAAAGGGTTTGGCAACTTCCTTACCGTGCGACATTCATTTGGTTTTATGAGCTCTTACGCTCATTTAGCAAAGTTTAAAGTACGCAGTGGTCAATTTGTCAGTAAAGGTGATTTGATCGCCACTTGTGGTAACTCAGGTAACTCGACTGGGCCGCATCTTCATTACGAAATCCGTTTTTTAGGCCGAGCTCTCAATCCGCAATACACCATGGATTGGACACCAGAAAACTTCCACTACCTATTTGAGAAAGAAAAAAAGGTCAAGTGGGCACCTTTGGTAAAATTGATTGATGAGACCGTCAGGTTACAAGTGAACCTTACCAATCACCCATTCCAAGATCATTCCGTCAACACGGTAAAAAATGAAAGTGAATCGCAGCAAAGCGATAACATCACGGTGCAATAACAAAAAAGAGCGACCTGAGGTCGCTCTTTTTATAACACAACAGCCGGCTCACCTAGCCACGATGAATCGAATCATTGGCCTGTTTAAGTAGCTTCTGACTTTCGTCGAGGAACTGCTGCGAATAATCGCCAAACCAGTCACTCACTTTGTCAAAGCTGGCAACAAACGCTTGCTTATCTTTGCTATCGAGTATTGCTAGCGCCTCACCAAAACAGCGATGAAAACGCTTAATCATATCAATATTCTCTTGCGACGAGAGGATGATATCACCGTATAAATTAGGGTCTTGTGCAAACAAACGCCCAACCATCGCAAGCTCTAGGCGATAAATTGGCGAGCTCAGTTGTAACAGCTTATCAATGTTAGGATTTTCACGGCTCAAATGAAGACCGTACGCGAAAGAAGTGAAGTGACGTAACGCCTGAATCAAGGTCATACCATGATCATGTTCAGCCGCATCGATCTGACATAAACTCGCGCCCCAAATCGAAAACTGCTTCAATAGCCATTGGTATTGCTCTTCTCCGCGCCCATCGCAGTAAACAATCACCTGTTTAGCCAGACTTGGCACATCTGGGCCAAACATCGGGTGTAAGCCAACAACCGGCCCCGAGTGAATGTTCATCATCGTCGCCAGCGGTTTAGACTTTACTGACGTGAGATCACACAAAATACAATCTGGTGGCAAATTGCCAAGCTTTGCGATCACCGCTTCCGTCAAATGAATCGGTACCGTCACTACCACCATACCGGCATTGGCCAGTAATTGGTCTGCGCGATGCCAATCTTGGCTACCAAGGATATTAACCTCGTATCCTGACAGGGTGAACATGCGACCAAACAAGCCACCTAGCTGACCATTACCCCCGACGATAACCACCGAACGCAATTCGGGATTAAGGCACTTAAAGCCGGAATCTTTTTCACTCGCGTAAGACTCACGCATAGTTCGACGCAGAATGTCTTCAATCAGTTGCGGAGGCACGCCAATTTTTTCCGCCTCATGGCGACGAGAAGCAAGCATTGCGGCTTCGCGATCGGGGGCGTAAATTGGCAAACCATGCTCACTTTTCACCTCACCAACTTGTTCAACTAATGCCAATCTTTGGGCTAACAAACTCAACATCTGTTTGTCTACTGCGTCAATCTGATCACGCAAATGGTTTAATTCTACGGCCATTGATATTCCTTGTACTCTTTACTTAGCCTGGTAAACGGTCTTGTAAAAATGGGACCAGCTCTTGATGAGCATGACGTAATAGTGCCTCAGTTGTATCCCAATTGATACACGCATCGGTGATAGACACACCATATTGCAATTCGTTGAGAGCTATATCAGATGACTGGCTTCCTTCGTTAATATGACTCTCAATCATTAAACCAATAATCGACTTATTGCCTTCACGAATTTGATGGATCACATCTTCAGCGACCAACGGTTGACGACGGTAATCTTTGCGCGAGTTCGCATGACTACAGTCGATCATCAATGAGGCGTCTAACCCAAATTTAGCCATATCTTGTTCGCATTCAGTAACAGAGACTGAATCGTAGTTAGTCTGTTTACCGCCACGTAAAATCACATGACTGTTGGCATTTCCCTGAGTGGTTAACAGTGCCACTTGCCCTTCGCGGTTGATGCCCATAAAGCGGTGGCTTGAAGAGGCAGCCTGCATCGCGTTAATCGCAGTGGCCAAATTGCCATCTGTGCCGTTTTTAAAGCCAATCGGCATCGAAAGGCCGCTAGCCATTTCACGGTGAGTTTGAGACTCTGTGGTACGTGCGCCGATGGCCGCCCAACTAAAGGTATCAGCTAAATATTGCGGGCTGATTGGATCAAGCGCTTCTGTTGCTAGTGGAATTTCCATTTCAGCCAGATCAACTAAAAGCTCACGACCAACATGCAGACCATGCTCAATATCAAAGCTGCCATCTAGGTGTGGGTCATTGATTAGGCCTTTCCAACCCACCGTGGTGCGCGGTTTTTCAAAGTAAACACGCATAACAATGTACAGTTGATCGCTCAGTTGCTCTGAGAGCGCTTTTAGTCGCTTGGCGTACTCTTTTGCAGCGTCGATATCGTGAATAGAGCATGGGCCACACACCACCAGCAAGCGGTGATCCTTTTTATGAATAATATCGGCAATCGTTTGACGAGATTGTTGTATAAAATGGCGTGCGTTATCGCTCAGAGGTAGCTTGGCTTTCAGTTCTTCAGGCGTAATCAGAACCTGCTCATTACTAATGTTTACGTTGCTCAACTCACTTTTTTGCATAATCATAACCCGTATAAATTTGTGTACACCCAGAACTTATTATCTTACCTCTGGCTTAATGACTATAAAATAACAGGCTAAAAAAAGATTTCAAGGTGTAAATTATAAAAAACACAGGTGTAATGATTAGTTTACACAAAGATATTTAACACGTTTATTATCAGAAACATGAGATACGTATGTTTTCTACAACGTTTCTTAACTAAAATAGACCTAAAGTTCGCCATTAAGATTGTTATGGATCTGATCCTCTCATTACTGCAACAGATGTGTGTCTATTTAGTACTGGCGTATATGCTCAGTAAGACGCCGATCTTTCTGCCTTTGCTCAATATCTCTAGCCGCATTAGCCACAAAGTCAGTGTCTATGTGCTGTTTTCGCTGTTTTGTATTATGGGCACCTACTTTGGCCTACAAATCAACGATGCGATTGCCAATACCCGTGCTATTGGCGCGGTCATGGGGGGATTATTTGGCGGGCCGATTGTTGGTTTTTTTGTCGGGCTAACTGGCGGTTTACATCGTTACAGTTTAGGCGGATTTACCGATCTCGCCTGTGCTATCTCCACCACCACAGAAGGCTTAATCGGTGGGCTGCTGCATATCTACTTTGTGCGTAAGGGCAAGTCTTCGCAACTTTTTAACCCAAGCGTGGTGTTTTCTATCACCTTAGTGGCTGAAATCGCTCAGATGGCGATCATCTTGCTGGTCGCTAAGCCGTTTGATCAAGCCTATGTCTTAGTCTCTGCGATTGCCGCCCCAATGATCATCGCCAATTCCGTTGGCGCGGCGCTCTTTATGAGTATTCTTCATGACCGAAAAACCATTTTCGAAGAGTACTCTGCCACCTTCTCGCGCCGTGCTCTCAACATTGCTGAGCGTTCCGTCGGTGTTTTAGCTTCTGGCTTTAACAGTAACAATGCAGAGAAAATCGCTCGAATTGTTTACGAAGAGACCAACGTCGGCGCGGTTTCCATTACTGATGACACCAAGATATTAGCCTTTGTCGGCATTGGCGATGATCACCACAAACCAAATACGCCAATTTCTTCACAAAGTACCTTAGATGCGATAGAACAAAACGACATCATCTATCTCGATGGTAAAGAGAAGCCCTATCAATGTTCCCTTTCCCGCGACTGTAAACTCGGCAGCGCATTGATCATTCCACTGCGCACAGGCGATAAGGTGATAGGTACCATTAAACTGTATGAGCCAAAGCGGAAGTTGTTTTCAACCATCAATATGTCGATGGCGGAAGGGATCGCACAGTTACTATCGAGCCAAATTCTGTTTGGAGACTACCAACAAAAACAGACGTTACTGTCGCAAGCCGAAATCAAACTGTTACATGCGCAGGTTAACCCTCATTTTCTCTTTAATGCACTCAATACTATTAGCGCCGTGATTCGCCGAGATCCACTTAAAGCGCGCGAATTGATTCAGCATCTGTCGCATTTTTTCCGCAGCAACCTCAAGCAGAACATCGATGTGGTTACACTCAAAGAGGAACTGGCTCACGTTAATGCTTACCTGACCATCGAAAAAGCACGCTTTACTGATCGTCTTGAAGTGACCATCGATATCGATGAGTCACTGCTTGAACGTCGGATTCCGACTTTTACCCTGCAGCCACTGGTAGAGAATGCCATCAAACATGGTATCTCACAGCTGTTGGAGGGAGGAGAAGTTCGCATTTATAGCCAAGCCGTTGAAGATGGCTATCAGATCGTGGTCGAGGACAATGCTGGCAGTTATCAAGCGCCGCAAGCGGATCATGTGGGATTGGGAATCCAAATCGTCGATAAACGCCTAACCAACAAATTTGGCCGCGATGCTGCGCTCAATATTGACGTAGCCCCCAATCACTACACCCGAATGAGCTTCCTCATTCCCAGTCCCCCCTGTTAATAAGGTAAAAATATGCTTTCCGCGTTAGTCATCGATGACGAACTGTTTGCTCGAGAGGAACTCACCGAGCTATTGGAAGAGACCGGTCATATCGAGGTGCTTGATCAAGCGAGTAATGCCGTTGAAGGATTAAAGAAAATCAATCTGCTTAGACCTGACGTGGTTTTTCTCGATATTCAAATGCCACAAATTACTGGGATAGAGCTACTGGCGATGCTTGATCCAGAGACCATGCCAAAAGTGGTCTTTGTCACCGCTTATGATGAGTTCGCGGTACAAGCGTTTGAAGACAATGCCTTTGATTACCTACTCAAACCCGTTGATACCTGCCGCCTCGAAAAAACGGTTAAGCGATTACTCAAATCTCAGCAGACAAATCGTCAGCACTTCGCTGCGATTGCCCCCCAAAGCTTAGATCAAGTTCCATGTATCGGTTTGAATCGCATTGTGATCATCCCTACTCAAGATGTTGAATTTGCCTACAGTGATATTAGTGGTGTCCACGTGCAAACCCATGAGCAAAAAGCAACCTCACAACTGACCTTGAAAGTACTGGAAGAGAAAACGCCACTGGTTCGCTGCCATCGCCAGTTTTTAGTCAACATCAAAGCGATCAAAGAAATTAAGTTACTGGACAATGGTCTGGCTGAAATCATTACCGTCAGCTCCCATCCTCTGCCAGTGAGCCGCCGCTATCTAAAAACCCTTAAAGAGATGTTGGGTTTTCATTAACCGTTGAGAGCAAAAGAGCCGCAATCTGCAGCTCTTGTTATTGGTTAAGCTTGGATAAGCGGTTTCATCGCCTCTGATGCCCGCTTCCACTGCTCGCTGCGTTGCAGCTCTGACAATGTAAAGCTCTGCTTTTTCAGCAAAGTCTCAGCTTGTGGCGTTTGCATAACGGGAAGATTATCCAGCACCTCCACTTGGGCATCACGCTGATTGCACACCAACAGCATATCGCAGCCGGCAACCAGCGACTGGTGAGCACGTTCAGCAGGGCCACCCATAATGGCCGCCCCTTCCATGGTTAAATCATCAGAGAAAATAATCCCTTTAAAGCCCAATTGTTCGCGCAGTATTTGTTGCAACCAATATGGAGATCCACTCGCAGGCTGATCGTCATAATGAGGATAGACCACATGAGCGGGCATCATCGCATCAAGAATGCCGCTTTCAATCTGCAGCTTGAATACCTGCATATCGAGTTCAAAAACGGTATCACGGTGATCATAAGGCGTTTCTAGATGGGAGTCAGCAATAACACCGCCATGGCCCGGAAAGTGTTTACCCGTCGTCGACATTCCGACCGCTTTCATGCCTTGCATATAGGCGCTACTATGGCGAATGATGCTCTCGATATCGTCACCAAAGGCACGGCTGCCAATCGCTTTACAATCAAAGCCTTTATCAAGCACAGGCGCAAAGCTTAGGTCAATGTCATGAGCAATCAGCTCTGCCGCCATCAACCAACCGCCTTGTTTGGCTAACTGTTCACCATGGTCGAATTGTGCATATTGCTGAGCAGCAGGAATGAGAGAGAAACCTTGTCTAAAACGCTGAACTCGGCCGCCTTCTTGGTCGACCCCAATCAAAATTGGCCGCTTCGCCGCTTTGCGAATCGATTGATTCAACGCCAGTAACTGCTCACTGTCATGATAGTTACGCGCAAACAAAATTACCCCGCCAACCGTTGGGTGCTCAAGAATCTCTTTGTCTTCGGCAGTCAGTTCACAACCTGCGACGTCTAACCATAACGGTCCCATAATTTCTCCATCCTAACGCCATTTTGCTATGCTACCGAGGTTATTAGGATTATTCTCTATTTACAATCAATTACCCACGACTGTTGACGAATTTGAGCATGATGACAAAACAACTCTACATTGGCGTAATGTCGGGAACCAGCCTTGACGGTATCGACACAGCTTTAGTCGAAATAGACCAAGGGCAAGTGCGCTTGTTAGCGAGTCATCAAAGCCCGATGCCTGAGACGCTCAAACAACAAGTTTTGGCGATTTGTCTTGGTCAAGCAACGGATCTGGTAACCATTGGCCAGATTGATCACCAACTTGGTGTACTCTACGCTCAAGCGGTTATAGCGCTGTTAGATAAAAGTGGTTATTCATCTGAGCAAATCACTGCCATCGGCAATCATGGACAAACGGTTTATCACCAGCCACAAGGCCCAATGCCGTTTTCCACTCAACTTGGCGATGCCAATATCATCGCGGCAATGACTGGCATCGATACCATTGCCGATTTTAGGCGTAAAGACATTGCTCTGGGTGGGCAAGGGGCGCCTCTGGTGCCTGCTTTTCATCACTGTCTATTTCACTCACACGCCGACAGTGTGGTGGTGCTCAATATCGGTGGTATCGCCAACATATCAGTACTTAGACCCAACCACGCCGTGGTCGGCTATGACACTGGCCCTGGTAACATGCTGATGGATGCTTGGTGTCACAAACATTGTCATCAACCATTCGACAAAGATGCTCTGTTTGCTCAGCAAGGTCAGGTTGACCAAACTCTGCTAACCAAATTTCTAAGTGAGCCCTACTTACAGACGCAAGCACCGAAAAGCACTGGCCGCGAGTTATTTAATCTGCCTTGGTTAGAAGCGCTCTTAGCTGACGATTGCCTATCACCTGCCGACGTACAGCGCACTTTATGTGAATTTAGCGCCCAAAGCATTGCCAATGAAGTCCGACAGTATCAACAAGGTGAACAACCAGAGTTACTGGTGTGCGGCGGCGGTGCACATAACCCACTGTTGATGCAGCGTTTACAAGCCTTATTGCCAGGTTGGCAGGTCATGTCGACTGACGATAAAGGCGTCGACAGCGATAATATGGAAGCGATGGCCTTTGCTTGGCTCGCCTATCGCCGCATGCACAATTTGCCAAGCAACTTGCCTGAAGTCACCGGAGCCAGTAAAGCGGTTTCTCTGGGTGTGATGTATTTTGCTGATAAATAAGGATAACTATGACTAATGATGCTCTGATCGCCGCGCTATCACACCTGGTTTCTGAAGGCCGTAACCCCGAGACAATGGATATCGATTTATTGTCTTCTCTTGAAATCGTTCAGCGAATCAATCAACAAGATCAACTGGTCCCTGTTGCGGTTGAAAAGGTGTTGCCTGAGGTTGCTCTGGCAGTCGATAAGATCACCTCAGCATTCAAAGTCGGTGGGCGACTGATTTATATCGGCGCCGGCACCAGTGGTCGCCTTGGTGTATTAGATGCCTCGGAATGTCCGCCAACCTTTGGCGTTTGTGATCAAATGGTGCTTGGGTTAATCGCTGGCGGTCCAGACGCCATGTTCAAAGCCAAAGAAGGCGCGGAAGATAACCCAGAACTGGGGGTCAGCGATCTCAAATCAGTCAATTTTAGCGCCCAAGATGTCGTGGTCGGTATTGCGGCAAGCGGTCGAACGCCATACGTCATTGGCGCTCTCGATTATGCCAACGATCTTGGCGCCACAACCGTTGCCTTGTCTTGTAACCCAGACTCTACCATTGCTGAGATTGCTGATATTGCCATCAGCCCGGTGGTTGGCCCCGAGGCATTAACCGGCTCAACTCGCCTAAAATCAGGCACTGCGCAAAAGTTAGTGTTGAACATGCTGACAACCGCCAGCATGATTCGCCTCGGCAAGAGCTATGAGAACCTAATGGTCGATGTAAAAGCGACCAATAAAAAGTTGATTGCTCGTGCGGTGCGTATCGTCATGCAAGCCACTGAGTGTGATCAAAATGCCGCTGCCAAGGTGCTTATCCAGACCGACTATGATGTTAAACTGGCGATTTTGATGTTACTGACTGGAATGGACGTCGACAATGCTAAGCATCACCTCGCAAGACAAGATGGATTTCTGCGTAAAGCGGTTCAGCTTCATCAAGATAAGCCGCATTAAGATCCGACAAATCTACAAAAGGGAGAGCCCAACTCTCCCTGATACCAATCCGCCACTTCGTATCATCAAGCATTAATTCTGATGCTCATTCCAGCCACGTTGCCATTCCATTCGAAACTTCTGCGCTTGATCAGTGCCTTCACACACGCCTTGGTAATACTGACCTGATACCCCTATCTGATAGGCAAAGTCAGGATTACAATATTCTGTAACCCCTTCAAGATAACCTTGGTCGTAATCCGATTGTTTGACACTGCCTAAACTTGATAGCTCTTTAAAGCTGCGTGATGTGTGGCCACTGATCCCATCTTGATAACCAATTTGCTGCCAATCACCTTGTTGTGCCAACTGCTGTGGGCTACTCGCACAGGCAACCAACAATGACACTAGCGCGGTCATAATTAACTTTCTCATTGTTTTTCCTTGTTTTTTTCGAGTCAGACTATCAAACCACTAATCACGCCCGATTACCACTTAGCCGAGTTCAAAACCACTCAGTTTCTCTATCAACCACTCATTTCACTATACGACCACTCACTGCATAAGCGAATGCTGATTGTCTCTGTTCAGCATAGTATGCATGGTGAGCTTATCGAATTTTATAAAGGAACGAGTGCTATGTTGTGGTTTTTAACCTGTGTTGCAGCCCTAATCGGCGGCTACTTTATTTACGGAGCTTTCGTTGAGAAAGTTTTTGGCATTAACGAAAATCGTCAAACCCCCGCGCATACTAAAGCCGATGGGGTTGATTACGTCCCAATGTCGACCAAAAAAGTATACCTAGTTCAACTCCTCAACATCGCCGGTGTCGGCCCTATTTTTGGTCCGATAATGGGGGCGCTGTACGGTCCTGCTGCGATGCTATGGATTGTTATCGGTTGTATTTTTGCTGGCGCGGTGCACGACTACTTCTCGGGTATGTTGTCAGTTCGTAATGGCGGAGCCTCAGTTCCGACGATTACTGGCCGCTACTTAGGCAATGGCGCTAAACACTTTATGAATATCTTTGCCATTGTTCTTTTGTTGCTTGTTGGTGTGGTATTTGTTTCGGCGCCTGCAGGCATGATCACCAATCTAATCAATGATCAAACTAGCCTAAATGTCAGCATGACAACCATGGTTATCGCCATTTTTGCTTACTACATTATCGCGACTATTGTTCCTGTCGATAAAATCATTGGTCGTTTCTACCCACTGTTTGGCGCCTTGCTGATTTTTATGTCCGTTGGTCTAATGACTGCCGTTGCCTTCTCAAGCGAGCATACGGTAATGGGCGATTTTCAAGTCAGCGATATGCTCAGTAATTTAAACCCTAATGATATGCCGTTATGGCCTGCCCTATTCATCACTATTGCTTGTGGTGCGATTTCTGGCTTCCACGCAACGCAGTCACCTCTAATGGCGCGCTGTATGCAAAATGAAAACAACGGTCGCTTTGTCTTCTATGGTGCAATGATTGGTGAAGGTGTTATCGCGCTTATCTGGTGTGCGATTGCGCTCTCTTTCTTTGGTTCACTCGAAGGCTTATCTGAAGCGGTGAAAAATGGTGGCCCTGGCAATGTAGTTTACAGCGCTTCATTTGGTCTACTGGGTGTGTTTGGCGGCATCATTGCTTTCCTAGGCGTGGTTATCCTACCGATTACCTCTGGTGATACCGCGTTCCGTTCAAGCCGTTTGATCCTAGCTGAATACTTCAACATGGAGCAAAAAACAATGCGTAACCGTCTGCTGATGGCAATGCCACTGTTCATTATCGGCGGTGTGTTGACTCAAGTAGACTTCGGCATCATCTGGCGCTACTTCGGTTTTGCCAACCAAACCACGGCAGTGATGATGCTGTGGACCGCATCGGCTTACCTGCTGCGTCACAATAAGCTCCACTGGATTACTACCGTTCCAGCCGTATTCATGACGACCGTATGTGCAACCTTCATTCTGAATAACCACACACTAGGTTTTGGTATGCCTATCGAAATCTCAACCACAGCAGGGATTGTGTTCGCACTGGCAGTAGCAGGTTACGTGATTAAAACATCAAAAGGCAAAGGTGATACCGACTTTGCTGATGAAGAAAAACCTCAAGCCGTAACAGAGACGGTTTAACACCCGCGGCCATAAAGGCTCCTTGAAGAGCCTTTATTCCAACAAAAAACCAGCGCAATCGCGCTGGTTTTATCATTGAGAGTCAGACTCATCAGAGAATAAACTAATCGACTTGCCTAATTTGCAGCTCTTTAGGGACTTCGAAAAACATGTTCTCTTCGCGACCTTGAAGCTCTTCTACGCTATCTGCGCCAACCAAAGTTTTAATCCGTTCAAGAATCTGGTTGACCAGCTCTTCTGGTGCTGATGCCCCCGCTGTCACACCAACCTTTTCTTTCCCATCAAACCACTGTGATTGAACATCTTCAGGGCAATCGGTCAGATAACCCGGCGTACCTAATTTTTCGGCCAACTCTTTAAGACGAGTCGAATTAGATGAGTTTTTCGAGCCAACAACAATCAGCACATCAACATCTTCTGCCATTTCACGTACCGCATCTTGACGGTTCTGCGTGGCGTAACAGATATCATCTTTACGTGGCCCTTGAATATCGGGAAAGACGCGGCGCAGTTCATCAATCACATCGGCGGTTTCATCAACAGACAGTGTCGTTTGACTAACATAATGCAGGTTACTTGGGTCTTGGACTTGCGCTTTTAGTGTGATGACATCAGCTGGAGTCTCGACTAAGTACATCCCACCTTGTTCGCTGGCATACTGCCCCATGGTTCCTTCGACTTCTGGATGACCAGCATGGCCAATTAGAACCACTTCCATATGCTTGCGACTGGCACGTGCGACTTCCATATGCACTTTAGTCACCAATGGGCAGGTCGCATCGAATACCGTCAGAGCACGCTGTCTAGCCTCTTTACGTACCGCTTGAGAGACGCCATGAGCAGAAAAGATAACGATATTGTCATCTGGAACTTCATGCAGCTCTTCGACAAAGATAGCGCCACGTTGCTTGAGCCCTTCGACAACAAAACGGTTATGTACCACTTCGTGACGCACATAAATCGGTGGTTGATACATTTCTAATGCACGTTCAACAATGCTGATCGCACGATCAACACCCGCACAGAAACCGCGTGGATTCGCTAACAGGATTTTCATTTCATTGCTCATCGAGTCGTTATCTTCTGGGTCGCTTATTCTACTGACAAAATTTCAACTTCAAAAGTCACATCTTGCCCTGCTAATGGGTGGTTAAAATCAACCGTGACAGAATCACCAGCGATCGCTTGGATAATACCAGGGATTTCCATGCCATCCGGACCAGAAAAGGCCATCACGGTTCCCACTTCAACTTCGGCATCTCCAACAAATTTAGTCCGATCCATATAATGAATATGATCAGGGTTAGGCATACCGAACGCATCTTGGGCCTGCAGTTCAATCACTTTGCTTTCACCTGCAGTAAGGCCAAATAAGCATTGCTCAAAATTGTCACTTAAACTGCCATCACCAATCACTAATTTGGCTGGCTTGCCCATATTATGGGTACTATCGGCAACAGAGCCGTCTTTCATCTTGATGGTAAAATGCAGAGTTACTGCGCTATTTTGGCCAATAGTGGTCACGTGACTGCTTCCTTGTTTTTTGGATTATTCCGCGTTTTTACGTGTGGTTGCTGTAATACGCTAATTTGCGCTTCAACATAATAAAAAGCGCCCTCCGAATCAACGGACAGCGCCTAAGGTTATTCGCTCAATCACGCTTTATGCCGTGGTTTGATTTTTTTTTCGAAAACCATCGAGGATGATCATCGCTGCGCCAATACAGATCGTAGAGTCAGCAAGATTAAAGGCAGGCCAGTGATACGTTCCCCAATAGAAATCTAAGTAATCGACCACAAAACCATGAACCACACGATCAAAGACGTTGCCCACCGCACCACCAATGATCATGGCATAAGCGATATTGTTCCACTTCTCTTTGGCGGGAAGTTTGCTCATCCAGTAAGTCAGCATAGCGGTCACAGCAAAGGCAATCGCGGTAAAGAACCAACGTTGCCAGCCTGCTTGATCACTCAAAAAGCTGAATGCAGCGCCATAGTTGTGGACATAAAGCAGATTAAAGAAAGGTAAAACCTCAATACGGTTCGCCCAACCATAGCCCATACTGTCCATCACAAACAGTTTAATACTAATATCCGCGACAAAAATGACGACCGCTAGCCATAACCAACGAACACCTGATTGTTTAAGAGTTAATTCTTGCTCACTCATTTCTTTACCTAAAAACAGCCCCAGTAAATACTGGGGCTGCTAAAACTAACGAAAGTTCAATGAATTATGCGAATTTACGCGCTTCACCTTCGCCATCGATATTAGACACACAACGGCCACAGATTGTTTCATGACCAGCGATGGTACCGACATCAGCGGTATGGTGCCAACAACGGTCACACTTCTCGCCTTCCGCTACGACAACCTCTACCAACAAGCCATCAATGTCTGTTGCTTGCGCTGCCTCTGTTTTTTCACTCAGTGGCTTAACCGCCGCCGCAGAGGTCAACAGAACAAAACGCAGCTCATCTTCAAGCAAGTTAATTTTCGCCGCAAGAGCTTCATCAGCGTAAAGTGTTACTTCTGCCTGTAGAGCGCCACCGATGGTTTTCTCGTTACGCGCCGCTTCAAGCAGTTTGTTTACACTGCCACGAACCGCTTGGATTTCTGCCCAGAATTCGTTATTCAGCTCTTCGCCTTCAGCCAGACCGAACAGACCGTCAAACCATTCACCAGTAAACACGAACTTGTCACGCTCACCTGGCATTTCATTCCAGATCTCGTCGGCAGTGAACGACATAATTGGTGCCATCCAACGAACCAGTGCTTCTACGATGTAGTAAAGCGCCGTTTGACAGCTACGCTGAGCGTGACCACCACGTTTCGCGGTGTACTGACGGTCTTTAATTACATCAAGGTAGAAAGAGCCCATTTCGATTGAACAGAACTGCATGAGACGCTGAGTGACACCATGAGTGTTGTACTCTTCGTATGCTTTAACAATCTCTTGCTGCGCAGCTTGTGCACGACCAACCGCCCAACGATCTAACGCCACCATTTCATCCGCCGCAACGATATCTGTCGCTGGGTTGAATCCATTAAGGTTGGCAAGGAAGAAACGCGCGGTATTACGGATACGACGATACGCATCGGCAGAGCGTTTTAGGATCTCATCAGATACCGCAACTTCACCCGTGTAGTCGGTTGAGGCAACCCAAAGACGCAAAATATCAGCACCAAGCTTGTTAGTGACATCTTTTGGTGCAACAACGTTACCTATAGATTTCGACATCTTACGGCCGTGACCGTCAACAACGAAACCATGGGTTAACACTTGCTTGTATGGTGCTTCATCTTTCATTGCAATCGATGAGATTAGCGAAGACTGGAACCAACCACGATGTTGGTCAGAACCCTCTAGGTAGAGATCCGCACTGTTGCCGTTGTACTCTTCGCGCGCATCAACCACAGAGTAGTGTGTCACACCAGAATCAAACCATACGTCTAGCGTATCGAGCACTTTTTCGTATTTGTCTGCGTCTTCACCTAGTAGATCTGCAATTTCAGCATCCCACCAAGCCTGAATACCTTTCTCTTCAACCAATAGAGCAACTTTCTCAATCAGTTCAGAAGTATTTGGGTGCAGTTCTGATGTCTCTTTATGGACAAACAGAGCAATAGGAACACCCCATGTACGTTGACGAGAGATACACCACTCAGGACGGCCTTCGATCATACCTTCGATACGGCTTTGACCCCATTCAGGCATCCACTCAACACTCTTGATGGATTCAAGCGCTTTGGCACGCAAGCCCGCTTGATCCATTGAAATGAACCATTGTGGTGTTGCACGGAAAATGATTGGCGTTTTGTGGCGCCAGCAGTGTGGGTAGCTGTGCTCGTACGCGTGATGATGGAGCAAAGCGCCATGCTCTTTAAGCGTTTCAACAACCGAGTCATTGGCTTTAAACACGTGCTGGCCAGCAAACAATTCTGTATCGGGTAGATAAACACCGTTAGACCCCACAGGGTTCGCCACTTCGAGGTTGTATTTCTTACCTACCGCGAAATCTTCTTGACCGTGACCAGGCGCAGTGTGTACCACACCCGTACCCGATTCAGTGGTCACGTGATCGCCAAGGATCGCTGGCACAGTGAAGTCATAAAATGGATGGTTAAACTGAGACAGTTCAAGGTCGCTACCTTTGGCAAAACCAAGATTGTGGAAGTGCTCAATACCAGCGCGATCCATTACTGATTTAGCAAGGTCAGAAGCGACAATGATACGCTCTTTCGCGTCACCTTCGACTTGGATCAATACGTATTCAAGATCATCACGTAGACAAACTGCACGGTTTGCAGGCAGTGTCCATGGTGTGGTCGTCCAGATAACGATTGAGATATCGCCTTCGCCTTGATGACCTTCGTTTAGTGCGAACTTCGACAGCAGTGCTGCTTCATCTGCCGCTTTAAAGCGAACATCGATCGACGGAGAGACTTTGTCTTTGTACTCAACTTCAGCTTCAGCCAATGCTGAACCACAATCAGTACACCAGTGAACCGGTTTGAAACCTTTGAGTAAGTGACCATTATCAGCGATTTGGCCTAGTGCACGGATGATGTTTGCTTCGGTTGCAAAATCCATTGTGCGGTATGGTTTATCCCACTCACCCATAATACCCAAGCGCTTGAAGCTCTCTTTTTGGCCTTCAACCTGACCTGCCGCGTACTTACGACATTCAGCTCGAAACTCAGCCGCAGAGATTTTCTGCCCAGGTTTGCCTTTTTTCTTTTCTACCATTAGTTCAATTGGTAGGCCGTGACAGTCCCAACCAGGAATATACGGCGCATCAAAACCAGAAAGCGTTTTGGATTTAATAATAATGTCTTTAAGAATCTTGTTAAGTGCGTGGCCAATATGAATATCACCGTTCGCGTATGGAGGACCATCGTGTAGAACGAAAGATTTTTTGCCTTTCTTCGCTTTACGAATTTCGCCGTAAAGGTCTTCTTTGTACCAACGCTTAAGCATTTCTGGCTCTCGATTGGCCAGATTGCCGCGCATCGGAAACCCTGTATCAGGAAGGTTCAGGGTATCTTTATACTCACTCATCGATTCTTAATTCCGTTGTCTTGGGTGACAGTTAGACATTATGCCAAGCAGCGAACTAAACCACTTGGGCTGGCTTTCGCTGACGCAGCCACACCCTTGCTGCTTCAGCATCCAATTCAATTTGTTGTTTCAGCGCGTCAAACGATTCAAATTTATGTTCGTCGCGGATTTTATCTAAAAGCACGATCTCTAACTGCTTGCCATATAAGTTGGCTTTAAAGTCAAATAAATGCACTTCTAGTTGCTGGCGTATGCCATTTACCGTTGGTCGATTGCCAATGTTTGCAACACCACCAAAAGCTTGTTCACCAAGGCCCAACACTTCTACGGTATAGACACCGGAGACAGGCGAGACACAGCGCTTTAACGGGATATTTGCGGTGGGAAAACCTATCGTTCTACCCAGTTTTCGCCCATGAGACACTCGACCGCTAATGCTATAATTACGCCCCAGCATTTTGGCGGCGTCATCAAGCTTATTTTGTGCTAATGCTTCACGAATCGCGGTGCTACTTACGCGCAATGTCTGAAGGCAAAAACTTTGTGTGCTAACGACTTCAAAGCCTAACTCACGTCCCGCCTTCTCTAACATGGCAAAGTTACCTTTGCGCTGTTTACCGAAGCAAAAATCATCGCCCACTACGAGAAACTTAACACCCAAACGCTCGACCAACAAGTCACGAATAAAGGACTGTGGCGATTGATTTGCAAACTGATGGTTGAAGTTAACACACAGCAACCTTTCAATATCGAGCTTGCTCAATTGAACAAATTTATCGCGCAAACGCGTTAAGCGTGCTGGTGCTTTATCTTTTGCAAACAGTTCCAACGGCTGAGGATCAAACGTCATGACCGTTGATGGTAAGTCAAGTTCCTTTGCTCTCGCAGAAACTTGGTTTAACACTTCTTGATGGCCAAGATGCACACCATCGAAGTTTCCGATCGTCAATACACATCCTTTATGATGTGATTTGATATTGTGAATACCTCGAATCAATTCCATTGGAGACTGCTAAAAACCTATCAATTTTTGTTAAACACTCAAATAATGAGTTTACCTTGCGTGAAACCGACGGATTATATACCAATCTTGCTCACTCTGTCGCTGCTTTTAAGTCTTTTAAACGTACGCCCAGTATAAGTAACGTTAACAAGTAAACCCCCGCACCCAAGCCAATTAAAGCCGCTAGTGTTGTTCCTCGTTCAAGCAAGGTCCAAGACAGCCATACATCCATTGCTTCAAGCTGTGACAAAATCGCTGCGACCATTAATCCACCAGCAACCAGTAACTTCATCATAAAGACAATGGTTCGTTGGGTTAATTGATAAACACCAGCTCGGTGTAATCCACGATACAAAAGCGACATATTGACCAACGCCGATAGTGCGGTGGCAATCGCTAAGCCAACATAACCATAAAACCATGCAAAAATGGCGTTAAAAACCATATTCGTCACCATAGCGATAATGCCGTATTTCACTGGTGTTTTAGTATCTTGACGCGAGTAATAGCCCGGGGCAAGTACCTTAATCAGCATGAAATTAAGCAAACCTGAGGCATAAGCCATCAATGACATTGAGGCAAACTGCACGTCTTGCGCGGAAAATTCTCCGCGCATGAACAGCACCATCAGCATCGGCTTAGCCAGCACCATCAAGCCGAGCATCGCCGGAACACCAAGTAAGGTGACCATGCGAACGCCCCAGTCCATCGTTTGGGCAAAACCATCATTGTGCGCATCAATATGTTTACGAGAGAGCGCAGGTAATATCACTGTCGCGATCGCGATACCAAACAGTCCAAGGGGAAATTCAAGTAACCGATCAGAATAATACAACCAACTGATTGACCCCGTTTGAAGAAAGCTGGCAATAAAAGTATCAAACAACAAGTTAATCTGGCTAACCGAGACACCAAACAAGGCCGGTATCATTAAGGTGCGAATTTTAACCACGCCAGGATCGCGCCATCCCCATTGGGGCTTTACCATGACCCCAGCTTTGATTAAGAACGGAATTTGAAATAAGAATTGCACTAAACCGCCAATAAAAACCCCAATCGCTAAACCAATTTCTGGCTGGTCAAGCTGCGGGGCGATAAACCAAGCCGATAGAATGATCATCACATTCAAAAAAACTGGCGTAAAAGAAGAGACCGCAAATTGACCTAGGGTGTTGAGAATGGCACCAGACAGAGCAACAAAGGTGATAAACCATAAGTAAGGAAAGGTGATTTTGAGAATAAGACTGGCTAGCTCAAATTTCTCGGCCGATGGACCGCCGTTGAGCCAATCTAAAAACCAACCAAAGCCAAACAGAGCTGTGACCACACCAGAACCTAATACCCCAAGAATGGTGACGATAGAGACAATTACGCCTAGCGTGCCCGCCGCCCGTGCGATTAACTGACGCGTTTTATCGAGATCTTTACTGGCGTGATATTCAGTCAGTACGGGGACAAAAGCTTGTGAAAAAGCGCCTTCTGCAAACAAGCGACGCAGAAAATTAGGAATTTTATTGGCAAAAAAGAACACATCAGCACTTGCGCCTGCGCCCATAAGATTAGCAACAACGACATCTCGAACTAAACCTAACACTCGAGAGATCAATGTCATGGCACTGACAATCATGCCTGACTTGAGCAGACGTTTACTCACAATTACCTCGGAAATCAAAACTTTTGCCCTACTTTACATCAGGAATGTCATAAGCAGAGCAGATTAGTATTAGCAATGAAAAAAAAATACTGTTAGAATCCCCGCCATCTTAACCGTGAAGACCTTTCAATCCAAAGTTTGTTTGGCTCGATTGGTTTTTGCACAAATCATTTGACAATTAAGCGCAAATGAGGGATATTCCTCGCCCTTAAATTGTCACCGAACTAAGTTTTTGGGAGTTAGACCCTTGGCAAATAGTAAATCTGCTAAGAAGCGCGCTATCCAAGCTGAGAAACGTCGCCAGCACAATGCTAGCCGTCGTTCTATGATGCGCACTTACATGAAGAAAACTGTTGCTGCTATCGAAGCAGGCGACAAAGCTGCTGCAACTGAAGCATTTGCTACAGTTACACCAATCCTAGACCGCATGGCGACTAAAGGCCTTATTCATAAGAATAAAGCTGCACGTCATAAGTCTCGTTTCACTGCGGCAATCAAAGCTCTGTAATAGAACTCTGATTTCCAGTGAAAGAAAAACCGGCCTTGGCCGGTTTTTTTATGCCTGTCTTATTTAGAGGTTGAACGACCCTCCTCTAAATAAGACAAACTCAGTTAAGAGCAGTAAAGTGTATGCAACAATTGAATCATTGCTTTCACTTCTTGGCTACTTAATGTGTAATAAACGGTTTGAGCTTCTTTGCGCGTGTTGACCAAACCATCTCTTCGCAACCAAGCTAAATGTTGAGACAGAGCAGACTGACTCAACTCCAACTTAGTACATAACTCTCCCACCGATAGCTCCTGATTGTGCAGCAAGCACAATATTTGTAAGCGACGTTCATTTGCCATCGCCTTGAGTAGCACTACCGCCTGCGCAGAGTTTTTTTCCATCTCTTGTAGGTTCATCTGCCACTACACCCCTTGATACCACAACAACTTCTACAACAATTGGCCATTAAAAATGCTTATTGACCACCAACTTTCAACCAATTCACTTGATATTTAATTTTTTATGCAGTGAATTATTTTGAATATTAATCGAAATGTAACAATTAATCTATTTATTAGGCTGAAAAATAACCTCTAATTAAAAAGGTTGGTAAAGTCAGCGTCACAAACATTTTTAACCGCGGGATGTTGAATCATACGTTCAGCAAAGATGACGTAATACTCCTCTTTCAACTCATCAATATGACCAATTAATTGTAACGTTAAATCACTATCGACTTCAGAGACATAGATCGAAGGAGCTAGAAATATGACGTCGTGGTGATAACGAGCGAAAGCTTTCATCAATGCCACATCATCAAACTCGCCTAAAATGTTAGGCTGCAATCCTTGGCGATCAAACCATTGCAACACTTTGCGCCCCATCGCCGTTCGGCTACCTGGTATCAAGAGCTTTCTTTGTTCTAAAATCGCAGGAAAGCTCACATTCGTCACATTACCAGAACAAAAGAAGCTCGTGTTCGATTCACCCAGTTTCTTGCTATATAAGCCTGGGCTTTGACTCGAATCGACTGGGCAGTCAGACAAAATCATATCAAGCTTATGTTGCGAGAGTTGTTCCAATAGCATTTCATGCGTAGATTCAAAACAGCGCAAATGGAGACTGTCATCATCGGGGACGGTCGTGAGTAATATCTTACTTACTAGACGCTTAGACAGTGCGTCGGCGACACCCACATCAAATAAAATATTAGACCGCTGGCTATAGTTAACAATGTCGAGCATTTCATAGCTCAAACCAAACATTCTATCGGCGTACTTGAACACCAGCTGACCTAACTCTGTCGGCTCAACACTACGTCCATTCCGTTTAGTTAATTTACCGTCCATGCGCTCTTCTAACGCTTTAATTTGGCCAGTGACCGTTTGCGGAGTAAGAAAAAGGGCTTCTGCCGCCTTAGTAACAGAACCTTGTTTGCACACCATCCAGAAATAATAGAGATGGTTATAATTTAAATGTGACATCAGAACTCACTCAACAGAGGGGGAGAATGGTTAGGTTATAACAAATGAGTTCAATGACAACAATAGTTCGCTAAAACCATGCAATCAAACAAGAAGCCTATACTTTTAACGAAGTGTTATTTTTAATTACGCCACTCACCATTGATAAATAGCGTACTGAGAGGCAAATTTTTATGTTTTTTTCAACTTTAATCACAGCAAAGAATACGGCGAAATAACGATAAATAATTATTAAAAATCAATATCTTGTGATACTTGTAAATCTATCATTACACTCCAAAACCCTCTCTCACAATAAAAACAGTCGGGTTACACATAACTGTCATATTACTGAAATATTTCGACTCTACCATCAGCCTCAGACTCAACAACAGACCTCAACTTACTTTAATAGGTCCACGGAGAAAAATTATGAACCAAGCTACTACTACAGCGGCGCCGATTTCGAGTACGACTCGTTGGTTGCGTTGGGCTAACTTGGCGTTCATGTTGTATTTGCTACTTCTAGCAGTATCTATGGTAGGCAGCGGCTTTAAATGGGCAACTGGCGATCAAGCTAAAGTTTTATTTGAATTCGCTTCACACCCAGTAGCTGGTTTGATGATAGGTTTAGTGGCAACCGCTCTAATCCAGTCGTCAAGTACGGTCACCTCTATTATTGTCGGCCTTGTCGCTGGTGGTCTGCCAGTCGAAACCGCGATCCCAATGGTTATGGGTGCCAATATTGGTACCACCGTGACCAACACCTTAGTGTCTCTTGGACACGTTCGCTGTAAAGAAGAGTTTAAACGTGCGTTTGCCAGTGCAACCATTCACGACTTCTTTAATCTGCTGGCCGTGGCTATCTTCTTACCGCTGGAAATGATGTTTGGCATCCTTGAAAAAATCTCACACTGGTTAGTGTCTCCATTCTTGGCGACAGGTGATATGAGTATCAAAGGGCTCAACTTTATCAAGCCAATAACTAAGCCAGTTGTGAGTGCGATTAAAGAGCCTCTAGCAACATTTGGTGACACCATGGGTGGTGTGCTACTTATTGTATTGGGTATTGCGACCATCTTCGTTGCGATTACGGTAATGGGTAAGCTAATGAAGAGCTTAATGGTTGGCCGTGCACGTGAGATTTTGAAAAACGCGATTGGTCGTGGCCCTATTCACGGTATCGTCTCTGGTTCAATTGTGACTGTTTTGGTTCAATCGTCGTCAACAACGACAAGCTTGATGGTTCCTCTTGTCGGTTCAGGTGTTCTCAAAGTACGTGATGTTTACCCTTTTACGCTAGGCGCAAACATCGGTACTTGTATCACCGCTCTACTGGCGGCAACAGCGGTATCTGGTGAGTTTGCAGTGTTTGCACTGCAGATTGCTCTAGTCCATTTAGTGTTTAATATCATGGCGACAGCATTTATCTTTGGGATCCCTTTCTTGCGAGAGCTTCCGATTAAAGGTGCGGACTTAATCTCTGATATGGCGGTGAAGAATAAAGCCGTAGTTGCAGGTTACCTATTGTCAGTCTTTGTTGTACTACCTGGTGCGATCCTAGCGCTGACAACGTAATCACAGCACCATCGTTTTGCTAAGCCCGCACCTCTTGGTTGCGGGCTTTTTTTATTTGAGATTAGCGAGTATTCCTCTACCTGCTGGGCATAAAAAAACCGCCTAACGATAGGCGGTTTAGACAATATAACTCAACAGTTACACTGAGAACGGGTACCGAATAGGATCATGATGTTGGTAACCTTCGACCCAAAAGTCATCCAAAGTAACCCAAGTTTCTAAGTCTTCAAGAGACTTTATCTCTGGGTTGATATGGAAGGTTGCCGCTTTAAGAGGTTCGCGTTGCAACTGGACATCACGCATCAACTCAAGCTGATCTTGATAGATGTGTGCATTAACAATCTTATGATAGGCCTGCCCAGGCTTCTTACCTGTAATCTGAGCCATAATCGCAAGGAAAACGTAAACCTGAACCATATTGAAGTTCAAACCAAGCGGAACATCACACGAGCGTTGAGTGCTGTTTAAGTACAGAGTGTCACCCAGTAGTGAGAAGTGATGGCTGTACATGCACGGACGCAAGCAGCCCATATGGAACTCGCCAGGGTTATAGAAGTTTAAGATCTCACCGCGATCATCGACACCACGGGTTAAGTCATCAACAATTTTACGGAGTTGATCGACATGACCACCATCAGGCTTAGCCCAAGCACGACCTTGTACCCCATAAACTCGGCCCATATCGTCATCACCTTTACGGTAAGGATTATTTAACCATGCTTGGTTGAGGTTTGCGTTAGCGTCCCAGGTTTTGGTACCTAATCGGCGAAAATCATCGGCATTGTCATAACCACGAATATAACCGAGTAACTCGGCAACCGCCGCTTTCCAGAAGCTCTTACGGGTCGTCACTAAAGGAAACTGATTGTTGGCCACATCGTACGTTAGATCGGCATTAATAACCGTTAGGCAGCGCTTGCCAGTACGCTCGTTTTCAATCCACTCACCGTGGTCAACGATACGCTGACAGAGATCTAAATACTGTTTCACACCAATTCCTTACTTCGTTTGTTGTGGGAGTTCATCTTTATAATGACCGCGTTTGTAGGCCCAAATCATCATCAGTATCCCGATAATGACCATTGGCAGTGACAAGATTTGTCCCATTGAGATAAAGCCGCCAAACAAGCCTAAATGCGCGTCAGGTTCGCGAACGTATTCTACTAGGAAACGGAAGGTTCCGTAACCCGCTAAGAACATCCCTGAAACCGAACCAAGTGGGCGCGGTTTTTTAATAAACCAGTTAATGATGAAGAATAACACCACTCCTTCAAGCATCATCTCGTACAGCTGCGATGGGTGGCGTGGAAGCGGACCGCCATTTGGGAAAACAAATGCCCATGGCACATCAGTCACACGCCCCCACAACTCACTATTCATAAAGTTACCTAAACGTCCCATGCCTAAACCAAACGGTACAAGTGGCGCAATAAAATCAGCAACCCCAAAGAAAGTGCGGCCATTCTTCTTGGCATACCAAGCCATTGCCGTGATCACACCAAGTAAACCACCATGGAATGACATTCCACCAGTCCACACTTTAAACAGGTACAGCGGATCTTGTAAGAACAGGTCGAAGTTATAAAACATAACGTAACCAACTCGCCCACCAATAACGACACCTAGAAAGCCAGCAAATAGCAGATCGGAAACCTGTTCGCGTGTCCAACCACTACCCGATTTATCCGCACGTCGGTTGGCAAGCCACAAAGCGAAGACAAAACCAACCAGATACATCAAACCGTACCAACGGATGGAAAGAGGACCGATTGATACCAAGATGGGATCAATGTTGGGGAAAGTTAAATAACCTTGAGACATAGGAAGACTACTCTTATCTTATGAAATTTTTTAATTGTTACGATACGTATAGATCAGAGTGTTTTACAGCAACATAGTTCCTGCAACAAACATTAAAAACACCGCAAATATTTTTTTAAGCGTCTGTGTGGGAAGTGACGTTGCTAATTTCGCGCCAATGCGTGTCGTCAACATCGAAGTAGAGGCGATTGCAACCAACGCAGGCAGGTAAACATAACCGATGCTGTAAAGCGGCAAATCCTCAACCTGATAACCATGGAGAATAAAACCTAACATACCTGAAATGGCAATCATGCAACCACAAACAGAGGATGACCCGACGGCTTTACGCATCTCGATCCCATGGCGGTTTAAGAAGGGCACTGATAGGGAACCACCGCCGATACCTGCGAGACTCGATACTACACCGATGCCAGTACCATAGACCATAGTCACGGCGGTGCCTGGCATCACTTTGGTCGTTTTGCCTCGAATGGAAAACAACATCTGAATGGCAAGCAGTAAAACAATCACGCCAAACACCCTCGGTAAGTACTGTGAGGGTATCCACTCGGCTAGATTGGCACCAAAGAAACCGCCAATGATCACACCAGGCATTAGCCACTTAACTACAAACATATCGACGTTGCCGAGCTTAAAGTGGTTCAATGCCGACGAACCTGACGTGGCTATAATACTCGCCAGTGACGTCGCCAGTGCTATTTGCATACTAACACTAGCATCAATACCGGCCATCGGTAGCAGCAGCAGCAGCGCAGGCACAACAATCAACCCTCCACCAATACCAAGCAAGCCTGCCATGACTCCAACGAACGCACCGAGCAGCATAAATGACAACAGTAATTCTAACGACACATTAACCCTTATTTGTTACCCGCACGAATAAAGCCCGCAAAGCCTTTATCTTCGAAAAATGACTGCATCATAGTATATATGCCCTTGCCGTAAGCTTGCATCAGTGCTTTGTCAGCAAGTTGGCGTAGCTCGTCGATTTCGGTATGGCGCAGTAAATATTTCACCTTTGCTACGTTGGAAGTGTTCATACTTAAACTACGATAGCCAAGCCCGACCATAAGCAGTGCCCCGATAGGATCACCGGCCAGCTCTCCACAAATACAAACGGGTAGATTGAGCTGTTGGCAGCTCTGATGAATGTGGCGCAGTGCCATGATCACAGACGGATGCAACGATTCATAGACATCAGCCACTCGGGCATTATTACGGTCAACCGCGAGAAGGTACTGGGTTAAATCATTGGTCCCAATCGAGACAAAATCGACCTTATCGGCAATTAACGGCAACAAGTAGATCATCGAAGGGACTTCAATCATCACGCCAAGCTCTGGCATTTTGACTCGTGAGTCTTGCTCAGAGACCTCATGATAAGCCCTTTCAATCAGTTCGATGGCGTCATCCAATTCTTGCGCTCCCGAGACCATCGGCAACAAGATACTTAAATTTTGATGCTGAGCACTGGCACGTATCATGGCGCGAATTTGCATCAGGAAGATGTCAGGGTGATCAAGGGTGAACCGAATGCCTCGCCAACCTAAGAACGGATTGTCTTCTTCAATGGGCAAATAAGGTAGCGCTTTATCACCACCGACATCCAAGGTACGCATCACCACTCGTTTGTCCGGATAGCTACCCAGGACGGCTTGATATTGCTGTGTTTGTTCTTCTTCAGATGGAAAACGATGTTGAAGTAAAAAAGAGATCTCGGTACGGTACAACCCAACCCCATCAACCCCTAGGTTAATGGCAATGTTGGTATCCGCGCTGAGCCCGGCATTGAGCATCACTTCGATACGTTGGCCATCTTTAGTGAAGGCTGGCTGCTCAATGCGAGAGTTGACCATGTTCGCCAGATCTCGCTCTTCATCAGCTAAGGCGCGGTACTCACGTAACAGTTGACGGCTTGGAGAAACAAAGATTTTACCGCTGTAACCATCAACGATCCCTTGCTTACCATTGACTGCCTTAAGATTGAAATTGGCTCCCATAACAGCAGGAATGCCTAACGCACGAGATAAAATCGCGGCGTGTGAGTTAGCGGCCCCTTCAAGAGAAATCACCGCTAACAGCATGTCTTTGGGGACCGACGCAAGCAGTGAGGCCGTGAGCTCACGCACGACTAAGATCACTGGCTTATCGAGCACCTGACGATCTTGTTCGGTATTGTGGAGGAAAAAAAGTAACCGCTGACCAAGTTCACGGATATCTTGCGCTCGTTCGCGTAAATAGACATCGGACATCCGCGCAAATCGGTTCGAATAAGACTCGACGACTTGTCTGAGTGCCCAATCTGCCCGATCGCCTTTCTGGATTTGTGCTTTGAGATCCTTACGCAACATAGGATCATTAAGTAAGTGAGTAAAGAGATCAAATATCGCTAACGCGTCTTTGTTGATTTCACTATCGAGTTTTTTCCGCATACGACGAAAATCACCCAACGCCTCTTCAATCGCCAGCAGTAACCACTCTTGCTCACGCTCAACATCTAAGGTAGAAGCAGGATAAACATAGGCGAGATCGGGTTGAGTATCGTCCCACCACAACTCGCCAATCGCGACCCCAGATGAGGCAGGAACACCTTTAATCGCTTGCTGTTTTTTTTCTAGTCGCCAGTGACCTTGAGTTTGCGCATGGGCAATAATAACCGCCAATTGCGCGGCAAGAGTGACGAGAAACGACTCTTCCATCTCGTTAAACTGGCGCGGCGTTTTTTGCTGGACGACCAACACACCTAACACTTGCTTGCGATAAATGATGGGGGTGCCTAAAAAGCTCTGATAAAGCTCTTCGCCTAGCACAGAAAAGTACTTAAAGTTTGGGTGTTTTGAGGCCTCGGCCAGATTAAGAGGCTCTGCGCTGCGTTTAACTAAGCCGACTAAGCCTTCGTTAAAGCCGATATGAATTTTGTCGCCTTTAAAGCGCAGCCCCTGAGTTGCCATTAACTCTAGGCGCTGCATCTCTTCATTTGCTAAATAGACAGTACAACATTCAGTGTCCATCGCACTGCATGTTTGTTTTACCAAGATGTCTAATGCCTGATGAACTTCATCGACCTTAGAAACTTGTTCAACTATTTCCCTTAGTTGAGAAAGCATGTCTACCCTCTTCGGTGTTTACGTTTGCCTTTTGTTCTGCGTTCTTTGAATGGCATTGCCATTGAGGCAAACTCTTTCATCGCTCGACGGTACACATCACGCTTGAAAGAAACCACTTGTCTGACAGGATACCAATAACTTACCCAACGCCAACCATCAAATTCAGGGGAATTACCACGCTGCATGTTGATACGAGATTCATCGCAATCCAAGCGCAATAGAAACCATTTCTGTTTTTGGCCAATACAAACCGGTTTTGAATCCCAACGAACAAGGCGCTTTGGTAACTTATATCTTAACCAGTGACGACTTGTCGCGACGATTTTCACGTCTTTTTTGGTCAGGCCAACTTCTTCATATAGTTCCCTATACATAGCCTGTTCTGGGGTTTCCCCCTCATCAATCCCACCTTGGGGAAATTGCCAAGAGTGTTGTCCGTATCGTTTTGCCCAGAAGACCTGACCATGGCTGTTACAGATTACAATACCGACATTTAAGCGGTAACCGTCGCCATCTATCACTGGCCAACCTCTAATAAAATCTTTAATTACAGTGATTTTTCCACATATCCCCAATATGAGCAAACTTACTAGTGTGACTCACACAGAAAATATGACTATACACAGCCATTATGGATAACTTTTAATCAAAACCTTGGTTACTCACATAAGGATGAGACCTAGTCCACATTTATTCACCTTTTCTGTGTATAACCATGTGAAAAATACGCGCGCAACTGATCATTTAAACATCATCGTTCTTTTTTAATTCTAACACTGTACCAAGAAGGTTATTATTTTTACTTTATTTTCATAACGTTATTGTAAAACCCTCATGAACATCAGGCAAAAAATCACCAGAAATAATCCCCACCCACAGATCGGTCAAAGATCCACCACGCTTGTATTTATCCACACCACCACATCAACCCTGAGCTTAAAATGGAAATTTCAACCACTTTTCACTACAAAAACCACTGTTAATTCATACATGTTCGGTTTTTTTCCTTTATAACGTCATTATCTTGTGGATAAGTCGCTGGTTGATGATCTTTTCTCCACTATGATCAATATCTCTTCAGTCGATATTTACTCAAGTTAGGTTACAATAGGCGCCAGCACTATGAGTTATCAATGATCATGAAGACTGAACCCCAATCAGAGCAAGAACTACTAACACGAGCGAACAGTATCGCTGGCATCAGCTTTCAAGAGCTCGCCGATGAAGCTAAAATTGATGTCCCGCCCGATTTACGCCGCGATAAAGGCTGGGTGGGCCAGCTACTTGAATGGCATTTAGGGGCGAGCGCAGGAAGTAAACCACAGCAAGATTTCGAACAGCTCGGAATAGAACTAAAGACCATTCCTATCAGCTACAGTGGTAAACCCCTTGAAACGACCTTTGTCTGTGTCGCGCCATTAATTGGTGTTCACGGATTAACTTGGGAAACCAGTCATGTGCGCAATAAACTGTCTCGAGTGTTATGGGTACCAGTCGAAGGAGAGCGAGAAATCCCTCTTGGAGAGCGATGTGTTGGCTCTCCACTTATTTGGTCTCCCACTCAAGAACAAGAGCAGCAGTTAAAAGCAGATTGGGAAGAGTTAATGGAAATGATCGTGCTTGGGCGTGTTGAACAGATCAACGCCCGTCACGGTGAGGTCATGCAATTGAGGCCAAAAGCGGCCAATGGCCGAGTGTTAACTGAAGCTTATGGCGCGAGCGGTAAACCAATAAAGACGCTGCCAAGAGGGTTCTATTTAAGAACCCAATTCACCGCGCAGCTATTAGAGCAAAACTTTGTTTAATGAGTGGTTATTGGCAATTCTAGATCATGGAACATCGGACCATCGCTAGCCCCACACTCATCGTAAGCGTTATGCAGCCTTAGGTATGCCCGCTCGACACCGAGACGCTGTAGTTCTTCTTTGACCCGTTCTAGAGATTCAAAGTGAACGGGTTTATCATCGACTCGAATCGGTTCGAGTTTGTGCTTGTACTCCACCGCAAGCAAGTAGTGTGACAGGTCAGAACAGCTGATAACAAACACCTTTGGTGGTTGATAACTTTCCTTATGTTGACCATGGATCCATTTGTCTAACTGACTTTTTTGCATAGTTCACCTCCACTATTGAGTATTAGCCAACCCTAAGCATTTTGCGAATTTGTTGCACAAGCCTCTTTTCATCTTCTACTTAAATCCCCTATAGTGGGATCACTTGAACTGTTACGACAAGGAAGATCTATGCAATACAACAAGTTACCTCACTCAACATTGGAAGTGAGTAAGATCTGTCTTGGCACCATGACTTTTGGTGAGCAAAACACGCAACAAGAAGCCTTTGACCAGCTTGATTATGCGTTGGAACGTGGGGTCAATTTTATCGACACCGCAGAGATGTACCCAGTTCCACCAAGTGGGAAAAGCCAAGGGCTAACCGAACAATATATCGGCAACTGGTTGGCCAAATCCGGCAAGCGCGAAAAAGTGGTACTGGCAACAAAAATCGCTGGCCCACGTAATGTGCCTTATATTCGCGACAACATGAGTTTAGATCGGCGCAATGTTCATCTCGCCATTGATGACAGTCTCAAACGTCTGCAAACCGACTACGTTGACCTCTATCAATTGCATTGGCCACAACGTCAAACCAACTGCTTCGGTCAACTCAACTACCCATACCCTGATGAACAGCAAGAAGTAACCCTGATTGAAACATTAGAGGCGTTGGCAGAGCTTATCAAGGCGGGAAAAATTCGCTATATCGGTGTATCAAATGAGACACCATGGGGCGTGATGTCTTTACTGCGTTTAGCCGAAAAACATGACCTTCCACGTATCGTTTCTATCCAAAACCCATACAATCTGCTTAACCGCAGCTTTGAAGTTGGGCTATCAGAAATTAGTCACTATGAGGGAGTACAACTGCTCGCCTACTCTCCGCTCGCTTTCGGTTGCTTAAGTGGCAAATATTTAAACGGAGCAAGGCCAAAAGATGCACGCTGCTCGTTGTTTGAACGTTTTGTGCGCTACTTTACTCCGCAAGGGGAGCAAGCTACCAAAGCGTACGTGGATTTGGCGAAAGCTCATGGTCTTGACCCGGCACAAATGGCTCTTGCCTTTGTCAACCAGAGACCATTTGTCGCCGCCAACATCATTGGGGCGACAAATCTGGATCAGCTTAAAGCCAATATTGATAGTTTAGATGTCGTATTGTCAGATGAGTTGCTTCAAGGTATTCAAGAGATTGGTACGACGTATTCCAACCCTTGTCCTTAGATGATACGGGGCAGGTGAAGCAACCTGCCCCTTGAGATTACGTCGGTATTCGCGCACTCAGCACTCGACGAAGATGACGAACACGACGCTTGGCTTTAACGATGTCAGGTTCAGACGTGCCGATTGGACGACCATCTTGTTCAAGGCCAATATCTTTTAGTAGATAAGCATTGTTCCAAGGGATCTGGTAAGCATCACGTCTTATTTTGCGTTTCCATTGACGGTCTTCACGACGTAAATCAGCCTTAATCAATAGTGTGGCAAGTTTTAGATATACAGAATGACTCATGGTTTTTCTCCAGTTGGATTGAGACTGGGAAAAGACAACGATTACGAGCTTATCAAAACACTTTTAATTCGCTGCTTTTCCGCAGCCAATTAAAAATAAAAGGATACGGGCTAATTACATGATTTATTTAACTTACGATCAGACATGGCAGACGCGAATTTATTCGCAGCCAGCGCAATGATGAATAGATCGTGAGAAGCGCAAACTGTAGTTTGAACGGTGAAGTGGTTCATGGTGCGCCTCCTAAGCTAAAATGTAATTAATCCGAAGTTGAATGGGTATGAGCCTTTAGCTCATGGTTAAATTCTAACCTCAGCGATGATTTATTCAACTGCTTTATCATCAATATAACCAAAACGACGAGATCAACTAAAATCTCGCCAGGTAACTTAAACAAAATAAGATATTCACCTTGGTTATATGTGGATATTGGTGAATTATTTTTAGATATAAAAAAGCCACAAATAGCAATTTGTGGCTTTTTTAACTACAAAACAATCAATTACACAGCAATGTCTGTGATCAGATTGTGCTTGTTTAATAATCGATACATGGTGGCACGCGAAACACCTAACTCTTTGGCTGCCATCGAAACCTGCCCAGAGTGGGACTCCAAAACCAACAACAATGCATCACGCTCACTACGTTCACGAATGCTTTTAAGACTACGTCGATTTTCACTGCGTTTTGGCAAGTCTAAATCACACTCGTCGAGCATTACCGTTTCTGACATCAACACTACTCGTTTGATCTGATTCATCAGTTCACGGACATTGCCTGGCCAATGATAACGAGCCAGCGCACGACTGGCTTCTTCGGTAAAACTGCGAGCCTGAGCATTGTACTCTTTGGAATACTCTTGCAAGAAATGGCGTGCGAGTATCGTTACATCACCTGATCGTTCTTTTAGACTCGGTACACTGATGCGTAAAACATTAATGTAGTGGTATAACTCTTCATTAAAGTCACCATCTATCAATGCCTTTTCAATATCGGCTGAGTTTGCCGCCAATACACGTACATCCACTTCTTTTCGCCCCGAGGGCGTGTCAACCATCCCCTCTTGCAAGAAGCGCAATAGATTGTATTGCTGCGAGCTCGGTAGTGTCAAAATGTCATTAAGCAAAATCGTTCCGCCATCGGCTTTCTCGAGAATCGATGGCTCGCTGTGATCTTCACGATTAATACCAAATAGATCACTTTCAATCCGGCGCTCTGACATTGCACGGCAGTTCACCGAAATAAACTCTTTATTTGCTCTTGCCGATGTACGATGCACCGCCCGTGCCACCGTCTCTTTACCTGTGCCGCTCTCGCCATAAATAAGAATGCTGACATCAGTTGGTCCAATGCGTTTCACTTGATCGCGTAGACGTTTGACTGGCATAGAGTCACCGATAAGCCCCATATCACTCTGATTGCCATAATGTGGCCACACTTTTTTTTCTAGTTTGAGCATACCAAGCTGGTGACCAATGGTGCTGAGCAGTTGTGCATCAGGAATTGGCGCTGTGAAGAAATCGATACAGAAGTTAACGATAAACTGACAGATGGTATCAGAACTCAGTTGAGACTCACGAATAAAAGCTAACCAGCGCACTTGCTTGTGCTTACTCACCAAGTTAGCAATGCCATTTAAACTGAATTCATCATGGCTGAGATCGACAATGCCGATGCAGGGCCCCGTTTCAGTGAAGAGAGCATCCGCTTTACGTAAATCACCGCATTGAGTACATCGCCACCCAACCTGTTCTAGTACAGAAAGCCATGGTTCGTAGGTCCCCCCTACCACGACCAAAGAACCGGGAACGGAGTCCATTCGGAATTGACTACGCATGACGCTTGTTCCTTATTATTGATAATGTCAATGCCATACCTACTTAGGCATAGTCTCTGTGATGTTGTTACATTATAGAGACTGGACTCAAGAGTCTGTCTCAATAATAAGACTAGTGACGAAATTGCCTTTTTTCCATACATAGAGAAAAACACGACAACATTTTTTGCGGCTAATATCGCACTTTAAAACACATACCAAACAGAGTTCGATAAAGGTTGTTGGATAGGATTTCACAAATCGGTCAGATTGCCGCTCTATCGCTTAATAGCAGAAACGAAAAAAGCCATCCGAAGATGGCTTTTATTATAGTGATTTCACTTAAGACTTAAGCTTGTGGACGCATCGCTGGGAATAGGATCACGTCACGAATAGTATGCGTATTAGTAAACAACATCGCGAGGCGGTCAATACCAATGCCCTGACCAGCTGTTGGCGGCAAACCATGCTCAAGAGCGGTGATGTAGTCGGCATCGTAGTACATTGCTTCGTCGTCACCAGCATCTTTTGCGTCAACTTGCGCTTTAAAGCGCGCGTCTTGATCTTCGGCATCATTAAGCTCAGAGAAGCCATTCGCCACTTCACGACCACCGATAAAGAACTCAAAACGGTCGGTAAAGAATGGATTATCATCGCTACGACGTGCCAGCGGCGAAATGTCCGCTGGGTAGCCAGTAATGAAGGTTGGCTGCATAAGCTGAGGCTCAGCGGTTTCACCAAAGATCTCTTCGAGCAATTGGCCGCATGTCCAGAATGGTTCTACGTCAACATGTACTGATTTCGCAATCGCAACCATCTTCTCACGGTCTTGTAAGTCCGCTTCCGTTAACGCTTGGATTTCTGCATGATCAGGGTTGTAGTGTTTGATCGCTTCAAACATGCTCATACGCGCGTAAGTACCGCCAAACTCAACCGTCTCTTCACCGTAAGGCATAGATGTTGAACCTAGCACTTCCATCGCCACGGTACTTAGCATCTCTTCTGTCAGATCCATCAGATCTTTGTAGTCAGCATAAGCTTGGTAGAATTCCATCATAGTGAATTCAGGATTGTGACGCGGAGAAAGCCCTTCGTTACGGAAGTTACGGTTGATTTCGAATACACGGTCAAAACCACCAACCACCAAACGCTTGAGATAAAGTTCAGGCGCAACACGCAAGAACATATCGATATCGAGCGCGTTGTGGTGAGTGACAAATGGACGCGCAGTTGCACCACCAGGAATCACGTGCATCATTGGCGTTTCAACTTCTAGGTAGCCTTTTGAGCTCATGAAGTTACGAATCGCTGAAACCAATTTAGAGCGAATGATAAACGCGTGACGTGAGTCTTCGTTGACAATCAGATCAACGTAACGCTGGCGATAACGCATCTCTTGGTCAGTCAGACCATGGAACTTCTCTGGCAGAGGACGCAGCGCTTTGGTCAGCAGCTCATACTCTTCCATGTTAACGTAAAGATCGCCTTTACCTGATTTATGCAGCGCACCTTTAACACCGATGATGTCACCGATATCAAGACCTTGATACTGCTCTTTAAGTGCTTTCTGAACGTCTTTTGCAGCGTATGCTTGAATACGACCAGACGTCTCTTGAATCACGAGGAATGGACCACGCTTTGCCATGATACGACCAGCAATCGCCACCACGTGGTTAAGCGCTTCTAGCTCTTCCTTACTCTTGTCACCGAACTCTTTTTGCAGGTCGCCCGCCAATGCGTCACGACGGAAGTCGTTTGGGTGGCCGTTGGCTTTACAGCCCTTGCGAATCTCGTCCAGTTTCGCGCGGCGTTCAGCAATCAGCTTATTCTCTTCAGGTGATTGGGCTTCTTGTTCGGTGTCGTTTTGAACAGCATCAGTCATTTTCGATGTATCCTGTTTCGCTTGAGTGTCGGTGAAAAGCTTAAAGACCTGATTTCAGGCTAGCTTCGATAAATTTGTCTAAGTCGCCGTCAAGAACCGCTTGAGTATTACGGTTTTCAACGCCGGTACGTAAGTCTTTGATGCGTGAGTCATCCAGAACGTAAGAACGGATCTGGCTTCCCCAGCCTATATCAGACTTCGCATCTTCATTGGCTTGCTTCTCGGCATTCTGTTTTTGAATCTCAAGTTCAAACAGTTTCGCACGAAGCTGTTTCATTGCCTGATCTTTGTTTTTATGCTGAGAGCGATCGTTCTGACATTGCACCACGGTATTGGTCGGTACGTGAGTAATACGCACAGCAGACTCAGTCGTGTTGACGTGCTGACCACCAGCGCCCGAAGCACGGTATACGTCAATACGTAAATCAGACGGATTAATGTCGATGTTGATGTTGTCATCAATCTCTGGATAAATAAACGCAGAAGCAAACGAAGTATGACGACGACCACTTGAATCAAACGGAGACTTACGAACCAAACGATGTACGCCAGTTTCAGTACGTAGCCAGCCGTAAGCATACTCACCAGAGACCTTCACCGTGGCACCTTTTAGGCCCGCGACTTCGCCTTCAGAAACTTCAATCACTTCAGTTTTGAAGCCTTTCGCTTCAGCCCAGCGTAAATACATCCGCAGTAGCATTGAAGTCCAGTCTTGCGCCTCTGTACCACCAGAACCTGACTGTAGATCGATATAACAATCCGATGAGTCATGGTCACCAGAGAACATACGGCGAAATTCCAGCTTTTCGAGCTTAGCTTCAAGTTCAGCAAGCTCAGGTTCAACTTCATCAAACGTCTCTTGATCTTCTTCTTCAACAGCAAGTTCGAGTAGACCTTCAACGTCTTCAACACCTTGCTCGAGCTGATCAATGGTTTCAACAACCGCTTCAAGTGAAGAACGTTCTTTACCTAACGCTTGCGCGCGCTCAGGTTCGTTCCATACATCGGGTTGCTCTAGTTCTGCGTTGACTTCTTCTAAACGCTCTTTCTTGGCGTCATAGTCAAAGGTACCCCCTCAGGACATTAGTGCGCTCAGACACGTCCTTCAGGCGGTTTTTAATAGGATTGATTTCAAACATGTTTGCTCAACATTTATGAGTAGAATTTAACCGGAGAATTGTACTGAAAAGTGTGATGAAGATACAGGAATTTTTTAAACGTCAATGAAAATCCATAGCGACAAAAAATCCCCTGCCACGCCTGACGTGAGAGGGGATTTTTCAGCATTGCTACAAGACGCTACAAGACGAATTATGCGTTGTCCTGAGCCAGTTCTGGTTGCTCCACTTTACCAACGAAGAACATTGCAACAATGGCAACCGTCGTTGGCAGTAACCAACCCATACCGATATCAAATAGTGGCAACATCGAAAGTGCCGACACATCAACACCCGCAACCTTGGCGGCATCAATCAGCGCAAATAATAAAGAAACCAAAAGAACCACGCGATAAGCTGCTTGTGGATTTGGCATTTTTGGACGTAAGAACGTCAAAGCAACCAAAGCAATTGCCACAGGATAAAGCGCAAATAACACGGGCACAGAGAGCGAGATCAATTGAGAAAGACCAACGTTCGCAACCACCGCGCACGCAACACCGTTAATGATCACCCAACTCTTATACGAGATTGGCGTCAGTGAACTGAAGTAATCAGAACATGCTGAGATCAGGCCAATCGCCGTTGTTAAACAGGCCAATAGCACAATGATTGACAATACGATTTGGCCGTATGGACCAAACAGTGATTGCACGTAAAGGCTCAGCACCACACCACCATTGTCCGCACCTGCAGCAACAGCAGCGCTCGTCGCACCTAAGTAGAACAGTGAAATATATACAAACGCAAGGCCAGTCGCTGCAATACACGCAGCGCTAATCAAGTATTTTGAGGTCGCTTTTTGATCAGTAATGCCTTTTTGACGCAGCGCATCAACAATCAATACACCAAACATTAGTGAACCAAAGGTATCCATGGTGTTGTAACCTTCAAGGAAACCTTTTTGCAATGGATGCGTTAGATATTCACCTTGTGCAGCAATCATTTCACCTTGTGGATCAACAAACACCGCAACCGCTAAAACGATCAAGCCAAGAAACAGGACAGGCGTTAACACTTTACCAATCACATCAATTAATTTGCCTTGTGACCAAGCAAAAAACATCGCGACAGCAAAAAAGAGCATCGAAAAAATCGTTAAGTGAGACTGCGCAGCATCAATGAAGAAAGGTTTAACCGCCATTTCATAAGCGACCAAGCCAGTACGTGGCGCAGCAAACGCTGGACCAATGATAATGAAGATCAACACAGCCATGATGGTTGCACCGCGTTTTGGTAGATCTTTGGTCAAATGCTCCCATGAACCACCCGCAACGGCAATGGCAATAATAGTGACAAGTGGTAGGCCTACCGCTGTCACTAAAAAGCCGCTCATCGCAGCGAGTAAATTATCCCCTGCGAGTTGTCCTGCAAGTGGTGGAAATATAATATTACCTGCACCTAAAAAGAACGCGAAAAGCATAAAGCCTACCGCAATAATATCTGTTAGTTTTAAAGTCTGATTCACTGTCGACCCTTTTATTTATAATTTAATTGATGTTGTGTTGCATGAGTGTTGAGACATAGCGCACACTCTTAAAAAATAGGCGCGCATGATGACGAAATCCTCACCAAGTCGCAACCCAAAGGCGAAAAACGCCATATAAATTTATAAATAAGTCAAAAAAGCAGTGTATTTATCTAGCTTTTTTAAAATAACCAGACCAATAAACTAATCAATTTTGATTACAAACAGCCAACAGGCAGTACAAATCACCACACAAACAATTAACAACAGATCAAATAACTCAATATCCCATTATTAGCCGACGAACGTATGTAGAAATGAAAAAAACCAAAAGCTTTGAGTTCAAACAATTTAGAATCGATGGCGGATATTCTGGCATGCCGGTGAGCACTGATGGCGTCTTGCTTGGTTCTTGGGTCAACCTTACTCAGGAGGGCAATCTACTCGATATCGGCACTGGCACTGGCTTACTGAGCTTAATGTGTGCCCAGCGCTATCCACAATGGTCAATTGAAGCGATTGATATCGATCCGCACGCCCTTGACGCCGCTCAGATTAACTTTTCTCAGTCAGCATGGGCTAAACGTTTAAAGCTACATCAAGGTGATGTCCTCAATTTTCCATGCGATAAACTTTTTAGTGCGATTATTTGTAACCCACCTTATTTTAACAACGGCGCAAAGGCGCAAGACCACTCGCGTGCAACCGCAAGACATACTGTTACGCTTGACCATCAAGCGCTACTGGATAAATGCTGGCAGTTACTCGCCGCCGATGGCAGTGCTCACTTTATTCTGCCGATCACGGAAGGAGAGCAATTTATTCAAGCGGCATTAACGTGTGGTTGGCAGCTAAAACGTCGCTGCGACGTGCAACCAAATCAACATAAACCTGTTCATCGCTTACTGATAGAATTAAGTAAGCAAGCAAGTACACCCGAGTATCAATCATTGCTCATTTCCGATAATGACGGGTACAGCGCAGACTTTATTCAATTGACCAAAGCGTTTTATCTTAATATGTAGAAAATAAGGTGTGATCCTTGTCACCGATCACTCTATAATACGCCCCTTGTTTTATTGCTCATCCCAACAGGCTTGTGGAGACATCATAGTGATCAAAAATTTTGCCGAATTAGAGTTAGACCCTAACCTACTTCTCGCGATAGAAGAAATGGGTTATGACCGCCCAACACAAATTCAGGCGGAAGCGATTCCACAAGCGCTAGATGGTCGAGATATCTTAGCTTCAGCGCCAACAGGAACCGGTAAAACAGCGGCATTTATTCTGCCTGCTCTGCAGTTTTTACAAGATTTCCCGCGCCGTAAGCCTGGGCCTGCTCGTGTACTGGTTCTGACACCTACTCGTGAATTGGCGATGCAAGTTGCCGATCAAGCACGTGAGTTGGCAAAACATACGACCCTCAACATCTTTACCATCACCGGCGGCGTTCAGTATCAAGAACATGCCAACATTCTTGCGACTACGCAGGATATTGTCGTGGCAACGCCAGGGCGCTTGATGGAATATATCAATTCAGAGCGCTTTGATTGTCGAGCAATTGAGTGGCTGATCCTTGATGAAGCCGATCGCATGCTTGACATGGGCTTTGGTCCAATCGTCGATAAACTATCGCACGAATGTCGCTGGCGTAAACAGACTCTGCTATTTTCTGCCACCTTAGAGGGCAAAGGTGTCGAGGGCTTTACTGCAGACCTACTCAAGAACCCGGCTGAACTTGATGCAGAACCATCACGCCGTGAACGCAAAAAAATTGCACAGTGGTACCACCGTGCCGATGATATGACGCACAAACTTGAGCTGTTAAAAAAGATTCTGACAGAGCAAGCAGAGCGCTCAATTGTGTTTTTGAAAACGCGAGAGCGTTTGGCTGAACTGCGTATCGAATTGGAAAAAGCGAATATAGCTTGTGCGTGGATCCAAGGTGAAATGCCACAAGATCGACGTAATAACGCTATCAGCCGCTTCCGTGACGGCAGTGTCAATGTGTTACTCGCCACAGATGTTGCGGCGCGTGGTATCGACCTCCCTGACGTGAGCCATGTGATTAACTATGATATGCCGCGCAGTGCCGATGTCTACTTGCACCGTATCGGTCGTACCGCTCGCGCAGGTAAAAAAGGCTGTGCAGTCTCACTTGTCGAAGCGCACGATCAACCAATGATTGACCGCGTGATACGTTACACTAAAGAAGAGATCAAAGAGCGCTTTATCAAAGAGATGCGTCCTAAACACAAGAAGCCAGTGTTTAAGAAGAAGAACAAGAAAAAAGAAGACAGCAAAAAGACGCCCGCTAAAAGTAAAAAGAAAAGCGCGAAAAAGAAAAAATAGCGAGAAAGTTTCTAGGGTTGGTACATTGTTCCAACCCTTTTCTTTTAATCATCATTAGAGTACAACGAGAGCCACAACAGCCCACAACTTTCGGCTCATTTATCAGCATGACCGCTGATTGAGCGAAGCCCGTTCTCATCTCCAAACAAAAAAATACCGCCTTAACAAAGACGGTATTTACATTGTTTATCTTCAAAGCTGAAGAAGATTAGTGTTCGCGAGTCGCACGGAACTCCACTTCTGGAAAACGCTCTTTGGCTAAGTTCAAGTTGACCATGGTTGGCGCAATGTAGGTGAGATTATCACCACCATCAAGGGCAAGGTTAGCTTGGTTCTTGCGTTGGAACTCATCAAACTTCTTACCATCTTCACAATCAACCCAACGTGCTGTAGCAACGTTAACCCCTTCGTAGATCGCTTCTACGTTGTATTCCGCTTTCAAACGAGCCACAACCACATCAAACTGAAGTACACCTACCGCGCCCACAATCAGATCGTTGTTTTGCAGAGGACGAAATACCTGCACGGCGCCCTCTTCTGACAACTGCACCAACCCTTTAAGCAGCTGCTTCTGCTTCAGTGGATCTTTTAAACGAATGCGACGGAACAGCTCTGGCGCAAAATTGGGGATACCGGCAAACTTAAGCTCTTCACCTTGAGTAAAGGTATCGCCAATTTGAATGGTTCCATGGTTGTGCAGACCAATAATATCGCCCGCGTAAGCTTTTTCAGCGCGAGAACGATCACCTGCCATAAAGGTCACCGCATCAGAGATACTGACGGTTTTGCCGAGACGAACATGGTTCATCTTCATACCTTGAGTGTATGTACCTGATACGATTCGCATAAAGGCAATACGGTCACGGTGTTTTGGATCCATGTTGGCTTGAATCTTGAAGACAAAGCCAGAGAACTTCTCTTCTGTTGCTTCGACCGGACGCTCATTCGCTTGACGAGTTTGAGGCGCTGGTGCCCACTTGGTCAGGCCATCAAGCATATGGTCAACACCAAAGTTACCTAATGCCGTACCAAAATAAACTGGCGTTAATTCACCGGCTAAGAACAGCTCTAAATCAAACTCAGGGCATGCCCCCATCACCAGTTCTAACTCTTCACGGACACTTTCGGCCAAATCAGCACCAACAGCGACATCAAGTTCAGGGTTGTCTAACCCTTTAATAATGCGAACGTCTTGGATTTCGTGACCATGACCAGACTCATACAAGATAGTCTCATCGCGGTGGATATGGTAAACCCCTTTAAATTCTTTACCACAACCAATCGGCCATGAAATTGGCGCACAAGCCATGCCGAGCTCGCTTTCAACTTCATCCAGCACTTCCATCGGATCACGTACATCTCGATCCAATTTGTTCATAAAGGTAACGATAGGCGTATCACGAAGTCGAGTAACTTCCATTAATTTACGAGTACGATCTTCGACACCTTTTGCCGCATCAATCACCATCAGACATGAGTCTACTGCTGTAAGAGTACGATAAGTATCTTCAGAGAAGTCCTCGTGTCCCGGAGTATCAAGTAAGTTGACCAAACACTCGTTATAAGGGAACTGCATTACCGAGGTTGTTACCGAAATGCCACGCTCTTTTTCCATCTCCATCCAGTCAGATTTAGCGTGCTGCGCTGAACCACGACCTTTTACGGTACCGGCCGTTTGGATCGCGCGTCCGAACAATAGTACTTTTTCAGTAATAGTGGTTTTACCCGCATCCGGGTGCGAGATAATAGCGAAAGTCCTACGTTTAGAGACTTGGTCAAGAAAAGGAGTATTGGACATCAAAAGGTCTTCTTCTGTCTTTGGGCTAGAGGAGACGAGCGCTTGATTCTAGCTCTAGCGGTTCGATTCGAATTTGCGCGGTATTCTCGCTTATATTGGCTTAATGGGCAACTTCACTGTGCAAAATGACTTAAAAACACGCGCTATTTTTCTATAGTTTAAATTATCAATAAAAATGAGCTATAACTAAAGAAGTAGAGGGAGCCGCTTGAAACTATGAAACAAAGCAAAAAAGTCAACTCATTAGCTTTTCGCCAAGCAAAAACGGTGTTTCTAGTTTCGGTTATTCTAGGCATCTGTTTCAGCTTGTATCACATTTTGGTGGATCTCCATCAGGAGCAAAAACGCATTCAAGAACACTACCAATTTAAGCTGTTACAAAACTACTCGAATGCCAGTCAAGCGGCCTACCATCTTAACCAGTTGCTCGCTAAGCAAGTGGCGTCGAGCCTGATGATGGACAATGCGGTGTATAGCGTAGAGATTGTTGATGACTTTGGCGATGTATTGACCGCCCAAAAGCGTGATATCTCGACCAAAAACAGTTTTATTGAGGCACTCTCTTCGTACCTTACCCCAACCACGCCGACGTTCACCTCTGAATTACATCAACCCAATTCACATGTCGTCGTCGGTAGCCTTACGTTTTCCGTTAATGGCGCACATATCGCGCAAAATTTTATTAATAAAACCACCCGCATTTTACTGTTTGATTTACTGCGTAATATTATTCTTACCACGGTTCTGCTGCTGTTTTTTTACCAGAAGCTTTCTAAACCGCTAGTGACCTTGATTGACTGGGTTCGCTCACTGCAAGGGGCAAGCAAAGATATTCCACCGCCTACTCAATACCGTGACGACGAGCTGGGGCAATTAGCTAAGACCTTCCATACCCTGTGGCAAGAGCGTGAGGCCGCTGAAGTTAAGTTAAACCAGCTAGCCTACTACGACTCGTTAACGGGGCTAGCCAATCGTAGTCTACTGCTACAAATGCTAGGGAAAGCGATTGACGATAGCCGCAACAGCCAACTTAGCGGTGCGTTGTTTTACCTCGACCTTGACCGTTTTAAAACCATCAATGATTCTCTTGGCCATACCATTGGCGATAACCTGATTAAAGCGATTTCGATGCGAATTGAAGCTTGGATAAAAAGTGACTACACCGCGGCACGCATCGGTGGCGATGAGTTTGCCCTATTGCTGCCCAACGTTGACAGTGAAAAAGCCGAAGAGTTAGCCAAGCAACTCTTGGCGTTAATTTCCAACCCTTACTCTATTGACGATCACCAACTGTACTGCACTGTCAGCGTTGGCATATCCCTATTCCCAACCACAAGTTGCACCAATATCGATCTCCTTCGACAAGCCGATACTGCGCTCTACCGCGCCAAAGTGGCTGGTCGTAATAAATACACCTTTTACGAACCCGAGATGCAAGCTCAGGTAGAGTCATTCCTTGAGATAGAAAAAGGGCTGCACGAAGCACTCAATAAAGGTCAATTAGAGCTCTACTACCAGCCTCAGGTGGATGCACAACATCGAATTATTGGGGTCGAAGCATTAATCCGCTGGAACCATCCAGAAAAAGGGCTACTACCGCCAGGGCTATTCATGCCGATAGCCGAAGAAACCGGTCAAATTCTGCAAATTGGTAACTGGATTATTGAGCAAGCTTGCTATCAGTACGCTCACTGGCTCAAACAGGGGATATTACCAGACACGTTTCGCCGATTAGCGATCAATATCAGTCCGTTGCAGTTCTCGAAAAGCTCTTTCGTTGAGCATATCGTCGACTCGTTGGCTCAAGCTGGCATTGATGGTCATCATATCGAATTGGAAATTACTGAAAACTTACTGCTAGAAAATGTCGAGGCCGCAATTGAAAAAATGACCGAGTTAAAACAACACAACTTAAAAACGTCGATTGACGATTTTGGTACCGGTTATTCGTCCTTACGATATTTGAAGCACCTTTCAGTCGATGTGCTTAAGATTGATCGATCTTTTGTCACCCAACTGCATTTGGATGAAAGCGACCAAGCGATCGTCGATACCATTATTATGACCGCACAACGCTTAAACTTAGAGGTCATCGCCGAAGGAGTCGAGGATGTGTTTGAACTTCGAGCACTCAAGCAACTAGGTTGTGAGCAGTTCCAAGGTTATCTGTTTGATAAACCCTTACCAGCGAGTGAGCTGAATTCACGCTTTGAGAGAAACTTCTACGATGTGGAAGACCCAAGTGTGATTAAAGCAATGCCCAAATAGCCTAACTAGTAAAACAACAAATAACTCATGATGATAGCGTCCTCTTTGCCAGTTGCGGTGGGGTAATAGTCTCGACGACGATCCACCTCATTGAACCCGAGTGTTTGGTATAGGTGAAAAGCGCTGACATTGCTTGCCCTAACCTCAAGCCAAACACTTTCGGCTTTGCTCGCCTCACACTGTTCAAGCAAGCCATTAAGTAATTGCTTGCCGAGTCCTTGACCTTGGTAGTCCGTTGCTATCGCAATATTGAGCAAAGTGACTTCACCGACAATATTTTGCGCATAGTAGTAGCCGACAACCGTATCGTTACTATCGATCAAAACATGGTGACAGCCACCACGGCTGTTTAAATCACGAATCATATTTTCAGACCAAGGATGGCTATGTGCGGCGCGCTCGATAGCCCAAACTTGATCAAGGTGTTGCTTCGCTAAAGGGATGATTGAATATGTCATAATTATTGATACGAGCAAATTTGTTGCCACAGCGCTCGGCGCTGTTGGTTATTGCCATCAATGTCACTTAAGCGTGGAGAAACTAGCGCCTTAGCACTAATCGACTCGTCAACTTCGCATCCTGCAAACCAAACCCACTCAAGGTTATGTTGAGTCACTAGACTGAGTTGATTTGGTGCGAGATAGCGCGCATCGGCCAGAGTCAAATTGATACTGGAGAGTACTCTCTCAAAAAGCTGTGCACTTTTCTCACTGGGACATTGGGGGGCAACCAGTAACAATCGACAAGATGGATCTATCGTGATCGATGGAGCCTGGTAACCTTGCAATCTTTCAGGGTGGTTCAATTGGTAGTAGTCAATGCCCATTTCATGTAGCAAGGGTAACTGATCTATTTGCATACAATTTGCCATTACTTAGAAGAGCCGAATACTAGCATAAAATCGTGATAGATGGGCAAACGTGGCCTAGTCAGTAAACCGCCACCGAAGTGGCGGTAAAGTGATACTACAATTAGAAACTCGCTTTTACTGCATCAGCGATCTTGAGTGCAGAAGATTGTACCAATTGAGCATCTTCGCCTTCTACCATCACGCGAATCAGAGGCTCTGTGCCCGATTTACGTAACAACACTCGACCTTTATCACCCAGCTGTGCTTCTACTTCAACCACAGCGGCTTTGACTGCGTCAGCTTCTAGCGGGTTAGAGTCACCGGAGAAACGAACATTCTCAAGAACTTGTGGGTAAAGCGTCATACCCTGAGAGAGCTCATGCAATGACATGTTGCTATCAATAACCGAAGCAAGAACCTGAAGCGCAGCCACAATCGCGTCACCAGTAGTGACTTTGTCTAGTAAAATCACATGACCCGAGTTTTCGGCGCCGATCTTCCAGCCCTTGGCGATCAATTGCTCCATCACATAGCGGTCACCAACGGCGGCGCGAACGAATGGAATACCCAACTGCTTTAGGCCGTTTTCCATGCCAAGGTTGGTCATCAGTGTACCAACAACACCACCTTTCAACTCACCACGACGCAGTGCGTCACGCGCGATGATGTAAGCGATTTGGTCGCCATCGACCTTGTTACCTAAGTGATCCACCATAATGATGCGGTCACCATCACCATCAAACGCTAGGCCTAGAGCCGCTTGCTCTTCAACAACGCGCTTTTGCAATGCACGAACATCAGTAGCCCCTACTTCAGCGTTAATATTGATACCGTTCGGCTCAACACCCATCGCAATGACATCTGCACCTAACTCGCTAAACACCGCTGGCGCAATGTGATACGTCGCACCATGAGCACAGTCAACCACGATTTTTATACCCGCCAAACTCAACGCAGATGGGAACGTGCTTTTACAAAACTCGATATAACGACCAGCAGCGTCGTTGAGACGACTGGCTTTACCTAGCAGCGCAGATTCAACGCACTCAATATCTTTGTCTAACTCAGCTTCAATCGCTAACTCAATATCATCCGGCAATTTAGTACCTTCTGACGAAAAGAACTTAATACCATTGTCATAGTATGGGTTGTGTGACGCAGAGATAACAATCCCCGCTTCAGCACGGAAAGTCTGCGTTAAGTAGGCAACCGCAGGAGTCGGCATTGGGCCAGTAAATGTCGCCTTAAGCCCCGCAGCAGCCAATCCTGCTTCTAAGGCAGATTCAAGCATATAGCCTGAAATACGTGTATCTTTACCGATAATGACCTTCTTTGTGCCTTGTTTAGCCAAGACACGACCAGCAGCCCAACCCAGTTTTAATACAAAGTCTGGCGTAATTGGGTATTGACCCACCTTGCCTCGCACCCCGTCTGTACCAAAATAACGTCTTTTCGTCGACATAGTGATTCCTTTATCTTTTTTCTCAGCTCAACGGTTAGCGTTAACCATTGAGACTATTTTTATCGCATCAAGCGTTTGTTCAAAATCGTGAACGCGAATAATCTGCGCCCCTTTCATCGCGGCGATGGTTGCGCAACTGACACTGGCCGCGACACACTCTGCCGGCTTTTTATCGAGCAGCTTAAACAGCATCGATTTACGTGACATCCCCGCTAACAGGGGGAGACCGAATTGATGAAACTGCTCAAGGTGGGCGAGCATATGATAGTTATGTTCAAGCGTTTTACCGAAACCAAAACCTGGGTCTAGGATCAGTTGCTGGCGATGAATACCGACCGCCTCACACGCCTCTATTCGTTGTTGTAAGAACTCACCGACCTCGGCAAGTAAATCATCATAATGAGGGCTGGCTTGCATGGTTCTTGGCTGCCCTTGCATATGCATCAGACAAATAGGCACACCGGCTTGAGCCGCAACCTCAAGTGCTCCTGGCTCTTGCAGTGCGCGTACATCATTAATCAGGTCTGCCCCGGCGTTAACCGCTTGACGCATCACTTCGGCTTTACTGGTATCAATCGAAATCCACACATCAGACTGAGCTCGAATCGCTTTGATCACCGGAATCACCCGCGCTAGTTCTTGCTCAAGTTCCACATCGGGTGCGCCTGGTCGCGTTGATTCGCCACCAATATCGATAATAGTGACGCCAGCGTCAATCATGTGCTTAGCTTGGGTGAGGGCATCTTCTAAACGGCAATATTGACCACCGTCTGAGAAAGAGTCTGGGGTAACGTTAACAATACCCATGACATGGGTTTGAGAAAGATCGAGGGTTTTATTATTAGCAGTAATTTTCATCATAAACGCAAAAACCCCGAGTCGCCCCGGGGTTTAATCATAAGACTTAATTATTCAGAGTCTTTTTTCTCTGAAGGCTCAACAGTGGCGTCGTCTTGAGAAGCTTCTGGCTCTTGCTCTTGACTCGCTTGCACTGATGTATCATCGCTTTTTGCCTCTGGCTTATTGCTCGGGTTATCACCCCAACCAGCAGGCTGACGAATCTCTTCTTTACGTTCCATCAGGTCGTCTATCTGACCGGCATCAATGGTTTCATATTTCATCAACGCATCTTTCATCGAGTGCATAATATCCATATTTTCTTCAAGGATTTTCTTTGCACGCGCATAGTTGCGATCGATGATACTGCGAACTTCATCATCAATGAGTTTAGCCGTGTCGTCTGACATATGCTTAGTTTGCGTTACGCTACGACCAAGGAATACCTCACCTTCATCTTCAGCGTATAGCAGTGGACCGAGCTTTTCAGAGAAGCCCCATTGCGTCACCATCTTACGTGCAATATCAGTTGCACGCTCAATATCGTTAGAAGCACCTGTAGACACTTTGTCGGCACCGTAAATCAACTCTTCAGCAAGACGACCACCGTATAAACTAGAGATCATCGACTCAAGATGCTGACGTGACATACTGACACGGTCTTGCTCTGGTAAGTACATCGTCACACCTAACGCACGACCGCGTGGGATGATCGAGACTTTATACACAGGATCGTGCTCTGGAACCAAACGACCAACAATTGCGTGGCCCGCTTCATGATAAGCCGTTGACGCTTTGGTCTCTTCAGACATCACCATTGAACGGCGCTCTGCACCCATCATGATTTTGTCTTTCGCCAGTTCAAACTCGACCATAGAGACGTTGCGCTTGTTACCGCGAGCAGCAAATAACGCCGCTTCGTTAACCAAGTTCGCAAGATCTGCACCAGAGAAGCCCGGTGTACCACGTGCAATCAATGATGGTTCTACATCACCAGCCAAAGGCACTTTGCGCATGTGGACTTTTAAAATCTGCTCACGACCACGAACATCGGGTAATCCAACCACAACTTGACGGTCGAAACGACCAGGACGTAATAACGCTGGGTCTAGAACGTCAGGGCGGTTAGTTGCCGCGATAACGATAATGCCTTCATTACCTTCGAAGCCATCCATCTCAACCAGCATTTGGTTTAGTGTTTGTTCACGTTCATCGTGACCACCACCAACACCGGCACCACGCTGACGACCGACGGCATCAATCTCATCGATAAAGATAATACAAGGTGCCGCTTTCTTCGCTTGTTCGAACATGTCACGCACACGAGATGCACCAACACCGACAAACATTTCAACGAAGTCAGAACCAGAAATAGTAAAGAATGGCACCTTGGCTTCACCAGCAATGGCTTTTGCAAGCAAGGTTTTACCCGTACCCGGAGGACCAACCATCAAAACACCAGTCGGAATTTTACCGCCCAGTTTTTGGTATCGGCTCGGATCACGTAGGTAATCAACCAACTCTTTAACGTCTTCTTTCGCTTCGTCACAGCCAGCAACATCGGCAAAAGTCGTCTTTATTTGCTCTTCGCTCATCATACGAGCTTTGCTCTTACCAAACGACATGGCGCCTTTGCCACCGCCGCCTTGCATTTGACGCATAAAGAAAATCCATACGCCAATCAGTAAGATCATAGGGAACCAAGAGATGAAAATAGTTCCCAACAGACTCTGCTCTTCAGGCGGAGTCCCTTGTACTTTCACATTTTGATTAATGAGGTCATCAAGCAGCTTCTGGTCATAGACTGGCATGTAAGTGACAAAACGTCCGCCACCGCCACGACGAGTGAAGGAAATTTCACCATCTTTAAAAGTTGCTTCCTGAATCTGGCCTTGGCCAACTTCCTGTACAAACGTGGTGTAGTCCACCGCTCTGCCATTGCTCTCTCCAGGGCCAAAGCTCTGGAAAACCGACATCAACACGACGGCGATAACAAGCCACAGAATTAAATTTTTTGCCATGTCACTCAAGGTGTCAGCCTCTCGATAACTAATTGTAATTAAAGGTAGGGTACTACAGTTCATAACCTGTAGCTATAGTGTTAACTGACCTATCAAGGCTTAAATAGTTAACCTTTGTAACCGGTGGCTACAACAAAGACCTCTCTTGAGCGAGCTCGCGAGGAGTCTGGTTTTCTCGTTTTTACGACTTTAAATTCATTTCGGACTTCTTTGACGAATTGATCAAACCCTTCGCCTTGGAAAACCTTGACCACAAAGCTACCATTAGGCGCTAGAACTTGTCGACACATATCTAGAGCCAATTCAACCAAATACATTGCACGAGGTTGATCGACCGAGTTGTTACCCGCAATATTGGGCGCCATGTCAGACATCACCACATCAACCATTGACGGCTGAATGCGTTCAAGCAGTGCTTCTAAAACCGCCTCGTCACGAAAGTCACCTTGTAGGAAACTGACGCCCGCGATTGGGTCCATCGGCAGTAAATCACAGGCGATGATCTGGCCTTGTTCCCCTACTATCTTAGCAGCATATTGAGACCAACCACCTGGCGCAGCACCTAAATCGACCACTGTCATACCAGGTTTTAGTAGTTTATCTTTGTTTTGGATCTCTTCGATTTTGAAATAAGCACGCGAACGATAGCCTTTTTTACGAGCTTCATTAGCATACTTATCATCAAAATGTTCTTTCAGCCAACGGCCTGAGCTGGCTGAGTGTTTTTGTTTACTCATTCGTTTCCTAATAGAGAGAGGGAGCAACTAACCCAATAAATTATAGTCTTCAGGGTTAGATGGCGCTAAAATGGTATTTTTCAACCCTAATAGTATAGAAAATTGGCCGCGTAATGAACCTAAGCACGAAACAAAAGCAGCATCTAAAAGGCCTAGCGCACAGTCTAAAACCTGTTGTGCTTATGGGCGCAAATGGACTTACTGAAGCTGTTCTAGCGGAAATCGAAATTGCTCTTGATCATCATGAACTGATCAAAATAAAAGTTGCCTCTGAAGATCGCGACACCAAAAACCTGATTATCGAAGCTATCGTGCGCGAAACTCGCGCAGAGAAGGTCCAAGTAATCGGTAAAACTTTGGTACTGTTCCGTCAATCAGCAGACCAGCGTAAAATCGAGTTGCCACGCAAGTAATTGTACTGCAATGAGCAATAAAAAAGGTCGCCAAGGCGACCTTTTTTAATATCTGTGCACTCGGGAGTACTTAGATATATTCGACACGGTCGATTTCGAAGTCGCGGTCGCCACCTGGCGTCGAGATTACGACTTCATCACCTTCCATTTTACCAATCAGGCCACGAGCAATCGGTGAGCTTACCGAGATACGGCCAGCTTTAATATCTGCTTCGTCTTCACCAACAATTTGGTAAGTCTTTTCTTCTTCGGTATCGCAATCAATCAAGGTCACTGTCGAACCAAAAATGATCTTGCCCGTGTTATCCATTTTAGTAACATCGATAACCTGAGCAACAGAGAGCTTGTATTCGATATCACGAATTTGCGCTTCACAGATACCTTGCTCTTCGCGAGCAGCATGATACTCGGCATTCTCTTTTAAATCACCGAGCTCACGGGCTTCAGCGATTGCTTCAGAGATCTGCGGACGAAGCTTTAATAGTCGTTCAAGTTCGGTACGTAGCTTTTGTTCGCCACGCAATGTCATAGGGACTTTTTCCATTTTATACCTCATTCCAAAGCTTTCTTTGGACAAAACAAAACCACCCAACCGCAGGGATTAGGTAGTGTTATAAGCTAACCAATTTTCTCTAGTGTAAACAAAGTTAGCACTGAAATCACCTTAAATCCATGACAACCCGTTTTCTGCTTTATAATTGTTAAGTCAATACTTTCATTAAATTAGCACGTGCTAATTCACATTCACCGCACCGATAGAACAACCATCCTTTCATCAAAAAAAAACTAAAACATGCGTTATTTACATACCACTCACTAAATAACAAAAAACATTTAAAATCATTAACTTGATGTTTTTTTTGAAAAACAAAACAGTGTTCAATAATCTGATTTATATCGTTTTACTACCATTGGCCGGAACTTTAGCGGTACAACATTGGTCACCAATTGCTCGAGAGATGATTCTTGGCTGCTCATGTATATGATTACAATCTTACTTATGAGCATTGATTCACCTGAGTAATCGTTAGAGGATACCTCTTCGTGGGGTGTCACTCGCATAACAACTATTTATGGACAGTAAATTTAGGACTAATAAGATGAACAAAACTCTGATTGCTCTAGCAGTTGCAGCTGCAGCAGTGGCAACTGGCGCTAACGCGGCAGAAGGTATTCAAGCAGGCGGTATCGAAGGTACTTCTGTATACAGCTCAAACGGTAACTCTCTAGAGATCGGTGGTCGTGCTGAAGCACGTCTATCTCTTAAAGATGGCAACGCTGAAGACAAAACTCGTGTGCGTCTAAACTTCCTAGGTAAGACTCAAATCACTGATAGCCTGTACGGTGTTGGTTTCTACGAAGGTGAGTTCAACACAGCTGAAAACGGTAAAGGCACAGACGAATCTGGTAGTGACCTAACTAACCGTTACGCTTACGCAGGTATCGGCGGTAACTTCGGTGAAGTAACTTACGGTAAAAACGACGGTGCACTAGGTGTTATCACTGACTTTACCGATATCATGTCTTACCACGGCAACTCAGCAGCATACAAAATTGCTGTAGCAGACCGTACTGATAACATGGTGTCTTACAAAGGCCAATTTGCTGACCTAGGTCTTAAAGCAAGCTACCGTTTCGCTGACGCTGAAAACAAAGAAGTTAACGGCTACGATAATAACGATGCGGACGGCTACTCTCTATCTGCTATCTACGCAATCGGTGACTCTGGCGTTAAACTAGGTGCAGGTTACGCTGATGGTAACCAATTTATCGAAAACGTATTGAATGAACGCAACCAGTACATGCTTGCAGTGTCATACGCAGTAAGTGATTTCTACTTTGCTGGTACATTTGTTGACGGTCAAGACAAAGTAAAAACAACTGGTGATAAAACAGATCTAACTGGTTACGAATTTGCTGCGGCTTACAAACTAGACAAAACTGCTTTCACTATGACTTACAACTACCTTGAGTCTAAAGAAGCTGGTATTAAGTCTGATGATGCTGACAACCTAGCATTCGATGCAACTTACTACTTCAAGCCAAACTTCCGTACTTACATCTCGTACAACTTCAACCTACTTGATGAAGATGCAGCGAAAGGTATTACTAAAGCCGATGCTGAAGACGAGCTAGCACTAGGTCTACGTTACGACTTCTAATTTGCTGACTCTACGTCACCAATCTAAACCGCCTGCTCTCTAGTAGGCGGTTTTTTTAATCGCTATACTGGGGTTAACCTTCACTGACCCGTAATCTTCCCATGCTGTTTTATCGCTATACTTTGCTAACCGCTTTTTGTTTGACGCTATTGACTTCCCAAGCGTTGGCGAGCCTCAGTGTCGAACTATTACCGCAAGGTAGCCGAGTCTCCACTCGAGTAGAAAGCTTAGAGCAGTCAACGGTTTATCAACAAACCGACAATCAACAACAACTCTTTCCACCCGCCAGTACACTAAAATTAGTAACCGCATTAGCCGCTAAGCTTGAGTTAGGCGACACGTTTCGTTTTGAGACTCGACTTGAGCAATCAAATCAAGACATCGTGGTACGTTTTTCCGGCGACCCAACGTTATCAAGTGATGATCTTCAACGCTTATTAGCTCAGCTAAAACAACAAGGTATCGACGCCATTGAAGGAAATTTATGGCTCGATAACAGCGCCTTTACTGGCTATGATCGTGCGGTTGGTTGGCCTTGGGACATACTCGGCGTCTGTTACAGTGCACCAGCGTCAGCGATATCGCTTGACGGTAATTGTGTCCAGGCATCGATTTACACCGAGCAAGAGGGGAAAACCCGCGTCTACGTGCCTGAGCATCAACCTATTTATGTCACAACCTCGGCCAAGTCGGTGTCAAAAATAGAGCAAGAGAGCACCCAGTGCGATTTAGAGCTGCTGTCATCACCAGATAACCACTATCAATTACAAGGGTGTTTACAAAGCAGAAGTAAACCACTCCCGCTTAAATTTGCAATTCAAGACCCCGCGCTTTACACCCAGCGTATCGTGCACACTTTTCTTGCTCAGCTCGGCATCACTTTACACGGTGAAATAAAGATTGGTCCGGCGCCTTTTGCCACTCGCTCACTTGCCAACCATCAATCTGAACCACTACCAAAGTTGCTAGAAACCATGTTAAGACAATCTGACAATCTCATTGCCGATAACTTAACCAAGGCCTTAGGCGCAACGTTTTATATTCAACCTGGTAGCTTTGCTAATGGCACCAAAGCGATCAAACAAATTGTCTTCTCGCATACGGGCATCAACCTCGATTCGCTGCCACTCGCGGATGGCAGTGGTCTGTCACGCAATAACCGTTTTAGTAGCCAAGAGATGGCCGACGTTCTCCGCTATATCTGGCAACACGACAGTGAACTTGATCTGATCGCCTTGATGCCGACTTCAGGCACCAATGGCACACTAAAATATCGCCGCAGTATGCGTAAATCACCGATTAAAGGTCAGTTGGTCGCTAAAAGCGGCTCTGTGTACGGCAGCCATAATATGGCCGGTTTTGGTTTAAACCCACAAGGGCAACCGAGCACTTTGTTTGTCCAGTTTGTGGCGGATTATCATCCAGTCAAAAAAAGCAGCGATGCCCCTAAGACCACCGCTCCCATTACCCAGTTTGAAACCTTGTTTTATCAAGATGTGATCAAATTTAGTCAGGCAATACCTAAGAAATAGTTAACCACATTAAAGTAGATCCACATCCCGGTGATATCGACTATTGATGCCAATACAGGGCTGACCAATACCGCCGGGTCGAGTTTAAACGCACGCGCTAAAATCGGTAGTAGCCCTCCTAAAGTCGTCGACATCGTCACTTGGATAAACAGCGCCACAGCAATCGCTAAGGCAATGATATCTAAGTTAAAGCCACCAGCACTGTTTGCATCACTGAACAGCAAGATTCGCCCAATCATCACGAGCGCAATCGCAAGTGCGAGACAAACTGCTACACGGCTCTCTTTCCAAAATACCGCTAACCACTGCCGCTTACGCAGTTCACCGGTCGCTAAGGCGCGAATCACCAAGGTGGCCGCCTGAGTTCCAGTATTTCCCCCGGCCGCCGCAATCACTGGCATATAAACCGCCAGCAGGACCAATTGACTCAGAATATCTTCATATTGAGCAATGATTAAGCCCGACACTATGCCCAATAAGGCCAACGCGATAATCCACCCAATACGCTGTTTCACATGCTCAAGTACCGACGTTTCAAGATAACTACTTGATGTTTCTACTTCTGAATGAATAAAGCCTAACTGGTGCGCATAATGGCGCGCCTGCTTGTCATGTCCCTCATGCTCCAATGCTGAAATAAGTTGTTGCACATAGCCAATCGAACAATGATTGAGTATCGCAACCGCCTCTTCAACTGGCATAACGGTTAATAGGTGTACTTGTTGATTTTGCTCATATTGCAAAAAGGCATTACGAGCTGCACCGATCTCTTGCTGAGAGAAGTGTTGATTGTTTTCAATGTATGTATTGTTCATTACCGTCATGGCGAATCTCCCGATTGGCAAATGGTAACGACCATCGAATACAGCGACAGCAGTAGCTAACAACAGTAGGCATTATTAAAAAAAGGCACACTGTTTCACGGTTGACGCTGAATTGAATTCTAGAATTTAAAGGAGAAAAACGTGAGGATTCACATTAAAGAGAGAAGACTCTACCACTGAAGTAGAGACGTGAGACGACAATACCGAGGTGGTTTATTTTTCCCCTTTCATACTAGGAGGATGGTCGATATTGTTCATAAAAGTCTCCGAATAAACCGCCTAACTGGCAGCGCGGCGATAATAGCAAAAGTGCTAAGAAAAAACAGTCAAAATCGTACAGAAAACCTGATTTTTCATTACGCTATGTTTTACCAACGGTAGTAATAAAAAAAGCGCCCAAAAAGCGCTTTAATTCAGATTAATTTCAGTTACTTAACATTACTATTTGATAGTAATGCGAGCAAATTTTCGCTTACCCACTTGGAACACATAAGTGCCCGCTTCAGGCGTCAATTTAGAATCGCCGACTTTTTCACCATCAATCTTCGCTGCGCCTTGTTTTACCATACGCATCGCTTCAGATGTTGATGCACAAAGACCCGCTTCTTTTAGCAGATTACTCACTGGTAAGCCTGAGTCAAAATCAAACTCTGGCATCTCTTCAGGGATTTGATTCTTCGCAAAACGGTTAACAAACTCTTGCTCTGCGGCATCAGCGTCGGCCTGTGAGTGGAAGCGAGCGATGATCTCTTTCGCTAGCGCAACTTTGACGTCACGTGGGTTGTTACCAGCGGCAACATCCGCTTTCAGTTGAGCAATTTCTTCCAACGGGCGGAAAGAAAGTAACTCATAGTAGCTCCACATTAGATCGTCAGAGATTGACATGATCTTACCGAACATTTCACCTGGTGCTTCGCTGATTCCGATGTAGTTGTGAGCAGACTTCGACATTTTCTTTTCGCCATCGAGGCCAACAAGAAGCGGCATCGTCAGAACAACTTGCGGTTTCTGGCCGTGTGCTTTTTGCAATTCACGTCCCATCAGCAAATTAAACTTCTGGTCAGTACCACCTAGCTCAACATCCGTTTCCATTGCGACTGAGTCATAGCCTTGTAGGAGTGGATACATAAACTCATGGATAGCAATTGGCTGGCCACCTGCGTAACGCTTTTTGAAGTCGTCACGCTCAAGCATGCGAGCAACCGTTTGGTTAGCGGCAAGACGAAGCATTCCCTCTGCACCTAGCTCAGAAAGCCACTCAGAGTTAAATTGAATCTTAGTCTTTGCGGGATCAAGAATCTTAAACACCTGCTCTTTATACGTTTCTGCGTTACGCAAAACGTCTTCACGAGTTAGCGGCGGACGAGTGGTGTTCTTACCCGTTGGGTCACCAACCATGCCAGTGAAATCACCGATAAGGAAGGTCACATCATGACCTAGTTCTTGAAAAGCGCGTAGCTTGTTCAAAATAACGGTATGGCCCAGATGAATATCAGGAGCGGTTGGATCGGCACCTAGTTTAATGCGTAAAGGACGACCTTCTTTTAATTTAGCAATCAGTTCGTCTTCTGGAATTAGCTCTTCAACACCGCGCTTAATCTCGGCTAGTGCAGCTTCAATGCTCGCCATTCTTGTTCACTCCCACAGATTTGGCAAAAATTTGATATTTTGCCATCTTACTTGAATAGCGATGCTTTTTGAAACCAGTTAGACTAAACAGCTATGCTTTTTTAACGATTTTTTTAGAACGGACATACGATGTTGTCTCTTTTTGCTCGCCTGCCTTGGATTCATCGAGCTCTTATTGCTTTTTTCAGTGCTTTTATGGTGATCGCGCTGTTATTACCCGCTCCTCAAGAGCTTCGCCAACATGAGAGCTTCTATCAAGTTGGCAAGGCGTACCCTTTATCGATTGATATCGATGCCCTGATTCAGCAACAATCGGTTCCTCAGTTAGTGTTCTTGCGCTGGGAAAAGCACACTATTGGTTCTGGCGATAGTATGGCGCTGCTGTTTCAGCGGGCCGGACTCTCTTCTCGCTTACTCTATCAACTCACATCGACTAGCAAAGAGATAGAACGCCAACTGACCCGAGTTAGACCTGGTGACTCCTTCCAACTAGGGTTTGATAGCGACAACCAATTGATTCAAATTGCTCGTCAAATCAACCCGTTCGAAACCTTCCTGATCACGAAATCAGAAGATGGCTATGTTTCGTCGCTGGATAAAAAAGAGGTCAATTATCAATATAATTATGCCGAGGCGATGATTACTTCTAATTTCTGGAATGCAGCCGCCTCTGCGGGCCTTACTCCGAATCAGATTATGGAATTAGCCGGAATTTTTGGTTGGGACATCGATTTTTCGCTCGATATTCGCAGCGGAGACACTTTTAAAATTCTCTACCAAGAGAAAGTGGTTGAAGGCGAAGTGGTTGATCGCGGCAAAATTATCGCCGCCACGTTTACCAACCAAGGTGATACCTTTAAAGCCATTTTGGATGACAAAACTGGCAGCTACTATGACGAAAACGGACGCGCAATGAAGAAAGCGTTCCTGCGCTCTCCACTCGATTTTCGGCGTGTCAGCTCGAACTTCAATCCAAGCCGTCGTCATCCAGTCACTGGAAAAGTACGCGCTCACCGAGGCACCGATTATGCCGCTCCCGTGGGGACCCCTATTTGGGCGGCAGGTGACGGTATAGTGCAAAAATCGAGCTACAACCAATTCAATGGTAATTATGTGTTCATTAAACACAGCAATACCTACATCACCAAATACTTACACTTAACCAAGCGTACTGTAAAAACAGGCCAACGCGTCAAACAAGGCCAAACCATTGGCACATTAGGCGGCACTGGCCGGGTGACAGGCCCTCACCTTCACTATGAATTCTTAGTCAATGGCGTACATAGAAATGCGCGCACGGTCAAACTGCCACAGTCCAAATCGCTAACTGGTAAAGCTAAAACCACCTTTATCGCCAATGCAAAGTTGCGTTTAGATAAGCTTGAGCGATACGGACAACTGCTCGCTACCCCATAACCCAAAAGACCCGCTTGAAGCGGGTCTTTTGGTTAGGCCGATGATTCAAGCGTCAATCACTGGTCAACTTCAATCACTTGGTTAGCCTTATCTTCCACTTTATGCACTCGGCCAAGCATCAACAGACAAGGTGTAAGAACCAGCGTCAGAACGGTGGCAAAGGCCAAGCCTCCGGCCACCGCAGTGGCTAACTGTGACCACCACTGGGTACTGGGCGCGCCAAACTCAATTTTCTGATTGATAAGATCAACGTTCATTTCAAGTACCATCGGCAGCAAACCTAAAATGGTCGTGACTGTGGTTAACAATACCGGTCGCAAACGTTGCACCCCGGTGCGTAAAATCGCTTCACGCTTATCTAATCCGCGCCGTAGCAGTTGATTATAGGTATCAATCAGAACGATATTGTTATTAACCACAATCCCTGCCAAGGCTATAACACCGATGCCTGACATCACGATACCGAACGGTTTTTGGAACACCAACAAGCCAACAAATACTCCGACGGTCGAAAACAGCACCGCACTTAAGATCAAGAAGGCTTGATAGAAACTATTGAACTGGGTGATCAAAATAAGCGCCATGACCACCAGCGCAACTAAGAAGGCATTTTGTAAAAATGCCGACGAGTTTTCCTGTTCTTCATTTTGGCCACGAATTTTAAACTCAACACCTGGAGGCAGATCGAACTCGGCAACCGCTTGCTCAATCTTGGGTAGTTCAAGCGCTAAGTTATACCCCTCTTTAATATCTGCCATAATGTTGATCACACGATGACCATCAATACGACGAATGGTGTCCTGCTTATGCTCTGGCACAATCGTGGCAAAATTGGTGATCGGCACTAAGCCTGCAGGTGTTTTGACACGCAGTTGATCAAATCGGCCAATATCTCGCTTATCAGCCGGATAGCGAACTAAAATATCGACCTCTTCGTTTGAGTCATCGGGTAGGTAATCACCGATCTTCAATCCATTAGTCACAAACTGTACCGTATTGCCAACCAAGGTCGCATCGGCCGCAAAACGCGACGCGTCATCACGACGAATATCGATTTGCCAATCAATGCCTTCTTTACTCGAGGTATCGCTCAAGTTGGTAAATGCTGGATAACTATCAGCCCATTGGCGCACCTGTTTAGCGGACTCGTCAAGCTGGTCAGGAGTACGTGCTGACATTTCAATGACTAAGTCATGTTCGACTGGCGGTCCCGCGTCTGGGAACTTGTACTCTATCTCGACACCAGCGTATCCATCGGTCTGCTGTTTCAGCTCTTCAATGATGGTTTTGACAGGGCGGCGATATTGCCAATCAACTGGGGTGATTTGAATCTGACCAATTTCGTCATCTCCCCCGGTGCGAGAGTAGACACTTTCAAACTCTTGATGACCGAGCATTACCGCTTCAATATCACGAATAATAGCGTCTTTTTCATCCAGTGACAGATCACCGTAAGAACGAACTTTAACCGTAAAAAACGGCGGATCGACTTCCGGGAAGAATTCGGCGCCTAATCCCGCTTTGGCGTAAGTAAAGCCAACACCAATCGCCAATAAAATCGCGCTGAGTAAAATCTTAAACGGGTGCTTGAGCGCAATATCTAAAGTCTGGAAGTAGAGCTTAGTAATCCCGGTCGCTTTAGAAAAATCGCCATCGTGCAGTGCGACCATTTTTTCACGCTGTACTTGGGTCACATGCTGTGGTCGTCCAATCACACTGCCGAGCACTGGCACAAATAAGAGCGCCATCATCAAAGACGCACTTAACGTTGCGATTAAGGTCAAGGGCAGAAACTTCATGAACTCGCCCGTCACATCCGGCCAGAACAGCAAAGGAGCGAACGCGGCTAATGTGGTCGCCGTTGACGCCGTGATCGGCCAAGCCATACGTTTGGCCGCATCACGATACGCTTGTTGTCTTGAAATACCCTCTTGCATGCGCCGATCGGCAAACTCAGTCACAACAATCGCACCATCAACCAGCATACCCACCGCCATGATCAACGCAAATAACACGATGATATTGACCGTTAAGCCAAATACCGATAACACCAGCAAACCCGTTAAGAAAGAGCCTGGAATCGACACACCGACCAAAAACGCGGTTCGCACTCCCAAAATAGCGATGATCACGATCACCACTAAGATAATCGCTGACAAGATATTATTTTGCAGATCGTTAAGCATCATCTTAACGTCTTTAGATTGATCCCATGTGTATTTAACCAATAGATTGTTAGGCCAATCATCACGTTGCTGCGCTTGCGCGATGACCTCTTTGACCAAGGCGACCGTCTCAATACTGTTCTCGCCTGCACGCTTTTTCACGTCGAGCACCACGGCCGATTTACCATCTAATCGTGCATAACTTTCAGGATCGCGAAACGCACGCTTCACCGTGGCAACATCGCCAAAAGTGATCACTTGCTTTCCATCCACTTTAACTGGCAGTTCTAACACATCTTTTAAGGAATCAAACACGGAAGGAACTTTGACCGAAAAACGCCCATAGCCAGTATCAACAAAACCGGCAGCAACCACTCGGTTATTCAAGGCGATCAAGTTATAGATATCGCCTTGATCAAGGCCGTAGCTTTCCATCAACAGCGGATCAACAATGATCTCGATGATATCTTCACGATCGCCAGCAATATCAACTTCAAGTACTTGGCGGAAACCTTCGAGCTTGTCGCTAAGCTGACGGGCAATTTGAACTATGGTTCGCTCAGGTACCGTCCCATAAAGTACCACCGACAAAGCGGGTTCTTCTGACGCAAGGGTGACTTCGTTAACCGTCGGCTCATCACTGTCACTGGGCAATTTAGGCTTAGCCAAATCGACCGCTTCACGCACATCGGCCATGGCTTTGTTAAGGTCAACGCCGACACTAAATTCTAGCATCACTGACGCATGCCCTTCCGCCGCCGTTGAGGTCATCTCTTTTACGCCCTCAATAGAACGCAGCTCTTGTTCAATCGGACGAACTAATAATCTCTCGGCATCGGTAGGGGAAATGCCTTGGTGGCCGACAGAGACATAAATGATTGGAATGGTAATGTCTGGACTCGACTCTTTGGGGATGGTGATGTACGTCCCGACCCCAGCGATGAGAATAAACACCAATAGCACCATCATGGTGCGCGTACGCGACAGCGCGGCATCAATTAAGGCAAACATATTCGTCTCCTTATTGCTGTCGTACGGCGAGCACAGGGTCACCATCACGCACAAAACCTTGTCCTGTGGTAATAATGTCTACTTGCTTACCGAGACCTGTGAGCCACACTCCATCTTGCTCTGCTTTGACCAGTTTGATGGCAATAAACTTCACTCGCTCGTCGACCAAGGTTTTTACTCCTAAGTCTCCGGCTTCATTTAACGCCAGCATCGCCGGAGTGATCTTGATAGCCAATTGCTCTTTAAGATTAAGTGACACTTCGGTGCTGATCCCCGCCGGAATACGCTGCTGTGGGTTAGGCAGTTCAACTTCAATCGGAAACGTATTGGTCGAAGTAGAAGAGACGCGCGATATATAACGCACAGTTCCCGTGGTTTGTTCGTCACCAATAAACCGCACCTGCGCGGGTTGATTGAGGCGCAGATTCTGAATATGACGCTCGCTGACGTCTGCTTCGATGACAATTTTGCTTAGGTCGAGCAAAGTAGCAACCGGGTCACCAATAGCAACAAAATCGCCTCTTTCAACAAATAAATGGTCAATGACACCCGCAAACGGTGCTAAAACTTGAGTATTAGCTAATGCACGCTTGGCATTACTCACCATGGCCTTGGCTTCAACCAAGTTGGCCTCAGCATTGGTAAAAGCCACCTCACCTTGCAACCCTTTGCTTTTTAATGACTGCGCCGCTTTGTACTCTTGCTCGCGGACTTTGCGCATCGCCTCAGCGCGCTGTAATTGAATCTCTAAATCGCCTTTGTCTATCAAGGCGATCGCCTGCCCCTTTGTCACGACATCGCCTTTTTGCACTTGCAAAGCGACGACCGTTCCAGCAATTTCAGCGCCGAGTCGAGCCTGCTTATTCGGTGCAGTTCGTCCATAAAGTTCAAGAGTTTGATGTGTCGACTCGGCAACAAACGTGCGGAATGCCACTTTCGCCAAAGGAATGGGCTCAGCACTGTTTGGCGGCGCAGAATCATCGGCATTGAGCATGCCAACACCTAACCAGACAGTAAGAATCACAACGATAAAAAGTGAAACGATATAAGGTCTAACCGCGATAAATCGCAGTGGAGAGAATCTAGCCATAACTATCCTTAGTGTGTCTCTATCTATCCAAATACTGATTGCGAACGACAAATGACGAGCAAAAAGTTGAAGATCTAGCACTTACTGACCATTGCAGTAAATTTGAACAACTAGGATATAAATTAATCAAATAAAAATATAGCTGTACGGACAACTATTTAGCAGGATTCTCAATACAGAAATAATTAGCAGGGAAAAATCGTGATATGACAATGAAATGACTAGGCTGCAGTGGCTACAGCCTAGTGATTAGAACTACACGCTAAATGAAGCACCACAACCACAAGTCGTCGTGGCATTGGGGTTATCAATGAAAAAGCGCGAGCCTTCAAGACCTTCGGTATAATCGACCTGACCACCGACAAGGTATTGCAAACTCATTGGGTCAACGACTAACGTGACACCGCTGTTGACAATCGTGGTGTCGCCTTCATTGACGTTCTCGTCAAACGTGAAACCGTACTGAAAACCGCTACAGCCCCCACCCGTGATATAAACGCGCAGCTTCAAGTTCGGGTTTTCTTCCTCTTCAATCAGAGTTCCCACTCGTTTAGCGGCTGCATCAGAGAATGTTAATGGAATATTTACTTCGCTCACGATGACCTCTCTCAGTCGTCGGTCTTCAAATGAATCACTCCATTTGAAGCCTTATATTTAGAATACTAACCGTGATTATCTAATACCTGAGTGAAGCGTTCAAGTATTCACCACCTTTGTAAGCAACTTTTCAGCAAAACTAACGTTATTCGCTACCAAAGTGCTGATAATGTGGCGCAAAGCGTTTTATTCGATCGAGTTCGACAGGTACAATGCCTTCCCAAATTGGTCCGAGCAATCATAAAGAGGATATCCTATGACCAAATCAGCAGACTTATTTGAAAAAGCACAACATAAAATTCCTGGGGGAGTGAACTCTCCAGTACGTGCTTTCAACGGCGTAGGCGGCGCCCCGATCTTTATTGAACGCGCCGACGGTCCATTGATTTTTGATGCTGATGGCAAGGCGTATATCGACTATGTAGGCTCATGGGGTCCAATGATTTTGGGTCACAACCATGCTGTCATTCGCGAAGCCGTCATTGATGCTGCGCAACGTGGTCTCAGTTTTGGTGCGCCAACAGAGATGGAAATTGCGATGGCTGAACTGGTTTCTGAACTGGTGCCATCAATGGAGCAAATCCGCATGGTCAGCTCAGGTACCGAAGCGACCATGAGTGCAATTCGCTTGGCACGTGGCTACACCGGTCGCGACAAAATCATCAAATTTGAAGGCTGCTACCACGGCCATGCCGATAGCTTGTTAGTAAAAGCTGGCTCAGGCGCCCTTACGCTTGGTCAACCGAGCTCTCCGGGTGTACCCGCGGATTTCGCCAAGTACACATTAACCGCTACCTTTAACGATTTAGACTCAGTGCGTCAATTGTTCGCGGCGAACAAAGGCGAGATCGCGTGTATTATCGTTGAGCCAGTCGCGGGCAACATGAACTGTATTCCGCCAGTTGAAGGCTTCCATCAGGGGCTGCGTCAAATCTGTGATGAAGAAGGCGCACTACTGATTTTTGATGAAGTAATGACCGGTTTCCGCGTCGCTCTTGGCGGTGCACAAAGTTATTACAACATCAAACCAGATTTGACCACACTTGGTAAAGTGATTGGCGGCGGCATGCCTGTTGGCGCGTTTGGCGGTCGCAAAGATGTGATGCAATACATCGCACCAACGGGTCCGGTTTACCAAGCAGGTACTCTCTCTGGTAACCCAGTCGCAATGGCGGCAGGTTACGCGTGTTTGAACCTGCTAAAAGAAGAAGGCAACGAAAAACGTTTGGCCTCTAAAACCAAACAGCTCGCCGAAGGCTTTAAGTCACTCGCGGATGAGCACGGAATTCCATTGGTGGTTAACCAAGTGGGTGGCATGTTCGGCTTCTTCTTTACTGATCAAGAGAGTGTAACGCGTTACGAAGAGGTCGCTAAATGCGATATCGAACGCTTTAAGCGCTTCTTCCACTTGATGCTAAAGCACGGTGTCTACCTCGCCCCTTCTGCGTTTGAAGCGAGCTTTACTTCACTGGCTCACGGTAGCAAAGAGATCGAAGCGACGTTAGAAGCCGCCGCTCGCTGTTTTGCCATCCTCGCTGACGAGGCGTAAAACCTTAAGCCAATACAGACAATCAAAGGCTGCGCACTGAGCAGCCTTTTTTGGTCGCGGCTATCGCCAGTTAACGATCACCAATACGGCCAATAAGCCGAGTAACAACCCAAACCACGGAATACGGCGCATCGACGCTTTAGGTGTCTGGCAGCTTTTCTCTTTGTTACAGCAGCCCATCGATTTCTCTCCTATGGTTAACTTTTTGATTTTACGTTGATGTCTCACTGGTTTGACGCCATTATACAAGGACATGTCAAACATTTGGACAATGGTTGTGTCAAATAAAATCAAAATTACTTCCAGCCACTGGGTGTTGGTTGTCGCCTTATTGGTCGCAGCCTTTGCCTGTTTTCTATTGGTCGAGCCTTATATTAACTCGATTGTGATGGCGTTTATTATTTCACTACTGATGTTTCCTATACATCAATGGTTTGAAAAAACGCTGCCAAACCATGCCAATATTGCCTCGCTGCTCTCTTGTGTGGTGCTGACATTTATCATTGTCGTGCCGTTACTGTTTGTTTTTGCAGCCATTGTTCAACAAGGGTCGACCTTTTCACAAAATCTCTATCAATGGGTCACCCATGGGGGCATCCAGACGATTTTTGCTCACCCTTGGGTCGTCAAAGTACTTTCGATTGCGAACACTTATTTGCCGTTTGATAGCATCGAACCGCAAGAGATTGCACAAAAAATCGGCCAGTTTGCGACCTCGTTTGGCAGTAACCTAGTCGGTATCAGCGCCAAGATCTTAGGTGATGCAACCAATTTCCTAGTCAATTTTTTCTTGATGTTGTTTGTGTTGTTCTTTTTGCTACGCGATCACGACAAAATAATCAGTGCGTTACGCCATATCTTGCCACTCTCACGCAGCCAAGAAGACAAGCTGCTCGATGAAATAGAACAAGTGTCGAAATCGGCAGTGATGGGATCGTTTTTAACCGCAATTGCACAAGGCTTAGCTGGTGGGATTGGGATGTGGATTGCAGGATTCCCTGGCCTGTTTTGGGGGACCATGATGGGGTTTGCCTCGTTTATCCCAGTGATCGGAACGGCGCTTATCTGGATTCCTGCCGCGATTTATCTGTTCTTAATTGGCGACACCACTTGGGCTATTTTCCTGACCATCTGGAGTATTGTGATTGTCGGTTCCATCGACAACTTGCTCCGACCTCTGTTAATGCAAGGTAGTGGCGGAATGAACACCTTGATGATCTTCTTCTCTCTTTTGGGCGGTCTGCACGTGTTCGGCTTAATCGGTTTAATCTATGGCCCGCTTATTTTTGCCGTCACTATTGTCCTGTTTAATATTTATGAAGAAGAGTTCCAAAGTTTCTTGGATCAACAAGATCGCAGTTAACGACTAAGATTGGTTTATGATCAGGGAGGATTATGCGAAAATCCTCCCTTCGTTTTTTATACTGAGACCGTTATGTCCGCCTATATTGCGCCTAGCCAAATCGCTCAAAGACAACTTGACTATTTTGCTGGCAAACATGTTCTGGTTGCTGGTGAAGCTGAAGACTTATTCCCCGTTGAGTTATCTCAACACTGTCTTTCTGTGACTGTTTTCACTACCCATTATGGCTATCACCGCCAGCTGCAAGCCTACTCTCAAGTTAACAGTGTTTTTGGCGCTGAATTTGATCGTCCAACTCAGGCTGATATGGTGCTGCTCTATTGGCCTAAAGCCAAAGCCGAGGCGGAATACCTTCTGGCGATGCTGATGGCAAAACTCGGCAGTGAGACAGAAATTGTCATCGTCGGTGAAAACCGCTCAGGGATAAAAAGCGCAGAGAAGATGTTTGCACCTTACGGATCAATCAAGAAATATGATTCTGCGCGGCGCTGTTCTTTCTATTGGGGCGTCTGCCAACACGCACCTGACAGCTTTAATATTGATCAGTGGTACAAAAGCTATACCGTCCACTATCGAGAATGCGAATTAACCATTAAGAGTCTGCCTGGCGTGTTTAGCCATGGCGAATTCGATATTGGCAGCCAATTATTGCTCGACACCCTACCACCACTATCAGGGACTGTACTTGATTTCGGCTGCGGTGCTGGCGTGATTGGCTCTGTGATGGCCTCACTCAACCCTGACATCAAACTGGAAATGTGTGACATTAGCGCCCTTGCGGTCGCGTCTAGTCGTGCCACATTGGCGGCCAATGGTCTCAGCGGCAAGGTGTTTGCTTCTGATGTCTACTCCGATAGCGGTGATCAGTATGACTATATCATCAGTAATCCACCTTTTCATTCAGGCCTAGAAACAAGCTATAGCGCCACCGAGACGCTATTAGCCCAAGGACCAAAGCATCAATCAGCACGTGGTGAGTTGTTTATTGTTGCCAATAGCTTTCTGAAATACTCACCGATCATTGAGCAAGCGTACAGTAATTGTGAGACGCTAAATAAGACCACTAAATTCGTAATTTACCACGCGAAGAAGTAACTATTCACGCCTACTCTTGACCTAAGATTAGGCGTTATCCCGCCCATCAAGTTGAAAATTGCGCCTCTCTGCACGCTTTGCTTGCAACTTACTTGTCAAAGTAAAAAAACTCGTTAGTTTTGTCATATTAAAAATAACGTTTTTGTCTTGCTTGCTAGTACTCACGACGTTCTGGTAAGCCGCATTCGCACGGAAAGTCTAGAGAAATCATGTTTAAGTTGTATCGAAAGCAGAAATTTAAGCGTCTGCAAAGTACGTTAATGTGGGCGTTTTTGGTCTTGAGTATTACCCCACTTACCATCATTGCGATCTTTTTCTTGCAGTCCCATACCAAGGATCTTCAAGAGCAGAGCACCTCGCACCTAGTGTCAGTGCGCGACAGCAAGCAGCAGCAGGTGATTGATTACTTATATGCCAAAGAATCTGAGGTGATGGGCTTCGTCCGCTCTGAACTTGCGTATGCCAGTGGTGGTCGTTTCTATGGTTTGGTCAATGCGTTTAGTAATTTAGGCTTAGATATTGAACAAGCGCGTAAAAACGCTCAGCAGCGCTACATCCAAGGCTCAGGGGACCAAATTAAAACCTCGATACTGCCACAATCGAGCGTATTTAATGGTACAGAACGCTACCGTTTGTTGCACAAACGCTACCATTGGGCCTATCTAGAACTGCTCAAACGTTCTGACTTTGATGACGTCTTACTCGTCGATCGCGATGGTAACGTAACTTACTCCATCTACAAGCATGACAATTTTGCCACCAATCTACTTACTGGCCGTTATAAAGATAACAACCTTGGTCAAACCTTTGCCAAACTGCGCAATCTTGTTAATGAAAAACGTAAGACCAACGAAGATTTCACGCCAGTGATCATCTCTGACTTTTCAGCCGAAGACGGTAAATCGGTCGCTTGGCTTGGCGCCCCAATCATTCAACAAGGTTACCTGCACAGTTTTGCCATGTTCCGCTTACCAAACAACGGCATTACCAAACTCATCGCCGATGATCCGAATAATCCCAAACGCACTTTATTGGTTGGCAGTGACCATCAATCGCGTTCGCTTGCTTATCAGCAGCAAGATATTGATAAGAGTAAAGCCGTCATTGATTTAGCGCTATCAGGCCTGACCAATGTGGGGACCTATTCGAATACTGACAATGAGTCTATCATTGCGGCCTATAGCCCGATTTCCGTCAAAGGCATTGACTGGGCGATCGTCGTCGAAGTGCCAGAGAAAGTTGCCTTTGCTCGTGTGCACCAACTTGAAACCGTATTTGTCTTTGCCATGCTTATTGCTATTTTGCTGGTTGTGATGGCATCACACTACTTATCTAACTTTATTACTTCTCCTTTGCTCAAATTAACCTGGGCTGCAGAGAAAGTCTCGGCGGGCGATCTTGATGCCGATATGATCAACACCCAGCGTAAAGATGAGATTGGCCGCCTAGCGGTCAGCTTTGAACGTATGCAGCGCTCTATCCGAGAAAAAATCCTGCTCATCAAACAACAAAACAAAGAGCTAGAAAGTAACATTACGTTGATTCAAAAGCAGAATGACGAGCTGCAACTGGCCAATAAACTCAAAGATGAATTCCTTGCGACTACCTCGCACGAGTTACGCACGCCACTGCACGGCATGGTGGGAATTGCTGAAGCGTTGGCCTCTGGCGCCAATGGACCAATAACAGCCGAGCACAAATATCAACTCGACATTATTATTAACAGTGGTCAGCGTTTGGCGACCTTAGTTGACGACTTACTTGATTATCACAAAATGCGCTATGGCAATTTAGACATCGAAACCTGCGCCGTTGATCTAGCCGGATCGACCCGCTTGGTTTTGGAGCTATCGTCACACCTACTGGGTAATAAGCCCATTCGAATTATCAATCAAGTACCAAAAGATCCCGTTTGGGTCAGCGCGGATCCGCAGCGTCTTGAGCAAGTGCTGTATAACCTGGTTGGTAATGCGATCAAATACACCAGTGAAGGCAAAATTGTCATCTCTGCCGGTGTGATCGATGATCAAATCCGCGTGCAGGTGGTCGATACTGGCCAAGGGATTCCCGCCGATCAACTTGAGAACATCTTTGAACCCTTAATTCAAGCGGGCAATGATTCAACCCGTTATCGTCAAGGAGCGGGGTTAGGTCTGTCCATTAGCCGTCAATTGATCGAATTAATGCAAGGCTCGTTGTATGTGAGTAGTCAGCCAATGGTTGGCACCACCTTTAGTTTTACACTACCGTTGGCTACGCAAGAGCAAATCCAAGCAACTCACCACTATGAAGCGCCGCACTTTAAAGTACCAGAAAATAACGACATCGAGTTCGAAGAACCAACTAACTTACCAGAGAACAGTAACGGCCCACTGCTACTGGTGGTTGATGACGAACCCGTAAACCTACGTGTCCTTGATAGCTTCCTACGCCTTGAAGGGTATCGTGTTCGCACCGCTAAAGATGGTTATGAAGCGCTTGAGGCGATCAATAAGGAAAAACCTGAACTGATGTTGCTCGATATCATGATGCCTGGCATGAGTGGCTATCAAGTGTGTGAGACGCTACGTCAAACCTATGATCACGCAGAGTTACCGATCATCATGCTTACCGCGCTAAATCAGACCGATGACCGTGTGCACGGATTCAGTGTTGGCGCAAATGACTATTTGCCTAAACCATTCAATAAACAAGAACTAGCGGCGCGTATCGTTGCTCATCTCACGGCGAGCAAAGCCGAGCAACGCCGTATTGAAAATCAGCAGCTACAACACGAACTCAAGCAGCGGGCAATGGTAGAAGCGGGCTTGCTTGAAACTCAAGGTCGTCTGCTCGAGCAATTAGAGACAGCACCTGAAGCGATTATTTGTGTTCGCGACGATAACAAGATTCGCTTTGCCAACGAAGCCGCCTCGAAACTGTTCAAACGTTCTACAGAACAACTCAAACGCTCAACCGCTGATGAGATCATCGCTCCTAAGTTCCTCAATGTTGAACAAGAACACTATTGTGGCCAAATCGATATCTATGTTGAAGATGTCAGACAGCACCTCTCGGCAGATATTCTCAAATTACCCCCGGGCTCTGGATTACGTTCAATGTATATCTTTAATGTCGGCGGCGGCATTAATATGAACCGCATCAACAACCTCGAAACCGCAATCGAAGCGCTATCCAGCTTTGCATTTGAAGGCGACCGAGCGAAGCTACAGGAATTGAAAGAGCTCGGCGGTGAGTTTACCCGTTTGGCTGATCGTGTCGCGGGTGACAACAAATCCAAGCAAGAAGTGATGCGTGAGGTACTGGTTGATGCGATGACCAGCGCTTTGGATTACTGGGAGTCGGTGACAGGACAAACCAAATTTGCCTTTGCTGAGCAAAGTGGTCTGTGGCGCGTTTATCTTGATCGCAGTACCTTACAAACACGAACGCTCGACAAATACCTTCGACCAGAGACGCTACCAAAAACCCCACGCTGGCGGACGGTGCTTAGCTCACTCGATTACATTCTTGAGCATTGCAATGAGCAGAGCCCTGAGCGCGCCCACATCGAGGCGCTAAAAGATAAATTACAGCACTTACTGACGAGCTAAGTCCGAACGAATCAACACGATGAAGCCCGCTTATGCGGGCTTTTTTTATCCCATCGCTAAGCGTAACTTCACTGACGAAAGAGTTAATACGCTACGTAAAACAACCCATATTCCTACAGTATAACCACCGCTTAAATTACGCCCATTTAAGCTTTGCCAGTGGTTTTTTGATGCTAAAACTGGCACAAAGAACTCAGATTGCGATACCAATCACAACAAGACGGCAGTTTTTATTTAACCACGAGAATTAATCGTCAAGACCACACGTGACTTAGATCTCACCCAAAGACTAACGCAAAAAAAAACAGTCAAATAAAGACCTGAAAAGTAAGCAAGCACTCACACCAACAAGCTTAAAAAAAGCATTGTGCGACCGAGTTCAAAGCCAGTTTTTGGTGCAAAAATTAAACACAATGACGTTTTTTAACAGTATTGACGTGGAATGGCGCAGTTTTTACGTTTTTGACGGGAATAGCGATTGCGTATTTTAACATTAAGGTGTCTTCTTACCCTTGCCTAAGGACTACAGGCCACTCTCGAAATTAAATCTCCTCCGATTTGATTTTAACGATAGAGGTAGACCTTAGTGAGTGTTTATCAATTGATGACATTCCATCCATTAGTGAAATGAAAGCAAATAGTAAGGAACAGCTATGCTTGCCAACATAAAAAAAACAGCACTAGCAACAGCAATTATTGCTACAGCAACAACAGGCTTTGCCTCTGTTGCAACAGCAGCTGAGCGCAGTGAATTAACTGTACACCCTAAAGAATTTACGACTTTTGTACGTAACTTTAACCCGTTCTTGGGTGCAACCAACCTGCACACAACAACAGACTTTATGTATGAGCCTCTTGTCGTGTTTAACGAAATGCACGGTAACACTCCAGTATTCCGTTTGGCAGAAAACTACAAAATGTCTGACGACCTAATGAGTGTTACTTTCGACATTCGTAAAGGCGTAAAATGGTCAGACGGTGAAACATTTGATGCAAACGACGTAGTATTCTCATTCAACTTAGTTAAAGAGAAGCCTGAACTGGACCAAAGTGGTATTAACTCTTGGGTGACCAGTGTTGAGAAACTCAATGACTACCAAGTTAAATTCCGCCTAACAGAAGCGAACTCAAACGTTCCTTACGAAATTGCCAAAGTACCCGTTGTACCTCAGCACGTATGGAAAGATATCAAAGATCCTGCGTCATTTACTAACGAAAACCCAGTAGGTTCTGGTCCTTTCACTGAGATCGATACGTTCACAGCGCAACTTTACATCCAGTGTGCCAACCCAAATTACTGGGATGCAGACAACCTAGATATTGACTGTTTACGTGTGCCACAAATCGCTAACAACGACCAGTTCTTGGGTAAAGTGGTTAACGGTGAAATGGACTGGACTTCTTCATTCATTCCAGACATCGATCGTACTTACGCAGCATCAAGTCCAAACCACCAGTACTGGTACCCGCCATCAGGCACTCAAGCGTTCGTCGTGAACTTCAAAAACCCAGATGCAGCGAAGAACGAAGCACTGACTAACGTCGACTTCCGTCGTGCATTCTCTATGGCGCTTGACCGTCAAACTATCATTGATATCGCTTTCTACGGCGGCGGTACAGTGAATGATTTCGCTTCTGGTCTTGGTTACGCATTTGAAGCTTGGTCTGACGAAGATACCCATGGTAAGTACAAAGGTTACAACACGTACAATGAAGAGGGTGCAAAAGCGCTGCTTAAAAAAGCCGGCTTTAAAGATGTCAACAACGATGGTTTCGTTGACACTCCATCAGGTAAGTCATTTGAGCTTCTGATTCAATCACCAAACGGTTGGACTGATTTCAATAACACAGTACAGCTTGCGGTTGAACAGCTTGCAGAAGTAGGAATCAAAGCGAAAGCTCGTACTCCTGATTTCTCTGTCTACAACCAAGCGATGCTAGAAGGAACGTATGACGTAGCGTACACCAACTACTTCCATGGTGCCGATCCGCATACCTACTGGAACAGTGCATATAACTCGGCATTACAAGCGGGTGATGGCATGCCTCGTTTCGCGATGCACTTCTACAAGAACGACAAGCTAGATGGTCTTCTTAACAGCTTCTACAAAACCGCTGATAAGAATGAGCAGCTAGAAATCGCTCACGGCATCCAGAAAATCATTGCAGCTGACCAAGTTACGATTCCAGTGATGTCTGGTGCTTACATGTACCAATACAACACAACTCGCTTCACGGGTTGGTGGAACGAAGAGAATCCACAAGGTCGTCCAAATATTTGGGCTGGTATCCCAGAACGTCTACTGCATGTACTGGACCTAAAACCAGTTCAATAAGTCGTTGTTCAATCTTGCGGCGCATTTTCTGTGCGCCGCTCAATCCCCACTCTTTAGCTTGTTTAAAGTATGACGCCCGTCGTCAGGGGATTTTTCGCTCCAAATTTGTAGTTTAGCTAGGAGCGACCTGAAACCAGAAACAGGGAAAATCTGGGTAAGTAAGGTGTGAGTTATGGGTTATTTTTTAAGACGTTTGTCGTTCTATTTTGTCGCGCTGTTAGTTGCTGCGACGTTAAACTTTATTATTCCTCGGGCAATGCCAGGTGATCCAGTCACCATGATGTTTGCTAATGCATCCGTTCAGGTAACGCCAGAACGTATCGCGGCAATGAAAGAACTGCTCGGCTTTGTCGATGGTGGCCTGTTCGTACAGTACATTGCCTACATGAAAAACATTCTGAGCTGGGAATTGGGGACTTCAATCCAATTTTACCCTCTTTCAGTTAATACGCTTCTGGGCGGCGCATTTGGTTGGTCACTCTTCCTTGCAGGTAGTGCTGTTATCCTCTCTTTCTCTATTGGCTCTACGCTAGGTATCTTTGCCGCTTGGAAACGAGGGAGTAAATACGATGCGTTTGTAACACCTGGCATGCTGATTATCCAAGCTGTCCCTCAAGTGGTTATCGCAATGCTAGCGCTGTTCATTTTCGCCATCGGCTTGAAGTGGTTCCCAACTGGCTATGCCTACACCGCTGGCACCACGCCAGACTGGACAAGCTGGGAGTTCTATAAAGACGTCGGCTACCATGCCGTGTTGCCTCTCTTCTGTGCCTCTATCATTCAAATCGGCGGCTTCTTGGTCAACATGCGTAACAACATGATCAACTTACTGGCCGAAGACTACATTACGATGGCAAAGGGCAAAGGGCTGAGCGAAAACCGCGTGGTATTCAACTACGCTGCGCGCAATGCACTACTACCAAGTGTCACCGCTCTGTCGATGTCACTTGGTATGGCTATCGGTGGTCAGTTGATCATTGAAATTATCTTTAACTACCCAGGCCTTGGCACTGTGTTATTGAATGCGATTCACGCACGTGATTACCAAGTTCTTCAGGGCCAGTTGATCATCATGACGCTATTTATGCTGTCGTTTAACTTAATCGCCGACATGCTTTACGTTGTCCTTGATCCTCGCTTGCGTAAGGGAGGGAAATAATTATGAAATCTCTATTTAAACTCATCTTAGGTAATGCCTACGCTCGTATTGGCTTAGCCATTGTCTCGCTATTTATTTTCATGGCAATCGCGGCTCCGTTGATTACTAAACACGCTCCAGACAAGCGCACCGGTAATCCTCATGAATACCCTGCGTCAGTCGTAAAAGCGGCGCAAGCGAATCCAACAGGTTGGGTCGCAGAGAACTTAGCGACTGACCGCCGCACAATGATCATGTCGAAGAAGGCCGATCATACATTAGGTACCAGTCGCATGGGCCGCGATATATGGTCTCAACTGGTTTACGGCGCACGTATCTCTCTTGGTGTCGGCTTCGGCGCGGGTTTGACAGTGTGTTTCTTGGCCACCGTTATCGGAATTTCTGCGGGTTACTTTGGTGGACGGGTTGATGACATATTAACCGCCGCGATGAACATCATGTTAGTTATTCCGCAATACCCACTACTGTTTGTTTTAGCGGCCTTTATCGGTGAGGCTGGGCCTCTAACCATTGCCATTATTATCGGCTGTACCTCCTGGGCGTGGGGAGCAAGGGTTATCCGCTCACAGACTCTTGCCTTACGTGAAAAAGAGTTTGTTAAAGCGGCGGAAGTACTGGGTGAGTCTTCATTCCGAATCATCTTCGTTGAGATTTTACCTAACTTAATTCCTATCGTGGGCGCGAGCTTTATCGGCTCGGTGATGTATGCCATTGGTATGGAGTCGATCATTTCATTCCTTGGCCTTGGCGACCCAAGCACCATCAGTTGGGGCATCATGCTGTACAACGTTCAAACCTCTTCAGCAATGCTGATTGGCGCCTGGTGGGAAGTACTTGCTCCTTGTGTCGCATTAACCATTCTTGTTACTGGCCTTGCTCTGCTTAACTTTGCCGTTGACGAAATCGCCAACCCTCAGCTTCGCTCTCATAAAGGTATGAAGCGTTGGAAAAAACTGGCTCAACAAGACAAGCAACAGCGCAAACCAGATCAACTAGCACCACAAAATGCACTTTGGAGCGGAGATAAATAATTATGACGAATCCACTTATTTCGATCCGCAATCTCTGCGTTGATTATATTACCGATGCTGGCGACGTGCGCGCCTGTAACAATGTCAGCTTCGATATTGCTCCAGGCGAGGTTTTTGGCCTTGCCGGAGAGTCTGGTTGTGGTAAATCGACGGTTGCCTTCTCGCTGATGCGCTTACATAAGCCGCCCGCGTATATTAGCGGTGGTGAGGTCATCTTCAACGGCGAAAATATCCTCCAATACAGCGACGAAAGAATGCAATCTTTCCGCTGGAGTGAAATGTCAATGGTGTTCCAGAGTGCGATGAATGCGCTTAACCCAGTCTTGACCATGGAAGATCAATTTTGTGACGTCATCATGCGTCACACCAATATGACTCGTGAACAGGCACGTAAGCGTGCAGAAGGCCTGCTGGAAATCGTTGATATCCACCCAAGTCGTTTAACCGACTACCCGCACCAATTCTCTGGTGGTATGCGCCAGCGTTTGGTGATTGCGATTGCGTTAGCACTGAATCCAAAAATGATCATCATGGATGAGCCAACAACGGCACTGGATGTAGTGGTACAGCGCGAGATTCTGCAAAAAATCTACGCTTTAAAAGAAGAGTTTGGCTTCTCTATTTTGTTCATTACCCATGACTTGTCACTGATGGTCGAGTTCTCAGACCGAATTGGCATCATGTACTCGGGCGAATTAATCGAAGTCGCACCTTCTAAAGAGATTTTGCAAACGCCTTTCCACCCTTACACCAAAGGGTTGGGCAGTTCTTTTCCTCCATTAATCGGTCCAAAAACCAAGTTAACCGGTATTCCAGGCAACCCTCTCAACTTGTTGGAAATTCCGCAAGGTTGTCGCTTTCAAGCTCGCTGTGACCGCGTGCATGAAGCCTGTACTAAGGTACCGACCGCGTTAAGACAAGTTGAGCCAAATCGTTTCTCAAATTGCCATCTTTACGGTGAAACCATTGCTCAAGCCAAGCTCTAGCAATTGATTGATAAATAAGAACGAATATTACTGGAGAGAATTATGAGCAAAGCATTTGGCGAACTACTGATTGAAGGCAAAAATCTAGTCAAAGATTTTCCAATCAACAGTAACGCACTAAAACAACCTCTTATGCGTGCGATCAACGACGTATCATTCAAAATGTACAAAAGCCGCGGTCTTTCTGTGGTGGGTGAGTCAGGATCTGGCAAATCAACCACGGCGAAAATGATCGCCAAGATGTACGCCCCAACCGATGGCGTTATCGAGTACAAAGGTCGCGATATTCAAGATATCACAACCAAAAAAGAGCTCATGCACTACCGCGAAGGTGTGCAAATGGTATGGCAAGACCCGTTCGGTTCATTAAATCCAACGCATAATATTTTTCACCATATTGCGCGTCCTTTATTGATTCACCACAAGGTGTCTCCGAGCAACAAAAAAGAGCTCGAAGAACGCGTCTATGACTTGCTTGAACAAGTGGGATTAATTCCACCAAAAGAAACCGCGCAGAAGTTCCCACATCAACTTTCCGGTGGTCAACGTCAGCGTGTCAATCTCGCACGTAACATTGCGGTTGGCGCCGAAGTGGTTCTTGCTGATGAGCCAACCTCTATGCTGGATGTCTCGATTCGTGCTGGTGTATTGAACCTGATGGAAGAGATGAAGTTTGAGAAACAGATGTCTCTGCTTTACATCACTCACGATATCGCCACGGCTCGTTATATCGCCGAAGATCTTGCCGTTATGTACGTCGGTCATATGGTTGAATGGGGCGACACCGAAGAGATCATTCACGATCCTCAGCACCCCTACACTCAACTGCTGGTTTCGGCAGTACCTGATCCAAGTAAGTCGATCCACGAGAAGCTCAAGGGCAATAAAGGGGAAATTCCACTTTGGACCCCCGCTTCTGTTGGCTGTCCGTTTGCAGGTCGTTGTCAGCAAGCTAGCGACAAATGTCGTGAGAAATTACCTGAGGTGACTCAGTTGTCTGACAACCACTTTGTACGTTGCTACTTATACGAAAATTAACCGACAGAGCCAAGAGTGCGCTCTTGGCTCAATAACAATAATGAATAAATGTTTCGGAGAGTTTAATGCTGCTACTTACTAACCATATTGGTTATGAACCCCTTGGGCCAAAGCAGGCTGTTTTGATGACTCGTAAAGCGCGTCTATCTTCTACCACTGCACTGTTAGTCTGTGCCGATAGCCATCAAACTGTCGCGACTTTTGCCATAGAGAAAGGCACTAAGGTTGCACATTGGCACCAAGGGTATTTTTTTCGCATTGATTTCTCGCACTTTGAACAAACGGGTAACTACTACCTTAAGGTAGACAACCTCCGCTCAGAGATTTTCTCGCTCGTAACTGGGCTGTTGTTTAACAACACTTTTTCCGACGTGTTGCACTACTTTAAATCACAGCGTTGTGGTGGCCGTTTTGACAAACAAGATCATCATATTCCTTTATTGGGCAGTGACGAACAGGTCGATGTCCATGGCGGCTGGTATGACGCCTCCGGTGATATCAGTAAGTATCTCAGCCATCTCTCATACGCCAATTATCTCAACCCACAGCAGACTCCGATGGTGGTTTGGAACATGCTTTCTGCACTTGAGCTATTAGCCCAAAGCGCAGATGTCGCGGCTTTCACTCACGTGCGTTTAATCGAAGAAGCGCTGTTTGGCGCCGACTTTTTAGTCCGAATGCAAAACCAAGCTGGCTTTTTCTACATGACGGTGTTTGATAAGTGGTCAAAAGATATCAACCAACGTGAAATTTGCGCCTATCAAACCCAACAAGGTGATAAAACAGCCGACTATCAAGCTGGGTTTCGCCAAGGTGGCGGGATGGCAATTGCAGCCCTTGCCGCCGCAGCGCGCCTTGATGAAAGCGGACAATATACTCAGACCGACTACCTCAATGCAGCCCAAACCGGATACTGGCATCTCAAACAGCACAATCTTGATTATCTTGATGATGGTCAAGAGAACATTATCGATGAATATTGCGCACTGCTTGCAGCGGTCGAGTTATATCGAACCACCCGCAACGACGACTATTTAGCAGAGAGTCGTTACTGGAGCGAACGCCTCCAGCTACGTCAATGCAGCGATGAACAACAAACGCATTTTTGGTCAGCCAATCACGATGGCAGCCGACCTTACTATCACGCTGCAGAAGCAGGCCTGCCGGTGATTGCGCTATGCCAATACTTAAAGATCGAAACAGATAGCGATAAAGCGGCGGTGGCAAAACAGACCATTGCTCGCGCCGTCGAGTTTGAACTCAGCATTACCACCCAAGTGGCCAACCCATTTGGTTACCCACGTCAATATGTTAAAGGGCTAACTGAAGCCAAGCGCGACGCCTACTTCGTTGCGCATAACAATGAATCTGGCTACTGGTGGCAAGGTGAAAATGCCCGTTTAGGCTCTCTTAGTGCCATGGCCTTTTGTGCCTTACCTTATCTTCAACAAACCGACACGCAGCAACGCTTACTCAAGTTTAGCCAAAACAGCCTTAACTGGATTGTTGGCCTTAATCCGTACCATATGTGCATGCTCGACGGCCACGGGCATAACAACCCAGATTACTTGCCTCAGCTGGGTTTTTTCAACTCAAAAGGCGGCGTGTGTAACGGTATCACTGGTGGGTTTGAGGATGAGCAAGATATCGCTTTCAATCCTGAACCACAAAAAGAGGACATGTTGCAAAACTGGCGCTGGGGAGAGCAGTGGATTCCTCACGGCGCATGGTACTTACTCGCCATTTCTCATCAGTACCACTACTTTAAGGGCTGTCAATCATGAGCCAGTATCTAGTCGGAATTGACGGTGGTGGCACCTCTTGCCGTGCTCGGATTCGAGATCAACATGGTCAATTAATTGGTGAAGGCAAAAGCGGCAGCGCCAATATATTACTCGGTGTCGAAACAGCCATGACATCGATTGTTGACGCGATTACGCAAGCCGCCGCTCAAGGCGGTTTAAGTGCGTCAGCTTTTGCCGACATGGATGTAGGGCTTGCACTTGCTGGCGCAGAGCAAAAAAACGCGTGGTTTGAATTTATGCAAGTCGCGCACCCTTTCGCTTCGATAGTCCTTAATACCGATGCTTATGGCGCCTGTGTGGGTGCACACCAAGGCGATGAAGGCGCGATTATGATCGCCGGCACCGGATCGTGTGGTATCTATCTCGCAGATGGGCAACAACACGTTGTTGGCGGACGCGAATTTCCTATTTCCGATCAAGGCGGCGGCGCTGTCATGGGACTGCGCTTGATTCAACAGGTGCTGTTGGTTCAAGACGGAATTGGTCAAGTAACACCGCTCACAGAGCACGTAATGCAACACTTCAACCATGACATCGACCAAATTGTTAGTTGGTCTAAACACGCACTACCGCGCGATTATGGCCAATTTTCACCGGCTATTTTTCAACACGCAGCTCAAGGTGACACTCTCGCCATTGCCATGCTCAAGCACACCGCTGCCGATATTGAAATGTTTCTCGTTGCGCTCAATCGCCAAGGGGCGACGCGTATCTGTTTAATGGGCAGTATCGCCGAGCGCATCAAAGCTTGGTTATCGCCTCCTGTTCAAGCTTGGATTGTTGAGCCGCAGTATGACGCTATTGAAGGCGCCTTAATGTTTGCTGGCAAGCCTGAACACAATTTGTATTAAGGAATACGAATATGAGCTATCGAGTCGAACTTGCCGTACTTGCCGAGAAAAAGCATTTTTGCCGCTTTGGTTTGACGCTGCACAATCTCAGCGACCAAGATCTCACAGACTGGCACCTCCAGTTCATTATCGACCGATTTATTCAGCCCGACAGTTTTACTCACGGCGCTATCAAACAGACTGGCAGTTTCTGTTGTCTAACGCCTGACCGTACAGTGCTGCCTGCCAATCAACACTATTATTGCGAATTTAGTATTAACACGGCGCCGCTGCGCTTTTACACCGATGGATTAAAAGACGCGCTGATCATTGCTGATGGCGGTGCGACTCAGCACACGGTGACGTTAACGCCGATAATGCTGGCCTCACCCTATCGTGAAAAAAGCGAACTGCCCTCCGTTGAGCCTGCGGCGCTCGCGGTGATCCCCATGCCAAACCGAATCGAACTGCTTGATGGCAAGTTTCACTTAACCACTTCGAGCCAAATCACGCTCCAAGCTTCACTGGCCGAGCATGCCGCGACGTGGTTACAACAAGAGATCGAACGCCTCTATCAGTTTCGCGCCCAAACGGTCGGTCAAAGTGACATCATCTATCGTAACAACCCAACCTTAGACGAGGGTGAATACCAAATCAGTATTACTGGTTCTGGCGTACGGCTTGAGGCGGGATCACGCTCAGGGTTTGTTCATGCCAGCGCAACTTTATTGCAGCTTATCGATCATGATGAGGACCTCAGTACACTCACCCTACCTTATGTAAAAATTTGCGATAAACCACGCTTTAAGTACCGCGGTATGATGCTCGACTGCGCCCGTCATTTCCATTCGATCGACATGGTTAAGCGTTTAATCAACCAATTAGCACACTACAAATTTAATACCTTCCATTGGCACCTTACCGATGACGAAGGCTGGCGACTCGAAATCAAAGCCTTTCCACAACTGACTGAATGTGGCGCCTATCGTGGGGCTAATCATCCACTTGAGCCTCAGTTTAGTAGTCTCGCGCATACCTACGGCGGCTATTACACGCAGCAAGAGGTTATCGAGGTGATTGAATACGCGAAACAGCGTGGGATTAACATTATTCCTGAGATCGACATCCCAGGTCACTGCCGCGCGGCGCTCAAATCGCTGCCTGATCTGCTTGTCGACCCACAAGATTCCTCTCAATATCGCAGCATTCAACATTACAACGATAATGTTCTTTCTCCGGCGCTACCCGGCACCTATCAGTTTTTAGACAAGGTACTTGAAGAGGTCGCAGATCTGTTCCCTTCCCCTTGGATACACATCGGTGCTGATGAAGTGCCCGATGGTGTTTGGTTAGAAAGCCCAGCTTGTCAGCAATTGATGCAACAGCACGGCTACCGCTGCGCTAAAGATTTGCAAGGTCACCTGCTGCGCTATGCAGAGAAGAAGCTTCGTTCTTTAGGCAAACGCATGGTCGGTTGGGAAGAAGCACAGCATGGTAACAAAGTCAGTAAGGATACCGTTATCTACTCTTGGTTGAGCGAAGAGGCGGCCCTCAACTGCGCCAAGCAAGGTTTTGACGTGGTCTTACAACCTGGCCAATCAACCTATCTCGATATGACGCAAGACTACAGACCTGAAGAGCCAGGCGTTGATTGGGCGGCAGTGATTCCACTTGAAAATGCTTACCGCTATGAGCCTTTAGCGCAAGTCCCCGACAACGACCCTATTCGTAAACGTATTTTAGGTATTCAGTGCGCGCTGTGGAGTGAGATTGTCACTCACCAGTCACGCCTCGACTACATGATTTTCCCTCGATTAACCGCATTAGCGGAAGCTTGTTGGACAGAAAAATCACAACGCAACTGGCTCGACTATCTGGCGCGGTTAAAAGGTCACTTGCCGCTGCTCGATAAACAAAAGATTGAATATCGACCACCTTGGAAATAACCATCACCGCGAATGACCATCATTCGCCGTTTTCACTAGCTTTAAACGTTTTGGCTACCAAAGTGGTAGCTTGGTAAAAAGGAAATTAACATGAAATACGGCTATTTCGATAACGACAATCGTGAATACGTCATCACACGTCCTGATGTCCCTGCGCCATGGACCAACTACTTGGGTACCGAGAAGTTTTGCACGGTTATCTCACACAATGCTGGCGGTTATTCTTTCTATAATTCACCAGAATATAACCGAGTCACCAAATTTCGCCCTAATGCGACGTTTGACCGCCCAGGCCATTACGTTTACCTGCGTGATGACCAAAGTGGTGATTACTGGTCTATTTCATGGCAGCCGGTGGCAAAAAGTCTCGATGAAGCCAGCTACGAAGTCCGTCATGGCTTGTCTTACTCTAAATTTAAGTGTGACTACAACGGCATTGAAGCGACCAAGACCCTGTTTGTCCCTAAAGGTGAAGACGCAGAAATTTGGGATGTGGTGATCAAAAACACATCAGATAAACCGCGTACGATTAGCGCTTTCTCCTTCGTTGAATTCTCATTTAGTCATATTCAGTCAGACAATCAAAATCACCAGATGTCGCTCTACTCTGCGGGGACTTCATACCGCCAAGGGGTGATTGAATACGACTTGTATTACAACACCAATGATTTCGAAGGTTTCTACTACCTAGCATCAACATTTGACCCAGATTCATATGACGGTCAGCGCGATAGTTTCCTCGGTCTCTACCGCGATGAAGCTAACCCTATCGCCGTTGAACAAGGCCAGTGCTTCAACAGTGCGCAAACTTGTTACAACCATTGTGGTTCACTGCACAAACAGTTCACTATCCAACCAGGAGAAGAGGTGCGTTTTGCCTACATTCTTGGTATTGGTAAAGGCAATGGTGAACGTCTGCGCACCAAATACCAAGATTTGGCCAACGTCGATGCAGCGTTTGCAGGTATTAAAGCTCATTGGGATGAGCGCTGCGCCAAGTTCCAAGTTAAGTCGCCGAATGAAGGCCTCGACACCATGATCAATACGTGGACCCTTTACCAAGCAGAAACCTGTGTGGTTTGGTCTCGATTTGCTTCCTTTATCGAAGTGGGTGGCCGTACTGGTCTGGGATACCGCGATACCGCGCAAGACGCTATCTCTGTACCACATTCTAATGCGGCAATGACACGCAAACGCTTAGTCGATTTACTGCGAGGTCAGGTCAAAGCTGGCTACGGTTTACACCTGTTTGATCCCGACTGGTTCGATCCAGAAAAAGCCGATGTCAAACCGTCAAAGTCTCCGACTGTGGTACCGACTCCTTCAGACGAAGACAAGATCCACGGCATTGAAGATACTTGTTCAGACGACCATTTATGGTTGGTGCCGACCATTTGTAAGTACGTGATGGAAACTGGTGAGCACAGCTTCTTTGATGAGATGATCCCATACGCTGATGGCGGTGACGCTAGCGTTTATGATCACATGAAAGCTGCGCTTGATTTCTCGGCTGAATACGTGGGTCAAACGGGCATATGTAAAGGCCTTCGCGCCGACTGGAACGACTGTTTGAACCTAGGTGGTGGCGAATCATCGATGGTTTCCTTCCTACATTTCTGGGCACTACAAGAGTTTATCGATTTAGCTAAGTACCTAGGTCGCGATGCCGATGTTGAGAAATACACACAAATGGCAGCCAACGTGCGCGAAGCGTGTGAAACGCACCTGTGGGACGACGAAGGCGGTTGGTACATTCGTGGTCTGACTAAAAATGGCGACAAGATTGGTACTGCGCAGCAAGAAGAAGGCCGTGTTCATCTTGAGTCAAATACGCTCGCGGTACTCTCTGGCGCAGTCTCTCAACAGCGCGGTGAACAAGCGATGGACGCAGTAGATGAAAACTTGTTCTCTGAATATGGTCTGCATCTCAATGCGCCTTCTTTCGCGACACCAAACGATGATATCGGCTTCGTCACGCGCGTTTACCAAGGCGTCAAAGAGAACGGTGCTATCTTCTCACACCCTAACCCTTGGGCTTGGGTTGCAGAAGCTAAATTGGGCCGCGGTGACCGCGCCATGAAGTTTTACGATGCCCTTAACCCATACAATCAGAATGACATCATCGACAAGCGTATTGCTGAACCTTACTCATACGTACAGTTCATTATGGGCCGCGATCACCAAGATCATGGTCGTGCAAACCACCCATGGTTAACGGGTACCTCTGGTTGGGCTTACTTTGCTGTTACAAACTTCATTTTGGGTGTGCGTACTGGTTTTGATGGCTTAACGATTGACCCATGTATTCCGACCAGCTGGCCAGGTTTTGAAGTATCACGCCAATGGCTAGGTGCGACCTACAACATCAAAGTCGAGAACCCAAGCTCCGTTAGCAAGGGCGTTAAATCAATCACTGTAAATGGCGAGTCCATCAGCGGCGCAGTTCCAGTTCAAGCTGAAGGCAGCGTCAACGAAGTTATCGTTGTTCTAGGTTAATTGACCAAGCGCGAGCCTCGCTAGAGGCTCGCAACTTGGATTAAAGGATGATCAATATGATTAAATTTGGAACAGGCGGCTGGCGTGCATTTATTGGTGAAGAGTTCACCAAAGACAATGTTCGTTTAGTGGCGCAATCCTTAGCGAACATCATCAACAACGAACAAGTTGCGGATAAAGGCTTTGTTATCGGTTATGACCGTCGTTTTCTTTCCGACAAAGCAGGACGTTGGTTTGCTGAAGTTCTTGCGGCGAATGGCGTTACTGTCAGCTTTATCGATAAATTTGTCCCAACACCGATCGTTATGTTTAAAGCAAAAGAGATGGGCTGCGCTTACTCGGCTTGTATTACCGCTTCACATAACCCTGCAGATTATAACGGCGTTAAAGTGTTCATTGAAGGTGGACGCGATGCCGATGAAGTCATCACAGAGAAAATTGAAACTCAAATCGCAGCGCTAACTCAAGACCAAGTTAAATCTGTCGACTTTGAGCAAGCTATTGAAGATAAGTTGATCGAAGTGATCAACCCTATGAACGAGTTTGTCGACTCCATCATCGACTTTATTGATATTGAAGCGATCAAAAAAGCCAACCTTCGCGTATTAATCGATCCGATGTTTGGCGTGGCCAAAAATGCGCTGCAAACCGTACTGATCAATGGCCGCTGTGATGTCGATGTGATTAATGATGGCAAAAACCCCGACTTTGGCGGTTTGATGCCCTCACCCAATGCCGCGACGCTTTATCGTCTCAAGCACTTAGTTGCAGCAGAAGGTTACGACATCGGTATTGGTACTGACGGCGATGCTGACCGCTTAGGCATCATCGATGAAAAGGGTAATTTCATTCACCCAAATGAAGTTTTGATCTTGCTCTACTACTATCTACTCGAATACAAGGGTTGGAAAGGCTCCGTCGTACGTAATATCGCGACCACACATCTACTCGATAAAGTCGCGGCCGATCATGGCGAAAAGTGCTTCGAGGTTCCGGTTGGCTTTAAACACATCAGCTCACAAATGGAAGCAGACGATTCATTAATCGGCGGTGAGAGCTCTGGCGGTTTAACCATTCGTGGTCATATCAAAGGGAAAGATGGCGTATTTGCTTCAAGTTTATTGGTCGAAATGATTTCAGTGACAGGCAAAAAGCTCTCTGAGCTGCTGGATGAGATCTATGCCAGATATGGCTATGCCTATACTGCAGAAGGCGATTGTACCTTTAAACCAGCTCAGAAACAGGCGCTTTACAACCGTATTTATGTAGAGAAACAGTTGCCAGAATTTGAGTTTGAAATAGACAAAGTCAGCTATGAAGATGGCGCTAAAGTTTACTTCAAAAATGGCGGATGGGTGATTGCTCGTTTCTCAGGCACTGAACCTTTGTTGCGCATTTTTGCAGAGATGGCCGACAAAGAGACAGCAGAATGTGTTCTTCAACAAGTGAAAGCGTTTTTGCAACTATAACTGCGCTCTTTTACCCTACCCTATAGGTGAGAACACTTGCCCGGCATCACTGCCGGGCTTTTTCTTCTTTGGCCAAAGCGTTCAACTTAAAACGCCAGCACGCCTTGGGTTTCGACTTTGACCGACACTTGTTGTCCTATCGTCAGAGGCTCTGGCGAACTGGCCAATAGACGTTTGCCACCCGCATCAATAACGTAACGACAATGATCGCCCATAAAATGCTGCTCTAAAACCGTAACACTGCTCTCTTCGGCGGCAGCAATCTGTACATGTTGGGGACGTAATAGTAATTCACATTGGCGGCCAATCTCGATGGTTTGCTGAGCTTTGGCTTCTATCGTGCCTAGCTCAGTTTGGTATTCACCTGCCGAAAGTCGGGTCGCCGGAAGGTAGCTACCGCCACCAAGAAAGTCGGCGACGAATTTACTAGAAGGGCGATAGTAGAGCTCACTGGCCGAACCATATTGCTCTATGACTCCATGGTTCATCACCGCCATTTTGTCAGCAAAAGCGAACGCCTCTTCACGACTATGGGTGACAAAGATCGCGGTTACGCCTTGGTTTTTAAAAATCTTGCGGATCTCGCCAATCAATTCATGACGAACTTGAGTGTCTATATTGGAAAACGGTTCATCAAGTAACAATAGATCGGGTTTGTAGGCTAAAGAGCGCGCAATGGCGACTCGTTGCTGCTGACCACCTGAGAGTTGATGCGGATAACGCTGTTCAAAACCGGCCAAATGAACCAAATCTAGCATTTCAGACACTTTTTGCAGCTTTTGCTCAGCGCTCATATCACGCAAGCCAAAAGCAACGTTTTGCGCCACAGTCAAATGAGGAAAAAGTGCATAATCTTGAAAAATCATGCCGATATTACGCTGCTCTGGTGGTAACCAGTTATCCCCATCATCTATTAACATGCAGTTGAGACTCATGGTGCCAGAACTTAATGGCAGCAGACCCGCGATCGCTTTCAACAGCGTGGTTTTTCCACAGCCACTGGCACCCAGCAGGCAGACAATTTCGCCCTGCTCCACTTCTAATGAGAGCGACTCAAGCACCGTGGTTTGTTGATCGTACTTGCAGGTCAAATTATTGATCGATAATGCACAGCTCATTAGTGGGAATGCTCCAGTGAACGGTTAACAATAACTAGCGGAATTAAGCCGACAAACACCAGCAGAACCGCCGGTAAGGCTGCCAGTTCAAGATGCTCGTCAGAGGCAAAGTTGTAGACATAAGTCGCGAGCGTTTCAAAGTTGAATGGACGCAAAAGCAAGGCAGCATTGAGCTCTTTCATTGATTCAATAAACACCAATAACCCAGCGATCAAGGCACCACGACGCACTAAGGGGAAATGAACTCGCCACAGCATGCGATTGCCATTACAGCCCATGGTGCGCGACGCCATATCCAGTGATGGGGACACTTTACTCAAGCTACTTTCGATACTACCAATCGCGACCGCTGAAAAACGCACTACCATAGCAAAAATCAGCGCAAACATTGAACCTGAGAAAATCAGTCCCGGCCTGCTCCACTGCATCGCTTTAGCGATGTCGTTGACTAAATGATCCATAAACAGCACGGGAACCATCACACCAATCGCCAACACGGTACCAGGCACTGCATAGCCCATCGATGATAAACGCATCATGGCTAAACTATAACGACTTGGCGATAAACGCTGACAAAAGTTGACAGTGATGGCAACCAAAACGGCAATCACTGCTGCGACCAGCGAAACATAGAGGCTGTTTAACGCATATGCTCGGAATTCACCCGTCCAGCTTTGTGCGAAATATTTATAGGCGTAGATCAGTAACTGACCAAGAGGAAATAAGAAAGCGACGCAGACTAAGCCCCAACACCAAATGAGGGCCAACCACTTTTTCCAACCAGTGAGGTCATAGCGAAAATCTTCACGGCTACTAAATTGGTTTTGAAATAGCTTTTGCTTACGGCGGCTATAACGCTCACTGCTGAGCAATAAGATTACAACCACCAGCATAATGGCTGAAATTTTTGCCGCGGCAGTTAAGCTCGAATAGCCGAGCCAAGTGTCGTAAACCGCCGTAGTTAAGGTGTTGACGGCAAAATAACTCACGGTTCCGAAATCGCCTAAAGTTTCCATAGCAACTAGAGACAACCCGACCGCCACCGAAGGACGCACTAATGGTAATGAGATGCGGCGAAAGCTATCCCAAGGCGAGCACTTGAGTAACCTCGCGGATTGCAGCAAAGAGATATTTTGCTCCATGAATGCTGCGCGGCATAACAAGTAGACATAGGGGTAAAGTACCAACGAAAGCACAATAATCGCGCCAGTAAGAGTGCGAATGTCGGGAAACCAATACTCTCCCGCACTCCAACCAGTTAAATCTCGTAATAAGATTTGGATCGGACCAGCAAAATCAAACCAGTCAGTAAAAATATAGCCAATAATGTACGCCGGCATCGCTAATGGCAGCACCAAAGCCCATTGCAATACACGCTCACCCGGAACACGGCACATCGCCATCACCCAAGCTGCTGGAATCCCCAGTAACATTGATAACAACATGGTTCCGGCCACCAATACCACGGTATTGAAGGCGTAAGTCGGCATAACCGTTGACAGCAAATGAGCAAACAACTCATCTGTTTCGCCAACAGCGGTAGTGAATATGGCTAAGATCGGCAAAACCAGTAGCAGGGCTAACGCTCCACTACTGGTTTTCCATAAGTAATTTTTTTCTTTCATCGCCTAAATACAACGAGGCTGTATGAAACATAAATGCGTTTGCAAATAAATCTCATATCCCTTTAATAGATTAAGGGTATTTATACCTGTATAAATCAATAACCTCAAGTCACCCTAGCAAAAGAGCGACTTGAGGCTATCTCAATTCAAGCTGTGAGTTTTGATTACAGATCAAACTTCACTTCGTCAAGCAGCTTGATGGCCGCTTCGTGATGTTCAGCGATTTGATCTAGAGAGATAGTATCAGCTTTAAAGTCACCCCAAGACGCAACCAACTCAGAACGCTTAACACCCTCTTTAACTGGGTATTCATAGTTTACTTCTGCGTATAGGCTTTGCGCAGCATCGTTTGATAGGAATTCCATCAACTTAACAGCATTGTCTTTGTTTGGTGCGTATTTCGCCATTGCCATACCAGAGATGTTAACGTGCGTACCCGTGGTCTCTTGGTTAGGGAAGTTAATGTATACCGCGTCAGCCCACGCTTTTTGCTCAGCGTCGTTAACCATCTTACCTAGGTAGTAGCTATTACCCAAAGACACGTCACATAGACCTTCTTTGATCGCTTTCACTTGTCCGCGGTCATTACCTTGAGGCTTACGGGCTAAATTAGCCTTAACACCTTCTAGCCACTGCTTGGTTTCAGCTTCACCTTTGTGAGCAATCATCGATGAAACCAAGGAGACGTTGTATGGGTGCTTACCACTACGAGTACAGATTTTGCCTTTGAATTCTGGTTTGGCGAGATCAGCGTAAGTAAAATCAGCACCTAAACGACCAACACGGTCACGCGAAGAGTAAACGCTACGTGTACGCGTAGTCAGTGCAAACCACTCATTGTTGGTGTCTTGGTATTGTGCTGGGATATTTTTCTCAAGCACTTCACTGTCAACGGCTTGAACTAGACCTTTTTCAGTCAGTTCAGCAAGACGAATGATATCAACGGTTAGAAGCACATCTGCTGGACTGTATTCACCCTCTTGAGCTAGCTTTTCAGCTAAACCTGTTTTGGCAAACTTAACGTTTACTTTAATGCCGGTCTCTTTGGTAAATTCGTTAAGCATTGGCTCAACAAGGAAAGGCTGACGGTAAGAGTATACGTTCACTTCTTCTGCAGCGATGGCAGCGGTAGGCGCAATTGACGCACATACTAAAGCAGAAAGAGTTAGCAGATTTTTCATTGGTGCAATCCTTTAATATCGAAATGATAATGTCTATCAGTTGCGTTATTATATTCATCTGGATTTTGAAAACAATGATGTGAAACAAAAAAACCTGCTCATTTGAGCAGGTTTTTGATAATTTTCTTTGTAACTAAATGTTAGGTCACATTTAGAGTAAATTACTTAACCGTAACAAACTCAGGGTACGCGCCGACACCACAGTCGTGCATATCCATACCTTCCATCTCTTCGTCTTCTGTAACACGGATACCCATGGTTGCTTTCAATACCGCCCAAACCACTAGGCTTGCACCGAATACCCAAGCAAAGATAACTGCTGCGCCGAGAAGCTGAGCACCAAAGCTAGCATCACCATTACTTAGTGGCACAACCATCAGGCCAAAGAAGCCACATACACCGTGTACTGAGATAGCACCGACTGGATCGTCAATCTTAAGCTTGTCTAGACCGATGATACTAAACACCACTAGCGCACCAGACACACAGCCAATCGCGACAGCATAAAGTGGTGATGGTGATAGTGGGTCTGCGGTAATCGCGACCAGACCAGCCAAGGCACCGTTCAAAATCATGGTTAAATCAGCTTTGCCCCAGGTGGTCTTACACACCAACAACGCTGCAATCGCACCAGCGGCTGCCGCTGCATTAGTGTTAAGGAAGATTTGACCGACTGCCGTTGCGTTTTCGAAGTCAGAAACCATCAACTGAGAACCGCCGTTAAAACCAAACCAACCGAACCACAAGATGAAAGTACCTAACGTCGCCAGTGGCATGTTAGAACCAGGAATCGGGTAGATTTCGCCATTCTTACCGTATTTGCCTTTACGAGCACCAAGTAAGATAACCCCCGCTAACGCCGCCGCAGCACCAGCCATATGAACAATACCTGAACCAGCGAAGTCACTAAAGCCTGCTTCCGATAGGAAACCGCCACCCCAAGTCCAGTAGCCTTCCATTGGGTAGATAAATCCAGTCAGTACCACAGAGAAAATCAGGAATGACCACAGCTTCATACGCTCAGCAACCGCACCCGATACGACTGACATCGCTGTCGCAACGAACACGACCTGGAAGAAGAAGTCTGATTCTAGTGAGTGATCGGCGCCTTCACCTTGAGTGCCAATCAGCGCACCAAAAGAAGGTAGCCAACCGCCTGAGCCGTTATCGACATACATGATGTTGTAACCCACAACCAAGTACATAGTACAAGCAATGGCGTACAAGCAGACGTTTTTGGTTAAGATCTCCGTGGTATTCTTTGAGCGAACTAAGCCTGCTTCTAACATTGCGAAACCGGCTGCCATCCACATCACTAACGCACCTGAAATGAGAAAGAAAAAAGTGTCTAGTGCGTAACGTAATTCTGTTACCGTCGTTGTTAATTCCATTTTATTGTCTCCAATCCTTTGAATTCTTAAAGCGCTTCATTGTCCATTTCGCCGGTACGAATACGTACTGCTTGACTGAGGTCGTAAACAAAGATTTTGCCATCACCAATTTTGCCAGTGTGGGCCGCCTTTGATATAGCTTCGATAACGCGGTCTACGTTTTCAGCCTGTGTAGCGATTTCCAATTTCACTTTCGGTAGAAAGTCGACTTGGTACTCCGCTCCACGGTAAAGCTCGGTATGGCCTTTTTGACGGCCAAAACCTTTAACTTCCGACACCGTCATCCCCTCGATACCAACATCGGCGAGAGCCTCACGTACATCATCCAATTTGAACGGTTTGATAATTGCATTTATAAGTTTCATCGTATCCTCTCTGAAGCTGTCATCCTTTTGTTCTATATAATCCAAGGTACGTGCCAACTTTTTAACTTATTGATTTATATAAAAACAACAAGTTTTCAATGCGCAGAAACCAATAAGGCGCACCAAAAAGGTGCGCCTTATTCACAAATTTAAAGCAGTCCTGCCTTACTTCACCATATAAGTGCATTATCGGGTGGTCAAAAAAGTCTTCCACTGTACGATAAGGTCATCAAAGTCTTCGATTCCACAACAAGCGGTACTTTCGCAATCGTAAAAGTCAAACTCACTTTCAAGTTCCACTTGGCTATCATGGCTGAGTACATTTTCTTGAACGGTCACTTCATCTCCATGAATAGTAAGAGATATTTCAGCGCCATATAGATTGAACTCTTGCTGTGGTGCACACTTAGCTTGTTGAGCCAGCGCCTCAACTTGCTCAATCTTGCACCAATCTTTACCAATTTCTTCTTGCAGCCAACGAGCGATGATTTCATGCCCCATACTGGACTTGACGTAATATTCGCCCATCAAGGTATTTCTAATAAACTCAAATTCCATCGTGCTACTCGTGGGTTGCAAAAAAATAGGACGCGAGTATATCGCCAAGAGCTAGCAAGTACAAAATCACGAGATAAAAAAACGCCTACTCAATGAGTAGGCGTTTCGTTAGACGTTGACAACCAAATTACGCTGGTTCTTGGAAAATCACTTGGTCGGCTTTCTTAGTGTACTGCTCCATACGATGGAAGTTGAGGTAACGGTAGGTATCTGCTGCCGTTGCATCAATCTGCTCCATGTAAGCAAGGTACTCATCTTTAGTTGGGATTTTACCAAGAATTGCACCAACGGCTGAAAGTTCAGCTGAGGCCAAGTACACATTTGCTCCCGTACCTAAACGGTTAGGGAAGTTACGCGTTGAGGTCGACATCACTGTCGATTTATCAGCAACACGCGCTTGGTTACCCATACACAGTGAACACCCTGGCGTTTCGATACGAACCCCAGCGCGACCATAGATGCCGTAATAACCTTCTTCAGTGAGTTGATCACGATCCATCTTAGTTGGTGGGGCGACCCACAAACGAGTATCAAGCTGGCCATTGAACTTCTCGAGCAATTTACCTGCAGCGCGGAAATGCCCAATATTGGTCATACATGAACCGATAAACACTTCATCAATTTGAGTGCCTTGAACGTCTGACAACAGACGCGCATCATCAGGATCGTTTGGCGCACATAGGATTGGCTCATTGATTTCAGCAAGGTCAATCTCGATAACATGCGCGTACTCTGCATCCTTATCCGCTTCCATTAACTCAGGGTTTGCCAACCACTCTTGCATTGCGGTAATACGGCGTTCGATAGTACGGCGGTCACCGTAACCTTCCGCAATCATCCACTTAAGCATAGTGATGTTTGAATTGAGGTACTCTTCAACGGACTCTTGAGACAGTTTAACCGCACAACCGGCTGCACTACGCTCTGCTGAAGCGTCTGAAAGCTCAAACGCTTGCTCAACCGTTAGATGCTCAACCCCTTCAATTTCAAGCACGCGGCCTGAGAATTCATTGATTTTGCCGGCTTTCTCTACCGTTAACAGGCCTTGCTTAATGCCGTAATATGGGATGGCATGAACCAGGTCACGCAGGGTAATACCTGGTTGCATTTTGCCTTTGAAGCGCACCAGAATTGACTCTGGCATATCCAGTGGCATCACACCAGTCGCGGCTGCAAACGCAACCAAACCAGAACCGGCAGGGAACGAAATACCGAGAGGGAAACGAGTGTGTGAGTCACCACCAGTACCGACCGTGTCAGGCAGAAGCATACGGTTTAACCATGAGTGGATAACACCATCACCCGGACGCAATGACACACCGCCACGATTCATAATGAAATCAGGTAGCGTATGGTGAGTATTAACATCCACTGGTTTTGGGTAAGCCGATGTATGACAGAATGATTGCATCACTAAGTCTGCTGAGAAGCCTAGACACGCCAAATCTTTCAGTTCATCACGAGTCATAGGGCCAGTTGTATCTTGAGAACCAACTGTGGTCATCTTAGGTTCACAGTACTGACCGGCACGAACACCTTCTACGCCACACGCTTTACCGACCATTTTCTGCGCCAGTGTGTAACCTTTTTCAGAAGCTAAAGGATCCGTAGGTTTGGCAAACAGATCGGTTTCTTCCAATCCCAGAGAGGCACGAGCGCGACCAGTTAAACCGCGACCAATAATCAGAGGGATACGACCACCAGCACGCACTTCATCAAGCAGAACATTGCTCAATTTGAAGCTTGAAATTTCAGCGCCGTCTTTACGTACCACACCTTCGTACGGGTAAATGTCGATAACATCACCCATGTGCATGTCTTGAACATTCAGTTCAATCGGCAATGCACCTGAGTCTTCCATTGTGTTGTAGAAGATTGGTGCGATCTTTCCACCTAGGCAGATACCGCCTGTGCGCTTGTTAGGTACATAAGGAATATCATCACCCATGAACCAAAGCACTGAGTTGGTGGCTGATTTACGTGAAGAGCCCGTGCCGACAACATCACCAACATAAGCCAGTGGGATGCCATCTTTTTGCAGCTGTTCAATTTGGCTAATTGGACCAACACTACCTGGTTGATCTGGGTTGATACCTTCACGTTCCATCTTAAGCATCGCTCTCGCATGGACTGGAATATCAGGACGAGACCAAGCATCAGGTGCTGGAGATAAGTCATCGGTGTTGGTTTCACCGGTCACTTTAAATACTTTTACGGTAATTTTTTCCGCGACTTTTTCTTTCGAGGTAAACCACTCGGCATCAGCCCAAGATTGCAGCACTTTTTGTGCATGGGCATTGCCTGCCTTAGCTTTTTCTTCTACATCGAAGAATGCATCAAACATCAGTAGAGTGTGAGACAAGGCTTTAACGGCGATAGGCGCTAACGCCTCATCATCGAGCAGACTAACCAGCGGTTGAATGTTGTAACCACCTTGCATGGTGCCGAGCAATTCAGCAGCTTTTTCACGACTGACCAGTGGTGATTCCACTTCACCTTTTGTCAGCGCAGTTAAGAAACCCGCTTTAACATAAGCGGCTTCATCAACACCTGGTGGGATTCGGTTCTCTAATAGGTCAAGAATAAAGGCTTCTTCACCTTGTGGGGGATTTTTGAGAAGTTCAACTAGGCCGACGACTTGCTCAGCGTCTAGTGGTTTAGGAACAACTCCTTCAGCAGCACGCTCTTCGACGTGTTTACGGTAGGCTTCAAGCACGACTTTTTCCTCTCATTGCGGTTCCTCCCTTTTATTACTCGTTATTCATAAAATAGGGAGTGAACATCCTTGGAAACTTGGCTCTCCATGCCGTATTTTTCATTCAATGCTGATTGAGAAACAGTGCCAGAGAGGCCAAACTGTGGGCGGTAGGATAGCAAATTTAACCTTAAATTAAAATCTCATCACTTTGACCAACATAGCAACTTAAGACTAAAGTTCTATGATTTTGTTTATAAAATCCGTTCATTTACCACCAAATGAGACAACCGCAGATTATTTGAATGTCGTACCAATAATGAGATAAAACGAATCGAAGTTTTGCTCAGTCCGACCATAACCCAACATGACAGGACCAATCGGTGAATCGACCCCAGCAAACAATGAGCCAGCGGCATACAGCGGCGCCTCGTCTATTTTGAGATCAGGGTCAGACCATACGCCACCATACTCTAACGATGCTCCGACATAGAAAGGGGACTTAAATAGACCAAAATCATTGTCAAACCAACGATAGCGATAAACCAGTCGACTAAACACTTTATTCTGACCAATCAAGCTATTTCGAGGGATGCCAGAAAGGTTCAAAAATCCACCAATTTCCTGTGGATCAATCGGCAGTGATGACTTTTTACTTTTAACAACGCCTAAATCGATATTTGCGACCAAAGTATGGCGCGAAAAGGTATGAGCGGCGATCAGTTGGGCCCCCACTTCATAAACAGTATCTTCCCCCACGTCATCAATCAGAGCACTATAACCAACGCTATCATCGTGTGAGATAAGATAATCAAGGTCAAGATAGAAACCTTTAAGCGGAAGACTATAGTTATCGAGTGTATCGACACGGTAATTGGCAAAAGCACCTAAACGTTTAAATTGTACATCCCCTAGGCTTGGCAGGGTCGAGAATTGCCCTTCACCATCGGTATAACGCGCACCAATCTTAAAGCGGCGCCACAAGGTATCTTGATAACCCAGCGCCCATTCCGTTTCCCACTTATTGAATGTTACCGGGAAGTAGTTTTTTGTCGCCTCAAGGCTGGTATCATCAAAGCCTGAAATTGGCGCATTTCGCTTCTCATTACTGTAGGTGACCCTCAGTGAGGTGAAGGTTTTTTGACTGGAAAAAAAAGGCGAGTGAAACTCGGCCTCAATTAGCTTATCAGTACCAATTTCAAAATTCGTTCTTAACTCTGCGCCATGGCTATTGAGATCAGTGAAATTGCTCGACATTCCAATTGAATATTGACTATCGGTGCTAAAGTCATCTTCAAGGAAAAAGCGAAAATTAACGTAGTTTGGTCCCCAAGATTTCTCATCGACATCAATCACCAAGCTGTCTTGGCCATCAATAACATCATAGCGATAGGTGACTAATTCGAAGCGATCTAAGGCGTATAAATCTTGAACACTTTGTTCAACTTGTTCTAGGCTGTACTGTTTGCCTGGTGATAAATCCAAACGGTTTTCTAGTAGTTTTTGTGAGTAGTGAGTGTTGTTATTAATGATGATGTTTTCGACACGAATTTCGTCCCCATAGCGAAGTTGACGACGAGCCTCTTCCTTAGCATCAATATAATCTTGATATTGAGCAGAAGAGAGACTGATGGCGGCTAACTGAGCTTTATGTGCTATCGCCGTTTGATACCCCGTCGCGAACGCTTGCGGCATCCTATCAAACTCGGTCGTTTCCATATCCCCAACGTCAGGGCGTAAAAGTACATCCTTGTCGCTCAATAACTCTGCTTGGTGGTTGGTGGTATTGCGAACCAAATAGTTAGACAGTTGATCGGCCACTGTCAAGAAGGTCTTAAAGTCCTCTTCACTTTTGTATTCGGTACTAATATCGACGGCAATAATAATGTCTGCGCCAAGTTCGAGTGCAATATCGACTGGCATATTGTTGGTCACACCGCCATCGACCAACAGTCGTCCATCAAGTTCATAAGGCGGTAACGCGCCTGGCACAGACATACTCGCCATCATGGCATCAATCAAATAGCCTTTGTCGAGGATCACAGGTTCCAATGCAATGATGTCAGTCGCGACCGAACGATATTGGATAGCGAGTTGGTCAAAAGAGTCAAACGGCGGCAGGTTCCCAGTGGTTTCACGCAATAACTTAAGCATGCCCTGCCCCTGAACCAGACCGCGCTTGCCTTTAATTTCTCCCCAGCCGAGTCCTAGGTCCGTTGTCAGCTGATACCTATCTTCGTATTCTTTGTCTTGCACTCTGCGCTGACTGCGGTCAACTCGGTCGCGATAACCACTATTCCAATCAACCGTTTCGATAAACGACTCAATTTCACTCGCACTCATTCCTGTCGCATACAAACCACCGACATAAGCACCCATACTGGTGCCAGTAATAATGTCGACAGGAATTTTGAGTTCCTCTAAGGCTTTTAGAACACCGATATGCGCCGCTCCTTTAGCACCACCGCCCGCCAGTACCACAGCCACTTTAGGACGAGACTCTGTTTCTGTATTGCTGACAGTGGCCGCATTTAGCGCACTACTGGCGATAAGACACAACAATATACTTATCCGTTTCCTCACGATAACGATCCTTTTTCTCGCCGAATGACTGTTTATACTGAACGCGGACTACGCGGTAAAGCATTAATATTCAACATAATAACATTACCAACTAAATAGTTTCTTCAGCCACTGTTTAGGTTGGTTGTCACATTGCTGTTGCAGAGCGTTATTAACGTCCCAAACTGGCAATGTGAATTCACTCCCACACTTGAGACTTAAGCTACCTTGCGTGGTTTGTGCAAAACCAAGAGTGCTTATTCCCTGCGGCCAAGGCAGAGATAACTTCTCAGGAATACGATGCTTGAGGTATTCCGCATACACACGTAGCGCACCACTTGAACCGGTCAGCTTGGTCGACTTGTTGTCATCACGTCCAAGCCAGATGGTCGTCACTTCACGACCATCAACGCCAACAAACCAACTGTCTCGCGTATCATTACTGGTACCCGTTTTTCCCGCTAGCGCCGCCCATGCGAACTGGTTATTTAAGTAGCGTCCTGTCCCTTCCATCACCCCACGTTTCATGGCGTAGGTTGTCAGCCAAGCCGCTTGCTGATCAACGGTTTGGGTTACTCTTGGCAGAGATTGATAAAGAATATTACCCTCGAGATCAATCACCGATCGCAGCGCAGATAGCTCGGCACGTTTGCCTGAGTTAGTCAGGGTTTGATACATCTGCGCCACTTGAAATGGCGTCAGGGTAAACGAACCTAAAAACATCGAAGGCACTGGGCTAATTTCATTTTCATCGACACCCAATCGCTCTAGTGTTTTGACCACATTAGCAATCCCTACTTGCATCCCCAGCTCAACAGTAGGCACATTGAGCGATTTAGCTAACGCGATATAAAGCGGCACATCACCACGGAACTTTCGATCGTAATTACGCGGCGACCAGACATCCCCTTTGCTGCCTTTGAGACTTATCGGCTTATCGTGTAACGTTGTGGCTAAGTTATATTTCTCTGGCTGCTGTAATGCCGTGAGATAAACAGCAGGCTTAGCTAGCGAGCCAATTTGGCGACGAGCATTAAGCGCCCGATTAAAGCCATCGTAGCCAGTACGCTTCCCGCCCACCATCGCGCGAATTTCACCACTGTGACGATCCACCGCTACTGCCGCGCCTTCGAGCTCTTTTCCTGCCACACTGGCTAATTGAGGGATCTTATTGGCCAATGCGCGCTCAAGTTGCTGCTGCGAGACAGGATCCAGAGAGGTAAACACACGTAGCCCGCTATCCGCCTGAAAGGCATCACCTACTTTTTGTTTTAGCTCGATACTAAGTTGTTGAAAATAGGCTGGCTGACGACTCGCGGTTCGAGGGTTATCTTGAATATCCAGCGGACGACTCGCCGCCATATCATAGTCGCGAGCGGTTAGGATATCGTGCTGCATCATCAGCCTTAATACAAGATCGCGGCGCTGCTTTGCGCGTTCAGGAAAACGCACAGGGTTGTAATACGATGGTCCTTTAACCATCCCAACGAGCAGAGCAAGTTGGTCAATACGTAGCTCTTGAATCGGTTGACCAAAATAGAATCGCGCGGCTAATCCAAAGCCGTGAATCGCTTGGCCTTGACTTTGGCCAAGGTACACTTCATTAAGATAGGCCTCGAGGATACGATCTTTGCTGTAACGATAATCCAAAATCAGCGCAATGTAAGCTTCACGTATTTTCCGCCATAAGGTTCGGTCACTAGAAAGAAACAGGTTTTTCGCCAATTGCTGGGTTAAGGTACTGCCCCCTTGTACCGTGCGTCCCGCTTTAATGTTCGCCACCATCGCACGTGCAATGGCTAACGGTGACACACCATCATGCTGATAAAAATTGCGGTCCTCGGTGACCAATAGCGCATCAACGATCACTTCTGGGAATTGATCGCGACGCAAAAAAAGACGTTGCTCACCTTGGTTTTTCTCTAGCATGCCAAGCATCTTAGGTTCAATACGCAGGTAGCCTAACTCACCGCGTTGTTCTAGCGATTGAATGCGCTCTATACCTGAAGAAGAGAAGTGCAGCATCACGCGGCGATCAGGCTCAGGCCCATCACTAAATTCAAACGGACGACGGATCAGCTCAATTTTCGTTGCAGAAGATGAGTACTCTCCTGGGTAATGAGGTTGACGTACCTTGCGATAGTTAAGTACATCTAACTCGTTACGCACTTCTTGAATACTGATATTATCACCGGGCGCCAAATTAAGAATCCGTGCATAAACCACGGTCGGCAGATCAAACAGTTGCCCTTCAAAGCGTTGCTTCACGACGCTATCGAGGTAAATCCCCACCACGACGAGTATCGCGAACACCGCTAAACCGAGCTTCCAAGCGACACTCCACACGGTTTTTAACCAGCGGCGTTGCGGCGACTTGGTGGCACGTTTTGTTGATGATGCATGAGGTTTACGCGGCGCTTTTTTGGTCGTCTTCGCTTTGTTATTACTGGTGTTTTTCTTGGTCATTTATCTAACTGTCGTTTGGTTTTAGTCGTGGCGGTATGGTTGGCTGGGTCATCAGGCCAAACATGCTTGGGATAACGGCCCTTCATCTCTTTTTGCACTTCTCGGTAAGCACCAGCCCAAAAGCTGGCTAAGTCGCGAGTCACTTGCAATGGCCTTTGCGCGGGAGATAGCAGCTCAAGTACTAAACGTTTACGGCCTTGAGCAATCTCCGGAGAGCTTTGCTCGCCAAACACTTCTTGAAGACGAACCGATAACACGGGCTCTTGGCCTTGTTGATACCGAATTTTCTTGTTGCTACCTGTTGGTACTTGATAATGCGTTGGCAGCCACTGATTAATCTGTTGGTTTAACGGCCACTCCAAATACGCGAGTAATGCTGCGTGTAAATCCACCTTGGTTAACGCTTTGGCTGAATTAATGCCGTTTAAGTAGGGAGCTAACCACTGTTCTAAATGTTCAAGTAACCCTTGATCATCAAGCTCTGGCCATGATTGCTCTGGCAACCACTCACGCCCACAACGTAATCGTTCGAGCAGCTCGCGGCTATTTGGCGTCCAATGTAATACACTCAGCCCCTTACGACGAATATAGTTAAGTAAAGCTTGAGTCATTTTTTCGCTAGAGGGCTCCGGCAAGGCTTTGCGCTCGATAACCAGTCGGCCGAGCTTAGTCTGCTGCTCTGCCACTAAGCGCCCCTTGTGCTCATCCCAATCCACGACCTGTACGCTGTCAAACAACGCTGGAAAGCGCGTTTGCAAAACAGCGATATCCACGTCGACCGCGCTAAAAATCATTGAAGAATCAGAGTGACTACGCATCAGATCCAGCACGACTAGATAATCACTCGCGGCTAACTTTTCACTGTCTTGCAGTTCGGCGCCATGACCATTAGCCAAAACAAAGCGGCCCAATTGATTAGATCGAGCCTGAGCAATGCGGTCGGGGAAGGCGAGCGCCAATAGCCAAGCGACCGACCCTTCATCCACCTCGCAAAGACGAAATTGCACGCCCATCCGACGGGCTAAATTCTGGGCTCGCATCAAAACGAGCTTTTGTCGGTTGTGCTGCCCCTGTTTAAAGCGTTGTACACTATGGACAAAATTGATCATCTGTCGCTCAGGCTCTTCCAGTAACGCCGCCACGGCCAACGCGGTGGTTACCGCTCCACCCGCCTTAGCTAGCATCGCCGACATTCGTGGCTCAAGCCCTAGCTGGCCCGCTAATTTTCCTGCATCACTGAGTGAACCTTTCGCATCGAATAAGCCAAGCTGGGTCAATAAACCACGCGCTTGATTGACAGCGGCAGAAGCAGGGGCATCGAGCCAAGACAATTCGCTCGGGTCTTGTGCTCCCCACTGCGCTAACTCCATCACTAAATTAGCTAAATCACTATGCAAAATCTCTGCTTGGGGCACATAGGGTTGCTGCGCTAACTGGCTTTCACTGTACAAACGCACACACAAACCCGGCTCAACTCGGCCCGCTCGCCCGGCGCGCTGCTCAGCCGAAGATTGCGCAATACGCACCTGCTCCAATCGAGTCACACCACTTTTAAGATCAAACTTGGCCACCCGTTCATAACCACAATCCACCACCAGACGAATCCCTTCGATGGTCAATGAGGTTTCAGCTATGTTGGTCGCCAGCACCACTTTCCTCTTCCCGGCAGGAGCAGGCAAAATGGCCGCTTGTTGCTGGACAAAGTCTAATTGACCGTAGAGTGGGCAAACCTCAATGTCTGCGCTTAAACCATCAAGTCGTTGTGCAACCCGTTTAATTGCCGCAACCCCCGGAAGAAACGCCAGCAGCGATCCAGACTCACTGGCCATCAAGCTCAGTATCTGCTTGGCCATTAACTCCTCTAAGCGCTGGTTGGGCGATGGCGCCACATAGCGATACGCCACCGGGTAGCTGCGACCTTGTGATTCAATGTAGTGCGCCTGCGGCATCAAACGAGACAAGGCGTGTTGATCGAGCGTTGCCGACATCACCACCAATTTCAGATCATCACGCAGAGCCTCTTGGATCTCTAAACAAAAGGCCAATGCCGTATCGGCATGAATGCTACGCTCATGGAACTCATCAAAGATCACCACATCAATGCCTGTTAGCTCTGGATCCGACTGAATCATTCGAGTCAGCACCCCTTCAGTGACGATCTCAAGCTGTGTGTCATTACTGACTCGGTTTTCCCCACGCACTCGATAACCGACGCGCTGACCGACGTCCTCTCCCAACTGCGTGGCCAAATAACGAGCAATATTACGCGCGGCTAATCTTCTTGGCTCAAGCATGATCATCTTACCTGCGACTACCTTTTGCTTGAGCAGTTGCAACGGAAAGTAGGTTGACTTACCCGCGCCAGGCGCCGCTTTAAGGATCAATTGCGAGCAAGTGCGGACAGCAGAAATCAATTCTGATATCACGCCTTCAATAGGCAGTTGTGACAATGGAGAAACCTTGTGGTGTAATAATGGAAATATTGTACATAAAAACAGTAGCCTGTCCCTAATGAAGTTTGAACCCTCCCTTGAATCCGCCGTTTTGATCAAGCGTTATAAACGTTTTTTGGCCGACATCACCCTACCGGATGGCAGTCAACGTACCATTCATTGTGCCAACACAGGCGCGATGACTGGCTGCGCCGAATCGGGCAATAAAGTCTGGTATTCGACATCGGATAATCCAAAACGTAAGTACCCCAACAGTTGGGAGTTGAGTGAAACCGAGCAGGGCCATCAGATTTGTATTAATACCGCTCGGGCCAACCAACTAGCCGTTGAAGCGATCGAAACTGGCGTCATTGACGAGCTGCAAGGTTATCAACAACTGCAAACTGAAGTGAAATATGGCAATGAAAATAGTCGGATTGATATCTTGCTCAAATCACAAAGTAAGCCAACATGTTATATAGAAGTAAAAAGCGTCACTTTATTAGCTGCCAATGGACAAGGTTATTTCCCAGATGCCGTCACCACCCGTGGTCAAAAACATTTGCGTGAACTGACCGAAATGGCTCGATCTGGAAGCAGAGCAGTACTTTTATTCACTGTTTTACATTCAGGGATTGAAAAAGTCTCTCCGGCACACCATATAGACGCCGAATATTCACAATTATTAAAAAACGCGCAAGAACAAGGAGTGGAAGTTTTGTGCTACAAGGCGCAGCTTTCAAGCAATGAGATGAGATTAGTCAAGTCACTCAAATTTAGTCAATAACGACAAAAAATGATGTGACCTTCACATTGACAATAAGTTTACTCTTCAGTATTTGCCTCCAATGATTCTTTTTGCTATAGATAGCCGCCTTAAAATTGACTGCGAGCGCAGTTGACTAGGTATTAGTAGGAGATGCTGCATGCCAGAATCAAAGAAAAAAGCGCTAGGCATCCTAGCCACTGCAGGGGTTGAGCCATACCAAGCGAAAGCGGGTGAAGAGTACATGTCACCTGAACAACTGGCTCATTTTACAAAAATTTTATCGGCTTGGCGCAACCAGCTCAGGGAAGAAGTTGATCGCACTGTGCACCATATGCAGGACGAAGCAGCAAACTTTCCCGATCCCGTTGACCGTGCTTCTCAAGAAGAGGAGTTTAGCTTAGAACTACGTAACCGTGATCGCGAACGTCGTTTAATCAAAAAGATCGAAAAAACACTAACAAAAATCGAAGAAGACGATTTCGGCTTCTGTGAATCTTGTGGTGTCGAGATCGGCATTCGTCGTCTAGAAGCTCGTCCTACTGCGGACCTTTGTATTGACTGTAAGACACTTGCAGAAATCAAAGAAAAGCAGATGCAAGGTTAATTCAACCTTTGCCATAACTATTGAAGGGAGCTTTGGCTCCCTTTTTGGTTTGTTAATGCTAAATAAAACGCTATGAGTTATATTGGTCGCTTCGCGCCTTCACCATCAGGCCCACTTCACTTTGGTTCGCTGCTCGCGGCCCTAGGAAGTTATTTCCAAGCTAAATCACACCATGGCCAATGGTTAGTACGTATTGAAGATCTCGATCCCCCTCGCGAAATGCCTGGTGCAAGTTCGTTGATCCTCAAGACCCTAGAGGCGTATCATCTCTACTGGGATGGCAACGTCGTTTATCAAAGCGAACGTCACTCGTTGTATCAAGCACAAATAGAGCAATGGTTGGCCTCGGGGCAAGCCTATTATTGTCAGTGTACACGTAAGCAGATAAAAGCATTAGGGGGATTCTACCCTGGCACCTGCCGAACGCTGACACTAACCAATCATCATGAGTGTGCGATTCGACTCAGAATGACACACCCTGTCTATCAGTTTGAAGATAGACGTCATGGGGCCTTAACCATCCCTAACGCGCTGGCGGATGAAGATTTTATTATAAAACGCCGTGATGGATTGTTTGCTTACAACCTCGCGGTAGTATTGGATGATATCGACCAAGGCGTAACAGAAGTGGTACGCGGCGCGGACTTAATCGAACCAACAGGACGGCAAATAAGCTTGTACAAAATGCTTGATGTCGCTCCGGTGAACTATTTACACCTACCACTCGCACTCGATGTGAATGGTCAAAAGTTGTCTAAACAAAACCACGCAAAAGCGCTCGACAACGACCAGCCTAAGCCGGCTCTACTTGACGCAATGCAATTGTTAGGTTTTGATTTTGATAAAGAAATTAGCGATTTGCCAATTGGTGAGATCATTCAATGGGGCGTTGATAATTGGCACTTATCCCAACTACCCGCATCGACGAAGATCACACCAATATTCTCAAACCGCTCGCTGTAAGCTATTATTAGCCGCAAATTCGCCCCGATAGGGCCTAAAAAATTAATTTAAAGCAAGGTTGGCTCAACCAACTATTGCCAGATGCACATGAACAAAATTGATGATACTGCAAGCGAAGCCAAAGTGTTTACTGAGCTCGCTCTAAATACTATTACTCGCCAAGAGCATAACATCTCGCGCAAACAGATCAGCGATAATGCATTGAAGGTACTATACCGTCTCAATGGTGCAGGCTTCGATGCGTATCTTGTTGGTGGCGGCGTGCGTGACTTGCTCCTTGGCCAACAGCCGAAAGATTTCGACATTGCAACCAACGCGACACCTGAAGAAATTCGTCAGCTATTTAGAAACTGTCGTTTGATCGGTCGTCGTTTCCGTCTTGCTCACATCATGTTTGGACGCGACATAATCGAAGTGGCGACCTTCCGAGGCCATCACCAAGAGCCAAGCAAGAATGTCGCTCAGCAGTCAAAAGAAGGCATGTTATTGCGTGACAATGTCTACGGCACCATCGATGAAGATGCAGAACGCCGAGACTTTACGGTCAACGCAATGTACTACAGCATCAGCGACTACGCGATTCACGATTACGCGCGCGGAATGGAAGATCTCGAAGATAAATTAATTCGTCTGATTGGCGATCCAGAAACCCGTTATCGCGAAGATCCTGTACGTATGCTGCGTGCGATCCGCTTTGCGGTAAAATTGGACTTCGATATTGAAGAAGACACTGCTGCGCCGATTGAAGAACTCGCGACGCTGTTACAAGATATTCCTGCTGCTCGCCTGTATGAAGAGTCGCTCAAGATGCTTCAATCTGGTCATGGATTGGAAACTTACCACCTAATGCGTGAGTACAATCTTTTCCAACAGCTGTTCCCGATCATTGCAGAGCACTTTACTGAAGACTACTCTTCACCGACAGAGCAAATGCTAGACCTAGCGCTGGACTCTACCGATCAACGTATTGAAGAAGGCAAACGCATCAATCCGGCCTTCATGTTTGCCGCTATGTTGTGGTATCCACTGCAAGAGCGAGCCAAACTGTTGATGGAACAACGTAAGCTCTCTTTCTACGATGCCATCATGGAAGCAAGCAATTACATTCTTGATGAACAAGTACGTACTATTGCGATTCCACGTCGCCACACCGCGACCATTCGCGAAATCTGGCAACTGCAGCTGCGCTTACCTCGCCGTAATGGCAAGCGCGCCTTCCGCTTAATGGAACTAAATAAGTTCCGCGCAGGTTTTGATTTCCTAGAAATGCGTGGCGAAGTTGAGCAAGGAGAAACAGCTCAATTAGCTAAATGGTGGCAGGTGTTCCAAAGTGCCGCGCGCAATATGCGCCAAGCCATGGTTGCAGACCTTGATGACAGCGAAGGGCAACCAAAGCAACGCCGTCGTAAAAACAGTCGTAAGAAGAAGCCTAAGGCCTCATCATGAGCCAGGTCTTTATTGCACTGGGGAGCAACCTTAGCTCCCCTGTCGCACAAGCACACGCAGCCATTGATGCTTTAAAACAATTACCTAAGTCAGAATTTGTCCGTGCCTCATCGCTGTACAGCAGTACACCGATGGGACCACAAAACCAACCTGACTACATCAATGCCGTGGTTGAAATCTCGACAGAATTAACGCCACTTGAGCTACTCGATTGCACCCAAGCAATTGAGCTAGAACAAGGGCGCGTCCGTAAAGAAGAGCGCTGGGGGCCAAGAACCCTTGATCTCGATATCCTTCTTTACGGCAATGAGGTGATCGATTCCGAGCGTTTAACCGTTCCACATTATGGAATGAAAGAGCGTGAATTCGTGCTCTACCCGCTCGCGGAAATTGCACCAAATTTAACCCTCCCATGTGGGACCAGACTAGAAGACTTATTGCAAGTCGTTGAGCAAAACGGTCTGCGTATTTGGCAATCATAGCCAACTCCTGTAAGGAAAAATCATGAAAAAAATTACCATCAATGATCTGATGACTTGGAAGCAAGAAGGTCGTAAATTTGCGACCTCGACCGCTTATGATGCGAGCTTTGCTCAGTTGTTTGAAAGCCAAGAAATGCCAGTTCTGTTAGTCGGTGACTCTCTGGGTATGGTACTGCAAGGAACACGTGACACATTGCCAGTTACCGTCGAAGAGATTGCTTACCACACACGATGTGTGCGTGCAGGTAGCCCTAACTGTCTACTGATGGCCGATATGCCATTTATGAGCTATGCAACCCCAGAGCAAGCGTGTGAAAACGCGGCTACGCTTATGCGCGCTGGGGCCAATATGGTTAAAATTGAAGGTGGTGACTGGTTAGTCGACACAGTGAAAATGCTCACAGAGCGCGCGGTTCCTGTCTGTGCTCACTTAGGTCTGACACCACAATCTGTGAATATTTTTGGTGGTTTTAAGGTTCAAGGTCGCGAGCAAGACAAAGCTGACCGTATGGTTCGTGATGCACTCGCCCTGCAAGAAGCTGGTGCGCAGATTATCTTATTAGAATGCATACCAAAAGAACTGGCCGCGCGAATCACTGAAGTGTGTGAGGTGCCAGTGATTGGTATCGGTGCGGGTAATGTGACGGATGGCCAGATCTTAGTAATGCACGATATGTTTGGAATTTCAGCGAACTACATGCCAAAGTTCTCGAAAAACTTCCTTACTGAAACAGGGGATATGCGCCAGGCCGTGACCAAGTACAAGCAAGATGTTGAAAGTGGCGCGTTCCCTGACGACGCCCACACCATCGCTTAAGGATAACTGCCATGCAAACTTTTGCTGAAATTGCGCTACTGCGCGAACAGATCAAACAGTATAAACGTGAAGGACGCAGTATTGCTTTCGTCCCTACCATGGGTAACTTGCACGAAGGTCATTTGACCTTGGTTCGCAAAGCGCGTGAGCACGCTGATATTGTCGTGGTGAGCATTTTTGTCAACCCGATGCAGTTTGATCGCGCTGATGATCTCAATAGTTATCCCCGTACACTTGAAGATGACTTAAGCAAACTCAACGCCGAAGGAGTAGAACTGGTCTTTACCCCTACTGCTGACGTAATTTATCCTCAAGGGGTCGAAAACCAAACCTCAGTCGAGGTTCCTGGGCTATCAAGCATGCTTGAAGGCGCCTCTCGTCCGGGCCATTTTCGCGGCGTTGCGACCGTCGTAACCAAGCTATTTAACATCGTTCAACCTGATGTGGCATGTTTTGGCGAGAAAGACTTCCAGCAACTTGCCGTGATCCGCAAGATGACTGACGATCTGGCGATGGATATCAACATCATTGGTGTTGCCACTGTGCGCGAGATGGATGGTTTGGCGATGAGTTCACGTAATGGTTTACTCACCCTTGATGAGCGCCAACGTGCGCCTGTGCTGGCTCGTACCATGCGTTGGATTAGTAGTGCAATCCGTGGCGGTCGCGACGATTACGCTTCTGTGATTGAAGATGCCAGCGATCAATTACGTGCCGCTGGTCTTCATCCCGACGAGATCTTTATTCGAGACGCCCGGACACTGCATGCGATCACAGCAGAAACCACCCAAGCGGTAATTCTGATGTCAGCGTTCTTAGGTCAGGCACGCCTGATTGATAACCAAGTGGTTGATCTGGTCATTGAAAGCAAAGAAGAAGAGAGCACTGAATCTTCTTCAGAGACAGAATAAACAACAAAATAAAATAAAGGGTTGGCGCGAAAGCACCAACCCTTTTTATTTTCTTGTGATCGTCAAATGACGAGCCTTATCCACTAACTTCTTAAACCAATGCCCTTGGTCACCAAATAATGCGCAATCGCGTACAGCACCAACACAAACACCGTTAACACACTAAATGAGGTAACAATGCCGACATCTGACACCCCTAAGAAGCCATAGCGGAAAGCGTTAACCATATAAACGATTGGATTAATCTTTGATACCCCTTGCCAAAATTCAGGCAGCAGACTAATCGAGTAAAATACCCCGCCAAGGTAAGTCAATGGCGTCAACACAAAAGTCGGAATGATCGAGATATCGTCAAAGGTTTTGGCATAAACCGCATTGATCAAGCCGCCTAAAGCAAACACGACCGAAGTCATAAAAACGGTGGCAATGATAATCCCCCAGTGCTCAACCTGAAGATCAACAAACAGCAGAGAGACAAACGTGACGATGGTGCCAACGAGTAGGCCCCGAGTCACACCGCCCATCACATAACCCGCAATAATCACATAGTTAGGTACTGGCGCTACGAGCAACTCTTCGATATTTTTTTGTAGTTTGGCACTGAAAAACGACGACGCCACATTAGAGTAAGAGTTAGTGATCACCGACATCATAATCAGACCCGGAACGATGTACTCCATATAACTGAAGCCGTTCATCTGGCCAATTCTCGAACCAATCAAGTTACCGAAAATGATAAAATAGAGCGTCATGGTGATCGCAGGCGGCACTAAGGTTTGCACCCAAATACGAGTAAAACGATTGATCTCTTTGCCTAATAAGCTGCGAAAAGCGACCCAGTATAGACGATACATATTACTTGTCCCCTTCACGAACAATACTAACGAACAACTCTTCCAATCGGTTGGCTTTGTTGCGCATCGATAACACTTTAATGCCTTGCTCTGATAACTGAGCAAAGATGTCATTGAGGCCCTGCGTCTTGTCAATTTCGATCTCAAGCGAGCCCGCGACCATCTGTTGCTTGGTTACGCCTTGAAGTTGCGGCTGTTGTGCGCCCTCTTCGAGATCAAGAATAAAGGTTTCCACTTGTAGCTTACTGAGTAAACTTTTCATGGAGGTATTCTCAATCAACTCACCTTTGTTGATGATGCCGATATTACGGCACAACATTTCTGCCTCTTCGAGGTAATGCGTCGTCAAGATGATGGTAATGCCAAGTTCAGAGTTAATCTCTTTAAGAAACGTCCACATTGAGCGACGTAGCTCAATATCCACACCTGCGGTCGGTTCATCAAGAATCAACAACTGTGGTTCATGCATCAGCGCGCGAGCAATCATCAAGCGACGTTTCATACCACCGGATAGGTTTCTTCCTCGCTCGTCGCGCTTTTGCCACAAATCGAGTTTTGTTAAGTATTTTTTGGCGCGCTCTTTGGCGAGCGATTTAGGCACACCGTAGTAACCCGCTTGCTGCAAGACAATCTGCTCAACCGTTTCAAACTGATTGAAATTAAACTCTTGAGGGACCAGACCTAAATGCTGTTTTGCCTGTTCTAGGTCGTTATCGATGTTGTAGCCAAACACTTTCACTTGGCCCGAGGTTTTATTCACCAGTGAAGAAATAATCCCAATCGTCGTCGACTTGCCAGCACCATTTGGCCCTAATAGCGCGTAAAAATCGCCTTTAGCCACATTCAAGCTGATGCCTTTTAACGCTTCAAAACCACCAGCATAGGTTTTGCGCAGCTGTTCTATTTCTAATGCGTACATAGATAGTATTGCCATTGCTCAAACTAAAACGTCAATCAGTTTATCGTTGGGATACCTTGATTACAATTAAACCTTTCGAATGTTTTGGAAATAATATTTTCGCCTTAACCAAGAATAAAACAGCGCCTTGAGATGACTCCCAAGGCGCTGTTTTGGGCCAGACTAAGCTAGTAAGTCTGCAGCTGTGGCAATTCACCATTAACATGCTTAATCGCCGCATTGAGCGCTTCATAACGGAACTTGAAACTGTTGTGGCTTGAGATAAGATCGATCACATGAAATTTCTCTAGCTGCTGACGTGTCGTCTCGTTGGGACACAAGAGATAAACCTGACAATTGGCATCCTGCGCATCTTTGATCGCGTTTTCTAAAGCCAGACCTACCGTAACATCAATCATAGGCACATCGGTTAAATCCAAGATCATCACTTCATAATCACTAATCCTTGAGTGCTGACGTGAAATCGCTTTCGAAACACTGAAGATCATGGGCCCGGAAAGATAGAAAAACAGCACCTTACCGTTGGCTTTATCCAATAAGCTACGTTCACTGTCTGTCAGCGGCACATCATTATCATCGGCATCACTGATCGCTTTAACCTGACGAGCCTGCTCGCGACTTAAGCGCTCAATGATAATGATATTAGAGATAAACACCCCTAAACCGACGGCCGCGATAAGATCCACGAACACCGTCAGCAACATCACCCCATACATGATCGCCATGCCAGAGAAGCTGACACGATGGGCGCGCTGAATAAAGCTCCAATCAAGAATGTTAAAACCGACATAAACAGCAATACCGGCCAGTACCGCCATTGGAATCGGCTCGGTTAAACCGCCTGCGACCAACACGACCAGTGCCAGCACCAACGCACGAATAACACCGGATAGAGGAGAACGCGCGCCAACTTGAATATTGGTGACCGTTCCCATGGTAGCGCCGGCCCCTGGTAGCGCGCCAAACAGACCGGAGATCATGTTCGCAAGCCCCTGGCCTCGCAGCTCTTTATCTGAATCGTGCTCTTTTCGTGTTAAAGAATCGCCAATAACTGCGGTGAGCAAGGTATCAATACAGCCCAACGTACCAAGCACTAAGGCATCAATCACCATCTCAGTAAATATTGCACCGTCAAAATGAGGTATCACCAATGATGGCAAACCAGCAGGGATCTCACCAATACGACGAATCGAATCAGTATCGAAAATAATCACCGACAATAAGGTAACCGCAACCAGTGCCACCAACTGGGCAGGAACGTACTTGCGATACTGTTGCGGGAAGAAAAACAAAATGCCTAAGGTCAATAAGCCAAGAAACAACTCGCTAAACTTCATATTACTGATAATGTCAGGAATTGCAGAGAGCGTCCCCGTGACGCCTCCTGGCGGCGCAGGCTGACCTAACAAAGGCGAAAGTTGTAAGATGATTAAGATAACGCCAATACCCGACATAAAGCCAGACACGACACTGTAAGGCATCAGTGTCACGTATTTACCGAGCTTGAGTGTGCCGAGTAATATCTGAAATGCCCCGGCCATCATCACCACGGTAAAGGTCATTGCCATACCCGTTTCTGGGTACTTGGCCATCATACTGGTCAGCACTGCCGTCATGATCACCGTCATAGGGCCAGTCGGCTCTGAAATCAGCGTATTTGAACCACCAAACAACGCGGCAAATAAGCCGACCATAATCGCGCCCCACAAACCGGCTTCGGCCCCTGCCCCCGATGCAACCCCAAAAGCTAAGGCTAACGGCAGAGAAATGATCGCTGTGGTAACCCCACCAAACGCATCTCCTCGTAGGTTAAAATCTTCAAAACGACTTGTGAACACAGCAATACTCCATTCCATTTGATGTCCGAACACGCGAGTTGGCCATGACGCTTCCTCATCACTAGGCGTGTTGCGACACAATAAACAACATCTTAGTTTTAACTTATTTTAATTGGATTGGTTAGTGTGGCGAAATAACCATAAATTTTTTAGTAAAATGTAATCGATTTGCTAAAAAAACCACTAACTTCATCACTCTACCAAATGACATCTGCACCAGATAAGGGTTAATTACGCCACATAATTCATACGTTATAACTATTGGTTAGCATAATCGCTAAGTTTATGATTTTTTTAGTTCAAACACGTCAGATGAGTCGCTATCAGACCATTTTAAACGCGACCAAAATTGTAACATTGTGTATAGTCATTCAAGTATTTTTGAAGGACCGCAACTAAGATGCCAGAAATAAAACAGCTATTTGAGAATAACTCTAAATGGTCTCAATCAATCACAGCAGATCGTCCCGAGTACTTTACCAAACTGGAACAGGGTCAAAGCCCAGAGTTTTTGTGGATTGGTTGTTCCGATAGCCGCGTTCCCGCTGAACGTTTAACGGGTTTGTACTCTGGAGAACTGTTTGTTCATCGGAACGTCGCCAATCAGGTGATTCATACTGACCTTAATTGTCTTTCCGTCGTGCAGTACGCTATCGATGTATTAAAAATTAAACATGTAATTGTCTGTGGTCACTACGATTGTGGAGGCGTGAATGCCGCAATCGATAACCCTAAACTCGGCTTGATCAATAACTGGTTACTGCATATTCGCGATTTATACTTCAAGCACCGTGAATACCTTGAGCATATGCCAGCCCAAGATCGCGCCGATAAGCTGTGTGAGATCAACGTCGCCGAACAAGTGTACAACTTGGGCAACTCAACCATAATGCAAAATGCATGGGAACGAGGGCAGGATGTAGAGATTCATGGTGTCGTATATGGTATTGGCGATGGTAAACTGCAATACCTCGGTGTTCGCTCCCACTCACATGATTCGGTTGAAACCTCTTACCACAAAGCGATGGAAGCGATCCTTAACCCTCAACACCGTTTGTTATGTCGCTGAGTTAATCATGCAAAACGCCCGCAAATGCGGGCGTTTTTATCGTCAGAACACGACCAATGATAGTCGCAGCACGAGACATTACTCTTGTGGCACCACTTTGCCGATATACGGTAGATGACGATACTTTTGTGCATAGTCGATTCCAACCCCAACGACAAACTCGTCTGGGATTTCAAAACCAATCCACTCTACTGGCACTTGTACTTCGCGACGCGTTGGTTTGTCGAGCAGTGAACAAATTGCAATCGATTTAGGCTCTCGCAAAGATAGGATCTCTTTGATTTTGTGCAGCGTATTACCAGTATCGATAATGTCTTCGATAATTAATACGTCTTTGCCTTTGATGTCATCATCAAGGTCTTTCAAGATACGCACATCACGCGAGCTTTCCATCGTATTGCCGTAGCTAGAAGCGGTCATAAAGTCCACCTGATGCGTCAGCTCAATACAGCGTGCCAAGTCAGCCATAAAGACAAAAGAGCCACGTAGCAAGCCCACCAAGACTAAATCTTCACTACCTTGATAGTGTGCAGTGATCTGCTTACCTAATTCACGTACGCGATCCTGAACCTCTTGCTCAGAAATCATCACTTCTACTGTATGTTTCATACTGATCTCTTTTTTCACGTTAGCCGTATCTTAAGCGGTATTGTCTTTGCTCAAGTACTGTCTGATGTTTGAGGCGCGTAGTCTAACATTACCCAGCGATGAGAAAAACGTTTGCCTAAAAATAAACACAGAACAACAGGATTTTCTATGTTCAGGTTTCATAACATATTAATAAATCTGATTATAAAATAAACGTAAATCGTTGACCTTCTTGATATGCACCATTACACTCATAGGGCGTCAAGCAATACACATAATACTAATTAGGGCAAAGCCCAATAAATACTATAAACAAGTCATTTGGCAAGGAAATTAACTATGGACTCTATAGCGAAAAGACCGCGTACGCGGCTATCTCCGCAAAAACGTAAGCAACAACTGATGGAAATTTCTGTCGAAGTCTTTGCCCGACGAGGCATAGGCCGTGGCGGCCACGCAGACATTGCAGAAATTGCACAAGTTTCGGTTGCAACCGTGTTTAACTACTTCCCGACTCGCGAAGATCTAGTCGACGATGTACTTAACTACGTTGTACGTCAGTTCTCAAACTTCTTATCTGACAATATCGATCTTGACCTTCACGCCAAAGAAAACCTTAGCAACCTGACGTCTGCAATGATCGAATTGGTCATTAACGATTGTCACTGGCTGAAGGTATGGTTCGAGTGGAGCGCATCGACTCGCGACGAAGTTTGGCCACTGTTTGTGACCACTAACCGCACTAACCAATTGCTGGTACAAAATATGTTTGTTAAAGCAATTGAACGTGGCGAAGTGTGCGATCAACATTCACCAGCAGAGCTTGCAACCTTGTTCCACGGTATCTTCTACTCACTGTTTATCCAAGCAACACGTACACATGATGAAGAGATGATGAAGAAGCTCACGACAAATTACTTAGACATGCTGTGCATCTACAAGCACGCAAAAAATGGCTAATTAATCACGTCTGAATCAGGCCCACTTTACCAGTGGGCTTTTTTATTGCTGTATTTCAGCCAATAAAAAACCGCTGACTTAGCAGCGGTTTTTAACATTCAATCACCAGTGATGATTACTTTTTCTTTTTCGCCTTAGGGTTTGGCAGGTCAGTGATCGTACCTTCAAACACTTCAGCCGCAAGACCAACAGATTCGTGCAACGTTGGGTGCGCGTGGATCGTTAGTGCGATATCTTCTGCATCACAACCCATCTCGATGGCAAGACCGATTTCACCCAGCAGTTCACCACCGTTAGTACCCACGATAGCACCACCAATAACACGGTGAGTGTCTTTATCAAAGATAAGCTTAGTCATACCGTCAGAACAGTCAGAGGCGATCGCACGGCCCGAAGCAGCCCATGGGAATGTCGCTGTTTCGTAGTTAAGACCTTCCGCTTTTGCTTCTTTTTCTGTTTTACCAACCCAAGCCACTTCTGGCTCAGTATAAGCAATTGAAGGAATCACTTTCGGGTCGAAGTAGTGCTTCTTACCTGAGATAACTTCTGCAGCAACATGGCCTTCATGCACACCTTTGTGAGCAAGCATTGGTTGGCCAACGATATCACCGATGGCAAAGATATGCGGTACGTTTGTACGCATTTGCTTATCAACGTTAATGAAACCACGCTCGTCAATTTCTAGACCCGCTTTTTCACCGTCGATAAGTAGACCATTTGGTACACGGCCGATAGCAACAAGAACGGCATCATAGCGCTCAGCTTCTGCTGGTGCTTTTTTGCCTTCCATTGAGACGTAGATACCATCTTCTTTCGCTTCAACTGCCGTTACTTTCGTTTCTAGCATCAAGTTGAACTTGTTCTTCACACGCTTAGTGTAAACTTTAACAATGTCTTTATCGGCTGCTGGGATAACTTGGTCGAACATTTCAACCACGTCTACTTTAGAACCAAGAGATTGGTAAACCGTACCCATTTCTAGACCGATGATACCACCGCCCATAATAAGCAGTTTTCCAGGAACTTCTTTCAGCTCTAGCGCGTCAGTCGAATCCCAAATACGTGGATCTTCATGTGGGATAAACGGCAGTTTGATTGGGCGAGAGCCCGCAGCAATAATAGCGTTATCGAAATTAACTGTTGTTGATTCGCCTTCACCTTCAACAAGGATAGAGTTAGGGCCAGTGAATTTACCGTAACCGTTAACCACGTTAACTTTACGCATCTTCGCCATACCGCCAAGACCGCCAGTCAGTTGGTTAACAACTTTCTCTTTCCAGATACGAATCTTATTGATGTCAGTTTGTGGCTCACCGAATACAACGCCGTGGTCAGCCATCGCTTTCGCTTCTTCGATAACTTTAGAAACGTGAAGCAGTGCTTTTGATGGGATACAACCCACGTTCAGACACACACCACCTAGGGTGCTGTAGCGCTCAATAAGTACAGTTTCAAGACCTAAGTCTGCACAACGGAATGCAGCTGAGTAACCAGCAGGACCAGAACCAAGTACAACAACTTGGGCTTTAATTTCTTTGCTCATTGTGACCTCTTGTAGTCATTATCCCTAACAGGCTGAGTGGGTATTGATTTATTTGTTCAAGTCAATTTGTTTTAAACAGTTATTTTTCAGACCGCCAACAGTTTACAGAGATGTTAATGGAGTGAAAAGTAAATCAATTTAGCCTGTGAGCTAGACAACAATTCGATTGTGAAAACCTTATTTTATCTAAAGTCTCGCATCAAATTGTTCAGTAATTATTTGTAATAGAGGCGGCTCACTTGCCGCCTCTCTATCATCTAGTCTCGATTAAAGAACAAGACGACGAATGTCTGATAGCGCACCATTTAGGAACGTAATGAAACGTGCACCTTCCGCACCATCGATCACACGGTGATCGTATGATAGAGACAGTGGCAGTTGTAGGCGCGGTTCAAATTCTTTACCGTTCCATACAGGTTTCATTTCAGACTTAGACACACCAAGGATACCAACTTCTGGTGCGTTGACGATTGGTGTAAATGCCGTACCACCAATGCCACCAAGGCTAGAGATAGTGAAACAACCACCTTGCATGTCAGCCGCAGTCAGCTTGCCCGAACGTGCTTTCTTAGAGACAACCATCAGCTCTTCAGATAGCTCGTAAATGCCTTTCTTGTTCACGTCTTTAAATACCGGAACAACTAGGCCGTTTGGCGTATCAACAGCAATACCTACGTTAACATACTTCTTAAGAATGATGCTTTCGCCATCTTCAGACAGTGAAGAGTTAAACGCTGGGAAGGCTTCTAGCGCTTTCGCTACTGCTTTCATGATGAACACAAGAGGCGTGATCTTCATACCAGTGTCTTTCTTCGCTTCGATAGCATTTTGTTCTTTACGGAATGCTTCTAGCTCAGTGATGTCAGCGTTATCCCACTGTGTAACGTGAGGGATCATTACCCAGTTACGGTGTAGATTTGCACCAGAGATCTTCTTGATCTTCGATAGTTTCTGAACTTCGGTTTCACCAAACTTACTGAAGTCCACTTTTGGCCACGGTAGTAGACCAAGAGCAGAACCGTCACCGCCTTTGCCAGATGCTGCCGCACCAGACTCTAGACGCTTAAGCGCTTCTTTAACGTAAGACTGAACGTCTTCTTTAAGGATACGGCTCTTACGACCAGATCCTTTCACCTTAGAAAGGTTGACGCCAAATTCGCGAGCAAGACGACGAACAACTGGAGACGCGTGAGCGTACTCATTGTTTTCTTGGAAGTCGCTCGCTGCTGGAGCAGACTCTGTTTTGGCTGCTGGAGCCGCCGCAGGTGCTGCTGTTGGTGCTGGCGTTGGAGCCGTCGCTGCCGGTGCTGCTACTGGCGCTGCGCCTGCAACCTCAAATACCATGATAAGAGAACCCGTTGTGACTGAGTCACCTTCAGCAATCTTGATCTCTTTGACAGTGCCTGCGAACGGCGCTGGAACTTCCATCGACGCTTTGTCGCCTTCCACAGTGATTAGAGATTGCTCTTCTTCTACTGTGTCGCCAACTTTAACCATGATCTCAGTAACTTCTACTTCGTCACCACCGATATCTGGCACGTTTACTTCTTTGTCAGCCGCTACCGCAGGAGCCGCCGCAGGTGCTGCTGGTGCTTCTACTGCTGCAGGAGCCGAAGCCGCGGCGCCAGAGCCAGCCACTTCAAACACCATCACTAAAGAGCCCGTAGAAACTGAGTCACCAGAAGCGATTTTGATCTCTTTAACGATACCCGCGAATGGTGCTGGAACTTCCATTGAAGCCTTGTCGCCTTCAACAGTAAGAAGAGATTGCTCTTCTTCTACTGCATCGCCAATTGCAACCATGATTTCAGTAACTTCTACTTCATCACCGCCGATATCTGGCACGTGAACTTCTTTCAGCTCAACGGCCGCGGCAGGCGCTGCAGCAACAGGTGCCGCCGCTTCAACTGCTGGCGCAGCAGGCGCTGCTGCAGCACCCTCTGCTTCGAAGATCATGATTAAAGAACCAGTCGAAACGCTATCGCCTTCCGCTACTTTGATCTCTTTTACGATACCCGCCTGAGACGCAGGAACTTCCATTGAAGCTTTGTCGCCTTCAACAGTGATCAGTGACTGCTCTTCTTCAACCTTGTCACCAACGTTGACTAGAATCTCAGTTACTTCAACCTCATCAGCACCGATGTCTGGTACATTAATTTCGATTGTCATTGTTTTTCTACCTTATGCGTATTGCGGGTTAGTTTTTTCAGTGTCGATGTTGAACTTAGCAATCGCTTCAGCCACTACAGACTTGTCAACATCACCACGTTTAGCCAATTCAGTTAGCGCAGCAACGACAACATAGCCAGCGTTCACTTCGAAGTGACGACGCAAGTTCTCACGGCTATCTGAACGACCGAAACCGTCAGTACCAAGTACTTTGTAAGACTCAGTTGGCATGTAAGCACGTACTTGCTCAGCGTAGTTCTTCATGTAGTCAGTGACCGCGATTGCAGGCTCACTGCCAAGAACCGTCGTGATGTACGGTACTTTCTCTTCAGCTTCTGGGTGCAGCATGTTGTCACGCTCAACCGCTTGGCCGTCACGAGTCAGTTCGTTGAACGAGGTTACCGAGAACACGTCAGATGCAACGCCGTACTCTTCGCTTAGAATTACCGCCGCTTTACGCGCTTCGTTCATGATAGTACCAGAGCTCATTAGTTGAACTTTGCCCTTGCTACCTGCGTGAGATTCAAGCTTGTAGATACCTTTACGGATGCCTTCTTCAGCGCCTTCCGGCATTGCTGGCATTGCGTAGTTCTCGTTCATTACTGTTAGGTAGTAGTAAACGTTCTCTTGCTCAGGACCGTACATGCGACGAATACCGTCTTGCATGATTACCGCTAGTTCGTAAGCGAATGTTGGGTCGTAAGAGATACAGTTCGGGATAGTGTTCGCTTGAATGTGCGAGTGACCATCTTCGTGCTGTAGACCTTCACCGTTTAGTGTAGTACGACCAGCCGTTGCACCAAGTAGGAAACCACGAGCTTGTTGGTCGCCTGCTAGCCATGCCATGTCACCAATACGTTGGAAACCGAACATTGAGTAGTAGATGTAGAACGGGATCATTGGTAGATCGTTAGTGCTGTATGACGTTGCCGCCGCAACCCATGAAGCCATTGAACCTAGTTCATTGATACCTTCTTGAAGAACTTGACCAGACGTTGCTTCTTTGTAGTAAGAAACGATGCCTTTATCTTCAGGTGTGTATTCTTGACCTTGTGGGTTGTAGATACCAACCTGACGGAATAGACCTTCCATACCGAAGGTACGTGCTTCATCACAGATAATAGGAACAATGTTCTTACCAATGTTCTTATCTTTAAGCAGGATGTTCAACGTACGAACGTAAGCCATCGTAGTTGAGATTTCACGCTTCTGAGCACCCAATAGAGGAGCAAACTCTTCTAGTTCAGGTACTTTGAATTCTTGAGTGAACTTAGGCAGACGAGTTGGAGTGTAACCTTGCAGCGCCTTACGACGAGCATGAAGGTATTCGTACTCAGCAGTGCCTTCTTCCAGTTTCAAGTAAGGAAGTTCAGCCACTTTCTCATCAGAAAGAAGATCTTGTAGGCCTAGACGATCACGCAGGTATTGAACATGCGTCATGTCCATTTTCTTAACACCGTGTGCGATGTTCTTACCTTCTGCGGCGTCACCCATGCCGTAACCTTTAACGGTCTTAGCTAGGATTACTGTCGGCTTACCATTAGTCTCTTTGGCATTGTTGAATGCAGCAAAAAGCTTAGATGAGTCATGACCACCACGCTTAAGAGCGAAGATTTCATCATCCGTCATATCGGCAACGAGTGCCGCTGTTTCTGGGTACTTACCAAAGAAGTGCTCACGTACGTATGCGCCATCTTTAGATTTGAATGTTTGGTAGTCACCATCAACGGTTTCGTTCATCAACTGAAGCAGCTTACCAGTGGTATCTTTCGCCAGTAGTGCATCCCAGTTGCTACCCCAGATAACTTTAACAACGTTCCAACCTGCGCCTTTGAATAGACCTTCAAGTTCTTGAATGATGCTACCGTTACCCATTACAGGGCCATCGAGACGCTGTAGGTTACAGTTGATTAGGAAACATAGGTTATCTAGCTTCTCACGTGAAGCGAAAGAGATAGCACCACGTGATTCTGGCTCATCCATCTCGCCGTCACCTAGGAACGCATATACGCGCTGAGCGGAAGTATCTTTAAGACCACGACCTTCTAGGTACTTAAGGAAACGCGCTTGGTAGATCGCAGAAATTGGACCAAGACCCATTGATACCGTTGGGAACTGCCAGAACTCAGGCATCAGTTTAGGGTGCGGGTATGATGGGATACCTTTACCGTCGACTTCTTGACGGAAGTTATCTAGCTGCTCTTCCGTTAGACGACCTTCAACGAATGCACGAGAGTAGATGCCTGGAGAGATGTGACCTTGGTAATAAACGAGATCGCCACCGTCCGTCTCATTTGGAGCACGGAAGAAGTGGTTGAAACAGACTTCGTAGAATGCAGCCGCTGACTGATAAGAAGCCATGTGACCGCCTAGGTCTAGATCTTTCTTAGAAGCACGCAATACAATCATGATTGCGTTCCAGCGAATGATCGAGCGGATACGGCGCTCAAGCGTTGTGTCACCTGGGTAAGCTGGCTCTTGTGTTGCTGGAATGGTGTTAATGTAGTTTGTGTTGATGCCGGTTGGCATATCAACGCCGTCTAGACGTGCTTTTTCTAGTACGGTTTCTAGTAGAAACTGTGCACGTTCTACACCTTCTTCACGAACAACTGATTCAAGGGCTTCTAGCCAGTCTTGAGTTTCCAGTGCGTCTACGTCATGCTTCATGTCAGACATGGCGATCTATCCTTCTGTTGGTTGGATCTACTTATTTAAGTAACCGTTTCTTGTGTTAAGAATCGTTACCTTGCTGAATTCGACGTAAAGAACGTTTTCTTCGCGACTCTTCACGCGTCAAATCCAACAATGTCTCTTCAATATAAGCTAAATGTGAATGTGACATTTCACGCGCCTTTTCAGGCTGTCCAGAAACAATCGCATCGACAATGTTAGCTCGGTGTGTACTTACTTTATCGACCACTTCATCGCGGCGATGTAAGAGCTTTAAATTCTGTAAGATATTTTGCTCAAGCAGAGGACCAAGACTGCGAACAATGTGAAGTAACACAACATTGTGCGCCGCTTCGGTTAAAGCAATCAGAAACTGCATCACTGCAGCGGCCTCCGCTTCAACATTCTTGTTAGTTTGCTCTTCGCTGATGTTAGTCAGGCAAGCCTGAATACGTGCAAAATCTTCCTCGGTACCACGAACTGCTGCAAAATACGCTGCAATACCTTCCATCGCATGACGCGCTTCAAGTAAATCCAGCTGAGTTTCAGAGTGACTAGACAATAAATTTAGCAGAGGATCGGAAAAACCTGTCCAAATACTCTCACTAACAAATGTGCCACCACCCTGACGTCGAGTAAGAAGACGTTTCGCTTCTAGGCGTTGTATCGCTTCACGGATTGAAGGACGCGAGACATCAAATTGCTTCGCTAACTCTCTCTCAGGAGGCAACTGCTGCCCTGGAGATAGTGTTCCTTCCACAATCAGCCTTTCTAACTCTTGCTCAATAACGTCTGAGAGTTTTGGCTGACGAATCCTTTGATAAGCCATAATTGTTTTTCTTCTACTCTGTACGCAGTCAATTGGTAATACCAATTCTAAGTTGGCGAGAAAATTAACATAATTAAAACGCAAGTTCCAGTCAAAAATTGACCCAAATCATAGAACGCGCCTAACACCAACACTTTGATAACAATAGATGATTAAAACAGCAATCTAATTGGTCTGACCAATTACAAATTGTATACAGATGGGAATAAAACGTGCTAGCGATCACGGTTTAATTGATCAGTTTTAAAGAAATATGAAAGGTTATTAGGGGATGCGATGAAAAAAGCGAGAGATTAAGAACATCAGGGCGTCATTCTGAACTGTGAGGTACGAGCGTGATTCAGAATCTAATCAAAGTGATCGTTGACAATAGATTCCAGATAACTCATCCCTCGTTTCTGGAATGACAATGTATCTAACAAACCATGTAAAGCAGCGTCATCCTTAAGAACGAGGGAAGCACGAGTTGAGGAGCTCTTGAAGCAAGCAGAAAACCTTTAGAGATTCCTACTCGCTCCCTCGACGTTCTATGCAATGACACAAGTTAAGGCACTACCTCGCCTCAATATGATCAATCATCAACTGCAACGACTGATTGCCACGAAACTCATTAATATCAAGTTTGTAGGCTAAGCGAACGGTTTTGACAGAAGCATCAGGCCAACGGCGCAGATCAACATTAAACGCGATCCCATCGATCATAATGTTGGTCGGATGGCCTTTATGCAGCGGCTCTAGCATCAATTTGAGGTGCTTCTCGCCGACCAATTTTTGGTGTAAAACTTTAAATTCGCCGTCAAACAGAGGCTCCGGAAACGCTTGTCCCCATGGCCCACCTGATCGCAGTAACTCTGCGGTGTGCATCGAAAATTCTTCAGGCTTTAGCTCACCATCAGAAAGTAATACCCCTTTTAGCACCGCTTCATCTAAATCCTGTTTGACAGCTTGATCAAACAGCGTTGCAAAGCGAGTAAAGTCTTGTTCTAAGATGGTCAAACCTGCCGCCATTGCATGACCGCCAAATTTAACAATCAAACCTGGGTTTTGCGTATCAATACGATCAAGCACATCACGCATATGAACGCCCGCAATCGATCGACACGATCCTTTGATGCTCCCTTCCCCACCATCGGCAAAAGCAATTACAGGACGGTGAAATTTGTCTTTGATCCGCGAAGCTAAAATACCGATCACACCTTGGTGCCAGTCACGCTGGAATAACACCAAACCATGGGGCATGTCTTGTTCACCAAACTGCAGGCGCTCACAAAAAGCCATCGCTTCTTGTTTCATGCCCTCTTCAATCTCTTTACGCGTTTGGTTAAGACCATCGAGCTCACTCGCCATACGCCGTGCTGCATAAATATTGGTGCTCATCAGCAGTTCAACGCCAAAAGACATATCATCCAAGCGACCTGCTGCATTAATACGTGGACCGAGCGCAAAACCAAAATCAGACGCCACCAAGCGACGTGCATCACGCTTAGCAACTTCAATCAATGCTTGAATACCTGGTCGCGCCTTGCCAGCGCGAATACGTTGCAAACCTTGATGGACCAAAATGCGATTATTCTCATCCAGCGGCACAACGTCAGCCACTGTGCCGAGGGCAACCAAGTCAATCAACTCCATCAACTTGGGCTCTGCCATGCCTTTATCTACAAACCAGTTGTGCTTACGCATGTGAACACACAACGCCATCATCAGATAGAAAGCCACGCCAACGCCAGCCAAGGCTTTAGAGGGAAAAGCGCACTCTTGTAAATTAGGATTGACCATGGCATCGACTTCGGGCAGTTCATGGCCGGGAAGATGGTGATCGGTGACCAAAACCTGTAACCCCTGCTGCTTGGCGTAACGAACCCCTTCAATGGAAGAGACACCGTTATCAACCGTCATGATCATTTGTGCACCAAGCGCGATAGCTTGATCGACCACATCAGGGCTCAAGCCGTAGCCATCTTCAAAACGATTCGGCACTAAGTAATCGACATTGTTCGATCCCAGCATGCGTAGCGCCAGCACCGACAGCGCCGAACTAGTAGCGCCATCGGCATCAAAATCACCGACCACAATAATGCGTTTGTCGGTTTGAATCGCCTCAAACAGCAGCGTAACGGCGGCTTCAATTCCATGCAATTTTTGGTAAGAGTGCAGCGCTCGCGCAGCGGTATCTAGTTGCTCCACATGGTGAATACCACGCGCAATATAAATGCGTTTGAGCAGTGGTGCGATGGTGTCGGGAAGAAGGGTTAAATCAACTTCAGGTCTACGTTGAATTTCTATCATAAAGGGCATCAGAGCCTCAAATGAGGCTCTTCATCAAGTTAATTAAAGTTGCTCAAGACGCTGAGCAAGCTGTTCTGGCGGTAGGTAACCACCAATCATCTCACCATTTGGCAAGAAAATCGCAGGAGTACCGCTGATACCAAGCTCACGGCCTAGCGAGTAGTGTTGTTTGATGATCTGTTGGAACTTAGCGAAATCGTCACCCGTTTTAGGGAATTGACGATTCACTTTACCGTCATGCATTGCCGCTTGCGGATCTTTCGCGCCCCATACTGCCGCCATTTGATCAGCGACCATGCCTGTTGCACCTTGACGAGGGAAAGCCATGTAACGCACCGTAATACCGAGATCATTGTAGCCTTGCATCTGACTGTGAAGTTTCACGCAGTAGCCACACGTAACATCGGTAAAGACTGTCACGACGTATTTCTCATCATCGGCTTTAAATTCAATCATGCTGTCTTTAAACGCAGCGATTTTCGCCGCGTTAATCGGTGCTTGGCGCTTAGCCAGTACATCTTGATATTGGCCGCTTTCATCCAACTGGTATAAGGTTCCCGCTAAGAAATAATCCCCGGTTGGTGACGCAAACAATACCCCACCACTGGTGTTCACTTCGATTAGGCCATCAATATCTGCGGCAGTAATATCTTTCACTTCTAAACCCAGCTTGGCAAAACGCGCCTCTAGCTGTGCTTTGTCAAACTTAACCTCATTGGCCGATACGGTTTGCGCCGCTAACAGCAAAGGTAAAGTCAGTAGGGTCATTCGGCGTAATACGCTCATTCAAGTCACCTTAAATTCGATTGGTTGAGCCAAAAGCGATTACGCTCTTGGGTGGTGTTCACTGTGTAGCTGCTTCAGACGCTCTGTTGCTACATGAGTATAAATTTGTGTGGTCGACAAGTCACTATGCCCCAGTAACATCTGCACCACACGAAGATCCGCACCATAGTTAAGCAAGTGGGTCGCGAAGGCATGGCGCAGGACATGGGGAGACAGTAATTCCGTCTCAATCCCTGCCAATACGGCATAGCGCTTTATACGGTGCCAGAATGTCTGGCGAGTCATTTGCCGCGCACGTTTACTGGGAAAAACTACATCAGAAGTATTATCCCCAAGTAACTCAGACCTACCTTGTTGGAGAAAAGTTTCAATCCAATCGACCGCATTTTCGCCCATCGGCACCAAACGCTCTTTACCGCCTTTACCCGTTACGCGCACAACCCCTTGACGCAGACTAATATTTTCCATCGTTAAACTGACCAATTCAGTCACGCGTAGACCCGTCGCATAAAGCAGTTCTAACATCGCTTTATCCCGTAACTCTATCGCATCATTCGGATCCGGAGCATCAAGCAGTGCTTCCACTTGCTCTTCACTAAGATCTTTCGGTAAACGTTTGGGCAATTTAGGGCTAACCAACAGCGCACTCGGATCATCCGCGCGGACTTTTTCTCGGTGCAAATATTGGAACAGTCGCCGGATGGCCGACAACATCCGCGCACGTGATGTCTGCTTGTATTGTTGGTCTACCAGCCAGGATTGATACTCTTGCAGGCCAGATAAGCTGATAAAGTCGAGTCGATAATTGTTGGCCGCCATCCACTGTAATAGTTTAAACAGATCATTGCGGTAAGATGAAAGCGTATTTTCAGATAATCCTCGCTCCATCCACATCGCATCTAAAAACAGCTCAACAACCCCTTGATCGGGTGACATTTGTTCTGACACAGCTAACCTCTTATTTTTGTTCTGCGCTCAAATGTAAGGGGCACAAGCGAATAATGCTATAAAAAATCGTCTTTGAGTCGGATATTGACTGCAAAGCTGGTCATTTTGTGGTTAGAATTCACCATCCATTTTGCAATAGATAAAAGCATATTATGAAGATCGGTCTGTTTTACGGCTCAACCACTTGTTATACCGAAATGGCAGCAGAAAAAATCCGCGCTATTCTTGGTGAAGACCTTGTTGATATTCACAACGTTAAAGAGTCGCCACTCGCTTTGATGGCAGATTACGATTTTCTTATCTTGGGTATTTCGACTTGGGACTTTGGTGAAATCCAAGAAGATTGGAATGAAATATGGGATCAAATCGATGGCGTAGCGCTAAATGGCAAAACCGTCGCACTATTTGGCTTAGGCGATCAAGAAGGTTATGGCGAATGGTATCTGGATGCGATGGGGTTGCTCCACGACGAACTGAAGAAGACCGGAGCTAACATCATCGGTTACTGGCCCAATGATGAAAACTATCAGTTTGAAGCCTCCAAAGCTCTCACGCAGGATGGCAGCCAGTTTGTTGGCTTAGCTCTCGATGAAGACTCCCAATATGAACTGAGTGATGAGCGCATCGCCAACTGGGTTGAACAGATCTTACTTGAGTACCAAGAGACACTTTAGCCCGCAGCGAGCAGCGCACGCCTATATTTGGCCCAATCAAACACCAACCCCGGATCCGTTTTACGCAGCGGCGCAATATATTGGTGGCCTGTAATGCGCGGGATGGTGATCTTCGGATAGCGACTTTGTATCGACTGAGTCAACGCGGTTAGCGCAGCGTATTGTGCATCGCTGTAAACCACATAGTCGCTTCCTTCAAGTTCAATGCCAATCGAGTAATCATTGCACTTATCACGTCCAGCAAAGCTTGAGCTCCCCGCATGCCAAGCTCGCTCAGCAAAAGAGACAAACTGCACCACCTCTCCATCACGCCGAATCAAGCAGTGCGCCGATACGCCCATTTTATGAATGACAGCAAAGAATGGGTGCGTGTCAGGGTTAAGCTGACCGGTAAAAAACTGTTCGATATAAGGGCCGCCAAATTGACCGGGCGGCAAGCTAATATTGTGCACCACCAGCAAAGAGACATCTTGCCCTGGCGGCCTTTGATCAAAAAAGGGCGAAGGAACGTGGCGCGCAGCGCAATACCAACCGTTGTCATCTATCATTTTAAGGCTCACTGTTTTCGTCTTGTTATGATTTTATCCCTTTGACCATGAAATGCGAGATTAATGGCTGAATTTCGCACTCAGTCAGCGTATCATGCCCACCTCTTGTTCAACTGCGTATTAGATTTGCGATGAAAAACACACATAATAGCCAACAACGTCTCGAATATTTGAAACAGCAACTGCCTCTTGAGATCAGCCGCGCCGTGGCTGACACCATCAGAGAAGATCTGGGTGGCACGCTCGACCCAGCGGCTGATATCACAGCAAGTCTAATCCCTGCCAATGCGCACAATGAAGCCACCATCATCACCCGAGAGCACGGCGTGTTCTGCGGCAAAGCCTGGGCCGATGAAGTGTTTAAGCAGCTTGGTGGCGAAGTCAACATCGATTGGCATGTCAACGATGGAGACCACGTTGAACCAAACCAAGTGTTGTGTACCCTTTCGGGTCCTGCACGCGCTTTATTGACCGGTGAACGTAACGCGATGAACTTCATCCAAACGCTGTCAGGTTGTGCCACTGTTGTTGCCGAGTACGCCGCTAAAATTCAAGGCACTGGTTGTCGCCTACTCGATACGCGTAAAACCATTCCTGGGCTGCGCAGCGCACTCAAATACGCCGTGGCTTGTGGTGGTGGTTTTAATCACCGCATTGGTGTCTTCGATGCGTATCTGATCAAAGAGAACCATATCATCGCCAACGGCGGCATTACTCAGACCATTAAAACAGCGAAAGAGCTCAACCCTGGTAAACCGGTCGAAGTAGAAACCGAAAGCTTGCAAGAGCTACAAGAGGCCATTGACGCCGGCGCTGACATCATCATGTTAGATAACTTCACCACCGAGATGATGCGTGAAGCCGTCAAGATCAACGCTGGCCGCGCGGCGTTAGAAAACTCAGGTAATGTCACGCTCGAAACGATTCGAGAGTTCGCAGAAACTGGCGTAGATTATATTTCCGTCGGCGCACTAACCAAACACCTTAAAGCAATGGATCTTTCAATGCGCTTTAAGTAGCCATCACTGAGCGATTTAACTAACGGAGGCTGTGCGCCTCCGTTATTGTTTCTAGGGTGAGAAACTCAGATCCAGTTCATACTTTATTGAATCATCACAGTGACGCACAGTTAACCCCACCTAATCAGATCTCACTTTCACACAATTCGTCTCCACGCTAACACTCGCGACCACTAGTCTCTCTAGTCCCATTCAAACCGTTCGAAGAGACTATGCACCCACAACGCCAGCGCCATGCCCTCGGTTTCACACTGATTGAACTCATGATTGTCGTTGCGGTAATCAGTCTGCTGTCCGCCTTAGCGATTCCTCACTACCAAAGTTACGTAAAGAAGGCGGCATTAAGTACCGCCCTTGCCTCCGCGAGTGCGTACAAAGTGATTGTTGAAGATGCCATTGCTTTAGAAGGGCGCTTTCCTGCTATCTCACAAACCTTTGCGATTGGGACCATTCGCGCTGAATCCGCGCCATTAGCCACTGACAACGCCACCAATGATTTAGTGGTCGCGATAACCCAAGGATCAGGCTCGGGTCAAAGCATAACCTTAAAACGTGATGCCAATGGAGCCTGGCGTTGCAGTGCATCCAGCAGTGTCTCTCTCGCCGGGTGCTCTTGATGCAAAGCGAATTACTCAGCCTACTCGTTCAACTGCAACTCGTAAGCAAACAGCAGCAGCAACGCGCCCAAGCAAGCATCGACGAACTTGGCCAGCATCCGCTCACAGCCCTTATCGAAGATGGGGTTATCAGTGACACCGAGTTAGCTAAACAGCTGGCCGAACACCTTGCGCTGCCCTTGATTCAACTCACCGAATTTGATTATCAAGCGCTCAGCCTTCCGTTCGACCTGCGGCCATTAATCGATCGCTTCCAAGCCGTTCCTGTTCGCCTTGAGCAGCAAACATTACAACTGGCCGTCGCTGACCCTTGCCAACACGAGATAGAAAATGAGTTTCATTTTGCTACTGGGTTCGCGATTGAATTGGTGATAACCGAATACAGTGCACTGATTAACGCCATAGAGCGGCTATCACAGCATGATTCAACGCGCTCACCTCTGACTGACAGCCCTGCTATCAATGACCATCAACTTACCCAATTAGTCACCTTGAGCGCCGATGAACAGCGTGAGCAAGATGACCTTATTCATGATAAAGCGCCCGTCAGTCGTTACATACAACAGATCTTGTTAGATGCCGTCTCTCGCCACGCCTCTGACATTCACTTTGAACCATACGAACAGTCGTATCGAGTCCGTTTACGTTGTGATGGTCTATTAATTTCCGCTCAGCAACCTTCACATCAACTCAGTCGCCGTTTAGCCGCTAGGCTGAAAATATTGGCCAAACTTGATATTGCCGAGCGCCGCCTACCGCAAGATGGCCGAATCAAGCTGCGTTTAAATGACACCATGGCAGTGGATATGCGCGTATCCACCTTACCGACATTGTGGGGAGAAAAAATCGTCCTGCGTATTCTCGATAATCGCGCCATTGCCCTCGCTATCGATGCTTTAGGTTTTAACCCTGAGCAACAACACATCTACCTATCAGCTCTGAAAAAACCTCAAGGGATGATACTGCTCACCGGCCCCACCGGCAGTGGTAAAACCGTCTCGCTTTATGCGGCGCTCAATCACTTGAACTCACAGCATGTTAATATCTCAACGGCAGAGGATCCGGTCGAAATTAATCTTCCCGGCATCAACCAAGTACACATTCACCCTGAAATTGGCCTCGATTTTAGTCAAACATTACGCGCGTTTTTACGCCAAGACCCAGACATCATCATGCTCGGCGAAATCCGCGACCTTGAGACAGCAGAGATCGCGATTAAAGCCGCTCAAACCGGCCACTTGGTACTGTCTACCTTGCACACCAATTCGGTGGTACAGACCATTACTCGCTTAGCCAATATGGGGATCAACCACTTTAATATGGCCTCTTCGCTCTCTTTACTTATCGCACAGCGCCTAGTCAGGAAGCTGTGCCGGCACTGCAAACAAAGCATCGCAACTCCAACTCTTGTCGCTGAACAGTTTCATCTCGCACCGAACTCGAATATGTTCATCGCCACCCCAGCAGGTTGCCCGCACTGTCACAATGGCTATCTCGGCCGAATAGGCATCTACGAGCTGTTACCAATCAATGCCGAGCTTATTGAAGCGATTTCAAATCAGGCCACAGCCGAGCAATTGGAAGCGATTGCGATAGAAAATGGTATGCAGAGTTTAATCCAATCTGGGATCGAAAAAGTGCGCGCAGGGGTTACCAGTATTGATGAGTTACAACGCGTACTCTACTTTTAGCGCTTAATGATGATGTTACCCTCGCGCACGCCATTAAGTCATTATCACTGGAAAGGCATCAACACCGCTGGCAAACGTTGCTGCGGAAAAATGCTCGCCAGTCACGAGAGTGACATTCGCCACCACTTAAAAAACAACTCGATCACCTTGCTGAGCCTCAAACGACGCAACAGCTCATTACTATCTCGCTGGCAACATAAAGCTCGCCCACAAGACATCACTGTCATGACACGCCAATTAGCCACCATGTTAGCCAGTGGCGTGACGCTAGTGCATGCGCTCAAACTGATTAGCCATAACCAGCGTAAAGCCGAAATGAGACTGCTGATAACACGCATGAGCGCTATTGTCGAATCTGGCACACCGATTTCACAGGCGATGGGGCAAACAAGCGTACTGTTTGATGACTTCTATCGCGACCTGGTCAAAGTCGGCGAACAGAGCGGTCGACTCAGCGACGTCATTGAGCGCCTGGCGACTTATCGTGAAAAAAGTCAGCGCTTAAAAGCAAAACTTAAAACCGCCTTGATCTATCCCACTTTGGTTCTTGCCACCGCCATCATAGTCAGTTATTTGATGCTGGCCTTCGTGGTCCCACAATTTGAAGCTATGTTTGCAGGTCTTGGCGCTCAACTACCATGGTTCACCCAACAGGTACTAAAGGTGTCAAGATTCATCCAAAATTACACTGGCTATCTGCTGCTATCGATTGGCGCTGTTATCTGGGGCTGTCGTAAGCTAGTTTCGGTCTCGCCAATAATGAAGCTGCGCCTCAGCTCTTGGGTGTTAAAGCTACCGGTGGTTGGCAGTGCGATTGAGAAGGCGGCCTTGAGCAAATTTTGCCGCTCTCTATCGACCAGCGTCAGTGCAGGCGTAGCGATACATCACGGTTTAGCGAGCGCGATAAAAACCACACCTAATCACTATTACCAAGAGGCAATACAGCACGTTTTTGAACAAACTTTAGCGGGTATGCCGATCTACATTGCTTTGCGTGAAAGAGGCGCTTTTCCAGCGTTAATGGTCCAAATGATCATGGTGGGTGAAGAGTCTGGCCAACTTGATGATATGCTGAGAAAAGTGGCGGATATTTACCAATTGGAAATCGACAATCAAATCGAAAACCTCGAGAAATCGCTCGAACCCTTAATGGTCTTACTACTCGGCACGATAGTCGGTAGTTTAGTGGTTGCGCTTTACTTACCTATCTTTAACTTAATGAATGTCTTAGGATAGTATATTGAGCTTACACTTTTCCTGCGTACCTAAATAAATGGAACTATTTAACGATTACCCTTGGCTGTTTGCTGCCCTCGCAAGTGTGTTCGGTCTGATCATTGGCAGCTTTTTGAATGTTGTTATTCACCGCTTACCTTTGATCATGGAAAGAGAGTGGCGGCAAGAGTGCGCAGAAAGCTTTGCCGAATACCATATAGAGCCACCACAAGGAGAGTTTAACCTTAGTGTGCCGCGCTCACGTTGCCCCAAATGTCAGCAGCCTGTGGCAATAAAAGATAATATTCCACTATTTAGTTGGTTACGCCTGAAAGGGCGATGTCGTCACTGCTCTGAATCGATTAGTATTCGCTACCCTCTGGTTGAACTGCTAAGTGCGGCGCTCTGTTTGGCCATTGCCTACCAACAAGGGTTCAGCTATTTTTCCGTCGCTTTATTGTTTTTCACTTTTACTCTGATCGCCGCGACCTTTATCGACCTCGATACCATGCTGCTCCCCGATCAGCTCACTTTGCCCTTAACGTGGGCGGGTATTGCCTTAGCGCTGCTTAATATCAGCCCACTCTCTTTGCAAGACTCAGTCATTGGGGCGATGGCGGGTTATTTATCGCTCTGGTCGGTTTATTGGTTATTTAAACTACTCACCGGAAAAGAGGGCATGGGTTATGGCGACTTTAAACTGCTCGCGGCGCTTGGGGCCTGGCTTGGCTGGCAGCATCTCCCACTGATCATTTTACTCTCCTCTTTAGTCGGATTAATCTTTGGCCTAATTCAGTTACGCCTCAAGCAGCAAGGCATAGATAAAGCTTTTCCCTTCGGTCCCTACCTAGCGATTGCCGGCTGGATAAGCATGATGTGGGGCGAGTCGATTATGGCTTGGTATTTCAACCAATTCTTGGGGGTGTAACATGGCGGTTGTGATTGGCTTAACAGGCGGCATTGCGAGCGGAAAGACCACAGTGGCAAACCTATTTCACCAACAGTTTGGCGTTGAGATTGTTGATGCTGATGTGATCGCCCGAGAGGTTGTCGAGCCTGGCAGTGAGGGATTAGCAGCGATTGTCGAACACTTTGGAGCGTCGATCTTAACGGCTCAAGGAACACTTGATCGCACACAGTTGCGTGAGCTTATCTTTACTCAACCAGCTGAGAAACATTGGTTGAACCAGTTATTGCACCCGATGATTCGTCGCCAGATGTTGCAGCAATTAAAGCAAGTCCAAACCCCCTACGCGTTATTAGTTATTCCGCTGATGGTCGAAAATAATTTACAAGCACTTGCCGACAAGGTTTTAGTGGTGGATGTCGAGCCAGAAATACAAATTGAACGCACAATGGCGCGCGACAAGGTCAGTCGTGAACAAGCCAAATCGATCCTTGCGTCACAGGCATCGCGAGAGCAAAGATTGGCAATTGCCGACTATGTGATTAAAAATAGTACAGCAAACCAAAAACTTTTGCCTCAAATCACAGAATTGCATCAAAAGTTCCTAGAAATGAGTAGGGAAAATCTGTGAGAATAAAGACTGAATCATTCAGAGCTGCATATTAATGACCACGCATCACTTCGAACATCCACTTAATGAGAAAACGCGTATTTACTTGAGAGTAGAAGCCCTGCTCAATCAACTAAATATTGCGGCTCAATTTGGTGATGATATGCAGCATTTAATTTTCTATCGCTCACTGTTTGATCTGCTCGAAATCTTCGAACAGATCCAGCTCAAAAGTGAATTGGCCAAAGATATCGAAAAACAGCGCCTCGCGTATCGCGCCTGGTCAAATGTTGACGGTGTCGATCAAGAGATGCTGAGCGCGATTTTGAATGAAGTTGATCAAGTACATAGTGACTTAATGGCAGCAGAGCGTTTTGGCCAAAGCTTTAAAGAAGATCGCTTCTTAGGTGCGATTCGTCAGCGTTTCAACTTACCCGGCGGCTCTTGCTGTTTTGACTTGCCAGCGTTACACCATTGGCTTCACCTGCCACTGGATAAGAAAAAAGCCGATGCTCAAAAGTGGCTTAGCTCATTAAGCCCGTTAGCCAATGCATTAACGTTATGGCTAAAGCTGACTCGCGAAACAGGCCACTTCCGTTCGATTCAAGCTCAGTCAGGATTTTTTCAAAGTGATGCTGAAGACGCGAACATTCTACGCTTAGAAATTCCAATGCAATATGGTGTGTACCCTATGATTTCAGGTCATAAAAACCGTTTTGCGATTAAATTTATTGAGTTTGGCTCAGGGCAAGCATCGGTTGCCAATATTGAGTTTCAGTTGGCCGTGTGTAGCTAGCCATACACTCAAGCACTTGCCGCGGTATCGAGTCAATCTATCCCTTTCCTTGTAAGAGAGTAACCATGTCAAAAATAACCATTGTAAAATGCCCACAATGTGGCACTGACGTCAAATGGGGCGAGCAAAGTCCTTATCGTCCTTTTTGCAGCAAACAGTGCCAAATGATCGATTTTGGCGAGTGGGCCGATGAGGAAAAAGCCATTGCTGGAGCACCAGACATGTCAGACTCGGATGGCTGGTCAGAAGACCAATACTAAAGAAGCAAAATGTCTTTAGCCGATTAAAAGAGCAAACCAAAAACCTCAAATAAAAAAGCGGAGGCCTAAGGCCTCCGCTAATACTATGAGAACGCTAGTTATAGCATTACTTCTTAGCAAGTTTCTCTTTAATACGAGCCGACTTACCAGAACGCTCACGTAGGTAGTACAACTTGGCACGACGTACTGCACCACGGCGTTTAACTTCGATGCTATCAACAATTGGAGAGTGTGTTTGGAACGTACGCTCAACACCTTCACCGTTAGAAATCTTACGTACAGTGAAAGCAGAGTGTAGGCCACGGTTACGGATTGCGATTACAACGCCTTCAAAAGCCTGTAGACGCTCACGTTCACCTTCTTTTACCTTAACTTGAACGACAACAGTGTCACCTGGTGCAAATTTAGGTAGGCCTGATTTCATTTGCTCTTCTTCAAGAGCCTTGATGATGTTACTCATTTTATAAATTCCTAGAATAAACTGATACTAAATTAAATAGGTTACTGCTTACTTTTCACCATTGCGATGTGCTTTGATAAATTCGGCCAGTAATTGTTCCTGTTCGTCAGTCAGAGCTAGGTTTTCCAGGAGCTCTGGTCTTCTCAGCCAAGTTCGGCCTAACGATTGTTTAAGTCGCCAGAGACGAATATCCTTGTGGTTACCAGACTTAAGTACCGCAGGTACTTCTCGACCGTCTAATACCTCAGGGCGCGTATAGTGAGGGCAATCTAACAAACCATTGGCAAAAGAGTCTTCTTCTGCTGACGCGAAATCTCCTAGCACTCCCGGAACAAACCGCGAAACAGAATCTATCAACGTCATGGCTGGTATTTCACCACCCGTCATCACAAAATCACCGATTGACCATTCTTCGTCAACTTCGGATTGAATGATACGCTCATCTACCCCTTCATAGCGGCCGCAAATAAGAAGCAAGTTCTCATTGGTTGCCAACTCTTCAACTCCTTGCTGGTCGAGTTTACGACCTTGAGGAGAAAGGTAGATGACTTTCGTCTTTCCCGGTGCTGCTTGCTTGGCAGTATGAATAGCGTCGCGCAAAGGCTGAACCATCATCAACATGCCAGGACCACCACCGTAAGGTCTATCATCAACAGTGCGATGCTTGTCGTGCGTGAAATCACGAGGATTCCAAGTCTTAATCGACAAAAGACCTTTTTTAACCGCTTGACCTGTTACTCCAAAATCAGTAACGCTGCGGAACATTTCTGGAAATAGGCTAATTATGCCAACCCACATTGTTCAATCGCTCCGTTACTTGGAGTTAAAATCCAGGATCCCAGTCAACTTCGATCCGTTGAGCTTCACGATCAATATTTTTGATCACTTGCTCTTCAAGGAACGGGATTAGTCGTTCCTTTTGCCCGAAAGCATCTTTAAGATTTGCTTTAATTACCAAAACATCGTTGGAACCTGTCTCAAGCATGTCAGAGACAATGCCGAGATCATAACCTTTATCAGTCACGACTTGCATTCCAATCAAATCACGCCAATAGAATTCATCTGATGGCAATTCTGGTAAAACCGCAGGGTCAATTGAGATTTCAAAATTTGTCAGGATTTGTGCATCTTCACGCACTTCCAGACCTTCAAGTTTTACCACCAAACCTTTGTTATGGCGCTTCCAACTTTCAGCTTTGTACTCAACCCACTTTCCACCTTGATTAATGTACCAAGGGGTGTAATCAAATATGCTTTCAGCATCGTCTGTATAGGACAAAACTTTAAGCCAACCACGAATGCCGTAAGAAGCACCGAACTTACCCACAACAATCTTGTCTTCGCTCATCGTTTCATTACCTTTCATCGACATAAGCTAATTTCTTCTTTATCAAGAATTAAGCCGCTTTTTGAGCGTCTTTAACTAGCTTAGCAACGCGGTCAGATACAGATGCGCCTTGACCAACCCAATGGTTAACGCGATCTAGGTCTAGACGTAGACCTTCTTCTTGACCTTGAGCCGTTGGGTTAAAGAAACCCACTTTCTCAATGAAACGGCCAGTTGCTGCGTTGCGGCTATCCGCAACTACGATTTGATAAAATGGACGCTTTTTAGCGCCGTGACGTGCCAAACGAATGGTTACCATGTCGTCCTCTTTGCTTTCTCAAAAATAAAATTAACCCCAAGAACCATTTATCGCTAAATAGTTTGGGGCTCGTGCCAAAATAAAGCTCCGGAATTTTACTCTTATTCCGGATCATTGCAAGGTCTTTAGCTACTTTTTCACCAACATAAAAATCGCTCTAAGTTTGTGACGTAGCTAACACCTTGAAATTTTTGTCGCAGTTTGGATTTAACGGCCAAATGGATTGAAGCCGCCGCCACCCATTCCGCCCATGCCACCCATCATGCCTTGCATGTTGCGCATCATACCTTTCATGCCACCCTTCTGCATTTTTTTCATCATTTTCTGCATCTGAGTGAACTGTTTGAGCAGGCGGTTTACATCTTGTACCTGAGTACCAGAACCTGCCGCAATACGCTTTTTACGTGACCCTTTGATAAGCTCTGGGCGTTGACGCTCTTTCATCGTCATTGAGTTAATGATCGCTTCCATTTGATGGAACATCTTGTCATCAACTTTATCTTTAACATTATCTGGTAAGTTGCTCATGCCGGGCAGCTTATCCATCATGCCCATCATGCCGCCCATGTTTTGCATTTGACCTAGCTGCTCACGAAAGTCTTCAAGATCAAAGCCTTTTTTCTCTTTGAACTTTTTCGCAAGTTTCTCAGCTTGCTCGGTATCGACATTACGCTGCAGATCTTCAATCAAAGACAGCACATCACCCATACCAAGGATACGCGAGGCAACACGATCAGGGTGGAATGGTTCTAACGCGTCAGTTTTTTCACCAACACCGAGGAATTTAATCGGCTTACCGGTAATATGACGTACAGACAGTGCCGCACCACCACGAGCATCACCATCTACCTTGGTCAGAATCACACCAGTTAGAGGCAGGGCATCACCAAACGCTTTGGCCGTGTTCGCTGCATCTTGACCTGTCATTGCATCAACAACGAATAAGGTTTCAACCGGGTTAATTGCCGAGTGAAGATCTTTGATCTCCCCCATCATCTGCTCATCAATCGCTAAACGACCAGCCGTATCGACAACCAACACGTCGTAGAATTTCTTCTTGGCATGATCAATCGCTGCATTAGCAATATCGAGCGGCTTTTGATCCGCTGAAGAAGGGAAGAAATCAACACCAACATCTGATGCCAATGTTTCTAGCTGTTTTATCGCCGCAGGACGGTAAACGTCAGCAGAAACAACTAAGACTTTCTTTTTGTCTCGCTCAGTCAGTAATTTAGACAGCTTACCTACCGAGGTTGTTTTACCCGCACCTTGTAAACCTGCCATTAAAATCACAGCCGGTGGCTGCGCAGCCAGATTCAACGCTTCATTGGATTCACCCATCACGGCTTCAAGTTCATTTTGAACAATCTTAATGAACTCTTGACCTGGAGTGAGCGATTTAGAGACCTCAACACCAACTGCAGACTCTTTTACGCGCTTAATAAAATCACGTACAACCGGTAGTGCCACGTCGGCTTCAAGAAGCGCCATACGCACTTCACGCAACGTCTCTTTGATATTATCTTCGGTCAAACGACCTTTTCCGCTGATGTTTTTCAGCGTTTTGGATAAACGATCCGTTAAATTCTCAAACATCTTACTCTCTTTACCTTGACGGTGTTTAGGGAGACTCGCCGTGTCATTTCGGCGACAAATTACTACAAGTATACCTTAGCCAACCCAAGCTTGACACTGCCTAGATAACTTTTGATATCTCATGTCACGCAAATGAAAGTGATAATTCATAGCTCAAGCCGTTGATGCAGGGTATAATTTGTTAAAAATCCACCAGCTTATAGAGACTAATGGATAACCTAATCGCCATCGTTGCTGCAATACTCTATCTATTAGCGATTGCTACCATAGTTCCGGGACTTGTTCACCAGACAGGCATCCGCGTTAAAACTGTGTTTGTCAGTGCTTTTCTTGCGCTGGCTTTTCATGCTTGGCTACTTAGTGATCTGATATTAGGCAGTTCCGGACAAAACCTCAGTATTCTCAACGTCGCCTCGTTGATAAGCTTTATTATCTCTTTGGTGATGAGCATCGCGATGCTCAAAACCCGTTTGTGGTTCTTACTGCCTGTGGTTTATAGCTTTGCCGCCATTAACCTCGTTGCAGCCGCGGTATTGCCGAGCACCTTTATTACCCATCTCGAGCAAGATCCGAAACTACTGATTCATATTTCGTTTGCCTTATTTTCGTACTCAACACTGACCATTGGTGCGTTGTACGCGCTTCAATTGGCTTGGCTTGACCACAAACTGAAAACCAAAAAAGCGCTAGCCATTAACCCCAATTTGCCGCCACTGTTGATGGTTGAACGTCAGCTATTTAATATCATTTTAATTGGCACCCTTCTTCTGACTGGTACCTTATTGACCGGCTTTTTCTTTGTGCAAGATATGTTCGCCCAAGGCAAAGCACATAAAGCGATTCTCTCTTTTATTGCTTGGATTGCCTACTCTGTACTGCTTTGGGGTCACTATCAAAAAGGCTGGCGCGGACGTAAAGTGACATGGTTTACGGTCGCAGGGGCAACCTTATTGACTCTGGCCTACTTTGGCAGTCGTTTTGTGCGTGAAATCATTTTGCGTTAGCAGGTAAAGATAAAATTTCCGACATAAGGTGCATCATGAGCACCTTTCTTTTACACTACGCAGTTCCCTATTTGAAATTGACTTCAATGACAATTTAGGTCATAAATTAATCAAACCTAACAAGGAAAAGATAAGCTTTGGACGACATATCAACGGGTATCTTATTTGCGCTACTCGCGTGTCTTATTGTTATTTCAGGATATTTCTCTGGTTCCGAGACAGGCATGATGGCTCTGAACCGCTACCGTCTCAAGCATCTCGCCAATAACGGGCACAAAGGCGCACAGCGCGTCGAGAAGCTGCTCGACCGACCAGACCGACTCATTGGTCTTATCTTAATCGGTAATAACCTCGTTAATATTCTCGCTTCTGCGATTGCCACCATTTTAGGTATGCGTCTGTATGGCGATCTGGGGGTTGCTATTGCTACTGGCGCTCTTACCTTAGTCGTCCTAGTGTTCGCTGAGGTCACACCAAAAACCCTGGCCGCGCTTTACCCTGAGCGGGTCTCATACGCTAGCAGTATCCTACTGACCATTTTAATGAAACTGTTGTCGCCGCTAGTGATGTTTATCAATATGATCACTAATGGCTTTATCCGTTTATTAGGTCTTAAAGCCGTACACGGCGGAGATGATCACTTAAGTTCGGATGAACTAAGAACCGTGGTCAACGAAGCAGGCAGTTTGATCCCTCGCCGCCACCAAGACATGCTGATTTCGATTCTCGATCTCGAACATGTCACCGTCAATGACATCATGGTGCCACGTAATGAGATCACCGGCATCGATATCAATGATGACTGGAAATCGATTGTACGCCAGTTAACGCACTCTCCTCATGGCCGAGTCGTGTTATATCGCGATCAAATTGATGAAGCGGTAGGGATGTTGCGCCTACGAGAATCTTATCGCCTGATGTTAGAGAAGAATGAGTTCACCAAAGAGACGCTATTGCGCGCAGCCGATGAAGTGTACTTTATTCCAGAGAGCACTCCTCTCAACGTACAACTGCTCAAGTTCCAGCGTAATAAACAACGTATTGGCCTGATCGTTGATGAATACGGTGACATCATTGGTCTAGTGACTCTAGAAGATATTCTCGAAGAGATTGTCGGAGAGTTTACCACTTCGATTGCACCAAGCTTGTCGGATGAAATTACTCCGCAAGGTGATGGCAGTTTCTTGATCGAAGGCAGTGCCAACATTCGCGATATCAACAAAGGACTTAAGTGGAAGTTACCTACTGATGGGCCACGAACACTCAATGGTTTGATCTTAGAGCACCTAGAAGAGATTCCTGAAAGTCACCTTAGTGTTCATGTTTCCGGCCACCCGATGGAAATCGTCGAGCTGGAAGAGAATCGAATCAAGCTGGTCAAGGTTTTTCCTATTCTTAAGAAAGCGAAGTCGGCTTAAGCGTCCGCTGTTTTTATATCGTCCCATAAAAAATGTTGTCCAACAAAAAAGCCTTGGTTTGAAACCAAGGCTTTTTTTCAACTTAGACAGCATTAATCTTCCGTTACGCTGAACAGGTTCTCCATATTCAAACCCTGTTTGATTAGGATTTCACGTAAGCGACGTAGACCTTCAACTTGAATTTGACGAACACGTTCGCGAGTTAGATTAATTTCACGACCCACTTCTTCAAGTGTTGATGGCTCATAGCCGAGCAAACCAAAACGACGCGCTAGCACCTCTTTCTGCTTCGGATTTAACTCATCGAGCCAATGGATTAAAGAATCACGAATGTCATCATCTTGAGTTGACACTTCAGGATCAGAGTTGTTGATGTCAGGAATGATATCCAACAATGCTTTTTCGCCATCACCACCAATCGGTGTATCGACTGAGCTTATACGCTCATTGAGGCGCAACATTTTGCTGACATCATCAACGGGTTTATCAAGCTGTGTTGCGATCTCTTCCGCGGTAGGTTCGTGGTCAAGCTTCTGTGATAATTCACGAGCAGTACGCAAGTAAATATTGAGCTCTTTAACGACATGAATCGGTAAACGAATGGTGCGAGTTTGGTTCATTAACGCCCGTTCGATCGTTTGACGAATCCACCAAGTAGCGTAAGTAGAGAATCTAAAACCGCGCTCGGGATCAAATTTTTCGACAGCGCGAATAAGACCAAGGTTGCCTTCCTCTATGAGATCGAGCAGAGCCAAACCACGATTACTATAACGGCGGGAGATTTTAACCACTAAGCGCAGGTTACTTTCAATCATGCGTTTACGCGCCGCTTCGTCTCCGCGTAACGCTCGACGAGCATAAAGAACTTCTTCTTCTGCAGTGAGTAGTGGAGAAAAACCAATTTCGCCCAAATAGAGCTGTGTGGCATCGAGACTTTTCGTGGACGCATCAAACTCTTCTTTAGCATCGACGGTTTTGGTGGGTTTAGTAGAATTCTTGGTTCGAAGCGATTCCTTTGCTTCGTTGGCCATATCGAACTCTTCGACTTTCGTTGCTGCATTGCTGATACTCATAGCGCCTCCCCCTGGCGAGCTAGCAAGACATTACTACGTCTAATGTCGCCATATTACTATAATAAGTAAATTTTTACGGTAAGTAGCGATTTGGATTCACTGACTTACCTTGATAGCGAATTTCAAAGTGCAATCGAATACTGGACGTTCCTGAGCTGCCCATTGTCGCAATCTTTTGGCCGGCTTTTACACTCTGTCCTTCGTGTACGAGCAACCTATCATTGTGTGCATATGCACTGAGGTAATTGTCGTTATGTTTAATTATCACGAGATTACCGTAACCACGTAGCGCATTGCCTGAATAAACGACGGTGCCACCTGCTGTTGAGACGATGGATTGGCCTCGCTGTCCTGCGATATCAATCCCTTTGTTCCCTTGGTCTCCAGCAGAAAACTGTTTGATTACTCTCCCTTTCGTTGGCCATAACCATTTGGAAATTTTATTGTTATTCTGTTTAGGCTCACTGACGTTTTTGTTAACATTTTGTTTACCATTAACTCCAACATACTCTTTTGATTTCGATTGATCAACCTTCTTTATTGATTCTTTTTTGATCGGTTTTTGGGTATTTTTTGTACTATTTGTGCTGGTTTTCTGAGTGGTTTTTTTACTTGGTGTTGATGTCGCAGGTATCGCCGCCGCCGCTACGACGCCACCCGCACCAGTTCCACCAAAGGCTGGCGGATTATAGGCAGGCTGCCACAACTTTAGCTTCTGACCTGGTTTTATCGTGTAAGGCTTTTTTAAACCATTGTAACGAATCAGATCATTTACATCTTTGTCTGTGACGTAAGCGATAAAATAGAGCGTGTCGCCCTTTTCCACCTGATAATAACTGCCGCGATAGCTCCCACGAGCAACCGAGCTGTAGTCTTTCTTTAACCCTGAAACTGGCGCAGGTGAGTGGGCAGCGCAGCCAATCAGCACACTGGAGAACACCACCAATAATAACGGCAAAGAAAGAAACTTCATGGCTACGCGAGGTCACCTGCAATTAAAGGAACGAATCGAACCATTTCAATTAATTCAGATTGGTACTCATCACCATGACGCGTGATCTTATACAGATTTTGTTCAGCGGTTCCGACAGGAATCATCATTACTCCGCCCTCACTTAGCTGTTCAAGTAGCGCTGAAGGCACCGATTCGGCAGCCGCAGTCACAATGATCGCATCAAATGGCCCTTTCGCCGCCCATCCTTGCCAACCATCACCGTGCTTGGTTGAAACATTGTAGATATCAAGCTGCTTAAGACGACGCTTCGCTTCCCACTGCAGGGCTTTAATTCGTTCAACCGAATAAACATGGTCAACTAACTGAGCGAGAACCGCCGTCTGATAGCCTGATCCAGTACCAACTTCCAGCACTTGACTCGTTCGGTCTAAACCAAGCATCTCGGTCATTTTAGCCACAATGTATGGCTGAGAAATCGTCTGTCCTTGTCCGATCGGCAACGCGTTATTATCATACGCTTGGTGCATCATTGCCTGAGAAACAAATTGTTCTCGAGGCAAACGATAGATAGCATCTAACACTTGCTGATCTTGAATGCCACTCGCGACAAGAAAGTCGATTAATCTGTCCGCATGTGGGTTTGCCATTGTTATTTTTCCTTTAACCAATTATCCATACTTGAAAGCGATTCGTGCGCGGTTAAATCAACCTGTAGTGGTGTAATCGAGACGCTGCCGTGCTCAATGGCATAAAAATCAGTCCCTTCACCAGCATCTTGCTCTTTACCCGGAGGACCTAACCAATAAATATCATGGCCTCGCGGGTCTTGCTGCTTAATCATCGCTTCTGCGTGATGACGCGCACCCAATCGAGTGATCTGTGTCGGTTTGAGATCTGCCAATGCTACATCAGGAATATTGACGTTCAACAACCGATTGGTTGGTATCGGCGATACAGAGTGTTGAGACACCAATTGACGAGCCACCGCTGCAGCCGTCGCAAAGTGCTGTTTGCCAACCAGTGAAAAAGCCATCGCCTGTACGCCAAGAAAGTGACCTTCCATTGCTGCCGCCACCGTTCCTGAATAGAGCACATCGTCACCGAGGTTAGCGCCATGATTGACGCCAGCCAAGACCAAATCAGGTAAGTTATCTTTCATCAATTCATTGAGCGCAAAATGGACACAGTCTGTCGGCGTGCCCTGCACTGAATAGACATTAGGCGCAATTTGATTAACTCTCAATGGTTGCTCTAAAGTGAGCGAGTTCGAAGCGCCAGAGCGATTTCTGTCAGGAGCTACAATCGTCACGTCGGCCATATCTCGCAGGGAGTCAGCCAAGGCATGTATCCCCTCGGCATGCACACCATCATCATTACTGATGAGTATTTTCAATCGTTTATCGCTCATTAATAGTGACGCTCCACGGCGATTTCTTCGATAAGCTCACGTACAATCGCCGTGGCAAAACAGCCTGCATCAAGCGCAAACTGTAAGCAAATTTCATCCCCCGAGACTTGCCAACTCAATTGTTGAGGAAATAATGCCACTTCACGGCGCTCATGGCGCATACGGTTAGAACGAATTAAGGCCATTAAATCCGGTTCAGCGTCTAGGTGCGGCTGCTCAATCGCGAGAGCTTGCTCTGTGGTTGGCAAAGCATTGTCCCCTGCAAGCGCCGCCGTTAAGCTTAACTCACGCTGCAAAAGTTGCTGATTGATCGACTCTAACGAGTCTGCAGTCACTGGCAATTGCTCAGCTTGCTTCACCACCACATCACCGACAACCGCCTGAGTAAACACCGTTTGCTCAATACGCGCCGAAACGATGGCGTTAAAGATCCATGAACGTGCCGCCGAAAGGTACAAGCTACGCTGGTTCTGGTTACGAGTGCGAACATTGTCACGTCCCCAACGTCTCGCCTCTACAAGGTTATTGCCGTTGTTACCAAAACGCTGACTACCAAAGTAATTCGGTACACCGTTTTGCTTAATCAACGCCAAGCGCTGAACCACATCTTCCACGTCTGAAACTTCAGACAACGTCACGACAAATTGGTTACCGACTAAGTCACCAGGACGGAGCTTTTTATTATGTCGGTCAGTGGCTAGGATTTCGATACTTGGGTACTGAGCGAGGAAGGCTCTAAAGTCGGGTGTTTCCCCTTTCGGCAAATGTACACTTAGCCACTGCTCAGTCACAGCATGGCGATCTTTCAGGCCGGCCCAACTGACATCTTTGGATTTTACGCCACAAACTTTAGCGAGTTCATTAGCAACAAAGCTGGTGTTTTCGCCTGTTTTGCGAATGCGCACCATCAGGTGCTCGCCTTGACCAGTAAAGTCAAAGCCTAAGTTTTCGCTAACTTGGAAATGCTCAGGCTTGGCTTTGAGCTTACCTGTTGCGCTTGGCTTACCATGGAGGTACGCCAGTGATGATAAAAGATCAGACATAATTCAGTTCCGTGCCACAAACAGAGGGCAACTCAAGTTATTTTTTAATGAGCAACACAACCGCTTCGGTTGCAATGCCTTCTTTACGGCCAGTAAAGCCAAGTTTTTCAGTGGTGGTGGCTTTGACATTGATGTTACCGAGTTCGGTATCTAAATCCTCAGCAATGACTTGGCACATCGCCTCAATGTGCGGTGCCATTTTAGGCGCTTGAGCGATAATGGTGATATCCGCATTACCCAACTTATAGCCTTGTTCACGCACACGACGATACACATCCCGAAGTAGAGCGCGGCTGTCTGCCCCCTTCCATTTATCATCGGTATCTGGAAAATGACGGCCAATGTCGCCAGCGGCAATCGCGCCTAACAAGGCATCACACAACGCATGCAACGCCACATCGCCATCAGAATGCGCGATAAGACCTTGCGTATAAGGAATGGCAACTCCGCCGATAATGACGGGGCCTTGACCACCAAATTTGTGGACATCGAAGCCGTGACCAATTCGAATCATGAGTTATCCTTTGTTTTTGTTGAGATAAAACTCAGCCAACGCCAAATCTTCCGGTTGGGTTATTTTGATATTGTCCGCTCTCCCTTGTACCAGTGCAGGACAATGGCCTAGCCACTCGATAGCCGAGGCTTCATCGGTAATGGCGACGCCTTGCGCTAATGCGCCAGATAAAGCATCAAAGAGCATTTGAGTTTTAAACATTTGTGGCGTCAGTGCATGCCATAGTGCTTCCCTATCAACGGTATGATCGATCTTTTGCTGACCATTGGCACGTTTCATCGTATCTCGCACGGGTGCAGCAAGAATAGCGCCATTCGCGTTTGCTAGCGATTGCTCGATTAAGTTGTCGATATCGGCCAAAGTGATACACGGCCGGGCGGCATCGTGCACCATTACCCACTCTGACGCTTGTTGCGCTTGCACATAGTCAAGCGCCGATAACACCGAGTCAGCGCGCTCTTTGCCACCTGAAACTTGGACCACATCGGGACGACTTGCTAGCGATAGCTCAGCAAAATAGGGATCACCATCGGTCACTGCAATGACAACTTGCCCAACCTTAGGGTGCGAAAGCAGTTTCTCAACGGTATGTTCGAGAACCGTTTTACCTTCGATAGTAAGATATTGCTTAGGTCGATCCGCTTTCATACGGCTACCGACCCCCGCAGCAGGAACAATCGCAACCAGTGAAAAAGGCGTTAGCATTTAATTATCCTCACCGATAATTCGATAAAAGGTTTCACCGTCTTTGACCATTCCAAGTTCGTGCCTTGCTCGCTCTTCAATCGCGTCGAGCCCTTGGCGCAGATCGTCAATTTCAGCGAACATTTCATCATTACGTGTTTGAAGGTTGCTATTCACTTGATGCTGAACTTGGGTTTCAGCATTGACCGCTTGAAAATCGACAATACCATTTTTACCTAGCCACAATTCATATTGTAGCCAGCCTAAAATCAGGGTTAATAACAGAGCAAAAATTCGCATATCGTCAATCTAAGCAGAGAGAATAGAAAGACCACATATATATCACAATGTCACTGCTGGCGCGAGATTGCACTGTGTGGCCTTGGTTAAGATTATGCGCTTAATTGATCAATAGGAACGCAAACAGAGCGCCACCTAATATCAAACGATAAATCACGAATGGCGTCATCCCCATTCGCGAAATCAGCTTAAGGAAAAAGTGAATACAAATGTAAGCACTAATAAATGACGTCACGATCCCTGTCATGAGAAAGCCAATATGAATCGGTTCTCCGCTGGTGACCAATTTAAGGCCAAGATACCCTCCCGCAAGAAGGATAATAGGGATCGACATTAAGAAAGAAAAGCGAGCGGCAGCTTCGCGAGTAAAGCCAAGATACAGCGCAGCGGTGATGGTGGCCCCAGAACGCGACGTGCCAGGGATCATCGCGATGGCTTGGCTGATACCAATGAATAACGCTTTTTTCCAATCCGCTTGATACTCATCATCGGTCAGCGTGGCTTTCTTATCAACGTACCAAAGCAATAAGCCAAATACGATTGTCGTGGTGGCAATCACCCACGCACTGCGCAGATAAAGCTCTATGAAATCTTTCATCAACAAGCCAAATACACACGCTGGAATGGTGGCCAATAGGATCATCCATGCCAACTTGGCTTCTTTGCTCCGATCGCCATTAAATATCGACGCAAAAAACGCCCGCAGTAAACTCACCACTTCATGACGGAAATAGATCATTACCGCCAACAGAGTACCGACATGAACGGCAACATCAAACGCTAAGCCCTGATCTTCCCAACCTAAGATCGCCGAAGGCAAAATCAGGTGGGCAGAGCTAGAAATGGGCAAAAACTCGGTTAGCCCTTGAATTAAAGCAAGGACAAAGGCTTCAAAATAACTCATCACAATCTCATTAATTAATAGCTAAACCACAGTGGAACTGGAGTGAGGGTGGTATCAAAATTCGTTTGTTGCCTGATTTGAGCAATATTGCGTCCATCTGCGGGGACTACCCGTTGTGGACAAAGCTCGTAGAGTGGCTCAAGCACGAAAGCATAGTGAAATATGTCACTACGAGGCAGCTCTGGTTGCGATGCACTCACTTGCTCGCCAAACAGAATAATATCGAGATCTAAGGTTCTTGGCTCAAACTTGCTGGCATTGTCAGCCCGCCCCAATTTCTGCTCGATAGTACGTAACTGCTTGGCAAATTCGGCTAAGCTCAGTGGCGTTTTCATTTCAACAACGAGGTTATAAAACGCTTGGCTGTCAAAACCGACTGCCTCACACTCAAATATCGTCGAAAGACGCAACTGCTCGCCGATCCCACTGAGTTCATCAATAGCAGCTGCAATGTGTTTACGCCGTTGTATGTTTGACCCAACCCCAATATAGGTTGTGATCATAGCTGACCTCGCTCGATGACAACCCCAACCCCTTTGGCTTGTGGTACCGCGCCTGGTTTGGTCAGACGAATTTTAATCCAAGGCACATTAAAGCGCGTCATGATAAGCTCTGCCACCTCTTCGGCGACTCGTTCAACCAATAGAAAGCGACCTTGTTCGATGTGACTCAGTACCGCTTGGCTAACCTGTGAATAATCGAGAGCATCAACAACATCATCACTTTTACCCGCTGGTCGGTTGTCGTGAGCCATTTCTAAATCAAGCACTAACTTTTGCTTAATCTGTTGCTCCCAATCGTAAACACCAATGGTGGTAATGACTTCTAATTGCTCGATAAATACTTTATCCATGTGTGTCTTCCTTTACAGGTCGGATACCCAAGAGGGGTAAAAAGTCGTACTATTTGTTGCTCAAACTCGGCCACTGCCATGGTTTGAGAGTGTCAGGCGCGTTATGATATCAGTTACTTGCTTGGCTAACACCTGTTTCAGACGAGTTACTCTACTATGACCCCATTAGCACTGATCATGATCATTTTCGCCTACCTCTTGGGCTCGATCTCAAGTGCGGTATTGATCTGTCGGGTACTACGCTTACCCGATCCACGTGGTGTGGGCTCAAATAACCCTGGCGCAACTAATGTGCTGCGAATTGGTGGCAAAAAGGCGGCCGTCGCAGTGCTGCTGTGTGACATGCTCAAAGGCACAATTCCGGTCTGGGGCGGCTATTTTTTAAATATTGAACCAATCATTTTAGGCATCGTCGCCATCGCGGCCTGTTTGGGCCACATGTATCCGATTTTTTTCCATTTTAAAGGCGGGAAAGGTGTGGCAACCGCACTCGGTGCAATCGCGCCAATCGGGCTCGATCTTAGTGCGATGATCATTGCAACTTGGATTGGGGTGGCGTTTTTATTCCGCTACTCATCGTTGGCTGCGATCATCACGGTGTTACTTGCTCCCTTTTACACTTGGATGGTCAAACCGCAATACACGCTTCCCGTCGCGATGTTGTGCTGCCTGATTGTCTTTCGCCATCATCAAAATATTAAGCGGCTGTTTGAAGGGACTGAACCTAAGGTTGGCGCCAAGAAAAGCGGATTAAAAAAAGCCTCATAGCAAGGCTTTTGTTTTACATCGACGTCATCTACGCGTAGACACGTGTCAAAAAGCGCTTAAGCATCTGAGTGACAAATTCAGGCTGCTCGAGATTAGAGATGTGCCCTGCTTTAGGGATCTGAATCAGCTCTGAGCCTGAAATACAATCATGCATCAGATAAGACTCAAGCACTGGGCGTGGTTTATCTTCTTGACCAACCGCTATCAATACTGGCAACGCAAACTTTTCAACCTCGTCAATCTGATCGCGACGACCAAACACCATTCGCCCCACACGCGCGACTTCGACCGCACTCTCGCCTTTTAACTCTGCCAATTGTTGTGCAAAGCGCTTGGCAAGCTGCGGGTTATCTTGCTCAACGTTATTGGCGAAAAACAGTGGCGTGATTGCCGCAACCATCGGCTCAGGAACGGCCTGTAGATCAGAGATAGTCTCTAGCATTGAAAAATACTTGGCGTGCGTCACCTCTGGTTCAAGACCGACAAAGGTGTCCATTAAAACCAGTGATTGCACTCGCTCAGGCGCTAACGTCACCAGCTCAGTGCCCCACATGCCGCCGACTGACAGACCAACGACTGAGAAGTTTTCAATGCTTAAATGGTCGAGCAAGGCAAGTACTTGCGCCGCATAATCCTGTAGTGAACGTGTTGTCGCAGGACAATAATCAGACTGACCATGAGCCCACAGTTCTGGCACGATACAGCGATAATCTTGACTCAAGGCTGCAACTTGTGGTGCCCACATTGCACTATCCCAAAGGTAGCTATGGCCAAATACAACCACGGGGCCTTGCCCTACATCTAGGTAGGCCATTTCGCCTCCATCAACGGCAAACTTATTCATTTCTTCTTTCACTCATTTCATCTGACGGTAACGCTAAGCGTTAAAAAGTCGCCATAAAGGCGACCCTATTTATCATGACAACCGATTAACCAATCGGCTCCAACTGGTCAATTGGCCAACGTGGCGTTGCTTGTACAGCAAGATCGGCCACTTCACCATTTTTCAGACGTTGCATACCTGCATACGCAATCATTGCACCATTGTCGGTACAAAATTCAGTGCGCGGATAATAGACTTCACCACCAATTTTCTTTGCTAGCTGCTCAAGGTCAGAACGCAGACGACGGTTAGCACTCACCCCACCAGCAATCACGATGCGCTTAAGGCCAGTTTGTTCCAATGCACGCTTACATTTAATGGTTAACGTGGCACAAACTGCCTCTTCAAACGCCAGTGCAATATCTGCGCGTGTTTGTTCGCTATCATCATTGGCAGCAATCGTATTGGCCGTAAAGGTTTTCAACCCCGAGAAGCTCATATCCAAACCTGGACGATCTGTCATTGGGCGTGGGAATTTAAAGCGACCCGGAGTGCCTTTCTCAGCCAACTTAGATAATAACGGGCCACCGGGGTAATCTAGCCCCATCAGCTTAGCGGTTTTATCAAACGCTTCACCGGCCGCATCATCAATCGACTCACCTAAAATTTTGTACTCACCAATGCCTTTAACTTCCACCATCATAGAGTGGCCACCCGACACCAAGACCGCAACAAATGGAAAAGGCGGCGGATTGTCTTCAAGCATTGGAGCCAACAAATGCCCTTCCATATGATGCACTGGTACTGCTGGCACGCCCCATGCGTAAGCAAGGCTGCGCCCAATCGTTGCACCAACTAACAAGGCGCCGACCAAGCCAGGTCCTGCGGTGTAAGCGACACCATCGATATCTTGCGGCGTTAAGTTCGCTTGTGCCATCGCCGCTTTAATAAGAGGGATGGTCTTTTTAACGTGATCACGGGAAGCCAGTTCTGGGACAACACCGCCGTAGTCAGCGTGCAGCTTTACTTGACTGTAAAGCTGATGGGAAAGTAAGCCTTTCTCATCGTCGTAAATGGCTATTCCTGTTTCATCACAAGAGGTTTCGATACCAATAATGCGCATGGTTTACCTTGGATGTTTCTGTGTTTAATTCAAAATTGGCGCAATCTTACCGCGCCTTTGCTTTGCAAACAAATTTTGTGCAAACTCTACCCAACAAAATACTTTACAAAGCTAGTGTGATCAGATTAAAATTCCGCACCATTTTTGATCAAGCTGGTTATGACTGAAAAATATTTAGTTCAGTCCACTAAGTTACCAGCGTTAACGAATAACCCCTGAGGTGAAAGGCATATGCCAGTAGTTAAAGTACGTGAAAACGAACCGTTCGACGTTGCACTACGTCGTTTCAAGCGCTCTTGCGAAAAAGCAGGTATCCTTTCTGAAGTGCGTCGTCGTGAGCACTATGAAAAACCAACTACAGTTCGCAAACGCGCTAAAGCAGCAGCTCAAAAGCGTCACGCTAAGAAGCTAGCTCGCGAAAACGCTCGTCGCGTTCGCCTGTACTAATAACTAAGTCCAAAAGGATTATAGTTATGGCTCTTATTGACAAGCTCAAAGAAGAGCAAAAATTAGCGATGAAAGCCAAGGACAAAATGCGCCTTGGTACTATTCGTTTAGCCTTAGCAGCGATTAAGCAACGTGAAGTCGACGAACGGATTACTCTGGGCGATGACGACATTCTTGCCGTGCTGACTAAAATGGTTAAACAACGTCGCGATTCTGTCGCTCAATATGAATCAGCGAATCGTCAAGATTTAGCCGATGCTGAGAAAGCAGAAATTACGATACTTGAGGACTTTATGCCTCAACCGCTTAGCGAAGAAGAAGTCGCAACACTCATTGACAGTGCAATGACTGAATCTGGCGCAGCGGGCATGCAAGACATGGGTAAAGTAATGGCTATTCTCAAGCCTCAGATTCAAGGGCGTGCAGACATGGGTAAAGTAAGCGGTTTAGTTCGCGCTAAATTGGCTTAACCTCCCAACCCAATTGCAACAAGCCGTGCTCTCCTTTGGAATGCACGGCTTGTTTGTATCTACCCTTTCGATGTTTTTTGATAGTTAGTGCGTTTTTCTAAGGTTTTATGGCAGGACACATCCCTCGTAGTTTCATTGATGACCTCCTCGCTCGACTTGATATTGTCGACATTGTCGACGCTCGCGTAAAACTTAAGAAAAAAGGCAAAAACTACGGCGCTTGCTGCCCTTTCCATAACGAAAAAACACCATCATTTAGTGTCTCGCAAGAAAAACAGTTCTACCATTGTTTTGGCTGTGGTGTGCACGGCAACGCCATCGACTTTATGATGGAGTACGAACGTCTTGATTTTGTCGAAGCCATTGAAGAACTCGCCTCATTTCTAGGGCTTGATGTTCCTCGTGAGCAGCGCCAAGGTGGCGACTTCAACACGAACCAACCCCAAGTCAATTCCGAGCAAAAACGAAATCTTTACGACTTGATGGGCAGCATTGCACAGTTTTATCGCGATCAGCTTAAACAACCGAACAGTAAGGTGGCCATCGAGTATCTAAAACAACGCGGCCTTTCTGGACAAATTGTGCAAAAGTTTGGCATCGGTTATGTGGCGGATGAATGGGATCTGGTACGTAAGAACTTTGGTCAAACCCCACAGACGCAAGAGATGCTCGTTTCCGGCGGTATGCTGATTGAAAACGACAAAGGCAATCGCTATGACCGTTTTCGCGGTCGGGTGATGTTCCCGATTCATGACCGCCGCGGCCGAGTGATTGGTTTTGGTGGCCGCGTGATTGGCGATGGCACACCAAAATATCTTAACTCACCTGAAACACCGATATTTCACAAAGGCAAAGAGCTATACGGCCTGTATGAAGTGATGCAAGCGCATCGCGAGCCTAAGCAGATCTTGGTGGTTGAAGGCTATATGGATGTGGTGGCTCTGGCGCAATATGGGGTCGATTACTCCGTGGCTTCACTGGGCACCTCAACAACGGGTGATCATATCCAACTTTTGTTCCGCCAAACCAATACGGTCGTGTGTTGCTACGATGGTGACCGAGCGGGTAAAGAAGCGGCTTGGCGAGCATTAGAAAATGCGTTGCAGTATCTTAAAACTGGTAACACACTCAAGTTCCTTTTTTTGCCAGATGGCGAAGATCCTGACAGTTATGTGCGCCAACATGGAAAAGAAGCTTTCGAACAACAAATAGAGCAAGCAACGCCACTCTCGAACTATCTGTTTGATAACCTGATTGAGATTCATCAACTGAATCTTGGCAGTAACGAAGGTAAATCGGCTCTTCGCGCACACGCGAGTGCATTGATCGAGAAAATTCCCGATCCGTACTTCCAAGAGCTATTAGAGAAATTGCTTGATGAGCGGACAGGCTTTGATAACCGCTTACGCCAGTCACGCAACAAACACGGCGTAACTCGATCTCAACCGCACAAAGAGATCAAACGTACACCTATGCGACAAGTGGTCACTTTGCTTATTCAAAATCCGAGCTATGCTGAAATGGTACCAGACCTCTCTAGCGTAAGAGAATTATCAGTACCAGGATTAAGTTTATTTGTGGAAGTGCTTGAATATTGTCATCAGCATCCCAATATCACTACAGGCCAGTTACTTGAGTATTGGCGAAATAGTCGCCACGAAGCACTGATGTCGCGTCTTGCAGGGTGGGAAATCCCCCTCGACGACGACAACGAGCAAGATATATTTTTAGATTCATTGGACAAGATACTTGCCCAATGCGTTGAAAAACAAATTGAAAACCTGCAGGCCAAAGAAAGAAGTGTCGGTTTATCAACCGAAGAGAGAAGGGAGCTGCTAGCACTAATGCTAGATTTAAAAGCGTAACCCTGTTCGATTAGTCAGCAATAAATAAATTTGTTATGATGTGTGGTTTGCAACTCGCATACTAATTCCTTCACCAGATACTAAGTTGGATACCGTCTATGGATCAAAATCCGCAGTCACAGCTAAAACAACTTGTCATTAAAGGCAAGGAACAGGGCTATCTGACATACGCAGAAGTAAACGACCATCTGCCGGCAGAAATTGTCGATTCAGAGCAGGTCGAAGATATCATTCAGATGATTAACGACATGGGCATCCGAGTAGTAGAAACTGCTCCTGACGCCGATGACCTAGCACTGAACGATGACGATACAATCACCGATGAAGATGCGGCCGAAGCGGCTGCAGCTGCGCTTTCAAGCGTAGAAAGTGAAATCGGCCGCACCACTGACCCTGTGCGCATGTACATGCGTGAAATGGGTACAGTTGAGCTATTGACTCGTGAAGGCGAGATCGATATCGCCAAGCGTATTGAAGATGGTATTAACCAAGTTCAAAATGCGGTTGCGGAGTATCCGGGCACTATCCCATATATTCTTGAACAGTTTGATAAAGTTCAAGCCGAAGAGCTACGCCTTACTGACCTTATCAATGGCTTTGTCGATCCTGATGCCGATGAAACTGCAGCACCAACTGCGACTCATATCGGTTCGGAACTCGCTGAGTCTGATCTGAAAGATGAAGATAAGGAAGAGGAAGATAAGGAAGAAGACGATGAGGATGAAGAAGAGGAAGATACAGGTATCGATCCTGAGCTTGCTCTTGAGAAATTCACATCGCTGCGTAACACATTCCAGAACTATCAGTTAGCGTGCAACGAATACGGTAGAGAAAGCCCGAAAGCGCAAATCGCGCACGAGCTTGTTATTGACGTATTTAAAGAGTTCCGTCTAACACCAAAACAGTTTGATTACTTAGTAAACGAGCTGCGTAAGTCAATGGAACGTGTCCGTACCCAAGAGCGCCTGATCATGAAGGCGACCGTTGAGTACGGTAAGATGCCGAAGAAATCATTCATTACCCTATTCACTGGTAATGAATCAAGTGAAGCTTGGTTAGATGAGATTCTTGCATCGGATAAACCGTATGCAGAAAAAATCCGCCGTAGCGAAGAAGATATTCGTCGTTCAATCGCCAAACTGAAAGTGATCGAAAAAGAGACGTCTTTAACAGTACAAAACATTAAGGACATCAGCCGTCGTATGTCTATCGGTGAAGCGAAAGCTCGCCGTGCGAAGAAAGAGATGGTTGAAGCGAACTTACGTTTGGTTATTTCTATCGCTAAAAAGTACACCAACCGTGGTCTACAATTCTTGGATCTGATTCAAGAAGGTAACATCGGTCTGATGAAAGCGGTAGATAAGTTCGAATATCGTCGTGGTTACAAGTTCTCGACCTATGCTACTTGGTGGATTCGTCAGGCGATCACGCGCTCAATTGCAGACCAAGCACGCACCATCCGTATTCCGGTGCACATGATCGAAACGATCAACAAGCTCAACCGTATCTCGCGTCAAATGCTACAAGAGATGGGACGCGAGCCGTTACCGGAAGAACTGGCTGAGCGTATGCAAATGCCAGAGGATAAGATCCGTAAGGTACTGAAAATTGCTAAAGAGCCAATCTCTATGGAGACACCTATCGGTGACGACGAAGATTCGCATCTTGGTGACTTCATCGAGGATACCACTCTAGAACTGCCATTAGACTCCGCGACTTCAACCAGTCTCAGAGTGGCAACCAAAGACGTTCTAGCGGGTTTAACGCCTCGTGAAGCTAAAGTACTGCGTATGCGTTTTGGCATCGATATGAACACTGACCATACTTTGGAAGAAGTAGGTAAGCAGTTCGACGTAACCCGTGAACGTATTCGTCAAATCGAAGCAAAAGCACTGCGTAAGCTTCGTCACCCTAGCCGCTCAGAAACTCTGCGCAGCTTCCTTGACGAGTAATCACAGCTTGTGATTTAGCACAATTGATTAAAAGGTGAGCAACAGCTCACCTTTTTTGTCTCTATTAGATTTAAGTGGATAAAATCTAAGCGCATTTACCCTATCTACTGGCTAGACAGCTAGATCCTCATCCCCTATAATCAATCCCCTAACGGCCCCTTAGCTCAGTGGTTAGAGCAGTCGACTCATAATCGATTGGTCCGCAGTTCAAGTCTGCGAGGGGCCACCACTTTCTCTTCTACACATATCTACCGACGTCTATCTACCCTAGTAAAATCAACACTTAGTAATCAATCCTTGTCTATAGCTGTCTATGCTCATCTTGTAACATCCACGTTTTAATGTACCATCGAATGTACCAACGGCTAAGAATCGACAATATTGGTGGTACATCATGGCAAGAAGAGTTGTCCCTTTAACGAATACTCAAGTCAAACAAGCTAAAGAATCCGACAAAGAATATACCCTCTCTGATGGTGATGGACTTCAATTGCGTATCAAAACCAATGGTACAAAGCTATGGATTCTGAAATACACCCACCCCATTACGAAAAAAAGAACAAACATCAGTTTCGGTAGTTATCCGGACGTACCTCTTGCTGAAGCAAGAAAAAGAAGAGCAGATGCAAAAAAGCTAATCGCTCACAACATTGATCCTAAGCAACATAAAGATGAACAGCTCTTAATGGAAAGAGCTGAGCTTGAGAATACCTTTGGCAAACTTGCTGATAAGTGGCTGGAGCTGAAAAAAGAAAGTGTGAAACCAGAAACAGCTGAAAAAGCATATCGAGCACTTGAGAAGCATATCCTTCCCAAACTCGCTAATGTTCCCATTCAGGATATTAAGCCTAAACTGGTACTAGACATTCTTGCTCCTGTAAAAGCTCAAGGAACGTTAGAAACAGTAAAAAGACTCTGTCGCATCATTAACGAAGTAATGCGCCTTGCCGTAGCCTCTGGGCATATAGAAGTTAACTATCTGGCAGATATAACCAAACTATTTCCAGCACCTAAGCGTAAGCATATGGCAACCATCAGACCAGAAAGATTACCTGAGTTAATGCAAGCTATCGCAAATGCGAACATTACGCTATCTACTCGCTGCTTACTTGAATGGCAATTACACACAATGACAAGGCCAATTGAAAGCGCAACAGCCCGTTGGCAAGACATTGATTTCGAAAATAAGGTTTGGATTGTTCCTGAAGAAAGAATGAAGATGAAGCGCCCTCACACTATCCCGCTCACAGAACAAACATTGGCGCTTTTGGAGATCATGAAACCTATTAGTAATCATAGAGATTACATTTTTCCAAGTAACAAAAACCCGAAAAGTCATGTAAACAGCCAGTCTGCTAATATGGCCTTAAAAAGAATGGGGTTTGATGGGGAGTTGGTCTCTCACGGGTTACGGGCTTTAGCAAGTACCACTCTAAACGAGCAAGGTTTTAATCCTGATGTTATAGAGGCCGCATTAGCTCATGTTGACAGAAATGACGTTAGGAAGGCATACAACCGTGCAGAGTACCTAGAACAGCGTAGGACGCTCATGTGCTGGTGGAGTGAACATATCACCTCTGCTGCTGAAGGGAATCTCTCATTGGCTGGCAAAAAAGGGTTAAAGCTAGCCAGCTAAGTCTAATATCGGTTTGCAAAGATCAAACTAAACGGTTCCAGTCCAACGTAAAAAATGATCGATGCAAACTTTGAATATAACGGGGAGCTAATACAGGTAAGCTCCCCTAATTTTGCATTCAGCCTATATTGTGGTTGTTCCCAATGTTAGTGCTGACTGCCTTTCCATTTTTCTGCTAGCTTCTTGTTCATTTTAAAATCGATGACATTTGGTGAAGTTTCAATGGCAGCCTTTTCAGCGTTGCGCTCTTTTTGTTCTTCATGCTTAGCTTTTAGTTTGCTGAATGCCATTTTTGGCAATACAACAAAGCTGGCAAACAGAGCACTTTTGGCACCATCGTAAATTATGTTATCAATAAATGGTTTATAACTTTCATCACCTGCATATTGAATGGCAACCGCAATGAATTCATCAACGACACTTCCTTCTCGCGCCTCTTTGAGAGCCCAAACAACACCACTCTTCCCTTCTTGATATAGAGGAAGATCAAGCTCTTTGGTTACTTGTTCAAGCTCTAAAAGTGCTGTAAGCGTCGTATCTAAAACATGAGAAGACACCACACCAAGTTGCTTTAGCTCACTGTAGCAGCCTGTGGATAATAACGAAGCGGGATTGTCTTCATACAAGGTATCTGTTTTAAAGGTAACTGAACCCAACTCAACAGCGTTTTCAAGCTCTAGAACTTGGTTTGCTTGATAGAGCTTAATATCACCAAAAACAAGTGGCTTAGGTGAAACATTTTGACTCTCTTCATGAGTGTCTATTCGACTATCTTCCAGAAAATCCTCCGCTTGCCCAAAGATAAACTCTTGAAGGTACTTATCAATACGCATGTTCAGTTTGAACGGGGGTATCGCCGCACCTTCAATGCGCTCAAAGTAGGCTTTTGCCTTAGTTCTATCGACCGTTGATTTCAGCGTATCAAAGCGACCAAAACGGTTAATGCTCTGCTCATTCACATCACCAGTCATCAACTGAAGAAGTAAATCCTTATCTAAACCAAGAGCCTCAACAATAGCGGCTATTCGTAACTGTTCTTTCTGATTTTGATAGTCATTGATGTAGTCTCTAAAAGTATGTCCTTCAATTAACTTTGCATCTCCACGTTGTAAATCGTGTAAAAAGAGCTTGGCATACTTTTGTTCACTTTGGCTCAGCGACGCAAATGTCTTATGTAACTCATTGAGTGTGACTTCAACGCTAGTAGAGTCTTGGTGTTGATTAAGCTCTTTTAGATATTTATCAAAGCGGCTATTCATGTAATCGGCGTCGATTTTACCGGTGTCTATTTCAGTTAAATAACCACTGATATCAAAAGGAACATCACTACCTGAACCGTCACCATTGCCGTCCCTTTTACCAGCAAGCTCTTTATAGCGTTGAACTAAGCTCATGTAAGTGAGCTCATCGATAGCCAGAGTGACCTCACGCTCAGCACCGCCCTCACTTTCTGATGAGTCAGTATAGGTAGACTGCTCCCAATTCAGACCTTGTACTTTGGCAGCTTCTAGGTGCTTGTTAAAGGTATTAAATAATTCGGTAAACTTAGCACAGAGTTCTACATCGTCTGGCAGTGTTTCAAAATTTTCAATACCCGCACTAGCAAACAGTTCAGAGATATCCGCTGACAACCGATTCATAAGTTCAATGTTACTTACCAACCTATCAACAAACAGTCCAATAGGTTTATCGCCGGAGTAAAGTTTGACTGCATCGTTAATGTGCTGCTCCATGGTATGTGGATAGCGATAATAACGAATAATACCGTGAGGTTTATCGGGACCAAACAAACGATTGGTGCGTGAGAAAGCCTGAATGATATTCTGATACTTAATCACTTTATCTAAATACAGAGTATTCAACCACTTGGAATCAAAGCCAGTCAGCATTTGATCGACCACGATTAGTAGGTCCAGCTGCTTTGAAGGCTCTTTGTGAATATTCTTGTATTGCTCTTTATGGGCAAGACGCGCAGCGATGTCTTTTTTAAAGGCCGAGTGACGGGCAAAATCAAACTCTAGGCCATAGCGGGCGTTATAATCAGCCATAATCTCTTCTAGACCATCACCTTTAAACGTAGGGCCACGGTCACCACTACCATCGTTCTCAATGTTAGGGTCAAATAGCGCCGATATTTTTAGCTCAGGTTTCTCGGCTTTTAAACGGCGATAATAATCAATCGCCTCAGCGATACTATTCGTTGCTAAAATGGCGTGAAATTTACTGCCTTGGCTCAGCACATCCCATTTATCCAAGATGTCAGCGACGACTTTTTCTTGATGAGCCTTCGTTAAGTATTGGCTTTTCGGGACATAGTCTTCAATGCCTTTATGATATTTGCCTGCGGCATCTTTATAACCCGCCATCGGCACATCATTCATAAAGTGATTAAACTTTTTCTTTTTGCCAGACTCTGCCATCGCATCAGTAACCGAGTCGGCCTTAGCTTGCTGTAAGGCAATTTCTTTTCTTAGTTCGCCATCCTTGAAGGTAGACACTTTGTAAGGGTCAAAACCCAACACGTTTCCATCACGAATACCATCAGCAATGCTATAGCGGTGCAACTCATTACCAAACACATCAGTAGTCGTATTACTATTGACTTGGTTCTCTTCATGAATGGGCGTGCCTGTAAAACCAAAGAAGAGAGCTTTAGGAAAGTTTTTTTTCACCCTGACCAACATGCCTTCTTTATCTTCTTTTCCTGCGCTCATCGTTGAGCGGTGCGCCTCATCAATAATAAACACCAAGCGCTTAGCTCGAATTTTTTCAATATCAGCCGAGTTTGTTGCTACTCCCTCATCACCCACTTCTTCAAAGATATTACTCATTTTTTGAATGGAACTAACAATCAAAGTATCAGCAGGTTTAGTGCTCTTTAGTTTGGTCACCAGTACATGGGTATTCTCAGTGGCTTGTACCACTTCTCCATCACTGGCAAACCCTTGATATTCGATTAGAGACTGAGTACCAAGCTCGATACGGTCCATTAAGAAAATTACTTTATCGGCGTCTTTTGATTGAGCAATCAACTGCGCTGACTTAAAGCTGGTCATGGTTTTGCCCGAGCCGGTGGTATGCCACACATAGCCACCCAGTCTGTCTTTATTATTTACACTACCCAGTTGATTCCAAGTAGTTTTGGCAACGCGGTCAGATATAGCATTAGCGGCGTAATACTGGTAGCTGCGCATGACTTTGAGCACGCCATCGGTATCATCGGCCACGGTGTAAAAACCAATCAACTGGTGTGCCATCGGGATGGATAACAGCGTTGAGGCGATATCCTTCCAGTGGTTCACAGGCTCGTTATTAAAATCAGCCCAATGGAATTGATAGTCTGGATTAAACTTACCATCTAGCCCTGGGTTGGCGAAGTATTTGGCCTCTTCAGGCTCCATCGCCACAAAAACTTGGATCAGTGAAAACAGGCCGCTAAACACGCCCTCTTTACTGTATTTCTCTATTTGATTGACTGCTTGACTAACAGGTACTTTGCTGCGCTTTAGCTCAACATGAATAACCGGCATCCCGTTAATCAGTAACAGCACATCACCACGACGATCGTTGCGTAATGGACTGCCGCGCTCAAACTTAGGCTGCTGGACTATTTGGTAACGGCTTTGACCTGCTGCTATTTCGTGGCGGTCATAAATTTTTAAGCTAACTTCCTTACCATAGTGCAGTGTATCATCAGGGTTATCACGCTTGATCGCGACGGTTTTACCGTTAATTAGCCCGTTGAGCTTAAGCGGCGTTTTCAGCGCTTTGATCTGCTCAATAATCTGCTGCATTTCACTTGCAGTCAGCGGCACATCGTTTAAGCGATCTTGCTGGCGATTGTTTTCAAACAAAATGTTTGCCCAGTTTTGCAACAACTCGGCCTCAGTTTTGTTTTTGAGTATTTTAGATTCCCACCCTTTTTGAGTGAGAACTTCAATAAAAGCCTGCTCAAATTGCGCTTCAGTTTTAAAGGTAGTCATAGTCTCTCCCTAGACAAACATTTTATTCAAGCAGGCCTGCTTGATATTAGTGAGTTTGGTGATCTGTTGTTGGTGTTGTTCGATCAATGTATCAAGCTTTTGGAAGTAGTTGCCGATTAGAGATTGCTCTTTCACACAAGGGACTACAAACCTAATTTTTACTAAATTAGCGTGACTAATTCTTTTATGCGATGTACCAGAAACCCATTCACCAACAGACTTAAGTGCTTCTTTCCTGTTTAATAGAATCATCAAAAAATAAGAGTTAAAACATGGCTCGGGACGAACAATCGCGACATCAACTGCTGTTACCATTCTATAACCTGTATCAGGCAAAATTACAGCTCTACCAGCAGGATCAGCCAATCTCGAAATCAGAATATCACCAGGAAATATTTCATTTCCCCTAACGGTATCAAAATTAGACTGTTGGAAATATTTTGCATGCTTCGGTCTATCTAAATATTGGCCTACGCCAATATTTCCTGTTTGAATAATCCTATATTCCCCACTATCAAAAATATGCTCAGCTTCAATCCAATTACCATCAGTGATATCCATAGCTATCTTATTTAATGGACTCTCTATCCACTCCCCAATAAACCCTTTAAAACGGATTTCTGGAATGGTTTCACCTTGTTTGGGAAACATCTTTTCAAGCATGGCTCTTTTCAAGTTACTGAGTTTTTCATGCTTTTGTTGTTGCTGGTTAATTAGACTATCGAGCTTTTGGAAGTAGTTTCCTACTTGGGTTTGCTCTACTGGTTTAGGTAAAGTCACCAAAAGGGATTTTAGTGAGTCAATACCAATATTTCTTTGAGATCCGGTATTGATACCTAATTCGAACTGGCCTTGCGTTTTTTCAGTCTGAAAAAAATAGAACAAATATTTACCGTAAGTGGTGTTGTTCGTTTTCAGAATTGCACAAGAATATGAAATCAAGAATTTTATATCTGTTTCAACATATCTTACAGCCCCAACAGATGCATAACGAGCAAACAATATATCGCCAAATTCAGGCTTTATTTTTTTTGATAACTGCTCATAGTCCTCAATGGATATTAGCTTGGCATTGTTAAGGTCAAGGCCGTTAATACCATAGAAGTCACCTGTCATTAAATATGGTATGCCCGTTATTTTCGATTCTGGCATACGATGGTCTATATCTCCAATGAGGCAAAGACTACCCAAAGGACTCCTTCCCCACTCCCCACTAAACCCTTTAAAGCGGATGTCTGGCACATTTTTATCCACAGTCATCTTATTCGCCCTTCAACAAACTAGTCAGTTCAGCTAAGCCCTGCATATCAAACTCGTTACCAGTGAGCCCGTCCATCATTTCCGCTAATTCATCTTCGGTGGTTTTGATATCACTCGCGACTTGCGAATAGGTTACAGCGTATTTATCCGCAAGGGCTTGTACCTTGTTGGTCAACTGGGCAATCAAGCTGCTTGGCATTGCAGCGAGTTCGTTACCTAATGGCGTGATCCATTTTAGGTGCAGTAGATTATTCACTTGCTCGTCGCTTAGGCCCTCAATGGTAGTTTTGGTTTGAAGATGTAGTTTAGTGGTCGCTTCTTTCACGGCCTTTTTCAGTGTTTTTTCTTCACTGATAAGTTTGTTAACACGAATGATTTTTGCCTTGTAGCTTTCTTCAAGTACAAGACTATCTTCAGTGAACTTAACATTACTGTCTTTCTGTTCTTTCAAAAATGTCTTAGCAGCCTTTGCGACTTCAGCATTGGCAAAGGCGTCTTTACTTTCTTTGACCGTATCTTGCTCTTTTTCTTCTTCGCTGAGGGACTCCAAAATTTCTTCAAGAGTGCTGGCAATTTCAGCCAAACGATTCTCTTGTTTAGCCAGTGCTGCTAGGTCATCGCTTAAGAGAGCCTTTTGTACTAAATCAAAAGGTAAGATGTGACCTTTCCAACCATCTTGTACCTCAGTATCTTTACCATTTTTCTTTTTGATAACGATATTCGGTTCAACTTGCTTAGTCGCGTCAAAACCTTCAGTTTGCATCATTTCTAAATCAGCGCTAATGATTTGCCATTGGTTGTTTAGAAGCTGATAGGCTTGGTATTTGTCGATTAAAGTAATAGGACTTAAGCGGTTAAAGAGATCAGCACTTAATGAAGCCTCTTGTTGATTGCGGTTAACCCCTTGCCAACCTTTAATTAGCTTGGTGTTTAAGTCGTCATCAAACCCAGCAAAAGCCTGCTTATAAGTAGCGATAAACTCAACTACTTGTGGATGACTGCTAATACTTGTATTGACAGCGTCTTTAGCAATAGCTAACTCACTGTACGCAGAAGATTTAGCCGCAAACAAAGCGCTGCGTAGCTGTGGGAAAGCAAGCCAGTATACATTGAGTTCATCAATTTCACTGTTAGGGATACCGCCTAACATGGTGGCGTGTAAGTCCCAGCTTTCAGCCGCAGCTGAAGAGTCTACATAGCGTGGTATGTTTAAGTTATAACCATTATTGCGTAAGGTTTCTTTACTCACTACTTTCGAGAATTTATCGACGCTCTCTCGATTGATCACAGCATCAACGGTACGCTTAATATCACTCGCTTGCAGCTTGTTGTTTTTGCCTTCTTTAGTAAAGTGCTTAGAAGCATCAACAACCAATACATCGGTATTCTGACGCTTTTGTTTGAGTACTAAAATCACGGTTGGAATACCCGTACCAAAGAAGATATTACCCGGCAAACCAATAATGGCATCAATGTGGTTCTGCTCAATCAGCTGCTTGCGGATCTCCCCCTCTTCACCACCACGGAACAACACACCATGAGGTAATACAATGGTCATAATACCATCGGGCTTTAGGTGATAGAGATCGTGTAATAGGAAGGCAAAATCGGCTTTAGTTTTTGGGGCTAGACCAAAACGCGAATAACGAGGATCGCTATCTTTATAGCTAGGGTCCCATTGTTGTGAATACGGTGGGTTAGAGACAACAGCGTCCACGTATAAGGCATCGTAAGTGCCTTGTGGATCGTTCTCATCGAAGTATGGCCAATCGTCTTCTAAAGTATCGCCATTGCGGGTTTTAATATTGCTGGCTTTAATACCACGCATGATCAGATTCATACGGGTAAGGTTATAGGTGTTCGCTTTTAACTCTTGTGCATAATAGGTAATGCTGTCTTTGTTTTTAGCGTATTTTTCAACGGCCTCACCAATATTGATAAGGAGTGAGCCAGAGCCGGACGTTGGATCATAGATCTCAATGGTGTCTTTATTTTTTAGTTCATGAGCGATGATGTGCGACATGAGAACCGAGACCTCATGAGGCGTATAAAACTCTCCAGCTTTTTTACCCGCATTAGCCGCAAACTTTTCAATCAGGTACTCGTAGATGTAGCCCAGAACGTCATAGCCTTGCTGACCGTTCATAGGGATACTTTTGATTAAGTGCAGTAAGTCGCTAATAGCTTTAGTTCGCTTACCCGCGCTTTCTCCGAGTTTGCTTAACCCTGTTTCTAGAGTAGTAAAGATGCCTTCAAACAACTTTTTGTAAGTGGGAGAAATCAAACGGCTAAAAGCAGAAAGTGCATCACGTACGTTAGATTCATCAAAGTCGGACGTTGGATCAACCCACGTTGAAAACAGATTTTCGTAAGCAATAAAATAGCCAAGGTTATCTTGAATGTACTTGACTGTTTCAGCGTCTTCTTCTGTTAGCGCTTTGATTTCACCGGGCGTCATTCCCTCTTTGGTGACAAACTGCACCTGTTGGTCGCTGAGGTACTTATAAAAGATGAAACCTAAGATGTAGTCTTTGTATTCGTTTGCTTCGATCTTTGAACGCATCTGGTTCGCTGATTCCCAGATTTTTGCCGCTAATTGTTGCTTATTCATATTCTGCTCAATTCATTTCAACTATTGACCGACATCGTGAAAACAGTCGGCACATGTTCGTCATATTGTGTTTAGGGACTCAGTTAAACCTGATCTTCTTGCTCTGGTATCTAGGCTTCAAGAGCTTCACTCTTAAACGCCAAAAACTACCGACTTTGAAGCCGATGGGAGCCGATCTTTAAAGGCAAGTCTCTAAGTGTTTTTCTAAGCTGACTTTAACTATGTCGCTGATTTTTTTAATCGCTACTATTTCAGCAACCACCGAGTTGTACACTCGCGAATTCTTTATCCATTTTGAAACACGGAGAATACGGGAGAATTAGAACGTCGACAATGCGCAAAACCAAACTTTCAGCACTCCGGTTTCATATACAATTTTTTGTTTTAGCCGAAATAACTCACCATTCAGCATCACGCCCTTCAGCTCCTACAGTTCATTCGAATCAAAATCTTTTCAAATATATTTCATCACTATGCATAACCCCATCGATAGAAAAAAGGAGCCGATTATGCATAGAAATTCCTTACCCGCAACTTCATTCAACAAGACAGCTTTGCCTATCTCTCTGACTCTTCTAGATACATTAAACAACGTTCTAAACAAACACACAGGACTCGTAGAGGGTCATCACATCATTCATTTCAGTAACAAGCACTACACCGCTGAACATGGAGGCTATCACCCTATTGAGATTGCCCTGGCGAAAGACATTCACAATCTCTATTCAATCTTTTGCATCACTGACTTTAGCTTCAATGGCTACCCTTACCCGACACTTGAACGAGACATAGAGTTCGATTTCACTCATGCCACGGTCTTTACGCGATACTCTGGTTTAAAGAGTATGAGCGCCCCCAACACCGACAAGCTATATACACTTTGGGAGTCCAGGTTTATCGATAACTTAGCCAAGGGAGCCTACAGCCAAGTCGAGCTGCGTAGCCGCTAAGACCTGAGCACAATTGATAACCACCACACTACCGCTCCCTCGCTTCTCGCTATCACCATGATTTTACTACCTTACTCTTTCACAGGAGAAATCCTTATGTCCTATGACATTGTCTATGAACAACTGGCACTGCGTGTACCAGAAGAAGACGTTGTTCAGCAAGCCTGTACCTTCTTCAAAGAACGCCTCAACCACACCGACCCCCAAAGCACCAGCGAACTTAAACAAGCCCTCTATGAGCGTTACGGACTAACGCTACGAGCTGAAGATCTATTCATGCTCCACATGCTCATTGGCTCTAGCAATCTCGTTGACACGGAAACAAACAAACGAGCACGTAGCTGGCAGTTTTGTGGTGTAAACCCCTTCAACCACCTACTCGTGAAATACGGTTGTGACTGGTCAGCAGCCGCTGAGTCAGGTGAAGTCAAACTCAATGGTCGTGACACCAAAGCTGAAGGTTGGATACGAGCATTACGTAACACTCTGAACCTCGCTAAAGACTATGGCGTGATGCCGTATTGCCGCTCTCTAGAGGTATGGCTTAAAGCACCATTAGACACCTCGAAACAAACCCAACTAGATGAGTTAAAAATACGCCTTTCCGATTTAGAGGCAACTTGGAAAGAGCAGCAACGATTTGGTGACGATGGTTTTGATGTCACAATAAAACCCAAGTCTGCTTTTGAGATGTGGCTATTTCAGCAGCTCATCAATCGCTACCAAGGCAAGTGCTGGATAAATGGCTCAGAGCCGCCCTATCACGCTGTAAAGAAGCACTCAATCTAATAACTCCTAACCCCGTTAGCACCACAGCTTAACAACCCAAAAACACGTTTACCCACCACTCTAGAGGCCACCTTGTTATCAAGGTGGTCTTTTTTATTTTATTCGTAAAAAGGAAGCCACTATGCAAACAACACAACCAAACAGCTCATCGATAAACCAACATGATTCTTTACCTACGTTAGAGGCAAAAAAAATTAAACCACTCACGGTACTTGTCCAATGGTCTGAATCTCGCGAGTTCACTGAAGAGACACTCTATGACTTTAATGAGTTCGAAAAGAAAGCGCTGGAAGTTGCCAAACGCAACCCATTAGGCGGGTACGATAAGACAAAAGTTACCGTGACCTTCGATAATGAACACCAACATGAATGCCGCTTAGATTTAGGCTGTGGCGGTAATGACCAAGGCTTTGCTGAGCACTGCTTAAGTATGGAGCGTTATTACCGTCAACATAAAGGGGATGTCGACAAGCCTTGGCTTTATGACAAACACCACCAGCAGTTAATCGAACTCATAAACACTTATGAATTGAACCACTCATTCGTAGACCTAGGACGTATCCAGGTTAAGCAGGTCGAGGAGCAAGCTAAAGCCGAAGAAGCGGCAAAAGAAGAAGCCAAACAACAGGAGCGGGAAAGAGCATGGCGTGAACACCAACAAGCGGAGGAGGCGTTTCAAGAAACCTTAGAAGTACCACAATGGGCCAAGGGTGTGATTGTTGCCACACTCACGGACTATGACGCTGAAATCAGTGAGCCGTATGCAGGAGAGTTTCACACCAAAACGTTGAAGACCATCATTCTCGCGTGGTCGAAACACTCTCGAAACCTATTCCCTGAGCTGCGCAAAGCATGTCTGAATCACCCTGAAACGGCTTTTCTTAATGACCCAGAGAAAAGCGTTGAACACCGTGAGCGCTTTGCCATGGGAGAAGGCTATTACCTAACCGACACCAAATACATTCGTTACGGATGGCAAGTCAAAAAGCGAAACTTTTACAGAGAGGACAACAAAGCACGTTATGTGCCCTTAGGTGAGATCGCGATAAACGAATAAAAGAAAGAGAGGCGATCAATTCGCCTCTCTCAAAGTAGTCTTATTTTTTGCCATTATCAACGACTGAATCGCTTGGTGATCACAATCAACCTACTAGGTTTGAAACTAATTTCTGGACACATTATTGGTTAGAGTAAAAAATCTACTAAAGTTCCATAGTGTCCATTAATTTGAATTAATACTCTTTAAAAATGAATAAAACTAAAGATGCGTGTTATTGAATAGCCATGCTTGGTCATCAGGCCATGCAAGCGTCCGACAATATTGTGTTGAGTCGTATCGGAAGTATGTCGACTTTCATCGCAATCGACATTGTATGTTGTCACTAAATTTCCTAAACAGAGGGTAATCCAAGCTTGTCAAAGAATGCACGGTTACGTTCTTTGGCCGCTTTTACTAACTGATCGAAACTTATCACCTCTATATATGCATGGGATGGCTCGTTGTACCCAAAATAACCCATCCCATCAGATGTGATTCGCAGATTAGCTCGACGGCAGCGACGATGCATGGACTCGGTTAGGTCACAAAGCACATAGCAATACCCTGGGATATCGTTGTTGCCGGGTATTGGGCGACCAGATTTTGTCGTTACTTTACCTTCTCGTATCCTCTCTAAATAACCCAGCGCTTGATCAATTGGGTCTTTATCTTCACCTTCTCGCATATCGTTGCGCATTGGGCGTTTGATTTCGACTACGGTGATAGATGCTAAGGGAAAGCTATTTTGATCATTAACAAGCAGCGGGTTATCGAACACTCTTAGGCTGAGTAAATCTGGTTCCTTTGTTGAGTCATTACCTGTAATCGACATCGCTTTGAGTGTTTTGTCGGAAGCTAGGTAATTGTGGAATGCTAAACGTTCGTCGATCAACCAAAGGTTGCAAGAATCCAGTAAAACCTCACTGGAATCTTTACGCATAGGCATTATTAACTCATGAATCATATCCTCACGAGCATACTTGCCATCATCCAGTCGCTCGATGGATTTTTGCAGCAGATCAATAATGACCTTTCGATGTGATACGTAATTGGCGAGGTCTGATTTTTTCAGGTCTTCAGCTTTTCGCAGATACTCACTCAGCCGTTCCTTGTACTCCTCTACGTGCTCCTCATTTTGAGGTTGCATGATGTCATGGCCCTCGCTTACTAACTGTCGCTCGACCTCATACCAATGAGCATGTAGATGTAACTCTAAGTCTTTGTCCGATTTTTCTGGGTCAACAATGAGCTGTTCTTCTGCTACATAGTGAGCAATAGGCCGGTATCGAGGAGCATGACTGTCAATAAAATCATCTACGCGTTTACGACCGGCTGAGACATTTTCTGCCAAAACATCTTGCAGATATTCTTTAGTGCGTGCGAGCACTGCATCGCGAATATCTTTAAAGCTTACTTCGTTGAGCATGTCCTCTACGTTTTCGGCAATATCAAAAGAGGTGCGCTCGCTGCGTACACGCTCATCTAGGTAGCCTGAAGACACGTAACAGGTATAGGTAAATTCCCCTGATGCGTCAGATATTTTGCCGTATAAGCCGGGAACTTTTCCTTGAATGGATTCTTCCTTAACCAAACGATTAGCGGCACACAAGGCTAACTGATGCTTTTTATTCACCGATGCACGAAACTTGATGTGAGTTAGGTCGAACGCATAATCGCGTATTTTTATCGTTTCGAGAAATGCACTAGCGTGTATATGTTCTTCGAGCAAGGAATCTAGTTCGAAAATCTCACCAGCGTCTTCTACTTGTATATTGGGAGCACTGCCTTGACGAACAAAGTACCAGAGCACATGTTCAAGTAGCTGATTAGCTACTGTTAGCCCCTTGGTAGGTACCTGCTTTCGATAACTTTCATCAAATCCCACCAGTTTGATTTGAGTACCTGGCTGCTGCTCGGTAGCTACCTGAACATTTTCACTGTGGACACCTGATTTATCGTTAAAGCGAAATACACGCTTTTTAAGCTGGCCATCAACATCGATAAAATGGCTTTCCACTTCGACTAAGTCAAACACCTTCAACCACATCAAGCGACCGACACCTCGGCAGCCTTTGTCAATTTTGTGGTCGGAATCCAGTGTTTCAAATGACTTAAAGTTGGTTTCATCAAAACCACAACCATTATCAGTTATAGTGAAACCCAATATAGGTGGTAGCGATTTGGCGTCGAAATCTAGACTCTCCTGAGTCGCGCGATTGATCCGAAGAACAACCTTACCGTTATCGCTATTCCCTTTTTCTTCAATCGAGTGAATAGAGTTTACCACCGCCTCAAAAACAGGCATCAGGCCGTGGCTCTTGGGTAGATAAGTGTTTCGTAAGCGACCTTTTAAGTTAGTTTGTAGGCTCACAGTGTAGCCTCCCTTTGTTCATCATAATTACTGAGAAACTCGTGTAGTTGCTTTAGCTTGAGTAAGAGCTCGTCAAAAGTAATTATTTGCACGTTCTTAGAGTTGCGACGATATATCTCAAAAGACTTTTTTTTGTCTTCATCATCAGGGATTGTTCCGATGATCAAAATACAGTGGGCAGCATATGACTCAATGTCATAAAGGCGATTGTTATTTTTTATCGCGGCAATGTTCTGTTGTAGCTGATAAGACTGATCCAGTACTTGTGTTACGGAGCCCGTAAGTTCTGTTGATGCGCAGTAAACACTAGCCCTATAAGCGGTTTTGTTTAATAAGACAGAAGAAGGCTTCTTTATTTCAATCAAGGCTAGGTTATTTGTAATACTATTTTTAATTAGGTAGTCGGTGATTTTTTCGCCATCACCACTAAGACGTTTTCCGCCAACACTGGCTTGATCCGATATTTTTATTGCGGGGTAACCAAAAGCAAGGCTCAAGATAAATGGGTTTTGATTAAAGAGTTTCTGCCAAGTATCCTCTTTAGTCTTTTTAGTTAATAAGTCTTCATATGAACTAATCAAACGCTCAAGCGAGACTAACTCTATATCACTTTTTAGTTTGGCCAAAGTAACAGGATCTGTTTGTTTGACGGTAGCTTTATCTCCAGCAATCAGATTCATGGCAACTTGCTTATCGGTGTTCGTGATATTAATCCGAAGCATTTTGCTAATAGCATCATTGTCGGTTGGTAATGGTCTTTGATTATTTCCCAATTGATATGCAATATAGTTGTAAGCCGTTACTTCCTTCGTAATACGAGCAACCTTCCTTGCTCTTTCTGTAATACGGTTGCAGGAACGGCGCATTTCGTCAAAATCATTAAAGTTTAGATGAAAGTAACCATAATCGGTATCGCCGGTTTTTTCATCACCAATGGCAATGCATTGGTGCTCAGTTTGTTCTTCGATCGCTGATATTATTGCTCTGTATTCTTTTTTTAATCCCAATCCATAACGAATGTCTTTAATAAACCCAGAAGGTAAATGTTGCAAGCAATCATATACGTCCTCTTTAGTATAAGGTGCTGAGTCAAGTGCGACCTCAATACTAATCTCATCTATACCCTTGTATTTGTTTTTTAAGTAATCTGGATGAGTTGGTAAGGTAACTATTGGAAAAATAGAAATGAAATGGTCTTGACCACAAAATAGTGCAATCTTTCTTTTATGCTGGCTAGGCTTTTCCATCCCTCTTCCTGCATCTTCAAGCTCCCCTTTACTCGGAACATAAAAAACTTCCGTACAGTTAGGGTATACTTCTTCAATCTCAATATTCAGATCTTCAGGGCTGAAATCTTCAGGTAGTAGCCTAGCCATCCTATCTCCCTATAGCTTGCCAATGTGCGGCCTTTAATGCTGGGTCTATGTAGTTTGCTCTGGTATCTGCTTCTGACGACATATATCAACTACTCCCTCAACTCTCTAGTTCTACTAAAGCTTTTTCTGCGATAGTCCATGGTAAACGCCTACCATTGGCTTGCATCTGCCTATAGGCCTCTCTCGCTTGTTCTGTGTTAATTTGCTGATGTACTACCAGCTGGCTTACTAGCCAAATTGTGCCTTTGACAATGGCAGCTTCTTTCTCAGCTGCTTTTCTAAGTGCCATATCTCCCGTTAGCAAAGGGCACTGCTCTTGCTTAGCTAAAGCAAGGGCAAAGCAATCGTTTCTACTTGCTTGGGTATAGGTGCCTGTTAGCTGCATGGCATACATCATTGATTCTGAAGAAACCTCTTTTAACGCTAACCCTAAATCGGGTAAGTGGGAATGTTCTTCTTCCAGCTCTTCGAAAAAAAGAATATCTGGCGTTGCGAAATCAAAAGGTAATTGAAACATTGCTTCCAACAGACCACCTTCTTCCATATCAATGAGGATATTGGCGTCACTAATTAAAAGTTGCTGCACTCAACACCTCCAACTTTCGTTCTTTATGAAAGCTAGAGACAGACATGCCAAGTAACTCAGCGGCTTTTGATTCCCCTATGTACTCCTCACCTAAAGCACGGTAAACCAGTTGCTTGTGTAGATATGTCGATTCATGAGGGTAGGCCTTTCCAGGCTCTTGAGTGCGCCATCCATTTTTACTAAACAACATAAACAAGTTTTTCTGAGTCGCTGGCGTAATAATCCCACACTGCCCAGCACGAAACAGTGCTGCCAACATGCTAATACCATATTCATGCTTAACCATGAATAATTCACGTGGTTCGATGTGACGGCGTTTTTCGCCCAAGTGTTCAATAAGTGTTTGAGCAGGGAGAAGAAACGCACCAGCAAACATATTACAAGCCTTCTCTTCATCAAGGCCTTCAGCCAAGCGCCCATGCACAACTAAATGACCTAGTTCATGAGCCAACGTAAAGCGCTGGCGATCGCCGCTTTGAGCCGTAGAAATAACCACTACAGGCGTGTTCCCGATTTTCCCCGCAAGACCGTCAAACTTTTTATCCGTTTCCACATCAGTGGTAATGATCATCACTCCTTTAGATTCGAGGGTATCGATCATATCGTGGATTGGATTTAAACCAAGATCCCATGTGTGGCGCATTTGAACAGCCAAGTCTTCGGCTTGCTCTAAGCAATTGATTTGCACAGGAAGGTCTTCTGGTAGCTCGAAATCAGGGATAGGTTTCACTGAATCGGGATAAAGCTCTAAAAGCTCTTTCCAACGTTCAGCTTGATCTAAGACGTCACCATTGATTCGATCTAGTACTTTCTTTGGGGTGCTAGCACGCTTGCGGTACTCAACACCTTCTAACTTCACCTTGGTTGGTCGAAAGAAATATTCGGTGCGTACATCTAGCGCTTTCGCAAGCTTAAGCAAGTTTGAAGAAGAAGGCATAGTTGTACCATGTTCGTACTTTTTAATGGCGTTAGCGGACAGGCCAACTTCGCTAGCTAATGCACTCATTGATAGCCCGGCAGCCTTGCGGGCTCGTTCTAGGCGTTCTGCAAACATGGTATCCTCTCAAGCAACGGGTTGGTTTATAAAAAATATAAATTATAGAGAATTGTAAACCTTGTTGGTACACTTTTATAGTGAAAAAGTCACATTGGTTTAATGTTTGGCATTATTACACCCTTAGATGGAAGCTGTCTTATCAGAACAAAGTTACAGTTCTAAATTTTCAGATATGTTGAGTGCATCTTCCATCTCTACTCCTAAATAGCGAATGGTATTATCCAATTTCACGTGACCAAGCAATAATTGAACTGCGCGAATGTTTTTGGTTCGAGCATAGATCAATGTCGCCTTGGTGCAGCGCATGGAATGCGTACCATACAGATAGGGATCGTAGCCAAGTGCAGTTGCCCAACGGCGAATAATGGTGGCATAGCAGCTATAGCTCATTGGCCTCCCTTGTTTGCGAGGGCTAGGAAACAGATAGTTTTGAGCCGATAGTTGGCTGTGAATTAACCATTGAGTCAATGATTGTGCGGTGCGTGAAGTGATCTCAAACTGTACCTCTCTGCCCGTTTTGCTTTGGCTGTAAAGCACGCGATCTTGAATCACACCATCGGAAGAAACATCCCTCACTTTCATTCTTAGCAAGTCACAAGAACGGAGCTTGCAATCGATGGCAAGATTGATCAGGGCCAATTCCATGATATTGCCTTCGATTTCTAGTCTAGTGCGAATTCGCCAGATGTCTTCGAGCTTGAAGGGCTTTTTCTGCCCAGTTAAGTGACCTTTCTTCGTCCACATAATTGACCTCCAGTCTAACTTTAGAAGTGGCCTGAATAAGTTTAGATGAGTTAGATTGAATGGTTATGCAGTTAGGGACTGACAAATATTGCAGACTAAAGTGGGTTAGAATCTTTGCTCTATCTGATAAGGGGGCAAAAATCACTTAGAGTAACAACTCAATTAACTATGATCACCAGTGACTCTCTCCAGCGCTCTCTCATTCTAACACAAGCAGCTTTCCTCTCTAACCTACCTCTAAAGCTAACAAACCATACGCCCACTTCAATAACACATCTTTCCTTATGCTCTTCCAGCGCTTCACACCCTAACCCCAAAAATATTCAGGCATATGTCATCAATGTGAATACCCACCATTGAATCCGACAGGAGCCCGTAATGGCAACTACCCAAAATTCTGATTACAAAAAACAACAGCGCTATCAGGAGAATGAAATCCTAGAGCATGCGGCTGAGATACTCGCCACACGCTACGTGCGTGGTGATGCCCTAACTAACCCAGATGCCACCAAAGAGTATGTGCGCTGTAAGCTAGGTAGCTATGAGCGTGAAGTGTTTGCCTTATTGCTACTGGATAACCAAAACCGACTGATTGAATTTAAAGAGCTGTTTCATGGAACGGTGGATGCGGCCAGCGTCTACCCACGTGAAGTGGTGAAAACGGTGTTAGAAGTGAATGCCGCAGCGGTGATATTTGCCCATAACCATCCATCCGGTGACTCAACGCCGTCTCAAGCTGATAGACGCATAACCGAAAGACTCAAGGACGCGTTAGCGCTGGTGGACGTTCGCGTACTTGACCATATCGTGACAGGCGATAGCTGCACCTCGTTTGCCGAAAGGGGGTGGTTATGATTGAGCAACATTATGGTGAGCTTTCTATTGATGATGCATTACATACGTCACTGGAAGCCCTTTTGAATCGATACACTCTCCCAGAGAACGCAGAGCGACTCGTCCTGAACTGCCGTCAGATGAGTTACTACAGACGTCGGCAAGGTTTGCATCCGATAGAGGTGCAGTTTAAACGCGAGTCAGCCACCAGCCCTTGGCTGGTGGCGTTCTTTGCGAGCTTCTCTTACCCCGATGACCACAGCACAACCGTTGAGCCTGAGCTGTACTTTCACCTGGCTAATCGCTGGTGCTATCAGCCCGATGTGGGGAGCACGGATTTATCCCACCCAGAAGTACAAGAGCTGCTCTCAGTATGGATGAAAGCCTTTGCTCGCCACCTCTCTCGAAACGTTTTTGATGACGTGCAGCTGACGATGGTCGGTACGCTCCAATAATTCTCACTCTGTTATTTCTTATTTGAATCCTGAAACAAGGAGGACTCACTATGTCCAAATTAACCTTCACAGCATCATCACTACCTGTGTCTAAGAAACTGCATAAGCTGCTAAGTGAGCAGTTGACCACCCATTTACTGATTAATGAAGCACTGACCACCAGCCGGTATCTGGTGTTTAACTTTCGCGATAAAACTTACAGTGCAGATGAAGGCGGCTTCCATCCGGTTGAGATGGCGATTTGCCAAACCTCATCAGGGGAATGGAGCATTGAGTACATCACCGACTTTGCTTATATGGGCAACTACTACCCAGAGCTGGAGCGAAACTTAGACTTTGATTTTCGAGTTGGGCAGTTCTTTGTGGCCTATCGTGGCTGGCTACCGATGCAAGGTAGCCGTGATGCCAAAGAGCTGTATCGGCTATGGGAGAGTAACTTTCTCGCATACGTCGATATGGACGCTTACGACGAGATAGCCGTCACCCCGCAATAGCTCATGACTTCCCTTCTTCTACAAACCATCAAACTTGTCACTGCCCTCATTACGCTGTTCTCACTATCTCCGTTCTTCGGCGCCATCGGGACCCTATCCACTTTAGGGTTTCTGGTGGTGCTGTTGATTGGGTTATTGGCAGCCATTGTAGAGCTCAGTGATAAGCATAAGCCTCGTTAATGTTAATCGGCTCACGCTTTAGTGAAGCCGATTGATGCTGTTTTCACCGTTGGACATTATGTGTCTGACCCACCTCTATTCTCCCGACATTAAATGTCCACCTCCGGTCTTGGAGCTTTGATGTATTGAGAGCGTAGTCATGAGCAATAAAACCAGCATTGAAGGGTTATCCGCTTTGCTGCACACGCTGATGCTTATTCCTCAACATCGATGGATTACCGTTAGGGAGTTGCAGCAGCAGTTAGCCCTACTCGATATCCACCGCACCACGCGCAGCATTAAACGCTACCTCGATGAAGTCATTGTGGAGGTGTTTAACGTGGAGTGTGATTCGGTGAGCATGCCCCATGTTTATCGGAAAACCTCAGAGCAATTACTGAAGCTCAACAAGCAGGAAATGCTCCATTGGCAACTGACCAACAAGTACTTACTACCGCTAGTTCCTGATGCACTGAATTATGGGCAAGGGTCCTCCTCGGAGAGAGACAAACCCTTGCCACACAAGGGGTCAGCACATTCAAAAGAGCAAGAATGGTTAGCCAAAGTACATGTGGCATTACCCACTATTCGTGAGTGGAGTCATGAGCAGCGGCAAGTATTGAATGCGGTACACGCGGCATTACTGCACAACCGCATGCTCAAAATATCGAGTCAAGTTTTGCAGCAAGAGAAAGCGCTCATCGAGCCATTGGGACTCTCGGTTCAATGTGACGCGCTCTTGCTGCTTTTTCGATTATCCGGTCAACCTACGATACGCACCCTAGCCTTGCCTCTGATTGATGAGGCCAGTGTATCGACGTTTTCTTTTATCTATCCCACTGATTTCAATCTAGAGCGGTTCATGCGTGAACACGATGGAGTCAGTGCGTCCTAAATTTCACTCACCGATAAGGAGAGCACCGTTATGACATTAACCGACACCCTACTCCGATACGCCGCTATGACCATCCTATTTATAGGACTCACCGCTTGTGGCGATCAAGAAGAGACTCAAGCAGCAACGACAGATATTGAAGTGTCGATATCGACTAACTCGCACTGGGGAACATTGGTCTTTGACCTGCAAGCTATCGCCGACAACACCGTAATTAGCAATGTGGTGATTAACCGTGGCAACTGCCGATTACCCGCAGGCACAACTTCAGAGCTATCAAGAAACGTTTCATTGAACTTCGGCCAAACCTACACCGGATACAGCAACAACTGCACCGTAGACAGCGTGAAAGAAATCGAAGTCACTTCCAGTGCTGGCACCTTTGTCTACACCTTCTAACTTCCAAATAACACACTCAACCAACTCGTAAGGAGCAACTATGAACAAGTCAACTCTACTTATCACTACAGCGTTAGTTTTCTCCACCTCTTCCGCCTTTGCTGGTGGAACACTGGGCGGTAACCCATCCGCAGATTCGGGAGCCGTCAACGTCAGTGTAGGCAAATGCACTCAATACAAAATGGATGTGAAAGCGGCGCAACAGGAAGGTAAGAACATATCGACCATCACAGTTCCTGAAGGCTGTGACGCAATCAAAGAAAAGTAACACCACCAGCGACGGTAAAAAATGACAATGGGGAGCAATCACGCTCCCCATTCTTTTTTTCTGTACCTAAATTTCACAGCCCACACCCCAAAGTAGTAAGAAGGTTCTGGACAGAACCTTCTTAGCCGCTTCGGACGAAATCTACCCTTCGGATAACTTCTGGTATCCCAAAGCAAGATCAGGCTCCGCAGTTCGCAGAGTATGAGATGGAAGAGAATGGACATAGTCATGCATCATTATTATTAGCATCAATATAATTTTTATCCTGAAAAAGACACGATTTATTCACATCCGTAGTAACTTAAGTTAGGTAAGTACACCGCAATATCATGAATCACTAAATCAATACTGGAATTTCAGTCTAAGTAAACAATGGAAGCGTTTTCGACGAAAGCCCAGGCATTATCTCAATAGGAAATGACTTGTATTCCATACCGTTCACAAGGCAGCCACTTTTTCCGTTGCCTTTACGGGTTCCATCTTGGTCGTAAGTTCCCCAAGATTTCCAGTAGAAATGAGCTTTATACTGTTCACATTGATCACGCAAAGATTCAACCCAAGCTAACGATGTTCTCCTTGCATTTTGGCTGCTTTCACCTCCACCAACAACCAACCGAACTCCTGTTAAATCAATATTGCCAAGGTCTTCCAAAAGAGGCTCACAACATATATGTTTGTTATATGTTCTTATTGCCTGAAGGTCACGAAGTCTTGTTAGACCATACTTTTTGTTTTCGACTGTGACTCCTAGCCAGAGGTTAGCGGGTACAAGGCGATTTCTAAAGTACGCTCTCATTCGACCACTTCTTTTAGTTAGCATGTAAAAGTTATGCCAATGGCACTTTTCCACAATTTCGAGAATTCGATCCAATGTTTCATCAGTAACATGTTCGTGGAACGAATCGCTCATATTGTTAATAAAGTAGAGAGTGGGTTTGCGCCGTTTCAGCGGGGGTGCATCAGTGATCCTATTCTCATGAACAGTAAAAACAAACTTGTTGTCGTATCCGCTGGTACCCCATCGATTCAGCTTAAGCGCTAAACTCTCGGCGTAACAGTTTTTGCAAGCTGAGGATATTTTGGTGCAACCCGTAAATGGATTCCAAGAGGTAACTTTAAGTTCAGCCATCGAATTTACACTCGCTCAGACGTTAAAAAAAAACGGAGAAATAGGATTTCTCCATCGCAGCTAAAAGGGTGGTTCAACTGTTAACGCCTAAATGGATTACGCATCTCTGAAACATTTAGCCACTTGCCATCAGTTTTTTCCCAGATAGAAGTATATTTAGCAACTTGCATCTCTTCACCTGGCATCTGAAGCTTTACTAGACCAAACGCCCATGCCATGTCATTAGACGCGCTAACATGTGCCTCGATAGGTTCCCAGGCAAACAATAAGCCTTCGATTTGTAACAGTTGAGTAAACAGGGCCATCTGCTGGTCTCGACCATACAAGATATTCCCTCTATCAAGGAACAAAAGACCATCCTTGTCGAGGTAACTAGCTAGCTTATCTAGCTCTTTTTTTGCCACCATCCAGCATAGATCTCTTTCAAGTTGCATAATTTCAGCTGTCGCATCAGTATCCACAAACATTGGGCTTCTAAAGTTCTCTACACCGTTGACAACACACGGCTCATTGGTCTGATTAGCTGGGTCTGTCCAGTCTTTTGCTGACGCAATGAAAGGGACAAGAGATACAGCTAACATTACTCCAGACAAGATGATTTGACTTAGTGATTTCATTACTTGATCCTATGTAAATATTGCTTACATTATTTTCGATAAATTGATTTAACTATCTGAATTTCTTATTTCTGCTGTAACTTTCCACTCATCATCCTCCCGAATCCAAACGGAAACATATTTACCAAACTCCTTGTGCCCATCAGGGTATTCAATTGTGATCACTCCGTGCACCCAGCCCATGTCATTGGAACTGCTTACCTCAGAATACGTAGGCTCCCAAGAGAACTTGGGTGCATTCTCAGAAACAACTTCCGTAGAAACAGATTTAAGTCTTTCTGAAAAGAACTCATGTGCATTTTTAACTTCCGAACCAGGATTAAATAGAAGGGCATTCTTTGCGTGGATCTTCTTCATCCATTCGATATCTCTGGTGACATTGCGTCGATAAGATTCACGCTCTAACTCCATGAGTTCTTCTGCGCTAGTACTGTATTTGTTCATAACCCTCTCCATACAACTTACTAGTAGGTAAGCTATTAGCTTAAAAAAATGACCTGCATAGATACAGGTCTGTTTTCAACTATGAAACCTTAATCTGGCATCATGTTGCATCTAATCTGTTCAATCGTATCGAAAAAAGCACCTTCTCCTTCAGCTCGGGCATTTATAAGTGCGCCCTGAATTGCAATCACGATCAAGGAAGCCTGACTTCGAGCAGATCCTTTGAAACTCATTTCGCCATTCTCAAGGCCTTGTATAAGTACCTTTTCTAACCAGTCTTTATCAAGCTCATATACTTTTTCTACCCCTTTTTGCATAGCAGGGGAGATAACGTTATGTTCCAACCTAAGAACACTTGCCATACAGACTTGGCCTGAGTTTATCGTTCGCGAAGCCATCGTATCGATATAAGCATCAAACTTCTGCCACGCACTGGAGCCAGCATTATCTGCAATAGCCTGCACTTGCTTGGTTGCATCAAGGTAGCTATCTAACAGAGCGTTCCCTAATTGTTCTTTGGTGCGGTAATGACTATGAATTGCAGCTTTAGAAATACTTAGTTGATCTGCAATGTCCTGATAACTAAAGGCACTGAACACTCTTGATTGCAAAAGTTCTGCTGCAACATCTAATACTTGCTGTTTTCTACTACTCATATAACTTTACATGTTCTTTTATTGTGGTCGGCGCAAGAGCCCTGTTGTTTGATGAACAATACTTACTAGTAAGTAAGGTGTCAATGGTTTTTTGAATAGAGTGTTGTGGTTAATAATCGAGCACACAACGCTACAGCGAAATTGCATAACCATACAAATGAAAGTTACAGCGTCAATACGAAGTACATGCACGAATTTGGGAGATTCCTTTCACCACTTCTACGCTGCCAAACATGAGAAAAAGTATGTGATTCCAGTGGCACGATCTGCCACTGAGTCATTGCGTTAAATTGGAAAGGGGCAAAAAATTGCTATAAGAGAGCGGTTGTTCTAATGCCCGTTCTCACTCCCACATCGCATCCACCTTCAGATATATGTTATCTAGAAAAACGCAAATAACAGGCAATAGCGGATTGTAGGGTTGATACCTACAATCCGCATTGTTGTGTTAGTCGATGTCGTTTCTCGCAGCATCGACTACCAACTTATCCGCTCTTTCAACACCCATAAAAGTTAAGTCAGCCTCTCAACCCAAACTTCTATGCGCAAAGTCTCCGAGTAAAAGCACAACCAGCATCAAAAACAGCTCTTGGCGCATCCCCATACGTCAGTACGACTCTCTTCAAGTCTATCGACTCCTCTTCGACTACTAAGATTTACACCTTCTACTGCTCAACTTTAAACTTCGCCATCAACCCGCTCAATTGCTGATTAACTTCTACTAGTCTGAGTGTTTCCTCTTCAATTTCAACGCCCGATAATTTTAGTGCATTCACAATATCGTTAATTTGGGTGATGTTACGACCAATTTCCTGTGTAACGCTGCTCTGCTCTTCAGCCGATGTTGCTATTTGCATGCTGGCGTCATTAATGTGTGTGACCAACTCTGCAACATGGGAAACATTCGTTTCCAAGGCATTAGCGCTAGAGTCAGCTTCTTGGCAACACACTTTGGTACTTTCCATTGAATCCACCATTAGATGACTGCTGCTTAACAGCTCATTTAACGCCTGCTCAATTTCCTCTGTACTGGATTTTGTTCGTCCCGCGAGATTTCTAACTTCATCCGCTACAACCGCAAATCCCCGTCCTTGCTCACCCGCACGAGCCGCTTCGATCGCCGCATTCAAGGCAAGCAGATTTGTCTGCTCAGCAATATCACTGATGACCGTTAAAATAGAGTGGATACCTTGTGATTTACCATTCATCTCTTCTACACGTCCGACGGCCACATCAACCTCTCGACGCAATGAATTCATGTTTGTTTTGGACTGGTCAATACTCTGAGAAGCGTCACGCCCCAAGTCTTCTGCTTTCTGTGTCAGTTGCGCAGTTGTCGCAGCACTCTGAGCAACCGTTTCCGCGGTGGAGTTCATCTCTTCAATTGCTGCAGCAATTTGCTCGGTTTCGGAAGCGTGCTCTGTGAGGCGCAGAGCACTCTGTTGGGATTGAGTTGCAAGGGTACCAATGCGACTTTCAAGTTCCTTGGACAAGGTTTTAACCTCTAGGAACATTGTCTGCAACTGCGCGATAAACTCATTGATACCAACGGCTATCCGTCCAAGGTCATCGCTTGACGTTACTGGGATCCGATTGGTTAAATCGCCATTCCCCTTGGCGAGCCCCTCTACGACATCCCTAAGAGCTAGGACGGGTTGGTATAAGCGATGGAAGAGTAGTGACATAACAACGAGTGCAGACAGGACACTAATCGCGACACTGAGAGTAAGGCGGTTTTCCAACTCTCCTAACTCTTGAAATGCAATTGCTTCATCAACCCCTACACCTAGGTACCATGTTTTATCCGCCACTTGGAATCTGTGAGAAAAGAACAGCTTCTTTTGACCATCCAGTTCGTAAGACTGAACACCGGAAGGCATTCTGACAGCATTCAGCGCAGTATCCCGGAACCCATTCAGGTCCCTTGCCTTTTCGCCATTTTTAATGACGGGTGAAGATGAAGCAAGTATTGTCGTCTCACTATCCATCATAACAGCAACCGCGCCAGGTATATCACTCACTCTATTGACGATCTGGTTTAGAAAATCCAGTGTCAAGTCAGAAGAAACCGTGCCATTGAATGTTTTTTCAACAAAACTAATCCAGATCACACCATCAGAAGCAACATACGGTTCGGTTACAGAGACCTGTGATTTTCCTTGAGCCAGTTGGTACCACTCACGTGTCGTAACATCGCCATTATATTTGTGGTTTGGCCATGTATCGGCTGTTTGATTCCAGTACGCATCACCATTGTCAAGTGATATCACAACACTGTCTATGTCCATGGCATTAGCGAGTAACTTAGTCTGCTCAATATAGTTTTCAGGAAAAGGCTGAGCCTTATAATGCTTCGCCACTTTATTGATACTGCGTGTTTTCTGTCCGAAATAGCTCTCTGCAGCCATCGCTTGTTGTCGTGTATAGTCAGTAAAATAACGCTCCACATTTTCCACGACGATTTCGCGAGTTTCATTATAGCCAATCCAAGCGCTTACAATAAGGGCCGTTGTTAGCAAACAAGCCATGGCGCTCAGCAGTATCCCTTTAAACCCAAAAAGTCCTTTTTTCATAATTCGTTCGTCCTAATCGTACCTAATAAAAAACCGCTAAATAAGTGTTCCTAATTGTGCTACGCAGTGTTGAAAACACATTGAATCAAGGCTATATGTACGTGTCTTACTAGCCGCATAACATCGACTTAATCTTGAATGGTAATGTCTGCCCCATGATTAATAACCACTGAACGTTTGGTTTTATACAATTCGCAGGTTCACCCCATTACTTAACTTGACCGAACTATCGCTCAGTTCATAAAGCTCTTTCAGCTCGATTAAAGTAGAGTTGACATTTATAACCACATTTCCCCCCGCAGACTCTCCAAGTAAAAGTACGATAAGCATCCCAAACAGCTCTCGACGCCTCCCCTGGTTGATATGCTCTTGTATTCTTCTGATTAAATTTTGGTCGCTCACACTCAATGAGCCTGAATAGCCACAATGAATAAAACTAAACTCCGCAATGACCATGTGTTGCTACCTGCTCTCTATTTATACACACATAATAAACTTCGATATTCCGATAACACTTCAGCTATCGAAGGATAGTCTGATATCAACTCTCCCAACTCATGCTCAATGGCGCTCACCTCTGATTGAACGATATCAAGCACCGAACTCACTTCTTTGTCATAGCGTGTCACTCGCTGTAAGTTGTACCTGAGCTTACGCAAATTGATTCTCAAATGAAGCTCAACTTTGTTGAACTGATGACTCGCTTTTAACGTGTGGTGGACATCATCCATACAAAACTCGCATACTCCATGCTCAATCTGAAACGGAACCGTTTCTTGTACATCAACCGTTGATTCAAAAGTACATAACTTGCAGGTGTAATTTAACATTCGTATTCTCCCTAAATCTTAAACCAGCGCGCGCTTTTCCAACCACACTTCAGGCGAGCAAGGTTTGTAAAGACAATATCCCTGAAGGTAAGGTACACCTACCCCGGTTAATGTATTAAACATCGCCGATGTCTCTACGCCTTCCGCAACTAGACTGATATTGTGTGTACGACCAAACTCACACAAGTGAGTGATGAGCTTTAGGCAGGCATCACGTCGCATCGCTTCGTGAATCAACGCTTTATCCAATTTAACCTGATACAACGGAAGCTTAAATAAGCTTGTAATCGCACTCATTCCTGCTCCAAAATCATCGATGGACAACTTGAAGTCGTGGATATGCAGCTCATTAAGTGTTGTTGTAATGGTAGGGTCTTCATCAAGTAGGTAGGACTCGGTCACTTCGAGCACAATACGACTAGGGGAAACACCAAATCGAGCGACAATCTCACACACATCATCAACAAAACTCGCCTTCAATAATTGATGCGCCGACACATTTACATTGACTAAAGGTCTCGCATTGTGTGTGGAGTCAAACATCACCAAATATTGGCACGCGTGCTCTAGAACTAACAAGCCCAACGCATGTATATGTCCTAACCGCTCGGCGATAGGAATGAACTCTGCGGGTGAAATCGAGCCCAACTCAGGGTGCTCCCACCGAGCTAACGCTTCAAAACTTATCAGGTCCCCTGTCGATGCTTCGACTATTGGCTGCAACGCTATCACAATTTGGTGTGTATCAATGGCCGCTTCTAATGCGTCTTGTATGGCAAAGTGTCGGTCAATGTCACGTTGTGACTGCCCCGTATAGGTGACCGGGGAGCATACCAATCGCGTGTACTCAGAAAGATTAAAGATTTGCTCTAAAGGGTGGGTGACATCCAAATCACTGACGGGGAGTGCTCCAAGACCGAGTCGACTGGTCAGCGTTGTACTGCACATTCGCCCCTGCTGAAACACCGCTTCGATTTGACTCATTAATGAATACGCCTTCTCATCATCCAACTCTTGCTCCATCGTCACCACAAAGACATCTGCACTGATTCGATACAACCCGTACCTTAAGTTCAAGACATCATCTAGGGTCGACACCAGAGTTGAAGAAAGCTGGCCCGTCGCATCATACCCCACTCGTCGTTGAAACCGCTGCAGTTGAGTTAAGCAGCACACAAGAATCCAGCCGTTTTTATTCAACTTTGGCGCATTTTGTAAAAACTGGTGCCGATTCAGTAGTCCCGTCTCACTGTCATGGTTAGCCATATGCGTGAGATACTGATTCAGGAACACTTCTTCTGACACGTTTTTGTGAGAGCCGACCATGGCAAAGCCACCTTGATACTCCACTCTCACCCCCGTGGCTTCAATCCATAGATAACGGCCTGAGGTGTTTTTTACCCGGTAGCGGGTTTTGACACGTGTCGAGCTTTGCTCTTTTTGATGGCCATCCACTTCTTGCGCTAATCGCTCTCGGTCTTCAGGGTGAACAAGTGCGAGCCAATCATCCAACGTTGAATAATCTGTCGAGAGTGCGAACTGTTGGTAGAAGGAGTTGTTGTAGAACTGAACGACATTGTCATCACTCATAAACCACAAACCTTCACTTGCCGTGTCAAAAAGGCTGAGTAACGCTTGGGGTAAAGCCTGCTTGTCCATATTGTTTTCCTTTAATAAGAAGGAACGTCCCCTTCATTTCTCCATGTCGTCATGACAACAATTCAAGTCGCCCAAGATGGGCATTGGTCAATGTTGATAGGTCATTGGCTGACAACTGCACATTGGCAAACCAAAAGGGTTTATGTTTTTCAATAAACACGCCACTACTTTCTAATGCTTCATAGATAGAAAATGCATGACCTTGCGCCAGAGCGACACCTAATAAGCTGCGTTCGAGCACGGGCACCTGATCTTAACTCTTCTTCCAAAGCGACTTTGAGAGGCTGCGTGGCCATCGTCCAGTGCAGCGTTTTGACAATATGTTTTGTCAACGGGATGGCTAAGGACGCCAATATATGAGGTAGCCGGCTGACATCGAGAGCGACATCCGCACACGCGTAATACTTATCTCGCGCATTCGACTCACGGTATTGTTGCATTTTGGTCATCAGTGCTTCTTCAAAAAAACGAGGGTATTGGTTAACCACCGAAAATGCGCCCAGCGACAATAGGACACCAAGCAACAGACCTTGCTCAGGGGTACGCCACCCGGCGGCTCGAAGCCGCTGACAGGTGGCGTTGGCAGTAACCATCATATATTGCCAAAGCTTTGGAGCGATGTTTTTTGTCACGGGCTCTTGCCACTTTAAAAGAGGCTTACTCATCAATATGGGGAAAAGACGAATACAGTTATCCAGCCCTAAGGCGCCGATAGCGACTTTTGCATCTTGCAGGGGCATCGGACGGCGCTTAATCCGCTCAAGAAACTTCGCATTCGCCATCAGAGACAATACTTCACTATTTAATGAGGCATCATTCGTCGTCAACACAGATAGCTTACTCACACTTAAAGAAGGGGAGTATGCCGTTGATGCGAAGTAGGCAAAGTCGGGAAAGCGACCAAATAGCTGAACCGGCGACATGCCTAACAGCTGCGTACTCATCGAGCTTTCGGTTTCGGCCAGTATGTCATCCACTACACCGGCATGAATACGTTGCCTAGCCTCTTGCTGGCGTAACTTGTCTTTCACTCTATCGCGCTCACATTGAAGTAGCAGACGTTGATTGCGCGTCACTCTCTCACGCTCATCGTTTATGACACTCTCGCAATACCGTGCTTGCTCACTCAGTGAGGCATCGACATTACTCTGGTCTAGTACAAACTGACGATTCACTAGCCACTTGGCGTGCCTCATCCTGGTCGCTTGTGCCACCTTTTCTGCTATTGTGTTTGCTTCATCACTATAACGACGCCCGGTCACTATGGCCGCTCGACCTTTAAGTGAGCAAGACCCTTTATATGACGATTTATTGATTGTCTGCATTATCAAGCGTCCACATCTCGCATCACGTTAAAGGGTCTTTTAGTTTTGATGATAAGCCAGCGCTTTCTTTCGCTCCTCGTAGCAAAGCGTTCATCAAATCTCTCGCATTGAATTTTGACAACGCTTCGTTAGCACCGACTTGCTTCGCACGCTCTTGGCTCATCTCACTGGACAAAGACGTGTGTAAAATGGTGTACAGTGCTCGAGTGTTGGGGTCATCGTTGACCGCAAACACCAACTCATACCCATCCATTTTCGGCATTTCTATGTCACTCACTAACACATGGAATGCAGAACGAGAGGCAGAACGCTCCCTCAGCACAGACAAGGCTTCATCGGCATTCTCAAAGGTTTGATACGACACACCAAAACGGTCTAACAATTCGGAAATAAGCTTGCGAGCAATACTGGAGTCATCAACCACCATGACCGACACTTGTTGCAGGAGAGCGATTTCTTCTTGAGAAAGTCTTACCCCTGCTTCGTCGGTCTGTGCCGGAAAAATGTCCACCAACACCTGCTCGATATCAAGCAACTGCACCAGTTGCTCCTCATAACGCGTCGTACCCAATATAAAAGTTTCTTGTCCTAGCGTGTCTGGCAATGGTGTAACAGATTTCCAATCACAGGGCACGATATGCTCAACCTGATGCACCATGAGCGCCACTAATATACGCATGCAATCAGCCACAATCAGTGTCTGAGAGTCTCTCTCTTCAACCGGAACCGCCTGCCCTCCCATGACTGCGGACAGATCAATGATGGGCATACTCGTACCTCGAATCGTGGCCGCTCCCACTACGTCTTTGTGGCAGGCTGGAAGTACCGTGGGTCTTTGATAAGGCACGATTTCTTTAATTTTAATCGTACCAAGCGCAAACCGTGTAGAGCGCGCGTGTAAACGAAACATCAGCGCGCCTTGGGGCTGTTCTGATAAGATGGTCAAGATAACTTCATCCTTGGTTATAATGATACAGAGTGTGCTCACTGCCGAACAGAGCTCAGGAAAAAAACGAATCACTGAGCTCTATACGGGCTTCAAAGGCGTTGTGTTAGAACTTAAATTGACTGACTTGCTGCTCCAAGCGCTCAGCGCTACCTTTCAGTTGACTTGCTAACTCTCTATTTTCAGAAGAGCCTTTCTGCGTTTGTCCAGCTAACACATTGAGGTCTGAAACAGACTCATTAATTTGGGAAGCCACGACTGATTGCTCTTCTGCCGCTGTCGCGATTAATTTTGAACACACTCACTAAATATCCTGTTCGAGTAATTGCGACACCCATGAGCCTATGAAATCTGCTGCTTTGAGAACAATAGAGAAATGTTTCTCCCCATCAAGCACACCGATTTCTACATCTGCATGTTTATGAGTATTATTATCAACAAACGCTATGACCTTATCCGGATCAAAAGCTTCGTCCTCAGAGCCAATCCAAAGTCCGAATCGTTTCAATTGATGCAATTGGATATCTGGAGAATTTGGGGTTACAGCGTTGGACATTACCACTGTATTAAAAGTCACTATTTCTGGATTTTTCTCGAGAATGTCTTCGGGAAAGTTAAATTCCACAGCTTTTGAATGGCCAAAAAGCAGACCTTTAGTTATTGAGTTAACTACAAATTTAGCTACATTTACCTCTGAAAAACTATACTCTTCATCGTCAGGTTCACGGTTTGTTTTTGAACGAAAACCCAAGTATGGTGCGACAAGAGCATAACCTGCTACGGCGTGCCGCGGCTCCCAATTCGAGTAATTCAGTACCAGTCCCGCACCCGCTGAATGACCACCTAAGAAAATAGGTGTAGCCGGATGTAAAGTCCTAATATGATTAATCATTGTTGTAATATCATGCCAAACTTGGTTTTCACTGGGCGCATCTCCTCTCGCGCCACCCGAGCTCCCATGCCCTCTGATATCAGGCATGTATACCGTCATTTGAAACTCGTCTCTCAACCCTACTCCGATATGATTATATAGAAGCCCACTATGTGCTCCTGCACCGTGATAGAAAATCAGAATAGCTTTAGTATTTTTGGAACGGTAAGTTCTAAAGGCGAGTGGCACACCATCGCTTGACGATATAAAATCCAAAGGCGCTAATTCCTTTTTTTCAGAAAGCTGAATTTCTTTGAGTGAGAAAAAACGGCTTTCACCATCATCTGATTGACTGGCAAACGCGTTAATAGGGAAGACAAGAGCCTGAACCAATAGCAATACCAATGTAAAAACAAACACCTGTAGTCTAATGAATAAAATTTCTGCAGACATATACTCTCTCTAAAATAAGGCCCGTTGGTAAAGATAGGACTCTATTAGTCTCTGTTCTCTTTCTTAGTGCAACTTGAAAGAACACTTAAGGCATTGAAATTATTAAATTTATTTTAAAAGCAAACAATTAAATTCTTCACCCTATGACTTAACATCACCGAACTGTCACACGTTCATAAAGTTCATTCAATTCCATTAGCGTTCAGCCTGCGATGAATCACCACACGCGTTAACTGTCGGCTAATTTACTGGTGGAGTGCTGACCTAACATGGACACACCTAACCAGAAAAACCATAGAACCTGAGTGATACCAAAAATTTCATTTAAGACTTCGGCAGGGTATATTGTCGAGATTCCAGCACACCCTACAGATATGCCAAGGTAATTGAGCCCTCGTGGAAATACTGTCGCCTTTAAAGCTGCTAGGCTAAGTAACAGAACCCAAAGTCCTCCAACGAGTTCGTTTCCTCCTCCAAGACTTTCTATTATTACTGTAACCACTCTCCACATATCGAAAGCTTTCTCTGCGGATTGGTCCATTAGCTCAACAGCATGTACAAGCCCAATATTCGCCAACATGCCACTTGCAATGACCAGAACAACCCAAACAAAGCCGAAGACTGAACCGATTTTAACAAGTGGATCATTTGTCGATTCTAGTTTTTCAAATAATCCCACGACAAGTACGGATAGAAAAACGCCAAATACGACATACATGAGAAAATACATCATTGAAAAAGAAAATTGATTTTCTGCTAAATAGGTCATTTTTTCTGATGCACTACCCTCCGGGGGATATGCCCAAAAAGCACCAAAGTATACAAAGGCAAAGACATAAATGAGTGCCTCAATCCAAGCTGCAGCACCTACAAATTTTTGAAATCTATCCATTTATGCTTTCCCTTCAACTACTAACACCACATACGCTATGACGATACTAAACCATAAGCGTTGAACACAAGCTAGTTAAATGAACTGAAACCAAAGGACAATAAATTGTCACCGGTAGACATCATTGCAGTTATCATTGTTTGATAGATTGACCCTCTACTACATACTTCCATCAACAGAATCATGCTTATAAAGAACGACAAATTAAGGACTTAACATGAAGAAGAACCCCATCTTAATTACTACGATTGGTTTAGTGCTGTTACCTAGTGGTGTTGTAAATGCAACAAATAGTCAAACTTCTATAAAGGTAATGGTTGGTAATAAAACATTAGAATCAAACTGGGGCAAAAATAACTCAATGCACACGTTTGCTGTCCTTTCGACTTTTCAACCTGCAGCCCTGCCATTCGGTATAGCATTTGACCTTCATGGCAATAGCTATGAAAACAAAGTAGCTGGTAAAACAACAGAATCAGCAATAGGTGAAATGAACATCGGTCTAAGATATCAGCCCCAAATTACATCAAATGTATTTACATCCTATTTGGGTAGTGGTGTCAGCTTCGTAGCGGTCGAACTAGAGGAAATCAACTCGGGAACCAAAACTACCCATGACGGTACTGGCACTGGCTATTGGGTTGGGGGTGGTATCGACTTTCACTTTTACAGCCAGTGGTCTATGGGTCTTGACGCTCGTTACTCAAGTGTTGATGTGGAGCTGAGCGGTGAAAAGAGAGACGCTGGTGGCTTTGGATGGGGAGCGACGCTCGGATACCATTTTTAATAAAGTTGCTTAATCTAGCTAGATTGAAATCTATAACAACTTAACTGGTATGAATCGCCACTGATGTCCTAGACGCCTTTTAGCTAGATATGGACTCAGCTATTTATACAATTGTTACTCAACTTGTAGATATGATCATACGGTTTGATGAGCAAGTACTATAACTATTGAGCCAGTTTTACAGTCTGGGTGTTGCAAGTGACAAATTATCTAGCTAATCATTGATGTACTGTGCTGGTGTAACTCCAAACCACCTTTTAAACGCTTTGTAAAAGCTTGATGGCTCTTTAAATCCGAGGCCAAAACATAGTTCGGTAATACTATGCTGCCCAGAACTGATCAAGCTTCGAACTCTTTCGCTACGGACTTGGTCAACAATTTTTTTGAAATTCGATCCTTCTTCTTTAAGTCTTCGATAGAGTGTTTGTCTGCTCATGTGCTGTTGCTTAGCTATCACATTTATAGAGGGGGTTTGACCATTGTTCAAACAATCAACGACTAAAGCCTTTGTCTTGTCCTTGATAATTGAACTGCCTCGAATAGTTACTAATACCTCCTTAGCTTTTTGTTCTGCGATACTTTTAAGGAACATACTGCTCGTTTGAATTGGTTCCTCTAAGAGGGTAGAAGGAAACTCTAGTGAATTGACATCGGATGAAAAGATTATATTCTTTCCAAATATTGGTACGAGCTTACTCTTGTAGTCCGGAGCATCAAAAGTAAAATTTGCCCTTGATATCTTGACCTTGTTCCCGCTTAACAAGTTAGCCCAAGCAACCATTGCGCTCATACTTCTTTCGACGGCTATCGTAGGGTAATCATCACATTTATGAATAGTCAGCTTCAAGGTGCAAGTGAACCCATTCATATCCACTTGCCATTGTTCTGCAGTGTTCATTAGAGAAGTGTTCTCAATGAAGGTATCTACTGCTTCAGCTAGAGAACTTGTTTGACTAACCCAGCTAGCTAGTACTCCTTTAGAGCTTGGATTGATCTTTTGCCCGAGAGTGAGTCCGATCTCAGGAATAGTGTGATTCTTGCGAATCACATCCCAAAGGTAGAAATAGTCAGCGATTGGTAAACGATCGATCAAATCAAGGGTAGAGAACTTCTTTAACAGCTGTTGTAACCTCACTTCCTTATATTCCAAATTAACCGTGTTAAGTTCATCAACAAGGTCAAGAGCCGCAGCTACAGAAACATGGTTACTATTATCAGTTTTTGACAACTTCAAACATCCTTCTTTTCCAAAAATTTCCGGCTCATATTAGGGTGGACTCCCAACTTACTTTGCCTTTACATTCAATCTAGATTACCAGAAACATTTACCAGGGCTATACAAAGGTGTAACCCCATCGATAAAAATGCTTGTGAGCATAGACGTTTAAAGGCCTTCACCCTTCTGAGAAATTCCTTTCAACCAGTTGGCCTCTTTTGCTCTCCATTAGCCTTTCTAATCCAACCAAAACTTAATCGTACTCATCATTTCATTAGCACATAGTGGGTAGGAACTATTCTTACTTATGTTTACGTAACATAGGTATTTTTTGACCTGCTGCAGATGATTCAATGAGTACATGCAATCTTTTATCACGAGTTTCCTCTTTCTTAGCAGTCATAACCCACCATATCGAATCTCTTCTGTACGAAGGCGCTAAACTAGTAAAGTATTGCCAGGCGGGTGCATTCGCCTTAAGTGACTCTTCATACTTTTTATCTAGCGGGATATTTCTTTGTTCAGAGGAATAGCCTTTCACGTCATTTCGATTGTCAAATAACAAAATGCCCTCCGGCCTCATTTTTCCCATTTGTAGAAGATTCTGCACTTTCTTCACGTTCACAGCACTCCAAACACTATCTATCTTCCGAGGTGAGAAACGAATTTTATAACTCTCTTTATCTATTGATTTCCGAATGCCATCTATCCAACCGAAACAAAGCGCGATGTCAACTGATTCGGACCATGTAAAGCTTAACTTTCGAGAGCCTTGTTTATAAAAACCCACCCAAACCTCAGTTTGCTTAGCATGATTTAACTCTAACCAGGCGTGCATTTCTTCTTGATTCTTAAAAAATATTACATCGGACATTTATTGTCTCCAAATGTACTTGCTTTGGTGTTTTTACGCTTTTTAAGGTTAAACGAATGAACGGTTTAAAATTGAGTACCTCACCGCAACTCATGCAGACGCCGCCCCTTTTCAACTTAGGATGAGGAGGATTATAAAAAGCATTGGTGACACATCTTGACACCCATGTTCGATGTTCGGAGAAAAGCTTGTATAAGCTTTAGCTTCTCTGTTTTTTCAACTTCAATTTCAGTCGGTCAGTGCTCTCATCTGAAGACGCTTCCTGACAACGGAACAAGCAGCCAATCAGGGAATGTCGAGAGCTTCCAGCTCTGCTGCCAATAGATCGAACACTCGGCGAACCCGCAAGTTTGTTCTAAGTTCTTCATGACATACAAGCCATAGTGGTATCTGCATCATCGGAAAGAAGTCCTCGGGAGCTCGAATAAGTTTCGGCTCTTGTTTCGCTATGTCTTCTGGCAAATACATCAACCCTAAATGGTTTTTGCATAACTCTAGTTGAGCAGGCTGAAATTCAGTAGAAAGCTTGAAATTATCTTCAACTAGCTGCCAACCATACTCAGCAAACTGTTCAATTATTCTTCTGTTATTTCCAAACCCTATAATTTGTATATCACTGAAATCCCCTGTGGCTCTTAGATCAAAGAACGGTTGGAGGTAGTCTCGGGTACCATACAAATAGACTTGCTCTTCACCCAGCTTCTTTGCGATGAGAGTCGACTGAGTAGGTTGGAAACTTCGAAGAGCAATATCGGCATCTCTACGTTTTAAATCACTTAGGTCGTTTGTGACAACCAACTCTATGGATATATTTGGCTCTTTACGTCTTAATTTGCTAAGAACCGGTGGCAACCTATATACGGCGTCAAGCTGACAAGCTGATATCACAACAACGCCTGTCAGAGCTTCCGACTGGCCATTTGCAGCCATTGAAAATTTATGGGCCACATCTCCCATTTCGCGCGCGATATTAAGCAACTCATCACCACTGCGAGTGAGTTTTAGCTTATGGGCTGAGCGCTCAAAAAGAGCAACTCCAAGCTCGTGCTCCAGGGCTGACACCTGACGACTCAGCGTCGGTTGTGTCACACATAAAGATTTTGCTGCTGCAGACAAGCTTCCAAGTTCTGCAGTTGCTAAAAAGGCCCTTGTCCGATTCCAGTCAAAAGAAATTGATTTCCAATTCATACAAATATGTATACCTCTATACACTTTCAAGTAATTACCATTAACTATATGTATAGATATAGTATCTGCACAATTGTTTTATTGAGGTTATTTATGACAGTTTTAGTGTTGGGAGCGACAGGAGCAACAGGGCGACTTGTCGTAAGAGAACTAATCTCGCGGGGTTACCACGTAAAAGCCATTGTGCGATCATTAGATAGAGTAGAAAGTGACCTGATTGACAACAATCAGGTAGAAGTAGTGGTTGCCAGCATAGTTGATTTATCTGAGGAGCAATTGCTTTTCCATGTCAGAGGTTGCGAAGCTGTGATTTGCTGCCTTGGGCACAATTTGACGCTGAAGGGCATTTACGGCCAACCAAGAAAACTGGTCGCAGACACCACAAAGCGGATATGCAGAGCTGTTGCAGAACTGAAACCATTACAGCCAGTAAAATTTGTTTTGATGAGTACGTCCGGATATCAAAACTCACTAAGCGGCGAGTCAGTTTCATGGATGCATAAAATGGTGATTCAATTGTTAAGAAAAACCATGCCTCCCCATGTGGATAATGAAGAAGCTGCCCAGTACCTGCAATACAATATTTCCGGCTCCAAGCATCCATTGCAGTGGGTTGCAGTCAGACCAGATAGCTTAGTTGACCTACCATTTAAAACGGAGTTTTCTGTCCACCCCTCACCGCTTTCTGACCCCATATTTGCGTCAAAGGAGAGCAGTCGCATCAATGTCGCCAGTTTTATGGTGGAATTGATTTGTTCACCTCAAATCTGGAGTATCTGGAAAAATGAAATGCCTGTTCTCTATAACGACCAGGAGAGCATCAATGTGTGACACGGGAGTTGGAACATGTGTCATCCAATCATCAATCATCAATCATCAATCATCAATCAAATAGAAAGAGCTGACAAAGCGATAGTTGCGGTAGATAGATACACCTTAATGTCTGTATACCAGAGATGCAGTCTTAGTTGTCGAGCCTGGTAAAACGTTACTAGCAAACAAGCCATTAGAAAAGCGTTTGAGTCTATAGCAGTTTATTTCATAAACGGACTGAAAGGCATCCAAAACGCTATGGAAGCATTGGAGCCTGGTGATACCGCTTTGGTACTGACGAATACTGTTGCGTCGGCACCGTACTACTGAGAGATTACTAGAAAAGCAACCTATGTCTTTAAAAAAGTACATAAAACCTGTATGGCCTGTATGGTCAACCAGCAAACACTTTGAATAAGTTTTGTGTCACTTGAGCCTAGAACAAAAAAATTGTGTGGTCAACGAACTAGGTTACGATATTGAGAAACGTTGTCTTCAAACGGTACATAACGCTGGCGAAATTTACTACCTTCAACAAGCTCAGGTAATTTTATTCTATCCATGCGAAAGTGGCGAAAATCACTTCGTAGTGGATCCCATGCAACCAGATACCAGAGAGGCCATAGAATTAGTACGGCTTGCGGCTCTACTTCACGACTTGTAGTAACATCTTTCACATCAAAGTATTTAAAACGGATGATTTGGCGTTGTAAAAAAGCTGTTTCGAAAACAGACAAAAGGTTGGTATCTATTTCTCTTATGTTCGCAGTATCAACACCTGGTGCTAGCTTTCCAATATATACACCATCCAACAAGCGGCGCAGGTCTTTAATCTTGTCTGACGACAAAGACTCCTCAATTTTTGCTAAACCTGTATCTGCAACACATGAAAAAGGCATGCTACCAGTTGATCGCATCGCAGTCACACTGATGATAAGAGAAAATACCTCGACAACAGAAATTCGAGAGCTGGTCAAGACGGACTGAGGCTCAAGTCTAAGCCCCCCACCAGGCCCTGCTTCCGAGTGAATAATAAATCCTTCTTCTCTCAACGTACTGATATCCCTTAATACTGTACGCCTTGATGCGCTAACAATTTCAGCCAACCTCCCAACAGTTAATGTTCCATTTCGTCGAAGATTACGAATGATAGCGTCTTGTCTTACTCTAACGTTCATTTTTACGCTTCCTGATATTTAGTGCCAACTAGTGTCACCATTAAGTTATACATTACTTAACAATGTTTGTCAGTGAACCCAAATGCTGTGTTCGCCCCTGACAATTATCTTAATAAACAAACGTGTAGCCAAAATGTAAGACCAATCATGTCACCAATCAGGAGAAGGACTATGTTAAATTTTAATCACTTTCCCACACCCAAATTAATTTCCGTTAATAATATCGAGCTAGAAGTGTTCGAAGCTGGCCAGCAACACGCTGGAAAGCCAATTATACTTTGCCATGGCTGGCCGGAGCTTGCTTATTCATGGCGTTACCAAATGGCTGCCCTAGTAGCTGAAGGCTACCATGTCATCGCTCCTAATCAACGGGGGTATGGAAATTCCTCATGCCCTAAGGAAGTAGAGGCGTATGATATCGAACATTTGTCTGGTGACCTTGTTGCCTTGCTCGATCATTATGGATACGACGATGCCATTTTTGTTGGTCATGATTGGGGAGCAATGGTTGTCTGGGGGCTCGCTTTACTACACCCCACACGTGTCAGCAAGATAATAAACCTGAGCTTGCCCTATCAGGAGCGCGGTGAGGTGCCCTGGATAGAGCTCATGTCACAACTACTTGGTCCGGATTATTACTTTGTTCACTTTAATCAACAACCCGGGGTTGCTGATGCCATATTAGAAGAGAACACATTTCAGTTTCTTCATAACTTGTACAGAAAAGATACTCCCACCCCAAGTGTCGAATCCGGTATGATGATGATAAATCTCGCGCAATCGGAAACGATTTCTGGGAATCCTGTGATGAGTGAGTCCGAATTAGACGTCTATGTATCTTCCTTTAGATCTTCGGGGTTTAACGGTAGTATCAACTGGTACAGAAATCTGGACCGGAACTGGCACCAATTAGCAGATGTAAACCCTGTACTCCAGCATCCGACACTGATGATTTATGGTGATAGAGACATGATACCTCAACCGGAAAATCTGAAAGAATTCGTACCCAATGTACAAGTCATTCATTTAGACTGTGGTCATTGGATACAGCAAGAGTTACCGGAAGAAACAAATCGGGCAATCTTAAACTGGCTCAACAAATGATGTATTAACGTAACGCGGAGCACTTCGGGAGCATTACTCATTAATTTGAGTTGACACTCCCGGAGTAACGTCTGTTTAGAAGATATTTAACCCAAATATATCTTTAATATCAAAAAGTACTCTCTCAGTTTTCTCTTTAGATAGCTGGCTTCCTTCAGCCAAAATACTAATTAGCTGTGCTTTGTCATCGAGTAGTTCGGCTCTTTTCTCTCGAATAGGTCGAAGTAGCTCTTGCAGGCATTCTTCCAAGATCTTTTTTGTTGTTCCATCGCCAAGTCCACCTCGTTGATAATGTTCCTTCAGGTGAGTAATGTAGTTTGAATCGGGGTGAAATGCATCAAGATAGGTAAAAACAACGTTTCCTTCAACACAACCAGCGTCCTCTATTCTCAAGTGATTTGGGTCGGTATACATTGATTTTACTGCAGCACTGATCTCCTTCTGGGAAGCGCCAAGATTGATAGCGTTCCCCATTGATTTTGACATTTTATTCTTGCCATCTGTGCTAGGTAAACGTGATGCATTGCTCAGTAGCGGACGACATTCTTTAAGAACCATTTTGCCTGCTAGGGCGTTTATCTTCCTTACAATTTCATTCGTTTGTTCAAGCATCGGCAGTTGGTCATCCCCTACAGGAACAAGCGTGGCGTTGAAAGCCGTGATGTCAGCGGCCTGAGAAATGGGATATGTCAAAAAACCAGCAGGGATTGAGCGCTCAAAGCCTTTGTTTTGAATCTCACTTTTCACCGTAGGATTTCGCTCTAACCGAGCTATTGTCACAAGGTTGCTGTAATACATCGTTAGTTCAGCCAATGCGGGTAACTGCGACTGGAGACAAATTGTGGTTTTACTTGGGTCAATACCTACCGCCAGATAATCAGCGACGACATTAAGTATGTTGGAAGATACCTTAGATGGATTGTGAGCGTTATCTGTTAAACCTTGCATGTCAGCAACAAGGATAGTTTGGTCGTTAGCATGCTGTAAAGCAACACGCTGCTTCAGTGAACCAATATAGTGGCCAAGATGCAATGGGCCCGTAGCTCTGTCACCGGTTAAGATGACTTCTGAATTTTCAGAGTAGTGGTTAGTGTTCATGTTCGTCTCCTAGTAAATAGATCGCTACTGGAGATAATCAGAACACAGTCTTAGCTACCTTCCAGCAGCTTAAGAATGTGAAAATCCTGTGCCGCTCTAGTTAGAGCGCCACCAAGAGAAAAATGATAAAGGTGTCGAGATACGTTTCATCCAAGCAAACTAACAATAATTGGTTCTAAACTCAATCCCCAGAGTAAATACTTTCAACTAGTACACTCGCGTCTGAAACGGCAAAACAAAACCACAACAATAAAAATGGAACACAACTTTAGCAAACTAGAATTAGAAATAGATCCGAACATAACTGTAAATTACATTGACCCGAAATCATCTACTTTAGCTGCGTTGTCTCGCTGACAATTAACGAATGACATGGGATCCCCTCCCGATGTTCTGTCGGTGGCTATTCATGTTATACGCGTGGTTGAGTCCTAAGTGAGATACTCATTACGCTATGGTTTGGCTCACTTTCAATGCCAACCGCTAGCCAACCTAATGACTCGTACAACGATGGTACATTATAAAGGTTGCTTTGAGTTGTTGATGATACTTGGCTAACACCTCGATTGATCAGTTCACTAGCAATACCTTTACCACGCCACTCAGGTAAAACATAAACAGCATTAACCCACACCACTTCTGAACTACCATGTAGCTCTTGACATCGAGAGTAAGCTAAACCACCAGTTTCTTACAGCAAAAATAACAGGAGGAAGCTCAGATTTCGCCTTGTAGGTATCTACAAACGAAAACTCAGTCCAATTACTTTGAAATAACCTTTCTAGTTCTGCCCAATACGGACTAATCTCATCACAAACTTCAAATACTAACGTGTTCATATCCGATTGTTTTCTAAAAGCGTATAACGCCAGCTTAAACCGCAGACAACGCACAAAAAAGCCGCGGCATTGCACCTTAAATACTAAATTCACCGCAAATTAAAAATGTCACGCGTTGTTTGTCGGTTTGAAGCTTCTGTTATGTGTTAACTTTATGCTCCATTATGAGTTTAGTTTTTTCTGTACATACCACCTGAAACCCATGAGCCTCATAAAGTTTCACGAGATGCTCTTCACAGCGAAGATATATTGTCGGTACTCTTAACTCACCAGCCTTTTTTTTAGCAAATTTGATTAATGCTTTTGAAATACCTTTTCCACGTTGCTCTATAGGAATATAAATCCCATCGAGCCAATAGTTATACTTCGGATAACTAGAGTACTCACGATATTTAAGCTCTCCAGCTCCTGCCAACTCTCCATCAAGATGAGCTACAAATGCTATTCTATTCGAAACAGAAGATACCTTTTCAATAACACTTTCAAGAGTAGCTCCCGAATCCTTGCAATCCCATTCGTTAAAGTACCAATTGGCGATAGTCTCTATCTCATCTGGATAATCAGTTAAATTTGAAATTTTCATTTTCCCTCATTCACCTCTAAATTGTACTAGTAAATTATGGCTTTACTTTAAACTGCACTTAATAAGGAAAGCACCATACTCAACAGACCACAATCTTACTCGTTTCAGATACCTCTTGTAGGTCAAACTAACATTAACAGTGGACGCTTGGCAGTAAAGCGCCATATTACCGAAAGATCGGCAAAAGCTGAGCATAGAAAAGAGCCTGGTCATTGGGAAATTGATACCGTCGTTGGCCGTGGAACCAAGCACTGTATCGTGACTTTAGTCGACAGAATGACTGGCTACACTTTTATTGGGCAAATGGACGACAGAACAAGCGAGTCACTCAACGTAAGAATGAGCAAAATCATGACCCGCTCTGACTTACCTTTTAAGACGATAACTGCAGATAACGGCACTGAACTTCATGGTTATGCACAACTAGAAAAACACCATAACTGTCTGTTTTACTTTGCAAATCCATACCAATCATGGGAGCGAGGCACTAATGAAAACACCAATGGCTTGATACGACAATACTTACCAAAATGAACTTCTATGTCACACGTGACACAGAAGCTCTGCAATGAAATAGCACACAAATTAAATACACGCCCACGCAAAAGGCTTGGGTATAGGACACCAACGGAGTATATTCATGCGTATCTGTAGAAAGTGTCGCACTTCAAACTTGATACTAAGTGATTTTTTCATTGCATACGGAAACGCCCGAAGTTATTAGCTTTGGGCGTTTCTTCTAGCAAACTGGTTACGACAAACCGAGCTCTAAAGTGTCATATGCAGAATGGGAAAAGGTTTTCCCATATCATCAAGCGGTGAGCGAGAAACTGCTTTAAAACCCATATGCTCGTAGAAACCTACGGCTTTCGGGTTTTGTTCGTTTACATCCACTTTGGTTGCGCCTAACTGCTCTATTGCGTATTGCAGTAGCACCTCACCAATACCTTGTCCTCTTGCTTCGTTTAAGATGAACAGCATTTCAACCTTTGAGTCGTGGATACCCACGAAACCTAAAATTGAACCACTTTCATTTTTCACACATCTTAACGTGACAGCAGGAAAAGTCTGCTCAATGATAATTGGTTTAAAAAACTCAATATCTTCTTCTGATATAAAGTCATGAGTTGCTCGAACTGAATTTTCCCAAACACTAAGCATTTCTGCGTAATTTTCAGGAAGCACATTTTCTACAATCATCGTATTTTCTCTAAAGTTGACTGAAATTCATGTGCAGCCGCGAGAAGGCATTTTAGCCCCAATAGATATGAAGTGTCCACCAATCACATAATGTCAGTAACCGCCAGATTAAGTAGTGAGCAACACTACCACCAAACCTAGGCCGTTGTGACGTAAACACTAAAGTCGATTCAAACCGAAAATGCCAAGCGTTACGAATCTGCTTAAATTTATTGTTATGGCGCAGTTCTCAAAGATGGCCACCTAACTAACCACTCTTTCGAATTTACACGATTTTCAAATGTTGCTAGTGACCTTTTAGGATTATGCGTGACGCAGTAACCAAATAAAGATTCAAACCCAAATGCTGATATAACTTCATATTGATTCACGCCTGTTTGACGAACACCAACCGCTGTTTCGTTTTCAGGCCAGTGGCTCATAGCATCCACTGAACTTTGATAAGGTTCATCACCATTACGTTCATGCATCTGAGCTTGATTTCGAACTTGCCAATTAAGCTCTGGCATACAGCCTTTCAAGTATTCTTCATAACACAGATAGGCATCAGGATTGGATTCATTAGGATCGAAGTAAATCACATCAACGTCATTCAAAGGAGTCGCAGATTCAAACTCATGTAACGAGTCCCAGATTAAGTTTCGAACGAAACCCGCTGCTATATAGCACTGAGGTAGATTCAGCTTAGACACATGATTTAGTGCCTCAGTTCTTATTGGATCACATTTTATTAATTCGACGATTTTGTTCATTTTGCCCTGCGCCATAACGCCGCGTTAGGGGGTGAGCAACGCAGGCCACCCAACCTAAACCATTGTGCCGTAATCACTGAAGCGGAATCAAACCCAAAATGCAGAGCGTTGGGAATCCCTCTTGAACGCTTTGTTATGTGAATTTTTCACGCGCCCAAAAGAGGTAAATGTTTACGCTGCTGATAGGTTAAAGCCAACTCTAAACAGGACTTGATTGCTATTTCTGGCAACACTTGCGATATGGACAGAACGATTGCTCTGTTTCCCTGAAACACCAGTTCTTCACCATACAATTCTCGAAATGTATCGACTAACTTAGTTTGGCAATTAAAGAACAGGTAATAGTTGTTAGGAGATTTTAGCTTCCAGTCCATTCTTAGCGGGCTGCCTGTTTTTACACTATAGCTAGGTTCACCCCACTTTAGAGTTTCATCGACTTCACCCAGCTCCAAATCAGATGCGATTTGAAAGACTAGATTTCGTAGCTCCTCTAGCCTAATACGAGCATTTTCCGGATATTCATCGAAGCGTTCTTTGACTACATTGTTCACTGAAACCTCCTATTCACATAACGCTGCGTTAAGGTGTGACAATCGTTTGCCATACTTGAGCGAAGCGAAACCGGCAAGCGTTTGGAATCACTCTTAAACGCCTTGTTATAACACGGTTTTACACGTCACTTTCCGTCAAAATCTGACGGCAATTACGAACTGTTAGCACCCGAACTTCATGGCTTAAACTGTAAATAATACGATCGTAACTTTCACCATAAGGGCCAATTACACGTACATATGCTATTTTTCTTGCATTCATTCTAATAGTTTTCATCTGAGATTTACCATTTAGTTTGTTGTTAAGATCAGCATAAGTTAGATGGTCAGGAAGTTCGTGTCTATTCTTGTGAAGAGAGGATCCTATCTTGCTATTTTGCATTAGTGCTGCATATTCCCCCAAATTCTTGCATTGCTTTATTTGACTGGGCGTAACTCCATAATATTTTTTGAAGCCTTTTGCCATAGATTGAGGGCTAGAATAGCCAAACGATAGAGCTATTGCGGTAACACTTTTATCTTGAAATAACAGAGCTTGAGCCGTTTTCTCATAGCGAAGTCTTCGAACGTACTCAGCGACAGTCTCACCGACGATAGACTTGAATATGCGGTGAAAATGAAAAGGGGAAAGACTAGCACGCTTTGCGACATGTTCTAAATTTAGCTCTTCATGACAATGATCTTCCAAGTATTCTAGAATCGAACTGACTCGTTCAGTATGGTTCATTTCATGTGAATCCTTTACTTATAGTTGATAGTATTAATTAAATCGATTAAAGCCACTAAATCAATGTATCCGCTCCATGCACCCACGGGGCGATATTACTAATGTTTGAAGTTCCAATGTAGGAGTACATCGATATCTGGCTCTGCTTTCGCCAGCTCTTGGCTTACCCTAATTTGGTTATATGTCTGTTTCCTTGCACACAATCTCAAATTTGTAGTTTTAGATGCACAACTATCAAAAGGTCGGGCTTTATCACCAAATACATAAACTTAACTAGCACCTTTATTGACTACTTGTGACCCCACCCCAAATAGATGGGAGTTAACAAAAAAGCAATTCATCTAAACGTTATCTACTTCAACGATGCTTGCTATTGGAATACTAGTTGGTAATCTATTCACAATTTCGGATCAGTCGATGTTAATGTAGGTAAATACACTAAAAGTAGAGACCAACCATCACAATGCCTCATGAGTGTGAAGCCATCAAAGCACCAGGTAGAAGTAGCTGAACTTCCCCCAGGGTTTAGTTTGTTCGCATTCGCTTAGATTTTCACCAAAATCGTCAAACTAAGAGAAAAAGAGCTGTCGTCCTACCAATCCAGGCACTGAGTCGCCTCTCAAAGTAGTAACTCAATGGATCCTAACTTCTTACAATCATTATTGGCATATGCCAATAATGATTGTAAGGTGTCCTCCTCACACATAAAGGAGAACACTATGTTATTTGCCATTCCCTGCCACGAATCTTCTCTTTCCAATCATTTTGCCAAAGCTCCTCAGATTATGCTGTGGGATAACCAAACCAAAGCCAAACGAATTCTCGAGCTGCCTAAGTCATCATCATGTTGTGGTCGTAAGCACTTTTGGCGCGAAGTGTTGCAAGATAATCAGGTCAATGCTGTTGTAGTTCGTTCCATTGGTTCGAACATGTTGAGTACACTACTTAAGCTCAATGTTCGTGTTCTGAGTGCACCGCGTGGGTTCTCTCTGGAGAGCTCTGATGAAAACCTATTAACTCCTGTTACTCAAATTGAATTTGCTCGGCCGCCAGTGAAGCCCATCATAAGCACCATAGCCATCGGTTTGTAGATAGCCACTATAGTCACCCAAGAAGGCAACAGGGCACGCCCTCGCGCGACTGTTTTGGTAGTCGTACAAGGCGATGTTTTTCACATTCGGTAACGTAGCTTCTGGCGAGTCTGCACCCGAGCAGTAGAGCCACATGTAACACTGTTTATCTTCCTTGAGTACATTGAGTGGTGTTTCATCCGCCTGAACCACCACTTGCTCTAGTAGGTGCTCTTTCAAGGCTGCGTAGAGTGGTGCAAACTTCTCACTGACTTGGATAACCCACCGTGCCATGGTGGTTCGTGATAGCTCGATACCCGACTGAGTAAACAGCGATTCTTGGCGATAAAGTGGCATCGCGTATTGGTATTTGCCAAGGATGATATTAACAAGCAAGCTTTCTAAAATCGGTATTATTAAGGCTATCCATAGCGACGTTCAACGATAGTTTCGACAGCCTTAATTAGATCATATTTTTTCTTTAATTGGTATTAGTTGTTTAATAACGAGGTTCGGCATAAGGCTACGAAGATTAGCTGATTTAGCCGATCAGGTCGTAACTTCTTGATTTAGTTCCATCGAATTACGCAACAAAGCCCTTTACTCATTAAGAGTATTAGCCTGATTCATAGCTTTATCTATAATTTCTACTAGCGCGGGCTTCGTTCCTTTTATTAATCGACTGCCTACAATTGCATACCAGTCATAGTCTTTTCCGGTGTCGTTTATAATTTTCACGCTATTATGAATGTCGATTTTTCGCGTTTGAGGTTGTGACTTATTACGTTCAAAATACTCTGGTGGGATAAGCTGTCTATTATCCAACCAGTTATCGATCGATTGTTTAACTGAGGAAATCAGACCGACATAACTCTGCCCGTCAATTGTCACGGCCCATTTATCTGTTTCTAAATTCCTTTTAAGGAGAAAGCTTCGATAAAAATCTGTTCTTACGACTACTTTCTTTTTACGACGCTGATGGCTTAATAAAATATCTAACATGCCCATTCCTTGTTTATAGTAAATACCGAAGGTTAATCAATTGGCCGCCCACAACTTAAAGTAAAAGATGTATGAAACAATTATTACTTTATCTATGTATGAGCAATATTGACCTATGTCTGACTGAACTGCATAACCAGTCTCTGCAGGCTTTTTAAATTTGCAACTAAGCCATTAGTTCTATTCACCGAGTGAGAGGAAAGTTCCTTAGTGGTTACAATGGCCTCATTCATCCGTACTACATGCTCACTCATACCTTTCGTTACTTCTACTTGCTCTTCGATAGCCAAAGAAGTACTCGCACTTTGTTCCGCAATTGACGATAAATCGCTAACAATCGCCTCAAAAGACTCTTTACTCTTTTGAGAGTGTGTGAGATTTTGATTTGACGTCACCATTCCTTGCTCCATAACCTGACGTGTCTCCGTCACCGCCAATTGCAGGCTGTTGATTTTCAAACGTATGTCACTTACCGAAGAACTCGTTTTTGTAGACAAAGCTCTCACTTCATCAGCAACCACAGCAAAACCTCTTCCATGCTCTCCGGCTCTCGCCGCTTCAATTGCTGCATTGAGAGCCAGCAAGTTCGTCTGCTCGGATATTTCTTGGATCATACTTAGAATGAACTCGATGCTTTGTACATCATTATTAAGCTTCTCAAGCGAACCTCTTGACGAATGAATCTGATGACTCAACGTCCTAACAGATTCCACTGCAATATCAACGGTCTGCATGCCTTCTTGTGCACTACGGCGCGCATTATCAACAAATTCAACCGATTGTTTCGCATGTTGAGACACTTCACCAATCGAACTCAACATTTCTTCTGAAGAAACCGCCATGGCATCTGTCGCCACTTGCTGATCGTGAAGCTCCTTATCTATTGCCTGATTATTCATCAAGTCTTCGCTTGCAGACTGCAATATACTCTCTGTGGTATCAGTGGCTCTAGCGGTTGCGGCTCTCAGCTCCGCTTGTTTCATCATAAGTGCAAGCTCAATGCGTGACAGGTCATCGCAGTATCCTGTATAAGGCTTTTCCATTAAAGCATTGTCATAACAGTTTAGAGCTAAGTCATTCAGCGAGTTCATCCGCTTACTTAAAGAGAAAATAGCAATGATTTGCAAGGACATAAACAGAAGTAGTCCGCCCAAAGTTATCGCGGAAGGGATAATCTCAGTGAGTAGTAGAAACAACGCAGTACTTTGCAGGCCGAAGAAAAGTGTCAGTAAGCTTATCCATCTGATACGCTTTGGGCTTGAATTGCCTTGCTTCAAGTTTTGGTACAGCGATTCCGCCCTTATTATCTGCTCATCACTTGGTTGCGTTCTTACAGATTGGTACTCAAACACTTTGCCATCTTTGTCCATAATAGGAGTAACAAAGGCAGATACCCAGTAATGACCTCTTTCCTTACACCGATTTTTGACCAAGCCCATCCAGCTCTCCCCAGACTGAATGTAGCTCCACAACTGCCCAAATGCCGCTTTGGGCATGTCTTCATGACGTATGACATTATGCGGCTTACCAAGCAACTCTTCCTCTTCATAACCAGCAACACGGCAAAAATCTTCATTACAATAAGTAATGTGGCTATTCGGTGAGGTGGTCGAAATTAAGTTATCATGCTCTGAGTATTGTACTCGTTCGTCTTCCATTGGCATTGCGTCTACTTCCCTTAGTTATACACTTCATTGATAGGCTTATTGAACTCTAGTTCAGTCGAAAAAACATTCTACGACATTAGCAGTAATTACTATTGATAGTGGTCAATATTGAAGCAGGACAAGAGCAAGCGCGACTTAATAGCCAAATTCTCGCATCTCCATCGATTACAACGGGAGCCGCGAGCATGATCTTTTACCTTAATTAGCCAGACGATAATTCTTGTTGTCAATGCCCCATCATATCCCCTCAGGTGCATCTAAAATTAGTCTTAATCAGACTTCCTCTATCTATCGGGATCCACTCAAACTATGATTTTTGTTATCAATTTAGCTCTTTCGTATTCATACCAAACACACTTGCTCTTTTAGCAGTTAGTTAAAGTTGAACAATGTCAATTTGATCGGACGCTCTACCTATTCTGGTTTGATCGAATAATCCTTCAATCCTTTCCATTTCGGTTAACTGAACACGCAACGCCTCAGCCAAGTGATTGAGTTCACTCGCCGATGATGAGGTTTGCTCAGCGGATGCTGCCGTTGAATGAACCACTTGATCAATCTCGCTTATTCCTTGATTGACTTGAGAGAGACTTTCAACTTGCTCCTTTGAGGCTCTGTCTATTGTTTGAACTATTTCTGAGTTACTTTTCACCTCGGTGACGATTTGATCGAGTGTTTCTACACACAGTTGACAAATCTCCGTCGCCTTTTTAACACCATCGACGGAGTGCTCTATATGAGTCGCTGAGTCACTCGCGGCAGTGTTGCTTCGCTCAGCTAACTGACGGACTTCATCCGCTACTACTGCAAAGCCACGCCCCAACTCCCCAGCCCTTGCAGCTTCGATAGAAGCGTTTAAAGCCAACAAATTGGTTTGAGATGCGATATCACCAATGACGGTAATAATTTGACTCACAGAGCCACTCGATTGTTCAATACCTGCCATGACATTTCTCAGTTCATTCATCTGAGTGGAAATCTGCTGTGTCGCGCTTTCGACACTCAAGGAAGTAGATAAGGCGATCTCTGCTCGCTGAGCGTTGCCATTGGCTTGCTCTAAAACCTGGGTAACGGATTGATTAATCTCAGTAATGGACGCCGCCTGTTGTGTTGAACCCACCGTCAAAGCGCTGCTGGCATCATTCAAATTATTTGAGCCGTGAGTCAAACTCTCACTTAATCCTTTTACCTCGTGGTATACATTTTGAAGCGCGACTTTTTCTGAGATATCTTGAACGAGTTCGATGTGTCCGAAGTGTTGACCGTTCATGTCCGTAATATAAGAGGTGCTGACTTTGAAGTCTTTACCCCATTGGTTAAAAAATGTTGTCGGTGTGTTGTTTCTCAAACAATGGACACCACAGTCTTGTGTTCCGCATATGTTCGCTCCCCAATTTGAGCAGTGTTTGCCTAACACATCCTCTCGCGTCACTCCCAAGGGAGCCGTGGCCGCTTTATTGACAAATGTCCATTTCATGTCCATATCGGTAACTGACAATGGGTGGGGGACGGCATCTATAATTTGCTCATACAAATGAAGCTGACTTTTCAAATTAATGTTGCTTTTATAAATCAAGTAAGCTGCGGCAATGACGCATAAGACCAGCGCAATTCCCAATGAATTTAGAGTTGCAAAGTAAATACTTAGGCTGAGAATAGTCATTACGAGCCCTTTTACTATTAGGTTAATCCTTTCCATTGTTTTTCCTATAAACTTTCAAGCCAAATTATGGCGATATGCCTTCCTAGCCTTAACGCTCTATCATAAATATATAATCCACTAGCGGTAATGAATGGATTACTGAGAGACTTCACCGTCACCAATGGACTTAAACAACCCTAAAACGCTCACCACTTTTTAAACAAACAACCACCTCACTGACTTTATATAACTCTGCCATTTGTATCGCCGTCATTGCAACGCGGCTCTCAAAGGTCTGACGCGCTTCAAGGTTGACGAGAAAGGACAAAATCAGCACCAATAGCGCTTCCCGATTTGCCAGCGTAATGCATTCTTGTATCTTACTTACATTCAAAGGCTCGCTAACGGTTAACGAACCTGAGTAACCATAATGTTTGAATGTGACTTCGACCAAAATTATCGATTCCTATTGCATTTAACGGTAGACACGAATAAGGCTATGGTACTCCGAAAGTGCTTCTGAGACTGATGGATAATCCTGAACAGAGTCTTTCAACTGTTTCTCAATGGCGTACACTTCTTTACGAACACGCTCTAGCACCTGGTCAATATTTTGGGGACAATCGACCCGTTGCAAAACATTCCGCATTTTGCGCAAATTCACTTTAAGACTAAGCTCCTCATTTCTAAGCTGGTGCGATGATTGAAGATAGACATAAATATCCCCCATGCACATCTCACAGACGCCATGTTCAACATGAAATGGCGTGACATTCTGCTCCTCAAACGAAACTTCAGCCGTACATAGTTTGCAACAGTACTTCTGTAACATTTACCTAATATCCTCTCTGCCTATCACTTTCAGTTACGCCGCCAACAAGCTAAGCCGTTGGTACGATGCTCTTCTTGACTACTCGAGCAAACGTATGGACGACCTCGAACACTTCAAACACCACTGGCATGGCCTCGTTAAATTCCAGACCATACTCCGCGCACTCCATCCGAAAAGCAGCTTCATGGGTATTGCGCCAGTATGTGAGTGTCCGATTACCTTCCCCTTCCATTCGGGCGTGCTCTTCACTGACCTCATTAAAGGGCAGTCGAGACACATCCGTCACCCTGATAATGCATTGCTCTTCCCCGTACCAATTGACGACAATGTACAGTGAGCCTTTCTCTGGCAGCGCTTCACCTTCTATAAGGTAGGCATCATAAAGGCTCGAAGTCGCCTTCTTTTCACCCATGCTCACCAGCTCCGCACACCGGTTACTGTCTACTTGATTGTTACAAAATTGACGCCTTTCGAGGGTACTCAAGTTTACAGAAGCCCCCTCTATGACAACCTCATTCACAATAATTTCCTTTGTTATCACTTCAAATTAAAAACTCTACACCTTAAAACGACTCACTAAATCGTAAAGCTCGGTGGCTCGTCCCGTTAAGGTCTCACTTCCCGACCGGTTCTCATTCGCCAACTCAGCCGACTGCAAACTCTGCTCTGAAATCACCACAACGCGTTGTGATATCTCCTGTCCGACCAGACTTTGCTCTTCTGTGGCCGTGGCGATAAGCGTGTTCATATCCATGATGGTACCAATGAAACTTTGTATTTCTATCAATGCCTTCGCCGCTGCCTTCGCCTCACTGACCGTAGCGATGCCTCTCGCCTGACTCGATGACATGGCACTGACCGCATCATCGGACGCGGCTTTTAACCGCTCTATCATTTGATGAATGTCACCGGTACTTTCTTGTGTGCGACTGGCCAGCTTTCTGACTTCATCTGCCACCACGGCAAAACCTCGACCCTGCTCTCCCGCTCTCGCCGCTTCAATTGCGGCGTTTAAAGCCAATAAGTTGGTTTGCTCAGCAATATCTTGAATGACACCCAACGCTGCCGAAATATTCTGTACATCGCCTTCCAACCGGGTGATGACGCCACTCGCGTGCGAGACTTCTTTGGCTAAGACCTCTACGGACTCCGCCGCCGTATCGACAATAGATTGCGCTTGCTTGGCGTTGTCATCCGCTTGTTTCGCCGACTCCGCCGCTTGACTCGCATTGCTCGATATTTCCGTCGCGGTCGTGGTCATTTCCGTCATGGCGGTCGCGACTTGCTCGGTTTCCTCACGTTGACCGGCTGCCAGCGCGTCAACTTGAGTGGCCCGTTGTGCCATGCTTTGTGTTTCAGTCACGACTTGCTGACCTACCCCACTGACACTTTTAATGATGGTTTGTAGGCTCGTCACAAAGGCATTAAAATTATCACTCAGCCTCGCGAACTCTGGCACCGTGAACGCCTCCATACGAGCGGTTAAATCCCCTTCACCGTGGGCAAATGCGCGAATGGAATCATCAAAGAGGGTCAGGGGTTTCATGATTGAGCGGTTAATCGCCACGGCAAACACCGCGACGAGGCCAGATAACACCAAACAGAAAAGTACAATGGTGGTTAACGTGTTAGTGAGTGCGATCGCCGTCGCCTCTTCTAAGTCAGCAATGACCGCATCAATGTCATCGGTATAAAACCCCGTGCCGAGTACCAAGTCCCACTGCGGAATGTACACCGAATAGCTGAGCTTAGGCAGCGCTTGAGTTTGTCCTGGCTTGGGAAAGTAGTAAGTCGTAAACTTACCAGTTTTACTATTACCAATGAGTGACTGTATGAAAAGGTTGTCCTGCTTGTCCTTTAAGGTCCAAAAGCTCTCACCAATGCCTTTCTCACTCTCCCCTAACAGCAATCGAACCCCTTGGGTGTTGTAACCGAAAACATAGCCGTCCTCCCCATACTTTAGGGCTTTCAGGGTGGGCAGCGCCTCGTCCAACGTGGCGCCTTGACTGAGCAGAGGAATCACAGCGCTTTGCGCCATTTTAATGTAGCTTTTCAGTTCCTCTCGCTTCATCGCCATCATCCGCTCGCGCGTCACCTCAACTTGATGTTCATTCAACTCAGTGGTTTTGAGGTACGTGACGATTAACATACCAAGCATGATGCTCAACAAGGGAAAGATAGCCAGCACATAAAGGCGGCTGCGTATAGCAAGATTCATAGTGGTGTCCTACCCGATTTCAGAAAGTGTCCAAATATATTTAAAAAATAGATATATCAATAATAACCTAACTCACATCCGAGTGGTTATTGATGGGATCAATTTTAAAGGCATCGTCATTGAGCTGCTTAAGCATGGCATAAACATTCATCCGCTCATTTCGACTCGCAGCAAGCAACCCCCGTATATCTTGGCGCACCGTTTTGTAATTCGGATTGGCCAGCGCTCGCTTATAGAACTTCACCAGCACTTTACGCCGCTGAGCCTCAGTCACTCGCCCTTGAGAGAGTGACGCTGACATGAGCAAAGCCAACAAACTATGACAAACCAAGTCATACAGGGCTTTTTCACTGGCTAACCATTTGCGACTCATGTAACGCCCCTACTGGTTAGCCATACGTCAGGAGCGCAAGGGCGATACAAACAAAAGCCTTGAAGGTAAGGCACGCCTGTTGACGTCAATCGGTCAAACATCTCTGTGGTTTCCACCCCTTCGGCGACGACCGTAATACCGTGACTTCGACCATAGTCGCATAAGTACGACACGAGCTTTAAGCAAGCCGGGAGTCGCATTGCTTCCATCACCAACGCCCTATCTAACTTGACCTGATAAAGTGGTAAACTAAACAACCCCGTAATCGCGGTCATGCCCGCACCAAAATCATCAATGGACAACTTGAAACCGCGCCGGTGAAGGGCGTTTAGGGTGGTCATCAATGACTGGGTGTTTTCAAGTAAGTACGATTCGGTGATTTCCAATACCATCCGTGACGGAGATAGTTGATTGTCGGTAACAACCGCCATCACATCGTCGACAAAGGCAGGCTTAAGCAGTTGCTGGGCAGACACATTGACATTAATGCTGGGTCTCGACTGATGCATTTTGTCAAAAGCACTTAAAAACTGACACGCTTTCTCTAGTACGACCATTCCAAGCGCATGTATGTAACCCAACTTTTCTGCCATAGGAATAAACTCCCCCGGAGACACGACGCCTAAGACAGGGTGAGTCCAACGAGCCAGGGCTTCGTAGCTTACCAAGTCGCCCGTAGCAGAAGCCACTATCGGTTGCAGCGCAATATCAATCTGTCGATGAGCTATCGCAGCATCTAACGCATCCTCTATTTGAAAATAACGGACAATTTTCTTGCGTGAAGGACCAACATAGGTAACTGGCGATTCAACTAACCGAGCATATTCACACACATTAAACACTTGCGTGAGTATTTGCGCCGACTCCATATCCGCGCGAGGCAGTGCGCCCAACCCTAAATTTGCTGCCAACGCAACCTCGCAGGTGCGCACCTGCTGGAGAAAGCGCGCATCTACCTCTTTCATTAGGGTCATAGCGCGGGTAGGCGTCATAGATTGCTCTACAGTGAACACCAAGGTATCGGCGTTGATGCGATACAAACCGTAGCGCAAAGACAGAATCTCATCTAACACCGCCACCAGCGTCGAAATTAAGCGGGAGGTTGCTTCCTGCCCTACGCGTCGTTGTGCTTCATGCAGTTGAGTGAAACAACACACGAACAACCAGCCTTTCTCATCAAATTTTGCCATATCTTGTAGAAATTGATGTCGGTTATACAGCCCCGTTTCACTGTCGTGGTTGGCAATGTGTGAAAGGTACTGATTAAGGAAGACTTCCTCCGACACATTCTTATGTGTCCCAACCATCACCATGTCGCCTTCTTGTTCAACCAAAGTCCCAGTAGCCTCAATCCATAAATAGTGCCCCAATCGATTTTTGACACGATAACGGGTTTTTACGCGTACTAAAGGCACCTCTTGATGGTGCTCGCTCACCTTATTTTGCAGGTCCTCTCTGTCTTCTGGATGCACTAGGGCCAACCAATTCTCTAAGGTCGAGTCTTCGATCGGCATATCAAATTGCTCGTAAAACGGGGTATTATAAAACGCCACCACATTATCGCGAGTCATAAACCAAAGGCCTTCGCTGGTGGTATTAAACAATTGCAATACCGAAGTCGGAAGAACGTGTTTCATCATAGCACCACAAATCAATCGTTGTTGCTCGTTCTATTACGAGCTTGATAACTGAAGTCGACCCATTTTAGATTGACTCAGCACACCTAAATCCTTGGCAGCTAACTGCACATTCGCAAACCAAAATGGCTTGTGTTTATCGACGAACACCTGGCTTCGCTCAAGTGCGTCATAAGTCGAAAACGCGCTGCCTTGAGCCAAGGCCACACCAAACAGGCTACGCTCTAAAACAGGCACTTGATTAATGTCTTCTTCCAAGGCGAGCCGCAACGGTTGACTGCTCGCTGACCATGACAAAGCCTCAACAATATTCTGCGTCAATGGCTTTGACAGCGACATTAAAAGCTCAGGCAAGAGGCTCATGTCCAATGACACTTCAGCGCAGGCGTAATACTCATCACGCCTTTGTTGCCCACGGTACGCTTGCATCTTGTTAATTAGTGCCTCTTCAAAAAAACGAGGGTACTGATTGACAACAACAAACATGCCTAATGCATGAAGAGCTCCCAATAAAAGACCTTGATGAGGGTAACGCCACCCCGCGACTTCAAGACGCTGACAGGTGGCGTTGGCAGTGACCATCATGTATTGCCATAACTTGGGCACGATATTTTTAATCGCAGGCTCTTGCCATTTCACCAGCGCTTTGCTCATCAATATCGGAAAAAGACGTACGCAGTTGTCAATACCCAACGTCCCTATCGCGACATTGGGGTCTGAGACACGCTTAGGCTCTCGATGAAGACGTGCCAAAAACTGCGCATTCCCCACAAGCGATAAAATTTCAGACTTAAGCATCGCGTCATTCGTGGTAAGAACTGACAGTTTGCTAATCCCCAAAGAAGGCGAGTAAGCGATATCAGCAAAGTAAGAGAAATCCGGAAAGCGCCCAAACAGCTGCGTTGGTGTCATGGTGAGCAACTGCTTCTCCATTGAGGCCTTAGTAAAAGCCAACACCTCTTGTACCACCGCAGCATGGACACGTTGACGCTGCGCCTGCTTTTGTCTCTTATCCTTCACTCGTGCACTTTCACACTCCAGTAACAACCTTTGATTGCGAGTGATGCGCTCCCTTTCGCTTCCAATCACACTATCGCAATACCGCGCCTGATCGCTAAGAGAGCTGTCAACGTTATCTTGGTCTAGAACAAACTGTCTGCTTACGAGCCACTTGGCATGTCGAGCGCGTGTTACCGCCGAGACTTTGTCGGCAATGGCATTCGCCTCTTCGCTGTAGCGGCGTTGCGTGATAATCGCTTTACGCATGTTGTTTTGCGATGGCGTTTTCCCACCCGACTTCGTTTGACGCCTTTTCGTCCGATTAGCGGTCATGACACTCATCAACTGCACCTGCCAAAGCCACCTCTGCACCCCGCGATATTGCCGTCATCAACGCCTGTGCGTTGAACTTCGACAGGGCATCATTAGCCCCCACTTGCCGCGCCCTATCTTGGCTCATTTCACTCGACAATGAAGTATGCAAAATCTTATACATCGCTCGAGTTCGAGGGTTGTCGTTCAGCGCAAAAATTAACTCATAACCATCGAGCCCTGGCATTTCAATGTCACTAATCACCATGTCAAATTTCACACCAGCCCCGCCTGTATCAAGCAGCAGTGCGAGCGCCTCATCACCGCTATGACATAATTGAAACTTTAGGCCAAAGCGGTCCAATATCTCCGATATTAACCGACGGGCAATGATCGAGTCATCCACCACCAAGACGTTGAGTTTTTGCAGTAAAGCAATTTCTTCTTGTGACAACTGGACGCCCGCGTCTTCAATGTCAGCCGGAAAAATCTCTGTCAATACCCTTTCAACATCCAGTAGTTGAACCAATTGGTCATTGTAATGGGTACTCCCCAGCACAAACGTGTCCTGGCCAGCCGCCTTGGGTAAAGGCGTGACCGATTTCCAGTCACACGACACAATGTGTTCGACTTGAGCCACCATTAACGCCACCTGCATGCGCATGCAATCGGCCACAATCAAAGTTTGCGCCCCTCGCTCCGACAAAGGAACGCCGCGCCCGCCCATGGCCAACGACAAATCAATCACAGGCAGACTGGTATCACGAATGGTCACCGCTCCTATGACATAAGTGTGGCAAGCAGGAAGGACTGTTGGGCGCTGAAAAGGGACAATCTCTTTAATTTTCATTGTCCCTAACGCAAACAAGGTGGCTTTTGCGTGTAGACGAAACATCAGCGCGCCTTGGGGCTGTTCTGATAAGATGGTCAAGATAACTTCATCCTTGGTTATAATTATGGAGAATGTACTCACTGCCGCGCAGAGCGCAAAAAGATAATCCCTTGGCTCTGCGTGGCGCCTCCAAAGGTCCTGTCTTAATTAGAACTTAAATTGATTGACTTGCTGCTCCAAACGCTCAGCATTACCTTTCAGTTGACTTGCCAACTCTCTATTTTCAGAAGAGCCTTTCTGCGTTTGTCCAGCTAACACATTGAGGTCTGAAACAGACTCATTAATTTGGGAAGCCACAACCGATTGCTCTTCTGCCGCTGTCGCGATTTGGCTATTCATATCTTGGATCTCTGACACTGAGGACTGTATCGTTTCAAGTGACGATGTCGCTTGCTTAGAAAAAGCTAAGATATCGTTCGACTCTTTCTCGTTCTTTTGCATCACTTCAACCGAGCGAGCGGCTTCCTCTTGCAACTTGCTAATCAATTCCTGAATCTGAGCGGTACTGGTTTGAGTTCGACTGGCTAAATTACGCACCTCATCCGCCACAACAGCGAAACCTCGACCTTGCTCTCCCGCTCTCGCGGCTTCAATCGCGGCATTTAAAGCAAGTAAGTTGGTTTGCTCAGCAATATCTTCTATCACGTCCACTATTTGACCGACACTTTGAGATTCACTATTAACCGCCGAAATTGCTTGTTGTGCGGATGCAATCCCGCGGGTTAAAGCATCAATCCCTTTATCGACTTCTAACACCAAATTCATGCCTTCACTTGCGTTCAAGTAAGCTTGCTCTGCCGCTTGAGAGGCGTTGCCGGCACTTCTCGCCACTTCATCAACGGTAGAAGACATTTCGTTCATTGCTGTGGCTGTCTGCTCAAGGTTTTGCATTTGGTCATTTGCATTCAAACTGACACTGGAAGCCGTAGCGTCAACTTGCCCAGAGATATTACCCACTTGCTGCGACACATCTTTTACCTCTTGAAGCATCACTTTTAACTTATTGGCCATGCCAATTGCCGAGGCATAAATGCCCGTCTCACCGCCGGTGAGCTGTCCTACATTCAAATGACCACTCGCTACCTGTCCCATCAGTGCAGTGATGTTCTGTGGTTCACCGCCTAAGGGTTCGTACACAAACTTTTTCAGGCAGTGATAAAGTATGACGAGGGCCGTGAGGATAAGCACTAGGGAAATCATTAGGCTGCTCATCAAGTTACCTTCAGAAGCGTCGGTAATGTTTTCCCACGGCTCCCATCCCCATACTGTCCAACCATTGCTGCTCAATTTCTGTGATGCCACGTAATACTCACGGTTGTTAAACTGGTAAGAGTGGGAGCTTGATGGTTCATTACGAAATGCAGCATAACTCGGACGCTCTTGATACAGGTCTTTCCCTAACAACTCCGGATATTTTGCAGCCAAAATGTAGCCATCTTCGCGCGCCACCCAAACTTGGTTCTCTGGAGTTAAACGCGAGATAAAGGACGTCAGTGTGTTCACTTTTATGTTGGTGACTAACGCTGCCACCACACGGCCGTCTCTATTGACGGGGACGGCGACCGCCATCACCGCATCTCCTTCTGCGCTTTGATACGGCGCTGTTACAACGCGCCCCTCACCGGAAAAGACTCGGACAAACCACTCACGTCGTTTTTCTTTTGCGTTAAAGTTGGGAACCAGGCCTTTGGTCGATGTTGAGAATGTTGAACCATCCGAAAGGGCCACATAAGCATTGATTACGTTATTATGTTCTGCGATTGAGTTCAGTTGTGCCATTAGAGAGTCTAAGTCTAAAATCCCATCACTCGATATTGAGATAACACTCGACACCGTCTTCAGCACATCAAAGTTCCGTTCAATTCGCTGCTCAAGAGCACGACCTATTAGCATGCTTTCTCTTTCTAAACGTTCTTGATAATTCTTCGTGGATTCAGCTTTAAAAGAATGGTATCCCCAACCACTAATCGCAGTGACAACCGCCAAAAACATCACCCCAAAAATCAATAATAATTTCCTATTTAGCCCCATAACCCCTCCGTGAAAGCGCTTTCTTTAGGAATATTCCTACACTTAGTTTATTTTTTCAATGAATAGTTGATCGACATCTCATTAAAAATTCAAATGCTTTAATGAGACAATGATTCAAAAATCGATCAAATGAAGCCAAGAAAACTAATGACAATAAGAACAATAGTATTAATAAAAGTGATATTACGGTTGACAAAAAGTCCAAGAAACTTTGCAAATCGTTCGGCTCACGTAGGAAAATTAGATAAATTTAACGGTTAGGGGATCAGGTAAGACTGATGTCTTCCGCTCTATTTACAACTGGTAGCTTTCCGCTAGCTTCCGCTTCTGCTCATATCGAAGGCGCAACGCTTCCTGCGAGGCTCCTTCATTCTGATAAAATAGGGCACCGTAGCTTTCAAGCAGTGAAAAATGATGATTGAGAATCTCTTGAACGACGTCAATACGCTTGAGTGTTAAGCCAGTGCAACTTTTGCCTTCCAGATCGTCCTCAATATCAAGCACATGAGAGCGGAACATGGTTGTTAAGAAACACCGCTCAAGTACTGATTGGTTAGAAATGGCCTCGCTGAACTCTCTCTGGATACCACGATAGTATTCGATGATATAAGACTCGCCACCGTTCCCCTCAAGCCAAGTTATTTTATCCTCTATGGCTTTTAGTGCGGTCATTTTGACCTCTCTAAACAAAATGAGGGCCTTATCCTGGGTATACCCCTTCTCGAGTAACCATCCAGATAAGAAGCGCGTCTCAAACCTTTCACAGAAGTTAAATAGCGGATCGTTCGTTCCGTTACTATTAAATGCCCGTCTAGGGTCAAACTCATACATGTAACCAAAGTCGAACAATTTAAGTTGTTGATGATGGTCAACTAACAAATTGCCAGAGCATAAGTCCCATTCGAACAATCCGTTTTGTTCACACATCATCAAAGTCGAAAACAGTTGCTGGAGTATTTCAGTCGTTAGGTTTTGGATTGGCGCACCTTCTATCCATTCAGATAAGATGATCCCTAATCGATAGTCGGCATAAACGGTATTCACAATTCCATCAAGAGACCGACCAGTACGACGCTCTGCTTTTAACTTCTGAAAGTCCTGACGCCGCTGAACCTCATTAAGAAAAGAAAATTGACCATCTAAGTTTTGCACCTTTGCACTTTGACGTTTCTTCTTAAGAGTAAAGTCCTTATTGTCAAAACGAACTCTGTAGACTTCCGCTGTCAAACCGCTGTCAAAAGCCTCGATAACATAAGGGGAATCAGCTGTTGTTTGTGCTAACCGCTCAGGCTCAATGGGACAGTCAATGACTCTTCCCACAATAAGATTCTGACCACTTTCTTCAAATAACTGTTGCTTTACGTGACGAGCATTCATTTTCTTTTCCTTCATGTCCTAGAGTGTTGAAGCCTACCAAATAGAATTCATTCGTCTTCATCTGTGCGACAGAAAATTGAGGTGTAGGAAACCGGAGTAGACGATAGACTATCCGATGAGTAGTTTGAGACCTTCGTGGCTGTCTCTAAACCCTAAGCGTCGATAAAAGGCGATAGCCTCAGGGCGAGATTTATCACTGGTCAACTGGACCATAATGCAGTTTGATGCCTTCGCGAGATCGAGCGCATAGTGAATCAGTGCGGTTCCAACTCCCAGCCCTCTTACTGTCGCTTTCACTCTGACGCCTTCAATCAAGCATCGCCATCCTCCCTTATGGGTCAAATAAGGAATGAACGTCAATTGGCACATTCCAACAACCTCATTGTCAAGTTCCGCGACAATCATTTGATTTTGCGCATTACTCAATATAGTTTGAAACGCTTGCTGATATCGTTCATCTAAAGGTTGGGTCTTATCCTCTCTATCACGACCCAACGGATCGTCAGCGAGCAAGTGCACTAAGCACGTCAGATCTTCTTGCTGAGCGTTACGAAATCGAACCATAGCTATCTCCCTATTGCGCTTACTTATCACTAAACATTATTTTCCCTAACATCCAATGGTCTTGGACATCCCCAAGTCCGTCACACTTCCTTGCCTGGGACCGAGTATTTATGATAAATCCGTTCATTACGCATCGACTTCTAGCGTAACCGTGATACATCATACTCAACCGCTCCATCTCCACTTGACTGAAAGTCCGTTTTTTATAACGTTTCGTTCAGGAATAGCGACATTGTCGTTGGAACTAGTCATCTCCATGAGGTCACAAGGCTTGTCATCAAGACGACATATGTACAAAGGTTCATTTCGAGTGATTAAAACCTCAACCCCATGTATCGTCCCCTTTCTCCAATTTTGAACTTTATGCAAACAAATACGAACTTAACGTCATTCCGCTAAAGGCACTCTCAGGACATGATGAACACCACGTCAACAACACGTCATAATCCCACGAGGAGATCCATCATGAACAATCCATCTACCCCTATTGTCATCATCGGAAAAAATGCAAAAACCGGTGTTCGTGTCAACAAAAGACTCATTGAACTTGGCTTTGAGACTCGCCCAGTCTCCCGCAGCACCTCGACTTGCTTTGACTGGGAAAATAGAGCAACTTGGCCTGGCGCCTTAAAAGGCGCAAAATCAGCGTACGTGACTTATCAGCCCGACCTTGCCGTACCCAATGCAGAAAGTGATATCCGCGCATTTATCGAAGTGGCGAAAGCCGAGGGCGTTGAGCATGTTGTCTTGCTTTCTGGACGTGGTGAAGACGGAGCTGAAAGAGCGGAGCAAGTTCTTATCAACAGTGGCCTTGAATGGAATGTGGTTCGCGCTTCTTGGTTTGCACAAAACTTTAGCGAAAGCTTTATGGTAGAAGGCATCTTGAACGGCCACTTAATATTACCTGCTGGAAACACACCAGAGCCCTTCATTGACACGGATGACATTGCAGAAGTAGCGGTGGCCACTCTGGTTGACCCAAGCAAGCGCAACCGCCTGTATGAGGTGACCGGTCCTGAGTTACTGACCTTTCAGGACTGCGTTGATGAGATTTCCAAACAGCTCAACAAAGAGATTAAATTTACCTCGGTCAGTATCGATGACTACCTAAACATCCTCAAAGAGCAAAACGTACCAGAAGATTACCAATGGCTTCTTAATGAGCTCTTCACTGTTGTCTTTGACGGGCGTAACTCAAACCTTGCGTATGGTGTCGAGGAAGCCACTGGCACCAAACCGACAAAGTTCTCAGACTATGTCACCAAAACCATTGAAGGAGGTTACTGGGGATAGAGCATTCAGGACGGGAGATTCAACTATCACCATTGAGCAGCCCGAGTTTACATCGGGTTGCCCGCCGTTCCCTAGATAAAACGGTAAACAGTGTTATCCGGTTTTCTTAGAATAAGATGGTGACACTCCATACTTACTCTTATATGCACGGCTGAACGCGGCTTCAGATTGATAGCCAACATCGAGTGCAATATTGAGAATATGCTCATTGCCATGCAACAAGCGCTCTCGCGCTAACGATAAGCGCCAATGTGTAATGTACTTCTTAGGCGTCTGACCCACGATTTTCTTAAAATAATCAATGAAGCTGGTACGAGACATACCAGATAACTCAGCTAAAGACTCAATATCGATATGCGCAGAGGGGTCTCCATGTATTTTTTTCATCGCACGAGAAAGACGCTTATCTGTATGTGCCAGTAGCCAAGTCTGATGCTCATCAGAGAGTTCATTCACCCAAGCACGAATACATTGAAGGATTAATACATCCGCCAACTTAGAGACAATAAGTCCTGCGCCATAATCCTCATTTTCAGTTTCTCTGTGTATCGATTGGACCACACTTTCGATGGTTTGGTGCGCTGGGGATTGTGACGGCACCAAAATATAATCCGGCATTGATTGAATGATGGATGTCGTCACCTCATTATCAAACAACACCGTGCCGCACAGAGTCGTCGTCAACGCACCTTCACCAGTCGTAGTTAAACGCTCATAGTGTTCGGTGATTTTTTCGATATCATTGTCAAACAGGTCACTGGCTTGTGTGTTATTGACGTCAACGATGTCATGGCCGGTACCTCGTGGTAGCAAAATAAAGTCACCAGGCCCCAGCTTTACGCGTGCACCATACGCAGAAACTAACGCTTTGCCTTCTAGCACCAAGTGAAACATTGTACTAGAGGGAATAGCAGGGATCTTCACCCCCCAAGGTTGCTTCAACGTTGAGTAAGTATAAAAAACGCTACTCATTTTCAGTTGACTGAGCGGAGAGCTGACTTCCTCATCCTGGCGCCTGTTTTGTTCAAACTTCGCCATGGCTTGTGTTCTTCTATCGTCCATCAATATGTACTTCCTGCAAACGTTCAGCGACTTTCTGTCAATTAAATCATCGCCCAATTTGGTCTAATAAACAACGTTCACTGCCTGCCGCAGTTTTGTGGCTCTAGTCAGTAAATCCAATGATGTCATAAAATCTAGAAGGAGATTGCACCATGATTGTATCTATGTTTGAACGTATTGTTTTAGGGATAGCTGGGGTGACCGCCTTCTTACAGCCGTCCAAGAGTCAGTGATGATAACCCCTATGTGGAGTCACTGTTCCGCACACTAAAGTATGTGCCGAGTTGGCCGTCAAACGGCTTTGACAGTCTTGAAGCAAGCCGTATATGGGTTGAGACCTTCGTTACTTGGTACAACACCGAACACAAGCATAGTCGCTTGAATTACGTGACCCCAGCAGAACGCCATAGCGGGCAGGATACAGCGGTATTAAGCCGTCGAGCAGAAGTGTTGAAGGAGCATAGAAAGCAGAAACCAGAACGCTGGTCACGGGATATTAGGAACTGTGAGCCGGTCGGAGAGGTTCAGCTGAATCCAGAAAAAGAAGCCGCTTAAGAATTACGCAAGTAGTGACAACTGTCTTGAAAAACGCCGGAAGCTTCTGACAGTACCTTGTGGATAGTCGCTGTGCTTAGGCGTACTTGGTGAAGCCGAATTAGTTCAGTTTGCAAGCGCCGCGCCCCTAGATTACGTTTCACACGCATCTCAATGATCAATACTCTTGTTTCATCCGTTATTTTGATATCGGGAGAAGAATAAGGCCGTCTGCTCTGGCTTTCCAGATCAGCGATTCCATCCTACTTGTATCGACTTGTTCACTTCCGCAACGTTGGTCTGGAAATACCACAACGTCGACATACGAGGCCTGCATCACCACATTCCTCATACATCTTTACCCACTGTAGTCTTTACTGAATTTCCCTGTCCATAGACATCCAGTATAGTTGAAAGGATGTCTATGAATCATACACATTATTCCTTTTCTTTGAAAAATGAACTAATCAATTTGCTTCTTCGTAGTCATCACCAGCCACCCTCGCCCATGCATCTACGACAAAGGAGCCTAGTTATCCTGTTGTGTTTGAGTTTTCTCTAAGCAGTTAAATCTATCTTTGTGTATTTGTCAAAAAAGCTTGACCTATGTGCTGCACACAGGTTCTACAATCCTCTTAAGGCCATAAGAACTGCACGTTGAGAAGTACAATACGAGTTGTTGCTAAAAGTTTTTTTGGCCATGATCATTTTCTTTATAGCTTTTTTGTTTGGTTGATTAGAAATCATATTCAAACATTGAGTTGTAATTGTCATTGGGAGATTAAAACATGCTGACATCTGAAATCGCCAAGGCGGCTGGCGTTACTGCTGAAACGGTTAGGTTTTATACCAGAAAGGGGCTGCTATCTGCGACAAAAGATCCAAACAATGGTTATAAGATCTATCCAAATAGTGCGTTGGACAGGTTGCGCTTCATTTCTCATGCACGAAACATCGGATTTAGCCTTGGTCAAATTGAAGAGATCATTGAGTATTCTCAGAAAGGTAAGACACCTTGTCCAACAGTACGACAGATGCTTTGCGAAAAAATCTCAGAGACCAAACAAAAAATCATCGAGTATCAGCAGCACCTTGAATTAATGGAAGAAACTTATGCTGAGTGGGAGCTCGAGCCCGACATGATTCCCGATGGTAAAGCGATATGCTGCCTGATCGAAGACTGGTCAGGAAAGCATTCTAAAACAGAGTCTCAGGAGATTCAAAATGAAGACTAGACAATTTTCTCTCGCACTAACTGGTGTTAATTGCAGTAGTTGTGTTGCCAAGATATATAATGCTTTAAGAGAGAGCGATCCTGATGTCTCAGTGACGATTAATGAAAGTAAAGACAAAGCTGTTTTAATTACCTCGTTGCAACCGGAGCAAGCGGTACCAGAGATTTCCAGCGTCGGATATTCTGCTGCTCTATTAGCAAAACATCGTTACGAAACGACATTATTTAACGTATCCTGCCAAAACTGCGTTAATAAAATAACGAACGCTATTAGAAGTATTGACTCCGATGCTGACGTGTCTATAGATATTGCTAATCAAGAGTTAGTGGTAAACAGTATTGCCACCAACTCAGAAATCGAAAACATTCTGCGCGACTTAGGATACGGTGACACAGAAGAAAGCGATAGTCCTTCTAATATCGCCAAATCACATGTTACTCATGCAACCAGCAAGAGCCAGGAGACCACAACTAAGCTAGCACTAGTGGGGGTCACGTGTGCCAGCTGTGTCAGCACTATTGAAAAGGCATTGATGACATTACCCGGGGTTAAAACCGTTAATATTAACTTTGCTAACCGCACCGCGGCGATAAAATCCTATGAATCAACTCCGTCTTTGATTCAAACCATACAGGCAGCAGGTTATGACGCAAGTGAAATCGTCGATGAAGACGCTGCGGCGGATGCAAAAACGGAGCGAGAGGCAAAAGAGTATCATTCAAAAATAAAGCAAAGCATTGTTGGGCTTGGACTAGGGATCCCTTTGATGGGTTATGGTCTCCTAGGTGGTCCAATGAACGTAAACACCACCTCAGAGCAATTCGTGTGGCTCGTTGTCGGCCTGTTAACTTTTTTTATTCTGCTATTAGCCGGAAAGCACTTCTTCACCGGTGCATGGAAGGCATTTATAAATCGCAATGCCAATATGGATACCCTTATCGCTCTTGGTACGGGTACGGCATGGCTCTACTCAATGGCTGTCGTAGTGGGACCACAATGGTTACCAGAGAGCGCCAGACACCTCTACTTTGAAGCAACCGCTATGATCATCGGCTTGATAAACCTGGGGCAAGCACTCGAGCTGAAAGCCAGAGGCAGAACATCGCAGGCTATAAAACGACTACTAGACTTAAGAGTGAAAACGGCCTTGGTTATTCGTAGCGGCCAAGAAGTTTCGCTTCCTGTTGAAGAAGTAGTTGCAGGCGATAAGATTCGCGTAAGAGCGGGAGAAAAAATTCCAGTTGATGGTGTACTCATCGAAGGTCATACAACTATTGATGAATCAATGTTGACCGGTGAGCCTATTCCAGTTGAAAAGAATCCCGAGAGTTTCGTGTCCGCAGGGACAATTAATGGTCAGGGTAGCTTTGTTTTTGAGGCCAAGAAGGTGGGAAGTGATACCATTTTGGCTCAAATTATCAATATGGTGTCCAATGCTCAGAACTCGAAACCACCTATAAGTCATTTAGCAGACAAGGTTTCGGCAGTTTTTGTTCCAGCAGTCATGATTGTATCCATCATAACAGCGTTAGCCTGGTATAACGTGGGGCCACAACCAACACTGGTTTATATGATCGTTGCATCAACATCGGTACTTATTATCGCTTGTCCCTGCGCTCTTGGGCTTGCCACTCCAATATCAACGATGATAGGCGTAGGGAAAGCAGCTGAGTTTGGAGGCTTAATTAGAAACGGGGAAGCCTTACAGCGGGCGAGTGAGCTGGATGTTGTAGTTCTCGATAAAACCGGCACCATCACACAAGGCAAGCCAGAGGTGACAAACTTCCTTCGATATTCAGAAGATAAAATCATACTACCGCTAGTTGAAGCGATTGAAAGAGGCTCTAACCATCCATTAGCTCAAGCGTTAACGAACTTTGCTAGAGAGCATAAAGAGCAAGTCACTGCGGATCCCACGGTTTCTGAATTCACATCTCTAACTGGAATGGGAGTGCAAGCTTCGTACGAAGGAAAAAGGTTACTTCTTGGCAACGAAAAGCTCATGAAGCAGTTTAACCTGGACACAAAGCGTATACGTGAGTTCGCAAAGCAATGGGAACAAGCTGCAAATACTGTTGTATATTTTGCTGTTGACGACCGTATTAAAGCGTTGTTCGGTATTAGCGATCCTATTCGGGAAGATGCACAAAAGGCAATTGACCGTTTTCATAGGCAAGGGATCCATGTCGTTATGCTTACCGGTGACAATAAAAATACTGCAAAAGCTGTTGCAGATCTGGCAAACATCGATGAGTTTTATGCAGAGCTAATGCCTGAAGACAAACTATCCTGGATTAAAGCGTTGCAAGCTGAAGGGAAAGTTGTAGGTATGGTGGGTGATGGCATTAATGACGCCCCGGCACTTGCCCAATCCGACGTTGGATTTGCGATAGGTAGTGGTACTGATGTTGCAATTGAAAGTGCCGATATAACCTTAATGCGTAGCTCTTTACATGGTATTTCTGATGTTATTGCGATTAGCAGTGCAACGATGCAAAACATTAAGCAGAATCTATGGGGGGCATTTATCTACAATACACTGGGTATTCCGGTTGCTGCTGGATTATTGTTTCCGTTTACCGGGTGGCTTCTTAGTCCAATCCTTGCTGGGGCGGCAATGTCTCTATCATCTATCACCGTTGTAACAAATGCTAACCGTTTGCGTTTGTATGCACCTAATCGTCCCGGCTCAAACAAATAGGAGGCTGAAATGTGGATTAATATGATGGGTATCGTAGCGATTGCTTTAATAGTCTGGTGGTTCTGGGTAAAAAAATAGAGCTACTTTAAGTCCTACTAACTAATACATTAAGCCAAGATGTAAACATCTTGGCTAGTACTTTGACACCTAAAAGACAGAATAAACCTGGTTAATAATATGAATACACACTCTAAATTTATTAAAGTAACACACGCAATATCAGCAATACTTATATTTCTACTGATAGCCAGTGGATTTTACATGCAAGGCATAGATAATATTGACAACATGATTGCTATGTATGATTGGCATAAGTCCTTGGGGGTGCTACTAATAATAATAACTTTAATAAGGCTCATGTTTGTTTTTAGGTCAGCCAAACCAACGGATGCCACTGAACATGGGCGAGTTGAAGTTTTAATCGCAACTATCACAAAGGTTACTTTTTATTTCTTGTTATTATCACTTCCATTGTCAGGATGGGTTATGACGAATGCCGCTGGATTTGATGTATCCTTTTTTGGCCTATTTGATTTGCCAAAATTATTTGTAGATAACGAGTTAACCATGCAGTTGGCAAGCAAAACACATAGCATACTGGTTAACGCAATTACTATATTATTGATTTTGCATATTTTAGCTGCAGCTAAACATCACTTTATGGACAGAGATAATACATTAAGAAATATGTTTTTAGTAAATGCAGGCAACGCTTTTTATTACTTAATACTTTCAAGTGCAATTATGCTTTTATTGACATTTTCTTGGCACATACTCACTAAAAAAGAAGTTAACCATCAAACACATGAAAGCGCGCACGAACAAGCTCACAGCCAGGAACATGGCATGGGCGATAAACCGCATGATAGCTTAACTCATTGATATAACCACTTGAAGCAGATAGATGCGAAGCAGCGTTGTTGATCAATTCAGCCTAGGAAGCGGTTGAACCCGCTGCAAATCCATCAAGATCCTAAGCAATGACTCATGACAAACACAACACATTGAAAAATTGAGCAAAAAATCTGCTTACAGAGCTTATTAACTTTCAACAACATAACTCCGATCTTCTCGATAAGTGCGCAACGCTACACACCTAATCACGATGCTATCTGAACATACAGGTAGCGTCACTTCACTATACCTCATACGTACCAGTAACGTTCTAGGCCGACAAAATTCGTCACCTGTTAACGGCAAACACATCTTGTAGCGAACAACCTCGCATATCCCTTCAGATATATGTTATCTACAAAAACGCAAATAACAGGCAATAGCGGCTTGTAGGTATCAACCCTGCAAGCCGCATTGTTGTGCTAGTCGATGTCGTTTCTCGCAGCATCTACCGCTAACATATCCGCTCTCTCATTTCCTTCAATGCCAGAGTGCGCTTTGACTTTAAGTACCTCGACATACTTTCTAGAGCGCAGTTCATCGACTTGCTTCCAAAGCTGACGATTCTTAACTGGCTTTTTGTTCGCTTTACGCCAACCTCGGTCTTTCCAATCGTCCATCCAAATGTTGAAACCTTTTACACAGTAATCACTATCTGAGTAAATCACGTCCCCATCTTCGGCGTACTCTAACCCTTCGATAAAGGCCATTAACTCCAGCTCCGCACAATCCGTCTCTCTGTCAATAGTGAGACTCTCTTCATGCACTATCTCATTGTCTTCATCCATCACCACCAGCCCGATGCCACCTCGCATACAGACGTGTTGATTGTTTGGGGCTGCGCCGTCTACGTAAATTGAATAACTCATTTTCTATCTCTCTCTAATTGAAAAAGGGCGCATGACTTTGCCTAGCCAGCGCCCTGTTGATGTTTGTGTTACTGAAAAGATTCTTGGTTGTCTCGCAGTGCTAGACGCTGCTCCATCCATTCTTCGATTTCACTTTCTCGCCATCCCACTGCTCTTCCTCCCAATGGAATGGTTTTTGGAAAAACTTCATCGGCCATGAACTTGTAGATAGTGGAACGGCCTAGCCCAGTTAGTGACATCACGTCTTGGATTCGTAGAAATCTCATTGTCATTGGGAATTATCTCCTGTGCTGTATATACCCATGACATAAGCCGCCACTGTAAAAAAACGCAGTCGGTCTACTCCAAGCTAGAGCCAAAGCTATAACGATACTCTTCCCATGCTTCAGCAAGACTGCTCATGCGGTGGAAGACAGTGTTCTTTATGTTGGTGTCTTTGCTACGACAACGAGTCCCCACCCCATAATTGCCTCGGTCATTGAAAAACACCAATGAGCGCGCTTTGCCGCTGTAGTGCTTTTCTATCGCTTCTTGCCAAGCCTCTTTAAGGTGCCCAACCAATTCATTGCGTTTTTCCCAGCAAATCGCGGGGCCAAAATGCTGGTTATAGTCACTAAACAGCATCACGCGATAGTTGTGGGACGGCACCTTGTCTTCGCGCTTACGCCATACATAAAACAGAGAATCCGTATCAAGCTTTTCTTTAAGTAGCTTAAAGTAATCGTTGAGGATACTCAGGTCGGTATCTTGATGGTCTTCTGGCAAAAACAAGTCCAAACGTGTAGCGAGAGCGATGTCAAACTGACTGAGTGCCTGTTCAAAGGCATCGACCATTGAGGTCAGTGCTGACTCGTATAACCCCTTGTCGCTGTAATACAGCGGGTAATCTTCAAAAGTTCTATCAAGGGTAATGTTGGGGAGGTAAGTTCTATTCGACATGAGTAATACCTTTTCGTGTGTGAATGACATAGGTATTGCTCACGTTGTATTTTTTAAGGTGAGTCGTGACTGCAACCAAAGCTCTTGTTGCGGTTATCGTCGCTTTTGGGGACGGGCTTCGCAAGACGACTGATTCGATAGAAGAACTCGTTTAACTGCAACGGGAACGATTCTGTATCGGAGAATAGTTCAAAGCCCTCATTGGTAGGGGAATACGCTAATCCAGAGCATGGTTGGCTGTAACTAGCTTCAACCACCCTATCCCATGTCTTCCTCACTTTTTTGTAGAGAAAACGTCCCCAACCCTCTCGACCAGTGCCTAAGTTTTGAAAGAGATCCCTATCAAAGAGCAAGATGAGATGATGGTGGTGATCGCTGGTGGACACACTCGCCTCCGTCCAGATATAGCGAATGACTGTTTGTGGGTTTTGATAAGTTCTGCCCGTGTATTTGTCCTTACAGAGCTCGTTAGTCTCCGATTCTAGAATACGAAAGAAATGGGCAAACACCGCTAGATAACCTCCCTCGAAGTCACTCGGTAGGTTTAGGTTGATGTGAGCAGCAAAGATTCTTGGGTATTGGTTTAGTGCATCATTCAGCACTCGGTCTATCTCCTCTAGGTATTCGAGGACGAGACCATCTTCAAAGTAGTAGAGAGGTTTCCCATTAAAGGTTCTGTCATGAGTGATGGTGTGGTGGTTAAGAGCATCTGAACGACTATGAGTTACGTTGAGTTGATGAATCATGATTGGTTCCTGTGGTTTGTTGTGATTCCCACAGGAACTGTAACTACCGTAATTTTTAAGCTACTTACGGCTATGGCCGAAATTGCGTCTACCGCTACCAAAGTGCTTCGTACGCTCTTTTGCTAGATAGCTAATGTGTTTGAAGAACTCGTCAAACGCATCATCGAAGTCTTCTGATTTACTGTTCAAGCGGTGAATGACCACACTGTCGCTATTCTTTCTCTTTGAAAAATGAACCAGTCCATTGGCTTCTTCATAGTCGACACCAACTACCCTCGCCCATGCCTCGACGATAAAAGAGCCTAAGTTCTCCTGCTGTGTTTGAGTTTTCCCTAACCAGTTAAATCTATCTTTGTTGAACATGAGTACTAGGTGGTAGTGGTCGTTTATCGAGCTAGCACGCTCTCTAACCCAAACAATCCGTACTTTGCAGGGATGCACTCGCCCCCCTTCTCTTTTCTTTCGCCTTCCCGAATGTTCAATCTGCGACTGTAGTGAGCGTAAAAAGTCAGTCATTACATTACCGCATGTTTCATTTTTCCTTAGCTTAGGAAACCTCAAATCGACACGAACAGCCATTAGCCGAGGATACTCGTCTAATGCCCGATCAATCGTATTGTGCATTTTTTCTAAGTAGTCGATATAAAGTGGACCGTGCTCGGTCTGGATAGGTCTACCCAGAAAGGTTTTCTTGGTGGTCAGTTTGAGGTTTTTGTTTTTTCTAGAACGTACATTCATCCCTATCTACTCCTGTGTTTAGGTTCATAGATAGGTCTGTGTCGTTATTTTTAATTGTGTACTGTGAGTCACTAGGGGTGACTCAGTAGAGGGTAATATGCCGATGTAATGGGTGAATTGGTATGATAGATACGACAGATACGTCAGTAATAGTTAATAATACTAACCAGACAGACAATGCAAAAAACCTTTACGTATACATTTCCTGCCCGTATGGAGGAACAAATGCTAGTCAACCATCAACGCCTAGGCACTAAACTGAAGAAAATCGATGTCCGAACCACACTCTCGAATTTAAGTAAGTTACAAGTTAAATGACAAAGCATCGGACTCAGTAATGAAGAGAGAGTTCGATAACACACTGCGTCACCAAGTCGATGATGGACGTTTTCATTCAAGAAACTGCCACATTGCTGTGCTATTGCTCTGCCGTATTCTGATCTTTTACACATGCGTAGCAGGTCTTGTTATTCAAGCTATTGCCCCAATTTTTCTCTTTGCATTTGATATTCGCAGGCATTTAGAGATTTGAAGAATCGAGTAATGACTTGCGAACCTGCATCATCGAAATCTTCTGGTAAGTGTAGGTCTATCGGAAACACGGATAGCCTAGAGTGATACTTCAAAGCTTTCTCTATCAATTGAGAAATCTTGTAGAGGTGAAACTTACGGTAGAATGAATCGTTGCTTTCATTTCGTTAGTTGAGGTGGATCGTAGTTGTTGAGTATGTACTGATGATCACGGTGTTGTTCTCCCTACTCGTGTATATCTCATACATACAGGGAGTAACGTAAATTTTAGTAGTTATGTATATTACCTATACCAATAAGTTAAAAATAACTTCCACACCAAGAACATTGCATAAACTCTGTTTTACATGTCAATAATAGTGTCAAAATTAACTTGCACGCTATATTTCATTCTCCACATATGACTTTCATCATAAATCACAAACTTGAAACTAAAATATTGATATCACATCAAACCTTAACCATGGTAATATAATAATTAATCCAATAGGTAAATATTCAAGTCAACAAAATTAGCGTTTGAACGACGAATCTTACCAGTTGCGTTTTAAAAAAAACATTGACTAATTTTAAAAACACAGAAACCCCAAAAACCAACATAAAAACCACAGAACCACACCAAAAAAACAACAAATTCCCGCTGTAAATCTGTTAAAAAACCTATATATTTTTTACAACATTCCCACAAAAATCTTACGTAAGGATTCAGGATGAGTTCATATCGCTATTTAGAATTAATAAAAAAATCAACTGAAAATGAATTAAAACGATATATTAGAATCATTGAAACAGAACTTGGATTTAGCGAAACAATTACTAATCTTAATAATCACAAGAAAGCTAATCTTGAATTAACATTAAGTGAGTTACTTAGTAATAAATTAAGAATTGCGAGAGAAAACCTAGATAGCGGACACTTATCTGAGAGGGAAGAATATAAACTAGGCGATTGTATTGATGAGCTTTTTGCTCAATCAAGAGAGATTAGTTATGAATTTAGCAATCACATCGGATGGCTAGATAGAGAGCCAAGGGCCCTTTACTTTTTTGTTGTTATCATTCGTGCCATAGTTGACACAGGCAACACAGAGCTTAGCTACCCTGTAACTGAGTTTTCTTTCGAAGACAAATCACAAAGTTTTTCAGCAGTAAAATACTTACTTAAAGACACCTACTACCTAGAGCCGCTAACCAAAATCTGCCCAAACAAAAACCTCTCGACCTACGAGAATCTTGTTAGTGCACTTGAAGTCATCATCACCTCAAGATCACCAAGGGAACAGAAAAGCACATACCGCTTACTTGAGGATGTAGAAAACCTATATGAGACTGTTTTCGTTAACAGAAATGCAGATAGAAAAGCCTTTAAAACAGATGACGCTGAGTTAATCAATTGGTATTACAGATATTTAACAGGAAAATACTCATACACCGGGTTATCCATAACAGAGGATATCGATAAGCAAAAGCAAACAATCATGTGTATTTTCGATGTACTTTGTGCGACGAACGATCCAGACACGTTTAAACAGTTAGAAAACAAATTGGTTGAGAAATTCAATAGAAGTAAGAGGGACAAAGCAAAAGGTAAAGCACCAAAGACGACTAAAGAAGAAAAAAACCTAACATTCAGCGAGTCGGACTGGACGAAACTCATCGATCTCACCGGTAGCAACGCAAAAAACAAGATTAAGGCAAAATTGAAAGAGTTGATCGACAGAGAATTAGCCGATCAAAAGGATGCTAAAGAGGGTGACGTACTTCAAGAGACTAACGACAATCTTCAAGCAACTCAAACTCACCAAGAACAGCAAGAACAGCAAGAACAGCAAGATGATCGTTTAAGTCGTTTTTTATCTAAAGAAAGAAAATATGCTGATCTGTTGTAGTCAATGAAGCGACAGAACAACATAGTTACGCTTTCATCCAAAACAGTGGAGCTATTAGGTTCAGGCTAATTGCAATGTGATCTAACCCAGATTTTTCGTAAATCACTCTGATTTTGAAAGAACGATGCTGTTGGTTTCGCCACGATGTACCACCAAATGTACCAATAAACAAATATAAAAACAGTAATTTACTTATTTAACAACAGGTTAAAATGTAAAATTGAGTCTGCGAGGGCCACCAAATTTAAAAAGGCGCAGCAGGTTAACTCCTACTGCGCCTTTTTAGCTTTCATCGCCCTATTTTATCTTTATCCCTAACAAGACATAAAAACGTTCACGCTCGTGATTCGTTACTCAAAACAGATGCTAGAAGTTCTTACTTTTCTTTATCAAATCATATGCATTTTGAATTTCTTGTGCTTTCTCTTTCGCGACGTTCATCATCTCTGGAGGCAGACCTTTGGCCATCAGTTTATCAGGGTGGTGTTCATTCATAAGCTTGCGATAAGCACGCTTAATCGTTTTTGCATCCGCACTACTATCAATGCCAAGTGATTTATAAGCATTACTCAACTGGTCAGCACTCGTCGCCTGTTGCCAACCACCATTCGACTGATGAGACTGGCCTTGCCCCGATCCAGAAAAACCGCCCTGTTGGAAACGAAATGCGGCTTCTTGCATGCGCAAACGCTGCTCTAACTGATCAGATGAAAATCCCAGTCCGCGTGCAATCTTATGCAGTACATTGCGTTCGCTCGGATGCAGCTCACCATCAGCAAAAGCGGCTGATATCTGTAGTTCTAAGAAAAACTGGATTAAGTCAAAACGACCACTTGACGAAATGCGTACTCGCTCCAACACGGTTTCCAATGGAAAACCAGACTCTTTCCCTTCACGAAAAGCCTCTTGAGCGGAACGACGCTGTTCACCATGCAGGTTCATTCGATCCATCATCATGGTTGCAAGCTGAATCTCTTCACGAGTCACTTGGCCTTTGGCTTTAGCCACATGCCCCATCACCGCAAACGCTGCTTTAAAGAACTCTTCCTGACGCTCGGTTTGGCTCGGGCCACCACCAAATCCAGAATTAAAACCCGCTTGACGCAAGCGACGTGCTTTATCGAATTGATGACCAATAAACAGGCCGAATAATGCACCCAACGGCCCACCCAATAGTAAGCCAAAAAATGCGCCAAGAATTTTGCCAAAAATATGCATTATGTGCTCTCAATCTATGAATTTTTACATCGTAACGCGGTCTGATAGTGCTGTTAGCTACAAATTACTTTATGATAAGGACCGTTTTATTTTCATTCGGTCACCTATTCACCGGATATATCAAGTTCAACAGGATAGTAAAACTCGATGTCACTTTTTCCTCGCACCTTGTTAGCCGCTTCGATCAGTGCTGCATTTTTAGTGTCTCAGACTCAAGCTGAAACTATGTTAGATGATAGTGTGCAGGAACTGCCCGCTATAGATCAATGTTTGATCAACGAACCTGAGCCAGAAAACCCAAATCAACTTCCAGTCAATGTCGAAGCGGACAGTCTAGAGGCGATTAATGGAGATAAGGCAACCTACCGCGGTAATGTTGTGGTGGTGCAAGGTAAAAAACGCATGCAAGCGGATTACGTGACCATGCATCAACAAGAAAACATTGTTGTCGCTGAAGGTAATGTGGTGTTCAGCGATGGTGAAGTCAAGACCATTTCTGACAAAGCGACCAACAACCTTAATACCGAAGAAGTAACACTTGAGAATACCAACTATCAATTTTTGTGCGAGCCTGGACGCGGTCAAGCCGTCTATGTCGCGAAAACGGGCAAAGCCGTTTATGAAATTGAAGATGGTACAATTACCTCGTGTCCTGAAGGTGACAAGTCATGGCGTATGCGCGCTTCCAGTATCGATATCGATCAGAATGAAGAAGAAGCGACGTTCTACAACCCACGCTTTGAAATTGCCAATGTCCCGATATTCTATTTGCCGTTTTTAACCGTTCCAATTGGCGACACTCGTAAAACGGGCTTCCTATACCCAACCGTCTCTTACGGCTCCAGTGATGGTTTCGAAATGGAAGTGCCGGTTTATTGGAACTTGGCACCCAACTACGATTTAGAAACCACCTTCAAATATATGCAAGAGCGCGGAACCCAGTTAAATAGTGAATTTCGCTATCTGTCTGATTTGGGTTACGGCAACATAAAATCCGAATACTTACAGGACGATAAGAAGTACCCAGAACTCGGCGATCGTTGGGGTTTTCAATGGCAACACTCGGGGATATTTCAACAAAACTGGAAATTTGAAGCCGATTATTCCAAAGTCAGTGATATCCGCTATTTCTCAGATGTCGACTCAAGTATTGGTAATCGTGAAGATGGTCAACTGGTGCAAGAAATGCAAGCGACCTACCGCTCTGCGAACTGGGATGCTTCGATTCTTGCTCGTGACTTTCAAGTACTGACAAGCAGTAATAACTTACCTTACCGTTTACTGCCTCAGCTTGAGTACAATTACTACGCACCAGAGCTAATGCGCTATCTTGACTTTGATATGGTCAGTCATATCTCACGCTTTGATACTGACGCTAAAGGCAAGCCCTCTGCGACTCGGGTACATATCGAGCCAGGATTGACGGTTCCTGTTGGCACCACTTGGGGCACATGGACCACAGAAGCACGTTTACTAGGTACCTATTATCAACAGGAACTAGATGGCGTTGATACTTCTTCAAGGCAGGTTGCTGACTCTTCCGGCACTCTTATCGATAACCCATACTATGGTCTGAAAGAGAATGTCTCACGCGTCATTCCAGAGTTTCGTTCGCATGCGGGGATTGTATTAGAACGCGATACTGTGGTGTTTGATAACTATACCCAAACCCTAGAGCCTCAAGTTCAGTATCTGTATGTACCGAAACAAAACCAAAGCAATATTGCCAAATACGATACCACCTTGCTGCAGACCGATTACTACGGTTTATTCCGCAGTCGTAAATACAGTGGCGTCGATGAAATTGCCGCAGCCAACCAATTTAGCTACGGGGCATCAACGCGCTTCTTTGATGACGGATTTAAAGAGCGCCTAAACATTTCGTTTGGCCAGATTATCTACTTAGATGTGACAGAGCGTATTGACTCACAGAGCGACTCTCCTTCCAATTACTCGGCGTGGGCGGTAGAGGTTGACTTTAACTACGATGACTACCTGTTTTACCACGGCGGTATCCAATACGACATTGATAGCAATGAAGTCCAATTGGGTAATAGCACCTTAGAGTACCGCTTCAATGGTGGTTATGTGCAAGGTAACTACCGCTATGTCACTAAAGAGTACATCGATAATACGGTCGACTTTAATATCGACAGTATTACACCAGAAGGGATTTCGCAGGCTGGTCTTTTGGCGGGCTACCAGATATCAAGAAACTGGAATGCGAGCGCACAGTATTTCTATGACCTGACCACAGATGAAGCCCTTGAATGGCTAGCCCGTCTCAACTACACCTCTGATTGTTGGTATATCGGTTTTACTTACAGCAATCAGCTCCAGAGTTGGAATGGTGACTACATTAATACCACCACAGCAACACCACAGTATGAGAATAACTTTAGCCTTAACTTCGGTATTATTGGCTTTGGTACTCAGATTGGCGCTGGTTCTGGCTTAGCAGGATTAGATGGTGCCGGGAACTCTTTAGGTTACGGCCGACCTTTCTTCTTAAACAACTAATGACGATACTTGCTGTCTATATCAGCAGGTAAGATAGATTTATAGGATTCTCAATGAGATTTTGGAAACAGACTTTAGTGGCTTTATTTGCGCTCAGTGGCCTCACCACTGCCTACGCTGAACCCGTAGCGCTAGATAAGATCGCAGTGATCGTCAATGACGGTGTGGTTTTACAAAGCGACATCAATGCATCGATTCAGACCCTTAAGGCCAACTCGAAAAAGAACGGACAAGCTTTGCCTGAGCAAGAAATACTCCGTGAGCAGGTCATGGAAAAACTGATTGTCGATACCATCCAGCAACAGGAAGCCGAGCGTATTGGCGTGCGAATTGATGACAATCGTCTCAATGATGCGATAAACGAAATCGCCACCAATAATCAGCAAACCGTTAAGCAATTAAGCGCTTCAATTGAGCAAGAAGGGCTGAGCTACGCTGAGTTTCGTGAACAAATTCGTAAAGAGATCGCGGCGAGTGAAGCACGCAATGCCTTAGTCAGACAGCGCATTAATATTTTACCTGCCGAAGTTGATAACTTAGCCAACTTATTGGCTCAAGAAACCAACGCTACGGTGCAATACAAGATTGGCCATATCCAATTACGTGTTAATGATGGTGACAATAAAGAAACGATCCAAGCTCAAGCACAAGAGCTAGTTAGCAAACTCAATGATGGTGCAGACTTTAGCACTATGGCCTATACCTACTCGAAAGGTCCCAAAGCGCTCCAAGGTGGTGATTGGGGTTGGATGCGAAAAGAAGAGATGCCGACCATCTTTGCAGATCAAATCAAACTACAAAATAAAGGCAGCATCATTGGTCCATTTCGCAGCGGCGTTGGCTTCCACATTCTAAAAATTGAAGATGCTAAAGGGCTAGAAACTGTCGCGGTGACTGAGATCAATGCACGACATATACTGATCAAGCCTACGGTTATTCTCAGTGACGACGGCGTCAAAAAAGAACTCAACGAGATCATTGCGCGCATTAGCGCAGGCGAAACAACCTTCGCTGAAATGGCGCAACAATACAGCCAAGATCCTGGCTCTGCTGCGCAAGACGGTGAACTCGGTTACCAAACCTCCGATCTGTACGTGCCTGAATTTAAGCATCAGGTTGATACCTTACCCGTCGGGCAAATCAGCGAACCATTTAAAACAGTCCATGGCTGGCACATTGTTGAAGTACTCGATCGCCGAGAAGTCGATAGAACCGATTCCGCCATGAAAAACAAAGCCTATCGCATTTTGTTTAACCGTAAGTTTAACGAAGAAGCGAGTGCTTGGTTGCAAGAAATGCGTGCCAGCGCCTTCGTTGAAGTTGTGAGTGATGAAGATGAGCGTTAAACGTATTATCGTCACCGCAGGTGAGCCCGCAGGTATTGGTCCAGATCTCGTCCTCGCGCTTTCAAAAGAAAATTGGACACATCAAATCGTTGTCTGTGCCGATAAAAACTTGCTTGCCCAACGCGCCCAACAATTGGGTATTGACGTCGAACTGCTTGATTACCAAGCCGATAGCGCAATTACGCCGCAAAAAGCGGGATCACTGGTTGTTGATCATGTTGCGCTAACCTCTGCCGTCACTGCTGGCGAGTTGGATGAAACCAACGGTCACTACGTATTAAAATCCCTAGAAAGAGCCGCTTTAGGCTGTATGAATGGTGAATTTGATGCTATTGTCACCGGCCCTGTGCATAAAGGGGTGATTAACCGTGCAGGGGTTGCCTTTAGTGGCCACACGGAATTTTTTGCTGAAAAGTCCAATACCCCACTTGTGGTAATGATGCTAGCAACAGAAGGGCTACGCGTCGCTTTGGTGACCACTCATATTCCGCTGGCTTATGTATCCAAAGCGGTGACGGCGGAAAGACTTGAAAAAGTCATCGACATTCTCCATCAAGACTTAGTCGATAAGTTTGCAATTCCATCACCAAGAATTTATGTGTGTGGGTTAAATCCGCATGCAGGTGAAGATGGCTGCTTAGGCAAGGAAGAGATAGAAACCATCACACCAACGCTGGAAAAAATAAGTCAGCAAAAGGGCTATAATTTAATTGGCCCACTTCCTGCCGACACCATCTTCAACGAAAAATATCTTGAAGAGGCAGACGCTGTACTCGGGATGTACCACGATCAAGTACTTCCTGTATTAAAATATAAAGGTTTTGGGCGCTCTGTGAATATCACTTTGGGTCTACCATTTATTAGGACCTCCGTTGATCACGGCACCGCACTCGACCTTGCAGGGACTGGCAATGCGGATACAGGAAGCTTCAGAACGGCTCTAGCTCATGCGATTGAGCTGGTCGATAAGAAAACCAATTAACTTGAGAGTATTATGAGAAACGATGTCCACTTAGGGCACAAGGCGAGAAAACGCTTTGGTCAAAACTTCCTGAATGATCCTTATATCATTGATGGTATTGTCTCTGCAATTAACCCAAGACCTGGTCAAAACTTAGTTGAGATTGGCCCGGGCCTTGGCGCCATTACCGAACCTGTCGGTAAAGAAGTCGATAAATTTACTGTTATCGAGCTTGACCGTGATCTTGCTGAACGCTTGCGTAATCATCCAGATTTAGGCAACAAGCTAACGATTCACGAAGGCGATGCCATGCTCTTCGACTTTACTCAATTGGTTCAACCAAACAACAAGCTGCGTATTTTCGGTAACTTGCCGTACAATATTTCTACCCCTCTAATGTTCCACCTTTTTGAATTTCATAAAGACATTCAAGATATGCACTTTATGTTGCAAAAAGAGGTGGTCAACCGTTTAGCCGCAGGACCGGGAACAAAAGCGTATGGCCGTTTAACGGTTATGGCGCAATATTTCTGTAAAGTCGTGCCAGTGCTTGAAGTGCCACCAACCGCCTTTATACCACCACCAAAAGTTGACTCTGCGGTGGTACGTCTTGTGCCTTATGAAGTACTTCCACACCCAGTCACTAACTTCAAGTGCCTCGATCGTGTCTGTCGTGAAGGCTTTAACCAACGCCGTAAAACGATCCGCAACTGTTACAAAGGCTTAATTGCCGCTGAGACACTGGAAGAGTTAGGTATCGATCCTGGAATGCGTCCTGAAAACCTGACACTACAACAGTTTGTCGCCATGGCGAACTGGTTAGACGCCAATCAATAAAGAGAGAGGTGATAGGTCGATGGCTTATCACCTTTTTTGACTTTTCATAGGAGTTTACATGACAACTACCCCTTGCATAAAAGTCCAAGTACACAGTAAATACATCCCTGAACAATCTCACCCTGACGCTAAACGCTACGTTTTTGCTTACATCATCACGATAAAAAACCTCAGTCAACAAACCGTGCAACTGCTTAGTCGCCGCTGGTTAATTACCGATGCCAACGGCAAACAAATGACCGTTGAAGGTGAAGGGGTTGTCGGCCAACAGCCTCACATTGACGCTGGAGACGAATACACTTACAACAGCGGTACCGTGATTGAAACTCCTGTCGGCGTAATGCAAGGTCAATACATTCTGCAAGACAGTGAAGGTAATGAGTTCATCGCTGAGATCGATCCCTTTAGACTCGCCATTCCCAATATTCTTAATTAGGTACACGCCGTGGCAACATATATTGTAGGCGACCTACAAGGTTGTCTGGACGAACTGCTCTTACTGCTGGATAAAGTCAAATTCAAGCCCAAAAAAGATACCCTTTGGGTTGCAGGGGATTTGGTCGCCAGAGGACCAAAGTCACTCGACGTACTGCGTTACCTCAAGTCGCTCGGAAAAAGTGTCAAAATAGTCTTGGGTAACCATGATCTTCATTTGCTCGCGGTCTCTTTAGGCTTGTTTAAAGCCAAAGACAAAGATCGAACTGCAGCAATTTTGTCAGCTCCGGACAAAAAAGAGCTGCTTAAATGGCTACGTAAACAACCACTACTTGCAGAGCATGAGCAGTTTGTGATGTGTCATGCAGGGATTTCTCCGCAGTGGTCATTAGACCAAGCACGTTCGGCCGCCAAAGAAGTTGAAGCAATACTGCATGGTAAAGAGTGGCGTTGGCTAATTGAAAACATGTACGCCAACCAACCTGATCGTTGGCATGATAAGCTCAAAGGCATTGAACGCTATCGCTATATCATTAATGCTTTTACCAGAATGCGCTTTTGCGCCGCCGATGGCCGCTTAGATATGGCGTGTAAACTACCGCCAAATAAAGTCAAAGATGAAGGCTTACAACCTTGGTTTGAAGTGGAGCAACGCATACCGCTGACCAAAACCGTCATTTTTGGTCACTGGGCGGCGCTCGAAGGTTATCAAAATAACGATGTGATTGGACTAGATACGGGGTGTGTTTGGGGTGGCAGTCTGACGATGCTACGTTGGGACGACAAAACTTTTTTCACTCAACCCGCGCTGGTATAGCAGCGATAGGTGAGAGTCGTATCAGGGTTGGCGGTAGTACGCCAACCCTTTTTCACATCACCAAGAAATCCAAATCCGTGACAACGAGTGAGTGCTAAAGCGTGTCTATTCTCTCTAAAACAACAAAGCGCATATTGAACGCGTTTTTTTGATCAGCCGTATAGTGTTCACAATAAGTCTCTGTAAACTCATCGCCCCACTCAGGGAATTGTGTATCACCCTCAATTTGAGCATCGATATAAGTCACATACAGCTTACTCGCTTGTTCTAAACAGGCTTGATAGATGGCGCCACCACCGATGATCATTACTTCTTCAACGTCACCGGCTGCCAGTAATGCTTGCTCAATCGACGTGACGGTGGTGACGCCATCAATTTCAAGCGTCGCATCTCGGCTAATGACAATATTCTGGCGTCCTGGTAATGGACGACCAATCGACTGGTACGTTTTCCGCCCCATCACCACAGGTTTGCCCATCGTACAGCGTTTAAACCATGCGAAATCTGCCGGCAAATGCCATGGCATCTGATTGTCTTTGCCAATAACACGATCTTGTGCCATAGCGGCGATCATACTGATGATCATCTCTTTACTCCTAAGGGCTTAAACTATCGGTTTACGGCGATAGAATAACAATCCCGGCATTGCTAAGCCAACCGCAAGCCCTGCAATAATAAACATCGCCTTCAAAAAGTTTTCCATCAGCATCGCCACCAACTCTGGGCTGTATCCAACATGATTTAGCTCTACTAAGGCAATCATCGCTTTGTAAGCAAATACCCCAGGAATCATGGGAATTAAAGAAGCGACAGTAAATACTTTAGGGTGTGCCAGAAAACGGCGAGATAAATGTACACCAGCCATACTCACAATGATGGCTGCGAATAAAGTCGCCCACTCGATCGGGATACCAAAATGCATCATAAGATAGCGTGAACCATGCCCCAATGCTCCGCCAAATGCACAGTACAGTAAAGCCTTTTGCGGCACATTAAAAACCAGTGCAAAACCAACCGCAGGAATCGCAGCAAAGAACATGTCGTGGATTAAACCTAGGAAAAGATCGAAAAAACTCATATTACCCACTCCCACACGTCCGCTAGGTTCATTGCTGCAACAATTCCCAAGCTCGTCGCAAACACCAATAAGCTCGCCATAACAAAGCGAGATATTCCGATGTTCACATAGCCTTTTAACATATCCGCAGCAGCGTTAATCAATGGAAAGCCAGGAACCAATAGCAGGACGGAAGAGGCCATCACTAAAGAGGGAGAATTACCAATACCATACTTGACGGCTTGCGATGCCACTAACGTAGCGACAAAAGCCGTAACCGTGAAATTAAACAAAGGGTTAAAATGACGATGCGCGATTTCTTGTCGGACCACCATCGCAATAGCAGAGGCAACAAAGGTCATCACAAAAATCATCCAGTCTCCACCAGCAAGCCGGCTGAATGATGCACAGGACAAGCCAATCATAACCACGACAAGCCAACGGTTATAGCGTTCAGGACTGATGGTGTTTAGTCTTCGCTGCGCCATTTCGTAATCGATAATTCCGCGCTCTAATAGAATGCAAGTCCGTTGAACTTGGGTCACCACTCGCATATTAATGCCCTTATCCGAGCAACGCCGAGTGGTTGTGATGCAAAAACCGTTGGCGACTGTCGTCACGACCAATGAACTGGCCGAGAGCGAGACCTCAACTTCGTCCATATCCGCTGCAATACCAAAACGGTGCATTAGCTCCCCTACCAAAGTACTCTCAGCACCATGAGCTAGTAACATTTGTCCCGCTTGAGCAATTAAGCGCGAGACTGCTCGTTGTTTTGATTCCATTCTAATCTGAGCCATTTTGAAAAGTAATTTACTAGTTTATGTGTTTTTAAATCTAGGATGAATAGAAATCTCAGCGTCTATTGATTAAACGCAAATAGTGTACAGACTCATTTTATACTCTGGCTTTGGGAGAGGTTGAGTGAATAAATCAGCAAACGGCGCAAGTTAATTAAATCTTCCATCAATTTGCAGTTAAGCCATATGTAACTATAAACACTCATTTGCTCACCGGGAATATTCGGTAAATGCTCAGTTAGTTGCGCCAGCATCTCGCTGATATTATCTGTTGGTGGCAACTCATGTTCAGCCCCTTTCGTCATTAAATTTGCTAACGATTCAAGCTCTTGTTCAATACTTTGCTGACAATCCGCTAAGGTGTCGGAGTACAGCATATTCAAATGAGTACTTCGGTCACTCCAATAAGAACGGTGCAAAAGTTCAATCGAATAGAGTGTGTTTCTTAGCTCTGCGACCACACTGGTAATCAAGGCGCTACTCAGTTTCGATTCTTTTATCGATGGCGCACTAAGCTTATCCATACGAGCAAGCTCACCAATCACCCGCCGCTGCTGCTTAGAAATATCTGGCTGTTCAACCAAGTTGGGAGAGCATGAGATTCGGTACATCTTTGCCATCTGGTTTAACGTATTGCCCACAGTCATACGCCAATGAATAAAGGCACGTTGTGGATAAATTAAACAAAAGAGAACGGCTAAAATACAACCGACGGTGACATCTAGGCCTCGCCACAGTGCAATAAACACATCATGTTTGCCGCCACCTATCGTCACAGAAAGGGTTATGCCAATCAAAAGTCCGACATAAGGGCGTTTTCCGAGAGCAAAATATGCACTGAGAAACATAATAAGCGAGCACCATAGGTACATGGCAACCTGAGAATACTGACCGATAAAAATCGCAGCAATACCCGATAGAGCCCCGATCAAGGTTCCCATCGTGCGGTGCCAAGCACGAGGTAGTACATTACCTAAATAAGAGATAGGCGCCATCACTACCACTAGGGTAATTAAGATCCATGTACTTTCTGGCAGTTGTAGATAGTTGGTGAAGGCTAGAGTTATAACAAAAGCGAGTGCAATTCTAATTCCATGAACGATTCGATAATTCTGAAATATCAACGTATCAACACGTGATATGGTTCGACTCAAATTCATCTGCCACTTCGCCTTAGCAATAAAACCATTTAATCATTAATAGGGGTCTATGGTTTAACATTGACACAAAAAAGCCGCAATTGATATTGCGGCTATGGATATTATTGTCGATTATTCACGAACGTAGATAACGTGCCCGTCATCTTCTTCATCATCCCAATCGTCGTCGTCATCTTCGTCTTCAGTGATCACGTCTTTACCAGCGATAGCGTCTTTATGGTAGTCATCCCACATAAAGTCGACTTTATCTTCTTCGCTGATCTCTTCAGTTTCGCGCGGAAGACTTTCCATAAAGTCAGCCAGTTTATAACAAAGCTCTTTAGTGCCCTGTTTATTGACCGCTGAGATTTTATAGTATTCGTCTTCCCAACCTAACGCGTCCAGAACCCCTTGAATCACTTCATTGACTTCTTCTTCTGGCATCAAGTCCACTTTGTTGAAAATCAACCAACGCGGCTTTTGTGCCAGTTTTTCACTGTATTGCTCCAACTCATCAATGATCGTCAGCGCATTTTCAATCGGATCCGATTGATCAACTGGCATAATATCGATCATATGCAGCAATACACGACAACGCTCTAAGTGCTTGAGGAAACGAATTCCCAAACCGGCACCATCCGCTGCACCTTCAATCAGTCCAGGAATATCAGCGACGACAAAGCTTTTCTCTGGAACCACACTCACGACACCCAAGCTTGGAATCAGTGTGGTAAATGGGTAATCAGCCACTTTAGGCTTGGCAGCTGACACTGAACGAATGAAGGTCGATTTACCCGCATTTGGTAAACCTAACATACCGACATCGGCCAGCAGCAGTAACTCTAAACGAATTTCACGAACTTCACCTTTGGTGCCTAAGGTTTTTTGACGAGGGGCCCGGTTCACTGACGATTTAAAACGCGTGTTACCTAAACCGTGCCACCCGCCTTTTGCCACCATGATTTTTTTGCCGTGCTCGGCAACTTCCGCCACAATTTCATTGGTGTGAATATCTACCGCACGAGTACCAACCGGCACGCGTAGTACTTTGTCTTTACCACGCTTACCAGTACAGTTACCACCGCGACCATTCTCACCACGTTCCGCTTCATAGAAGCGCTGAAAACGATAATCAATCAGGGTGTTTAGGTTTTCGTCAGCTTGGATATAAATATCACCGCCATCGCCACCATCACCACCATCGGGGCCACCTTTCGCAACGAATTTCTCACGCCAGAAACTCACTACACCGTTACCGCCATCACCGGCTTGAACTTTAACTACCGCTTCATCAACGAATTTCATCTCTTACTCCGCCCTATTGCTACTTCAGTAGCTGCGTTGCAAATATCATCTCAAGCTCCACCAATGGTGAAGTGAATGATATAAATTCTAGCAGATTCCGCTTTCAGATCGATCACCTTGATCTTCGATCGTTCTACTACTTAGGAATATATAATGAGGGACTTTTTTCAAAGTGCCTTAGTATCTATTCCAGCATTACTAAATAAAAAACCCCGCCGAATCGGCAGGGCTTTTGAATTCAGCTTGAAAGCTATTTAGTCACTCAGCAAATTGCTTGAATTACTCAGCTTCGATGCTAACGAATTTACGGTTTTTAGGACCTTTCACTTCAAATTTCACTTTACCTTCAGTAAGAGCGAAAAGAGTGTGGTCTTTACCGATACCAACGTTAGTACCAGCGTGGAACTTGGTACCACGTTGACGAACAATGATGTTGCCTGCAAGAACAGACTCACCACCGAAACGCTTAACACCTAGACGTTTGCTTTCTGAATCGCGGCCGTTACGAGTAGAACCACCAGCTTTTTTGTGTGCCATTGTTAAACTCTCCTAATCGATTAAGCGTTGATACCAGTGATTTTCACTTCCGTGAACCACTGACGGTGACCTTGTTGCTTACGAGAGTGCTTACGACGACGGAACTTAACGATTTTAACTTTATCGCCACGACCGTGTTGTACTACTTCAGCAACTATTTTACCGCCCTCTACTAGAGGAGCACCCACTTTAATTTCTTCACCGTTAGCAACAAGAAGAACTTTATCAAATTCAACAGTTGCGCCAGTTTCAACGTCTAATTTCTCTAAACGAAGAGTTTGACCTTCGCTTACACGGTGTTGTTTACCACCAGATTGGAAAACAGCGTACATATCTTACTCCGCTTTTTCCGCACAGCCGTATGCTTTCTAAGCACTAAGGGTGTGCGCTAAACTAATCATCAATAGGGCGCAGATTCTACAGAAAGGTCGCACCTATGACAAGCCATATTTTGAAAAAATTGGCGAAAAGCTAATCGCCAATGAAAAGTGCCGAGATCATGCCCTTTAACCATGTATTAATCAACGTTTTTTAGTGTATTATTCAGCGAATAAACTAGATAAGAATACCTTACAAGTACTAACCTCAGCCGGATTTACAATGGATTTTAAAGCTATCCAAGCCCTTACTGCCGATGACATGGCAAAAGTGGACGAAACAATTCATGCGCAGCTCAACTCTGACGTCTCTTTAATTAACCAATTGGGTTTTTACATTGTCAGTGGTGGCGGTAAACGTATTCGCCCACTTCTAGCCGTGCTTTCTGCACGCGCTCTTGGCTATCAAGGTGAGGCACACAACACTGCCGCGGCTTTTATTGAATTTATTCATACGGCCACTTTGCTACACGACGATGTGGTCGATGAATCAGACATGCGCCGTGGTAAAGCCACTGCTAATGCGGCATTTGGCAATGCGGCCAGCGTACTGGTCGGTGACTTTATCTATACTCGTTCATTTCAGATGATGACAGAGCTAGGATCATTAAAGATCCTTAAGCTAATGAGCGATGCTGTAAACGTGATTGCCGAAGGCGAAGTGCAACAGTTAATGAACTGCAACAACCCAGATACCAGCGAAGAAAGCTACATGCAGGTTATCTATTCTAAGACGGCTCGTCTGTTTGAAGCAGCAACCCAAATTGGCGCCATTCTTACCGAGGCGCCTGCAGAGGTTGAAGTTGCACTGCAAAATTACGGCAAATACCTTGGCACCGCTTTCCAACTTATCGACGATGTGATGGATTACACTTCCGATGGCGAAGAGATGGGTAAAAACGTTGGTGACGATTTGGCCGAAGGTAAACCAACATTGCCACTTTTATACGCGATGCAACATGGTAGCCCAGAACAAGCAGCGATGATTCGAGAAGCGATTGAGAAAGCTAACGGTATGGAACGTTTAAATGAGATTCTTGCCGCGATGGAACAAACCGGCTCGCTAGAATATACCCGTAATAAAGCATATCAAGAAGCTGACAAAGCTATTGCTCAGTTAGCGGTATTAGAAGAGTCAGACTACAAACACGCTCTCGTTACCTTGGCGCACATGTCAGTAAATCGCACCAGTTAATTCGAGCGCTTCAATCGATACAACAACGGGAACCAAATGGTTCCCGTTTACCTCTTTAATAGAGGCCTTTCCCAGATCAGCAAAACGAAGGCAACTTGACGAACGATTGGCTCTACAATCTAACGCTGTTAGCCCCAATCGCCGTTACCCGCATTTACTACGTTAGCAACAATACTTTTTCTGAGAGGTGAAATTAGTATATTTTGTGAGCGATCTATTTTTATAGTTTATAAAAATATCATTGTTGCAGTTAGGTCTATCATTCTTCTCGAGAAAATAGCGCCTGTCACTTTAACGTCATCCGTTCGTCATCCACTTCTCATTTAACTGCAGCCTAGCTGTAACTCAGCGTTGATCCTTAATTTAACCATGCCCCGATGGGTTGATTGTGGTCGATGCTAGGCAAGTGCCAATAAAAACCTTGGCTCGTTATCTGAACGTCGCCCAAGCGACTGACCAGCTCAAAAACAGCATCACGACACCTGATCCACAAAGGCAATCTCGTGCTGCGTGACCTACTCAGCACTTTTACTATCAAAATTATGTACTTGTTAAGCTAGATAGCTCGCCAAATTCGTCTCAGGGTCTCTCTAGATAAGCAGCGTGATTCACTAGTGTTTACTTGTATATTAGTCACACAAGCTAAATACCGATCTCGATGTAGCGAAAAATTAGATTGACGAAAAAATAGCCAGAAGAAATGCTAGGTAGAAAATATCATCACAACAATAAGGAAGTTACCTAGACATGCTGCCCTTTAAAATACAACTACGCTCAATAATAGCCACAACATTAACGCTATCACTCGCAGTGAGTTCTTTTGCCACGTTAGCGGCCGATAAAGTTTATCGTTTAAAACTGGCCGAAACTTGGGGACCAAATACCCCCATTCTTGGTGATGCAAGCAAAAACATGGCGAAGCTCGCCGAAGAAATGTCCAATGGTCGCTTAGTTATTCGCATCGATTCTGCCAATAAGCATAAAGCGCCGCTGGGTATTTTTGATATGGTCAAATCTGGCCAGTACGATCTTGGTCACTCAAGCTCTTACTACTGGAAAGGTAAAGTCCCCAACACGCTCTATTTCTCCTCAATGCCGTTTGGCATGATCTCGACCGAGCAATACGCATGGTTTTACCGTGGTGGTGGGATGGAGTTAATGCAAAAAGTCTATGCCCCGCATAACCTGTTGTCATTCCCAGGTGGTAATTCAGATATCCAAATGGGTGGCTGGTTTAAAAAAGAGATCAATTCGATTGATGATTTGAAAGGTCTCAAGATTCGTATTCCAGGCTTTGCTGGTGAAGTCATGGCTCGGGTTGGCGCAGCGCCGACCAATATCGCTCCAGGAGAGCTTTATACCTCATTAGAGCGCGGAACTATCGATGCACTTGAATGGGTAGGTCCTGCATTTGATTTAAGAATGGGCTTTCAAAAAATCGCGCCTTATTACTACACCGCATGGCATGAACCAGGGTCAGAGACGCAGTTTTTGGTCAATAAAAAGACTTGGGAAAAGCTACCCGCAGACTTACGAACAATTCTAGAGACCGCGTTTAGAGTCGCTGCGTTTGATATGTATACTCAAGCTATTGATGCTAACGCCAATAGTTGGGCAACCATGAGCGCAGAATACCCAGATATCAAAGTTCGAGACTTTCCGCCACAAGTACTCGAAGCGATGCAAACCGCGACTGAAGAACTACTCGCAGAGCAAGCGAACCAAGATCCTTTAGCCAAAGAGATCATTGAGTCGCAAAAGCAGTACTTAACCAAAGTTCGCGCTTGGACTGATATCTCCTCAAAAGCCTACTTAAACAATTAGTCAACACAATTGGCAGAAGGCGACTTCTGCCAATTATTTCCCTATACGGCCGCGCAGTAAACTTATCATTCAAACTGTCATTAAATTTCATGAAAAATCAATTTGTGATAGTCATCGGAAAAACATTTAAATCAACCACAATCAAATAGTGATCAAAGTCACTCAATAATCATTGATAAATTAATTTAAAACCAAATAAACGATCTTGATCACAATTTAATTTTATATTGATTTTTTATATATGTGATTTTTATCAATTAATATTTATTGACATATTTGATAAATGCATTTTGTTGTAAAATTACAATGTCAAGAAGTGAATTAGATCACGGAAATTTACTTTGGCGTGGGAGTTTATGCAGTTCTGATCACGAAAAACCCGTTGTCAGTTCTTAATTGAATTTGTGTGGTAGATTGATTGGGTACTAAGCAATCAACGGTTTTGGCGAACCGTACTACGACACTATTCATCAGAACATCAAACGGGGAAATATGATGATATCACCAGATACCAAGATCAAGATACAAAATTTTGGTCGTTTTCTATCAAACATGGTAATGCCAAATATTGGCGCGTTCATCGCGTGGGGCTTTATTACCGCATTATTCATTCCAACTGGCTGGCTGCCTAATGAGACACTAGCGGCCATGGTTGGGCCTATGATTACTTACTTACTTCCTCTGCTTATCGGCTATACCGGCGGTAAACTCATTGGTGGTGACCGTGGCGCTGTGGTTGGTGCAATCACCACCATGGGGGTAATTGTCGGGACCGACATTCCAATGTTCATGGGGGCAATGATGGTTGGCCCATTAGGCGGCTGGGCTATCAAAAAGTTTGATCACTACATTGATGGGAAAGTGAAAAGCGGTTTTGAAATGTTGGTTAACAACTTCTCGGCCGGAATCATAGGGATGGTATGTGCCATTATCGCTTTCTTCTTTATCGGTCCATTTGTCAAAATGCTCTCCGGTGGTCTTGCTGCAGGCGTTCATTTCCTAGTTTCAGCCCACCTTTTACCTTTGACCTCTATCTTTGTTGAACCAGCGAAAATTCTATTCCTCAATAATGCCATCAATCACGGCATTTTTTCACCACTGGGTATTCAACAAGCCAATGACATGGGTCAATCGATCTTCTTCTTAATTGAAGCTAACCCAGGACCTGGTTTGGGGATTCTATTGGCATACATGGTGTTTGGTAAGGGCACGGCACGTCAAACTGCAGGCGGAGCATCGATCATTCACTTCTTTGGCGGTATTCACGAGATTTACTTCCCATACATTCTGATGAATCCACGTTTAATTCTGGCGGCTATTGCTGGCGGTATGACAGGCGTATTCGTGCTAGTGCTTTTTAATGCAGGCCTAGTGTCACCAGCATCTCCTGGTTCTATTTTTGCCGTTCTACTGATGACACCTAAGGCATCGATTGTTGGTGTGCTTGCTTCAATTGCGTCAGCCACTGGTGTGTCATTCATGGTTGCTTCGCTACTGATGAAAACGCAAACATCAAGTGAAGAAGACGGCGATGAAGCGGCCCTTGAAAAAGCGACTTCACAAATGAAACAGATGAAGTCTGCGCCAAAAAGCTCTGCATCAGTCAACCGCGCAAGTAAAAGCAACCTTGACCTCGCCAATCTACACAGCATTATTGTCGCTTGTGATGCTGGTATGGGCTCAAGTGCTATGGGTGCCAGTATGCTACGTAAGAAAGTGCAAAGCGCAGGCCTAAATATTAATGTGACCAATCTGGCAATTAACAGTTTAACTGAAAGCGCGGAGCTCGTAATAACGCACAAAGACTTAACTGACCGCGCGCGCCAGCACGCTCCAAATGCACAACATATTTCTCTGAGTAACTTTTTAGACAGCGAAATGTACAATCAGCTAGTAACTAAACTATTAGCCGCGCAAAAATCCGCAGCCAATGACGAACAAGCACTCAAGGTGTCAGTTCTCGCCGCCAATGACGATCACTACCAGCCTCAACCAACTTCAGTGTTCAAAATTGGCGAAGCTAACATTCACTTAGGATTAAGCGCTGCCAATAAAGAACAGGCGATTCGCTTTGCTGGCAACAAATTAGTTGAAATGGGTTACGCCGAGCCAGAGTACGTCGATGCTATGTTTGAGCGTGAAAAGCTCGTCCCAACCTACTTAGGCGAGTTTATCGCTGTCCCTCACGGCACCATTGAAGCAAAAGATAAAGTCAAAAAAACCGGCATTGTGATTTGCCAATACCCCGCTGGGATTCAATTCACAGATGACCAACAAGATCTAGCAAAACTGGTTATCGGTATTGCCGCAAAAAATGATGAGCACATTCAAGTGATCACTACCATTACCAACGCACTCGATGATCCGGAAGCAATCGAGAAGCTAACTAGCACCAATGATGTTGACGAGATACTCCGCATCTTAGGTCGCTCACAAGCTGCTTAATATTTTGCTCCTGAGCAAAACTGAGGTCAGCTGTCCCCCTTTATAACGGTTGACCTCACCCTAGAGTCGTTATTTTTATATTGGTAGGTAAATTATGAAAAATGCAGTTCATTTTGGTGCGGGTAATATTGGTCGTGGCTTTATTGGCAAATTACTAGCCGATGCCGATGTTTCGGTCACTTTTGCCGATGTCGATACCCCTTTGGTTGATCAACTCAGCCACAAACAAGAATACAAAGTCAAAGTCGTAGGCAGCGAGTGCCAAACAGATACCGTGACTTACGTAACTGCCGTCAACTCAGCCAGCGACGAAGTAATCGAGCGTATCGTTAGAACTGACTTGGTCACGACCGCTGTTGGGCCCAACGTGTTGGACATCATTGCAAAAACAATCGCGACCGGCATTGCAAGACGTTTCGAGGCGGGTAATAAAGCACCGCTGAATATTATCGCGTGTGAAAACATGGTGCGCGGGACTACGCATCTGAAAACTCAGGTGTATCAACACTTAGATCAAGCATTGCACGCAAAAGCAGACGAGTTGGTTGGTTTTGTCGATTCAGCAGTTGACCGGATTGTTCCACCAGCAGAAGCGGCCAACGATGATCCTCTTGCTGTCACGGTGGAAAGCTTCAGTGAATGGATTGTCGATGAGCAGCAGTTTAAAGGAGACATCCCTAATATTCCTGGGATGGAAAAAACCGATAACCTGATGGCTTTCGTCGAACGCAAACTATTTACCCTTAATACAGGGCACTGCATCACAGCTTACTTAGGTTGTTTAAAAGGGCATCGTACCATTCGCGAGGCCATTAATGATCCAGAGATTCAAGCCGACGTCAAACAAGCAATGCATGAGAGCGGCGAAGTATTAATCCGACGCTATGGCTTTGATCGCGAGTTGCACAACGCCTATATCGATAAGATCTTGAGTCGCTTTGCCAATCCCTATCTGGTTGATGAAGTGGATCGTGTGGGCCGCCAACCAATTCGTAAACTTGGTCCAAACGATAGATTAATCAAGCCATTACTAGGTACAATAGAGTATGGCACTAAAAACAGCGCCCTTTTAAAAGGCATTGCTGCCGCACTGAAATATCAAAATAGTGATGACCCACAAGCTGTTGAACTGCAAAGTTCACTCACAGAAAAAGGCATTAGCAGCACCTTATCTGACTATACAGGGCTTGACACTAACAGCCAGGAAGTGGCTGAAATAGAGCGTATTTTCAATACGCTCTAACCAACAAACCAGGGGGAGTCAACGCTCCCCTTTCTAATTAATTATTTAGTTCAGTATATGGCAGACAAGATTAACGAAACAGAGATTATAGAGCAATTAAACAACGCCCCTTCGGTGCGAGGTTTCTTTATTGCTGCCGTAGATGTTTTTACCGACTCTATTGATGCACTCATGCAGCGAATTTTTCGCAAAGATAATTTTGCCGTACAGTCTGTTGTCGGGCCTCTGCTTGGTGACTCAGGTCCGTTAGGCGATCTTTCTGTCCGCTTGAAACTGCTTTATGGATTAGGCGTGTTGCCTGACCAGATCTATCACGACATTGAAGATATCATCAAACTTAAACATAAACTCAATAGCGATGCGACCGACTATGAGTTTACCGATCCTAATATTCTTGGCCCGATTAAAAATCTCAATTTAGTTCAGAAAATGAGTATGGTTAATCTTGAAGTTAGCGAACCTGATGACGATATCGATCTCGATTTTTATCAGTTACAACTGCAACGCCAGCAACAAATCATAAAATCAGGTCTCTCTCTTGCCATCGTTGAAATCTGCAATGAACTGGGTAAAGAGAGCCCTTTTTAATTGTTAGGTCGCAAAAAAAAACCGAAGATTTCTCTTCGGTTTTTTTGTCGGAGCACAATAGAGTTTGATCTAAAATCTATCTTTTCAAACACAATCTAACGATAAGACATGCCACCGTTAGATCATTTATGACACTAGTTCCGACCGGCACTGTCACATAAAATACAATAAAGTTTGATCAATTTTTTTATACCCTAGACGGATTCAAAGTCCTCGTCTTATGTTAATGGGACTCGCTATATAGCGGAGTCAGGGAGATAAGGCTTATTTAGATGGTTCTGAGTTTGCTGAGTTTTCTTTGCTTCCCAATGAGTGATAAACACAACAGACACAATGATGATCGTCGCACCAATCCACAACCTGCCTGGAGGGGCCCAACCAAACATCATCCATCCGGCTATAATATTGAGCGGCAGTTTGGCGTGATCAAAAGGTTGGAGAAATGACGCTTCGACAATGGAATAGGCTTTTACAATTGACCACTGCGCCAAAGCTGTTGAGACGCCGGCCAAAAACAGCAAACACCAAACCTCGATCCCTTGTGGCATCTTCCATTCTGGTATTGAGATCACAATATTGAATGGTGTGATCAGTATCAGCAGGTAGATCACCATTGTTGATGGCGGTTCGTCACTAGAGAGTTTTTTGACAATTAATGAATAGCAGGCCCAAAAGAAAGCCGCGCATACCGGAAGAAGTGCAGCCCAGCGAAAAGCATCGCTCCATGGTTCAAGGATGATCATCGCACCAATAAACCCAGTCAGTGTTGCTATCCATCTAGCCGAGCCAACATGTTCCTTGAGAATGAGCCCACAACCTAAGGTAGTAAACAAAGGCGAAATCATCAGTAGGGCGATACCTTGCCAAATTGGCACTGGATAGGCCAAGGCCCACATCCATAGCTGAATCCCAATAACAGATAGAAAAACGCGAAAGATATGCCAACCTAATTTTTGGGTTCTTAAGGAACGACGAATGCCTAGACCTTTTAGGCAGGGCAGGATTACAACAAGTGCAATAGCATATTGGACAAAAGTGATGGTGGTTGAGCTAAGCCCATAATGGATACTCAGCCATTGAGCTAGTATATTAACTAGAGCGAAAGAAATCCCCGCGACTAGCATCCATCCTGCTCCAAATACAGAGTGGTTATTATTGTGCATAGATTGACGTGCTCTAAATTAATATACGCAAGCAGCTATGGAAATGATTTAATTTAATTATTCACAACTGGCATGTATAGTTATAATCAACTTATTTATAGTGTTTTTTTTCAGAGGTGGAGCAAATGAAAATATTGTTGTGCGAAAATAAAATTATTTGTGTGATTGCATTATCTAGGCTGAACAAATATTTGTTTAGCCTAGATAACTGACGTTGTTATATCAGTAGATGATTGATGACACTAACTATTAGTGTTCTTTAACTACGTCACTTAAGTCTACGCGTAGACGAGGGCCATAAACACCTTCAGGTAGGCGCTTGCCACAACTCACGACCATACAAACCTCAGCCTCTTTAGTCAGGTTAAGTATTGATTTGATTTCGTTTTCTTCAAAACCTTCCATTGGGCAGCTGTCGTACTCTTTTTCAGCTAGTGCATACATAAACGTCATAGCTGCTAAAGCGGCACTTTTATTGAGAATCACACGTACGTCATTGCGACGCAGTTCTTGTCCCGCTTCGCCATCTAAGCCTTTGTATTCAATCAAACCTTCGCCGCCGTATAGGAAAGGCATATCTTTCTCATAGTAAGCAAATACATGTTCTGGCGTATTTGGTTTGCTAGCAAAAGCATTACGAATTACTTTCGCATTCATCTCAGCGCGTTGACGCCATTTCTGTGGTGCAGTAACAAAAACAATCAGCTCATTCGCCGTTTTAGCCGCGTTTTGGCCAAGGCAACACTCTTTCATTTTCTCTAGCATCTCAGGGCTTCTTACGCGATGGAATTCCCATAGTTGCATGTTGGAGCTATTAGGTGCCAGAGTGGCTAATTCAAGAGCTTGTGTCACTACATCTGCATCATATGCATAATCTTTATCATATTTACGTACAGCACGGCGGTAATTAACCACATCGCGAAAAGCTTTCATAAATATTTCCTATATTTCAATTTAATCGACGAGTGCAATTTATCAGCATAACAGTGTCAAAATGAAATATTTTTTGATGTTTCACAAATGAAACATTTTGAAACGATGAAATATTCAAAATGACATTTTTGGCGTCGAATAACATGACTAATACGAGATTGATCACAATTGAATATGGAAAATAAATGTTCAAATTGGATTTTTGAGCAATCAATCAAGATTCAAAATTTCATTTTGTCATATTTCTATTGAAAATTTTGGTTTTCCATAATGATTCATTCATCAGTCCACATTCAAAACCAAAGGTAATTAACGATGAATCAAAATGAAAAAGTTCCCGCAAGGGGATGGGCGATAGTATGGATAGCTTGGCTTGCTTTCATGGTTGCTAACTTATCAAACTTCGCTTTTGGTGTAATTTTGCCAGATATGCGTGCAGATATTGCATTTGACTTAGAAACAGCGGGCTGGCTCAGCGCTATCGCCTGGATTGGTAAAGGTCTACTGACGATTCCAATCATCTGTTTCATTAGTAAAGGAAAACCTAAGACTGTTTTATTTGGCATTTTCTTAATCTTAGGTATAGGCATGTTGCTACAAGGCTTCGCCACTAACGTCACTATGCTGTTTATCGGTCGTCTATTTGTAATGGGTGTAGCAGCGGGTATCGTTTCGGTACTGGTTGTCTTTAAAATTCAATGGTTTCCTAAAGAAAAACTGGGCTCAATTAACGGTATCGAAATGTTTACCGGCCCTGCAGGTCAAATGTTAGGTACTGCGGCGCTCCCAATGTTCCTTGCCATGATGACAGGCTGGCGTGAAGTTATGAACGTAATGGGCGTATTCTCACTAATTCTCGCTTTTGCATGGTTGTTCGTCGCAAAAAATAAGAATGAAACACAGTCTAACTACGAAAAAGTACCAGTTCTACAACCGCTTAAAGAGGCATTAACGTACAAGAATACTTGGATCTTAGCCATTGCTTGGCCAATGACATCACTGACTTGGATCGCGGTATATACCTTCTGGCCAACTTACGCGGTAGAGAGTTTAAATCTATCTATTGCTCAAGCGGGTATGGTTCTGGGCTTCTTGCCAATCGGCTCTGCCATTGCCTGTTTAGTCTCGCCAATCTTGGCGCAGAAATGGGGGTATGACAAACCGCTTATCGTTGCTTCAGGCGTGGTTCTGCCAATCGCATATTACAGCTTGATGCTAACGGCGAGTGTACCTTTGCTATCTATTGCAACCTTTATTGCTGGCTACGCTGCATACAATTTTGTTCCGCTTGCGTTCACCACGCTTTACAAAACAGACATGTCTCCACGTGCAGTATCAATGGGAACAGGCTTTATCTTCTCACTTGTGGGCCTTGGCGGTGCCGCTGGTGGTGCAGCGACCGGTTGGTTAGGTACTCAATACGGTTTGGAAACAGCGCTCTCTTTAACATGTATTACTCCAGCGCTATTCGCGGTCCTAACCATGTTTTTAACTGAAACGGGCTGGAAAGCCGAACAGAAGAAAACACAAAACTTAGAAACTCCATTAGAAAAGAAACCAGCTTAATGAGCTGATAACGAATAATTACGAATTAAAGGTGTGAAATGAACTTCCTACTCGAGAAAGAACATCAAGCAATTTTTGAAAAAGCAAAAGCGTATAGCTTGGAATGCTTAGCTCCTTTCGCTTCTCAACTAGAAAACGATCGCGAGTTGTTAAAAGCTAAAATGAAAGAAATGGCTGAGCAAGGCTTCTATGGCTTAGGCATTCCGAAAGAAATGGGTGGCCACAGCTACAACTACCTACAAATGTCTTTGGTTTATGAAGGCTTAGCACATGGCAGCGGCATCATGTCATTCCTGTTGCAACTGCAAAACAACATCAACATGGAAATCGCAACCTTCTATGAAGATATCGACCCTGAGCTACTAAAAGTTGTACCAGACTTAGCAAATGGCAATAAAACCACAGCTTTTGTTCTGACTGAAAGTGCATCAGGCTGCGATCCATCGGCAACAAACGCATACGCGGAACTGGTTGGTGACGAATACATCATTCGCGGGCAGAAAGACTGGATCACCAATGCGCAAGATGCTGATTACTTCAACGTGATGGTGAAAGACGGTAAAGACAGCCAAAACATGATCATGCTGTTTGTACCAAACGGTGTTCCTGGTCTTCGTTACATCGCAAACCGTGAGCGCATGATTGGTAACGGCATTGTAGTGGGTAGCTTAGAGTTTGATAACTGTGTGGTACATAAGAGCAACCTTCTTTCTGCCAATGGTTTTAAAGAAGCGTTGAAAGCGATTGACGTAGCTCGCGTATTTACTCCAGCAATCGCCATCGGTGTTGCTCAGCAAGCGGTTGATTCGGTAGCTGAATATCTAGGCCAGCGTGAATCGTTCGGCAAGCCAATTCTGACTAACCAAGGTATCCAATGGCAGTTGGCTGAGATGAACACCAAAATCGAAGCTGCGCGTTGCCTGTTGTACAAAACAGCAGCAGTGATGGATAGCGGTGAGCCAGTTGCAAATATCGCAGCAATGAACAAGTTGTTCGCAACCGACGTAGCGATGGAAGTCACGGTGAAGTGTGCTCAATTGTTTGGTGCAGAAGGCTTTATGAAAGATGCGCCAATCGGTAAAGCAATGGCCGTAGCGAAAATGCTACAGATTGTTGATGGCACGACTGAAATTCAAAAAATCGTGGTAGGACGTGGCATCGCACGCCAATACCTACCACGCCGTTAAGAGCATTTTAAACAGATATTAGATAGCTAGTTTCAATAGCGACCAAACTCTGAAGCTAGCCAGTTTTAGCCTGAATTGATACCCAAATTTAAATAATAGGAATATTTAACATGTCACTAAATAACAAAATTATGGATGTAAAAGAAGCAATCGACCTAATTAAATCTAGAGATTGCGTTGCAATTAACGGTTTTGGTTCTCTTTGTTTCCCTGAGACAGTTGCTATCGCTCTTGGCCAAAAATTCCTTGAACAAGGCCAGCCACGAGATCTGAGCTACTACTTTGGTGCTGGCTTAGGTGAATCTCAAGAAGGTCGTCTAATTGACGCCATCTCTCACGAAGGCATGGTTCGTCGCGTTGTTGCTTCTCACTTCATCAAAATGTTGGGGCTGAAAAAGCTTGCCGCTGAAAACAAAATTGAAGCTTACAACCTACCATATGGCCCAATCAGCCACTCATTCCGCGCGGCTGCTGCAAAGCAACCAGGCATCCTAACTAAAGTCGGCCTAAAAACATTCGTTGACCCTCGTAACAGTCGCGGCGCATTAAACGATCGTTCAACCGATACACTAGCAGAACTGATGGAAATCGGTGGCGAAGAGTTCTTGTTCTACAAAGCACCAAAAGTAGATGTGGCAATCATCCGCGGTACCACAGTGGATGTGAACGGTAACGTATCATTTGAACATGAAGCGTTCTACTTAGACCCATACAGCACGGCAATGGCGGCGAAAGCGAATGGCGGTAAAGTTATCGTTCAAGTAGAGCGCGTTTCTGCAACGGCATCTCACCCTCGTACGGTAAAACTTCCAGCAGCAATCATCGATGCAGTGGTAGTTGATGGCGAGCAAATGCAAACCATGATCGAGAAGTACGAACCTGCATACACTGGTGAGTTCGTAATGCCTGCAGCTGATATTCCTAAAAAGCACGAAACCATTGCTCACCTAACATCGGGCAGCGGCAAGAAACCTCGTGAACTTCTACATAAAGTTATTGCGCGTCGCGCAGCGATGGAACTGGCTGATGGCGCAGTGGTTAACTTGGGTATCGGTGTTCCTGAGTTGGTACCAAATGCCGCTAAAGAAATCGGTATGTCGACAAATATGTATCTAACAATTGAAGCAGGTCTAATCGGTGGAACACCTGTTGGTGGTCTATCGTTTGGTGCGGTTTTAAACCCAGAAATGTGCCAAGAAACGTCTAGCCAGTTTGACCTATACGACAGCGGCATTTTGGACATTACATTCGTAGGCGCGATGCAAGTGGATGGTGCGGGTAACGTAAACGTAAGCCGTGCAGGTGACAAGATCATTGGTGTGGGTGGCTTCGTTAACCTAACAGCAAGTGCGAAAAAAGCTGTGTTCTGTTTCCCATTCTCGGGCGGCGGTCTGAAAACTGAGATTGCAAACGGCAAGCTAACCATCCACCAAGAAGGTATGTACCCTAAATTTGTCGATAAAGTGGATGAGATTTCAGCAAGTGGCGACTTCCGTGCAGAAGAAGGCGGCCTAACAATCTACGTAACAGAGCGTTGTGTATTTGAGCGTACTCGTGACGGCATGGTTCTGTCTGAAATCGCACCGGGTGTAGACCTACAGAAAGATATCCTTGACCAACTTCCGTTTGCACCAATCGTGCTACCTACATTGAAAGAGATGGATGCACGCTTCTTCCAAGAAGAGTTGTAATTCCAAGCAAAACCCGGCTCGCAAGGGCCGGGGAACTTCACGAGATAGAGTGCTCTTAACTGAGGTGAAATCATTCAGCGGCTCATAGAGGTGCTAGCGTATGAAAAACAATTGTTGTTATGAAATGGCGAAGGACATTTTTATTTATCACTTGGGCATGAGCGAGAAAGAAGCGAAAAAGCAATTAGCCTCGATGTTTCCAAATGGTCAATTTGAATCAATTCTTCATCAAGCTGGTGAAAGTAAAGAACAACACTATTCAGAATTTAAAAAGGTGTAATTGTGGCTGAACTAATTATTAATAAGAAAGAATCTTGGGTGTCAGACTCCATTGATGGCACGCTTTATACTCAACGCTTGGGTAATTTAGTTAAGTTGGATTTTAACAACGACATCAAAGTGATTACTCGCAAAAACTGGAAAAAAGATAAAGTGGCGATCATTTGTGGTGGTGGTTCGGGCCACGAGCCAGCCCACGCAGGATTTGTCGGTAAAGGCATGCTAACGGCAGCCGTTTGTGGTGACTTATTTGCAGCGCCAAGTGTTGATGCAGTGCTGAATGCAATCGTTCATGTAACGGGTGAAAAAGGCTGCCTAGTTATCATCAAAAACTACACCGGTGACCGCTTAAACTTCGGCTTGGCGTGTGAAAAAGCCAAAGAGATGGGATACAAAGTCGAACTCGTTATTGTGAATGATGACATCTCAATTTCAAACAACCCTAAACCTCGTGGTATCGCAGGCACACTCTTTGTTCATAAAGTGGCGGGGTATGTTGCAGAACAAGGCGCTTCATTAGAAGAAGTCAAAGCGGCGGCTCAAACCACCATCGATAACACCGCCAGTATTGGTATCGCACTGACAAGCTGTTCACTGCCAGATGCAACCGGTGAAGAGCGCATTGCGCGCGGTAAAGCGGAGCTAGGTCTTGGCATTCACGGTGAAGCGGGTATTGAAACCATTGATGTGGCTGAATGCCGTGAGTTCGTTGAACTTATGTCGAGCAAACTGCTAGAAGCACGTCCAAGTGAAAAACACGCGGTATTGATCAATAACCTTGGTGGATTATCACCAATTGAAATGAACGTTGTGTCGAAAGCCGTCGTTGAATCGAAGTTGGGCAAAGGTACAGAGTGTTTTGTTGGACCAGCAGCACTGATGACGGCTATCGACATGAAAGGTTTTTCACTTTCATTGCTTCGTCTTGATGACGCTACGCGCACTGCACTATTTGCTGAATCTGCCACAGAAGCATGGCCTGGTGCTTTCGAAGTGAGCAAAGAGGCTGTGGTAGCGTGTGAAAACCGCGCAGCGAAAATTGAATATACCCCTAGTCAAAACGATGCAGTAGCAACTGCCATCCGCCAAATATGTGGCACATTGATCGACCTAGAGCCAGAGCTAAACCGACTCGATGCGATTGTGGGTGACGGCGATACTGGCTCTACGTTTGCAGCAGGTGCGCGCAAAGTATTGGTTGAACTTAATGCCAACAATCTACCACTGAATGAGCCAGCAACACTGCTGAACGTCGTTGGTGAGAAATTAACTACCGTAATGGGTGGATCTTCAGGCGTTCTACTATCGATATTCTTTACAGCGGCAGGCCGCCACTTAAGCAGCAGCAATGATTTAGTTGCAGCGCTGCAAAATGGTCTTGCTCGCATGATGCAATACGGCGGTGCAAAACCAGGTGACCGTACCATGATTGATGCGCTTTATCCTGCTCTCGATTCATGGGCAGGACACGGATTAGCACAAGCAGCCAAAGCAGCCAAAAAAGGCGCAGAAGCGACAGCAACAATGCTAAAAGCGAATGCGGGACGCTCATCTTACCTAAACAGTGACAGTTTAAACGGCACTAAAGACCCAGGCGCATACGCGGTGGAACGTGTTTTTGCCTCTTTTTCTCAAGCATAACGAATAATGAATAAGGTAGTTATCATGGACAAAATTATTATCTCTCCAAGCAAGTATATCCAAGGTGAAGGCGCGCTAGCCAACATCGGCAAATATGTGTCAGCCTTTGGTAGTAAGCCATTTTCTATTGCTGACGATTTCGTTATGGGTCTAACACAAGATACCGTCGCAACGAGTTTTGCTGCAGACGGAATCCCAGTGACTTTCGAGCGTTTTAACGGTCAATGTTCTCGCCCTGAGATTGAACGTTTGATCACGCTAGCCCAAGGTGTCGATACTGACGTTATCATTGGTATTGGTGGGGGTAAAACACTTGATACAGCTAAAGCTATTGCTTACTACACTAAGTTGCCAGTCGTTATCGTACCGACGATTGCATCAACGGACGCGCCAACTTCTGCACTAGCGGTTATCTACACGCCAGAAGGTGAGTTCTCAGAGTACCTATTGTTTCCATCGAACCCAAACATGGTAATCATGGACACTGCAATCATCGCAAAAGCACCGGCACGTCTAATTATAGCTGGTATGGGTGACGCGCTGTCTACTTGGTTTGAAGCTCGCGCAAACATGATCTCAGGCAAAGCAACGATGGCAGGTGGCGCACCAACTCGCTCGGCACAGGCGTTGGCGAAGTTGTGCTACGAAACGCTGCTGGCTGACGGCCTAAAAGCAAAAGCTGCGGTTGAAAACGGTGTATCAACTCAAGCGGTTGAAAACATCATTGAAGCGAACACTTACCTAAGTGGTATCGGCTTTGAATCAAGCGGCTTGGCAGGTGCACACGCAATTCATAACGGTTTAACCAAACTGGAAGAGTGTCACCACCTATTGCATGGTGAAAAAGTAGCATTCGGTACTCTAGTGCAATTGGTATTGGAAAACGCTGACTATGAAGAAATTCAAACCGTAATCGGTTTCTGTCGTAGCGTAGGTCTGCCAACCAACTTACATGACATGGGTGTAAAAGAGCTTAACCATGACAAGTTAATGGATGTTGCCATCGCGTCATGTGCAGAGGGTGAAACTATTCACAATATGCCTTTTACTGTGACAGCAGAAAAAGTATTTGCAGCGATTTTAACCGCGCACCAATTGGGCCAGTAATTATCTGATTAAACGATAAAACCTCAGTAGAGCTCTGTAACCTTGCTGGGGTTTTTGACCCTAATCAACTTAGCGGTATTTAACGGGGTTCGTATCTCAATATCGGATCAAAGAGATACCGTTAATACCACTCAAATTTACAATAGGTTGTTAGTATTTTTTTGAGTTGTAAATATGCGTACCTCCAGTGAAAAGTACAAAAAGTGGTTACTCCACGTTCAAAATAATTGGCCTAACCAAGACAGCACTAAAGACCCTTTGGTGTGCTCATGGCTAGACGACAAACATCTTTGTGCTTTTGACTGGGATACCCAATCAACTTCAAGAAAATCCTTATTAGCCAACGCATCTTATGCAATTAACTATATCGACCACTTACAAAGCACCAATCTACTTGCTGTACTAGGAGCTGGCAGTGCTTGGTGCTTGCTCGATCCCAAAGGGGTTGTGCTGGCGATTCAAACTTCGCTAGAATTAAAAGTCCCACTGACTGAATTAGGTATTGAAGAGGGCTTTTGTTTTGCCAAATCGTTAATTGGCACAACCGCTTTTTCACTCGCTCAAGAGAGCCTTAACGTTGCCACGACAGGCTGTCATGAAACCTATAAAAAGGTACTCCACGAAATCGCATTTGTTTGTGTGCCTGTTCGCAATGACCATCATGGTTTATTTTTGATGGCTCTGTATGACAAGCCGCATGAAAAATCGCTACTTTTTGCCAAACACCACCTCGAGGCGTTGACGCACTATCCATCGAGAAGCTTAGGCAACGTCATGTTGTTTGAAGATATTTTGGATTCAATGTCTGAAATGGTGTTTGTGTTTGGTCACGACCGCCAATTGCAATACACCAATGATAAAGCACGTCATCACATCCAGCGTGGCATGGTACATCTTGACGGGCTGCCAGTATTGGAGGTCTCCGCAATACCGGGAGAGATGGAATTAGAAAGCGTCAATGTTGAAGTCGAGCAACTTCAAGTGACTGGGCATATACGCCGTCAACGTGTGCGAGGCAAATATATTTGTTTCGTGAAATTAACTAGCCAAGCCAGTGTAAGTGGTAGTTGGCGTGATGTTGTGTTGTCACAATGCTTGGCTAAAGACAACTACATCGACCGGTTCTTAACCAAAGGCAACAAAGGTGGGTTACGTCTGTTTATTACATCATCCGTTGGTGCGGGTGAGCACTATGTGGTGGACTACATTGCCAAACAATTAGCGCATAAGCAGCGTTTTAAAATAGATTGCATGGCTGGCTTTATGGAGCATGGCGGCAACCCAGAAGCAATGGAAATCAGTAAAAAGCAATTTCTTAGTGTTTTGAATGATGCCAATGGCCATATTTTGTGTATCGAGAACATCGATTTGCTGTGCGCCGAATTGCAAAGCACGTTGCTTAAGGTGTTGTCGACTGGCTTCATCAGCGATGCCGCAGGTCACTATCAAACCTTCAATATTGAGCTGATCTGCTGTGCTTCGGCAGTGTATGACTGGGAAACGTCACGCCTTAACCGTTTACTGTATATGAAACTCTCTTTAGCGGAACTCACGTTAAGACCTTTAAACCAAGATCTCTCACGCTTGCAGCGCGTACTTGATATGACTATCGAACAACTGAGTTTAAGTGAAAGAGCCAATATTCAATTTGAAAGCGAGGCCTTGAGTGCTCTGATGAATTATCACTGGCCTGGCAACTTTTTAGAACTATTTCAAATACTTGAAAATGCAACTCAGTTATGTGGCAACGGACTTATCACCTTGGATACCTTGCCTGAACGAATAAAAAAGCGTAATGCGGGTGAGAAAAAAATCGTCAACATAGCGGATGCGGAACGAAACGTAATTATCAATGCTTGGCAAGAGAATGGCGGCCGAGCAGCAAGCGTAGCGAACGCATTAGGCATGAGCCGAACTACGCTATGGCGAAAGATGAAAAAACATGGCTTAACCTGCCAATTAATGACAGCGAAAGCGTAAAAAGGATATTACCATGGGCACATTACATTACGGTATTCAAGATGTTCGATTGGAGGGGCTAAAATCGCCAGGATTGATTAAAGACTTTGTTCAATTAATGGCAAAGGTTAGTCAATCTTCAATGAGTGTTGAAGGTATGTTCTTGCTGTTTAGCCATGATTTTGTTTGCTTATCGCAACGCGGCAATAAGAGCTTAAAATCCTTACTCGAAGAGCATGAGTATGTGGTTGGTCACTATTGGTCGCCAGAAAAGTTGGGAATACAAGAAGTCTATGATTTGCGTATTAGCAGCAAGCAGCACCTCTATGTAAAGAGTCAGCCAATTACCGATAACGAGCTTGGTATATTAGGTTATGTTACGTACATTCATCTCAACAAAGAGATGTTGAGTCATGTTGATATTAGCTTAATGACCATGGCTACGTGCTTGAATGAAATGAGCCGATGTCGTATTCAGCAACGAGCTGAAGGATTTAATCGCCATTATATTGAAACACGTAAAGCTTGCTTTCTAGTGGTCGATAACGACGGTTTTATTACTTATGGTAGCCCTGAATTTTTTGCCCAGTTTGAAACCGCGCCGAATGAAATTATTAACGGCAATCTTTTCGAATACTTCCTATTTCCACCTAAGATTAAGTCTTTAATTTGTGACAATCAGGCGGTCAATGGTGACAACGTTGATTTCGATTTCGCGGGGCAATTAAAGCAATACAAGCTGAATTTTCACCTAATCGATGATAGTCACCGTATTTTGGACTTTGCGCCGATAGAGCTAGCAACCGACAAACCAGAGCAAAGCCATCGGTTGATTTCAACACTGGATCGGTACACCACCGACTCGCCGCTGATGCAGCGCGTGATTTCAGTAGCGAAAGAATCAGTGAAAAATACCTCACCAATATACATCTTAGGTGAAGAGGGAACGGGTAAGCGCAGCTTAGCTTTAACGATTCATAATTCTTGTGAGCATTATAGTGAAGGGCCGTTTATCGCAGTAAACTTACACTCGGTGAAACCAGGAGATTTATCAGCGTTGTTACTCGGAACCGATGATGGCGAAGGGGCAAAATCGAAGTTTGAGTTAGCCAATGGCGGCACCTTATATATCGAGAGAATTGATCTGTTGCCAGGGGTACTACAGGCGGCGCTAACGCACATCATTTTGACCAAAACGCTGTTTGATATTAATACCAACAAGTCGGTCGATCTTAACTTCCGCTTAATCACCAGCTCAATTAAGCCGTTAGAAGATTTGGTGCATGAACGTCGTTTCTGTCCATCGCTCTATTACTACCTCACAGGGGCGTCGTTGGTTTTGCCTAATCTTCAAAAGCGTACCGAAGACATTCCGATGATTGTTGAGCATAAATTAAGCGAATTGTATGGCGGACGAGATGCGGTGGACAAGAACTTGCTCAACTTCCTGCTTAAGTATGCGTGTAATCGTATCTGGTCGGGGAATATTTCAGAGCTAGCTAAGTGGATTGAACACACGTTCCTACATCGTGATAGCATGCTGCTAGATGCCTCGTCTGCTGAAATGATGTCTTGTGTGGCCACGCCAATACAACCTTTAGAAGAAATCGAGAAGCGTGAAATTGCTAACGCGTTGGTGGTGCTAAATCGACAGTATGTCGATGTGTCGAATCAACTCGGGATAAGCTTATCAACCCTGAGACGTAAAATTACTAAGTACTCACTATAACAGGCAGCTAAGCTATATAAGTAAAATTGCGTTGCACACTGCTTGGTGTAACGCAGTATGCCAAGTTGATTATGATCTGCTTCAGCCAGGCTGGATACTTCACGTCACGTAAGGGTAGCTGAAATTTTCTAAAGCTTTTCTGCTACCCTTACGGTCCAATCCAAGATTGATTCGATTGGAATAACTGTCGGGTGTCGGAGGACACCAAAAATTAAAATTAGGATCGGGTGGTCGATGTCTTTATCACCTGATACTCGGTTAACAGATAAAGCTCTTTCGATGGCTTATGAGTCACGTGGTAAGCCTAAAGGTGTCATGTTCCATAGCGATCAAGGTAGTCACTATACCAGTCGTAAATACCGCCAATTACTGTGGCGTTTTCAAATAAAACAGAGTTTATCTCGCAGAGGAAATTGCTAGGATAATACGCCAATGGAGCGTTTCTTTAGAAGCCTGAAGAGGGAATGGGTGCAAACTGTGGGTTATCGCAGCTTCGCTTAAGCTCAACAAGAGATCACCAACTATATTATCGGATATTACTGCCAACTAAGGCCACATCAGTATAACGGTGGCCTAACGCCCAATGAACCAGAACGATTACATTGGGAAAGCTCTAAAACCGTGGCCAATTTTAGTTGACCACTACATCCCTTCCCTTCGCCTCGTTTTTCATCTAAACGCTTTTGGTTTTTCTTATTGAGTGGCTTATCTACATCTGACATAAAAAACCTCCGACTAAGCTAAACTTAGCAGGAGGTTAAGAACGATCAATCTTTATTGTAACTAATCAAACTTTATTGTCCGCCGACACTTTTTTGTCTTTTCCCTATCGGCTACTCAACCGTCACCGCTTTGGCTAGGTTACGCGGTTGGTCAACATCGGTGCCTTTGATCAAAGCCACATAGTAAGAGAGCAACTGCATCGGAATCGTGTAGTAAATTGGCGCGGTGATTTCACTTACGTGAGGTAAAGTGATGATCTTCATCGTTTCATCCGCTTCAAAGCCAGCATCGGCATCAGCAAAGACATACAGCAGACCACCACGCGCACGCACTTCTTCAACGTTCGATTTCAACTTTTCTAGTAATTCGTTGTTTGGTGCTACCACTACCACCGGCATGTCAGCATCAATCAACGCTAAAGGACCATGCTTGAGTTCGCCTGCCGCGTATGCTTCTGCGTGGATATATGAGATCTCTTTCAGCTTAAGAGAGGCCTCCATCGCAATGGGGTAAAACTCACCACGACCTAGGAATAAAGTATGGTGTTTATCGGCAAAATCAGTGGCTAGCTCTTCAATGTCTTTTTCAAACGACAAGGCTGATTCAATCTGCTTTGGTAGCGCATGAAGAGCAGTAACGATCTCTTTTTCTTTCTCTTTACTGATACGATTTTGCTGTTTACCTAATGCCGTCACTAACATCAATAAAGCAGCAAGCTGCGTGGTAAAAGCTTTGGTTGACGCAACACCAATTTCAACCCCAGCTCGGGTCATAAAGGCAATGTCAGACTCACGAACCAGTGACGATCCTGCGACGTTACAGATAGTCATTGCCGCCATATAACCTTTTTCTTTCGCCAAACGCAGTGCTGCCAACGTGTCCGCAGTTTCACCCGATTGGGACAAGGTAATCAGTAAACTATTAGGCCGTGTAACAAATTTGCGATAACGGAACTCAGACGCAATTTCGACATCACAGCTGACACCAGCGATATCTTCAAACCAGTAACGCGCAGTCATACCAGCATTGTAAGAGGTACCACACGCGACAATTTGCACGTGCTCGACTTTACTCAAGATGTCTGTGGCGTTAACACCGATCGCTTCTGTCACCACAGAGTCACCTGTAATACGGCCTTCCATCGTGTTGATCAGCGCCGTTGGCTGCTCGTAAATCTCTTTTTGCATAAAGTGGCGATATTGACCTTTGTCACCGGCATCATGCTCTGCATTTGATTCAGTGATCTCACGTTCAACACGTTCACCTTGCTCATCAAAGACACTCACTTCACGACGAGTGATCTCTGCAACATCACCCTCTTCTAAGTACATAAAGCGGCGAGTGACGTTTAACAGTGCGAGTTGATCAGAGGCCAAGAAATTTTCACCAACCCCAAAACCAATCACTATCGGGCTGCCAGAACGGGCAACAACAATACGGGAAGGATCTTTACGATCCAACGCTACCGTACCGTACGCACCTTCTAGTTGTGCTGCCGTTTTTTGCAAAGCTTCCACTAGCGTTTCAGAGCTACGCAGTTCCCACTCCACCATATGAGCAATCACTTCGGTATCGGTTTGCGATTCAAATACATAACCACGTGATTTCAGCAAACCACGTAATTCTTCGTGGTTTTCGATGATGCCGTTGTGCACAACCGTAATGTCACCAGACATATGTGGGTGAGCATTGGCTTCAGATGGCTCGCCATGAGTTGCCCAGCGAGTATGTGCGATACCAGTACCACCAATAACCTGCGCAGAGTCCACGGCATCGGCCAGTTCTTGCACTTTCCCTAGGCGACGTACACGAGTCAGGTTTGATTGACCATCAACCACTGCCACACCCGCTGAGTCGTAGCCGCGATACTCTAAGCGGCGTAATCCCTCGACTAAAATTTCAGCCACATCTCGTTGTGCTACCGCACCGACGATTCCACACATAAGTAACTCCAATATTTCATTCCGATTGGCAGCAAGCAAAGGCCCGATTCGGAGTAGTTAAGATTAAAACGTATATTCTGTGTTATGCACAAACCACTTTGATACCATGAGACTGGATGATTTTTTTTGTCTCTGGATCTAAGTCTTTATTGGTAATTAAGATGTCGATTGCATCCCAAGCCAACTCTAGGTTAGGTATTTTGCGACCAATCTTTTCTGATTCGACCATGACGATAACTTCTCGCGAGACTTCAGCCATCACTTTGCTCAGACCGACCAACTCATTGAAGGTCGTGGTGCCACGGTCTAAATCCACCCCGTCCGCACCAATGAATAGCTGATCGAAGTCATATGAGCGTAGAACAGATTCAGCCACCTGACCTTGAAATGACTCTGAGTGCGCATCCCAAGTACCGCCTGTCATCAATAAAGTCGGTTCGCTTTCAAGCTCATTAAGTGCATTGGCAACATTCAGGGAGTTGGTCATCACCACCAATCCACGCATACCATCTAACTGCTTGATCAATGCGCCCGTAGTGCTGCCACTGTCGATCACGATACGATTGTGCTCACGAAGCAATTTGGCTGCAGCCTGAGCCAACTCATTCTTTCGAACCGAAACACTTGCACTCAATTCGTCATTGACCACCTCTTTGGGTAATGCAATCGCACCACCATAACGACGCAGTAGCTGGCCATTTTTTTCTAGGGAGGCTAAGTCCTTTCTAATTGTGACTTCAGAGGTTTCAAACTGGAGGGATAACTCTTCAACACTGACTTCACCCTTGTCATTGACTAAGTTAGAAATCGCGTGTCTTCTCAATTGAGTGTTTCGTTTCGACATTAATTATTCAACGACAAGTTTCATTGTGAAACTTATTATAGCCAAAACGAAACTTTTACGTCCATTTATTTCGATCCAAAAAATTAATAAATAGCGCAGAAACCTTGTTCTAAGACAATTCTTAAGCAGTGATATTAGAGTGATTCGGTGGTAGAATTCGCATCCGAAAAGAAAATAAATTACAGAATTGACCGCTATACTGTGTGTGTTACGTCAATATATTCCCGTGACATCACAAAAATAGCGCCTGAAATCCCAACAAGTTGGTCATAAAATGACTAAACTTTGTGAAAGACTTTCAGTTCTGAAGCCAACTGAATGTAGCGCTGTCTTAGTAAGTTGGCAGGCACAAAATGCCGAAATGACAGCCTTGGTTTCAGACCAATAACCGACTTTCAAATTGTAACTATATTGACCGGAGAGACTCTTCCATGAAAAAGACCAAAATCGTATGTACGATTGGCCCTAAAACTGAATCTGTAGAGAAGCTGACTGAACTTGTAAACGCAGGCATGAACGTAATGCGCCTTAACTTCTCTCACGGTGACTTCGCAGAGCACGGCACTCGTATCGCGAACTTCCGTAAAGTAATGGAAAACAATGGTGAACAACTTGCTATTCTTCTAGATACTAAAGGTCCAGAAATCCGTACTATCAAACTTGAAGATGGTAACGACGTAGATCTAGTAGCAGGTCAAGAGTTCACTTTCACAACTGACGCAACAGTTGTTGGTAACAAAGACGTAGTAGCAGTAACTTACCTAGGTTTCGCTAAAGACCTAACCGTGGGTAACACTATCCTTGTTGATGATGGCCTAATCGAAATGGAAGTTATCGCAACGACTGAAACTGAAGTTAAGTGTAAAGTTCTTAACAACGGTGCTCTTGGCGAAAACAAAGGTGTTAACCTTCCAGGCGTTTCTGTTCAACTACCTGCACTATCTGAAAAAGACAAAGCTGACCTTAAGTTTGGTTGTGAGCAAGGCGTTGATTTCGTTGCTGCTTCTTTCATCCGTAAAGAAGAAGACGTTAAAGAAATCCGTGAGCTTCTAAACGCTAACGGCGGCGAGAACATCCACATCATTTCTAAGATTGAAAACCAAGAAGGTGTTGATAACTTCGATTCAATCCTTGAAGCTTCTGACGGCATCATGGTTGCTCGTGGTGACCTAGGTGTTGAAATCCCAGCTGAAGAAGTAATCTTCGCGCAGAAGATGATGATCGAGAAATGTAACCGTGCACGTAAGATGGTTATCACAGCGACACAAATGCTTGACTCTATGATCAGCAACCCACGCCCTACTCGCGCAGAAGCAGGTGACGTTGCGAACGCAATCATGGATGGTACTGATGCGGTAATGCTTTCTGGTGAAACGGCTAAAGGTAAGTACCCAGTTGAAGCTGTTACTATCATGGCTCAAATCGCGAACCGTACTGATTCAGCGCTTAAAGCTGAACTAGGTTCTCGTCTAGACAGCCCACGTCTACGTATCACTGAAGCAGTATGTAAAGGCGCGGTAGACACTGCAGAGAAGCTAGCGGCTCCTCTAATCGTGGTGGCAACTGAAGGCGGTAAGTCTGCACGTTCAGTACGTAAGTACTTCCCAACGGCAAACATCCTTGCTCTAACAACCAACAAGAAAACGGCAGCTCAGCTTGTACTGACTAAAGGCGTTAAACCAGTTCTTGTTGACTCTATCGAGAGCACAGACGCGTTCTACATCAACGGTAAAGAAATCGCGCTGCAATCTGGCCTAGGTAACAAAGGCGATATCGTTGTGATGGTTTCTGGCGCTCTAGTCGCTTCAGGTACAACCAACACTGCATCAGTACACGTTCTTTAATCGAACTCGATACTGAAATAGAAAAGAGGGCTTCGGCCCTCTTTTTTTGTTTTTACCTCCGATTAGCACATGGCTTAATCGAGCTGGTAAATCACATCCACTCGATCACGAATCACGATGGTTGAGTCTTGATAAGTATTCGATTCCACTTTGGCATCCATCGCCATCGAACGCATCAAGACCGGCTGCTGACTTTGCATATTGTAATCAATACGCCACACATCTTTGACTGCTTTACCGAAACCTTGCGCAAGCGACTGTGCTTTTTCGTTGGCATCTCGAATCGCCGCCATGCGCGCTTGTTGCTGATATTGAGCTTGGTCACGAACCTTAAGCTGAATATTGTCGACCTGATTAATCCCTGCATTTAGCGCTAAATCGAGATACTGATTAAGATCGGCAAGATCATTGACCGTTACAGAGACACTGCGTGTTGCACGATAGCCAACTAACTCTGGCTTGCCTTTGTTCGGGTAATGGTACTGAGGCGTGATATAAAGGTTAGAACTGCTGATATCTTGCGCCTCGACACCTTGTTGATTAAGCGCATCAATTAATGCCTTGACGACTTGATCAACTGACTGTTTAGCTTGCTCAGCCGTCATGGTTGATTCAACCACTTTAACCGAAAATTCAGCCATATCAGGTTTGGCGATGACTTCACCATAGCCTGCCGTCACCAAGTGAGGAAAATCTGGTGTGTTGGCCCAAACCGCCACACTGACAGTAGACAAAGAGAGTGTGGCAACCAGTGTCGGAATAAACTTCATATTTAGAATCTCTTGATAATCAATTCATAACAGCATAGACAGCGAATAAGAATAGCCCAAGCACAACAAACACTTCTGACAGAGAATTAACCCAACGATTGAGTGCAAATCACTTTGGTAATAATACGTGACTATGGCTTATGATCGCCTGAGTGATTTTCTTCAGCAATCCTGTTTCTAACTGCCAATGATGCCAATAGAGATTAAAGCTCATAAAAAACCCCGGCATCAAATCGACTAATGCCCCTGACTCAAGCTCTTTCTCTATCTGAAGCTTGGGAATTAGACAGTATGCGCAGCTCATCAATGCCAGATTAACAAACGCCTCAGAGCTTGCGACGTGATGATGAGCAATAGCGTCGGGCGGGATATTAAAGTTCTGCTGCAGAAAGTCTCGGTGCAATTGATCGTATTGATCAAATGAAACAGCTGGGGCGCTAAGCAGAGCGTCTCGACTGACACCTTGTGAAAAGTGCTGTTGGGCAAATTCAGGACTGGCGACGCAGACGTAATCCATACGACCAAGGTATTGAGCATCACAACCGACGATCGCCTTAGATTCAAGACTTAACGCCCCTACGACTTCGCCATTTTTTAGCTTATCTAAGGTGCGCGCTTCAGCAAATACCGCCAAGTTGAATTCCACTTGATGTGACTTCATGACGGGTGCCAATGCAGGTAATAACCAGGTAGCTAAACTATCGGCGTTGGTTGCAATTGATACCCTTTGCACTCGTGGCAATGTTTCATTACCTAGCTCTGGTATTAAATCACTTTCAAGCAACTGAACACGCTGATAAAAACCAAGTAATTTCTGGCCGATTAGCGTAGGCCTTGGTGGTTGCTCGCGAATTAACACTGGCTGAGCGAGAAACTTCTCGAGCTGCTTTATCCGCTGGGACACCGCTGACTGTGACACAAACAGCAGCTGCGCGGCACGCTCAAAGCCGCCCGTGGTAATCACCGCTTCCAACGCTTCAATCCACCGGTAATCTAACCCACGCATACTTCTCTCCGACACACCGACATTAGAACAACTAATATATCATTATCATTATTAAATATACTTATTCTTGTGATCTGCTTATCTTGAAGCCAAACAAAAGTTAAGGAGAAACCAATGAATAGCTGGTTATTACTGCAAGGTTTTGGGCTCGGAGCGAGCATGATAATACCGATCGGCGCACAAAATGCGTATGTGCTCAACCAGGGAATTAAACGCCATCACCACCTGACAACGGCCACCATCTGTAGCATTCTAGATATTGCCTTTATCTCAATTGGTATCTTTGGCGGTGGCGCACTGTTGGCGAGTAATCAAAACTTGTTGTTACTAGTGACGTTAGGAGGTATCACTTTTTTGAGTTTTTACGGTTATTTATCGCTAAAAAGCGCTTTTAACATCGATCAATCTACCACAGAAAATAGCCAAACTTTCCGTGGTCGCAAAGCCGTGATTATCGGGGCACTCGCAGTCACAGTACTCAACCCTCACCTTTATCTAGATACTGTCGTCATTCTGGGTTCAATTGGTGGGCAATTTACGGGCCAAGATCGTATCGCATTCGCGTTAGGCACGATGTGCGCCTCTTTTGTGTGGTTCTTTAGCCTATCGATTGGCGCCGCTAAGCTGGCCCCGACATTATCACAACCGCGGGTAAAGCAAGGAATTGATATTGCGGTTGCGGTTATGATGTTTGTGATTGCATTGTTACTTACTAAGCAATTGTTGATTCAATTTGTATAGGTTAGCTATGAATAAGTTAGATGAGATTTATCGGTTCAATGTCGAGATGCTTACGCAACTTAAGGTGTCGTATAACGAATGGCAGCATGAGCCAATTTTGGATTTTGCCACCGACGTATTGGTCGCCAAGCGATTAGGCTGGACAGGGACGCACAGTAAGAGTCTATTTTTAAAACTGAAAGGGGCTGGCTATGCACTGCTGCTCACAGATAAAGACTCGCGGCTCGACAGTAAAGCAATCAAAGCCCTGACAGGCAAGCGACCTTCAATAGTGAATGATCAAGAGATGAATGAAGTAACGGGCTGCCTACCCGGTGCCCTCTGCCCATTTGGTTTACCACGCGAGATTCTCATCATTGTTGATACCAAGCTTTACCAATATCGAGAAATCTTATATACCCCAGCAAAGCCTGAGTATACTTTTGGTGTCGCGGCAAAAGAGTTGCCAACGATTCTCGCCAGTTTAGGCAACCCATTACTTGAAATAGAAAGTTCGCTATAGAAAAGCTAAAAACACAAAAAAGCGAGGCACTGCCTCGCTTGTTATATTCGATCAATGACGACGTTAGTCAGCCTTGTTCAAATGAACATCCATTTGTGGGAATGGAATTTCAATACCTGCCGCATCAAGCGCTTCTTTAATGCCTTGCATCGCATCAAAGTACACTCCCCAGTAATCTTCTGTTTTCACCCATGGGCGAACGACAAAGTTCACGGATGAGTCAGCAAGTGCAAGCACACCAATGGTCATATCTGGGTCTTTGAGAATGCGAGGATCCTTCTCTAAGGTCTCACGGATCACTTGTTTGGTTTGCTTAAGATCCGCTTTATAAGAAACACCGATAACCAGATCGACACGGCGAGTCGCGTGACGAGAGTAGTTCGTAATTGGGCCACCAATTACGCCCGAGTTAGGCACAACCACCATCTTGTTGTCAGGGGTTTTTAATACTGTTTGGAAGATCTGAATCGCTTCAACACTACCAGCGACACCACCAACTTCAACATAATCACCAGACTTAAATGGACGAAAAGCAACAATCAGCACCCCCGCCGCAAAGTTTGATAATGACCCTTGTAGCGCTAAACCAATCGCTAAGCCCGCGGCACCAATAACCGCAACAACAGATGCGGTTTGAACACCAACACGACCTAATGCGGCGATAAGTACGATAACGAATAGCAGATAACGAACGAGACCATGAATAAACTCAACAACTGCCTTATCCATGTTTTTCTTTTCTAACACTTTAGAAACGCTGTTAGCGACTGCTTTAACGATAATGTTACCGATAAACAGGATCAAAACCGCTGATATGATGTTCACACCGTACTGAACCAATAAATCAGAATTATTGGTTAGCCATTTTTCCGCATAACTTAAACCATCAACGAGAGGGGCTTCAATCCCAACTGACTCACCTGACATAAATGTATCCTCTTTTTATTAAAGACTGCATGAATCGAACTGCTTATCACCACAACCTAACTGCATGACTCATGCATTCACTGCAGTAATGTCACTTTTTTGGCACGATAACGCACTTTTGACTATTCTCAAAGTTAACTTTTTGCAAATAGCGGTTAAATAAAGACTTATTCAGCTCCAAGATTAAGCAACCCGAATAGGTTTCGCCACATTTATCTTTATTTAGTGCGCACAGATTTCCGATACAAACAAAAAAGCCCGCTCATAATAAGCGGGCTTTAACATCAATGATGTAACGACGAATTATAGTACGTCTACTGCGTTTAGGTCAGCAAAAGCTTTCTCTAGACGTGCAACCATTGAAGCTTGACCAGCGCGTAGCCATACGCGTGGATCGTAGTACTTCTTGTTTGGTGCATCTTCGCCAGTTGGGTTACCGATTTGACCTTGTAGGTAGTCATGGTTTTCAGCTTCGTACTGACGGATACCGTCCCACGTTGCCCACTGTGTATCTGTATCGATGTTCATTTTGATCACACCGTAACCGATAGACTCTTGGATTTCAGCTTCAGAAGAACCAGAACCACCGTGGAATACAAAGTTTAGAGCGTTAGGTGCAATACCAAACTTCTCTGCACAGTATGCTTGAGAATCACGTAGGATAGTTGGAGTAAGAACAACGTTACCTGGTTTGTAAACGCCGTGTACGTTACCGAAAGACGCTGCGATAGTGAAACGTGGGCTAACTGCGCTTAGCTTCTCGTACGCGTAAGCAACATCTTCAGGAGAAGTGTATAGCTCAGAAGCGTCCATATCAGAGTTATCAACGCCGTCTTCTTCACCACCAGTACAACCAAGTTCGATCTCGATTGTCATGTCCATTTTAGCCATGCGCTCTAGGTACTTAGCACATGTTTCAATGTTCTCTTCTAGCGGCTCTTCAGAAAGATCTAGCATGTGAGAAGAGAATAATGGCTTACCAGTTTCAGCAAAGAACTTCTCACCAGCGTCTAGTAGACCGTCGATCCATGGTAGAAGTTTCTTAGCTGCGTGGTCAGTGTGTAGGATAACTGGAACACCGTAAGCTTCTGCAACAGCGTGAACGTATTTTGCACCAGCTACAGCGCCAAGGATTTGTGCACCTTGACCTTCAAGTTTAACGCCTTTACCAGCGAAGAATGCTGCGCCGCCGTTAGAGAACTGAACAACAACAGGAGCTTTAACTTTAGAAGCCGCTTCTAGAACACCGTTGATTGAATCAGTGTTAACTACGTTAACTGCTGGAAGAGCAAATTTATTTTCTTTTGCTACTTCAAAAACTTTCTGTACGTCATCGCCAGAAATAACACCTGGTTTTACAAAATCGAAGATCTTAGACATGGATTTAATCCTATTTAACCGTCATTTAGAAAAAGGGTCGTTTTAAATATAAAACTTGTTAAGTTCAAATTTTGGCAAACGATTGCTCACAACGTGCGCTATTCTAGCAAAAAAATGTGATGTGCAGCAAACGACAAAGCGGGAGACATTCGCTCCCGCTTTTATTTAATTACTTAGCGCGCTCTTCAAGCATAGCTACTGCTGGAAGTACTTTACCTTCAACGAACTCAAGGAATGCACCACCGCCAGTCGAGATGTAAGAAACATCTGCTTTGATACCGAACTTGTCGATGGCCGCTAGCGTATCACCGCCACCAGCTACAGAGAAACCTGCAGACTTAGCGATTGCTTCAGAGATACCTTTAGTGCCCGCTTCGAAGTTTTTGAATTCGAAGACGCCAACAGGGCCATTCCAAAGAATGGTTTTTGCGTTCGCGATGATGTCAGCAAGTACCGCTGTTGAATCTGGACCTAGGTCGAAGATCATGTCGTCATCTTGAACTTCAGAAACGTGTTTGATTTCAGCTTCTGCGTTCTCATCGAATGCTTTCGCACAAGCAACATCGGTCGCCACTGGAATAGAACACTCTTTCATTAGCTTCTGAGCCGTTTCAACTAGGTCAGCTTCGTATAGAGACTTGCCTACGTTGTGGCCTTCAGCGGCGATAAATGTGTTGGCGATACCACCACCAACAACAAGTTGGTCAGCGATTTTAGAAAGCGACTCTAGAACAGTTAGCTTAGTAGAAACTTTAGAACCACCAACGATAGCAACTAGCGGACGATCTGGGTTATCCATTGCTTTACCTAGTGCTTCAAGTTCAGCAGCAAGTAGAGGACCAGCACACGCGATAGGCGCGTTCATGCCAACACCGTGGGTAGAGGCTTGTGCACGGTGAGCCGTACCAAATGCATCCATAACGAAGATGTCACACAATGCTGCGTACTTCTTAGAAAGTTCTTCTTCGTTTTTCTTCTCGCCTTTGTTAAAGCGAACGTTTTCTAGAACAACAAGCTCACCAGCGTTGAGTTCTAGACCGTCTAGATACTCTTTTGCCAGCTTAACGTCACAATCTAGTGCGTCGTTGAGGTAATTTACAACAGGTTGTAGAGAGAACTCTTCTGCGTACTCACCCTCTGTTGGACGGCCTAGGTGAGAAGTAACCATCACTTTCGCGCCTGCTTCTAGGCAGTGCTTGATAGTTGGCAGAGATGCTAGAATACGTGCATCAGAAGTCACTTTGCCTTCTTTTACTGGTACGTTTAGGTCAGCACGAATAAATACACGTTTACCTGCTAGTTCCAGGTCAGTCATCTTGATTACAGACATGATGTGTCCTCTCAAATTTTCAATAAGTAAAGTTTTTCAGTCACCCGGCAACCCTTGCCAAGCTCAATAATTCTTCAAACTGGTCTTAATATGGAGAAGTTACAGATTTATTTCAAGGTAAAAAATAAATCTTTCTCCACTGCTGCTCTACGGCTTATTCAGCAGCTTGCATTGCGAGCGCAGTATCCAGCATACGGTTCGCAAAGCCCCATTCATTGTCACACCACACCAGCATTTTTACCAAACGCCCATTACTGACTCGAGTTTGTGAACCATCGACAATCGCGCTATGGGGATCATGATTAAAGTCGATGGAAACGAGCGGCGCTTCAGTATAGTCAACAATGCCCTGTAATGTACACTGAGATGCGTTAACAATGGTTTGATTTACGTCATTAACTTTCACATTTGTATTAATTGTGACACTTAAATCCATCGCAGTGACATTAACCGTTGGCACTCGGACTGAAATCGCTTCAAATTTGTTAGAAAATTTCGGGAATATTCTTTCAATACCCTTATGCAATTTGGTATCGACAGGGATGATCGATTGGCTCGCAGCACGTGTACGGCGCAAGTCAGAGTGGTAGGCGTCGATAACCTGCTGATCATTCATCGAAGAGTGAATGGTCGTAATGGTGCCAGAGTCAATTTCAAACGCGTCGTCGAGCGCTTTAATGATGGGAACAATACAGTTGGTGGTGCAAGAGCCATTTGACACAACATTATGGTCAGCTTTAAGGGTTTGATGATTTACGCCATAGATAATCGTATTGTCGACATCATTTGCCCCTGGATGGGAAAACAGTACTTTCTTCGCACCAGCTTTAATATGCTCTTGACCATCCGCTTGGGTACCATACACCCCAGTACAATCGAGCACTAAATCGACGTCAAGATCTCGCCACGGAAGCAGTTCAATGTCAGCAAGATGGAGGATACGAATCGAATCAAATTCACCGGTCCCCTGATGAGGAGCATCATGATGAATGTAGATATGCTCTTGATCATGTGAGATTTTTTTTGCAAAACGACCATGACTGGTATCGTACTGAAGTAGATGAGCCATGGCATCGGGTTGAGCCAGCTCATTCACAGCAACCACTTTTATCTGTTGGTTCTTGCCACTCTCATACACCGCTCGCAGCACATTACGGCCGATACGGCCAAATCCATTGATCGCAACCTTTAGCATGCTTCCTTCACCCTAGAATTATCTCGTGCCACAGATAGTAACCGATCACTTTCTCTGACGCATCCACAAATAAAAAGCCGGATCATAATGACCCGGCTTGATGGTTGACTCAATCGATGATTTACGCCAACAGTTCGTGTGCTGTTTTGACTACGTTTTCAGTAGTAAAGCCGAACATCTTGAATAGCTCGCCTGCTGGTGCAGATTCGCCGAACGTTGTCATACCGATGATCTTGCCACCGAAGCCAACGTACTTGTACCAAAAATCTGCGATGCCTGCTTCTACTGCGATACGCGCGGTAACATCAGATGGCAGTACCGATTCACGGTATTGTGCGTCTTGCTTGTCGAATGCGTCCGTTGCAGGCATAGAGACTACGCGTACCTGTTTACCTTCAGCGGTTAGCTGTGCGGCTGCTTCAACAGCAAGTTCAACTTCAGAGCCTGTTGCGATAAGAATAAGCTCAGGCTTGCCTGCGCAATCTTTAAGGATGTAACCACCCTTAGCGATGTTAGCGACTTGCTGTGCATCACGCTCTTGCTGAGCAAGGTTTTGACGAGAGAAGATGAGCGATGTAGGGCCATCTTTACGCTCGATAGCCAGTTTCCAAGCCACTGCTGATTCAACTTGGTCACATGGGCGCCATGTGCTCATGTTTGGCGTTAGACGTAAAGAAGCGATCTGCTCAACTGGTTGGTGAGTCGGACCATCTTCGCCTAAGCCGATAGAGTCGTGTGTGTAAACTTGGATGTTCTGAACTTTCATCAGCGCTGCCATGCGCATGGCGTTACGCGCGTATTCCATGAACATCAGGAAGGTTGCGCCATACGGGACAAAACCACCGTGTAGAGCGATGCCGTTCATGATTGCTGTCATACCGAATTCACGCACACCGTAGTGAATGTAGTTACCAGAGAAGTCATTCGCTTCTAGCGACTTAGAGCCCGACCACATGGTTAGGTTAGACGGTGCTAGGTCAGCAGAGCCGCCCAAGAATTCAGGTAGCATAGCGCCGAATGCTTCTAGGGCATTTTGCGATGCTTTGCGTGAAGCGATGTTGGCAGGGTTAGCTTGAAGATCAGCAATGATGGCATTGGCTTTCTCTTCCCACTGCGCTGGCAGGTCGCCATTTACGCGACGTTTAAATTCGGCAGCAAGCTCTGGATGAGCGGCTTCATAAGCGGCAAGTTTTTCATTCCATGCGGCTTCTTTAGCAGCGCCCGCTTCTTTCGCATTCCACTGTGCATAGACATCTTGTGGGATTTCAAATGGACCATGTTCCCAACCAAGCTGCTTACGTGTTGCGGCGATTTCATCAGCGCCTAATGGTGCACCGTGACAGTCATGTGAACCTGATTTGTTTGGTGACCCAAAGCCGATAACGGTTTTAGTACAGATAAGCGTTGGGCGCGGATCCGCTTTAGCAGCGATAATCGCCGCGTTGATTGCGTCAGCATCGTGACCATCAACAGCTGGGATAACATGCCAGCCGTACGCTTCAAAACGCTTAGGTGTATCGTCAGAGAACCAACCTTCGACGTGACCGTCGATTGAAATGCCGTTGTCATCCCAAAAAGCAATCAGTTTGCCCAGACCAAGTGTACCCGCTAAAGAACACGCTTCGTGCGAAATACCTTCCATCAGACAGCCATCACCCATAAAGGCATAAGTGAAGTGGTCAACAATGTCGTGGCCAGGTTGATTAAATTGTGCCGCTAACGTCTTCTCGGCAAGTGCCATACCAACAGCATTAGTGATGCCTTGGCCTAGCGGTCCTGTTGTCGTTTCAATACCTGGTGCGTAACCGTATTCAGGGTGACCTGGAGTCTTTGAGTGCAGCTGACGGAAGTTTTTAAGGTCGTCAATTGATAGCTCGTAACCGCTAAGATGCAACAGTGAATAAATCAGCATCGAGCCGTGGCCATTTGACAGTACAAAACGGTCACGATCCGCCCACTCTGGGTTTACTGGGTTATGATTTAGGTGAGAGCGCCAAAGAACTTCAGCGATATCAGCCATGCCCATAGGGGCGCCTGGGTGGCCAGAGTTAGCTTGTTGTACACCGTCCATGCTTAGGGCACGGATAGCATTAGCGAGGTGTTGACGAGAAGACATTTCAGCTCCTGAATGCGTTAAGCGAATCAAAAAAATTGGACGATAATTCTCTCAAAGCCCCGCTAGCTGTGCAAACGATTTCCATCGGATTTGTCCTCGTATAACGGATATTTTCGTCTACTTTAATCATTAAGCCGATATTTTTATGAATATTAAGCAAACGATTAACTTATGTGGTGCGTACAAAAAAGGCTTGTAATTCACACAAGCGAATTTAGAATAGACGTCTAGATGTAGATACACCTACAAACTCAAGTATTATTTTTCGGTGTTCTGAACTCGAATCGGAACCCTAATGTAAATTAAAGTGGAGCTCACATGGCTAAGCACCTGTTTACTTCTGAATCGGTATCAGAAGGTCATCCGGATAAAATTGCAGACCAAATTTCTGATGCTGTTCTTGATGCGATTTTAGAGCAAGATCCTAAAGCGCGTGTTGCGTGTGAAACCTACGTCAAGACCGGTATGGTCATGGTCGGTGGTGAAGTCACAACATCTGCATGGGTCGATATCGAAGAATTGACTCGTCAAACTGTGCGTGACATCGGCTATGTCCATTCAGACATGGGTTTCGACGCTGACTCTTGTGCAGTCCTGAACACTATCGGTAAACAGTCACCAGACATCAACCAAGGTGTTGATAAAGCAGATCCAAAAGACCAAGGTGCTGGTGACCAAGGTATTATGTTCGGTTACGCGACCAACGAAACTGAAATTCTGATGCCTGCGCCAATCACTTACTCTCATCGCCTGGTGCAAAAACAAGCGGAAGTCCGTAAGAACGGCACCCTTCCTTGGCTACGTCCAGATGCAAAATCTCAGGTTACGTTCCAATACGACCAAGGTAAAATCGTTGGCATTGACGCAGTAGTACTTTCAACTCAGCATTGTGATTCAATCTCGACACCAGACCTACGTGAAGCGGTAATGGAAGAGATCATCAAGCCAGTACTGCCTTCAGAGTGGATCAATAAAGAGACTAAATTCTTCATCAACCCAACCGGTCGCTTTGTAATCGGTGGTCCTATGGGTGACTGTGGTCTAACTGGTCGTAAGATTATTGTTGATACCTACGGCGGCGCAGCTCGTCACGGTGGTGGTGCATTCTCTGGTAAAGATCCATCAAAAGTTGACCGCTCAGCAGCATACGCCGCGCGTTACGTAGCGAAAAACATCGTTGCTGCTGGCCTAGCTGATCGTTGTGAAATTCAACTTTCTTACGCTATTGGTGTTGCTGATCCAACGTCGATCATGGTTGAAACGTTTGGCACAGAGAAAGTGTCTCAAGAGATCATCATCGAAGCTGTGCGCCAGCACTTCGACCTACGTCCATATGGTCTGCAAGAGATGCTGAATCTGCTTCAGCCAATCTATAAGAAAACAGCCGCATATGGTCACTTTGGCCGTGAAGAGTTCCCTTGGGAAGCGACTGACAAAGCTGCGCAACTACGCGAGTTCGCAGGTCTTAAGTAATCTCAGTAAGCCCTAAGCCAACTAACATTCCAAGCGCCTGACCTGTCAGGCGCTTTTTTTATCTGCGCAAAAATGCATTAAGAAATTTGTATTTTCTCACCAAGCGGTCAATAGTTAAAAATATGTTAACGAAAGCAATCGATGTTGCGTTTCCATTCGTAAACAATTATTAACTGATGCACCGCTTATGACGTCGCCAAGCCGGGCATCGAGTTTCGTTCACTGACAACTTAAATCCGTTGGTGTAGTTAGAGAATCGATCAAGGAGGATGTATGCCTCGTACGGTGAATCCAGATAATTTCGACGCTAAGCAAGACGAAGTGAAAGACACAGAGTACGCTCGCACGGTTCAGTGTAATCAAGTCAGTATCTCTGCCCCGTTTCATTGGCTATCACTTGGTCTGCATGACTTTGTGCGTATGCCGCTCATCAGTGCCTTCTACGGTTTGTGCTTTATGGCAGCCGCGATCGGCATCGTTTTATTAGTCCAATGGCAAGGCACCCATCTAGTGGTGATGCCAAGCCTGGTTGTTTACATGTTAATTGGGCCTTTCCTAGCACTAGGCTTGTATGATGCGAGTTGGGAAAGAGAAAAAGGCCACAAACCAAGTTTGCTGCATTCGATGAAAGCCATTGGCCGTAACTCGACGTCGCAATGGGCCTTTGCCGTGATGTTGGCGGTCTGTATGATTTTTTGGATGCGGATTGCCGCTTTGCTTCACGCCCTATACCCCTCGGTGCAAGGTGCCCCTCTGACTGACTTTATGCCCTTCTTAGTCATTGGCTCTTTGGTCGGATTCATCTTAGCTTGTGTCGTATTCAGCATTTCAGCCTTTTCCATTCCTTTGATGATGGAACGACGCGTTGATGTGATGACTGCGGTTTTCTCAAGCTTCAATGCGGTCAAATCGAATATTTCCGCCATGATTGTCTGGGCTGCGCTTATCTGTGGCGGTATCTTGGTCGGCTTTGCCACTTACGGTATTGGCATGTTATTTACCATGCCAATTTTAGGTTATGCCACATGGCACGCGTACCATGAAATCATTAAAAAGAAGCATCACCCTTAAGTCGCACTGAGGTTTAATCCGGTATATGATTCGCCCCTGATAACGATGATTAGGGGCGATTTTTTGTGCAGCCAACCATAGATCAAGAACTGGAGTATCGGGCAACAAAGGTGATTGCTCGCTGCATTGCAACCGCTCAAATAACATTTAAGCGCACTTTTGCCGTCCCTAGCCTAAATTTTAAATTACGCGGCAAAACTGCAGGCAAAGCGTATCTGCAACTCAATCAGATTCGTCTTAACCCCATTTTATTTACTGAAAATCAAGCGGCATTCCTCGATGAGGTGATCCCGCATGAAGTCGCCCACCTGATTACTTACCAAGTATATGGCCGCGTAAGACCGCACGGTAAAGAGTGGCAAGGCGTGATGGGAACAGTTTTTAATCTACCAGCAAAAACCACTCATGACTTCGAGGTGGCTTCTGTACAAGGCAAAACCTTCGAATATCGCTGTCACTGTCGCCATCACCCATTGTCGATCCGACGTCACAATAAAGTCATGCGCAATCAAGCCAGTTATCACTGCCAGCAGTGCCAACAATCCTTGAGCTTTACTGGCAAGCAACTCTCCTAATCCATACTGACTTTGAACCGACCATTTTTGCTCATTCAATTCGTGTGCGAACACGAAAAACCTACTTTTGTCGCACAACGCAGTCGCAACCGTTATGGCGCCCTAAGGGACCTAACGTTATAACACCAAATAGAGTTTGCAATTCTTAACTGGAAACGCAGTTGAACCCTTGTTTTTTCACGACAAAGCATCCATGTTAGAGGGTAATCAATTCTCTTGCTGGAAATCGAAAAACAATGCGAATCCCTCGAATTTATCACCCACAAATCCTCTCCCAATTGGGTAAAGTTATGCTCAGTGATGATGCAGCCGGACACATCGGACGCGCGTTACGCATGAAAGAGGGCCAACAAGTGTTGTTATTTGATGGCAGTGGGGCAGAATTTCCAGCAGTGATTAGCGAAGTCAGCAAAAAGTCGCTTGAAGTAGAACTCACAGAGCGCATCGAGCGCAGCAGCGAATCTCCGCTTGATTTGCATTTAGGCCAAGTGGTTTCACGCGGCGATAAAATGGAGTTTACTATTCAAAAGTCGGTCGAGCTTGGTGTAAACACGATTACGCCTTTGATCTCAGAGCGCTGTGGCGTCAAGCTGGATCCAAAACGCTTTGAGAAAAAACTCATCCAATGGCAAAAGATCGCCATCAGCGCCTGTGAACAATGCGGACGCAACACGGTACCCGTGATTCGCCCTATCATGCCGCTCGAAGAGTGGTGCAGCGAAACATTCGATGGACTAAAGCTCAACTTGCATCCTCGGGCCAAGTATTCGATCAATACACTGCCGACACCCGTTGAAAAAGTTCGTCTCTTGATTGGTCCTGAAGGGGGATTATCCAGTGAAGAGATCGACATGACGCAAGACTATCAATTCGAAGAGACGCTACTCGGCCCACGCGTATTACGCACTGAAACTGCGGCTCTGACAGCAATTACCGCCCTGCAAGTTCGCTTCGGCGACCTCGGCTAAACGGAGAACACATAGAATGATCAAACTAGGCATCGTAATGGACCCTATCTCGTCCATTAACATCAAGAAAGACTCAAGCTTTGCCATGATGCTTGAAGCCCAGCGCCGCGGCTACGAAATCCATTACATGGAAATGAGCGATCTTCATCTTGATCAAGGTGTGGCGATTGCCGATACCAAAGTTGTTGAGCTCAAAGAAGATCCAAACGGCTGGTATCAATTCAAATCAGAACAAACCATCGAACTGTCTCAACTTGATGCAGTATTAATGCGCAAAGATCCTCCTTTTGATACCGAGTATATTTACGCCACGTACATTCTTGAGCGTGCAGAAGAACAAGGTACGTTGATCGTCAACAAGCCGCAAAGTTTGCGTGATTGCAACGAAAAGCTGTTCACGGCCTGGTTCCCTGAACTCACTCCAACCACCATAGTGACGCGTAAAGCCGAAAAAATTAAAGCATTCCGTGAAGAGCACGGTGATGTGATCCTCAAACCACTCGACGGCATGGGCGGCGCATCTATTTTCCGCGTTAAAGAGAACGATCCTAACGTTTCGGTGATCATCGAAACCTTAACCAATCACGGCCAAAACTACGCGATGGCGCAAACTTTCGTCCCTGATATCAGTAACGGTGATAAGCGTATTCTGGTGGTTGATGGCGAACCTATGCCCTATTGCCTAGCGCGGATTCCAGCGAAAGGCGAAACCCGCGGCAATCTGGCGGCTGGTGGCACAGGTGAAGCGCGACCATTAAGTGAGACAGATAAACAGATCGCTGAGGCTGTAGCGCCTACACTTAAAGAAAAAGGACTCATTTTTGTAGGTCTCGACGTTATTGGTGACAAACTGACAGAAATCAATGTGACCAGCCCAACTTGCATTCGTGAGATTGAAGCTGCATTTGATGTGTCAATTACTGGCAAGTTAATGGACGCCATCGAGCGTCGCTTAAAAGCCAAATAATGATTAGGGCAACGTCAATAGTTGCCCTTACTTTCTGCGGGAGTCTCTATGAATTTAACCAATCATTTTTTAGTGGCTATGCCAGGGATGAAAGATCCCTACTTCCAACGTAGCGTTATTTATGTGTGTGAACACAATGAAGAGGGCGCTATGGGTTTGATGATTAACACTCCCATCGATATCACCATCGGTAAAATGTTAGAGAAAGTCGACGTAGAATCGGCGCATCCTAAATTACTCACCGAGAGCTTAGACAAACCGGTCTTGAACGGCGGTCCTGTTTCTGAAGATCGTGGGTTTATTCTCCACCAGCCGAAAGATGAGTATGAGTCGAGCATTAAAATGACTGACCAGATATTTGTCACCACCTCAAAGGATATTTTGGGCGTGTTAGGCACAGAAGCAGAGCCCAACCATTACATTGTGGCGCTTGGCTATGCAGGGTGGGAGCCCGGTCAATTAGAGATTGAACTGTCAGAAAACTCTTGGCTTACCGTTGAAGCGGATCCCAATGTGATGTTCGATACTCCAATCAATGAACGTTGGCAAAAAGCAGTGCAAATGCTCGGCATTGATGTCGCACAGTTGTCGAGTCAAATTGGTCACGCTTAACCAGCAGCCACGTTAACTACAAGAAAGAAAACAATGTCTAGAACAATTATGGCTTTTGACTATGGCACAAAAAGCATCGGCAGTGCCATCGGCCAAGAGATCACTGGGACGGCTTCGCCACTGAAAGCATTTAAAGCCAACGATGGCATTCCAAACTGGGATGAAATAGAAAAACAGCTCAAAGAGTGGCAGCCTGATTTAGTAGTCGTCGGCTTACCCACTGATCTACATGGCCGCGATCTTGAGACGATTACGCCGAGGGCAAAAAAGTTTGCCAACCGCCTTCATGGTCGCTTTGGCGTGTCGGTAGAGCTACACGATGAGCGCCTCTCTACCACAGAGGCACGTGCTGATCTGTTCGAAATGGGTGGCTATAGGGCGCTCAGCAAAGGTAATGTTGATTGCCAATCTGCGGTGGTCATTCTGGAAAGCTGGTTTGAGGCGCAGTACGGTTAGCGAGAAATGTTTGAAGGGTTGACATGACTGTCTACCCTTCTGTTTTGCCATCAATTAAGTCTCGCAGTGCAGCGTTCTGTTATATAGCCTAATCCATATCGATTTTCACATCGGCTAAACTCCCCGACGAAAAACCTGTCCCGCGCTGAGTCTTAATCATCATACGCAAATCATTGGCCGAGTCGGCGCTGTGCATCGCCTCTTGTTCGTCAATCTTACCCTCGATTACTAGCTGATACAGCGCTTGGTCAAAAGTCTGCATACCACTTTGGGTCGATTTTGCCATCGCAGCTTTCAGCTCATGCAGATCACCACGACGAATTAAATCGGCCATCCGCGGCGTATTCAGTAACACTTCAAATACACCGTGACGACCTTGCCCTTGGCTATCACGAATCAATTGTTGGCCAATCACACCACGTAAATTCATCGACAGATCAAACAAAAACTGCTCTTTTTGCTCTTTGGGCACCAAATGGAGAATACGCTCTAAAGCCTGGTTGGCATTGTTGGCATGCAACGTCGCCAAACAGAGATGGCCAGTTTCGGCAAACATCATCGCATACTGCATGGTTTCACGACTACGGATCTCACCAATCACAATCATATCTGGCGCTTGGCGCAATGAGTTTTTTAGCGCCACCTCATAGCTTTCGGTATCAAGCCCCACTTCTCGCTGGGTCACAATGCACTGTTGATGCGGATGAACAAACTCTATCGGATCTTCCACCGTCAATATGTGTCCGCTGCGATTTGTATTACGGTAGCCCGTCATAGCAGCCATCGTGGTTGACTTACCCGACCCCGTCGCGCCCACCACCAGCACTAACCCTCGCTTGGCGAGCGCAAGATCCTTGACCACTTGTGGCAATTTAAGCTGCTCGATCGTCGGAATGGTGGTTTCTATCCGACGAATCACCGCACCGGGCAACTCTCGTTGAAAAAAGGCTGACACTCGGTAACGGCCGTAATCACGCACGATGGCAAAGTTAGCTTCACGAGTGGTCACGTAGTCATGTTGACGCTGATCATCCATCATAGTGTTGAGCAGCGCCTCAAGCTGTGGTTGATCGAGAGCTTCACCTTCAGCGCGCAACTCACCATCAATACGATACAAAATAGGCGCTCCAACTGTTAAATAGAGATCCGAAGCTTTATCATCGTTCATTCGTTGCAGGCAGGTATCAATATCCATCTTGGCCTCTATCAAAACATGCTCGATTCAATATCGATTTTTTTCGCCACTTCGGTTTGTTCAACCATACCTTGAGCGATCAACTTTTTGGCATTTTGCTCCATCGTTTGCATACCATGTGCTGCCCCCGTTTGAATAACGGAGACCATTTGCGCGACCTTATCTTCACGGATCAAGTTACGAATCGCAGGGGTCGCCATCATGATCTCATGACAGGCGATCCGGCCACCACCAATACGTTTAATCAGCTTTTGCGCAATGACCGCTTTAAGAGATTCAGACAACATTGAACGCACCATCTCTTTGTCGCTACCAGGGAAGACATCAATAATTCGGTCGATGGTTTTCGCCGCTGAACTGGTATGCAACGTGCCAAACACTAAGTGGCCCGTTTCCGCCGCCGTCAACGCCAGACTGATCGTTTCTTGATCGCGCAACTCACCCACGAGGATCACATCCGGATCTTCACGCAGTGCACTGCGCAATGCATTGCTGAAACTGTGCGTGTCTCGGTGTACTTCACGTTGGTTAATCAAACATTTATTGTTGCTATGGACAAATTCAATCGGATCTTCGATGGTGAGGATGTGCTTATTATGGTTACGATTGATGTAATCAACCATGGCCGCTAACGTCGTCGATTTACCCGATCCTGTCGGCCCCGTAACCAACACTAACCCTTTCTCCATGTTGGCAATATTTTCAAAAATTTGTGGCGTTGCCAGTTGCTCTAAGGTAGGAATTTCGGTTGGGATAGTACGAAACACCGCCGCGCAGCCGCGTGATTGGTTGAACGCATTGACGCGAAAACGTCCGACATCTGGCAGTTCAAAGGAAAAGTCAGCCTCAAGACGTTCTTCAAACTCACGACGTTGAGCATCATTCATGATATCAAACACTAAACGGTGCACGTCTGAATGGCTAAAAGGTGGTACACCAAGCTTGCGAACTTCCCCATCAATCCGCACCATAGGAGATACTCCAGCAGAAAGATGTAGATCTGACGCATTATGCTTTACACTAAAATCCAGTAACTCAGTGATATCCATTTAAAATCCTTAAGTAAAATCTGCTATGACTAGTATTCAACAAAACATTGAACAGATCACCTCACAGATTGAAAGCGCACAACAAAAGTGTGGACGCAGTCTAGACACAGTGCAACTTCTCGCGGTGAGCAAGACGAAACCGGTGGAGGCAATTCTCGAGGCCGCTCAGGCAGGTCAACGCGCCTTTGGCGAGAATTACGTCCAAGAAGGGGCCGATAAAGTGGCTTACTTCAATCAACACCACCCAGAATTAGCATTAGAATGGCACTTTATTGGTCCGATTCAGTCGAATAAATCACGCCATGTGGCGGAAAACTTTGCTTGGGTCCATACCGTGGACCGCGCCAAGATAGCGCAGCGCTTAAATGACCAACGCCCACAAGGGATGCCGCCACTACAGGTGCTTATCCAAGTCAACACCAGTGGTGAGACGTCGAAATCAGGTATCAGTGATAATGAAATCTTTCAGCTTGCAGAGTTGATTTCTTCTCTGCCAAACCTCACGTTAAGAGGACTGATGTCGATTCCTGCCAATGTGGGCAACTATCAGTCGCAGCTGGCAGCATTCAATCAATTGGCACAGTTAAAACATAAGCTGACTCAGCACTTCCCAGAGCAAAATATCGATACACTATCGATGGGGATGAGTGGCGATATGCAAGCAGCGATTGAAGCGGGCTCAACCATGGTGCGTATTGGTACCGCTATTTTTGGTGCTCGTGACTATTCGAGCGCGAACTAATTGAGTCTGGTGCGAACGAATTGAGCAACAAAAACCTAAGTAATTAAGGATAGAGTCACCCATGGAACACAAGAAGATTGCCTTTATCGGTGCAGGAAATATGGTTAGTGCGATTGTGTCTGGCCTCGTTTCTGATGGATACCCAGCAGAACTCATTACTGCCACGGCGCCGTCTGAAACGCGACGTTTGCCGCTTGAGCAGCAGCTTGGTATTAACACCACCAGCGACAATCTACAGGCTGCGCAACAAGCCGATGTGGTGGTTCTCTCCGTAAAACCGCAGATGATGGCCGATGTGTGCAAACCGCTGCAAGCTATCGATTTTAGCAATAAACTGGTCATTTCAATTGCAGCGGGTATCAACTGCGAACGATTGAATCAGATGCTGAATGGCCAGCTCAATCTGGTGCGCGTAATGCCAAATACCCCTTCTCAACTGGGTTTGGGGATGAGCGGACTGTTTGCTCCGGCGCATGTCGCAGAGCAAGACAAAGCATTTGCAGCGCAACTGATGCAAGCGGTAGGTAAAGTGTGCTGGGTCGAGCACGAATCAGGAATTAACAATGTGATTGCCGCAGCCGGCAGCGCACCTGCGTATTTCTTCTTATTTATGGAAGCAATGCAAGCTGAAGCGATTGCACAAGGCTTTGACCAACCGACGGCGCGCCAGTTAGTGCAACAAGCCGCGCTTGGCGCAGCGAGTATGGTGGTTGAGAATCCTGAGACAGAATTGTCGACGCTGCGTGAAAACGTGACGTCTAAAGGCGGAACAACCGCCGAAGCACTAAGAACATTCAACGATCATCAACTTTCGGATATAGTCGCTAAAGCAATGCAAGCTGCAGTGGCACGCGCCGAAGAGATGGAAAAACTATTTTAATTGTCAGAGCATGTTGCTCTAGAAAATAAGGGTCACCTATGAATTCAATGAGTTTTCTGATATCCACCCTGTTTGATCTCTACATCATGGTGGTGATCTTACGGATCTGGCTGCAAGCGGCTCGGGCTGATTTCTACAATCCGTTTTCTCAGTTCATTGTCAAAGTCACACAACCCGTGGTCGCTCCGCTGCGCCGCGTGATCCCATCAGTGGGAAGTCTCGATTTGGCCACAGTATTGTTCGCTTACGTCTTGTGTGTGCTTAAATTTGTTGCCCTTATTTTGATTGCGTCGAGCGGTTCGGTTTCATTCAGTGCCGACTTTTTACTGCTCGGCATGCTTTCATTGCTTAAAGCCGCCGGCGGGTTACTATTCTGGGTATTATTGCTGCGCGCAATTTTAAGTTGGGTAAGCCAAGGTCGCAGCCCAGTTGAGTATGTTTTCCATCAACTGACTGAACCGATGTTAGCGCCAATTCGTCGCATCCTTCCGGCGATGGGCGGTTTTGACCTCAGTGTCCTAGTGCTGTTTATTGTATTGCAGTTTGCCAACTTCTTAATGGGCGATTTGATCGGCCCAGTTTGGCATCAACTATAATGTCTCAAGCGGCTTGGTTTGATGGCGATGATTTAGTACTTCGCCTCTATATTCAACCGAAAGCCAGCCGAGACAAAATCGTTGGTGAGCATGGCGAAGAGCTCAAAGTCGCCATCACCGCACCACCGGTAGATGGCAAAGCAAATGCTCATTTAAGTAAGTTCCTCGCCAAGCAATTTAAAGTGGCCAAAGGGTTAATCAACATAGAAAAAGGTCAGCTAGGACGGCATAAACAAGTCAGGATTAGCTCACCAAGTACGATTCCAGCAGAGATTAAAGCCATCCTATGATGGCTTTTCTTTTGGCATCTCCCATAGCAACGCAACACAAGGAAATCCCATGAAACAATGGTTGGTATTATTGCTAGTCACAACGCTGACGCTGCCCGCATGGGCAGGCCAATTCAAAACAATCAAAGATGTCGAAGTCCACTACTCGGCATTCAACTCGACGTTTTTAACCGCCCAAGTTGCCCGCAGCTATCAACTTAAACGCAATGGCTACTCGGCGATTCTGAATATCAGCGTGCTCGATAACTCTCAAGTAGGCAAACCTGCAACCACAGCGACCATCTCTGGCAGCAGCAAAAATCTCATTGGTCAAACTCGCCAACTGAGTTTTAAAGAAGTCAAAGAAGGTGACGCGATTTACTACCTCGCCGAGTTTCCTATCTCTGACGAAGAACGACTGACCTTTGATATTGATGTTAATGCTGGCATTAAAGGCACGGGAAGATTAAAGTTCAGCCAGAAATTTTATGTAGAAGAGTAATGCCGCGCGCATTAGGAGATGAATCCCCATGAGCAAGATTGTTTTAGCCACTGGTAACCAAGGTAAAGTTCGTGAAATGGCCGGCTTATTGGCCGATTTTGGTTTTGATGTCGTGGCGCAAAGCGAGTTCAACATTTCTGAGGCCGCTGAAACTGGCACCACCTTTATCGAGAATGCCATTATCAAAGCACGCCACGCAGCACAGCAAACCGGCTTGCCAGCGATTGCCGATGACTCAGGTCTTGAAGTCGACGCCCTGAATGGCGCACCAGGTATTTACTCGGCGCGCTATGCAGGAGAAGACGCGACCGATCAACAAAACCTCAATAAGTTGCTTGCAGCAATGCAAGATGTACCCGAAGAGAAACGTACAGCGCGTTTTCACTGCGTGTTGGTTCTGATGCGCCACGAAAACGACCCGACACCGATTGTGTGCCATGGTCAGTGGCAAGGCCGTATACTCACTGAGGCACACGGCGAAAATGGCTTTGGCTATGATCCTGTGTTTTATGTTCCTGAAGACAACTGCGCTTCTGCCGAGCTCGAACCTGCGCGTAAAAAGCAGCTATCACACCGTGGTAAAGTGCTACAACAGTTGTTTGCGATCCTTGCCGAGCAACAATAATGGGCCAGCTAACTCCCCCTGATTTGAGCCTTTATGTACACATCCCGTGGTGTGTACAAAAGTGCCCCTATTGTGATTTCAACTCACACGAGCTCAAAGCGGAGATTCCAGAACAAGCCTACATCGCTGCGTTACTGCAAGATTTAGATAATGACATTGAACGTTACCAATTAAATGCGAACTCGCGCCCACTGCACTCCATTTTCATTGGTGGCGGAACGCCAAGCCTTATCTCGGCTCAAGGTATTGAAGATCTGCTACAAGGCATTGAGCAGCGCATCCCGTTCAAGCCCGCAATCGAAATCACCATGGAAGCCAACCCTGGTACCATCGAAGCAGAGCGTTTTGCAGGGTATCGCCGCGCTGGAGTGACACGCATCTCTATCGGTGTACAGAGCTTCGAGCAACAAAAGCTTATCAGACTAGGTCGGATTCACGGTCAAGAAGAAGCCGTCAATGCGGCCAAATTAGCCCATCAAATTGGCTTAAACAGCTTTAACCTCGATCTTATGCACGGTTTACCGGATCAATCGGTTGAACAAGCGCTAAGCGATTTAGACCAAGCGATTGCACTCAATCCTCCGCACCTCTCTTGGTATCAGTTAACCATTGAGCCTAATACCCTGTTCTATTACAAGCAGCCGACTTTGCCTGATGATGACGACTTATGGGATATTTTTGAACAAGGGCATCAAAAACTGGCGGCGGCTGGTTATGTGCAATATGAGATATCCGGCTACAGCAAACCCGGTTATCAATGTCAGCATAACCTCAACTATTGGCGCTTTGGTGACTACCTAGGCATTGGTTGCGGGTCGCACGGAAAGCTGAGTTTCACTGATGGGCGCATTATACGAACCACCAAAATCAAACACCCTAGAGGCTACCTCGCAGCGTTTGATAATATGGTCAAGCCATACCTAAATAGTGAGGTAGAAGTTGCGACGCAAGATAGGCCTTTCGAGTTCTTTATGAACCGCTTTCGCCTAATGGAAGCCTGCCCAAAACAAGATTTTCTTGACACGACAGGGCTTGAATTTAGCTCGATTGAGCCGACCATTAACTGGGCAATTGAGATGGGATACCTCAATCAAACCAAGACACACTGGCAAATTAGCGAGAAAGGTAAACTGTTTTTAAACGACTTGCTCGAAGCCTTTATGGCGGAAGAAGAATAAGACCAGAATGATGAGATAATAACGCTGCGCAAGCATCTGCGCAGCGTTCTCTTCAGGCTAAAATATCGAGCGGCCGATACGTTCGGACAATAGCTCTAACGCTTTGGTACCCGCCAATGAGTTGCCTGATGGGTCAAGCTCTGGCGACCAAACCGCGATAGTCATTTCACCCGGAACGATGGCAATAATACCGCCACCGACGCCTGACTTACCCGGCATGCCGACACGATATGCAAACTCACCAGCACCATCATACAAGCCACATGTCGCGAGCAAGGCGTTGAGCTGCTTAGTTTGCGTTGGGGTAATCACGGCTTTACCCGTTTGTACCGACGTTCCTTTGTTGGCCAAGTAACTAAAGGTTTTCGCCAGATCAACACAGCTCATTTTCAGCGAGCAGGCATGAAAGTAATTATTCAACACCGGAATGACTTCATTTTCAAAATTACCAAACGAGCGCATCAAATAGGCAATCGCCGCGTTACGGTCACTGTGCATCATTTCTGAGGCTGCCACGGTTTTGTCGTAGCAAATATGAGTATCACCAGAAAGCTGGCGCACAAACTCTAACAAACGCTGACGCGGCGCAGAAAGGCGACTATTGAGCAAGTCAGCCACCACAATTGCCCCGGCGTTAATAAATGGATTGCGCGGGATGCCTTGTTCCATCTCAAGCTGAATTAATGAGTTAAACGCTTGACCAGAGGGCTCTTTCCCCACTCTCGACCAGATCTCTTCCGGCTTATACAAGCCCAAGGCAAGAGTGAGGCTGAGCGCTTTCGAGATCGACTGAATAGAAAATGCTTCATCAGCATCGCCCGCTTTTATCACTTGGCCTTGGTTAGTAAACACCGCGATAGCGAGTTTATTCGCCGGCACTTTCGCCAAAGCAGGAATATAATTAGCCACTTTTCCGTGACCAATTAACGGCCGCACTTCGTTGAGAATATCAGCAAGAATTTCTGGTGTTGGTTTCATTATCAACCTTAAAAATCAATTAGTTATTATTATTTTCTTCTAGGGTCAAAAAAGCCAACATCAAGTGTTGGCTTTCGCAATCATCATTTAAAGCGCTAAGTTACTGCAAACACAGCGGCGCGGCTACCACAAGCGTCGTTTATTTTACGCGCTTGTATTTGATATCCCATACACCGTGACCTAAACGATGCCCGCGAGCTTCGAATTTCGTCAGTGGGCGCTCTTCAGGGCGAGGGACAAAGTCACCGTCTGACGCAATATTCTCGAAGCCTGGCGCTTGGTTCATCACTTCAATCATATGCTCAGCGTAATTTTCCCAATCAGTCGCCATATGGAAAATGCCTTCACCAACAATGAGTTTTTGACGCACCATTTCGGCAAAATCGAGCTGAACAATACGGCGCTTGTGGTGACGTTTTTTGTGCCAAGGGTCTGGGAAAAACAGTTGCAGCGTTGCAAGACTGCTGTCTGGAATCATGTGAGCAAACACTTCAACCGCATCGTGGCACATCACGCGTAAATTCGTCACGCCGGCTTCACGAGCGTCAGAAAGGCACGCACCCACACCTGGGCTGTGGACCTCAATACCCAAGAAGTTTTTCTCTGGCGCATTCTTCGCCATTTCAACCAGTGATGCGCCCATACCGAAACCAATTTCAAGCACCACGGGATTGTCGTTACCAAACACTTGTTGCCAATCAAGCAGCGTGTCTTGGTAATCAATTCCCATTGTCGGCCAACATTCATTCATCGCATTTTCCTGACCTTTGGTCAGACGACCTTCGCGTCGAACAAAGCTGCGAATTTTGCGTATCAGTTTACCGTCTTCGTTGTATTCGTTAGTGGTCACTTCACTCATGATTTTGCCTGTTTAAAAATTGGTCTCGCCTGAAAGGGATTGTGATTATCCAAAGAATCGTCATTGGTGCAAGTATTTTAGCGCAATTCGCCGCTTATTAGCCTTGGCTTGCAAACTTTATTACGTTTATCCTTACTGTTTATCGGTTGTACTTTACCCAATATTTGTGGTGCAATTTTGTCTAACTAAAAATATAAAATGTTGAGCAGACCGTGACTCCTTTCGCTAACGCCATTTTACAGTGGTATGAAAATTATGGGCGTAAAAGCCTACCGTGGCAGCATAATAAGACCGCTTATAGTGTATGGCTGTCGGAAATTATGTTGCAGCAAACTCAAGTAACAACGGTTATCCCGTACTATCAACGATTTCTTGAACGCTTCCCAACTGTGGTCGATCTCGCCAATGCAGAGCAAGACGAAGTGTTGCATTTGTGGACCGGACTCGGCTATTACGCTCGGGCGCGCAACCTGCACAAAGCCGCCAAGACCGTTGCTGAGCAATATCACGGCGAGTTTCCACTCGATATCGAGCAGATGAATGCCTTACCGGGTATTGGTCGTTCAACAGCGGCGGCGATTCTGTCATCGGTCCATAAACAACCACACGCTATTTTAGATGGCAATGTCAAACGTACCCTCGCGCGCTGCTTTGCCGTTGAAGGTTGGCCAGGACAGAAGAAAGTAGAAAATCAACTCTGGCAACACGCAGAAAACCATACGCCTCAGGTCGATGTCGATAAATATAACCAAGCCATGATGGATATGGGCGCCATGGTCTGTACGCGCAGCAAACCTAAATGTACCTTATGTCCGGTAGCAACGTTATGCCAAGCGAATAAACAAGGCAATCCATTGGATTATCCGGGGAAAAAGCCCAAAAAAGACAAACCGATTAAAGAGACTTGGTTTGCTATGCTGCACTACAATGGCTACGTTTGGCTTGAGCAAAGACCGCAAACCGGGATTTGGGGTGGACTGTTTTGCTTTCCCGAAAATCAGCACGCTGATTTGTCTCATCCTCTCGAAATACGTGGCGTCACCTCTGCAACGATCAAGCGTCAAACACAACTGATCGCCTTTCGCCACACTTTCAGTCACTACCACCTCGATATCACACCTATTTTGCTAGACCTATCAAAGCAACCCGATGTGATAATGGAAGCAAGCAAAGGTCTTTGGTATAACTTATCTCAACCAGAAGAGATCGGTTTGGCTGCACCAGTAAAACAACTGCTGCAAAGCCTACCCCATGAACTTCACCGTTAATTATTTTAAGGAATCGTTATGAGCCGCACTGTATTTTGTACCCGACTACAAAAAGAAGCCGAAGGTCTCGACTTTCAGCTCTACCCAGGTGAGCTAGGAAAACGTATTTTTGACAACATTTCTAAACCAGCATGGGCTGAGTGGCAACACAAACAGACTATGCTGATCAATGAAAAGAAACTTAATATGATGGATCCTGAGCACCGTAAGTTGATCGAAACCGAAATGGTCAACTTCCTATTCGAAGGCAAAGACGTTCATATCGAAGGCTATACACCACCTAGCGAGTAAGGTTAGGTCCAAGAGAAGCACAACCGAAATGACATCATTGTCCGCAGTGATGTCATTTTTTTAGGAAACCTATGAGAAAGTTAACGTACCTGTTGATGGCGTTTGCTCTGACTGGCTGCAGTCGTGAGTTTATTGAAAACATTTATCGCGTTGATTACGAACCCACCAATCGCTTTGCTAAAAATTTGGCTCAATTGCCTGGTCAGTTTGAAAAAGACACTGCCGCTCTTGATTCATTAATCGGTAGCTTTTCTGGCAATATCGAGAAGCGATGGGGGCGAAATGAGATCAAATTTGCCGGTAAAAGCAACTACGTCAAATACATCGATAACTATCTCAGCCGATCTGAGGTTAACTTCGACAAGGGCTTGATCACGATTGAGACGGTCTCTCCCACCGATCCCAAAGCACACCTGAAAAACGCCATCATCACAACGTTACTCACTCCAGACGATCCTGCTAATGTCGATTTATTCTCGTCGAAAGAGATTACTTTGGAAGGCCAACCTTTTCTCTATCGTCAAGTTGTCGACCAAGATAACAAGGCAATTCAGTGGTCATGGCGCGCGAACCGCTTTGCAGACTATCTGATTGCCAACAAACTCAAAGTGAAAGATGTCGACTTCAAGAAAGCCTACTATGTCGAAATTCCGATGGTGGCTGAGCAATTCGAAATTCGTAGTTACCAATACGCCGACATCGTTCAACGTGCATCAAATAAATATGGCATACCAGAAGATTTGATCTACGCGATCATTAAAACCGAGAGCAGTTTCAACCCCTACGCCGTCAGCTGGGCCAATGCCTATGGACTGATGCAAGTTGTACCGAAAACTGCTGGGCGTGATGTTTTCGAGTTAGTGAAAAAGAGAGCTGGACAGCCAAGTCCTGAATATCTGTTCAATCCAGAGAATAATATTGATACAGGCACCGCTTATTTTTACATCCTGAAAAATCGTTACCTTAAGGATGTCAGTAACCCAACATCACTGGAGTACAGTATGATTTCCGCCTACAACGGCGGCACTGGTGGAGTACTGAATACGTTTAACCGGAGTGACCGTAAACGTGCCATGCGCGATCTTAACTCACTACAGCCAAATCAGGTTTATTGGGCGTTAACCCAAAAGCACCCGAATGCAGAAGCGCGCCGTTACTTAGAAAAAGTGACCAAATTCAAAAAAGATTTCAATTCAGGTAAGTAATAATCACCTATTTTGCTTAAATAATCAGCACTTGGCCACTTTTTTGAATTTTTTGCTAAAAACAAGTTGACGGCAAAGAGGAAAATCCGTTTAATAGCGCTCCGTTGCCCGGATAGCTCAGTCGGTAGAGCAGAGGATTGAAAATCCTCGTGTCGGTGGTTCGATTCCGCCTCCGGGCACCACAATTTAATTGTTGGTGTCTTTAGACAGCAACAGAATAAGCAAAGAATATTAGTGTGCCGACTTAGCTCAGTAGGTAGAGCAACTGACTTGTAATCAGTAGGTCACCAGTTCGACTCCGGTAGTCGGCACCATTCTTTTGCCTCGATAGCTCAGTCGGTAGAGCAGAGGATTGAAAATCCTCGTGTCGGTGGTTCGATTCCGCCTCGAGGCACCATATAAAAATAGTTCCTCCTTAGCTCAGTTGGTAGAGCGACGGACTGTTAATCCGCAGGTCGCTGGTTCGAGCCCAGCAGGAGGAGCCAATTTCAAAAGCCAAGTCTTCGGACTTGGCTTTTTTGTTTTCCAGCATGTCATCGAACCTCTACTCTAATTGACCTTACCTTTTCGTTGCCCTTATTCCAGCTCAGATCGTGCCGTTACTCGTATGTGAAAAATGTAAAAAATACTTTTTTCGACCTTAAAATTTAATCCTCATCATAAAACAAACCCTGTTTGCTATTTACTAGAGAGGTTCTACATTAAGATGACAGCAAGATGAAATGAGTCAAAAAAGAACTCAATCAAGTGTAATGTGAACTAATTGTGAGCGATTTTATGAAACTAAAGACACAAGCTTATTTATTGTCGGGAATTATCCTCATCGCATTACTTGCTTTAACGGCTACAGGTCTGTGGACCTTACGTGTTGCAAGTAACTTAGATAATAAAGCACGCGTAACCGAACTGTTTAACAGTGCCTATAGCATTTTGACCGAAGTCGAGAAAATGGCGGCGGATGGTTCTTTAGAGGAGCAGCAAGCCAAAGCACTGGCTACTCGTCTACTGCGCAACAATATCTACAAAGACAATGAGTACGTTTACGTTGCCGATGAAAACATGACCTTTGTCGCGACACCGTTAGACCCACAATTACACGGCACCAGCTTTCACGATTTTAAAGATGGTAAGGGCAACAGCGTCGGTCAATTAATTCAAGATGTTATCGGACGTAAAACGGGGCAAGTGGTCGAGTATACCTGGACGCAAAAACAAGCCGACGGCAGCATTGAAGAAAAACTCTCGATTGCACAAAAAACACCACGCTGGAATTGGGTGGTGGGAACAGGGATTGGCTTTAATGAAGTCAATGCTCGCTTCTGGGCTACCGCACAATGGCAGCTATTACTGTGTTTAATTATTGCTTCCGCTATTTTAGCCATTCTAATTTTGTCGATTCGCCGCATGCTAGCTCTACTTGGTGGGGAACCACAAGATGTCCGTCGCGCCGTACAAGAAGTGGCAAATGGTAAAATACAGACTTCATTTGAACATCAAGCCCCGCAAGGCAGTATCTATGAGGCAGTCCAGCAGATGAGTCGCTCCTTAGCTCAATTGGTCGACAACCTCGATGGCTCAATGCACGCTCTGCGTAATGAGCTTGCCAGTGTTGAAGAGCGCTCAAAGAGCATCTCTCAACTAACGGACTCTCAACAGCAATCCACCGCGATGATAGCAACGGCAATGACCGAAATGGCCTCTTCTGCCAACAATGTGGCGGATTCAGCTGGTGACACCGCGCGCAATACTGATGAAGCCGACAAACAGAGTCAGCATACTCAACAACTCATTCATAACACCGTCGACAATATCCAAGGCCTAGCGAGTCAACTCGGTGCGGCTAGTAAAGCGGTAGCCGAGCTCGATAACAATGTTAATAGCATAGTGAAAGTTCTCGATGTAATTGGTGGTATTGCCGAGCAAACCAACTTACTCGCACTCAACGCTGCCATCGAAGCCGCACGCGCTGGTGAGCAAGGGCGCGGCTTTGCCGTAGTTGCTGACGAAGTTCGCAACCTAGCAGGTCGCACTCAAGACAGCACCAAAGAGATCCAAGAGATGATCACTAATCTACAACAAGGCTCTCGCAACGCCATCCAGACAATGGAAGTCTGTGCCGAAACCAGCGAAAGTACTGTCGTAGAATCACAAAACGCCTCGGAAGCACTGCAACAGATCGTTATCGCTTTAGAATCAATTTCTCAGATGAGCCATCAAATTGCCACTGCAGCCGCTGAACAGACTCAAGTCAGTGACGATATTTCGCAGCGTATTAACTTAATCGAGGAGAGCGGTAACCAGCTCAGTGGTGTGGTGACTCAGAGCCACAATAGCACCCAAAGCCTAACTCAACTCGCCAACGAACTGGAAAGCTGGGTAAGTAAATTTACTGTTAAACACTAGACGCTCTTGGAGCCGCAAAAGCACGCCTTTTCGCGTGCTTTTTTGATGTTCAAAGCAAACTATTTGCTTAGTGATGAGTTATCAGTGCTACTGCCCTTTATACACTTCTTAGTCAAAATGGATAAAAACAGCCCATTAAGTATAGAAAAACAACAAACGATATTTTTTTTTGCATTTTAGTGTTGACCTAAAACACGAAAAGCATTTTAATACACCTCGTTGCCCGGATAGCTCAGTCGGTAGAGCAGAGGATTGAAAATCCTCGTGTCGGTGGTTCGATTCCGCCTCCGGGCACCACAGTTTATTAATTGTTGGTGTCTTGCACGAACAATATAGCAAAATAATAGTGCGCCGACTTAGCTCAGTAGGTAGAGCAACTGACTTGTAATCAGTAGGTCACCAGTTCGATTCCGGTAGTCGGCACCATTATTTAAAAAGAACAATTCCTCCTTAGCTCAGTTGGTAGAGCGACGGACTGTTAATCCGCAGGTCGCTGGTTCGAGCCCAGCAGGAGGAGCCACTTTTAGTGTGCCGACTTAGCTCAGTAGGTAGAGCAACTGACTTGTAATCAGTAGGTCACCAGTTCGACTCCGGTAGTCGGCACCATTTCTTCTTTTAAGAAGAAAGCTCGTAAACGAATAATTCCTCCTTAGCTCAGTTGGTAGAGCGACGGACTGTTAATCCGCAGGTCGCTGGTTCGAGCCCAGCAGGAGGAGCCACATTCAAAGCCAAGTCTTCGGACTTGGCTTTTTTGTATCCACTGATTGCCATCGCCCTACTCTTAATTCCGTTAATAAAAGTCCTGTTAATAGAAGTCCAGTTAGTCAATCCTGAGTACGGTTAATAGAGTCGGCAAACAGCGCTCAACCAATCACTTGTAGCACCTCACATCTTTATGGCCTCAAATAGGCAATAAAAAGCCCCAGTCTTTCGACTAGGGCTGTAATCCGTGTTAATAAGCTAAGTATTCGCCGTAGTTTAAAGCTCCCCTCCTACGCCTTCACACCTTGCTGTTGATTAAGCATCGCGACTTCTTTGTCTAACGCTTCTAGCTTATCTTTCATCTGCTCACGGCAGAGGTTCGCTAGGGCGCGAACATTCTCTTTACTGTAACCTTCTACAGAGACTGGTGGCAGCATTTCAACAATAACATGACCATTGTTCCAACGGTTGAGCTTAATCCCTGCGGTCGAGCTACATACAATAGGAATAATCGGTAGTTTAGCCCCAACCGCCGCGTGGAAGGCGCCGGTTTTAAATGGCAGTAAGCCACGCCCGCGTGAACGGGTTCCTTCAGGGAACATCCACACCGAGACATCACTGCTGTTCAAACTGTCCACGACTTGGTCTATCGTTCCTTTTGCCTTCGAGCGATTGCCACGATCAATTAAGATATTACCTGTTAGCCAGTAAAGCTGGCCAAATAGAGGCATCCAAGCGAGGCTTTTTTTACCCACAGTCACCACTTTAGGTGTCACTGCAGAAGAAACGGTAAACAGGTCCCAGTTATTCTGGTGGTTAGCAACATAAACATGCTGACCGCGTTGGTAGGCGTCTGGTGGAATACGTAGTTCAAGCTTAATCCCGAATACTCGCGACATCTTGCCAAAGAGGCGGCCAAAGGTAAAAACGTGCTTAGGGTTGCGGGGGCTTAACAAACAGTAGCCGCAACCAAACACAAACATCACAATTGCAAAAATCGCAACAGCCAATACACGTAATAGTGCAATCATTGGGGTCTCCAAGAACAGAGAGGATCAATCGTTGGTCGGAACTCTAACTGATCGGATAGTCATAAAAAAGCCGAAACTCGCGTTTCGGCTTACAAGCGTTAGCTCATTTTATCGTTAATCGCGAAAACGTTCAATCTTTGCGCCAAGAGCCGACAATTTATCTTCGATTTTATCGTAACCACGATCGATATGATAAATACGATCAACAATGGTTTCGCCGTTAGCAATGCAGCCAGCAATAACCAAGCTGGCTGAAGCGCGAAGATCGGTTGCCATCACTTGTGCACCACTGAGCTCTTCAACATCACCACAAATCACGGTATTGCCTTCAATCTCGGCTTTCGCTCCCATACGCATAAGCTCAGGAACATGCATAAAGCGGTTTTCGAAGATGGTTTCAGTGATGACACCGCCACCTTTAGCCATCAGGTTCAACAAGGTAAACTGCGCTTGCATATCCGTTGGAAAACCCGGATGAGGCGCAGTGCGGATGGTCACCGCTTTTAGCTCGCGATCGGTCATATCAACCGAAATCCAGTTTTCTCCAGATTCCACCAGCGCTCCGGCTTCTTCTAACTTTGCCAGTACCGCTTCTAGTAGATGCGCCTTAGTGTTACGGCACGTCACTTTGCCACCAGAAACCGCAGCCGCAACAAGAAAGGTTCCGGTTTCAATGCGATCAGCAACAACGGAATGCTGCCCACCACCTAAACGTTCTACACCTTCAATGGTGATGGTATCAGTACCAGCACCCGTTACTTTCGCGCCCAGTTTATTGAGGAAATCCGCGGTATCAACAATTTCAGGCTCACGCGCTGCATTATCAAGTACCGTAGTCCCCTCAGCCAACGTCGCTGCGCACATCACTGTAATCGTCGCACCAACACTGACTTTGTCCATCACGATGTGTGCGCCTTTAAGGCGACCATCAACGTGCGCTTTAACATAACCATCTTCTAGTGTGATCGTAGCGCCTAATTGCTCTAGACCATGAATATGCAGATCAACCGGACGGGCGCCAATCGCACAACCACCTGGCAATGAGACTTGACCTTGACCAAAACGTGCCACAAGAGGACCAAGAGCCCAAATAGAAGCTCGCATGGTTTTGACTAAATCGTATGGCGCACAGAATTCATTGATACTACTTGGATCAACATGCACTGAACCATTACGCTCAACCTTGGCACCAAGGCGCTTTAACAGCTCCATCGTGGTGTCAATGTCACGCAAACGCGGTACGTTGGCGACTTCTACTGGCTCCTCAGCCAATATTGACGCAAACAAAATAGGTAGGGCGGCGTTTTTTGCACCTGAGATGGTGACTTCACCCACTAAAGGCTTTTTAGAGCCAATTACTCGAAACTTTTCCATTCTAAAACCTTACAGTGACATCAACTTCTTATCACGAGCCCACTCATCTGGAGTGTAAGCTTTGATAGAAACAGCGTGAATGTCATTTCTTTGGATGTATTCCATCAGTGGTGCATAAATTAGCTGTTGTTTCTTAACGCGACTCATTCCATCGAAACAAGCATCAACAGCAACTACTTCATAATGGCTGCCTTCACCTTTGACATGTAACTCTGCTAGATGCAGAGCATCATTCAAAATCTGTTGTACTTTTGCGTTATCCACAATTCACCCCTGTTGTATTCTTTAAATGCTCAGCAACGAACTGTTCAACATTGCTCAACTGAAATAATGTGTGCAGTTCATCCGGCACGAAACTGAGCATTATATGACAGTTTTGTTTTTTTGCATGCTCTATTAAATGAATCAGCATAACCATACCCGCAGAGTCGACACGAACTACCTGATCCAGCGACACGACGACCTCACCTTGGGGAAAGGTTTGCTGTTTAAGAATCCGCCATAACGCAGGGACACTATTGCGGTCTAAATCACCACTGAGCAGATAACGATGCTGGCCACTTGTCTGCCATTGTGAATTACTCATCACTCTTTTTCTCGAAACGAATCGGTTGCTTAGCCAATTGTTCAAGTTCATCAGCTACGGCAACAATTCCATCTTGACGTAACTTAGTATTCCACTCAGATTGCTTGCTCGACAGTAGGCTAATCCCTTCCGCAATCATATCGAACGCTTGCCACTCACCGGTATTTTTATCACGGCGCAGTTTAAACTCCAGCTTAATATTCGGTCGAGGTGCATCAATGATATCGACCTTGATGCTTGTGATACTCTTATTTGGATCAAGTTTTGGTTCAGGGGCGAACTCGATCACCTGGTCGCTATATTGAGTCAACACCTGAGCGTAGGACGTCACTAGATAAGCGCGAAAGGCGACAATAAATCTCATCACATCTTCGCGCTTAGCGCCTTTTAAATTCGGACCTAACAGCTTAAGTGAGGCGTACTTTTCGTTAACATACGGCATCAACTCTTGCTCTACGATCACCTTTAAATATTCAGGGTCTTGATGGATACGTTCTTGCTCGGCCTTCAAACGTTGAAACGCTTGCTCGGCAACCGTTGTCATCATCTGGTACGGCTGCGTTTTGTCAACCTCTTGCGCTCTAATACCAAATGCCACCAACAAAGTAAAAAGAGTAAGCACTAACTTCTTTAACATATATTGCTCCTTATTCACTGTCCGAGCCACCAACGCTATATAGTACTTGTCCAATCAAGTCCTCTAATACTAACGCCGACTTGGTATCTTCAATGTAGTCTCCATCGACCAGCATCTGCTCATCTTCAAACACAAAGCCTGGAATCAAACCGATATACTGTTCACCAATCAAACCTGAAGTAAGGATCTTGACGCTTGATGTTTCTGAGAACTGATCGTAGCGACGGCTAATTGCCATCGTCACCACAGGTAACAGTGACTCGGTATTGAGTCCGATATTAGTCACACGGCCAATAACAACACCTCCGACTTTCACTGGAGAACGAACCTTTAGGCTGCCAATGTTATCGAACTCGGCATTGAGGGTGTAAGTATCACCAGATCCAAGCCCTTTAACGTCAGCGACTTGAAAGATCATCACTAGAATTGCGCAAATTCCAGCAAGTACAAAGCTACCAACCCATAATTCTGTTTTTCTTGTTTGTTGCATGATTAGTTCCCAAACATCAATGCAGTTAGTACGAAGTCTAGACCAAGTACTGCCAATGACGAGTGAACGACGGTACGCGTCGTTGCTCGACTGATTCCTTCTGAGGTTGGAATCGCATCATAACCGTTAAATAGTGCGATCCAAGTGACCGTAATGGCAAAGGCAAAGCTCTTTATCATACTGTTACCAATATCTTGGCCGAGCTCAACCGAGGCTTGCATCGCAGACCAAAAGCTCCCGTAGTCAATGCCTTTCCAATCGACACCCACCAATTGACCTCCCCAAATGCCCACCGCGGTAAAAATCATCGCCAGCAGTGGCATCGATATTATCCCAGCCCAAAAACGCGGGGCGATCACGCGTTTCAATGGGTCAACCGCCATCATTTCCAGACTCGACAGCTGCTCAGTGGCCTTCATCAAACCGATTTCAGCCGTCAAAGCTGACCCAGCTCGCCCAGCGAAAAGCAAAGCCGTAACCACCGGGCCTAGCTCTCTTAACAAAGACAGCGCCACCATCTGACCCAATGCCCCTTCGGCACCAAAATCCACAAGGATAACGTAACCTTGTAGGCTCAATACCATGCCAATAAATAGCCCTGACAAGACAATAATAAGTAACGACTGTACTCCAACGCTATACAGTTGCTTTACGAGTAACGGGAAATTTTTAACGGGCTGTGGTCGACTAGATAAAGCGCCAAACAACATTAAACTGGCGCGACCAAAGGACTCACAGACTGACATGGATCGACGGCCAACAGAGGCGACGATATCAATTAAATTTACCATTATGAAAAGAGATCCTTAGCGAGCGGCTGGGCTGGATAACGAAATGGCACAGGTCCATCCGCGTTGCCTTTAAGAAACTGTTGTACCTGTGGGTCGGGATTGTCACGTAACTCGTCTGGCGTCCCACACGCCACCACCTTTCCGTTGGCTAGAATGTACACCCAGTCAGCGATACTCATCACCTCAGGCACATCGTGAGACACTACAATAGCCGTTACCCCCAGAGCTTGATTCAACTTATGAATCAACTCAACCAGTACCCCCATCGTGATAGGGTCTTGGCCAACAAAAGGTTCATCAAACATAATAAGGGCGGGATCAAGGGCAATCGCGCGAGCTAACGCAGCACGTCTTGCCATGCCGCCAGATAGCTCACTCGGCATAAGCTGCGCCGCGCCGCGTAGTCCAACAGCTTCAAGTTTAAGCAGCACTAAAGTGCGGATCAACGCTTCATCTAACTCAGTATGCTCTCGCAGTGGGAAGGCAACGTTGTCAAACACTGACAGGTCGGTAAATAACGCCCCTGACTGAAATAACATGCTCATTTTTTTGCGTTCTTGGTAGAGCTTACGCCGACTCAACGAGGGAATGTTATGACCATCAAACCAGATTTCACCTTGCTGCGGATAAAGCTGTCCACCAATCAAACGCAACAGGGTGGTTTTTCCTATCCCTGATGGCCCCATAATCGCGGTCACTTTTCCTTTTGGCACACGCAAATTCACGTCATCAAAGACTTTGCGCTCTCCGCGAGAAAACGTTAGCTGCTTTACCGTCACTAAGTCTTCAGATTCCATGTTGAACTCTTATTCGTTCCAGTAACAATGGGCAATCATAAGCACATTAATGCAGAATTTAAAGCATGGCGCAATTAATTGTGAGGCAATCAAATATTAGCACTTTAATATATAGCGACTTGCTTTCCATTGACTTGTTATCATCGCATAACAATTAATTGAATGAACTGCTTCCCTTTTAATAGCCAAACCGTCAAAATTAACGGTTAAATTCTCTCGAAGTATATGGATTAGGAATTATCATGCTCGAAGCCGTTGTGTTTCTCATTATTGGATTAGTCTTTTTAGTTTGGAGTGCTGACAAACTGGTATTTGGTGCTGCCGCACTCGCACGCAATATTGGTATCTCTCCTTTAGTTATCGGTATGACTATTCTAGCGATGGGCTCCTCTGCACCCGAAATGATGGTTTCCGCGACAGCAGCACTGGAAGGCAAAACCGACACGGCTGTAGGCAATGTGTTAGGTTCAAATATCGCCAATATTGCGCTGATCTTAGGGATTACTGCGCTGATTAAACCTTTATTAATCAGTTCGGCGGTACTGCGCCGTGAACTGCCTTTAATGATTGGAGTGACCATTCTGGCTGGCGTCTTATTGTGGGATAGTCACTTAGGCTTCTACGAAGGCGTGTTGTTGTTTGTCTTGTTTGCCGCCTTTATTTTGGCAATGCTCCGCATCAGCCACAAAGAAAAAACCAGTGGCATCGCTGATGCAATGCTTGAAGAACAAGCATCTGAAGTGCCTGATGGCGTGAGCAATATTAAGGCTGCAGTGTGGGTTGTGATTGGCCTGATTATCTTGCCCTTTTCGGCTTCGATGTTAGTCGATAACTCGGTGATTATTGCCCAGTACTTCGGTATGAGTGATCTGGTGATTGGTCTCACGATCATTGCCGTTGGCACCAGCTTGCCAGAACTGGCAGCTTCAATTGCTGGAGTCATGAAAGGCGAAGATGATATGGCCGTAGGGAACATTATCGGCTCTAACGTATTTAATATTCTCGCCGTAATGGGCATCCCTGGCATCTTGAATCCCGCTATTTTGAGTGAATACGCTATGGGGCGCGATTTCTGGGTGATGCTCGGCGTATCACTGTTACTAGTGGTGATGGCATTAGGCAAATCACGCAGCGTGAATCGACTGGAAGGTGGCGTACTATTGTGCTGCTTTTTTGCCTATCAAGGCTACCTGATCATGAATATGACCGCATAATCTGAGTTTGGAGTTGTGTATGTTTGATTATCGTTCAACAGCCCTTGAAGTGCTCAACACTGAGGTCGCCGCTTTACAGCAGCTAGACCAGTACTTTAATGACGACTTTATTAACGCCTGTGAGGTCATTCTTACCAATCAAGAAGGCAAAGTTGCCGTCATGGGGATGGGAAAATCGGGCCATATCGGCAAAAAAATCGCCGCGACATTGGCCAGCACAGGCACCTCGGCATTTTTTGTTCACCCAGGTGAAGCGGCCCATGGCGACTTAGGCATGATCGCGACTGGCGACATCGTCTTAGCCATCTCTAACTCAGGTGAATCTGCAGAAATTCTTGGTTTATTTCCCGTACTCAAACGGCGCAATATAACGATAATCAGCATGACGGGCAAACCTAACTCCAACATGGCAAAGCTGGCAGATATTCACCTGCAAATTACGGTTCCTCAAGAAGCGTGCCCACTGGAACTGGCCCCGACGTCTAGCACCACGGCGACCTTGGTGATGGGCGATGCGCTCGCCGTATCTTTGATGCAAGCACGCGGATTTACCGCCGAAGACTTTGCCCTCTCCCACCCTGGTGGCGCTTTAGGTCGTAAACTTCTGCTCAAGCTCGCCGATATCATGCACACCGGAGAGAACTTACCTTTGGTAACGCCAACAACCGTGGTACGCGATGCGCTGCTTGAGATCAGCCAAAAAGGCTTAGGGATGACAGCTGTAGTCGATGACCACCAGCAGTTGGTGGGTATTTTTACCGATGGCGACTTGCGTCGAATTCTCGATAAACGTATTGATATCCATACCGCACTGATTGGCGATGTGATGACGATTAACCCCGCAACGGCAGAACCGAACATGCTCGCGGCAGAAGGCTTAAATCTCATGCAAGAGAAAAGCATTAATGGCTTAATCTTATGTCAGCAAGGCGTCGTTGTTGGCGCACTGAACATGCATGATTTATTAAAAGCGGGAGTGATGTAATGAGCGTTATGGTCGACACTTTATACCAGCCAGTAGACTCTGCCATCTTGGCCATTGCTCAACAGATCAAATTATTGATTTGCGATGTTGATGGGGTTTTTTCCGATGGGCTTATTTACATGGGCAATAAAGGCGAAGAGCTGAAAACCTTCCATACCCGTGATGGTTATGGCGTTAAAGCCCTAATGAACGCAGGTATCGAAATCGCCATTATTACTGGTCGTCGCTCGCAAATTGTCGAAAACCGCATGAGGGCACTCGGCGTTTCACTGATTTATCAGGGTCAAGACGATAAAGTAAAGGCGTATCAAGATATTTGCGATAAACTCAATATCGCACCACAACATACAGGTTATATCGGTGATGACTTAATCGATTGGCCCGTAATGGAAAAAGTAGCACTTAAAGTTTGTGTAGCGGATGGACACCCGCTACTGGCTCGCCGAGCCAACTATGTCACGGCAATTCGCGGCGGCTATGGGGCAGTAAGGGAAGTCTGTGACCTGATCCTCCAAGCACGAAACGAACTCGATGTTCATAAAGGTCTAAGTATATGAGTCTTTCTCGTATTGGTTATCTCATTCTGGCTTTCATTATTTGCTGGTCTGCTTACTATCTTTTCGAGCAGCAGCAGAGTTATGATATCCAAGTAGAGCCAGATACCGAGTTACCGATGTTTAGCGGCGAGGGGTTAATCAATACCTCATATAACGAAAGCGGTGTCCGCAGTTATGTGATTACCTCCGTCAAGCTCGATCACTACGCCAAAAGCGGTGATACGATTTTTGCTAATCCAGTATTGAAAGTGTTTAAACAAGGCTCCATTCAAGAATGGGAAATCACTGCTGTACGCGGCGTGTTGACCCAAGACCACATTCTGACGCTTTATGACGATGTATTGGCCAACAACTTATTACCTGATTCAGGTTTTGATACGCTGTCCACCGATATCATGAACATCCAATTGGATAGCAGAGACTTTTGGGCAAACAACCGAGTGGTAATGATTGGCCCTCAATTTGAAACAATAGGACAGGCGATGACGGGCAACTTTGCTGATAATCACGCCACTCTATATAACCAAGTACAAGGTAGATATGAAACTCTCACACCTTAGTCTGATTTCTTGTTTATTCCTGTCTAGCCAAGCGTTAGCGCTATCGACAGACAGAGAGCAACCCGTCTACATCGATTCTGATAGCCAGCAGCTTGATATGCAGAGCAATAAAGTGACTTTCCTTGGTGATGTAAAACTCAAACAAGGCAGCATTAACATCAATGCTGATAAAGTCATTGTTACGCGTAATGCCACTGATGGCGCCATTCAAGAAATTGAAGGTTATGGCGATCTGGCGACCTTCTCTCAGCTCACTGATGATGGCAAAACTTTGTATGGCGAAGCAAAAGAGCTGTACTACAAGATGGTCGACGATCAACTGACCATGATCGACCAAGCGATGCTATCTCAAGATGACAGCGTGATTCGCGGTACTAAAATTCGTTACCAAATCTCTTCTCAAAAGCTCATTGCGGATGGTAAAGAGAAAGGCGACCGCGTTTCGACCGTTCTTCAGCCACAAGCAGTACAAGAATAATTATGGCGATACTAAAAGCGCAGCACTTAGCAAAAACTTACGGTAACCGTACTGTGGTTAGCGATGTCAGCCTGCAAGTTGAATCAGGTCAAATTGTTGGTCTACTCGGTCCTAATGGTGCTGGTAAAACCACATCTTTTTATATGATTGTTGGCCTAGTCGCTCGAGACCAAGGCTCGATCACGATCGACGATAATGACATCAGCATTTTGCCTATGCATAGCCGCTCTCGAATGGGAATTGGCTATTTACCGCAAGAAGCTTCTATCTTCCGTAAATTGTCGGTCGAAGATAACATTATGGCCGTTTTGGAAACTCGCGAAGAAATGACTCGCGAAGAGCGCCAAGACAAACTGGAAGATTTGTTGGAAGAATTCCACATTCAGCACATTCGCTACAGTGCCGGTATGGCATTATCAGGTGGAGAAAGACGTCGAGTTGAAATTGCCCGTGCTCTAGCGGCAAACCCTCAATTTATTTTGTTAGACGAACCTTTTGCCGGGGTTGATCCTATTTCGGTGATCGATATTAAAAAGATCATCGAGCATCTACGAGATCGTGGCTTGGGAGTATTGATCACAGACCACAACGTACGCGAAACTTTGGATGTGTGTGAAAAAGCTTATATTGTTAGCCAAGGTCACCTAATTGCAGAAGGTACACCTGAGCAAGTGCTCAATAACGAACAAGTTAAACAAGTTTATCTCGGCGAACAATTCCGTCTATGATTAAGGGAAAGAACGTTAAGATTCTCCAGCATTAAGGCAAATAAGACTGAATGAAACCCTCATTACAACTCAAGCTAGGACAGCAATTAGCGATGACACCTCAGTTGCAGCAGGCGATACGCTTGTTGCAATTGTCGACGCTCGATCTTCAACAAGAGATCCAAGAAGCCTTGGATTCAAATCCTCTGCTTGAGGTTGAAGAAGCCAGTGATGAGCCAACAGCAGAAGAAAACCGCCAAACTGAAGAAAAAGAACCCACGGTCGAGCTGACCGAAATGGCAGAGCCTGAAGTCAAAGACAGCTCAGAATTGATTGAAACATCAGAAATCAGCAATGATCTTGAAATTGATACCACTTGGGATGACGTTTACAGTGCCAATACGGGTAGCACGGGGATCGCCGTCGACGACGATATGCCAGTCTACCAAGGCGAGACCACTCAATCATTGCAAGATTACCTACTATGGCAACTGGATTTAACCCCTTTTAGCGACAATGATCGCACGATTGCGCTGGCCTTAATCGACGCCATTGACGACTACGGTTATCTCACTGTCACAACCGAAGATATCCTCGACAGTTTCAACAACGAAGAAATAGAGCTTGATGAGATTGAAGCGGTACGTAAACGCGTGCAGCAATTTGATCCGCTTGGTGTTGCCTCTGTAAACCTGCAAGATTGCTTGCTGCTACAGCTCGCGACGTACCCTGAAGACACCCCTTGGCTCAATGAAGCTAAGCTTGTATTGAGGCATCATATCGATCAACTTGGTAATCGTGACTACAAACTGATCATTAAAGAGACTAAGCTCAAAGAGACAGAGTTGCGTGAAGTGCTGAAGTTGATCCAGCAGCTTGATCCAAGACCAGGGAGCCGCATCTCGTCTGAACACGCAGAATATGTCGTCCCAGACGTGTCCGTTTTTAAAGAACACGGTAAGTGGGTCGTGACGATCAACCCAGACTCTGTACCCAAATTGAAAGTGAATCAGCAGTATGCGGCGATGGGAAAAGGCAACAGTGCCGACAGCCAATATATTCGCAACAATGTTCAAGAAGCAAAATGGCTGATTAAAAGTTTAGAAAGTAGAAACGAGACCCTGCTCAAAGTTGCTAAGTGTATTGTTGAACATCAGCGTGATTTCTTTGAGTATGGGGAAGAAGCGATGAAGCCAATGGTGCTCAATGATGTCGCTCTCGCGGTCGAAATGCATGAGTCAACCATTTCAAGGGTAACGACACAGAAGTATATGCATACCCCGCGTGGTATTTTTGAATTGAAGTACTTCTTTTCTAGCCATGTCAGTACAGACAATGGTGGGGAGTGCTCATCGACTGCAATTCGCGCGCTGATTAAGAAGCTGGTCGCTGCCGAAAATAGTGCCAAGCCTCTCAGTGATAGCAAGATTGCAGCTCTACTCGCTGACCAAGGGATTCAGGTTGCTAGAAGGACCATCGCAAAGTACCGTGAGTCATTAGGTATTGCCCCTTCCAGTCAGCGTAAACGCCTACTTTAGGCCAATAACCGAGAAGGAAAGTCTATGCAAATCAATCTAAATGGACATCACGTTGATCTCACCGATTCAATGCAAGACTACGTAAATGAAAAGTTTCAAAAGCTAGAACGCTTCTTTGAGCACATAAATAGCATTCATGTAGTACTAAAAGTTGAAAAAGTTCGTCAAATCGCAGAAGCTACCCTTCACGTAAATCAAGCTGAAATTCATGCCTCATCTGAAGATGAAAATATGTATGCAGCCATTGATTCCCTTGTCGACAAATTAACTCGACAACTCAATAAGCACAAAGAAAAGCTAAACGCCCACTAATTACCATGCAATTAAGCGAAATCCTAACATTGAACTGCGCCAAGAGTGCAGTTCAATGTACTAGTAAAAAACGAGCCCTTGAGATGATCAGTGAACTGGTTGCCGAGCAGACAGGGCAAAACTCTACCGAACTTTTTGAGTGTATGCTCAGCCGTGAAAAAATGGGCAGTACTGGCATTGGAAATGGGATTGCCATTCCCCATGCTCGTATGCATGCCAGTGATAAAGCCGTGGCCGTTTTGCTGCAATGCGCATCACCAATTGAATTTGATGCTATCGATAATCGCCCGGTCGATATCTTGTTCGCTTTGCTTGTGCCTGACGCTCAGTGCAAAGAACACCTTAAAACGCTCTCTAGCATGGCCGAACGCCTCAACAATAAGCAAGTATTGAAGCAATTACGTAAAGCTCAATCTGACCAAGAACTCTACGACATTATGGTTAATCAATAATGCGTCTTATCGTCGTCAGTGGTCAATCAGGAGCGGGAAAAAGTGTCGCCCTTAGGGTACTCGAGGATCTCGGTTACTACTGTGTCGATAACCTGCCGGTTGATCTTCTCGAAGTGTTTGTCCAATCGGTTCAGTCTAGTAAACAAAACGTGGCGGTGAGTATTGATATTCGCAACCTGCCGACAGAGCCAAACTTGGTTGAGGATGTGCTGCTCAAGTTGCAACAAGCATCCGACGTAAGCGTACTGTTTCTAGATGCCAATAAAGAGACCTTGCTTAAGCGCTACAGTGAAACCCGTCGTATTCATCCGCTGACTCTCAGTTTAGAAAACACCTCACTTGAGCAAGCTATCGAGAAAGAACGGTCAATACTATCGCCGCTTAAAGAGCGAGCTGATTTAGTCATTGATAGCAGTAACCAATCACTGCATACATTAAGCGAAACTGTTCGTATGCGTGTTGAGGGTCGTGAGCGTAAAGATCTGGTGATGGTCTTTCAATCATTTGGGTTTAAATATGGCCTACCGAGCGATGCCGACTACGTATTCGATGTGCGTTTCTTACCGAACCCACACTGGGAACCCGACCTGAGACCTTTAACTGGCCTAGATGCGCCAATCAAGTCCTTCCTCGAAAGTCACCCAGAGGTGATGGAACTCAAACAACAAATCCAGAAGTTTATTGAAAACTGGCTGCCATTGTTGGAAAAAAACAACCGCAGTTATCTCACCGTCGCGATTGGTTGTACTGGCGGTAAGCATCGCTCCGTTTACTTAACCCAACAAATTGGTGAGTACTTTGCCGAAATGGGTCATCAAGTCCAAATCCGTCACGCTTCACTTGAGAAAAACCACAAGGAATAGTGTTATGCAGCAGAGCCGCACAGTGTTAATTCAAAATCGTCTCGGGCTTCATGCTCGCGCTGCGGTAAAGCTGGTTGAACTGGCACAATCCTTCCAAGCTATCCTCACCATCCAAAATCATGAAGGCAAAGAAGCAACCGCAGATAGTGTGATGGGCTTATTGATGCTCGAATCCGCGCAAGGTGAATACGTGACCATTAGTGCAGAAGGAAGCGATGCAGAACCAGCACTCGACGCCGCCTGTCATCTGATTGAAGATAAATTCGACGAAGAAGAGTGATCGTCTTACTAGCCACAACTAAATGTACATCAGCCACATTAACTTATTAAATCCATTCTTAAATTAAGTTACTATGCTTAGCATTGTAACCACGATGAGTTAGGAGGAATTAATGGCAGAGCAAATAGAGTTCGATCAAGCTCACCAGGCCCTCCAAGAAGTGACTGAAGCCCTCGAGAATGGCCGTTTCGTTCATGTCCGACGCCAATTGCAGGACATGGAACCGGAAGATATTGCTCATCTACTCGAAGCCTCACCCCGTAAAAGCCGTGAAGTACTTTGGCAACTCACCGATCCAGAAGATTATGGTGAAATCCTTGATGAACTCAATGAGGATGTCAAAGACGCCTTAGTGTCAAAAATGGCACCAGAGATGTTGGCTGAAGCGACCGAAGGCATGGAAACCGATGACGTCGCCTACGTTCTGCGAAGCTTGCCAGATGACATATCGCGTGAAGTATTGGCGCAGATGGACTCCGCTGAGCGTTTATTGGTCGAGGCCGCTCTCTCTTACCCTGAAGACACCGCCGGTAGTTTAATGAACACCGACGTCATTACGATTCGTGGTGATGTTGATGTTGATGTTGTGTTGCGTTACCTACGTATGAAAGGTGAACTTCCCGATGCAACCGATGCACTGTATGTGATTGATGAACAAGACCGCCTGATTGGTGAGCTACCGATCACAACCCTTATCACCACACAGCCTGATGTCAGAATCGCTGATGTGATGGAAGATGCGGATGAAGCAATTGATGTCACCATGAGTGACTCTGACATCGCTAGTCTGTTTGAGCGTCGTAACTGGGTTTCTGCACCAGTTATCGACGAGAATCAACACCTTGTTGGTCGCATCACCATCGATGACGTGGTCGATGTTATCCGTGAAGACGCCGAGCACTCAATGATGAGCATGGCTGGTATGGATGACGACGAGGACACCTTCGCACCTGTAGTCAAATCAGCACGCAAACGGAGTATCTGGCTTGGCGCCAACGTACTAGCAGCATTAGCGGCAGCCTCGGTCTCCAACATGTTTGAAGCGACACTTGATCAAATGGCAGCCATCGCGGTGTTGATGACGATTGTCCCGTCGATGGGCGGCGTAGCAGGTAACCAGACCGTTGCTTTGGTGATCCGTGGCTTAGCGCTCGGTCATATTGGTGACTCAAACAAAAGAGAGCTATTGATGAAAGAGGCCGCGATCGGCTTAGTCAATGGCGTTATGTGGGCTTTCATCATTGGTGGTATTGTTGTCGCTTGGAAAGGCAACTGGATGCTTGGTGGGATTATTTCAGCAGCGATGCTGACCAATTTACTTGTCGCAGGTATCGCCGGGGTAACTATCCCTATCTTCTTAAAAAAATTGAATATCGACCCTGCTCTGGCGGGAGGCATGGCCCTGACGACAGTAACCGATGTAATTGGTCTATCGGTCTTTTTAGGTCTTGCGACCATCATGATTTAGCGATCAATTCAAAACAAAAAAAGCGCCACTTTTTACCAAGCGGCGCTTTTTGCTATTTAGAGCGGGAGCCTAGTTAAGATTTGGCCCTAACCATTTTTCCGCTTGCAAACTATCCCAGCCTTTACGCTTTGCGTAACTTTCAGCTTGATCGCGTTGGATCTGGGCGATGGCGAAGTAGCGAGAATCAGGATGAGAGAAATACCACCCCGAAACTGAAGCACCTGGCCACATTGCATAACTTGAAGTCAGTGACATATCGATCGCTTGTTCGACGTTCAGCATCTGCCATAACGTGCCTTTCTCAGTATGCTCAGGACACGCCGGATAACCGGGTGCAGGTCGTATGCCTTGGTATTTCTCACGAATAAGATCATCATTTGACAAGTCTTCGTCGGCCGAATATCCCCAAATCTCTTTTCTTACCTGCTCATGTAAGTATTCAGCAAATGCTTCGGCAAGGCGGTCTGCAACGGCTTGTATCATGATCGCATTGTAATCATCCCCAGCCGCTTTGTACGCATCCGCCAATTCGCGCTCGCCAATACCGCCAGTGACGGCAAAGGCACCAATCCAATCTTTCTTGCCTGATTCTTTAGGGGCAATATAGTCAGAAATACAGTAGTTAAATCCTTTTGGTTTCTCGGTTTGTTGGCGTAAGTTATGCAATACATGAGCAACTTGGCTGCGTGACTCATCAGTATAAACTTCAATGTCATCACCAATACTCGCAGCAGGAAACAGGCCGCAAATACCACGCGCCTTTAGCAAGCCTTCACGCTCAACACGATCAAGTAACTCATTGGCATCTTTAAATAAAGACTGTGCCTCTTCACCGACCTCTTCATGCTTAAAGATGGCAGGGTACTTGCCAACCAGCGACCAAGTCATAAAGAAAGGCGTCCAGTCGATGTATTTACGCAGCGTTGCGACATCAAAATCATCAAAAACATGCACACCTGGCTTAGCTGGCACAGGCGGGGTGTAGTTGTCCCAATCAATCGCGACTTTGTTGGCGCGCGCTTTCTCTAACGTCACAGGCTTAGTGCGCGGACGTTTACGGGCATGCTGATCACGTACTACATCATAATCAGCTTGAAGCTTCTCAACAAAGCCAGGCTTTTGCCTCTCAGACAGCAGCGCCGAACAAACGCCAACTGCACGTGAAGCATTATTTACATACACCACTGGGTGTTGATAGTTTTGTTCAATTTTAACCGCGGTATGCGCTTTCGATGTGGTTGCCCCACCAATTAAAAGAGGTAAATCGAAATCGAGACGTTGCATCTCTTTAGCAACATGGACCATTTCGTCCAATGACGGCGTAATCAGACCCGACAAGCCAATAATGTCGACGTTCTCTTCTTTGGCGACTTTGAGAATTTTCTCGCACGGCACCATGACGCCAAGATCGATGATTTCATAGTTGTTGCACTGGAGTACCACACCGACAATGTTCTTACCAATATCGTGCACATCGCCTTTCACTGTCGCGAGTAAAATTTTACCATTGGTTGAACCTGCTTGTTTCAGCGCGTTGATATAAGGCTCTAAATGCGCAACGGCCTGTTTCATGACTCGAGCGGACTTGACCACTTGAGGCAAGAACATCTTACCTTCACCAAACAGATCACCAACCACGTTCATACCATCCATAAGAGGGCCTTCAATCACCTCTAGTGGTTTGCTCGCATTAAGTCGAGCCTCTTCGGTATCCTCAACAATAAACTCTGTAATACCTTTGACCAAAGCGTGCTCTAGGCGCTTTTCAACTGGCCAAGTTCGCCACTCAAGTAGACTAGGGTCCTCTTCTTTGCCCACGCCTTTGCTGGCATATTCAGCGGCAATATCAAGCAATCGCTCTGTGCCATCATCTCGTCGGTTGAGCACGACATCTTCTACCGCCTCACGCAGCTTTTCAGGCACGTTGTCATAGATTTCTAGTTGCCCCGCATTAACAATGCCCATGTCCATTCCGTTGCGGAAACAGTGGTAAAGGAACACGGCATGAATCGCTTCACGAACATAATTATTACCACGGAACGAGAAGGAAACATTCGACACACCACCAGAGATCATCGCGTGCGGTAAGTCACGCTTAATATCGGCCACAGCGTCAATAAAGTCGACGGCATAGTTATTGTGTTCATCAATACCCGTTGCGACCGCAAAGATATTCGGGTCAAAAATAATGTCTTCAGGCGGAAAGCCGACTTCATCGACCAAAATACGGTAAGCCTTGGTACAAATTTCGATCTTGCGCTCACGCGTATCGGCTTGGCCAATTTCGTCAAAGGCCATCACGATCACTGCTGCGCCATAGCGACGAATCAGTTGAGCTTGGTTAACAAAGATCTCTTTACCCTCTTTGAGAGAGATCGAGTTAACAATGCCTTTACCTTGAATACATTTCAGACCCGCTTCAATCACGTCCCATTTAGAGGAGTCGACCATGATCGGCACTTTGGATATTTCAGGTTCTGATGCACAAAGATTAAGGAAACGGACCATACACGCTTCGGCATCAAGCATCCCCTCATCCATGTTGATATCGATGATCTGAGCGCCATTTTCGACCTGCTGACGTGCAACGTCTAACGCCTCATCGTAAAGCTCTTCTTTGATTAAACGCTTAAAACGTGCAGAGCCAGTGACATTAGTTCGTTCACCCACATTGACAAATAACGTGTCTTTTTCGATGGTTAATGGTTCTAGACCAGATAGACGACACGCTACAACAAGTTCGGGGATAGCGCGTGGCTTTACGCCCTCAACGACATTTGCCATCTGACGGATATGTTCCGGGGTAGTACCACAACAACCACCAATCAAATTAAGGAAGCCACTTTCGGCCCACTCTTTGACATGATCAGCCATCTCTTCTGCACCGAGATCATATTCACCAAAGGCATTCGGTAGGCCCGCATTGGGGTGAGCAGAGACAAAAGTATCTGAGATGCGTGACAACTCTTCTACATACGGACGCAATTCATCAGGGCCAAGCGCACAGTTAAGACCGAAAGAGATCGGTTTGACGTGACGTAAAGAGTTATAGAAGGCTTCTGTCGTCTGACCCGATAATGTTCTACCTGACGCATCGGTAATCGTACCGGAGATCATGACTGGTAATGTGACACCTAGCTGCTCAAAAACGAGATCAACCGCGAACGCACATGCTTTGGCGTTTAAGGTGTCGAAAATGGTTTCAATAAGAATTAAATCACTGCCGCCTTTGATTAAAGCGCGAGTTGACTCAGAGTAAGCAATCACTAACTCGTCAAAGCTAACGTTGCGGTAACCAGGATCGTTGACGTCGGGTGAGATGGAACATGTTCGGTTTGTCGGACCAAGTACCCCAGCAACAAAACGTGGTTTATCGGGCGTCTTTGCTGTCCATTCATCAGCGGCTTCTCTGGCAAGCTTGGCGGCGGCGAAGTTAATCTCTTCACTCAAGCTTTCCATTTCATAGTCAGCCATAGCGATTGGGGTTGAGTTGAAGGTGTTGGTCTCAAGAATATCTGCACCTGCCGCTAAGTATTCGAGATGAATATCTTTAATCAACTGCGGCTGAGTTAGAACAAGTAAGTCATTGTTGCCTTTGACATCACACTGCCAATCTGCAAAACGTTCGCCTCGATAATCTTGCTCTTCTAATTTATATCCTTGGATCATGGTGCCCATACCACCATCAATCAACAAAATGCGTTGCTTTAACTGAGCTTCAATCTGTTGCCTTACATTAATTCCCACGGTACAGCCTCATTCCTTTAACTATCTCTCCATCCTATCACAGTTCATTCAGGAGTCTAGACGTCTAAACAATGAAATTAATGACCAATCAATAACAAAAAAGTGTTTGCTATTTGAGCATAGTGATCCGAAAATCCTTATTCACAATTTGTTACAACCTGAGATTCTAATGTCGGTCTATTACACACTGTGCTTTTTATCCGCAGCGGCCATGCTGATTGCTTTTGTAAACAGCAAGATAGGTAAAATGCAAACCACCATCGCGATTACTGCAGGATCAATGATGCTCTCTCTATTGATTCTCATTGCGGGTCAAAACGACTGGTTTCATTTAACAGAGATTGCTTCTAAGACTGTCTCCAGTATTAACTTTGAAGATTTTCTCTTAAAAGGCATCTTAGGCTTTTTACTTTTTGCTGGCGGACTAGGCATTAAATTGCCTAACCTCAAGGATCAAAAGTGGGAAATCACTGTACTCGCCTTAGCAGCGACACTTTTCTCGACCTTCTTCATCGGCTTTGTTCTGTATGGCTTTTGTCAGTTAGTAGGCATTCACTTTGATTTGGTTTACTGCTTACTGTTTGGTGCTCTAATTTCTCCAACCGACCCAATCGCAGTACTTGCGATTGTAAAAAAACTCGACGCTCCAAAACGGATTTCAACTCAAATTGAAGGCGAATCACTGTTTAATGATGGTTTTGGTCTGGTGATCTTCGTGACTCTATTTACCATTGCCTTTGGTCATGAAGCACCTACGTTTACCAGCGTGACGTTACTCTTCATTCAGGAAGCGCTCGGGGGGATAGTTTATGGATTCGCACTTGGCTTACTCTTTCACTTTTTAATCAGTTCAACTGACGACCACTCAATGGAATTATTACTTACCATAGGAATTCCAACCGCTGGTTATGCTTTCGCTGAGGTGTTGCATGTTTCTGGGCCTCTTGCCATGGTGGTCTCAGGGATTATGATCGGAAACTGGACACGCTTTATCGGCTTTTCGAAAGAGAGCGAAGACCATCTCGATCATTTTTGGGAGTTAGTCGATGAGTTTCTCAACGGCGTTCTGTTTCTTTTGATCGGTATGTCGATGCTGCTATTTAAATTTCACGAAGAAGACTGGATTGTAATGGCTTTCTCGGTACCCTTAGTCCTCGCAGCCCGGTATCTCAGCGTATTTATCGCCTACATCGGTTTTAAACGCTTCCGTAGTTACAACTCGTGGTCAGTAAAAATATTAACTTGGGGTGGATTACGCGGCGGTTTAGCCTTAGCCATGGCACTTTCGATTCCTTCCGGAATCTGGGTAATCCAAGATAAGCTCATCGATGTAAAAGAAATTATTTTGGTGATGACCTATTCAGTGGTGGTATTCTCGATTTTAGTACAAGGTTCAACGATTACCCCGATGATTGAAAAGGCCAAGAAAGAGGAAGCAAGTCGCCTATAATCAACGATACTAATGCTAATACGCCGAATATTTCCCATTGTTATGACGCTATTAGCATTTTTATATTTTTTCGATACCCCTACAGCCTAACCTCAGTCACAATCAGCAAACTACTATTTTGTCAACACTCGTTGTAGTACTGACTAGGCATATCAATGGATGAGCTAACCCTAGATATAAGAACACTTAACTTTACCGTTATCATTTTTTCCTTCATTTATTCTGTTGGGCTTTTTCTTTATCAAACAAAACAGAAAGAGTTAGAAGGCCTAAAAACACTCGCAATTGGTGTATTTCTGATTGGGCTCGGGCCAGCATTACTTGGCTTTCGCGGTAAAGCCCCAGATTGGTTAACTATCGTTATTGCGAACAGCCTGATCATGCTCGGCTTCCTCTATTTACTCTACGGCATTAGCTATGTAAGAGACTACTCTAGTCGTTTATTGCATCTTCTCGCTATTGCATTGGTGGGCTGTTGTGTCCTGTTCTATTACTTCACCTATCTCGAGCCATCGATTAATGCACGAGTCATTGTACTCAGCGCCTTTATCTGCGCCACCTGCCTCACTAGTGCTTGGGCCTTGATAAAAGGCAAACGTGATGACGCACAATTCCCACTACTGTTGATGGCGATACCATTTGTGGCTTATGGGCTGTTTATGTTTGTGCGAGCTATTGTTGGTCTTTCTGAACCACGTATAACCGACTACATGCACGCAGGATTCATCCATGCCTTAACGTATCTATTTAGTCTCATTCTGCTGATCACTCTCAGCTTAAGTATGTTATGGCTAAATAACGCGCGTTTGCTGCGCTCCATTCATCAATTGTCGCTCAAAGACCCATTGACAGGCTTGTATAACCGCCGAGTGCTTGACTCTGTCATTCCAGACCTTGTTTTAAAGGCTAGTGCTCAAGCCAAGCCAGTGAGCCTGATAATGACTGACATTGATAACTTTAAGCAGATTAATGACGAACTTGGCCATATTATCGGTGATGAAACAATAGAACGAGTAGCGCAGGTCCTCATCAACACACTTCCTCAGTCAGACAATGTTTTTTTGGTGCGCTTTGGTGGCGATGAATTTATGATTCTACTGCTCGATAGCGATCCGAACAGTGCGTACTTAGAAGCAGAAATGCTCAGATCAAGCGTTGCAGAAAACCTTAGTGACCATAGGTGCACCATGAGTTTTGGTATTGCAGAGTTGACTAACGGTAACTTAGACGACGCCCTAACTAACGCGGACGCCGCTCTCTACCAAGCCAAGCATCGTGGTAGAAACCAAGTCGTAATGGCCTAAATAAACAGATGTGATTAATAGAAGGAGGGTTGATGTGAACGCATCAATCTTTTTTTTGACCTGATGGCATGAGATTGAAAGACTGATCGCCACAAGGGTACTGTAAGATAAATCAGTAAATGTCTATTGCTAAAGACATTGATATCATCTCCACGATTTGTCGACAGGCTGACAACGTTTTTGAACCGCATACTTACGAGAGTAAACTTCGGGTATCTTTAGCAATACCTATTATTGATTGGTCCGAAGTGACTATTACTAAAACACAACTTATACAGCTAAGAAACTTCCTACAGAAGCGTTCGGTAGAAGATTCCTTAGAGTGCAGAGCACTTAATCCATTAAGTAATGGTTTAAGTCATTTCCGTATATTTTATACCGACGTAAAAAAGCCCAAGTCTTTCGACTTGGGCTTAGTATAATGGCGGAGTGGACGGGACTCGAACCCGCGACCCCCGGCGTGACAGGCCGGTATTCTAACCAACTGAACTACCACTCCGCAGTGGCGTACTCGCATTCGCAAGTGTCCATTTTTTGTCTTCACCTTTATAAAAGGCAAACACTAAATTAAAGCCTGGCGATGTCCTACTCTCACATGGGGAGACCCCACACTACCATCGGCGCTAATTCGTTTCACTTCTGAGTTCGGCATGGAAATCAGGTGGGTCCAAATCGCTATGGTCGCCAAGCAAATTCTTAAAATTCGGAAAGCTGTAAAAGTTCGTCACA
>NZ_KL543976.1:370656-376005 GCF_000711795.1 Vibrio pacinii DSM 19139 | reverse complement strand
TGTAACCCTCCCCAAAAAACTGGTCATTAGCTATTAGAGTTTTTCCGTTTACACTGAAACAAACGGAGAACGCATGATGAAAAAATCACGCTACACAGAAACGCAAATCGTAAAGATCCTGAAGGAAGTCGAAGCAGGACGAAAGGTTAACGAAGTCTGTCGTGAATATGGCATCTCTGATGCGACATACTACAACTGGAAGTCCAAGTATGGTGGTATGGAAGCGTCAGATGTTAAACGGCTCAAAGAGCTCGAGGATGAGAATCGGAGGCTCAAGCAAATGTTTGCAGACCTCAGCCTCGAGCACCGTATCGTTAAAGATATCCTGGAAAAAAAGCTGTAAGGCCAGCGGTTAAACGCGAGCTCGTCGATTACGCTCGCAAACACTATCAGGTCAGTTTGCGAATGGCCTGCCGCGTAGTTGGCATTAGCGACTCAGTCTATCGCTACCGACCAGAGCCTCATCGAGATGATGAGGTTATCGCTAAATTGCAAGAGGCAGTAGAGCGGTACCCTGCATACGGTTTTAGCAAATTATTTAAAGTACTTAGGCGCTGGGGACACCGATGGAATCATAAACGAGTCCATCGAGTGTACTGTTCGCTCAAGCTAAACCTACGGCGCAAGGGCAAAAAGCGCCTACCTAAACGAAATCCAGCGCCACTGATATGCCCAGAGTCGATCAACAGTTGCTGGTCTATCGATTTCATGAGTGACGCATTGCTCTGCGGCAGACGCTTTCGTACGTTCAATGTCGTGGACGATTTCAACCGTGAGGTGCTAGCGATTGAAGTAGATCTCAATCTGCCTGCACCACGCATTATAAGGGTGCTAGAACGCATTATTGCCTGGCGAGGGTACCCCAGTAAGCTGCGCATGGATAATGGCCCTGAATTTATCTCGACCACTCTGGCTGAATGGGCTGAAGAAAACGCAGTTGAACTGGAATTTATTCGCCCAGGCAAACCAACGGAGAACTCCTATATAGAGCGATTTAACCGAACTTATCGGACAGAAATACTCAACATGTACGTGTTCAAAACCTTGAGCGAAGTCCGAGACCTGACAGAAAAATGGATGAAGGAATACAACGATGAACGCCCTCATGATTCACTCGATGATCTGACTCCTTGGGAGTATTTAGCAAGGCATGAAAGTAGGAAAAACTCTAATTTAGAGTGCCACTAAAACAGGGAGGGTTACACCCCCACCTCATTGAAGCTGGTGATCAAGCTGATGTTAAGGAAGTTATGGTTAAGACAAATGCATTCGACCCAGATGATCAAATGAGATTTAGTTGGTACAACTGTATGACTTTTGGCGTTGAAAGCGAGAGTGGGTTTATCGGTTACTCATGGGTGCCAGATCCGAGTGACGAGTACGATATTGTTCCTAAAGTAAGTTTCTACGTTAGTACTGGTTCGTTTGAAAGTAACGTGCTCGCAGACATGAACCAAATTTCTAAAGAGGCAGCTAATGTAACTGAAAAGGATTTTGATATTCGAAATGAGTGCACCGTAACTCTGCGTGTTGATGGAACATGGGATATAGAGCCAGGTGCGCCGAGCTTAATGCTTAGCTCAAATGTGCTAAACAATTTAGTTGAATCACACTTAAACTTAACATCCTCTCATGCAACACTTGTTGAACTGATGACCAGAAAATCAGCAAAAGATTCTACTGAAAATCAACTAATGGCTACACCGTGGTTAAAATGGTTTGTAAAAGGAATTGCTAATCGTACTGCACAGACCTCAGCTTACACACTTCAACAAATGATGAGGATCCACATAGTTAACTTTTTACGTCCTACTGGAGTTGAGCTAGAGACCATTCAAGTTAAAGAAGATGGGAAGATTGAAGCAGAGTTTAAACGACCAAACAATCATGGATTGGTGCAAGGGGCAGATAAGTATGAGCAAATTTCACTAGATGCCACGAACTCTGCCCTTAAAGAAGCCAAGAAGAAGAAAATGGTTACAGATTATAAAGTAAGCCTATCTAAGAATTTTGTTCAAGACATCTTAGAGTTGAGCAAGTAAACATAAAATTTGAAGATATAGTTTCAGTATAAGAGCCGCTTTTTAGTGTAATGCCAGTCAGCTTAACTGATCGGGAATACGCCTTTAGTGGCTCTTTTTTTGCCTAAAAAATGGAAAGTGGCGACAGAGTGGCGACAAATTACGATTGGTGATCGGGTGCAAGTGAGCATAGCGCATTATCATACTGATATCGGTATAAGCAAGAATACCTACAACCGACTTTTGCCGGTAGAGACTCATGTCTACAACAAACAAATAACGGTTTTTAAAAGCCGTTGTTTTTCATCAGACAACTACATTTAATAAGCGAGTCTTGCCTCTGAACTCGCGGCATTTTCACGTCTAACCGCAGCTGTTGGGCACAAAACTCATTACCAATGAAACATTTTGTTTAATTGGCAGGTGTCCGTTAGCTTGCAATACTTTCACAAGATTTAGCGCAAACGTACACATATGGGTTGGGATACTCAACAGAGATTATCACAGATGTATTCCTTGGGCGGTCTAAGTCCGGTGGCTGCACAGTGTTTCCACTGTCGGTCATTAATTAATAACAAAGTAATCACATCGCATAAATTTAAATTTATAGCCAAACGTTATGGGTGGCTATAACAAGGAGTAGTGGAAATGCAGAAAAACAAAATTGCAATACTGGTCAGTGTCTTGCTGTCCACAGGGGTTACGGTGGGTTTTGCCGAAGCGAGTGAATTTTATGTTGGCGGCAAATTGGGAGCGGCTATATTTGATGATCCTTGTTCGGCGAACAGTTTGTCGTGTGATGACGTTAGTGGAGGAGCCAGTGTATATGGTGGCTATCAGCTCAATGATTGGCTAGCGGTTGAAGGTGGCTATGACTATTTAGGTGGCCCATTGGCGACGTATCCAGCCATTGGCCAACCCTCGAGTTCGGTGGATTATGACGCGCTGGTTCAGGGGATTGAGCTAGGCCTAAAGGCGGATTATGCACTCAATGATCGAGTGGTCGTATTTGGTAAAGGCGGTACCTTCTTGTGGCAGTTAGACAAGGAGGCTAATGAGCCAGTAGTGGGTTCGGTAAGTGATAGTGGCACTGGAGCATCATTGATGTTGGGAACAGGAGCGGAATACCGTTTGTCACCGAATTGGATCACTCGATTAGAGTATCAATACATCAATGGGGTAGGTGATGATGTGACTGGTTCATCGGATGTTCACTTTGTCAGTTTAGGTTTGAATTACCGCTTTGGTGCATCGAGCACACATACCCCTCTCGTTGTTAGTGAGCCTGTAGTTGAGAAGGTGCAACAAGAAGTAAAACCAGAGGTGAAGGAAACCGTGTCGCCACCTAAGCAACAGGTAATAGAGACCTATACTCAGATACTGAGCGCTACAAACAGTGAGGCTTTGTTTGAGAGTGACAGTACAAAAATTACTCCAGCTCTAAAAATGCAGTTGATGCCAGTGTTGGCGCGCTTGCAGAAGTATCCAGATACGACGGTAGAGGTCACAGGCCATACTGACAGTGTTGGTGACGCTAACTACAACCAATCGTTATCGGTAGTACGCGCGCAAAGCGTGGCGGATTACTTGGCCGCTCAAGGAATTGACCGTTCTCGCATCATAGTGAAAGGTTTTGGTGAGCTGCGACCTATTGCGTCGAATAAGACAGTCAGTGGCCGTGCGCACAATCGCCGTGTTGAAATCGTTATGCCAGAAGTGGTGATCGAAACCGAAACCACTAAACCAGTTCAGTAACAAACATACCAGTTTAGGTTTTAGTATGCCATTGTATCGTGGCATAGCAGTTATCGTAGAAATTAATATAAGGGCTCTAGCATTATGGCTAGAGCCCTTTTTTTACACCCACGATGCCTCTTTTCTTGATTTACACCATGTTCATTTAGCGTGCATATACACCTTTCTATTGGTTCATAGACTTAATATTACTAGGTTAATACTATTTATTGGTTTATTAATTTAATTTTTTGCTTTGTAAATATAATTCAATGGATTATTAATTTTTTATTTTAGCCTCTCTGTATTTTCACACCTAGTTTGGGTGGAAGTGGCTTATCTTCACAGGAAGAGGGGGAGGCGCCTGCTCAACCTCCGTTTACAAAGCATGTGATAGTGATGGCGATGGTATCAGGGATGAACAAGAAATTGCTAATAGCACTAACCCCAAAGACCCAAATGACCCTGTAAAAACTGCCCCTCCAAACAGTGAACGCTTTGTTCAATAGTCAAGCTGCCTCGGTCCTGTAACAGTTTCGTTACGAGGTAAAAACGGGCCTGGCTTCAGTAAGTGTAACTGGAGTCAGTTTTACTGGTTGTCAACAATCTGAGTATAGTTTTAGAGCTTTGTAAATCAGTAATAGAAAGACCTAAATATGCCTTTAAGTATTAATTTAAAAATAAAGCGGTAGTTCAAGTTTGCCACAGATCAAAAATAAACCCTACTTGTAAGTAGGGTTTTTTATTAGCGACCTAGTACGCGCTCATAATATTTTGGGGAGTTTCGGCCAACTAACACTGTGTTTTTCACTCCCTATGATTATTTATTGATTTGCATCATGCTTATTCAGCTTGCCTTGTAGCCAATTCATTTTATCGGTGAATTAACAATACCAGAGTCATGTCATCTCAATATGCAGTTTCATTAAGTTGTTGTTATTTATATTTTAAATATGATTTAACTACTTTTGCCTATAACTGCCTCAGTGTTTGAAAAGCGAACTTTTAACGTCATTGTCAATCTATTTTTAGCTCTATCAATTAAACATACTGTTTGATTGGCAGGGTGTCATTATCCTGTGAAAATTTAGTCAGCTTAGTGGAAACGGGCTTCAAGTTAAGCAGGGACGCCTACATAAAGTCAGTTTCACAAGCTGTGAACAATCAATCGGAAGCAATATGTCTTAGATGGTCATCTAGATTAAACCACCTCGAACTAAATCTTGAGTGGTAGCACTCAGATTCGAATTGAAGTGGACATTTCAGAGGTGGTGATTTAAACCACCCATAAGCAGTAAGGTTTTAGTATGAAATTCATTAATCAACAACAAATGAAAATGATGGCGCCGTTATTGGTGGCGTTGTTAATGAGTGCTTGTCGAAACGATGGGAATAGTTTGCTTACTCAGCAGCAAATTAAGGGAGAAGGGGAAGGCTCTGTCTGTTCAACGTATAGAGCATGTGACAGTGATGGTGATGGTATCAGTGATCAACAAGAAATTGATAATGGCACTAACCCAGGCGACCCAAATGATCCAGTGCAAGGAGGTAATCTCGACAGTGATGGTGATGGCATCAGGAATGGTCAGGAAAC
>NZ_KL543976.1:0-370026 GCF_000711795.1 Vibrio pacinii DSM 19139 | reverse complement strand
GGGGCTGCCGACAAGGACGGCGATGGTTTCCCTGCGGGGCAAGAGACGGTAGAAGGTTGGGATGATAACGACCCGAATAATCCGATTGCGGCAGAGAAGGTAGAGAACCCGACCTTAAAATTGGATAACACCACCGTATCACCGGGTATGGGTGTGCAGGGCCTGATTGAGTTTAAGGTGCAAGGAGGACCAGAGTCCTTCAGTACCCTTGACTTCGCGGATGCCAACCATGTGAATTGGAGTATCGTAGATAGTGAGGGAAATACAGTGGTCGGGTTAACGCCAACCACGGAAGGGTATGTCATCATTCCTGATTCAGAAAGTGCGCTTGAATTTGCTAGTCAGGCCTTGGCAATGCGTGCCACTTTCCTTGATGATGGCTGGTTTGCTGGTCAGGCTCCCCAACAAGAGAGTTTTAAAGTGACTTTGGCGTCGGTTTCAAGTACTCAAGTAGCGCTTTTAAAAAATGGTCAGCCACTAGCGAATAACGAAATTTCCATCGGAGATAACATTACTGCGCAAAGTACAGTTAATTTGGCTGATGGTAGTAAGATTATCGCTCCGGCTGATGCAGCCTTAGGTGAATGGAGCCTAGATCAGACAGCAATCGATCTAGGGGTAACGATTGATCCGGTAACGGGTCAGCTTGATACCAGTAAAGTGAGCCCTGAACAGCTAGGAGAAAATGGCAGTAACATTACGGTATCTTGGACCGGAGCAGGCAGCTTAGAAGGTGGGCACGATAGTTTTGTGGTATTGCTTTCCAAGTCAAAAGTTGGTCCGATGTGTGGTCAGCTAAATGATACCGATTCAACTATTGCAAAAGGTAACTGTTTGAAAGTAGCTGATGACAATCAAGGTAATTGGTTTACCTCGACACCTTCAATTGAATTTCTTCAACCCTTAGGGTATACAGAAGATAGGAGCGATGATAACCAAGGTCGAACTTATGCGGATTTGCATATTGGTACTGGAATTAATCATCCAGAAGATGGTCAATTTGCTGAATTTACGATGGAGTCTGCAACTGATGTCGATAAGCAATCTGAACGGTATTGTGCTGATTTGGCTAGTTTGAGTTTCGCAGGAAGAGATGATTGGAGGATACCAACGCTTGAAGAGTTACAAGGTCTGATGGAGAAGCATGGCGAAGTCGATGCAACTTTAGGTTGGCCTGCAAGTTGGCACTGGACATCATCACATCTCACACCGAAACAATACAAGATACTGTCTTTGTCATCAGGTAGAGTTGAAAATAACCTCGGTGGTACACTACATCATGTTTCATGTATGTCGACCGGAGGTTAGTAATACTAGCTTTTGTTAGCAACTAGCAACTAGCAATATGGGCTCTGGGCGCTATGCCGCAGAGCCCTTTTTAATGAACATACCTATAAAAGTTCCCCTCCAAACAGTGAACGCATCGTTCAATAGTCAAGCTGCCTCTGTCCTGTAACACTTTCGTTACTAGGAAAAACGGGCATGGCTTCAGTGAGTGTAACTGTAGTCAGTTTTACTGGTTGTCAACAATCAATCGACCGCAACATGTCCTTGATGGTCCTCTAAATAACAAATCACTTCGAATGAAATGGTGAATGGCATTGCATGTAAACACAGAGATGAAATAGCCACACTCCCAGTTCGGTGGTTGGAACTAAGATTATGCAACAAGCTTTTATAGTATGAAGTTCGTTAATCAACAGCAAATAAAAAAGGTGGCACCATTAATGGTGGCGCTGCTAATGAGTGCATGTGGCCACGAGGATAATAGTGGGCCGCCAATTGGGGGAGGTTCCGTATGTTCAGGTTATGCGGTATGTGACAGCGATGGGGACGGCATCAATGACGAACAAGAAATCGACAATGGCACTGACCCAAGTGACTCAAATGATCCAGTGCAAGACGGTGACCTAGACAGCGATGGTGACGGAATTAAAGATGGTCAGGAAACCGTTGAAGGTTGGGATAAAAACGATGCCAACAACCCCGTTCAAGAGGGACACCTAGACAGCGATAGTGACGGCATCAAAGATGGTTTAGAAGAGATAAATGATTGGGGTAAAAACGACCCTAGTAACCCGGCACAAGATGGCAATAAAGACAATGATGGCGATGGTCTCAAAAAGGGACAGGAAACCATTGAAGGTTGGGATGATAACGATACAAACAACCCAGTCAACGATGGGGCTGCGGACAACGACGGTGATGGTTACCTCGCGGGTCAGGAAAATGTCGAAGGATGGGATGACTTCGATGAAGATAATCCGATATCGGCGCAAAACGTAGAGAATGTCGATTTAGTGCTTGATAACGAGGCAGTGACGCCAGGAATGTCGTTGCAAGCAAGCGTCACCTTTGAACTCAGTACGACCGACGAAACTCAAACCACGTTAGATATGCCGGACGCGAACCATATTTCTTGGAGTGTGGTTGATTCAAGCGACAACAAGGTTGAAGCGTTAAACCCGACCAGCGAAGGGAAAGTGACCATCCCGGATGTGGAAGAGGCGTTGACTTTAGCTCAGCAAGATTTCTTCGTTCAAGCGACTTTCCTTGATGACGGTTGGTTTGAAGGCCAAACAGTTCAAGATAAAGCGTTTATGGTGACTTTGGCCGAGGTTTCAAGTACGGAGGTAGTGTTACTGAAAGATGGCGTACCATTAGTAGATAACCAGATTCTTGTGGGTGAAAGCGTCAAAGCGCAAAGCACAGTTCAACTAGAAGATGGCAACGATATTACGGTTCCTGATGATGAGACGCTAGGCGTCTGGAGTATTAGTAAATCTGCAACGGAACTAGGGGTGACGATTAATCCAGTGACGGGAGAGCTAGATACAAGTGCAATAGACAGTGAAAAATTGGATGAGAGTGGTACGCTCATTACCATATCTTGGAAGGGCTCGGGCAGTTTACAAGGTGGGCACGATCGATTGGATGTGTTGATTACTGCGTCAACGCCAGTGGTTACCACTATTTGTGGTGATCAAATAAATGATAAGGATCCCAATAACGCCGCAGGTAATTGTTTGAAAGTGGCTGATGATAGCAAAGGTAATTGGTTTACCTCGACACCTTCAATTGAGTTTCTTGAGCCATTAGGCTACAGCGCAGATCAAACTAAAACTAACACAGGCCGAACTTATGCTAGTGAGATAGATAGTAATAACGGAAAGTTTGCTGAGTTCGTTATGAACGGCAACGGTGGGCATGCAATTACTGACGATAGGCAATCTGATAGGTATTGTGCACATTTGGCGAGTTTGAATTTCGCAGGAAGAGATAATTGGAGGATGCCAACGATAGATGAATTGAATGGTCTATTTGATAAACATGGTAAATTGTCCGAGAGGTTAGGTTGGCCTACAACAGAATGGTATTGGTCATCAACAACATATATAAACCAAATGAATTATAAAACGATCTCTTTGTCGAATGGAACGTTGGGGAATCACATTAATAGTGACCAAAATAGTGTTTCATGCGTATCGATTACTGATTAGTAATCGTTTAGATTGACACAATGTTTCAAAAAAGGGGTCTTGGCATCACACCATAGATCCCTTTTTTTGTTTCCGTACGTTCACAACCTCAATTGATTTTTTAGTATGAAAACATTTCACAGAGCTCAATCTTAGTGTGGGGTAACCCGACTTTGTACCCATGATAGGAATGTAGGTATATGTCTGACTCGCGAATTAACGTTGAGGCAGCGTCGTTCTAGTCAGTTAAGGGCAAGAAACTTCATCACAGAACCAAATGGCATTCCATACGACTGGCTCATTTTTCGCGACATAGTAGTTTTCCTGACAGCTAACCATATCACCATTGAGCTATGTTGAATGCATCAGATTTAGTAACCAATGACACATTGAGTTACATACATTCAACTCCTGCGTTATCTTATCCGATGTGGACGAAAGATCAGGACTATATATTTAGAAACTGACTAAGGTATTTAGAGTTTAATGTTTTTTGAATGTCTAGTAATAAAATAATAATTATCTTGTATCTCAAACTGTCGATCTTATATTTTTTTTTAATGTGAGTGAGGATAGTTCTACTATGGGGTGTAGAATAAATTCCCATGAAAAATACATGATTGTAATTTATTTAATCATAAAGCAACTGATTTGTATGTGTTTTTTAATATTAGAGTTAATATGCTAAAAATAGTTGACATTATCCTGAAAAAGAAATAACTAAACGCTAACTTCGATGAGTGTCCTGTCAATTAAATTCGTCTCGAAAATTTTGTAACAAGGTGTGTAATTGTGAGGAAGCAATTAAAGAACATAATTATCTTTAATGAGTTATACGAACAGGGTAACTATCGTGAAGCAGCAGCAAATCTAAGTATGTCCATAGCTACAATTTCAAGAGCTATTCAGGAATTAGAGGAAGACAGTAGAGTACAACTATTTATTAATGTAAAAGGTAAGTTTCGCCCTACAGCATACGCACATTCTCTTTATGAACGGTTAACAGTAAACAATGGTGAGTTAGTAAATAGCTATAGTCTGTTTAAATCAAATGGTCGTTATGTCAATGCACTGATTCCACCTCAGATGTCAGTTTTTAATTTAGTTGATAAATTGGTAAAGTTTAACCATGAATTTGGTACAGAACTTGTAATTAATGAAGGGTTTAGGTTTAGCTCCAGTGAGGAGGCCTATATGGCTATGGTTAACGGTGAACTGGACTTTATGATTGATTACAAACCCAATAACTCTATAAGCTTTGTTTCTGAACGAATTGGAGAGCATAAAACATCGCTCATTGCCTCTAAAAAGTATTACGACTCAATTGGATCAGATGATATCAATGAATCGACAAAATTCGCTAAATACTCTTGGTTGGGTCAAACTGGTGTGGATTTTCAAAAATACTTTGGAGTAGCACCTGAAAATCAGGTGGGATTCATTACTCAAAATGTCTCTCATTACTATAAGGTTATTAAAGAAACTCGATTCGTAGGTGTCTGCTTGGCTGATAATCTAAAAAATATTGAAGAAGATTTTGTTTATGAGCGCGAGCCATTTATGTCGTCAATGCTTTATTTTGTAACAACCAAAGCTGCATTACATAATAAGCCTGTAGTAAAATGGTTTTATGATAACTCTAAGAAAAAAGAGGTATGCAATGTGAATCAATAGTCAGTGATTTATATTTTCAATAGCATAGTGTCGTATTCATACTCGGAAGTCTATGGCATTATCTCCCTCTTTCCTGAATAGAATAAATGTAACCATTATTTATTCTATTCAGGCCTTATCTTGAAAAATAAAAGTCTAATAAAACAAATTCTTAGTTTTGGCTGTGTATGTTGTTTAACGTTTACTCATAACTTTCGTGAAGTCCTTTATTAAATTTATTACATATAGTCGATATCAACAAAGTGGTTTTTGGTTCTTAGGTAGGCTTATATTCAATCAGTAAAAATTGTTTGTAAAATTTAATTAAAAATAAGAATGTAATTAATCTGAATTAATCTTTAGACAAATACTTTACACTAATAAAATCACATCATAAATACAAACAACTTATCGTCTATCACATATCACATACCACATATCAATCAATATCAATCAAAACTCATGAAACACTATTAATTGAAACATTGCGTTTACTTGTCGTAAGTGTTTTTTTTGTCAATATTAGTTGATGTTAAAATAAAAACTGAAAAAGATTGATTTAGGTTCACCCGAAAAAACAGAAAAAGTAAAAGAAAAACGATGAAGGACAATACGATAAATCGTTAGGTCAGTGGAAAGGATGTTATATGCAAAACATATCAAGTTTATCAGTACTTTTAATTCACTTCGAGGCAATCTACCGTTACGATGGATTGAGAACTGCGGCGCAAAAAACTGGCATTCCATTATGTCGACTGTCTCGTTCCCTCAATGAACTTGAACAGATAGTCCAGAAGAAGTTGTTTTACTCGGACAAAAATGATTTCAAACCAACCAAGGAAGGCTGTCGTCTATATCAAGAAGTTGATACAAACTCAATGTTAATTAATTTATCTCATCAATTAAATTGTTATATGAATCACGAGGTTATTAAAGCCTGTGTTTTACCACAAATTAAGATGAATTTAAGCGGTGAAATCATTTCACACTATTATCATTATAGAGAAGACAAAGATAAATTACTATCGGTAACCGTGACTAGTGAGCATTTCAATGAACAAGAAATGCATAGCCAGCTTAGAGCGTGCGACTTAGATATGGTGTTATCTTATTACCGATTTGAGTCCGGTGCAATCGAGAATAAGCAACTATATACAGATAAATATTCCTTTTATCGGGTAGTTAACAGAGATGAGTTAGACAATGACGGTATAAGCTATTTGGCAATGCTAGATCTAGGTAGTTCTAGCAATAATAATGTTATCGTGGATTTTATTGAGCAGTGCCAAAAGGATTGTAGTAAAAAAATAAAAAAAATGCCGCGTCTTATCCTTCCAGATATTGACAGTTTATTCAAGGTATCTAAAGAGTTACCACTCATATTGCTTTTGAATAATGCCTCATTTCGTGCATTTTCTATCGAAGGGATTGACATTGAATCGTTGCAAGATCTAGATAGTCTTGAGCTTCCTGTTTATATGTCTTATCACAAAATGAATCCCAAGAAGAAAATGTTAAACATGGTTTCAAAGGCCTATTTGACGTTATTGAAAGATGGAGAAATAGAAAACGAGTGCATAACCACATAACTATTGAACTTAGTTGTTGAAGCAATTTTATGGTGATAATGGTATGAGTAATATTAAGATCAGAGTTCAGGTGAGAGTGCCTACTGTCAATCAATATAATGAATTGAGGAAGTTAATTGGTTGGAAAGTCATTGATAACTGTCGTGCAAGTTTAGCGTTGAATAATTCTTTGATTTCAGTTTGTGCATTAGTTGACAATGAAGTGATCGGTATAGGACGTGTTGTTGGAGATGGTGCATTATACTTTTGTATTCAAGATGTCATTGTTGCTCCAAAATATCAAAATCAAGGAGTTAATCATATGATAGTGGAAAAAATAATGACCAACATAAAACACTTAGTTAAAGAAGGAACAGGTGCTTTTGTAGGTACGGTCACAGAGCAAAACAAACGTTAATAGATCTATATTCAGTTGCGTGGTTATACATTGATAGATGTGTTCCTTTATGATTTAAGAGCGTAATGTACAACTAGAAAATCAATATTAGGCACGCTATTAAAGCGTGCCTAATTGTTTTTATGGTCAAGGTAGATATATCCTCATTCTGCAAACACTTGATGCATAAGCCCTCGGAATCTTTGACCGCAAACATCATTTTTTTGTTGTTGACGCCATGCATTTTGAAATGTTCCTGCAAGTTCTTCATAACATATAGGGCAACACGCATGCTTAGCCATGAAATGAGCTTTTGGGGTTTGCGGGAAATACGTTTGGTGTTCTTTACAAAACAATAGTACCGGAGTTCGACTATTGACATAGTGAACCTGATCATAGCCAAATCGGTCGCCCCATCGATGTCGTGACTTTTCTATAAATTTCGCTTTGGTATCTCTAGGTATTGCCATTAATTTTCTCCTAACAGAACGAATATGGGGCTGTCAGTTCATTTCTATATTCTTAAGTGGGTATGCTTTCCATCATATTCTTATGCTGAAGCGTCAATCGACCTTGGGCCAGCAACTAAAATATTTTGCGTTGTGTAAAGCTGATTTGATATTGACAAGATTGACATTTAATTGAAATGAAACGCCGTGTTTATTAATGGTGATATGACTTGAAGGATATTGGAATCAGCTCCTAATTATAAAGAGAGTAAAAAAAGCCCGGCTTGGGGGGCACGGGCAAAATTGTAAAAAAGCGGTACACAAAGTGCCTTGCTTTAAATAATTGATAAGCAACAAATCACTCTGCAACTGATACGTTATCAGGCGTAAAGGTAAAACACGAACAAACACTCTGTTTGAAATGGCTGTTATATAAACAAAAGACCAATGTGTATATCTGGCATTGCAAATATAGGGGCGAAAAATGTTATATAGCTCTATGATTTCAAAGAGCGAATGACTTATAATTAATCCATCTATTTCGTTAATTCCATCAAGCTCTTATGTCTGTTGCAGAAAAATCCTCACGCAAGCTCAGTCTTTACATCATTACTGCTGTTTTGGTTATTTGGCTTTATAGCCTATGGTCAGACCGTGTCACACCAATTACTAGTGATGCTCAAGTACACACTTACTTAGTCAGAGTGGCGCCAGAAGTCTCTGGAAATATTGTCGATGTCAATGTCGAAGACAATCAAATCGTTGAGGCGGGTCAGGTATTGCTGACAATCGACCCTCGCAACTACCAAGTCGCGTTAAAGGGAGCGCAAGCCAATCTTGCCATTGCCGGACAAAATATAGGGGCAAGTACGGCAGCGGTGGAAGTGGCTCAAGCAAAAGTCGTCGATGCTCTCGCTGCGCGTGATAATGCAAGAGAACAAGCCAATCGAACGGCCGAACTTGCCTCGCGCGGTGTGTTGAGCCAAGCAGATCTGGATAACGCGATTGAAGCAAAAAATCGTGCTCAGGCAGGTCTTGAAGCGGCGCAAGCCTCGTTAGTTCAAGCAGAGCAAAACTTAGGACCGACTGGCAGCAACAATCCGCAAATACTTGCCGCGATGGCAAGCTTAGAGAAAGCGCAACTCGATTTGTTAAGAACGCAAGTGCTGGCACCGTCTCGGGGGGTTGTAACGAATATGCAGCTTACGGTTGGTCAAACGGCCACTGCGGGTGCGCCATTATTAACTTTTATTGACCCTCGAAGCGTCTGGATCTCGGCACTGGCGCGTGAAAACTCCATCGAACATATCCGTCCAGGACAAGTGGTGAAAATTGTTCTTGATGCATTACCAGGACGAGTGCTAAGTGGTCAGGTTGATAGCATCGGCTGGGGCACTGGTGGCAGCAATGATATCGATCCAACGACTGGCTTCTTGAATGCAAAAACCAGCAGTTTTACCCCGCAACGTTATCCAATCAACATTATCTTTGATAACCCTGAAGAGCTGACCAATATTCGCTATGGTTCACAAGCAACGGTGGCCTTTTACACCGAGCAAAGTACGGTGGGTCAGTGGTTAGCGAGTCTTTGGATGAGAATTTTGAGTATTTGGACTTATGTTTCGTAGTGCGGCAAACCCAGTCATTCGGTTGGTGTTTGCCCCAACCTTACTGCTGTTTTATTTAATTTCTCAAGGGGCCTTTTTTCCAGTGTTGGCCCCAATGTTTGTGGTGATTTTTCTCACCATCATGCCATCACGGCCGCCGCTGGATATGATGCTCAAGTTGCTCGCTGTGATTTTTGTGGTGAGTTTTGGGGTTATTGCGATAGGAGAATTGTTAGTTGACTCGCTAACAGGTTTTGTTTTGTTCTGTTGGTTGATTCTTTTTTGGAGCTTTTACCGTAGTCATAAAGATCCAAAAGACATGCTTGCAACTTTTGCTCTGTTATTTGTGATTATTACGAGTGTAGTGAATCTGCAATTTGATACTTCGATTGCTAATTTACCATTGGTGATGCTCAATACCTTCTTGACGGCCTTAGTTGTGACATACGTGAGTTTTCTACTTTTTCCTGGTGATCAGAAAGATATTTTACCCGATGAGCAAGACATGGCAGGTGCCGAAATCCATCTTGGCATCATTGCCTTCAAAACGACGGCGTTGTTGCTTGCTCTGTTCGCATTGATTGGCACGGGTAGCCCGCAAACATTACTGATTGCGATTACGGTAGGCAGTATGATCAAAATTCCTGTTTCACGTGACCAACGAATCTTTCGCAACAACCGCTTGATTGCCACGACGGTAGGTATATTGATGACTATTCCGATCATGTTATTGCATTCGTTCGGATTACCCATGTGGGCAATATTAGGTGTTACGTGCTTTTTGGGCCTGCAACTGGCGTGTTATGCCATTCGTCGACAGTGTCGTTTGAGTATCTACCAATTGTTATTTACAAATTTTATTGTATTAGTGAATCAAATACTCTCCTATCAAGGTAGTCAGCCTTTGAATGCAGAGCTCATGCGTTTGGTTTCTATTATTATCGCGATTGTTATTGCAACCGTGATGCTTAATTTGTTAACGGTTGAACCAAAATCATCATCAAGCTCTTGTCAGTCGGTGTAGCGTGAGAAATGCATGTCATATCAAACTAACGCTATTGATCCGTAGTTAAGTTGTTTATATTGACTCTATTGTACGTTGGTTATCAACGGTTCAAGATACAGGCAGATTATTGATGGATTTAATTTCGCTTGCAGAGTAATTTGTGGCTATTTATTTCGCTAAAGTGTTGTTTTTTTATATTTCTTTAGTGATCGCATTATTTGATGTTCAGGAGGAACCATTAATGAGTTATCCAGTACAAGGTGCCTGTCAGTGTGGCAATGTTACTTACACGCTTAATCAAACGCCCAAGATGGTGATTGCATGCCATTGCATTGAGTGTCAGAAGTTATCTACGGCGCCTTTTAGCGTGACCGCTGTTGTGAGCAATGAAGACATTGAAATTACAGGTGAACTCAAAGAGTGGCGACGTATAGCTGACAGCGGCAATAAAAACTACGCTATGTTTTGCCCAGACTGTGGCAATCGTGTTTACCATTTTAATCCAGACGCTCCGTCAACACTGAAGTTAAAGTTAAAATCCAGCAGCCCTGACGATCATAAGGTATTCGAACCAACGGTGCATGTTTGGGTCAGCGAAAAACAAGACTGGTATGAGGTTCCTAAAGGGGTAAAGGTTTTTGATAAACAACCATAGTTAAGTCACCATCTGCGCTTGATCTACACGGGCGCAGATGGGATTAATTTTAATCACATTGCCCAATTCAAACAGTCGGCGCAAGAGCTTAGCATTGAGTGTTGTGCCAGCCTTGACTAAGCTGCCACCAGAAATAACATGGATATCTTCTAAAAGCACCATCCCTTCTTTTAATTCCGATAACTTCTCTATTTTTACTATATGGGATGACACTTCCGATATACGTGGAGAGGTAGAATCGGGTTTGCTATTTACTTGTTCAAAGGTAACGGCGGTAGAGACACTATGATAGAGATGCTGTTGATAGAGGCACTTAGGCTCAGACACCGCATTTTTTATTTGTTGTTGAGCACTACTGACGGTAATCGGTTTTACTAAAAATGAGTCAACCTCTAAAGTCATGCATGCGGAAATGGTGGGTGTATCTGACAAGGTTGTGACAGCGATAATACTGGTGTCTTTAGCGACAGACGTTTTGCCCTCACGAACCATTTTTATTAGCTCTAACCCATTGATGTTTGGCATATTAATATCAGTAATAATCAGGTCAATTTGATTATGGTTGAGTTTGTCCAACGCTTTTTCACCATTACTGGCACTCAATAGGTTTTCATAACCATTTTTTACTAACATATTGATTAATGCTTTACGAGAAAATGCGTGGTCTTCGACCACCAATAGCGTGAAGTTCGTAGGATCGAAATCAGCCATGTTTATGCCTCTGTTGGTTCAATGATGTTAAGCTCAATCAAGAGCATTCCAAGCGCATCGACATCTTGTCGGCAGCGTTTTATCGTTTTGTTAAGCGTGTTCCAATCTTTGGTAGTGGCATTATGTTGCAGTGTTTCAAACGTGTCAGCGATTGTCTGTGCACCAGCAGAACGAGCCGCGCCTTTGGCGGCGTGGGCGAGATGTTGTAACTGGTTTAGTTCTTGGTTATCTAGCGCCGATTCTGCTTTACGTAAGTCATCAACCACCGATGACCAGTAATCTTGCAATAATGGTGCGATAACAGCGTGATCCGTTGTACCAAGGATATCTTGTAATGCCCTCATCGATATGGGTGAATCACTTTCACTCTTCACTGCGTTTGGCTGTTCAGCGCTAGGTGCAGGCATTGAGATTTCTAACCAAGTCATTAGTGATTGGTTTAATTGGCTCAATTCAACGGGCTTGGCGAGATAGTCGTCCATTCCACTGTCGATGCACTGTTTCGCTGCGTCAACGGTCACGTCTGCCGTAATCGCAATAATGGGTGTGCGGCTGTGGAAGTGTTCGTCGCGCTCGATTGTTCGGATTTGACGGGTGAGTTCATAGCCATCCATCACTGGCATATGACAATCGACTAGCAGTAAATCAAACTGGTGGGCACGCCAAATGTCGAGAGCTTGTTGACCATTTGACGCGATATCACATTGAAAACCAAGATAATTGAGCTGGCGTTGGAATACATCACGATTGGTCGGTTGGTCATCAACCACCAGAATACGAATGTTGCTTGCTTGGTAGCTAGGCTTGGCCATTCTAACCCCTTGATTACTGGCATATGCATCGGTTCCAGGGGATTTCAATGCTCTGATCGCTCGCATTAATTCACTTGGTTTAAACGGATTAGATGGCATCGTGTATAGGTTGGGCCGAGCTAAGCAGGTTTTTGCCTTGTTGTGAGCAGAAAGAGTAATAATGTCAAACGAGGCCAACGTCGCGGTATCTTCATCATTTAGCTGACCATTATCAAAAGTATTGAAATAGTCTGGGCCGATAATCAATAGATCGATTCTTACCCCAGCTTGTTTTGCTTGATTCAATACGGTAATCGCGTTTTTTAGCGTAGGGATGGTATGTATTTTACAGTTGCAATTAGACAAGTTAATTTCACAAAATGTTGCTACGTCTTGATTCTTGGTAATGATTAACACTCGGCTACCATCAATCAAGTGGTAGGTACTGTCTTGTGGGGGCGAGTCCACTTGGATAAAAGGTAATTCTAGTGAAAAACGGCTTCCAATACCTTGCTGGCTTTCTACCTGAATGGTCCCTCCCATCATCTCAAGTAATGAATGAGTGATAGATAGCCCTAAGCCCGTTCCACCGTATAGCCGTGTAGTTGTTGGGTCTGCTTGAGTAAATGCATTAAACAAGCGCCCCTTTTGCTCTTCTGAAATTCCGATACCATTGTCTTCAACGATGAGGTCAATGCAGGGCGCTACTCCATTATGCCCAAGTGACGCAGATACCCATATTTTACCCTTTATACCATTTACGCTCTGAGTAAATTTGACGGCATTTCCGACCAAATTGAGCATTATTTGACTCAAACGAACACTATCACTCATGATGGTATGAGGCAGTTGACTGTCATAAGTTAGGAATAAATTATTGCCTTTATTTTGAGCTTGTAAACTAAGCACATCTAAGGTTCGCTCGAGAAGCTCCAGTAGTTCAACAGGTCTACTTTCAAGTGACATTCGACCTGCTTCTATCTTAGAGAAATCCAGAATATCATTGATGATGTGCAATAGAGTAATGGCCGATTGTTCAATTGTTGACACCATGGTTCGTTGTTCAGGCCTTAGCTCTGTCTCAGACAATACCCCGATCATGCCGATGACCCCATTCATTGGGGTACGGATCTCATGGCTCATATTGGCTAAAAACATCGATTTGGCTTCACTGGCGGCTTGTGCAGCTTCACTCTCTTTTTTAAGGTACAGCTGAGATTGTTTTTCTTTAGATATGTCGATGTTGACACCACTCATGCCCGTGGGTGTTTGACCATCAGATGCAAACACAACGTGCGCTGCGGCTTTGATCCAGCGAGTTTCACCACTAGGAATGACGATTCGAAATTCGGCATTGAATTGACGAAGGCCCTCTCGAGCAAGAAGAAGTGCTTGCTCAGAATCAAACAGATCATCTGGGTGAACTCGTTCACGCCACATCGAGTATGTGTTGTTACAGATGTTTGGGTCGACATCATACATTTCATACATACGCTCGTCCCAGATCAACTTGTTGGTTGCAAAGTCCCAACTCCAAATCCCTATTCCACCAGCCTGTGTGGCGAGATTCAAACTGCTTACCACTTTAAGTAGCTCGTTTTTACGGCGTTTTAACTCAAGCCTTGTCTTTTGTTCAGAGCGACTGTCTTTGAGGGTGACAACAATAAACCTCTCGTTCTTGAGCGAAATATATCGACAAGCGGCAAGCATTGACTTTTGTTCCAAATGGCTGGCCAGGGTGAGTTCTCGATCAAAGAAAACCTCTTGATAGAGCGGCACTTGGCTGAGTTGTTGACTAATAGCGTCTGCTTGCATCGGCTCAATATAGGTTTCTATCGTATTGCCAATAAGTTCACAGCGTTCACTTTGAAAAAAAGTCAGTGCCGAATCATTCGCATCCACAATTTGGTTGTTGCTGTTGAGCAAAATCATGGCGTCAGACGACTGTTCGAACATCACGCCCATCTGCTGCTCATGTTCATTGGTTCGGTGATTTTTCTCTTCGATCAGGTTTTGTAACTTATCATTACTCTTTTTAAGTGCAGTCTCGGCATGTTTAATGTTGGTGATATCACGTTGAGTGATGACCAGATAGTTAAGTTTCCCCTCGTTGTCACGCATGGGCTCGAGTGTTGCTTCAAGCCAGCGTGTATCTGCGTTGCTCTTGACTTCAAGCTCTACATTGGCTTTCGAACCTTTGCCGGCAAGTGAAATCAGCTTATCAAGGTGTTGTTGGGTAAGTCGGGAAGAGAAAAAATCATGAAGGCTATGTCCGATAACGGGGCGATCTTGGTGTTGATAAAACTTCAAAAAAGCGGGGTTGGCGTAGAAAATGGAATGCGAACCCTGCATACCATCACAAATTAAGACACCTTCGGACAATACATTCAAGACGCCAGTTTTGAGCTCTGGCGTTGCAGTAGTGTGCTTTTTTGGTGCCCAGAAGGAGGTAAACGGAAGTTTCATATTATCGACCTGGTTTTGTTAGGGAACTAACCGCGCGAAACGAAATGCATTTTATTTCATAAGAATAGCTAGCTTAGTGGTTTTAGCAACTTTTCTATATGCACTCAGTTTTATCTTAATGAAATCCAATAGAAGTCTAAGTTTTGATTTGAATGGTTTAGTTGCTGAGTAAATTAGAGTGCGAAGTAAATTATTTGGCATTAGTTGTGGCTATGTAACCAGTGTTAATATTTCTCCGGTTTTTTAGGCTGGGTTTTAACTTTTAAAAAATGATAGAACTTTATTTATCTTAATGTTTTTAAAGGTTTTATTGTATTGTTGTGTGACTTCCCAGCTTAACTTTATGGGGTTTTACTGAGATGGGTATTTACTTAGAGTTGAATGCTATTGCCGGTGTGGTTTTGTATTGAACGTGCTACAAATTCCAAAAAATCATTTGAGTTCTAAATGATTTTCAGGCATTTTATATTTAACTAATCGTTCAATTAAAAATTGAGGAGTGGCAAAAATGCCTAAGGTTGGGATGCCAAGTATCCGAAAACCACAGCTGGTAAACGCGACGATGTCAGTGATAGACAGAGTGGGGTTGCCTTGTGCAAGCATTGCTTTAATCGCCAAAGAGGCGGGGGTTTCGACGGGAATCATCAACCATTATTTTGGTGGTAAACATGGTTTGCTTGAGGAAACGATGCGTGAAATTCTGCGTCAGTTATCTCAAACCGTGACGGATAAGCTACGCGCTCTTCCTGCTGATGCCCATCAACAACGAATTAATGCGATTGTTGAAGGTAACTTTGTTGGCTTCCAAGCCGAGAATAAAGTCGCCAAGACATGGCTAGCATTTTGGTCTTATTCAGTGCATGACCAAAAACTAAAGCGATTACAACGAGTAAATGAAAAACGCTTGATTTCGCACCTCAAAATTGAACTAAAAGCGCTCTTCGATAAACAACAGGCTGAGATTATCGTCCACGGTATCGCAGCATTGATTGATGGTATTTGGCTACGTGGCACGCTCAACCCACAAGGCATAGATGCAAATAAAGCACGACTGATCATCAATGATTATCTCGATAAGCAGCTTACCTTTTATTCACAAAAATAATCAAAGTCAGACTCAATATGAAATCACTATTTATTGATGGGCAGTTTTGTCACGCCACATCTAATCAAAGCTTTATCACATACAATCCAGCTAACGGTGAACCGCTAGCAACGATAGGCCAAGCTAGCGATGATGATATGTCGCGAGCAATTGAAGCTGCAAAGCGTGGCTTTGCTGTTTGGTCAGCGATGGCGCCCATTGAACGCAGTCGCATTTTACTCAAAGCGGTCGCGATTTTGCGTGAGCGTAATAATGAATTAGCGGAACTTGAGGTCGCCGATACGGGTAAGCCTTTACAAGAAGCACTCGAGGTTGATATTGCCACCGGTGCCGACGTCATTGAATATTACGCCGGACTTGTGCCAGCGATGCAAGGTGAACAGCAACCGATGGGAGACAGTCAGTTTTTCTACACTCGTCGTGAGGCTTTAGGCATTTGCGCTGGTATTGGTGCGTGGAACTACCCAATTCAAATTGCCATGTGGAAGTCAGCGCCAGCGCTAGCTGCGGGTAACGCAATGATCTTCAAACCGTCAGAAGAGACACCATTAACGGCATTAAAACTGGCAGAAGTGTTTCAGCAAGCTGGTGTGCCTGATGGCGTGTTTAATGTACTGCAAGGCGATCATCGTGTTGGTCAAATGCTAACGGCGCACCCTGATATTGCCAAAGTATCGTTCACGGGCGAATCGGGCACTGGCAAATTAGTGATGGCGGATAGTGCCAAAACACTCAAGCAGGTAACGATGGAGCTTGGTGGTAAATCACCGATGATCGTATTTGGTGATGCCAAACTTGACGATGCAGTTTCAGCGGCGATGGTTGCCAATTTTTACACTCAAGGTGAAGTATGCACTCATGGTACACGCGTATTTGTTCACCAATCAATTTATGACGACTTTGTTGCCCAGCTCAAAACTCGTACAGAAAAACTAGTGGTCGGCGATCCTATGGATCTTGAGACACAAATCGGTGCGCTCATTTCCAAAGAGCATCTTAGCAAAGTGTTATCCGCCATTGAGACAGCGAAAGCAAGTGGTGCCACGTTGCTCACTGGTGGTTATCAAGTTACCGAAAACGGCCTAGAAAATGGCAACTTTGTTGTGCCAACCGTGTTTGTTGATTGCGACGACAGCATGTCACATGTTCAAAATGAAATCTTCGGTCCTGTGATGTCGGTGCTCAAGTTCAGCGATGAAGAAGAAGTGATTGCTCGTGCGAATGACACCGATTACGGTCTTGCCGCAGGGCTATTTACCCAAGACTTAAGCCGTGCCCACCGCGTAATTCATCAAATGCAAGCGGGGATTTGCTGGGTCAATACTTGGGGAGACTCTCCTGCAGAAATGCCTGTTGGTGGTTACAAACATTCAGGCATTGGCCGAGAGAACGGACCCGAGACACTGCGCAGTTACACCCAAACCAAGAGTGTATTAATTGAACTGGGTGGCTTCGAAAGCCCTTACGCCTAGCGACATAATTCGGAGAGACACAATGCAACAACACTACGATTATATTATCGTCGGTGCGGGATCGGCTGGCTGTGTATTGGCGGATCGCTTAACCGAAAGTGGTCAGCATCAAGTGCTATTACTTGAGGCAGGTGGCACCGATAAAAGCATCTTTATTCAAATGCCGACAGCGCTTTCATATCCGATGAACAGTGACCGTTATGCGTGGCAATTTGAGACTACGCAGGAACAAGGTTTAGACGGACGCCAGCTTCATTGTCCGCGTGGAAAAGTGCTCGGCGGCAGTTCATCGATCAATGGCATGGTCTACGTTCGTGGCCATGCGTGCGATTTCGATGAATGGCAACAACAAGGGGCAAATGGTTGGAACTACCAAGCGTGTTTACCTTATTTTAAACGCGCCGAGTCTTGGATTGGTGGTGAAGATGACTACCGTGGTGGCGCCGGGCCACTAGGAACATGTGCTGGCAATGATATGCAGCTCAATCCACTTTATCGCGCGTTCATTGATGCAGGCGTTGAGGCAGGCTACCCAGAAACAGATGACTATAACGGTTATCAGCAAGAAGGGTTTGGTGCGATGCACATGACGGTAGATAAAGGCGTGCGTGCTTCTACCTCTAACGCTTACTTAAGGCGTGCTCTGAAACGTTCAAACTTAACGCTAATTAAAGGCGTTGTGGCGCGTAAGTTCCTTATTGAAGGCAATAAGGCCACAGGTCTTGAGTTCGAAAAGTCGGGCAAAGTGCAACGCGTTTCGGCGTCAAAAGAGGTTATTTCGAGCGCCGGTTCGATTGGTTCGCCGCAACTGCTTCAGCTATCAGGTATTGGCCCTAAAGCGGTACTGGATCAAGCGGGCGTTGAAACCGTGATTGATCTGCCTGGTGTCGGTCAGAATCTGCAAGATCACCTCGAAGTGTATTTTCAATATCACTGTAAAGAGCCCATCAGCCTCAACAGCAAGTTGGGTCTTGTCAGCAAAGCTAAAATTGGTACCGAATGGATTTTGACACGCAAAGGACTTGGGGCAACCAACCATTTTGAATCGTGTGGCTTTATTCGTTCTCGTCAAGGGCTGAAGTGGCCAAATATTCAGTATCACTTCTTACCAGCTGCGATGCGCTACGATGGCCGTACTGCTTTTGATGGCCATGGTTTTCAAGTGCATGTTGGGCCAAATAAACCCGAGAGTCGTGGCAGTGTGCAAATTGTTTCGGCCGATCCGCACGTGCACCCTCAAATTGAGTTCAATTACATTTCAACCGAACAAGATAAGCAAGATTGGCGTGACTGTATTCGTTTAACTCGCGAAATTCTCGAACAGCCTGCGTTAGACAAATATCGTGGAGAAGAGATTCAACCCGGAGGTGAGATTACGTCAGACGACGATATTGATGCTTGGGTGAAGAGTAATGTCGAAAGCGCGTACCATCCATCGTGTAGCTGCAAAATGGGCGCAGATAACGATCCAATGGCGGTACTCGATGAGCAGTGTCGAGTGCGCGGTATCGAATCGTTGCGCGTGGTCGATTCGTCTGTTTTTCCCACCATTCCTAATGGCAACCTTAATGCGCCAACCATTATGGTTGCAGAACGTGCCGCAGACATGATCTTAGGTAAACGTCTATTAAAAGAACAGCAGCAGCCCATCTGGATTGCACCAGGTTGGCAGCAACACCAAAGAATGAAAACTCCAAAAAGGGCTGTCGAAACAGCCAAGTAAATTAGTCAGCAATCATTACAAGGAAATTACTATGTCTATGATGACAAAAACAATGACTACCCTCGCAGTCAGTACATTCGCTTTTAATGCTTATGCGAACCAGTGTGAAACCGTTCGTTTTGCCGATGTTGGTTGGACCGACATTACGGCAACGACGGCAGTGACTAGCGAGTTGCTCAAAGGTATGGGTTATAAAACCAAAACTGACTTACTTTCAGTACCAGTGACTTATTCTTCAATGGCAAACGGTGATATCGATATCTTCCTTGGCAACTGGATGCCAACGATGGAAGGGGACATCGCTAAATACCGAGAAGCAGGCACCGTCGAAACCGTACGCGCCAACCTTGAAGGTGCAAAATATACGCTTGCTGTACCAAAGTTTGTCTATGACGCAGGTGTAAAAGATTTTGCCGACCTTGCCAAGTATGCCGACAATTTTAAAGACCGTATCTACGGCATTGAACCGGGCAATGATGGTAACCGCTTGATCCAATCTATGATAGATAGTGATGCGTTTGGTCTTAAAGATTTTAACCTCGTTGAGTCTAGTGAAGCGGGTATGGTTTCACAGGTATCACGAGCGGTGCGTCGCAACCAATGGATCGTATATCTTGGTTGGGCTCCACACCCAATGAACAGCAATATTGAAATGGAATACTTAGCCGGTGGCGATGACTTCTTCGGTCCAAATTACGGTGGGGCTAATGTCTACACAAACGTACGTCAAGGTTACCTTGCGGAGTGCCAGAACGTAGGCCAGTTGCTTAAGAATTTAACGTTCAGCTTAGAGATGGAAAACCAGTTAATGGAACAGATCTTAAACCAGAACGTCAAGCCGTCGAAAGCGGCGCAAAAATGGCTGAAAGAGAACCCAAAACAAGTGGAAGCTTGGCTTGAGGGGCTGAAAACACTCGAAGGTGGTGACGCAGCCACAGCCGTAAATAACTACATTAAATCAAACGCGTAATCTCATTGCGGTGAGGTGTTATTCGCACCTCACCGATCAAAGAAAGGTCTTATTGTGAATTTTATTACTAACAACAAAATCCCTGTGGGTGAATGGATGGAAACCGTGGTGGATTGGCTGACGCTTAATGGCGCAGGCTTTTTCGACGCTGTCTCTATCTTTCTTGAAACTGTGATTCTTTTTGTTGTCGATGTGTTTAAGTGGATGCCACCTGCCGCACCAATTATTTTAACGGCGGCTATTGCTTGGTATTTGCATAGAAGTATTCCTTTGGTGCTGTTTATTGTTGGCGCATTGCTGACCATTCTCAATATTGGTTATTGGCAGGAGATGTTGGAAACCTTTGTTCTTGTATTTGCAGCGACAACGATTTCCGTATTAATTGGCGTACCTCTAGGGATCATGGCAGCGCACCGCGCGTGGTTATATACCTTGTTGAGACCAATACTCGACTTGATGCAAACCGTGCCAACCTTTGTTTACCTTATCCCGACCTTAGTCTTGTTTGGTTTAGGTATCGTACCGGGGTTAATTTCAACCATCATATTTGCGATTGCAGCGCCAATTCGTCTTACTTACTTAGGAATGACCAAAGTACCGGAAGAGCTGATCGAAGCGGGCAAAGCGTTTGGTGCTAGCCGTAGAAAGTTGCTATTCAAAGTTGAGCTTCCGGCGGCGATGCCAAGCATTATGGCGGGCGTAACTCAATGCATTATGTTGTCACTATCAATGGTGGTGATCGCGGCATTGGTTGGAGCCGACGGACTGGGTAAACCTGTGGTACGTGCACTTAACACGGTGAATATTTCACAAGGTTTTGAAGCTGGCCTCGCCATTGTTTTGGTTGCCATTATTCTTGACCGCTTATGCAAAACACCAAACCAGAAAGAGGCTTAATGATGGATGCAATTACAATTAACAATCTTGACGTGGTTTTTGGTAACAAGCAGCAACAGGCGCTCGATCTGCTTGATCAAGGCAAAAGTCGCCAAGAAATTATTGATCAAACTGGCCAAGTTGTCGGCGTTGATAATGTTTCAATGACAGTCAAAGAGGGTGAAATCTGTGTGCTAATGGGTTTATCTGGTTCGGGTAAGTCGAGCTTATTACGCGCCGTCAATGGTCTTAATTCAATCTCTCGCGGTAGCTTAGAGATTAAAGATGGCGAGCAAAGTGTCAATTTAGCCGATTGTGATGAAGGCACACTGCGTCACCTGAGAACCCATCGCGTATCTATGGTATTTCAGAAGTTCGCCTTGATGCCATGGTTGACTGTGCTAGATAATGTTGCTTTTGGTTTAGAAATGCAGGGCGTGCCGAAGGCTAAACGTCGTGAAAAAGCACGAGAGCAGCTCGAAATGGTCGGATTAGCTGAGTGGGAAACCAAGCATCCTCATGAACTTTCAGGGGGAATGCAGCAACGAGTTGGTCTTGCTCGTGCTTTTGCTATGGATACCGATATCTTATTGATGGATGAGCCGTTTTCAGCGCTTGACCCCTTGATTCGTGCTCAATTGCAAGACGAGCTGATTCTATTGCAGAAAAAACTCAATAAGACGATTTTATTTGTTAGTCATGACTTAGACGAAGCGCTCAAGATTGGTAATAATATCGCGATTATGGAGTCTGGTAAGCTTATTCAACATGGTAAGCCAGAGCAGATCGTACTTGCGCCAGAAACAGAATACGTCAAAGACTTTGTCGCACACACTAATCCATTGAACGTGTTGAAAGGACGCTCGTTGATGCAAATGCGTGAACAGCTCATCAGCCGAGATGACCAATGGCAAATTTGTTCACGTGACGATTTATGGGTAAAACAGCAAACCAATGGTGTTGCTTTAGTTGACTCAGATAAAACGTTACTCGATTGGAGTGATGGTACATTTGAAATGGCCCAAGTCAGTGAATCCAACGTGGTTCAGGCAAGCCCTGAAATTGGGATGCGTGAAGCAATTGAGCTAAAACAACGCAGTAATCAACCTATTTTATTGGTTGAAAATAACCAACTGGTGGGCGTACTCACCGATAATGAATTGTACGATGCCTTGTTAGGTAATTTTAAAGACCGACGCGTAGCATAACGTGAACGGATAACAAAAAGCCCAGCAATCAATGCTGGGCTTTTTATGTCATTAAGCGTTTGATTAACAGCGATTAGCCGCGTTTCATTACACACGCGTAAGCAGTCGCAAATGCTTGTTCCTGATATTGTTTAAGGCCAGTCTCTTTAAATGCGATGGCGAGTGGATTTCGCTTTAAGCTCTCTTTAATCTCTGTCGGAGAGACGACTTCAACATTCAGACCTTCAATAAGTTGAATCGCTGCTTCAAGTTTGAAACCTACGGCACCACCGGCAAATTTCCCTTTGGTTTGACGCTGACGAATCACCACTTTTTCGATCTGATAATCTTCGACCAGCTTGGCGAAAGAGAACTGAAACTTACGGATTTCTTGTGTGTCATTCGCATTGCCGATCGTTAATTTCGATACGCGGCAGTCAGGCAGATGAACAACACTGTCTGAATGAGAAAGAAGACAAATAATTGCGTCGTTTGCTTTTAGTTCTACACCACAAATTTTCATGCTTAAACCTATTTGTTATTGAACCCTTATTATATCGGCCAAACGCGATGAAGCGACCTAATTATGCCTTTTTCATTCAAACAAAGGTCATTTTTTTATGGACACAGTGGGCCAGGCGTCGCAACTTGGTCGACCATGTAGTCATTTCGCAGATTCCGATAAACAACAGCATGCCACACTTCGCCATTCTTCAGACGATATTCAATCGCATAGTTGATGCCACTGACTACCTGTGTGCGTACTTTGTCGACACTTTGTAATTCTGAGTGACTGCCCATATGTGACATGAGGGCATTGACGGCAGCTTGGACATCAGGCGTGATGTCGGCATCACTCCATCCCCCAGGCATAGATTTAGTGGTACATAGCGGGTTAGGTGAAGGCTCTTGGATAGTGGGTTGAGAAGTCTGACTGCATCCCATTAGCGCGAGGGTCGTCAACAAAGAACTGAGTATAGAAATTTTCATCGTTTACCTTCTAAATAAAAATGACGGACAGCGAAAGGGTGCCGAAGCAAGTTTATTTTTCGAGTATAGTTCGATCGAGCTCTGATAAGTCAGGAAACCGTCATAAAAAGGTCGCGATGCTTGCGCACTGCGACCTGATTGTTTGCGCTAACAAGATTAGTCTCGACGGCTTTCACGGTAGGTGTACTGATAATCAACCCCGAGCTTCGCTTTGTACTCAAACTGGCCGGGAGCTTTGGCATACTCTTCAACTTGTACCAACATGTCATTTACTTTGACACTTGGAGAAATAACATTGTTTTCGTGTATTGGGAGTACAATTTTCAATTTAGCGCTATCCATCGCTTTCATTTCGTCCATTAGATCAAACGCAGCATCATAGGCTTGTTGTTTGGTTGCGTATGCGTCAGTCGTTAGCGTGCTATGGCTAATGACAGTTTGATTGGCAGCGAATACAGAAGCACTGATCACCAATGTGGCAAAAAGAATCAATTTTTTCATCGTTGTGTCTCCTAATGGGCTCTCAAATACAAGCTTACTGTGCAACGAAATAAGACTGTCACTGCTGCGTAAACAAAATCGCGGTTTGTGATAGCGTTTGTTTAAGATACTCACTCTTCACTGACATAGTGATTTGGCGGTTAATAATTGGTCGTTTGGGTTGTTTTTGAGTCAAAATAGGTAGAGCTACGTACAAAACTAGTCGCGCTGAAACTAGATTCGATAATGCTGGCATCATCGTAAAGAGTGTAATGACTAAACTTAATAATAAATAGAGTGACCCAACTCGCTGAATGGCTTTTTGCAGGGATAAGCATGAGAAAACTAATAGTATTGATAGTGATAAGTTTGAGTTTATTTGGTTGTAGCTCAAAGTTCGTATACAACCACATCGATTGGTTGGTGCTTGAGTTTGTTGAAGATTACGTAGAACTTGATGAACAGCAAGAAGACTTTGTTAGCGATAAAATTTCGCAACTGAGTGAGTGGCATCGAAAGGAAGAAATTCCCAATTATATCGAGCAACTTGATCAACTTATCGCGATTGAACCAAGTCAATTTACTATTGATGATATGCGAGTTCACGAACAACAAATACGTGCCCATTCGCAACGGCTAGTCGCACGAGTTGCTCCAGACCTGTATCAAATTACGACACAGTTGTCTGACGATCAAGTCAATGAGTTTATGGATAATCTACGTGTACGTCATACTAAATACAAAAAGAAATACCAGTCACTCACTGATGAAGAGATCAAGCAACGTTATCACCAGCGAATTGAGAAAAATCTTGAAAATTGGCTGGGCGACTTAACGGAAAAACAGCAGCAACTTCTCACCCGTTGGACCAATGAGTTGCAAATTACTTCGCGCGATTGGGTGACCCATCAAACTAAAATGCGTGTTGAAATCAACGCACTGCTGGTAGAGAGGCTTAACGAAGCATTATTTAAACCCGATTTTCAAGATCTCATGTTCAACCCTGATAGTTTTTATTCGCCTCAGCTTGCAGGCAAAATTGAGTATAACCGGGAGGTGGCAAGAACTTACTTAACACAAATTATCAATACCATGTCGTTAAAACAGACGCAGCATTTTCGTGATGAGCTAGAAGATTGGAAAGAGCTGGCATTGGATATTCAGTAGGATGAGCACAGTTTTAGCCATCGGTGGTTTTTTCTTCTGACACCGCACGTTAATGTATATCATCTTGAAAATAACGAAATTTGCATATGGAATGGATTCTACTTTTTGCAGCGGGCGTGGTAGGTGGTATTTTAAATAGTATTGCCGGTGGCGGTAGCTTTATTACCTTTCCCGCGCTGATGTTTTTTGGTTTGCCTGCGGTTGCTGCGAACGCGACCAACACCTTCGCCGTTTGTGCCGGTTATATTAGTGGTGCTTATGGTTTTCGCCAAGACATTGCACATTCGGCCCAGCGATTACCTTCATTAATTTTGATCAGCTTATTGGGTGGTGCACTTGGTGCGTATTTACTGCTCAATGTCTCAGAGCAGCAGTTTTTAATTGCTATTCCTTGGTTGCTTCTTTTTGCCACCTTACTATTTTTGTTCGGCCATCATTTAAGTGCTTGGCTTTCAAAAGGGGCACAACGCGTCTCTCTTAATCCGATATGGCCAACGGTCTCAATCAGTTTGTTGTTATTACTGGTCTCGGCTTATGGCGGCTTTTTTAATGCTGGCCTAGGAGTGATTGTACTGAGCTACCTTGTTTTAGCAGGCTACACCAACATCAATCAAATGAACGGGTTAAAATTACTGGTTTCATCGTGTGTCTCTGTGATTGCGATTGTGGTGTTCATGGTGGATGGGGTGATTGATTGGCAAAAAGGTTTTGCGGTAATGATGGGATCACTGTTAGGTGGTTACGTGGCGGCGCGAGTCTCAAGAAAAGTCGAGCAAAAATATGTGAAAGGCTTTGTGGCATTATCAAGCATCGCCATGACGTTATATTTTTTCGCCGATGTATATTTGTAAACGTATTTTATCGCTCTCATAGCGGTAAGTGTTGTTGATCACGTTCTGCCCCGATTTGAGGTCATTTTAGGTTTATTTAGCTCGCCTATCGGCATAATAACGCTATCAAACAACAGGATGGACTGTTGTTTAAGGAGGCGTTATGAGTAGAAAACTAGGCAGAGTCATGTCGAGCAGCCGCATGATTACCTTCGTCGCATTTCTGTGTGCAGTTTTTGCGTGGGTGTTTAAGATGCCAGTGCTTCTTACCGTATCTATCGCTGCGTTAGTAGTGAGTGCGGCATTGTATATCAACGACAAGTATCGCAAATCTAAACTGAAAAAGAGCGCCTGATGGCGCTCTATGAATGAACCCATTTGCGTGTTTTAGAAGAACCCAAGCGGGTTGACGTCATAGCTAATCAATAGATTTTTGGTGTTTTGGTAGTGATCAAGCATCATTTTATGGGTTTCACGCCCGATACCGGATTTTTTATATCCGCCAAACGCGGCGTGGGCAGGATAAGCATGGTAACAGTTGATCCAAATTCGTCCGGCCTCAATGTTGCGACCCATTCGATAGGCAAGGTTAGCATCACGCGTCCATACCCCAGCCCCTAAGCCGTACTCAGTATCGTTAGCAATGGCCAACGCTTCGGCTTCATCTTTAAATTTAGTGATAGCAATCACGGGCCCAAAAATCTCTTCTTGGAAAATACGCATTTTATTATGGCCTTCCAACATTGTCGGTTGGATGTAGTAGCCTTGGTTAATGCTGTCTGGCTGCTGTGATACGCCTCCGCCAAAGACCACTTTGGCGCCTTCTTGACGACCTATCTCTAAGTAACTCAAAATTTTATCGAACTGTTCTTGTGACGCTTGCGCACCAACTTGAGTATCTGTATCAAGCGGATTGCCTTGTTTAATCGTCTTGGCTCGCTCGGAAAGTTTGGCCACAAATTCATCGTAGATGGACTCATGAACCAAAACGCGAGAAGGGCAGGTACACACTTCCCCTTGATTAAAGAATCCAAGTAATGTGCCCTCGATACATTTATCTAGGTATTCGTCTTCGTGATTAAAAATGTCGGGGAAATAGATATTGGGTGATTTACCACCTAGCTCTACCGTAGAAGGGATCAGGTTGTCGGCGGCGCATTTGAGGATATGGTTACCCACTTGCGTCGATCCAGTAAAGGCCAACTTGGCGATCCGATCACTGGTTGCGAGTGCTTGACCTGCCTCATTACCAAAACCATTGACCACATTGATCACACCTGCAGGGATAAGGTCGCCGATCTTTTCCATCAAAAGCAAAATAGAGGTTGGCGTTTGCTCGGCGGGTTTAAGTACCACACAACACCCTGCCGCCATTGCTGGAGCGAGTTTCCACGCAGCCATTAGCATAGGAAAGTTCCAAGGGATGATCTGGCCGACAACCCCAATTGGTTCAGGAAAGTGATAGCTTGCTGTTGTTTCATCAAGCTCGGCTGCGCTGCCTTCTTGGGCACGGATACAACCAGCGAAATAGCGGAAGTGGTCGACTACCAAAGGTAAATCAGCGGCCAGCGTTTCCCTAACGGGCTTGCCGTTTTCCCATGATTCAGCCACCGCAAGTTCTTCGATATGTTGCTCAATGCGATCGGCTATTTTTAGCATGATGTTGGCGCGTTCAGTGACACTAGTTTTGGCCCACGATGCACGCACGTTATGGGCCGCATCTAAGGCAAGCGCGATATCGGCTTCCCCTGAACGCGCCACTTTACAATACGCTTGACCATTGACTGGCGAGGTATTGTCAAAGTATTCACCATTGACCGGTTTGACCCATTCGCCACCGATATAATTGTCATAGTGTGTTTTAAATGAAACGACTGAGTCTGTGTTACCTGGTTGTGCGTAGATCATACAATTTCCTTATTGATTTCTCGTTGTTGTGTTTATGTCATTCGCATGCGGAATGTTTTTTTATCGTTTTCAACAAACGCAAATCACAGACCAAGTGTTAATAACTTGTTGCATTTGTGGGTTGGCGCTAGAGTTAATGAGGCTTTGCGCTTGTTTTATAAAAGCCAAGACAACAGGGCTGAATGTTAATGAAATGTTCACCTGTTCCAAAGTGACACAGTCAGTTTGCTCAAAAATGGTACAACGATGGAATTACAGCGACAACAAAACAGCGATTGGTTGAGTTCGTCATGGCGACGAAGTAGTGATGCAGGCTTAAAAGAAATCAAACGGCCAAGTGATGCAGTGCTGTCTAATGCAGTGATGAAAGAGCGTCGTTATGACAATAAAGGCGTTATAGAAGCGGTTGAACAAGCGGCCTTGCCCCTGTTTAATCAAGTGCTTGGGCGTAGTGATAGTCGTTTAATTCTCACCGATGGAGAAGGGGTGATCTTAGCCAGTTGGGGCCAAGAGCGATTTAGAGAAAAGTTGCTTGAGATAGCTTTAGAGTCTGGAAATTGCTGGCAAGAGCGTTTAAAAGGAACCAATGCAATAGGCACCGCTTTATTTGAGCAACGTGCGGTTTCGATTATTGGCGAGCAGCACTTTATCAAACAACACCGTTTTATCAGTTGTTCGGCCAGCCCACTGTTTAATCATAAAGGCGAACTGGTCGGGATATTAGATATCACCAGTGAACAAGAACAACATGATGTAACCACTCAGTTGTTAGTGCAAAATATGATTCAATTGGTTGAAAATCGGCTGTTATGCCAAATCCCAGGAGCGGCGTACCAAGTCGATTTGGCGTTGAATGAGTCGGTTTTGCATACTGGGTGGCAAGGTATTGTTATTGCTGATGAGGGAGGTCGAGTGGTTGCTCATAACCATGTTGCGTGTCAGCTTACTCGGCAATCGAATATTGTTGGTGAAAAAATCGAAGCACTGCTTGAACGCTCTAAGCAACAAATGCCTTTAGTGTTTGAAAAGCGCTTGCTTAACGGCGCGTCCAAAGTCAAAAGCGCCGTTAGTGTGTCTAGTGAACTTCATTACGGAGAGCCTCAAGTTGAAACCGCTTGGCAGCAAGCCAATAAAGTTATCGGTAAAGACATCAGTTTACTTATCCTAGGGGAAACTGGGGTCGGAAAAGGTGAATTTGTTAAAGCGCTGCATAAACATAGTACGCGGAATATCGCGCCCTTGGTTACAGTCAACTGTGGAGCGTTGGCCAAGGATTTGATTGAGTCTGAGTTATTTGGTTATGCCTCTGGGGCGTTTACTGGAGCCAGTACGAAAGGCTATCTAGGCCGAATTCGCCAAGCAGACAAAGGCATCCTATTTTTAGATGAAATTGGCGAAATGCCATTGGAGGCGCAGTGCCGGTTACTCACCGTACTACAAGATAAAATCGTCATGCCGATTGGTGCTAGCCGAGCGTATCAAGTTGATATTCAAATCATTGCTGCCACTCATCAAGATCTCCGGTCGTTAGTAGAACAGGGGCTTTTCAGAGAAGATCTCTATTATCGCTTGAATGGATTGGTTATCGAACTGCCTTGTCTACGTACTCGGCGCGATAGGATGCAATTGATTGATGTCATTCATGCTAAATACAAACCTCAGCATCAGAACATATCAAAGGCGTTATTGGAGCAATTGAAGCACTACGGTTGGCCTGGCAATTTGCGTGAATTAGATAACCTATTTAAGGTGACTTGTCTGATTGCGAGCGATGAAGAAGAGCTGCGCCTTGAACATGTTCCTGCTCACTTGGCGACCCATATTACTCAGAATCTGAGTGACAACAGTGTACAAGAGCCAACAGACTTGAAAGCCACGGTTAATTCAACGTTAGTCGATACTTATCACGCCCACAATGGCAACATCAGCAAAATGTCACGTGTTCTTGGGATTAGCCGCAACACCATCTATCGTAAATTAAAGGCTATAGGGATTGGCTAGGCGTAATTGTAGCGACAGCTATTGATAATGTATTACCAAACGACTCTGAGAATGAGAGCCAAATGTTAAATCTGCAAGTATCTGAATTTAAAGTATAAAAATAAAAAGGAGTCCACGATGGACTCCTTTTCCTTGAAACCTAGCCTACAAGCCGCCTTGTTGCTGCGCCTGTTTTACTAAAGCCTGACGTTGAGTTTCCTTCTCTAACAATTGATCATTGTCGTTTGCACGCTGAGATTTCTCTGCTTGTGGAGCAAAGACAAAGTATTTATTAATAGTCATGTTAAGAACCTCAATTAAGAGTGATAACCTTCCAGGTTAAGTTAATCACCATGGTCTACATCGTTAAGATGTAAAACTCCTTGTTGTAGGTTTCAAAAAATAGAGGATGTTAACTAGGTTAACATCCTCCATGAAGCAATAATTATAGTATGAGTCTTAGGTATGAATAAAGACTAAACTCATCCTTTTATTAAACGTCGTAAGTCGTAGACGCCGTATTACCGCCAGTACCTGTCCAGTTGGTGTGGAAGAATTCACCACGTTCACGGTCAATACGCTCATAGGTGTGAGCACCGAAGTAGTCACGTTGAGCTTGCAGTAGGTTTGCTGGCAAACGCGCTGTTGTGTAACCGTCTAGGAACGAAAGCGCAGAGATAGTACAAGGCATTGGGATACCCGCTTCTAGCGACTTAGCCGCAACTTTACGCCATGCGCTTAGGCTGTTCTTCAGAATGCCTTTGAAGTAGTCATCTGAGCCTAGGAATGCAATGTCTGGGTTCGCTTCGTATGCATCACGGATGTTGCTTAGGAACGCCGAGCGGATGATACAACCACCACGCCACATAAGCGCTACGTTGCCGTAGTTGAGATCCCAGCCATTTTCATTTGACGCTTCACGCATTAGCATGAAGCCTTGAGCGTAAGAGATAATTTTCGATGCGAGAAGAGCCTGACGTAGTGCGTCAACCCACTCTTGCTTATCACCTTCAACCGGAGTGATTGTCTTGCCAAATAGAGATTCTGCTTCAACACGCTGATCTTTTAGAGCTGACAGACAACGAGAGAATACTGACTCAGAGATAAGCGTCAGTGGAATACCTAAGTCTAGTGCGTTGATACCTGTCCATTTACCCGTACCTTTTTGGCCAGCAGTGTCTAGAATCTTCTCAACTAGCGGCTCACCATCTTCATCTTTGTAGCCAAGGATATCAGCGGTGATTTCTACTAGGTAGCTGTCTAGTTCAGTTTTGTTCCAGTCAGCAAATACAGCTTGCATCTCATCTGCAGACATACCCAGACCATCTTTCATAAACTGGTAAGCTTCAGTGATGAGCTGCATGTCGCCGTATTCGATGCCGTTGTGAACCATCTTAACGAAGTGGCCAGCGCCATCGTTACCAACCCAGTCACAGCAAGGCTCGCCAGCATCTGTTTTTGCAGAAATACCTTGGAAAATAGGTTTCACCGCTTGCCAAGCTTCAGGAGAACCACCAGGCATGATTGAAGGGCCAAAACGTGCACCTTCTTCACCACCAGAAACACCAGTTCCGATAAAGTGAATGCCTTTTTCACGCAGTGCAGCAACACGACGGTTAGTGTCTGGATAGTTAGTATTACCACCGTCGATGATGATGTCACCTTTGTCTAGAAGTGGAACAAGTGACTCGATAAATTTATCAACGACATCACCAGCGCGAACCATAAGCATGATTTTACGCGGTGTTTCTAGTTTCTCTACGAGCTCTTCTAGCGAGTAGGCACCAACAATGTTTGTGCCTTTTGCTGGGCCTTCAATAAACTCGTCTACTTTTGCTGCAGTACGGTTATGAGCAACCACTTTGAAGCCGTGATCGTTCATGTTTAAGATAAGGTTTTGACCCATTACGGCTAGGCCAATTACACCGATATCACCTTTCATTTTTGCTCTCCAATTGATCTATTTTGACGCGCATTACGCAATTTTTGCTGCTGCGTCTGAATCTAAGTACCACTCCGTCTCACCAGTTTTAGACTGGATTTTGGCTGCAGGATAAGGCAGCTCACTTGCCGGGGTGGTATGAATTTCGTGTACGATGTCAACTTTGCCCGCACCAAGGACTAGGTAGCTAATACGCTTGGCAGCTTCAAGTACTTTGGCTGTTTTTGATACGCGGATTTGGCCAGACTCTGGGTGAGCGGCCAATAACGAAAGGCTTTCATCTTGATAGTTGGTTTGCCCTGGGAACAGCGATGCGGTATGACCATCCGCACCAACGCCAAGCAAAATCCAGTCAAATACTGGTGTACCGTATTCACACGGGATAACGTCAACCATTTCTTGTGCAAAGCGTTCAACTTCGCCCTCAGGATCGTTCTCACCAAGGATACGATGAATGTTCTCAGCTGGGATATTTACTTGGCTGAACAGTAGCGTGTTGGCTTCGCCATAGTTGCTCTGTGCATCATCAGGGGCCACGCAGCGCTCATCGCCCCACCAAAAATGGAGGTTGTGCCATTGAATGCTTTCAGTGTAAGGCGCTTGTGCTAAAAGCTTGAATAGCATTTTGGGCGTGCTGCCACCAGATAGTGAGATGTGCACAGGGCGACCAAGTTCACTCAACGCTTGCATGTCATTGGCTAAGCTTTCGACAACTTGTTGAGCGGTTTGAAAAATCTTGTGGTTAATCATAATTCACAGTAGTCCGTGTCAGTTAGGTTCTTGCATGGGAAACGCCACGCACGATGATCGCGCTGAAGTAGGTCGTCTGACTCTTTTGGTCCCCATGTGCCACAGGCGTAACCAAACAGGGCTTGTGGGTCCTGCTTGAAGTCGAGAATAGGTTGGACGTATTGCCAGCAGGCTTCTACTGCATCACTACGTGCGAACAGTGTCGCATCACCATTTAGCGCATCGAGTAATAAGCGCTCGTACGCGGTCAACATCTGGGTCTCTTGCAAAGAAGCATAGTGGAAGTTCATTTTTACTTCTTTTGCATTAAAACCAGCCCCTGGCTCTTTCAAGCCAAAGCTCATTTGAATGCCTTCATCTGGTTGAATACGAATGATCAACTTGTTCTCTGGTGCATTTTGACCAAATACCGGGTGCGGCGTTTGTTTGAAATGGATAACCACTTCAGTGACGCGAGTCGGCAGTCGTTTACCACTGCGGACATAAAACGGCACGCCATTCCAGCGCCAGTTATTGATGTACGCTTTAAGGCCGACATAGGTCTCGGTTCGTGAGTCAGTCGCCACGCCTGGCTCATCACGGTAGCTTGGTAAAAACTCGCCGCGCACGTCTGATTCGGTGTATTGGCCAAGCACAAGATTGTTACGCAGGTCGTCTTCCTCAAGCGGCTTAAGACATTGTAATACTTTGACCACTTCGTCGCGCATTGAGTCTGCGTTGATTTGTGCTGGTGGTTCCATACCGACCATTGCTAATACTTGCAATAGGTGATTTTGGAACATATCGCGCACTGCGCCAGAGCCGTCGTAGTAACCCCCGCGCTCTTCAACACCAAGGAATTCCGCTCCCGTGATTTCAACGTATTCGATATAGTTACGGTTCCATAGTGGCTCGAACATCGCGTTAGAAAAACGGAAGACAAGCAGGTTTTGAACAGTCTCTTTACCTAAATAGTGGTCGATACGGTAGATTTGGTGTTCTTTGAAGTGTTCGTGAATCTCTTTATCGAGCGTTTTTGCTGACTCGAGATCGTAACCGAATGGCTTTTCGATGATCAGCCGTTTCCAACCATCGTCTTCGCAGTTAAGACCGTGCGCGGCGAGGCTAGATGGAATAACGCTGTACAAGCTAGGCGGTGTCGCAAGATAGAACAGCGTATTACGTTGTTCAAATTGGTACTGCTCACCGAGCTGGTCGAGTCGGGCGGTCAGTTTCGAGTAGTCGGCACTGTCCGAAGTGTTGATGGCTTGGTAGTGAAGATGGTTGATAAAAGCATCGAGCGTTGTTGGTTCGGTTTTTTCCATCTCTAGCAGCGAGCGCTTGAGCTTTTCGCGGTAAGACTCATCGCTGTATTCTGTACGACTTACACCAAGAATGGCAAAGTTTTCAGGCAGCTGTTTATTTGAGTAAAGGTGATATAGAGCTGGGATCAACTTACGATACGTTAAGTCACCCGAAGCACCAAAAATAACGATGCTGCTGTTTTCTGGTATTACCATCATCTTTCCCTTAAAAACGAGGTAGTGTCATGTGCCTCATTGGCTGGCATGAATAGATAACCAACCCTATCAACGACACCTAAAAGTATAAAATCGGTCTTACCTATCAAACCAATAGGTAAAACAGAATAAATACGCCAAATCTCGATGCATCACTAAAAAGGAGTGAAAAAATCAGAGCTGAAAGTTCAGTTGGCAGCGTATTGTCTATGACTCTTTGACATACATCAACCTTTGGCAGGGCAATCGATTAAATAATGACTAGCTATCAAGCTAAGGTATTGATATTTAGACTTTAGGTAGTCACTGCCTAAAATCTGCACAATAAAGTGTTTGCTCTAATTTGATCAAGCAGTTAGTGGTTAGAAATCGCCCCTTAAAAACATTTTTACGCGTTTGATATGGGCGGCTCGATCGAATTCAACTTGTTGATCTAAAGATAAAAATTGTTTGGCATAGGTTTGATCTATCTCTTTTTCTAAGAAAAGAAGATACAGTTTAGCATCGATGTGACCTGTGGTTGCCATCGCTGTCATGATCTCAATCGATGCTGCTAAGGTTTTGGCTTTCTTGTACGGTCTATCACTTGATGTTAGCGCTTCAAACACATCGGCTATTGCCATGACGCGTGCAGGGATAGATAGCTGTTCTTCGTTTAAACCTTTAGGGTAACCTTTGCCGTCCACGCGTTCATGGTGTCCACCCGCATACTCAGGCACTTCTTTTAAATGTTGTGGGTAGGGAAGGCGCTTGAGCATAGTGATAGTCTGAATAATGTGATCATTGATGATAAATCGTTCTTCATCATTGAGTGTGCCACGGTAAATCGACAAGTTATAAAGCTCGCCTCGATTGTATTTCAGCTGACCGGGTTTAAGGACAAACTCCTCTTGCCATGGATCTTGTGGGTTTGCGACTGCAGGCCAATCGATTTGATGAACTTGCTTGTCGCTCAATAGTGGTTCTTGTGTCGGAAGTGGGACCTTATTGCCAGCGCGCTGTTGTTCAATCCAAGAGACGCCAATTTGGTCGTCTAGTGTGCGAGTCCAAGTTACTTGGCTGATACGACCAAGCCTTTCTAACGCTTCATCGCTCATCGATTCGCCGCCGAGATTACATTGACCGATAAAGGCAAAATCATCGTCAAGTTGTTGATGTTTTATGTCCAATTCTTGCTTGAGCCTGTCGGTATCACCCCCTTGTGAAATTGCTTTCCAGTATTCAGTCTCGGCTTGCGCTTTTAATAACTCAAAACGCATGCGTACTTCATGAATTCGGTCATAGATCGTTTCTAGTTTGGTTGCCTTGTCAATGACATATTCAGGGGTGGTCACTTTACCGCAGTCATGCAACCACGAGGCAAGATGTAATGCTTCCCATTGATCTTTTGACATCGAAAAATGCGGAAAGTAACTTTCATCAGAATTGGCGGCAGTGACGAGCATTTTGGTTAATTCGGGTACACGTTGACAATGACTGCCTGTGTAAGGCGACTTAGTATCAATCGCCGAAGCAATCAGTTCGACAAAGGCATTAAGCATCTCTTTTTGTTGCTCCATGCGATCGATATTCTCTTTGGCTATTTCACCGAAACTGAGTAGCTCTTTAAGGAAAGCATGTTTGTCGGATTGTTCCGACGTAATAGCGCGTTCGTAACCAAGCAAGAGTATGCCGACCAGATGCTTGTCACGACTATGTAATGGGAATAGATAAATATCTGAGTTATAAAGCTGATCACGGAATTTCGCTAAGTTGGTATCATCTCGATTAAGATGGACAATTTCGCCTTTATTCAACTCGGTTTTTACCCAAGCAATTGAATTGACGAGAGTATTGATGTCTATCTTAAAAGGAATAATGGCGTGATTGGCTGCGCAATTGAAATCTGCCTGTATATCCTCTTTGACGTGCAGCACAATGGTCTCAGCACGAGTGACCAGAAAGCTTTGATGTGCAATGGTTTTTGCCAGTACTGAAAAGTCTTGATTACTCGCCGTTTCACGCAATAGTCTTAGCAAGTCATATAGAGTGTGTTCCATCAACTCGATTGAATTGGTGAGATTGGCCACCTCTGCGATCATGCTACGCGAGTAACGTGTTTTCTTAAAATCAAAGCGCGCGATATTGTCGGTTTGTTCCATTAACGCGCGCAGCGGTTGAGCTAAACGTTGGGCGACGAGCCAGACCAAAATAAAACTCACTGAAAGCATAGCGAGCGCAACGGTGACCTGTTTATCGCGCAGCGAAAGTAGCGGCGCGAGTAAGTCTTGCTGTGGCGTTGCTTCAGCGAGCAATAGTCGCGTCGAACTGTTCAGTTGCACTGGAGTGAGCGTCACTGACCACAACTTATTGTTAAACTCAGGGGTTTCGTAAATGATTTGGCTTGAAATACGATTGATAACCGAACTGAAAACGGTGTCGTCCAAGTTTACTTTGTCATATTCAAGGGGGTTTGTATGGCCAGTGTTGTGATGCGCTAGAGAGTTAAACTTGTGATCAAACAGAATCAGTTGGGTGTTGTCAGAATAGCCCATTTTGCTGATTTGTTGAGACAGTGAAGTTAATGTGAAGTCAGCGCCTACCACACTGTTTCCGTCGGCGGCGCGACGTGACAAGGTTACTCCAGTAGTTTTAAGAAAATAAAAAAAGTAGGGGTCGGTTAAGCGAATTTGACCGTCATCATTGGCGTTTTGAAACCACGGCCGTACACGAGGATCAAAGTTGTTGTCTTGGCTTTGTGTGTATCCCACATGGTGTAGTTTACGGTCTAAAAAGAAAACACGATTTTGCCCTTTTATGTTGGTGCTATTGATCATTAAATTCGCGTCTTTGGGGGCGTTAAAACGTACTTTGTCTGCCTCATTTCTGAGTGCTCTTGCGAGAGTGAAGTCACCAGAGTCATTGGCGTAGTATAAAGCAACCACTCCAGGGTTTCGGTCAAAAATGAGTTTTAACGAAGTCCAGAAATTGGCGTGTTTAGTTGGGGTTGTGTGATCTTCTATCGTTTCATTCATCGCCATAAAGTCGAGTGTGGTGAGGATCGGCCCTGCTTTAACTTGGAAGGTTGATTCAAGCTTACGGCTATTTTCACGGCTAAGCTCTTGCGCACTGCCAGTGAGAAGCTGTTGAGCGTGTTGATAGCTAATGACAATAAGTACCGTGCCAACAAGTGTTGTCAGGAATAAAAAGAGACTAATGATATGAATGCTGAGCGAATAGCGTTGCTTTCTCATAGAGACACCACTAATAAAGTACCTATTAAGTATCGAACAAACTTAACAACCTGCAAAAAAAGTTAAGCAAATTTTTGTTATCTCAATATTTTTTACTTCGATAGCACCAAAGGCCAACATTTGGTTTGTAATGCTTAATCGTGATTGAGAGTGGCACTTGGTGATGATTAAAACAATTGCGAGCAACGAGAAGGATAGGCTGTTAACATGATAGCCACCATAGAGATAACTTGTGTTGAAGAATGAATTTAGTTGTTGATACCCATACTCACACCTATGCCAGTGGTCATGCTTATAGCACTTTGGTCGAGAATGCACGTTTGGCCAAACACAATGGCCTAAAGATGTTTTGTACTACTGATCACGCTGAATCTATGCCGGGCGCACCTCACTATTGGTTTTTTTCTAATCAACGGGTGTTGCCTCGCTTTATTGATGACGTCGCGGTTATTCGAGGTGTCGAATCGAATATTTTAAACACCCAGGGTGAGATTGATGTTCACCTTTCGTCTTATAAAAGTTTGGATTGGGTCATTGCCAGTTTTCATGAGCCGGTGTTTAGGCCGAGTGATAAAAACTCGCACACTAAAGCGCTGATTAACACCATTAAAAGTGGCAATGTCGATGCGCTGGGGCATCTAGGTAATCCTAATTTTGATTTCGACTTTGAATCTGTATTGCGCTGCGCTCAGCAGTATCATGTGGCGATAGAAATAAATAACACCACTTTAAAAGGCAATAGCCGAGTTGGTAGCGTGGAACGATGCTACGAAATTGCGGCGATCGGCAAAGAGCTTGGTGTCTTTTTTACCACAGGTAGCGATGCCCATTTTTGCCAAGATGTCGGCAACTTGTCGCTAGTGTCTGAGCTGCTTGATCAAGTCGGGGTTGAGAGCCACCAAGTCATAACTCACTCTACTGCTCAGTTTTTAGCTTTTCTTGCTTTAAGAGGCAGAGACGCTATCCGTGAGTATCAAGATTTATAACTTGATACAAAAATCGTTTAATTTATTGGCTTAAATTCCAGTAAACTGAGCGACTTGATAAACCCAAATTAAGAATAACAACAATGAGAAAGTTACTTCCCGTTTTAGTCTTTGCACTTTCAGCTCAAGTATACGCCAGCGATTTTGACCTTAAAGCGACCATGAAACAGATTAAAGTCGAGTTTAATCATGCCGCTCAAGCTGAACAAATAACCGAAATGCAAGCAGCTGTGGCGAATTTGTCACAGTTAGTTGAACAATCGAAGTTAGGCGAATACCCACCGGAAAAGACCGAACTGTACTTAGAGGGGTTTAATAAGTTATCCGTGGCGTTAGATACAGTAGAAGATAAGTTGGCTGACGGCGATTTGCTTGCCGCTAAAGCAGCATTGAAGCGAGTTGACGCGCTGCGTGAAGAGTACCATGACAAACGCAATCCAAGCATTTGGAGTAAGTTGTTTAGTTAATGGCGTCATCATATCCGCTTAGGTGAACACGCTGTTACCTCGTAACATACTGACTTCGTAACCAAGAGGTTATATATTTGCGCTCAGTTAACTGAGAGCGATAATGATCAAAACGTCCTACTTTAAGCGAAATATGCTCATAGCAAGCACCTTAAGTTGGGTGCTTGTTGCATTGATGCCAATAATCAATGCTCACGGTGCGGCAGCAGGCCTTTGGGCAACGCTCTGTACGATAAATGGTTTTGAGCTGGTTCAAGTTAAACCCGGAGAACTTGAGCCCCAGCACAACAAGGCTTGTCCGTTTACTCATTTCTCTAGTTTCCATCAAGATTCGTTTTCTAGCCCTCTTTACAGCGCCGCGTTAACGCTAGCCTTGGTCAGAACGTACGCCTTTTGGTCTCTCAGCGAACGCTTTCAGTTGGCTATCCCCAGAGCGCCTCCTTGGTGAATTTTTCCTCAAATAAAAATCTGTTAACAATCTGGCTATAAGCCGAAAGTAAAGTTTATGCTCAGCACTTGCTGCGAATGTTTGTGGCTGTTGTTGTGCGCTCATAAAAGGAAAGTTTTATGTTGGGTAGTCATCCACAGGCTCAACCTAAGGGACGCACTCGTCCTAAAAATCAATCGCTAAATAGTAAAGCCAAGGTCCGTTATTTTATGGCGTGGCGCTGGCACTTCTACGCGGGGCTATTTGTTATCCCGTTTATGTTGATGCTAAGCCTTACTGGGCTAACGATGTTGTTTGATGATGAAATAGAGCAATTTCGTTATGGCGAAATACTTAATGTCATCCCGCAGGACACCGTTGCACCTATCTCTAAGCAACTTGAAGCGATTAACAACCAATACCCTAAATCGAATGTCACCCAGCTCGTTTACCCTAAGAAGGCAGATCTGGCTAATCGATTTAACATTCACTTAGCTGAGGGGGGCAACAAGGTCGTCACTGTTGATCCTTATTCTGCAAAAGTATTGGGTGAAATCGATAGAAGTGACAGTTGGTATGAACTGGCTAATGATATTCACGGGACGTTACTGATCGGAAAAGCCGGTGATTATCTTATTGAGATAGCGACCAGTTTGAGCCTCTTGCTATTGATTAGCGGTATTTATCTGTGGCTACCTACGGACAACAGTTCAAAAGCGGGTTTCCTAAAGTTAAGAATGGTAAGCGGTCGCCGAATTTTATTACGTGATCTTCACGCGAATCTTGGCGGTGTGCTTTCGGTTGTTTTGTGTCTATTTTTGCTTTCAGGTCTCGCTTGGGCTGGCGTTTGGGGGGCGAAAATGGTTCAAGCGTGGAATACGTTTCCCACTTATTACACATGGGGCGAAAAACCACAATCGACTCTGACCCATGCTGACCTAAACCATGGCAGCGAAGAAGAAATGCCGTGGAACTTAGAACTGGCAGAGGTTCCACAATCTCATCATAGTGGTGAGCATCAACTTAGCACTCAATACCGTGCTAAGAGTGCGGTTGATGCGGATAGCATTGTTAATCAGGCAAAACAGTTAGGTTTTGAGCGATTTAGTCTTTATTTTCCTCAGTCAGACATGGGGGTTTACACCGTATCAGCAAACTCGATGGCCGGTGAGGTCACTGATCCAAGACAAGATCGAACCACTCATTTCGATCAATATAGCGGACAAGTGTTAATGGACGTGACTTGGGATGACTATAGCTGGATTGCAAAGTTAATGGCAACGGGAGTGTCACTGCATCAAGGCGATCTTAGTATGGTTAACAAAGTGCTTAATGCCCTGTTCTGTCTTGCTTTTATTGTGATATCAATAACAGGAGCGTTAATGTGGTGGATGCGTCGTCCAGCCAAACAACGTCGACTTGGTGTCCCCGCTCATTTTGAACATGATGGCATATGGAAACTGGGTGTAATCAGTGTGGTACTTATTGCGGTGTGCTTTCCTATGGCAGGTGTTGGCATCATTGTGACCTTAATAATGGATGCTTTACTGGTGCAGCGCAGCAAAGCGCTTAAGGCTTATCTCTCTTGATTATGAGCCCCGCCATGTGCGGGGCTGTTGTTTATGCTCATCCTATGTTTATGCTAAGTCGATGGTTCTGCGGAGCCGAGTTGTTCGCTCATATAGTCTATGAATCCTCGCAGTCGGGCGGGCATGTATTTGGTTTGCGGAAATTGCATTGCAATCGCCCCATGGTAGTTACTTTTGATTGTCCAGTCAGACAACACCGCCACGACCTGATGTTGAGCAATTGCATCGGCGATAACAAAGTCGTGGAAAATACCTATCCCAAGCGCATTTTTTACCCCAGTCAGTCGCATTTGTGAGTGATTGACCGCGTAACGGCCATTGACAGCCACTGAGTGAAACTCATCGTCTTTGAAGAAGTCCCAAATATGGTCGCTGTCATTTTCGGCCAAATATAGACAGTCATGTTCGAGCAACTGTGTTGGATGAGTTGGCATGCCGCGCTGCTGAATGTATTTAGGGCTGGCACACAGCACTAGGTTGGTTTTATTGACTTCTTTCAACACTAAATTCTCATCCGGTTTATCGGTAAGCTTGAAGGCCACATCAATCCCATCACGAATCAGATCAATCTCACCGTCGGCAACCCGCAGTTTGAGTTGAATGTGGGGGTATTTTTGCAAGAACGGCACCACGTGGGGTTGTAAAACCGAGTTGAGAAAAGCTTCAGGCGCGGCAACGGTTAATGCACCGCTCATCTCTTGGTGCTGCGATGTTGAGATCTCAACAGCTTGCTTTGCTGCATTCACCATTACGATGGCTTGGTCGTACACTTGTTGCCCTGCGCGGGTAATGAGCAGTTTTCGAGTCGTGCGTTCAAATAGCTTCACAGACAAAGAGGCCTCTAGTCGAGTGACTAACTTACTTAACGCCGACGGCGTGACACTGAGTTGCTTTGCAGCGGCGGTAAAACTACCTTCGTCGACAATAAGAATAAAACTCGCCAAATCGGGGAGCAGGGCAATCAGTTGAGTATTTTTCATCGAATAGCGACTGTTCAAAACCAAAGTAACCGTTAGTGTAGCGGCCAACAATGTGACCGTCATCATTAAAGTTGAATATTTGTGCCTGTCATTCACTAATGTTTTTCCGTCCGACAGGATAATGCAAACCTTTCGATTGAATTACACTTAAGCAATAAGATTTCTGTCTTCACCAACGCTGAAGACAATCAGTACGTGAAGCACTGACAATAATAACGAGCAAGGAATCAGACATGTCTGCTACATTCTACGACCAGATAAAGCAACAAATTGAGCAAGTGAAGACTGAAGGTCTTTACAAATCAGAGCGAGTGATTACGTCACAGCAGCAAGCAGCGGTTAAAATTTCAAGTGGTCAAGAAGTCTTGAACTTCTGTGCCAATAACTATCTTGGTCTTGCTAACCACCCCGCGCTTATCGAAGCAGGTAAGTCAGGTATGGATCAGCATGGTTTCGGCATGGCGTCTGTTCGCTTTATCTGTGGTACTCAAGATATTCACAAAGAGCTTGAGCAAAAACTGTCTACATTCTTAGGTAAAGAAGATACGATTCTTTACACGTCATGCTTTGATGCAAATGCGGGTCTATTTGAAACCATTCTTGGTAAAGAAGATGCGATCATTTCAGATGCGTTAAACCACGCTTCTATCATTGATGGTGTTCGTCTGTGTAAAGCGATGCGATTCCGTTACGCAAACAATAACATGCAAGAGTTAGAACAACAGTTGATTGCAGCTAAAGAAGCTGGTGCGCGCCATATTCTTATCGTCACTGATGGCGTGTTCTCAATGGATGGCGTGGTTGCAAACCTTCCTGCTATTTGTGACTTAGCCGACAAATATGGCGCATTAACTATGGTCGATGATTCTCACGCGGTGGGTTTCATGGGCGAAAACGGCGCGGGTACTCATGAGTTCCACAACGTTGTTGACCGTATTGATATCATTACTGGCACGCTAGGCAAAGCAATGGGTGGCGCTTCAGGCGGTTATACCTCGGGTAAAGCGGAAGTGATCGATTGGCTACGTCAACGCTCGCGCCCTTACTTATTCTCGAACTCGGTAGCACCTGCGATTGTTAATGCTTCTATCCGTGTTCTTGACCTTCTGAAAGAGAGTGGCGAGCTTCGCGATCGCTTGTGGGAAAATTCAGCTCACTTCCGCGCTCGTATGGAAGCGGCTGGTTTTACTATGGGTGGCGCTGACCATGCGATCATTCCGATCATGCTTGGTGATGCAAAAGTCGCAGCCGAGTTCGCAGAGCGCGCTCTTGAAAAAGGCATTTACGTGGTTGGCTTCTCGTTTCCTGTGGTACCAAAAGGCCAAGCTCGTATTCGTACACAAATGTCAGCCGCTCATTCTCGTGAGCAACTTGATCGCGCTATCGATGCCTTTATCGAAGTAGGCCGCGACATGGAGATCATCAAATAATGAAAATTAAAGCACTTGCAAAACTAAAGCCTGAAGAAGGAATTTGGATGACAGAAGTCGACAAGCCTAAGCTTGGTCACAATGATCTTCTTATTCGGATTAAGAAAACCGCGATCTGTGGCACAGACGTCCACATCTACAACTGGGATGACTGGTCACAAAAAACCATTCCAGTTCCCATGGTTGTCGGTCATGAGTACGTCGGTGAAGTGGTTGGTATTGGCCAAGAAGTCCGTGGTTTTGAGCTTGGTGACCGTGTTTCTGGTGAAGGTCATATTACCTGTGGTCATTGTCGTAACTGTCGTGGTGGCCGTACTCACCTTTGTCGTAACACGGTTGGTGTAGGCGTAAACCGTGAAGGCGCATTTGCTGAATTTTTAGTGATCCCTGCATTCAACGCTTTTAAGATTCCTGAAGGTATCTCTGATGATTTAGCCTCTATCTTTGACCCGTTTGGTAATGCTGTGCATACCGCGCTATCTTTTGACCTTGTCGGTGAAGATGTGTTGATTACTGGCGCAGGTCCTATCGGTATTATGGCTGCTGCCGTTGCAAAACATGTTGGCGCACGCCACGTTGTTATCACGGACGTTAACGAGTACCGTCTCGATCTTGCACGTGAGATGGGTGTGACTCGTGCAGTCAACGTTGCTGAGCAAAAGCTTGAAGATGTAATGGCAGAACTTGGCATGACCGAAGGCTTTGATGTGGGGCTTGAAATGTCAGGCAATCCGTCGGCATTCAACTCGATGCTACAAACCATGAATCATGGTGGTCGCATTGCACTACTGGGTATTCCACCGTCTGATATGGGGATTGATTGGAACCAAGTGATCTTCAAAGGCTTGGTGATTAAAGGTATCTATGGCCGCGAAATGTTTGAAACTTGGTACAAGATGGCGAGTTTGATTCAATCAGGCTTAGATCTGACACCAATCATCACTCATCACTACAAGATTGATGACTTCCAACAAGGCTTCGACGTTATGCGAAGTGGCCAATCGGGTAAAGTTATCCTCGATTGGGAATAAAAAATTCTTATTACAAAGGCCGAGCATCCCAGCTCGGCGTTTTTTATATCTCAATTACACCTTAGTAAGGTTGCCATTCTCTCGTTTGCAATTATTTTGCATCGGATTCCAAAAAAACAGTGTAATCATAGTTTGCTGACTACTCAGCTCAATATTCTCATGTCTATATGATGTGTCCGGTTACGAGAACAATTAGCAAGGATATATAATGATGAAAAAAACCATAGTTGCATTAGGCATGTTAGCTGCGATTTCTGGGGTTACTCAGGCTTCTGATTGGGGATACGAGGGGCAGCATGGCCCTGAACATTGGGGGGAGCATTTTATTGAATGCGCACAAGGAAAAAACCAAAGCCCGATAGATATTCGAGATGTGGTAGAGGCTGACATTGAAAAGCTAAACATCGACTACCTTGGTAAGGTGACGGGTTTAACCAATAACGGTCACACGTTGCAAGCGGTGGTAGAAGGCAATAACCAGTTTAAGGTTGATGGCAAGGTGTTTACCTTGGCGCAGTTTCACTTCCACACGCCATCAGAAAACTTGATAGACAGTCGCCAGTTCCCGCTTGAGGCTCATTTTGTTAATGCCGACGACAAAGGGAACTTAGCGGTTGTTGCGGTGATGTTCGATACCGTTGAGAAAAGCAATCATGCCATGGCGACATTATTGGCTAAGATGCCGACAAAAGGCGAGAGTGTTGCGCTCTCTGAGCCGATCAGTATCAGCGACTTTATCCCTAAGTCTGACGATTACTATCGCTTTAATGGTTCGTTGACGACGCCACCGTGCAGTGAAGGGGTGCGCTGGTTTGTACTGAAATCACCACATCGTTTAAGTACTGATCAAGTGGCGGCAATGGAGCAGGTGATGGGCAAAAATAACCGCCCTGTTCAAGCGAAAAATGCTCGCTTAGTGGTAGAAAACGACTAATAAAAATAAACGCCAGTATCTACTGGCGTTTTGTCTATTGTTGCTTGTGCGCGATTTGCGCATACTGACGCAGCAAGTCGGTTAGGGTAGTGACCCACTCGAGAGCATTTTGTGGTGGTTGCTCAACGATAACTTCAACATGATTGCAATGTGTTTCTAGGGGAATCGCCCGTTCCAAATGGAAGGAGACGCTATAAAAGTGCCACAGTAACAGACGTTGCATGCGTTGAATGTTTTGCTGCTTATTGTCAGACTCAGAAAACAATGCAGGTAGCTCACTTAGCGCGATGGCATTCATTCTTAGCATGGCATCAAATTGTGCTTCTTGATGCTTTTCTGCACAGCTCATCTCATCTCCATCGAAAGTAAACAGTTCGGACATGGAATCCTCAGGTACCAAGCGATGAATCATGCGCAAGCTCAGTGTTTCAAGTTCATCGCGCGCCATGTTCGAGAGGCTGTTATAGGTATAATCAAGTTGCATAGACAATCTCAGACAAGAAAGAGGCCTGGTATTTTATCGATAAAAAATGAAATTGCCAGAAAACTAAATAAACAAGCCCCGCAAATTGGCGGGGCTTGTAGACAGTAAAGCCTTGACGTTATTAGTGTATCTTTTTGTTTTGATAAAGCACGTTAAGTATCACTTTCTAACAGTAGGTGTTATTGATAATTAAGCCAGTAATTTTGCTACCATTTTTGGTTGTTTATCTCTCTATTGTGATCTTAGTTCAATATTTATTATTGTTAATTTGTGCCATTCGACGCGGTCATTGAGCTCTTTTTTCGTCCATCACGATGAAAATGACTATTAATTAAGCGCGTGACCGTTTGCGTGAAAATATGTGATGAAACTCTCATTTATGCCGCTATACTTTCCGCCCGGTTGAGAATAACAGCTCTACCAATACAAGCCGTCACAGGGATTAGTGAATGACCCCACGGACCGGACCAGCTACCAATTGAATGCTTGTAGAGGTAATTTTTAATGAATGTTTTATTTGGCTTAATCGGAATTTCGGCCCTGCTCTTATGTGCCGTATTATTATCAGAAAGCCGTCGGTCAATTAATTGGAAAACCGTGTCGCGCGCTTTATTGCTTCAAGTGAGCTTCGCCGCATTGGTGCTTTATTTCCCGTTGGGGCAAGCCGCACTCACCAGTTTAAGTAGTGGCGTGTCAAGTTTGCTCGGTTTTGCTGATGAAGGCATCCGTTTTTTATTTGGCGATCTTGCCAACACTGGCTTCATTTTTGCGGTTCGCGTTCTTCCTATCATCATTTTCTTCAGTGCTCTTATCTCTGCACTTTATTACTTAGGGGTTATGCAAAAAGTCATCAAGTTTATCGGTGGGGGAATCCAGAAATTTCTCGGCACCAGCAAAGCGGAGTCTCTTGTTGCTACTGGTAATATCTTTCTTTCCCAAGGTGAGTCCCCGCTTCTAGTTCGTCCGTTTCTTTCTAAAATGACCCGCTCGGAATTATTCGCGGTCATGGCTGGTGGTATGGCGTCGGTGGCTGGTAGCGTTTTAGGTGGCTATGCAGGTTTAGGTGTTGAGCTTAAGTATCTGATTGCGGCAAGCTTCATGGCGGCGCCGGGCAGTTTAATGATGGCTAAAATCATTGTTCCTGAGCGCGACACTCCCATAGAACAGTGCGATATCGAGATGGATAAAGCCAAAGAAAGTAACGTGATAGATGCGTTGGCAAGTGGCGCGATGAACGGCATGAAAGTCGCCGTTGCCGTAGGTACGATGTTAATCGCTTTTGTCAGTGTGATTGCGATGGTCAATACTGGTCTAGAAAGTTTAGGCGAATTGATTGGCTTTAGCGGCATTACATTACAAGCACTGTTTGGCTATTTGTTCTCACCGCTTGCTTGGGTGATTGGTGTTCCAGCTAACGAAGTCTTGATGGCAGGTTCATATATCGGTCAGAAGGTCGTGATGAACGAATTTGTTGCCTTTATCGACTTTGTTGAACATAAAGCACTACTTTCAGAGCACACTCAAGTCATCATTACCTTTGCTCTATGTGGTTTTGCCAATATTGGTTCTATTGCGATTCAACTAGGTTCGATTGGCGTCATTGCACCAGAACGCCGATCTGAAGTGGCAAACCTTGGGATTAAAGCGGTATTAGCAGGTACGTTAGCGAATCTAATGAGTGCCTGCTTAGCGGGCATCTTTATCTTGCTCTAGCCCAAGCTAAGTTTACTATCAAAAACCGAGCCGGGAACGCTCGGTTTTTTTGTTTAACCAATGACGTGATGGTTATGCATGGTATTGCGCTAATTAGCGAAAACCTGATTTATAGCAACACCATTTTGTTTGGTCGGCGTAGGATGTCTGCATGCTGAAAAAACAAATAACAATGAGATGTTACTATGAACGAATTGATTGCACGCTTTCTGCGCTATGTGGCTTTTGATACCCAATCTAACCCGACCAATACCCAATGCCCAAGTAGTCCAGGACAAGGTGTTTTTGCGCAATTTCTCCAACAAGAGTTGCATGAGCTTGGTTTAAGTGATGTCCGTTTAGACAATAACGGCTATTTGATGGCACGCTTGCCAAGTAACCTTAATTACCCAGTACCAGCGATCGGTTTTATCGCCCATATGGACACAGCGCCAGATGCCTCAGGTAAAGGGGTCAAAGCACAAATTGTTGAAAACTACCAAGGAGGGGACATCGCGCTAGGAAAGGGAGATGAAGTGCTGTCTCCCATCCAATATCCAGATCTGCATACGCTTCATGGCCACAATTTAATTACTACTGATGGAACGACATTACTTGGCGCAGATAACAAAGCCGGCATTGCAGAAATCATTTCTGCGGTTGCTGAGTTGATTGCTCATCCAGAGATCCCTCATGGCGATATTTGTATTGCCTTCACGCCCGATGAAGAGATTGGCCGCGGCGCGGATCTGTTTAATGTCGAGAAGTTTGGCGCTGAGTGGGCGTATACCGTTGATGGTGGTCCTTTGGGGGAACTTGAGTATGAAAACTTTAACGCGACCAGTGCAGATGTTATCTGTTATGGCGTTAATGTTCACCCGGGCACAGCAAAAGGTAAGATGGTCAACGCAATGAACATCGCCGCCCAGTTTCAGCTACTGATGCCCGCGGACGAAACGCCTGAATGCACTGAGGGGTATCAAGGTTTCTACCATTTGAAGTCGGCCGAAATGACGGTTGCGCGCAGTGAGTTAGGCTACATTATTCGTGACTTTGAGCGTCAAGGTCTAGAACAGCGTAAACAGTTTATGCGTGACAAAGTTGCTCAATTGAATGCGAGTTTAGACAAGGGACGCGTCGAGTTAGTGCTCACCGACAGTTACTACAATATGAAAGAGCAAGTTGAACCTTATCCACATGTGATCGAGCTTGCTAAGCAGGCGATGATTGCCTGTGATGTCGAGCCCGTGATTAAACCTATTCGTGGCGGCACGGATGGGGCGCGTTTATCATTTATGGGCCTCCCATGTCCGAATATATTTACTGGTGGATATAATTTCCACGGCATTCACGAGTTTGTCTCTATCGAGTCGATGGAGCAAGCGGTTAAGGTAATTGTGACCTTGGCAGAAAAAACGGCGTTAAAATACCAATAAGTCACCATTGCTACGCTGATATTTCATTGAAATTCATATACCTTTAGCAGTAAGGGTTAGCAACGAGTTTCAAAATGAAAAGGTTTTTATTGCTGTTATCGCATACAGTTTGTTTAGGTTTGGGTTTCGCGATTGGGATTTATGCGCTGCCCATTCTTATTCAGCCCCTGCCTCCTAGTGTCAATGATGTCCAGCATGTTTCTGATCACGCTGTCTATACTGGCACCTTTCAGCGTGCGCGGAAAGACAGCGACTTACTGCATTGGGGTGCTGGCTCACTTTCTATTAATGAAGAACAAGTCGCTTTTATTGGTGAACTCGCTCCTGGCCCCGATTATCGACTGTTTTTTTCCCCTACGTTTATCGAAACGGAGCAAGACTTTATTGCTCAAAAGCACACGATGATTGAAGTCGGTGAAGTGAAAAACTTTGATCGTTTTACAATGATGTTGCCTGAAGGTTTCCCCATCAATGACTACAACACTGTGGTGATCTGGTGTGAAACGTTTGGTCAATTTATAACGTCTGCTCGTTACCAATAGCAAAGACTGAGTGCTCGATGATAAGATTCGGGCTCGATTGAATGTGACATGGTTACATAGAGGGGCATAGCCGCTCTTTTTATTACAAAATATTAGGAGTACCGAGTGGAGAAAGTACAGCTAGTTATTGATTTTCTTCTGGCTCATAAGTTGGTGTTTAGTGCGCTGATTATTATCGTTATCTCACTAGTAAGGCGACTTGTACTGTCGAAGATCCGTGGTGATGTTGCCTTTGTGTCGGAAAAACAGCGTAATTGGATGTCTCGTACTAAAAACGGCACCTTCATTTTTACGGTATTGACGCTGTTTATTTTATGGCAATCAGAGATCAGTGAGTTTGCCTTCTCGGTGGCGGCGATCGCTGTTGCGATTGTTGTGGCATCAAAAGAGATTATCTTGTGTTTTACTGGGTCTATCCAACGTGCAAGCTCGCGCTCTTTTCGTATCGGAGACTGGATAGAAGTTGGCAAAACATGTGGTGAGGTGATTGAACACAACATTATGGCGACAGTGATCCAAGAAATCGACCTTCACCATGGTCAATATCACTACACGGGAAAAACCATCACATTGCCTAACAGTATGTTTTTTACTTATCCGGTGAAAAACCTTAACTTTATGAAGCGTTATGTCTTTCACAACTTCTCTATCGTGGTGAGAGATTTCGTCAATTTGTATCCACTGTTACCAACTCTGCACGAAAAAATTGAGCATCACACCAACTATTTCCACGATGTGGCTACAAGATATAACACCATGATTGAAAAGCATGCAGGCGTCGATCTGCCGGGGGCTGAAGCGCACATTCATATTACGAGTGGTATTACAGGGGAGCAATTTGTTCATATCATGTTATTTTGCCCAACCGATAAAGCCGTGCACCTCGAACAAGAAATACGCTCTGATTTTATGGCGCTGTATGAGCAACGTTTTCCAACGCCGTTAGCCAGCTGATTATGCAGTGAAGGTCACTGTTATCGTCACTTCATTGCTGCGCCAACGTTCGTTTATACACGTTCGTTGGCAGCAGATAATATCATTTATGCAACACCTGCCCGAATAATCGATTAAGCCCCAAAAATCATTCTGCCAATTGATTGCTTTAAGGTATATTTCTCTTAATACCAATAACAATGCAGTATGGCTATGCGTAAATTATTCTTTTCACTATTGTTTATTTTGTCTGGTTGTGTTCAACCAAACGTTGAAGCTCCGATTGAACCGGATCCTGATTGGGTATCTGGCCAACTTGAAAACGGTGTCCGTTTTCACCTCTATCCAATGGAAGATACCGAAGAAGTTTCTTTACGATTATTCTTCCACGTCGGTTCTGCGCAAGAAACAGACGCCCAGCGTGGTTATGCTCACTTTCTCGAACATATGGCGTTTAACGGCTCAAAAAGCTTAGGTAATGACAATGTTATCGCGATGTTTGAACAGGCGGGCGTAACGGGTTCTGATGTTAATGCTTATACCTCATATTATGAAACCGTCTACGAACTCGATTTACCCGATCGCTCTCGACTGGATACCGCGCTCGTTTGGATGCGTGATATCGCTGATGGCCTTACACTTGAAGAGCAAGAAATTGAAAAAGAAAAGGGGGTGATTCAAGGTGAAATTCGCCGTAATCGACCTGAAAATCGCTCTTTCTTAGAGAAATACTATGATCATATCATTGCTGACACACCCTTAGCTCTGTGGGACCCTGTAGGGACAAAAGAGTCGGTTCAAAATGCCAGCGCTGATTCGATTCGTGACTTTTACCAAACTTGGTATCAGCCACAATATGCACAAATTGTGATTAGTGGAGACATAACTAGTGAGGAGGCGAAGGCGTTAATTGAAGCGAAGTTCGCCAGTTGGTCGGCAAACAATCAGGCATCAAACAAACGTAATCAAGATGTAGTACTCAAGGTTGACGATTATGTCGCTGAAGTCGGCCAATATGACTCGCCAAGCATCAGTGTTTTGATTGATAGAGGAACGTCAATCGTTAAGTTACGTGGTCAACAGCATCAATTGTGGCTTGATGAACTTGCTCAGTCGCTGATTTTCAATCGTCTTGACAGAGAATTCAATGATGCTGCGATCCCCCTGCAAGGTCTTGTCGTCAGTAGTGATTATATTAACTACCGCCGTTACACCTATTTGTCAGCGGCTTTTGCAGAACAAGAGCGTCAACAAGCTCAACAATTGATTGTCTCTACACTTGCAGCGCTGCGCGATTTTGGTGTCAGTAAACAAGAGTATCAAACTGGTTTAGCAGGTTATGTTCAACAGGCAGAGAACCTTGATTACAATTGGCAACAGCAAAGCACCATTGACGCGGTACAAAGCATGGTCGCTTCAATAACGCAGTCGAGCGTAAACCAATCCAAAGCCGACTATCAACGCAGTTTAGATGAATTTTTAACGCTTGCGACGCCTGAACGGATCAATCAACGCATTCAAACCCTGCTGACTCAAGAGAAAGTACTGCTTCTGGCAGCAGAGAATGACCAAGCGGTTGCCACATTGACCAAACAGCTACCTCAACTACGTGCGAGCTTTGATATTGCTGGGGTGAAACCCGTGATGTTAACCGCTCAAGTCGATCAGTTGAGTAATCCCTTAAGTGGCGGGGATATTGTCAGTAAAGAGCAACTGCCAGGTTTTACGGTGTGGACACTCTCCAATGGGGTAGAAGTATGGTTTGAACGTGATAAAACCGCAGGCGATTTCGTCCATATGGTTTACATTAGCCAAGGTGGCAAAGCGGCGTTAGATAGTGAACTGTATGCAGCTCATGGGTTAGCTCCGGGCGTGATTAGTCGAAGTGGTATCGGTGAGTTCTCTGGCAGCGAATTTGATGCGTATCTGACGCGTCAGTCGATTGAGGTGTATCCATTTGTCGGGCTGAGTCATCATGGCCTTGAGGTCGGCACCACGAAGAAAAAACTCGCAGATTCACTTAATGTTATCTTCAACGCGGTGACTAACGCGAAGGTTGATACTCGACAGCTTGAGGTGGTTAAGCGTGAGGTGATTGAAGAGCTACAAAGCGACCTAGAAACCCCTATCGGTCAGTGGAATAAAGCGATTAACCAAAACAGTTACCTGCCATCAAGTTTCCACCGTATGACCACTGCGCCTGAAGTGGCGATGGTCAATGACGAGCAAATTAACCAAGTGTACCAACAACTGTTTTCGGTTAACCGCAACAACAAGCTGGTGGTGATTGCTGATATGACCGAGCAAGAGCTTGAACCTTTGATCAAGTATTATGTCGGAGCAATTCCACTGCAACAGGGCCAGGCAGCTAAACTGCTGGCTGATTATCAGCGTAGTCCGAAAGCTCGTGTTGATATGCCGATCTACAATGAAGAGAACAGTTTCTATCTGCTACGTTCAACCAATCCTAATGCATCGATAACAACGGCACGTCTTGCATTTATTGACGATATGATTCAGCGCTTACTTGCCAAGCGCCTGAATGATTATGTGCGTGAAGAACTTGGCCTAGACTATGCGCCTGATGCTTACAGTGCCTCACTTGATGGAGAGGCCAGCACCGATTGGTTCATCGAAGCTCAAGTCGCACCACAAGATATCGACAAGATCGATAAGGCTGTCGCTAAAGTGATGCAAGGACTTCTAGATAACGTAACGCAACAAGATGTTGATCTGGTTGCCAAACAACTTGCTGTGGCGCTTCATCCTTTAGCGGATGATCCTGTTCAACGCGCTTGGTTTTATGCACGGTATTTGGTTCATGACTATGGCGTAGAGGCATTGCAAGATGTTGACATGATGACACAGTCAATAACGCTTGATGAGGTGCGAGAGCGGATTGAAGAGTCATTTGGGCGCGAGAGCTTGATAACTAAATACACGCTCACGCCTTAAGCGTAATCCAACCCTAAAAGCAGCGACCAGTCGCTGCTTTTTTAATGCTTAGAATGACTGATTTAATGTTTAAAATGACTGCGCTGAATGAAGTGATGGATTTGCTCTAGAGTAGCAGATCCATAGATTAAGCTCGTGTGACTATTGTTGATCTCTATATGGTCAGTCATGCCAGGAATTTTAGTTTCTTCGACGGTGACGGTGCCATCAGAACGTTTTTGATCGCCCTGAAGCAGTATTGAACGCGCCCCGATTGGTAGGGTGCCCGCAATACTGCCGAGTTTCTGGACAAAATCCCACTCTTCTTCGTGCTCGGTTAAGCCAAAATCAGGGGCATTACCAAGAATAACGCCCATTCCTAACTCTTCGATGCGTGATGCGATGGAAGCGCCTTGCAAAGGAGAGCCTATCGCGACCACATGTGAAATTTTGCGAACCGATGGACGTCGTGCCTTGAGATAGTGTTTGATAATCAGGCCGCCAAGACTGTGGCCTACCAGTACATTGGGCCCTTTTAGACTCAGTGCTTGGTCAATGTCACTGAACACGCGTTGCTCATCAATGGCCAAGCTATTGTAGGTTAACACTTGAGTTTGATAGCCCATACCACTGAGTTTATAACTAAGTGGCTTCATTACCATTCCGTGCATATACAGACCGTGTAAGATAATGATTTTCATGCGACTCTCCCGATAACCTCATAGCAGTATCTAATCACTTTCACAGGCGAAAAGCATTAAAAACCGTTGCGCTGGATGCAACTTTTTATCGGGCTAGCCGTATGGCGTCGCCCGAAGAGATTAAAAGACCTGATTATAACGGTGTGCTGACTTCATCAACCAAATATAACAACGATTGATAGGGGATGCCGCTATGGTGAGAGAGCCCAATTTCACAGGTTCGACTGTTACTAAAACCACGTGAACAACCTGACGGAACTTGTTGTTTTAATGTGTCTACCGCCGCTTCATTGAGCTCTGGTGTGGTGAAGCCTTTGTCCCCCGCCCAGCCGCAACAAGAGATGTGCTCAGGAACAACAACGTCAGTAACACATGCTTTTGCAAGGACTAACATATCGTTTTCTAATCCCATACGACGAGAGCTGCAGGTGACATGGAGCATAACGGTTTCATCTTTAGGTGAAATGGCCAAATGCTGCAAAAGATATTTAGAGACAAAACCTGTTGGTTCGAGGATTTCCATCGGTTTGCTGAAGGTCTCGATGCTTCGCTTGGCACATGGACTGGTGTCGATCAGTACAGGGTATTCGCCTTCGTAGCTAGCTTGCCATAAAGCATTCTCGAGTTGTTGGGCTTTTGATGTGGCGATGTCCTGCATTCCTTTGCTGTCGTACGGCATACCACAGCACTGGTCATTGAGCTTGTCGGGAATGATCACTTCAAATCCCGCCTTTTTAATTAATGACAACGTTACTTCAGTCAGACTACGTTGATCTTGTGCATCGGATTGTTGGCTCATGGTACGAGAAGCACAAGAGGGCAGGTAGACCACCTTTTTATCGGAGCGAACCAGCAACTCCATCGACTTTTCAAGTTTATGGCTGTTGGCTTGCGGTGTTTCTGGGAGCCAAATAGGGGTTTTGTTGCCGCTGAGCTTGCGAATACCGTTGGTCAGGCCCGCCACAGCACGCTCGCCGATCACATTAACGGCAATCTGGTTAGCTTTGAGAGAAGCACGAGTGAGTGAAGTCGTGGTAGAGAAATGATCCGCTGTCCATTTAGCGATCGGGGTGAATTTTTGATACTTAGCGGTGCGCAGCTGTTTAATTAAATCGCCAGTGTTAATCCCAACTGGGCAGCGCTCTGCACATAGGCCAGTTGCGGCGCAGGTATCGATACCTTGGTACTCGAAAATCTGTTCAAGTTCTGTTGCTGCTGTCTGTTCACCAGCCGCTCGGCGGCGCTGTAATTCTCGGTATAAAACAATTCGCTGACGTGGTGATAGTGTGAGCGTTCGAGACGGGCAAACTGGTTCACAGAAGCCACATTCGATACAACGGTCAACCAGATCATCAGCGGCGGGCATCGGTTTCAAATTTTCAATATGCGAGTGTGGATTGTCATTTATAATCACGCCTGGATTAAGTAAACCTTGTGGATCAAACAGGGCCTTGATTCTCTGCATTAGCTGATAACCATCTTGTCCCCATTCGAGCTCGACATAAGGCGCCATATTGCGACCCGTTCCGTGTTCGGCTTTTAGTGAACCTTGATACTTAACCGCAACTAACTCGGCGACATCATCCATGAACTGACCGTAGCGATTTATCTCTTGCTGCGAATCAAAGCCTTGAGTAAAGACAAAGTGTAAGTTGCCCTCAAGGGCGTGACCAAAAATGATCGCTTCGCTGTAGTGGTACTTGTCAAATAGTGCTTGCAGATCGCGCACGCCATTGGCGAGGTTTTCAACTGGAAATGCAACATCTTCAATGATCACTGTCGTGCCAACTTCACGAACGGCGCCCACCGCTGGGAACATGCCTTTGCGAATTCCCCAAAGCGTCGCAACCATGTTGGCATCTAAGGTGAAAGGCACGGACTCGATGATGGTGTATGGCGACAATGCCGCGAGAATTTGCTCACACTGGACATCAATACTAGCTTGTTCGCTGGCGTGGGTTTCAACCAAAAGTGCGGCAGCTTCAAGGTCAAGGTGTTGAATAAACTCTGGCATGCCGGGTTTATCGGCAACGGAGCGCAGCGCACGCCCATCCATTAACTCGACCGCTGCGACAGGCGTTTTTGAGAGTGTGGTGACCGCTCGACATGCTTCTTCAATGTTGGCAAAAACCAGAAGTGAAGAGGCTTTGTAATTGTGTTCGATTACGGTGTTATAAGTGATTTCAGCAATAAAGCCTAACGTCCCTTCAGATCCGATCATTAGGTGTTCAAGGACTTCAATTGGATCGTTAAAATCAACCAACGCATTAAGTGCATAGCCGGTGGTATTTTTAAGACGATACTTGTGGTGAATGCGGTCACTGAGCTCAGTATTCGCTTGAGTTTGTTCCACCAGTTCGGTTAATCCTTCAATGATGTCTGGACGTGCAACTCGGAAGGCGGCAATGCTGTCAGAGCAGCCAGTATCAAGCAGAGTTCCGTCGCTAAATACCACTTTGATACTGTCGAGGGTTCGGTAGGAGTTTTGCGCCGTGCCACAGCACATGCCGCTGGCGTTATTAGCCGCGATACCACCAATTTTGCAAGTGTTAATCGATGCCGGATCGGGGCCAATTTTGCGTTTGAATGGGGCAAGGTACTTATTGGCGTCAGCGCCAATCACGCCCGGTTGCAAAACGATTTTATTACCGTTATCAAGAATTTTATGACCGCGCCAGTCATCGGTTAATGTGATGAGCACAGAGTCCGACACCGCCTGACCAGACAAACTGGTACCTGCGGCGCGAAAGGTAAAGTGAACGTTCATCTCGCGGCAACATTGGATAGCGTAAGTCACCTCATCGAGACTGTTTAACCGCAGCACAATCTTTGGAACCAAACGATAGAAGCTGGCGTCAGTACCATAAGCTAAACGTTTTGCTTGTTCGGTGATGATGCGTTTAGCTTCAATCTCGACGGCGAACAGTGACTCAAGTTGTTGGTAGGTATTATCGTTAATGTGCTGCGACATGTTGGCTTCCTTGTGCTTGCTACTGACGTTATATTTTTTTTGCTGTCAGTAGTAAAAAAGTGTCACAGCGTAGTTAGATTTTCTGTGACACCTTGTTGATTTATTAAATGTTGACCAGTGACTGGCGATTTAGATCGTGAATACTTTTCGCACCAGTTAGCGTCATGGCAACGCGCATCTCTTTTTCATACAGGTCGAGTAAGTTTTCGACGCCAGCTTGGCCTTGAGCGGCAAGCGCATAAATAAACGATCGTCCCAGTAAGGTACAATCAGCGCCAAGTGCTAGCATCCGTACCACATCTAGTCCTGTTCGGATCCCTGAGTCGACAAATATCTTCAGATCGCCCTTTACCGCATCTGCAATGTTAGGTAGTGCCTTAGCGGTTGAAAGCACACCGTCTAACTGACGACCACCGTGGTTGGAGACCACAATACCATCAGCGCCAAAGGTGACAGCATCTTTAGCGTCTTGCTCATCCAATATGCCTTTAATTACCATAGGACCGTCCCAGAACTCACGAATCCACTCAAGATCTTGCCAAGAGATCGAAGGATCGAAATTATTGCCTAGCCAGCCAATATAGTCTTCAAGTTTGGTCGGCTCACCGCGGTAAGTAGAAATATTACCCAAGTCGTGTGGCTTACCAAGCAAGCCAACATCGACTGCCCAGCTAGGGTGACGCATGGCTTGGAAGACTCGTCGCATTGCCGCGTTTGGCCCGCTCATTCCTGAATGCATATCGCGATAACGAGCGCCAGGCACTGGCATATCGACGGTAAACACAAGAGTTGTCACGCCAGCAGCTTTAGCGCGCTCAAGAACGTTTTTCATAAAGCCGCGATCTTTAAGTACGTACAGTTGGAACCACATCGGACGCTCGATAGCAGGTGCGACTTCTTCAATCGGGCATACTGATACCGTAGACATGGTAAATGGGATGCCTTTATTTTCGGCGGCTTTGGCTGCTTGAACTTCACCACGCCTTGCATACATACCTGTCAAGCCAACTGGGGCAAGCGCGATCGGCATCGCAAACTTTTCACCAAAAATCTCTGTCTCAAGACTAAGGTCTTGCATGTCCTTCAGTACACGTTGTTTTAGCGCAATTTCGGCAAGATCTTCGGTATTCCTTCTTAGCGTGTGCTCGCCATAAGAGCCGCCATCAATATAGTGAAAGAGAAAAGGAGGCAGTTTTGCTTTGGCTGCAGCACGGTAATCAGTAGAAGCAGAGATGATCATAATTCAATCCTATTAATGGGTTATACGGCACCTTTCTGTTGAAGGCTTAGTATGGTCGACATCTAAAAGGGGTGGCGCTAATACTCACGATTTTGCTAGCGTTTTCACATTCGCAGGCTCTTGTCAGGGGAGAAGAGTATTAACGCCATAAGTCATTACATAAGTGCGTCGGTAATATGTAGGCCGTAGATAGCGAACAGACCGATAAGACCAGTGACAAACAAATAATAAATAGTTGGGATGATGGTTTTACGTAATGTAGCGCCTTCACGGCCAAGTAGACCCACCGTCGCTGACGCTGCAACCACGTTATGAATGGCTATCATATTGCCCGCTGCTGCACCAACCGCTTGGAGGGCAACCACGACGGCACTTGAGATAGTCAACGTTTGCGCAACCTCGAACTGGAACTGACTAAACATCATATTAGACACGGTGTTTGAACCCGCGATGAAGGCTCCTAACGCCCCGACAGTGGCACTGAGTGTAGGGAAGGCATCACCAACTAATCCGGCGGCGAAGTTTGCTGTAGTGACAGGCATACTGGCCAAATCGGCACCATTAATACCTGAATTAATAAAAATCCGCACCATTGGAATAGTGAACACTAAGACAAACCCTGCGCCAATTAGGGTCTTACTCGATTCACCAAACGCTTTGATTAATGGAGTGGCACTGCGCGACTGCAGTACAACGGCAACCAGTGCTACGAACACTAAGATACCACCAGGTAAATACAAAGGTTGGATGGCGGTACTAATACCCGTTTCACCTAAAATGTTGCTAAAAGAGAGGCTTACACTTGTCAACATCGCTTTGAAATCGGCGCTAACTCGGCTTGCAACCAGCACGACAGCAAGTAAAACGTAAGGAAGCCACGCCAGTGCCATCGCCATTGGCTTGCCTTTTACGTCATCAAGTTCAATTTTGAGTGAACCAAGCCATTCTGCTGGCCATTTCTTTTCATCTTCAAAATCCCAAGTCGTTTTTGGCACAAGGAAGCCACGTTTGGCTGCTGAGACAACAACAGACAGACCAACCAAACCACCGATTAGTGATGGAAATTCTGCACCAAGGAAGACTCCCGTCAGTGCGTAGGGGATAGTAAAGGCTAGGCCTGCAAAAATCGCAAACGGCAGAATATCGATGCCTTCTGTCCAACTCTTATTTTTGCCAAAGAAACGAGTAAGCATCATCGCCATGAGAACAGGAATCATCGTACCGACACAGGCGTGGATCAGTGCAACGCTTGAGGTGATTTGTTGTAGGTAGGCATCCCATGTTGAACCATTGGCTAACAAGGCTTGACTAATATTGTGCGTATCAAGACCTTTGTTTACACCGACAATAATCGGCGTGCCCACGGCGCCAAATGATACCGGCGTTGATTGAATCATCATACCCATTAGCACGGCGGCCATTGCAGGGAAGCCGATAGCGACCAATAGCGGTGCGGCGATGGCGGCGGGAGTACCAAAGCCAGAAGCGCCTTCAATAAAAGAGCCAAAACACCAAGCAATAATGATGGCTTGAACTCGTCTATCAGGGGAAATATTGGTGAATCCATTACGAATGGTCGAAATTGCGCCAGTATGCTTGAGCGTGTTGAGCAAGAAAATGGCACCAAATACGATCCATAGAACGGAAATGGTAATACCGAGTCCTTGAAATACCGAGGCAAGTACACGAGTTGTCGACATGTCCCACGCGAACAACGCGATGACAACAGTCAGGCCGAAGGCGATCGGCATCGCCCGTTTTGCCGGCCAATTCAGTCCGACGAGAAGTATGGCAGCCACCACTATCGGTGAGAAGGCCACGAGGGCTAGCAGGGTTTCACTCATTGGTATGTCCTTTACATTCTTCAGTTAGGACTCTGGAGAGTCTCTTGGATTTTATATTTGTGATGGGTTTGTTAATTGGAGGTGAATTTACCCCTTTATTTTTTATTGATATAGGGAAATAATGAAAATAATTAATTCCAAAAATGACATAATCAATGCGTGCAGATGACTTAATTCTTTTCTCCCAAGTGGTAGAGCTTGGCAATTTTAGCAAGGTTGCTGAAATAAATAATCTTACAAATTCAGTAGTTAGCAAGAGGATCGCCCGTTTAGAACAAGAAATTGGTGTTCAGTTACTATATCGAACCACACGTAAATTAACGTTAACAGAAGCAGGTAAAGCGTTAACACATGGTGCAAAAAATGTGAAGTTAGCCGCTCAAGAGGCGATGGATGCCGTGTCAGGCTTTGGCGAAAACGTCAGCGGTCATATCAAAATGTCTGTTCCTTCGATTTCGGGGGACCTAATCTTGGCAGACGCCGTGGCAGAATTTTGCAATCTTCACCCTGGCTTATCAGTCGATATGTCACTCGACAATCGTTTTGTCGATTTAGTTGAAGGTGGCTACGATTTGGTCATTCGTACCGGATACCTTGAAGACTCGAGCTTAATTGCTCGCCATATCCTCGATTCACAATGGGTGGTGTGCGCTTCTCCCTCTTATATCGCCCGAAATGGAAAACCCTACGAACCGCAAGATTTAACTCAACATAATTGTTTGCAATACGCTTATCAAACCACAGGCGCATGCGAATGGGAGTTTAAAGCTAAAGAAGACAACTATATTGTCAGGGTCTCGGGGTCGTTCTCGACAGATAACGCGACTGCGTTAAGGAAGGCGGCACTGGGCGGGCATGGTATCGCCTATGTTCCAAGGTGCTTGGTCTATCATGATCTACGTAATGGGCAATTGGTGGATTTGTTTCCAGAGCAAGTGGGTAAGCGACTTGGGATATATGCGGTCTATCCTTTTACTCGACAACCACCGAACAAAGTCAAATTACTCATTGAGCATATTCGCACGCGATATTTAGCGATTTCTCATTACTTTTAACCTACCGTTCATTTGTCGTCCGTTGAAGTATAATGCTAATATATTTCAGTTATTTAGGTGGAAATTATTCAACAAGGAAAATACGCTTTGTTATTTTTACAGGCTATTTTTGATGTTAAAACCATAAACAGAGTAGAACAAGGTTATCGATAGAAAGATCCCCTGAGTCAAATAAACTTAGGTGGTATAAACCAACCTCTTGACGAGTGAGTGGAATATAGTGTGGTTGGATGAAAAGTGACCGGTTGAACATGAATTAGCTGTAAGTCACTAAAATATAATAAAAACTGACCTAAACTATTGGTTAGAGAATAATAACAACAAGGATAGAGTGATGACTATTCAAAGACTTGAAACAAGCCAGTTATATCGGTCTGCTGAACTTGAAAAGTTACAAAGCAAGTCGACAAAAGAGTTGGCACCTATCGATGAAATCGTTGGGCAAGAGCGAGCTCAGAAGGCGGTTGAATTCGCCATGTCTATCAAAGAAAAAGGGTACAACATTTACGCCATCGGCCAAAATGGACTGGGCAAGCGGACAATGATTTTACGCTATTTGAATCGCCATCAACACGATGCCAACGCTCTTTATGATTGGTGTTACGTGGCGAACTTTGATGATATTCGTACCCCAAGAGTGCTCAAGCTTCCATGCGGAGTTGGGAGTAAGTTTCGTCAAGATATTGAAAAACTCATGGCTAAGCTTAACAACGCGATGCCACTCGCGTTTGATAACGAACTTTACTATAGCCGAGCCGATAAGCTCAAAAACCAGCTGGCAGCTAAACAAGAAGCGGAGCTAGAGCAAATAAGCAAGGAGGCGAAAGCAAAAGGGATCAGTTTGACCATTACCACCCAAGGCGACTATCAGTTTGTTGCTATGGATGGTGAAGAGATGCACAGTGAAGAATCTTTCGATGCATTAAGCAAAAAGAAACAAGAGGAATTTGGCACCACCATTGATGAACTTGAAATTCAACTAAGAAACATGGTCCGCCAACTCACTGAATGGGAAGAAACCTACAGTGAGAAAATTAAAAAGCTTAACGATGAAGTGACGCTTGATGTCATCACACACTTTATCAAACAGCTGAAAAAAGATTATGCTCGTTACCCTGCAATAAAATCATACCTGACTGAATTACAACAAGATATTGTTGAAAATGCGGATATTTTTCTTGATCAAAGTGCCGAGCAGGGAGAAGTGGCGACGGCATCATTGGATAAAAAATTACCTCGTCGATACAAGATTAACGTGTTGGTAAGCCGTAAAGATCAAGTACTGCCGATTGTAGTGGAAGAAAACCCCAATTATCACACTTTGTTTGGTTACATTGAGACAGCAACCTTTAAAGGCACGGTATTCACCGACTTTTCATTGATTCGTCCGGGCAGTCTACACAAAGCCAATGGCGGTGTGCTACTGATGGACGCTCAAAAAGTACTTGAACAACCCTATGTATGGGATGGGCTTAAGCGAGCGTTAAGGGCGCGCCAACTTAGTTTAACTTCGCTTGAAAAAGAGGTGACGCTAACAGGGACCGTCTCTTTAGATCCCGAGCCTATTCCACTCGATGTGAAAATTATTCTGTTTGGTGACTACCGTACTTATCAGTTGTTGCAACATTACGATCCGGAATTCAGTGAACTGTTTAGAGTCACGGCTGATTTTGAAGACGAGATGAAGCGTGATGCTGACTCAGAGCTTCAATATGCACGTTTCATTTCGAGTGTCGTTAATGACAATGGCATGTTGCACTGTGATAGAAAGGCGATTGCGCGCATCATCGAACATAGCTCTCGCTTGGCAGGAGATCAGAAGAAAATTTCACTGCACTCAGCCAATATTGCCAACCTCCTACGTGAGTCAAACTATGTGGCCAAGCAAGCTAACTCGAACATGATTCGTTCCAGCCACGTTGAAGAGGCGCTAGGTAATCAAGAGCTCAGAATTAGCCGTTTAAAAGACAGCGTAATGGAGAGTTTTGTTAACGGTACGACTTTGATTCACACCCACGGAGAAGCCATCGGTCAGGTCAACGCGCTGTCGGTACTGAGTACCAGTGAATATATGTTTGGTGCACCAAATCGAATTACCGCCACCACCTGCTATGGTGACGGAGAGGTGATTGATATTGAACGCAGTGTCGATTTGGGTGGTAGTATTCACTCTAAAGGGGTGATGATCTTAAGTGCGTACTTGTCTTCGGTGTTTGGCAAAACGGCCAAAGTTCCTTTAAGTACGACCATTACTTTCGAGCAATCGTATGGTGGCGTCGATGGCGATAGTGCCAGTATGGCCGAATTTTGTGCAGTAGTGTCGGCATTTTCAAAGCAACCCAATCGTCAAGATATTGCGATAACCGGTTCGATGAACCAGTTCGGTGAAGCGCAACCTATTGGTGGGGTTAACGAGAAGATCGAAGGGTTCTTTGATGTCTGTGGCATCAAAGGTCGCAGTTCTGAACAAGGGGTTATTATTCCGCGCTCTAACATGCATAACTTAATGTTGCGTGCTGACGTGGTGAAAGCCGTCGACAAAGGTGAATTCCATATCTGGGCGATTGACCATGTTACCGAGGCGATAGAATTGTTCACTGGTAAAGCAGCAGGCGTAGCCAGTGATGAGGGAAGCTACCCGATTGATACCGTGTTCGGCATTGCTCAGGCTAAGCTTAACGCATTGCGAAAGTAGTCCGCTAGCGCTACAAATTAAAGCGAACCATTTGGTTCGCTTTGTTGTTTTTTGGCCCCTTACAGACACTGGTACAAAAAATTTAAATAAGTTGAATTTATTGCTTTACCTAAACCTAACTTGAGGTTTTAACATCAGTGGTGTTGAGACGAGTAAATGTTAAGGAGACAGTATGCTTCAACTTGAACACATTAATTTGGTGGTAAGGGATATCCCAACAACTTTGGCTTTTTATCAAGCGGCTTTTCCACATTGGTTTGTGCGTGACGAAGGTCAAGGTGAATGGTATGGCAAGTCGAGAAACTGGCTCCATTTTGGTGACGAATACCAATATATAGCCTTGAGTGATCATGGCGAAGGTGAAAACCGAGAGCTGTCAGGACATCAAGTTGGTCTTGCCCATTTTGCTTTCGTGACGAATAACCTTGACGCAATGAAGGCGAGATTAGCCCAAGCGGGTTATCAAATCGCCAAAGGAGGCTCTATCGAAGCTTATCGCAAGAACGTCTACTACCTTGATCCTGCAGGTTTTGAGGTTGAGTTCGTTGAATATTTAAGTGATAACCCAAAAGAACGAAATTTATCAAGTTAAACCTTATAACCAAGGCGAGCCAGTCATGTGCTCGCCTTGTAAGTTAACTAGAGAGCTTAAAAAGGAAACTGACTCAAATCATTGGCGATGATGTTGTCTGCGATGTACTTGTGTACTGCGGTGGTCGGGTGGGTAACTCCCCAAAACACGTACTTATCTGATCCATGATACGCACAGTCATTAGTAAAGCTATGACTCAATAAATAATCCTTAGCTGAACTACGGTTGATATTTAAACACGCATCGGTGGCGTTTTCGAAACCATGCTGTTGCGGGTTACTAGTAATTTCATCAAATAGTGTATACGCATCGTACAGCAGGACGTTGATCCCTTTGTCTGTATACAATTGAGCTTGTTCTTCAATAAACTGGTTAAACTCAACAATTTTTGCTTGAACTTTGTCTGCTTCTTGCTGCGTTGAGTACTTATATTGTGGCGCTTTAGTCGCATCGGGAAGTGTCAATAAGATCAAGTGATGGGCGCCAGCATCGGTCAGTCTAATCAGTGCGCTACTCAGATCGGCTTTCACATCACGAACTTCACGGTTGTAGTTCATAAAGTCATTAAGTCCAAAAGCAAGCGTAAATAAGACATTGGCAGGATCGTAGTTTTTGGCCCTCTCCATATAGGTTAGGTATGAAGTGACTTGGTCATAAATTCCGGTTAATGCAACGTATTGGTTGGTACCTGCTGCACCACCCACCGCCCAGTTATAAACGGGCAGTTGCTGACTTTTCGCCAGATATTCAGTCCATACTAATCCGTTAGAAAAGTGGCCTAAGAACCATGAATTTGAGTTTGGAAATACCCACTGAGATCCATTAAACAAATTACCGGTATCAGACAAACTGTCGCCAAAGCTGACCAAGCGATTGATTTTATTGGAAGAGTGGGCATCGTTGGTCCAAATAGAGTGGTTGTATGAAAAGCGGTTGTCTCCGGCGTAATAGAGAATATCTGCCGTATCGTGATCGACATCGAGTGTCGCTTGGCAACGCTGCATGATCTCTTGTTGTGAGGTATTGGTATAGAACATATTTTTAAATGATACCGAAGACCACCAGTAACCTTCGATAGTCAAATAGTCACCATGCTCATCCAATGCCCATTTCCAACTAGTGGCAGAATCGTCATGAGTTTGTGCTGGGCGATACCAGCAGCGAACAAAGGTATAGGTTTGATGGTTTTGTTCTAAGGTTGTATCAAATGCTGTTATCTTCTCAGGTGTACTAGGTGGTTCATTCGCCGAAATACTCGCGCTATTTATCAACCCGATACTGGCTAAGATGAGAAGTGTATTTTTCATAACTATATATTTCCACAGGGTAGAGTTTATGCTCTTTATCTATTGCATAAACCTTAGTTATGAGTCAAAAAATAAATATGACTAATGCGAATTAGATGAACCGGGATCAAATATTAACAATCTTTATTGTTAATTAATGAATTAACATACTAATCGTTATTTACTAGATTGGTAATAACAAAAAATCACAATAATTCAATAAACGCCAATGTATTTTCACGATGATTACAGAAATATAAAGTTAATCGTTTTTTAACAAGATATGAAAATTATTTATTATGTCAATGTGACTTTTTGTCAATATTATAATATTTGTTCTTTATCTCTTGAGCTTAATAGAAGTACAAAAGTTAAGCACGGTGATTAACCTCGAACGTGGTTTGTATGATAATTAATCAGGAGATAATAAAATGGATAAATATAAAATATTTAATAAAACGCTTATTTCTAGCTCAATATTACTGGTTATCTCATCTTTTAACACTAGCGCGGCGGTAGATATATTGGATGTCAAATTACAAGGTCAACATTGTGAAACAGGCTTTAGACCGATCACACGAAATGACGTGGCATTGATTAAATTTGATTTACTTGGCCAAATGGGGAATTGGCAGATTACCAATCTTACAGATGGTTACGTATTAATGGGGCCAGGTTATCAAGGTACGATAAAACAAGACAATTTAGCGGCAACCACTTGGTGTACCTATATCACGCCGCCCGATCGCAGTATTCCAAACTATGCTTCCTTGACGTTGCCAGAGAACGATGAAGCTTATACTGAGTGGCACCTAATCAATAAAAAAGAATTCTACAAGCCGCTAGCATTGCTCGCTCATTACTTAGGATTTGGCTGGACTGGCGGTACTAATAGTCAATACGTAGGTGATGATATGTTCACTTCGACCGATGGTCTGGGTCATTATGATATTGACGCAAATAACTCGGGGTCTTGTGACGGTTATCGTTGTAAAGAGCGCCTAAAAATGGATATCACCGGTTTTGAGTATCACATTGATCCAGAAACCTTCAATGCAGGTGATATTACTCAGTCCGATAAAGAACTGATTGGTCGTCGTTCGGAAGTGGTGACGAATGAATCTGATCTTGAACAGCAATACCGAGTCACGTTCAAATATGAGAAGGCAACCAATTGGTCGAAAACAGATACCTATGGTTTAAGTCAAAAAGTATCGACCAAGAATAAATTTAAATGGCCGCTTGTGGGTGAAACGGAGTTATCTATTGAAATTGGTGGATCACAATCATGGGCGTCAACCAATGGTGACTCCGAAACCAAAGGCATCTCGAACACCATTGTAGTCAATGTCGCCCCTAACACTAAGCAAGAAGTGTTTATGGAAGTGTTCCGTTCATCAATAAGTTACCCATACTCTTTTAATGCTGAGTTGAGCTACGAAGTTGCCATGAGTGGATTTTTACGTTGGTCGGGTAATGCATTGAGCAATCATCCGGACAATCGACCAAATTACACGGCGCGATGGGTTATTGGCCGTAATGGCGGGAACGATAAGAGTCTCAAATATCAATATGAACACCGAAATATTCCAGCAACATCAAATGAATGGGACTGGCCTTGGTTACTACGTGAGTATGGGGCGGAAAACGTCAGGGGTTTGCTTGGTGAAGTACTACGACCGATTCAAACCAAAATTACCGGGGAGTTTTTTGCTAATGCCTCATTTGGTTCAGACGTTCGTTTTGGAAAAACGATTCCTTTGGGAGGACGAGTCAAACGCTCTAGTGACTATTCTTTGACTGATGAAGAGTTGGATGCACACGGCATCAAAAACTTCACGGTTGAAGTGGTTGCCATGCCTAAGCTCTAGACAAAAAAAGCGCGGCGTTAACGCCGCGCAAAGCTTCACATGGAAGTATGGGTACAGAGAAAAGAAAAGGTTATAGTTCAACCGTAATGATGCGAGTGGTTTTTACACCGTCATCGTCCATGACGGTCAATTTTACTTGATGAGTACCGTAGCTTGGGAAGACCTTAGTAAAGATACGACCGCGTTTAATTTTGCCGTTCGGTAGAACCCATTCAGTATCAACGATGCGCCCATCAGGGTCGTAACTGGTTGACCACATCGTGACCCAGCGACCAAGGTGAATATAATGCGCTTTAGCGACTGGTGTTTCATTTGGTGCCACAACCGAGACTTGTTGTGAAGTGGTTTGAGTTGCGCCACGATCATCGGTCACGGTCAGTGTTACCGTAAATGAACCTGAGTCAGCATATTGCCAGCTTGGAGCAGCGTCAGTGCTCGTCTCACCATTACCAAACTCCCATAAGTAAGCGTCAATACTGCCATCTGTATCGTAGCTTTGGTTAGTTGCGATAACATTGAGACCGTTGATCTCCAGATCAAAACTGGCTACCGGGTTAGCATTTGGTCGCTCAGTTTTCGATAGCTTGATAACACCATATTCATTATTTGCTGCTTGTTCAGTCACTTCAACTGACAAACCAAACTCAGTAAGTAAGCGACCAGAATCTTGCGCTCCTGGGTTAGTGTAATCTTGCTCATCAGAGAAGAGGCTATTACCAATTAAGCTGACATCCTCTAGAACATCGCCATCAGCATTAACCAAACGCATACTGGCTTGATCTTGCAATGAGAAAGCAGCATCACGAACCTGATATCGCGTTTGTGCTGCGGTAGCGGAATTTGCCCAGATCATCGTATTTTGGTCTGCATCCACCACACCTAACCAACCTTCACCAGGGTGATTTCCTACCCAATTGTCGGTCATTGATTCATCGACATACCAAACAATCAAACCTGGCTCAAATGACATCATTTGGCCAAAGCGTTTAATGTTATTGAGTCCTTCATCAACGTCATTATGACTGCGCCATTGCAGTAGGTAGTAATGGGGTGCTTGATTAAATCCATCATTAACACGATAGCCGCTTAGAGTGAAGCTTGATGCTGATTCAGCATCATCAACGGGTTTCGCTGTGCCATCAATGATCAGGGCAATGTCATCAAGATGGAGGCCTTCCATCGCTAAACCGCCGTCAGTTTTATAGTCAAAGCCAAGAACAATCTCCTGACCAGCCCATGGCGATAAATCAAATTCAGCGTCTACCCAACCTTCAGAGTCACCAGCGATAGCGGGCACTAAACCTGTATTATTTGGGTCGTCTAGGGTGGTGATGTTACCTGCAATAGCTTGACCATTAATCAGTACCCGAGCGAAGTCATAATCTTTTTCGATTTGATACCACGCTTTGAAGGTCAGCTTTATCTCTGAACCTTGTGGAATGTTAATGGTACGCTCCATGCGGTTATCGAGATCGTCGCCTTTACCGCTGTGGAAGTTAAACTTACCCGCATACGGAGCTAAGCCTTCAGTGCGTTTGACTGGTAAATCGATGCGAACCATGTTCTGTTGGTCGTTATCGATCGTTTGGTGCAGCGTCAGCTCAAGAGGTTTATCACCCAGTTCGTCAAGGCTTACAACATTGTTAACGATCCAACGCCCACCGATTGAGGTTTGTAAGAACTGCTTTGCCCATGAACTGAATGCGGTAGGTTGTGTACCGCCAATTTTGCCAGCCCAACTGCCTGAGGACATGATTGACCAGTAAGAAACAGGCTCACCTTTGCCGGTGTATTGGGTATCGTACTCATCAGGCAGCCCAAGGTCGTGACCGTATTCGTGGGCGCAAACACCAGCCGCTGCATCGATGGGCTGAATGGTGTAATCATAGGCGGCATATTGTCCATTAAAGCGGCCCGGCACTGTGCTTGTTGTACCGTCAAGGACATGATACTGACCTAAATTGTAGCGGTGTGACCAAATTGCATCGGCGCCTAGTACGCCACCACCAGCTTCTTCACCGACAGAAGCATGAAAGACCATGAGATGATCGATAACACCATCTGGCTCACGGAAGTTACCGTCACCATCATAGTCGTAGCGATCTTCAATATCATAATCGGCTAAGTTAATTGACGGATCTTGCGCGAGTTGGTTTAACGCTTCACGCACCAGTTCTTGCGCGTTGATATCGTTGTCGGTGGTCGGCGAGTTACCACCATAATAGGCGGCGTTATTTGCGGCGCGGTACCAACCTGCCGCTTGACCAGCAACACTGTAACTGTCACCTGATTCTTTCTCGTAATATTGACGCATCGAAATCAGGTTTTCGTCGTTTGGACCTGCATAACCCGAAGCAGAGAAGAGTAGCTCTTGGTAATGATTTGGCTCGTAGCGCTCGTAGAGCATTTCTGTGTGCTCTTTGGTTAGTCGATTATCATCCCAAGGGAGATCTGGGAAGTCGACCAGAACGGCTAAAACCTTGTCTGTACGTTTGTCATTGCTATCGAATGTGAATACGTGAGCTTTATGCTGACCTTTGTCAGAAGCAATTGTCTTAAGGATTTTGGCGCGTTGTTCTAATGCTTTTTTACCAAATTGAGCATCGCCTTTAAATCCACGGTTTAGTTTAGCCGCTAGGTAATTATCGAGCGCATCTTGTCGCTCTTCGATAGAGGCATTATTGTCAAGCTTTCCCTGCGCGATTAACATTTCAATGACTTTATCTTCATTAATAACACCTAAGTCGATTGGCGTTTGCGCATAGGCACTTGTGCTCAGCAGAGTGAGCACTGCGGATGTGAGCACTGCGGATGTGAGCAGTGATTTACTCATGTTTTTCATTGTATATCCTTATTTTTATTTATTGCCAACTACCCGCGTCAGCGGGATATAACGTCGTTGTTAGGCCTCAATAAATTGCGTCAATTGGTAAAGCACACAACTTAATTGGTGACTATTCGTTATTCTTTGCAGAAATACAGTCAGTGGACTTGGGTGTAGAAGTGTTAAGTTTTTTATCCGATGGATTGGAAAACTTTTTAGACAGGTATATCTGTAAAGACGCCTGCTTTTCTAATTCAGTTTGGTCTTCACAAATAATGCCTTGCTTAACAAGCGATGCGAGTAGACGCTCATCATCGATATTCTGATTTGCAACCGAAGAGGCGCTAAGAAGGATTAATAGAGTACTGACTGTCTTCATTATAATATTTACATTTTGTTTTAGTGGAGAGTATCCGTCGATTTGTAACAAAATATATGGAAATTAACGCTTGTGTAACCGTCAAATTACCTTCTAGTGGATGGGAGTAGAGGTTTCAATAAAATTAGTTAACATAAACAAAATAACTTATTTATGAATAAATAAGTTATTCATGCGCTTTTGTTGAATAGATAGTTGTCAGTATTGTATTTTAAATTTATACCGTACAAACTTAAGCCTTTAAATAATACCTTATAAATTAGGTTTTATTTATTTAGCAAATAGTATAATAAATACTTATTACTGATAGGTTTCGTGTTAATTAATTTGGAAAAGTTAGAGGTAAGTCATTGTCAATTAAAATAATGTTCACTTGAGCAAAATGGAAATACTTATCCAAATGGCTAACACAGCTTATCGAAGCCATCATGTTGAACCAGGCTGTAAGGAAAGGTGAGCGGGGTTTGTTGAGCAGTTGTATAACGTCGGTCTGTTTAACTCGCTAAAGCGTTGTCTTGCGCTTTTTCGATTGTTAACTCATCACTGATTGATTGCGGTGCTTCACTAAGGTGGAACATCAGCAGCGGCATTTCATTTTTGTAGAAGCTTGCGGTGTAGCCACTGGCATGGGTAGGAAGCGAAGCAGCAAAGCGATCAATTTGCTCGTGAGAGGCTGTCAATGTTTGCTCTTCACTGGTGGTATGTATGCCATCAATGACGTTGGTGATATCTTTAACTAGCTGAGCGTACTGCTCGACGGTTTCTGATGTGACGGGTTGGAAGACGAAGTAATAGTTAGCTAAACGGTAAATCGCGGTTTCGCTTGATTTGGACAGCGTACCTTCGGCTGCGAATCGCTCGATATTACTTTTAAAATTGCGCTTTATTTGAGCAGAGCGAGAGAGCAAAGCTTGCTTAGCTTGGTGTGTGGTTTTCTTTGCCAGAGCGAGCTTTTGATAATAGTAGCCTAGCAGAGCAGTAACCAGTGCAGCGATAAGTAAAAGCGTGAAAGTGGTGAGCATAGAGTTTGTTCAACTAATCGATATTTGTTATGAGCTTAAGTGATGAGATTGTATATAACAATGCGCTAATAAAGCAAAATAAATCGAACTGACTGAACAGTTCGTGAGCAATGTTACAGATTACTCGCTGACCAAACTCTAAACTTATTAATGGCCGATGTTTTATGATGCGAGAGTTACCACGTAACATTACTTTGTAATGGAAGTTCTTGACGTTAGACTCATAGACGGAAAATGAAAATTTTCAAATAAATCTTTTCAATACTTTCACATTAATCATCTAACTTTGTCGGATCAGATCAGACGAAATGAAAATGTTTTAAGTTGCGTTTAGAGGTACTATCTACCAAAGTTTAAAATAATGATGATAGTGATCGCCTTGAGAAGAATTTTTGGTCGCATCTACATCACTACAAAGTCGTGTAATGTCAATCTAAGAGAGCAAGCATGAAAATATTTAAAAAACGTCATATTAGCGCTTTGATAGGATTAGCCCTATCGGTTCAAGCGGGCGCGCTATACGCCGCAGATTACGATTTGGTTATTGAAAATGGTCGTGTCATGGACCCAGAAACCATGTTAGATGCGGTCCTGAATGTGGGTGTCAAAGACGGTAAAATTATCACAATCACAGCCGACAAACTTGACGGTGAACACGTCATTGATGCTAAAGATCAAGTGGTGGCTCCTGGCTTTATTGATACCCATTTCCACTCTCTTGATGGTCTTTCGATTAAGCTTGCGGCACTCGATGGAGTGACGACAGGTATGGACTTAGAAATCGGTGCCACACAAGTGGCGAAATGGTATGACGCAAAAAAAGATGCGTGGCCATTGAACTATGGTACTGGCATAAGTCACGAAGCTGCTCGTCTAGAAGTACTTGATCCTGAAGTCAAAATCGATCGAGCTTACGATGCACCTGATATCTTGAGTAAGCTGCGTACTGAAGCGGCGAAGGATGGCGTGAGTGGTTGGTCTGATTCAAAGGCTAATCAAGAGCAGATGAACCAAATTTTGGCTATTTTAGATCAAGGCTTTAAAGATGGAGCGATCAACTTAGCGTCGACGACTGCGTATATGCGCAATGGTCTAACCTCATTTGAAATGTACGAGTCTCAAAAAGTGGCGGCTAACTGGGGGCGTTTCACTGCCTCTCATACACGTTACCACGGTAACCCGGTCAACCCTGAAGGTCAGCTAGGCTTTGATGAAGTCTTTGCTAATGCGGTTGCTCTTGATGCACCTCTCTTGATGCTCCACAACAACGAGTTTGGCTGGTGGGAAGTAGAAGAGAAGCTCAAGAAGGCGCGTGAACAGGGCATGAACATGTGGTCGGAATACTACCCATATGATGCGGCTTCTACTGCTATCGGTTCATCATTCTTAGTTCCTGAAAGTATTGAAGGCATGTTTAAGTACAAATATGAAGATATTATGTACGACCCAGAGCAAGACAAATTCTTAAACAAAGAAGAGTATCTTGCATTGGCCGCCAAAGATCCTGGCCATCTTGTGGTTATCTTTAGCCCACCACGTAAGGATTGGTTGAAGTACTTCCTACAAATTCCTCATATGACGGTTGCTGCGGATTCAATTTACTCAGGATTGGGTGTGGATTCATGGGATGCAAGCCCATCAGAGTATAAAGGTCATCCTCGTACGGCTGGTACTCGCGGTAAAGTGTTTGCGATGGCTCGCGAGCATGGTGTTCCACTGATGTTTACACTGGCGCAAATGTCTTATTGGCCTGCAAAACATTTGGGAGATGCTGGTCTAGAGGCGATGCAACAACGTGGACGCCTACAAGAAGGCATGGTGGCCGATATTACAATTTTCGACCCAGAAAATGTTACTGATAATGCGACTTATAAATCGGGTGAGCAAGGCCTGCCAACCACGGGCATTTCTTATGTCATTGTTAATGGTAAAAAAGTTGTCGATAATGGCGAGTTCAAAAAAGTGTGGGCAGGTCAACCGATACGTTATAACCCTGAAGAAAATAGTCGTTTCAACGGTATTGATAAAGCGCAATGGTTGAAGAATATCACTGTACCAACGATTTCAATTTCGCAACCAGGTGCAGACGGCAACCCGACTTATAAAAATTAATGGTGAGGCTTTATGATGCGCACAGCGATACATTTCTCAATTTATTTGTTGCTTGTAGCTGGAGCAAATGCAGTAACATTAGATGAGTTAGCAAACGACGTTAGTCCTTTACCAACTCTAGAGGCGAATCATCGGCCAGATATGAGTACCGATGTGGCAACTAGCTCTTTAACGCAATTTGCTTACAAGGTTGGCTTTGATGTATCAAAGCTCACCACAGAGCAGCGTTCAGAAATAGCGGCGGATTTTGCTGATAAGCCATCGTGGTCATTTTGTGATGAACACCAGGGGATAGAAATTACCATGAGTGGTAATAGCCTCTGGGAGCGGACAAAATTGGTGCAGTTACAACGTCGATTGGGCGCATCATTAACCCATTGATCTTTAATTTAATTAGACTCGGCCATCTGAAGATCAGATGGCCGTTTTTTCATCACTTCCATCACATCACTCCTAACTTAGCAAGTTGTACTCATCAAGAATATGACTAATATATTCTTCAAGAGCGGTGATGATAGATTGGCGTATCTTGCTGATTTGAACCGAATGTAAGCTCCACAAAGAAATTGGAATTTCTAAGCTTTTTTTGAATTCATCAACTTGTAATTGAACCAAGTTCTGTTTTACATATTCAGAATAAATAACCGAGCGAGGGAGTAGGGCCCAACCATGACCTAATTGGACCAATTTAATCATTACTGAAAGTTGGTCTACCAGTTCAAAATTAGCGGAAAGCGTTACTTTGTCTGCCATGCCTTCATCAATCAGAGATTGTAAAATCAACTGCTTAGAATTTTTTAACTTGGCAAACATCTCACTAGGTGGTGTTTTGGCTAACTCTCCTCCTTTGTTACCAAAAGGTACCATAGACAGCGTTTCTAGATAGGTCGTGTGAATACTGTTCATGGCTTTCGCATGATGAACATTAACAAGTCCAAAGTGAAGTTGACCAGATTCTAGTTGCGCTTTTATTTCGCTGGTGTTTCTAACGAATAGGTTGACTCTCAAATCTGGAAAGTCTTTAGCTAATTGTATTCGAAGATCGGCAATCGCCAATTGAGGAAGAAAACTGCAATAGCCAATATTGATCGATTCTAACTCTCCGTCTGCTAAATTAGTGGCCAACTTGTCAAACGCTTTGACTTGTTCGACCGCTTGCTTGGCGTAACGATAGAGTAGATCCGCCTCTTCGGTGGGGGTTACCGAGCGACCAACTCGGTGGAAGAGAGGGATCATTAATATTTCTTCTAGGTTAACGATGACTTGCCCCACAGTGCTTCGGTGTCGATTTAGTACCTCTGCACCTTTGCTAAAGGAGTTTTTCTCATAGACCGCAACAAAAGTGGTCAATTGTTCGAGGCTAAAGTTCATGATGGGTTTTCTCAATAATCATTGTGTTTTCAATGTCTCAACAATACTCCAAAGTAGCCGTTAATGTTATCAAAGCTGGAGAGTTCGAAGTGTCAAGTAATAACCAAGAGTATACGTTACTTTGTCTGGTTCAGTCATACAAATGTAATTTAGTCGCACATTGGTTTACTGTTAATATCAACTTATCCTTTGATAACGTACCTCTATAAATTATGTTTAAAAACAATAAAATCCTATTATCATTAATTGCGTCTCTTGCACTGACTGGGACGAATGCTTTCGCTGAAAATACCGAAGACCCATCAGACGTGGCGAGTGCAGTAACTTCTTTTACCGCCAGTTTAAACAATGGCGGTGATGTAAAAGGTCAGATTACTTATTCTTTTAATGTGAATGAGTCACAACAAGGTATGGTTGCCCTTGAAGGGACGATGAATGACCACGGCAAGTACAAAGACTCTCGTTTGCAATACTTCCATGTGTTTGATCTCGGTAACCCGGTTGCACCTAAAGTAGCAGCATCATTAGACATGGTTGATAATGACTTAATGTCTACAGCTGCAGTCGGTGCGGTGGTCGCGATTACTCCTGTCGAGCGCTTCGCGATGTACATACGCGTTGGTGCGTTAACAGGTCAGTACAGCGACGAAGTGACACAGCAATTTAATGTTGCGGATAACTCTGCCAACGGTGTGATGGCTGCAGGTTACTTTACTGTCAAAACAGGCAATGATGGCACATATTTTATGGTCGCGCCTGAGTACACTTACGTAGATGGTGATGTCGAAACGAGTGCATTAAAAACGACGATTCGTTTAGGTACTCCGCTCAATGATAAAAAAACGCATTGGGGTGAGCTTCGTTTAGAAAATAACGTGAACACATTAGAAACGGCGTCTAAGACAATTGACACAGACGATACCGTCGCTTGGTTCAACTTTAAAGCTTATTTCTAAACGACACTAAGATAGCAATACGTTAGTATTGTAGGTAATCAGTAAAAATTCGAATTGAATAGTTCCCTTGGGTGCTATTCAATTTTTTGATCAATGGCAGGAAAAATAGCCGTTGAAGCTTAAATTACAGCGAGGAATGGAATGGAAAAATCACTGAAATTTTCAACGCTAGCGATCGCATTAACACCCTTGATGGCTTGTCCCGTGTTTGCTGCGAGTGAAGAAACCAAAACACAGTTTGAAGATGTTGCGGTGATGCCAGAGCCAACCTCTGCGCCATCCTCTCACTTTGAACTATGGAATGAGACCAAAAAGCGCTGGCAAGAAGAGCACGGTCTGCAACTGGGCATGGACTATAACATGCTTGGTTTAACTGCAAGCGATGCGTTAGGTGAATCAAGTGCTGCGTCAGGCGCATTACGTGTCTACGGTCAGTGGGACATGGTGCATACTGACTCGGGGTCTACTGGTGGCATTGTCTTTAAAGTTGAGCATCGCCACAAGTATACCGATTCTTCTCCGAAAGATTTCGGCCTCAAAGATCTTGGTTATATCGGTTTTGTTCATCCACTTTATGGCGACCAAGGTTTTCGTACGACTCATCTGTTCTGGCGCCAATCTATGCTTAATGACCGCATGGTTGCTTATGCCGGTTTCCTTGATATGACCGATTATACTGACTTTTACCCGTTAGCCAGTCCTTGGAACGATTTCAACAATAGTGTGTTTAGCTCAGGGAGTGGCACTATAGGCGGTCTTCCTGATGGTGGCCTTGGGGTAATGTTAGGCGGATTTATTACCGATAGTGTCTACAGCTCAGCAAGTATTATGGACGCAAAAGGTAATGCCTCAGACTTGATTCAAGGCGCAGAAGATCTTTTTGATTCGGGTGCAACTTGGAAGAGTTTTGAAATCGGTTATACACCTTCGCGTGATATGTTGTTTATTGAAAATGCCCATGTAACATTCTGGCAGAGAGATGCGGTTGGCAGCGACAAAGAAGGTCATGGTATTAATGTCAACTTTTCTGGTCTCATCGCACAACAATGGTTGCCGTTTTTACGCGCTGGTTGGGCAAAAGACGCTGGTGCCATTTATGACGCATCGGTCAGTGCTGGTTTCGGTTACATGCCAACTCAGCGCAACCAAGACATGTTTGGCTTAGCGCTTAACTGGGCAAGTCCGATGGCCAGTACGTTTGGAAATATTGATTTTGATGATCAATACACTGCCGAGATCTACTACCGTGCGCAGGTAACACCTTGGTTGCAACTGTCGCCAAGTGTGCAAGTTCTAAACCATACCGCGATTAATGTTAACGCGATTGAATCGCAGGATTTAGCGAATATCTTTATTAAAGACAAAACGGATGTGGTGTTTGGACTTAAAGCGCGTTTTGCTTTTTAATGTTTGATGATTTGGCGGCGATTAATTCGCCGCCATTTGATGTACGAGTACACCGATAATCTGTCTATCAGGTTAGTCGAGTGTCCGGCTGTTATAAATCTCAAGCTCCAGTTTCTCATTAAGCTAGATATTTTAAGTACCGCTGTACGTCACGTTATAAAAAAGCGGGTTATGTTTAGAAAACATAACCCGCTTTTTTAGTAAGTAAAACGATCACTTAGTCACGGTCAAATAGACCAGACGTTGCAATTGTACGTGCAAAACGATGCCCTGAGTGGTCATCATTGTTGACGTTGAAGTAGACGATAACCAAATCGCGCTCATGTGAGACGTACAAGCCTTGCGTCATTAAACCACCTTTCCAGATGTCACCATCAGGCCATACCATATCCCATTGACGACTGTTGGAAATGAAATCATTTGAACCAAGATAGTCGGCAAATACAGCACCATCAAAGCCTTTCATCATAAAGTCATGGGTGCGCACTTCACTGTGAATACGTTGCAGGATTTCATCAGTCACCACTTGCTCAGAAGCGATTTTGTTCCAACTTGGTGTGTAGAGCATACCGAAGCGAGCAAAATCTCTGAGGTTACTAGACACTAAACCGTGCGCAGCGGCAATGCCTTCAGGTGTTAAGTGTAATTGTAGGCTGCCTTCTGCGCCGACTTTTGACCACACTCTGCGGTCAAATTGTTGAGGCCAACGTTCGCCTTCAACTGCTTCAGCCAGAATGACTAACATTTGAGTTAGGCCAGATGCGTATTGGAATGACAAGCCAGGTTGTTCTTTTTTCTTGGTACTTTTTAGTACGTCGGTCAAGGTTTCTAAACCATGCTTTTCATTCGGGAAAGCAAATTCGGCTTCGTAAACACGTCGAGCAACATTTTCTGGGTCAAAACGCGATTCAGTAGTATCTTCAAGATCCATACCAGTTGCCATGTCCAGCACATCACGTGTGGTAATACCATCCCAATCAGTACCCTTGAAGTCGGTTATGTAATCAGTAATCGGCGCATTTTCATCAATTTTACCCTCACTGATCAGCATATCAATCAATAGACCAGCCATTGGTTTGGCAGAGGACATCCATAGGTGAACGTCTTCTTGGCGCATACGAGGATACTGTTCATAAACGATCTCGCCTTTATGGACGACAAGGTAACCTTGCGCGCTGTCAGACTGCTCTAGGAACTGGTCAAGTGTTAACGGGCCTTTAAGCAGACTTTCGGATGTCATTTCCGCTTTTACTTGTCCCACTTCTGGCATCAAGTTGGTGGCCAGTGGCATGACAGGCTGACGCGCTGGTAAAACGGCGGTAGGCATAAATTCACATGCACGAACGTTGAAGTAGGCAGAAATATCCCCACCGAGGAACAGTTCACCATAGTTAGCCTGACGAGTTTTGGCTTCTAGTTCTGCGGGAAAACCATTTTTAAATTCTATAAGGGGTGTTTTGGTAGCCATTACGTTAGTTTGTGAGCTTTCTGTGGTATTCGATTGATTCTTTGACATTGTGATTTCCTAAATATTTATCTTCAATAACAGTAAATTAAGTTAATTTTCACCTCTAAACCAATCGCGTTTGAAGGGTGACGTCCATCAACAGATAGCTTACCGACAATAAAAATGCCAGACAGTGTCACTGTCTGGCATTTCGTTACTAACCAAGAAAAAGGGCGGCTTATTTCGCTTTCCAGTTTGGTGCACGTTTTTCGGCAAATGCCGTTGCACCTTCATTGGCATCTTCGGTTGCCATTAACCATTCAAACGCAGCTTTCTCTAGTTTTACCGCTTCAGGTAATGGCAGATCTAAGCCATTCATGACGGTAGATTTCATTTTTTGCACGGCAAGTGGCGCTGAGCTGACAATGTCTTGCGCGATTTGCACACACTTAGCCATTAGCTCTTCAGCAGGGACCATGTGATTGACTAGGCCAAGACGTAATGCTTCTGGCGCATCGATACGGTTACCTGTGTAAAGTAATTCTAGTGCGTTGCCTAGCGGAATCACGCGAGGTAAACGTTGAGTGCCGTGACCACCTGGAATCCAACCGAGACGAATTTCACCAAAGCCGAAGTGTGCGTTGTCAGCACAGACGCGAATGTCGGCACCTAGCGCTTGCTCTAGACCACCTCCATTACAGTGGCCGTGAATGGCGGCAATTACTGGTTTTGTCATCGACATTAGGCGTGGGTATAGGCGGTCAACAAACCCATCAGCTGCTGGAGAGTTTACCCATTTAATATCTGTACCAACACAGAATGAACGACCTTCGCCACTGATGATCCCAACACGTAGCGTTGGATCGTTTTCTAATTCATCCCATGCATCCGCAATAGCGTTGTAAGTTTCACCATCACAGGCGTTCATTACTTCAGGACGGTTGATTTTTACGTGCACAATACCGTTGTTTTTTTCTACGATTACTTTACTCATCATTTTTCCTCAGTATATATCTGCAATGGTTAATATTTTTTGTAATTAGGTTTACGCTTTTCAGCAAATGCAGTCATGCCTTCTTTTTTGTCTTCTGTACCAAATAGTGCATGGAACAGACGGCGTTCAACTTTACGGCCTTCAGCAATTGGCATTTCTGCTTGTTGATTGACGGATTCTTTACCTGCCAATACTGCTAGACGTGGATTATTCGCTATTTTGGTCGCAAGCTCGACTGCATGTTGAAGGACGTCGTCCTCTACTACTTCAGTTATCAAACCAATGCGCTCGGCTTCATCGGCTTTGATCCAGTCGCCAGTTAAAATGTAACGCATCGCTTTATACTTACCGATGCGGTGAGCCATACGCTGAGTACCACCCCCACCAGGGATCACACCGAGTGTTACCTCAGTTAAACCAAATAATGCAGTTTTATCAGCAAGAATGATGTCACACATTAATGAAATTTCTGTACCGCCACCGAACGCAAAGCCTTTAACTGCGGCAATCACTGGCTTACGCAGTTCCGCTATTTGGTCCATATAGGCGGCGTAGTCTTTTTGGTAGGCTTCTTCAAAATCGACATCCGCAATCCACTTAAGATCAGCGCCGGCACAAAAGGCTTTTTCACCTCCGGCTAGAATCATACAACCGACAGAATCATCCGCATCAAACGCTTTTAATGCGTCAGTAACATCTTCTACAACTTGCTCGTTGAGTGCATTCATTGCTTCCGGACGGTTAAAAGTAACAATGCCTACATTGCCTTTTTTCTCAGTGAGTACGTATTTAAATTCTTTCATTAAGTTTATCTCTACAAGTTAAATAATAGGGTTGTTATAAAGTGGATTAGAACTAGAGCGCTTTTAACTATGTAGTTCCACAGCTTGATTAGGTATTAAACCTAAGCCGTCAAAACCGTAAATCATAATTTGTACTGCTAGACCGCAAAGTAATAAGCCTGCAATGCGCATGATGACTTTTAAAAATGCTGGCGGAATCTTAGAGAAAATTCTATCTGCACCGAGCATAAATACCACGTTAACCACCGCGACGACTAAAATCAGCCCAACCAGCATTAATGAGTCGGCAAAGGTTTGACTAGTCGCTTCAATGGCCACAATGGCGACTAGCCCTTGAGGAGAAGCCATTAATGGCATAGCGAGTGGAAAGGCTGCCCAATCTAAGGTGGGAGCTGGTGGTTCGCTGCTGTCGGCTTGCTCTTTATCTTCACCAATCACCATATCGAGAGCAAATACAAATAAGATAGCGCCACCAGCAATGAGTAAGGCTTCAACACTGATTTTTAGTGTTGATAAAATACCCGCTCCAAGTAGAGCAAATAGGACACATAACACCGCGGCAATGCCAGCTGAGCGCAAAGCGAGTTGACGTTTAAACTGCGCATCTGTGTTCTTGGTTAAGCCTAGGTAAACAATGGCCGCTTTGGTCGGCCCTGCTGTTGCTAAAAGAAGAATTAAAATCTCAGTTGGTCCCATAATCGCTACATACCCTCATTGTTACGTTAGATGTTGAAGTTAAGTGTGGAATCTCTCGTTGGTTGCTACGATTCGATAGGAGGTAATCGTTCTCGAAGGACTTTTTTGGAGATTCGGTCGAGTGTTGAACGTGGAAAACTCGCCACAATCATCACACTTCTAGGCACTTTGAAGTCAGCCAACTTTTCACGACAATGAGCAATAATTCTTTCTCTCACTTGCTCATGTTTGAGCTTGATACCTTTATCACTTAACGAGACAAAAGCGACGGGGACTTCACCCAACATATAGTGCTGTTGGCCAACCACGGCGCACTCCATCACTAAGCCAGTTTGATCAATGGCTGTTTCGATTTCTAATGCTGCCACGTTTTCTCCGCCGACACGCAACATGTCTTTATAACGCGCGACATAATGCAGCCAACCTTGCTCGTCAATACGAATAATGTCACCCGTATCGAGTGCGCCACTGTCATCGAACGCTTCCTTGGTATGTTCAGGTTGTTGGTAATATTCTTTAAACAGAGTAACACCGCGTTCGCCGCGTACGAACAATAAGCCTTGTTCGCCTGGTTGAGCTAATCGACCATCGTCTTCTTTACGAATCTCGATATCATAGAAGGGAGAAGGGCGACCAATACTCCCCGCTGGACCTGGGTGAAACGGGTCGGAAACAATGCAAGAAGAGAGAGTTTCTGTCATTCCCCACATCGCCATAATTTGAACGTTAAACTCTTTTTCAAGCTCGGGCATGAGTTCAAGCCCCATCATCACACGCACCTTGTGTTTTGAAGGTACGGGTTTACCTTTCAGCGCTTTAAAAGCGAAAGGAATCATTGATACCCAAGTGATATCATGGGCAACACAAGCCCCCCAAAAGCGCGACACTGAAAACTTAGGCTGAACGACAACCGTACCGCCAACCCACAAAGTGCTCAACAAAGAGATTTGTGCATTGGCATGAAATAGAGGCAGAAAAAGTAACGTTGTGTCGTTGTTGTTCAAGCGCAGGTTGGTCGACATCGATTTACCCGCCCACAAGGCGTTAGCATTATTCCACATCGTCGGCTTAGGGCGCGAAGTGGTGCCAGAGGTAAACTGAACCGCGAAATTACGCTCAGGATCGCTAGTTAGTACTGGAATGGGTTCATCGATCGCGAGATGTGCAAAAGACTCTGTGTTTAGTTTAGCGGCAACATCGGCTGCTATTTCTCCGGAAATAATCACTGGCGTTGAATCGCCGCATGCTTCACGCACGACAGCCGCGTAGTCTGCAGACGTAATCGCACAAACTGGGTTCATTGTTTCGGCAAAATACTTAACGTTATCTGTCACTGAACGAGTATTGGTCGTTACTGGAGTCGCGCCAAGATAGGCACATGCAAACCAAGCGATAAAAAAGTCAGGGGAATTGTCAAAGTGCATTAAAACAAAGTCCCCTTTGCCTACCCCACGTTTGTAGAGCCCAGCTGCAACCTGTTTGGCCGCTGTAGCTAACTCCGCATAGGTCCAAGATTGGCTTGGACTATCATCAAAAGGAGACCATACGATAAACGGCTTGTTTGGTTGACGCTCAACCCATTGATTGAGCAGCCAAACAACATCCATGCAACGAAACTGCTCCAACTTAGAGGCTTTATTTTCGTTTAGTTTCATCGACAGTATTCTCCTTTAAATGATAATGAGCAGGGTAGTGCCAGAGGTTAAGCGTTACGTTTTTCTACGTAGATAACGTGATGAGCGACGCACACAACTTGACCATTTTGATTGGTGGTAACTTTTTCTTCAGTAATCAAACCGTGAGTTGGATTTTTTGGGTGATCTTTTTTATCAATCACTGTCATCGTGACTTGAATGGTGTCACCTTCAAACACTGGGTTTGGATAACGAATTTTATCGTAACCGTAAGACATGCCGTGTGGATTTAACGGCTCACCTTGAATACACAAACCAGTACTGATACTGAATGTCGCATTACCATGAATGATTGGTTTTTTGAACGGTTGTGTCTTACACCATTCTTTATCGGTATGGTGCGGCATCCAGTCACCCGAATGCATCGCGTGCATAACAAAATCAGCTTCTGTAATAGTTCGACCTGCCGTAGTACGGGTTTCTCCGATTTCAAAATCTTCAAAAAACTTGGCAACTTCTTTATATTTTGCAACTTCAGTCATAGCGTTATTCTCTTTTTTAAATTCTACTCGTGTAGAAATTAATCAAACTTTGTTTGGCATCGAACATCAACTGAACGATGCCATCTTGGTGAGTTGCCTACCTTGCAAATTAATCGACAAGGCAGGCTCAGCTGTATGGATTTATTCTGTTGGAGTGCGCTTAGTTACAAACAACTCATGCTCAACATAAGCAACTGTTTCACCACGTTGGTTGGTTGTGACTTCAGTTTGTGTCATCAACCCATGTGTTTTCTGTTTAGGGTGATCTTTTTTCTCGGTCACAGTGACTTCAACTTTGATCGTGTCACCTGGGAATACTGGTGCTGGATAACGAACCTTATTAAAGCCATAAGCCATAATGTTTGGGTTTTCTGACGATGATTGGAAAATCAGGCCAGTACTGATACAAAAAGTCAGGTTGCCGTGCGCAAGACGCGTTCTAAACGGTTGTGTTTTTGCGAATTCTTCATTGGTATGATGCGGCTGCCAGTCACCACTGTGCATTGCGTGCATGACGATATCGGTTTCGGTGATGGTGCGTGCGCTTGTTACAAAACTTTCGCCAATTTCAAAATCTTCAAAAAACTTATGTTCTGACATAATATTTACCTACTTAATTAATTTTAGAAACTCAACCTGGCTATAGGTTTGTAGATACAACCAGGTTGGTATGATAACTTTTCGTTTAATGTGATTAACGTGAGAGACCAATCGCTTTAGCAGCGACTAGCGCTTGTACTTCTTCATCGCTATAGCCAAGATCTGTCAGCTCAGACATTGTATGCTCACCAACTTTAGGTGGGTTTTGAGGCTTGATCTTGTTAATACCGTTACCTTCAACCTGAATTGGGCTATCAATAGTACGGATGCCGTCAGTGCCTTCCACCTCAGGGAAACAACCATTGGCAATCATGTGCTCGTCGCGAGTACACTCTTCGGTGGTTTGAACCACGCTGAAGTTAACGCCAAACTCTTTTAAGCGTGTTTTTACTGTGGCGAGATCATGCTGACCAACAATGGCTTGCATTTCATTAAACAATTCTTGATGGTTTACCGCGCGCAATTCAGGTGTTGCGAAACGTTCATCACCTTTCAAGTGGTCAGCGCCGAACGCATCACGTAAGTTATCAACGTTATTTGGATTCAGTTCCACAATGATGACATAACGGTTATCTTGAGTTTTGTACACACCGCCAGTCACTGGGTTTGGCCACTCTTCGCGATGGTATTTCTTCATTGCTGGTGCGCCAACTAGGGCCGCCTGCATCATGCTTGAGTTAGCCCACAAGCCATTATTCATCAAAGACGTAGAGACTTTAGAACCTTCACCAGTGCGTTCTTTGTGATAAAGCCCCGTCATTACCGCACTGAACAATGCTGTTGCGGTGTTCAAGTCGCCTGTGCCAACGGGTAGTGGAACTGGGCCACCATCTTTTGGACGCAGTTCTTCCATAATGCCCGTACGTGCATACCAAGCGGTCATGTCAAAACCAGGGGCGTCTTTGTCTGGACCTTCCAGGCCGAAACCATTAATCCACGCGTAAACGATTTTCGGGTTTACCGCTTTGATATCTTCGTAAGTGTGCTTAAGGTGTTTTTGCACGTTGAGTGGCGAGTTGGTTAAAAATACGTCTGCCGTCGCCACTAACTTATGCAGTGCTTCTTGAGCTTCTGGTTTTTTCAAATCAAGCGCCACAGACTTTTTAGTGCGGTTCTGTGTATAGGTGGTGTACGCAATTTTACTTTTTGGCATACCCGCAACCATATGACCATAGCGCCAAGGGTCACCTGCTAGAGGTTCAATCTTGATCACTTCTGCACCGTGATCGGCAAGCATTACGGTTGCAGTGGGTGCAGCTGCCATTGATGCAACTTCAATTACTCGGATACCTTCTAAAATTCCAGCCATTGTGGACTCTCCTGATGTGAGTTAAATCTTCTAAAACCTACGCATTAATAAACTAAACATAGTGATTAATCGTGATGGTTTAATTAATTTATCAATGCAACTTGATGAATGATTCGATGTTGGTCACATAACCAACTCAAGCTACTGATTGAATGAACCTGACTAGAAATTAAGACAAATTGCTTAGATTGCACAAACACGATGTGAATTCGTATTTTAATTTCTATTCTTGCTCGATTCAGAAGAGAGAAGTCAGTGTATGGTTGCGTCCTCTTCATGATGGAGGAGGTACTTATCTTTGCGGCCATCTCTCTTCGATGTGATTAATTTATGCGATATTTTTGTACGCAACCAATCTCATTTGAAGGATTAAGTCCTCCAATTAACAATCCATTGGTTGGCTGAATGGTTTTCGAGTTAATGAGAGTGTGCGGTTCTTATCGCTATTGCTTTTAAATGGTTTTAACCATTATTGAGAGTAAATATGTAGAGTGATGAGCCACATAGGTAGGGTAGCGTCCTGCATATACGATTAACTTGATTCCCATCATCGCAATAGACTATTGAGGTGTAAGATTAACTTAAACAGATATATGGCTTCTTTGGTAAAAAAAATAGTGGGTATATCAATCTTTGCGTCGATCCCTGTTTGCAATGTTTTTGCGGCAGAGTTTACGATTCAAGGGTTGACTAAACCATTAGAGAAAAACCTCGAATATTATCTCTCGCCATTGTCTGAAACCCCTGCGAAAAATATTTCCAAAGGGCAGCTCAGAAAGTTAGTTAATGATGCGCTAAACCCATACGGCTATTATCACCCAAAATTTAATGTCTCTAAAAATGCAGACGAACAGGTGACCATTGATGTGGATGTTGGCCCAGTAACGCTCATCGCGAGCTCCAGCATCTTAATCACGGGAGAAGCAGATCAAGATCAAGATTTTATTGATTTGATTGATGCCGGTCAGCTTCAACAAGGACAGCCCCTTTCTCACTCAGACTACGATTCATTGAAGCAAAACTTATTATCACTTGCACAACAAAAAGGCTATTTAGAAGGTCAGTTTTTGCAGTCGGTGATAGAAGTGATCCCAAGCATGAACCAAGCGAATGTAAGGCTGCATTTTGATAGCGGTGTGCGTTATCACTTTGGCGAAATTTCTGTGACGAGCTCGGAAATCGAAACCGATCGCATTAAATCTTTAAGTCCATTTGATAAAGGTGACGGATTTAATTCCATTAAACTGGGCGAATACCAATCTAACCTTTCACAGACCAACTGGTTTCGCAGTGTCGCGGTAAAAGGCAATTTTGACCAGAAAACCGAAGACAACCAAGTGCCTATCGAAGTGTCGACAGTCCCTAATTCGCGAAACATTGTCCAGGTCGGTGGAGGTTATGGGACAGACTTAGGTCCTAGAGCATCACTTAAATGGAATAAGCCTTGGTATAACAGTCGTGGCCATAGTTTGAAGGCGGAGGCATCGATCTCTCAACCTGAACAATCGCTTTTGATGGGTTACAAAATACCGACCAAGAACGTTCTAACGGATTACTACGGTATTCAGTTTGAATCTACGCGTGTCGATTATAGAGATACAGCGAGTTTTACCAACGAACTTACGTTCGAAAAGCACTGGCAGTTAGAAAGTGACTGGCAAAGTACCATGCATGTAAGATATTTACGAGAGCAATACCAACAGGCGTCAGAAGATAGTCAGTCACAATTGCTGATGCCAGGTATCACTTTTTCTCAACTTGAGCGCAAAAATGATCAACTGGAATTGAGTCATCGGCATATTTATTCTTTAGAATACTCAGATCCATACTTACTTTCAGATTCTCGCTTGCTTCATGTTGAAGGAAACAGCGTGCTATCTTGGGATATTAGCGAGAAGCAAAAATTTCATTTTCGTTCAAATGTCGGCATTAATATTGTTAATTCACTTGAAGATATTCCCTCATCGCTTCGTTTTTTCGCTGGTGGTGACGAGAATTTACGTGGCTATGATTATGAATCAATCTCACCACGAGATGAAAATGGTGCGTTAACTGGGGCCCGTTATATGTTTACCGCTGGGTTTGAGTATCAATATCAGGTATACCAACAAGTTTGGTTGGGCGCGTTCTATGATATTGGTGATGCGTTTAACGACGAGATTGATTTGAAACGTGGTACAGGCTTGAGCTTAATTTGGAATTCCAAATATGTACCAATGAAAGTTGACTTTGCTTATGGATTAGATGCTCCAGAGGGCGATGAGTTTCGTATTCACTTCTCTATTGGTACTCAGTTTTAATATCTCGGGTAAGGTTGTAAAAAAGGGGCTTAACCAATGGTTAAGCCCCTTTTTTATTACTCTTTTACAACTCGCTAAAGCTCAAACTCGCCATCCATTTTTCTGAATATTCTGTCGGTAATTTCGTGCCAGGCTCCATAGTTTGGGTTATCGGCTGTGGATTCATTACCCGATGACCATATTGGGTTGCCTTGGCCGTCGAGCGTTACATCCCAAAATAGCGATTTGTCGCCGAATAAGTACTCTTCTAGTTGAGCGGCGAACGCTTCACTATGGATAAACAGGCCAAACTCTAAATTTAAGAAGTCTGAACGTGGATCAAAGTTAGATGATCCGATAAAGCTCAACTTATCATCGATAATCAGTGCTTTGTTGTGGTAATAGGTATCACCATGATAAAAATGATCTTCATTGAGCGCGGTATCCTTGTACTCATAAAGGTTCACCCCTTTTTCTAACAGCGTGATTCTATGCTGCTCATAATAAGCAGGAATAAAACCGGAATCATTTGAAGCCGAAGAGTTGGTCAATAAAGTGACGTCCGTTCCTTGCTCTCTAAGCTTTTCAATAACGGTGAATTTTCCTTGCGTAGGGACGATATACGGAGTCGAGATAACCACTTTGTTGGCGCTACGTAACTCCTTGTTGATAGAGCGTTCGGCACGAGTACGAAAATAAGGTTTGTTATTTTCTAGTTTTTGCAGTGAATCAAAAACGGGCGTCACTTCTGTTTGAATGAAGTCAGGCTGTTTGAGATTAGCGACGTGGGTATATACATTCTCAATCACTTGTTTATTGTCTTTGTTCACTCTGGCCATCGTGGTGTAGAAATCGACGTATTGATGGTTCTCCTCGACCTCGATCAGCTCTCGAATTGGCGTTACGTGTGTACTGTTCCACAGGTTTTGATAGTTGGCATCAAAGGCTACGATCACTTCACCTTTAAACAGTACATCGAGATCGAAGAAGTTGGCGTGTTTGTTATAACCAAAATAGTCACTACCAATATTACGTCCACCCAAAATCATGTGAGTGTGATCAACGTTAAAGTATTTCTCATGCAGGCGATTGTCTAAGCGATCTTGATGGGATGAAAAGTCAATTGCTCGGCCTAACCAACCTGATTTACGTGAGTCAAAAGGGTTAAAAATACGGATTTCAATATTGTCGTGGCTGTCGAGCTCGGCGAGCCATTTAGCGTCAAACACCATCAGATCATCCAGCGTTAGGCGAACTTTTACCCCACGGTTGGCGGCGAATTTGATTTCGCTGAGCAGCAAAACACCTAAGGTATCTTGCTCCCAATCGAAGTAGGTCATATCAATACTTGACTGAGCTTGGCGAACCAATTGAATTCGTTTGGCGAATGCCTCGGGGGCACTGGCAAGCAGTGCAACTTCGGCCTGGTAGCGTTGAGGTTGCCAGTTTGACTCAAAGTCTGGTTCGACTTTAGGGTAAGGTTGTGCGCATCCTGCGACAAATGCGACACACACTAGGGCGCATAAGGTACGAAGTGTTTTAGTAAACATAAGACTCTCGTAGGATTAAAAAAGGGTAGTTATAAAAAAGGCCAGCGAACTGGCCTTTAATGATTAGTTGTTGATGTAATTCAGCAGAATATTCTTCTCTTCTAATCCAGTTAGACGACCATCAGGCATACCTGCGTCTTTACTTGGGTTTTCGTTCTTATCCCAATGATCTGAGTATTCGATTGAACCATGGTCAATGACTAGAACTTTGTCTTCTTCTTTAGTTGAGTATTGGTAGTCATTGAATAACTTATCGCTAAACCACAAGCGTGACATCTCGTTCATTAGCTGCTTATCTGTTGAGTTCGGCTTAACGCTTGTTCCATCGAGCTTCACGGCCTTATTGAACACAAACGGTAGCTCAGACGCGTTACACGTACCAGTGACACAACTAATCGTTTTTAGTAGGTCGCCGAAATCGATATTAACCTTTGTTGGGTCTTCTAAGTTTGGGCTATTTTGATAAGTCCAAACATTGAAGCTAGGTTTATGCTTAAAGTAATAGAAGGTGGCATTGTCACTTTCAGCCGCTTTCATACGTGCAGGTCCTGTAAACAGCATATCGTTCATTAGGGTACGGTATTGCCCCATATTTTCAATAGCACCAAGCAAGCTGTGCTCATTGTTTGGGATAAAATCTGTTAGGCTTAGTAAGCTTTCCCCAGTGTTATTATTTGCCCCAAAAAATAGTTTTGTAATAGTCTCATAAGCTGAGCTAGGCAACGCATCGATAAGCTCTTGCAGTTCTAGTTGTGCAGAAAAATCGTCTTGTTTAACGAGTGACTCTAGTCGTGAGGTTATTTGCGCCTTATTATCTTCATTGTCTAACCAACTCAATAAGCCTTCAGCTGCTAGTTCGGAATCATCTCCTTCTAAACAATCACCACAGATTATAGCAATTAGTGATGTTAGGTTAGGCAAAATGCTCATTGTGTTAGATTCATTTTCATTCACTCCCAAAACGGTTGGCACTGTTAGTGAAGATGATACGGGTTGTTGTGTTACGTGGTACCCAGGGTATAAAATTTTGCTTTCAATATAAGGAGAAAATGGCATCAATTGTGACATTGGTGAGCCCTTTGACACTAGAGGCAAAGAGTTCGTAAGCCAGCTAACGACTCGATTAAGAGGATTACTGAACTCTGCTTGCACTTCTTTTAGCTCTTTTAAGTCAAGCTCAGCAAGAGGTTTATTAAATAGCTCTAGGCTAGTGGAGTCTAATTTCTTAGCGATACTTTCTGCTTTTTTATAAGTTGAATACTCAAAACCATATGGATTACTTTGCATTATGGCTCTTCGGAAATACTCACCAGAGACGGGAGCTGCGGTATCTTCTAGCTGTAGTATCCCGATAGACATTGCACCAGACCCTTGACCGATTACGGTCACGTTTCCTTTTGAACCACCAAAATATTTGATGTTGTTATTTATCCATTCCAAAGCGCTCTTCTGATCGCCAATTGCATAGTTGCCGCTATTCTCTGGTTTTGGTGAAGTGCTTCCTTCTACCCATTTTGTACCTAACAGGCCCAAACGGTAGTTAAACGTCACTGCAATAAATGGATTACCTTCATCCGCACCCTGTGCGACAACGGTGTCACCGTGAATCATTGGGTTAGAGCCAGAGCCGTATTCAAAATCACCACCGTGAATAAACACATAGACTGGCAAGTCGTCACCTTCAACCGCGCCTTCTGGACGCCAAATGTTAAGGTTCAAACAGTCTTCGCTTTGTTCTAGAACTGTTGCTTTAATTTGTGGGCATACATTACCGAACTCAGTGGCATTAATGCTGCCCTCAAGATTAGCTGTGTCACTGTGTTCAAAACGCGCCGCTTGAGCGAAGGTAATACCTTTAAAAGATTCAACAGAGCCAAGCTTTTCTTCACCTTCAACGGTTGTGATAACTAGAGATTCTTTCGTTGCGGTCACGTCTGCGTTGCCGACTGCAACATTGATTGTTTCAGACGGAAGAGGCTTTAATGGTTGTGGCTTCGCAGGCGCACCTGGTTGAGAATCGTCATCGCTGCCACAAGCTGAAAGCAGAGCGGCGATAGTAAGAGCAAGTATTGAGCGTTTGGTTATTTTCATTGTCATGTCCACAATTGTTTGTCTTCATCAAACACGCGGTTCCATGCGCTACGTTCATCCTGAAGAGTTGCTTGATAGATTGATTTTGTTTATGGGATGTATGTTAGAGATATATTTTAAATTGATGTAATCACGTAAAGAGGACGTTATCCTACAAGAGCAGCCCGTAGCCGATTCTTGTAGGAGAGTCTGTCTAGCAAAACGGATTAGAATCGATATCCGAAGTTAATTGTGAAGGCACTTCGAGTTTCACCAGTGTTATACATGCCAGTGATATTGTAGTTTTTGCCAATTTGCTTGTTAAAACCGATTAAGTAAGCCCATTGGTTGAGATCTACACCGATATCGTAATCAAACTCAACATCACCAGCGATAACATGACCATCCATACGAGCATCAAGGCCCTGGTATTCTGCACCGACGAAGATTTGTGCACGGTAATCAACCAACTGATAGCCCAACATAGGCTGTACGGTTACGATGCCGTCGCCCCAATCTTGACCGCCTTTGATACGTGTTTGCGAGTATGTACCTGTGACCGATGCAAAGAACTCTTTGTAACCAATCGATAGCGTAGTACCTACACCGCGTAAGTCGTATTCCAAATGTATTGGCACATTTAAGCGGCCACGATTACACACTGCCGACAAGCCACCACTACAGAATTCATCGCCTAAGCCAGGGAATTTATTGTTTAACTTGTCTTGAAGGAACTCTCCCGCAGCGCCGGTATATCCTGCGTCAACATTCGCGTTTACATCGATCTTGCCGACGTAGCCGAAAACATTCCAAAATGGCAGAATGTTAACATCACCACGAATACTCATACTTTCTGCAGTGACAACACCAACCGTATCTTCGGGGTCAAACAGGTCATTTAAGCGCACGCCCTGAATGGTAAAGTCGTTAAATGGAATGTTCATGTCTTGGTTGCGGTATGCGACAGACACGCCAAATGGTAGTGGTAAATCAATACCTTGGCGTCGGACCATGTCACCCATTAGTGGGAAGACGCGGTTAAGTTTGACACTTTCTTCACGCATACGCGGATCAGAGACTTCTTTAAGTTTCTCTTCGTTTATAATTTGTACGTCAACACCTTCATCGTAAAAGGCCACAGGCTCTACTTTGGTAATGATTTCAAGCGGTTTCTTTTTATGTTTGCCAAGCAGCTGTGTATGTTTGGTGTCGATAATGACCTTACCTGATTCCAAGGTGCTAAAGGTGATCTCTTGCTTATAGGATTCAATATCATTGCCATCAAAATTGAACGGCTTTTTGTTGGTGATCAGCATGTTTTTAGGTTCGCCGTCGACCAAAAAGATTTTGACTGTCAGAAAGCGGAAGTAAGCAATGTCTTGGGGCAAACCATACTTAGAATAGTTAAAGCTGATCTCAACATTGCCTTTTCCGTCATCTTTGGCTTCAACACTTGATGAGTCATACGCCTCAGCATAATTTCTTAGGCGATATTCATTACGGGTGAAGGTTTCAATCTGATCGATCACATTTTCGTGTTTATCCAGATGATTCGGGTCATACTTTATATGCAGATCGATATTGCCTTTGGTATCGGTATTTTTAATCAGATACACGGATGACTCTTTAACGTCTTCACCGATAGTTACTTTTCGGTAAGCGTGCTCTACGAGGTGATCGCCTTGCATAAGCGAACTCAGAGCAAGTTTAGGTAGATCATGATCAATACCATACTGCTCAAATACTTTTTTACCATGAGTACTGATTTCAGAATACGTGGTTAGAGTTTGAGGCTGCTCTTCGGCAGAAACAACAGGTGATATTGCTAGCAACACTGAGCTAGCAATAAGTGATAGTGTTGCCATTTTGTTTGAGCGGCTAGGTGTTTTAGTAAAAATCATGTCTAAGTCATTTCCAGTATAAGATTTTCAATACTATGAAAACCCGGCTGTTAATTTATCGCTGGACACCCTGTCCCACATTTTTATTAATGAATAAGTTTCTATTTAGCATTTAAATGTGAGTTTGAATTTCACATTGGCTTAGCTGATGGATGTATTTTAGGTAGGGAAGGGCAAAACCAATAATCGGTTATGGAGGACAATATCCATCAAAACTTAGATGAGGTTAGTGATAAACGAAATGTGTTGAGATAATAAAGAGTTAGCCCGTCGTTTGCGACGGATTGAACAACGAACCAATGATTTGGGTTACCGCTAAAACAATAAACAGGACTGTGATCATGGAAAACGACGTAGTCATGTCAAAATTTGGCACCAACTGGAGTGCTCCCATCGTAAAAATGACTAAGTTATTACTGGCTAATATTTTTAGAATGGTGTGTTGAGGTTTCGAATAAATAGCCCAAATAACGACTATATGGATAAAATAAAACGCCAATAGCTCAAATACGTTATCCAGTGTTGGCAGAATAACCGCGTACTCTAAGATGAATAGGCTTCCCCACACCATTAACGCTAACCCAGTTTGCATTGCGCCTTTCACTGGCTGGCGAACTAGGACGATTGAATAGATAGAAGCCATCATGGGCAATAAAAACCCACTCGGTACAGGCAGATAAATCCATATTAATAAACATGTTGCTAATATAGAGACCGCTTGAAGTGCATATTTCATCCGTACTTGGTGATTAACTTCAAAAGCGCCAAGTGTGGCCGCAGGAGTGGCGATCTGATTGGCTTGTTCAAGCCAAGTTTTTAAGTCATGTGTTATTTGTTGCAGTTTAAGTGATTCGCGGACAATAGTTTGCCCGTGAGCGCTCAAGCTGTGCTGAGTTAGGTTGCATGTACTTTGCAGTAGATAAAGTGTTTTTAGTGCATAAACGATCGTGATCCAATAAGACTTTTGTTGTTTTAATTGGTAACTACCATGCAGCGGGAGCTGTAAAATCTCACTTAATTTATCAAGCTTAATCAATATATTAGTATCATTTACATCCGATTGAGAGGGATTGCCCAGTAAATGGGGCTTCACTTCATTAAGCAAATTGAAAAAATGATCTTGTGTATTTACGTGCCAAATAAATTGATTGACGAAGCTATAAACAATAAAACCTAGCATCGTTTCTTGTAGTCGGAGCGTCATAACATTAAACGTCGCGACGTCGTCAAAATGTCCGACGGACGCAGTTAGCGCGCAAACGATAAATGCCGTTGACCACATGTAACCAGTCTTGCGGTGTGTCGAGAGGTAAACACAGACGGCTAAATATAAACATAAGCTAGCTAAAAACAGCACTCTTTGCTGGTGGAAAGCAGAGATAATAACCACGGCTGAACAGGCGCCAATAAGGGTACCGAGCAATCTTAAGCGCCCCTTTAAAATGGAGTGCGAAAATGTCTCGTTACCGGACAGTACCACGATAACAATCACTGACCAGTACGCTTTTTCCCAACCAAATAGCAGGGCAAAATAAATACAAAGCACCACGGAAAGGGCAGCTTTTAGCGCCTCTTTTCGATACTGAACACGGTTCATTGATGGCTTCTTAAGTGCAAGATCATCGACGGCATTGTCTATCTCGCCCGTGTGGTTGCGTGAAACAGGTCGAAAAATAACTTACCTGAAAACGAAACAATCAATAAGTTGAGAATCATTAATAACGGCGTTTCTATGCTGTAAACGGGCGTTAAGTGAAGTGCGCCAGCGGTGAGTACCAACACTAAGTTAGTACCTAATATTCTAAATATCATCAGGTTGGGTTTTGCAAATAGCTTCCAAATAACAAAGATATTCACAAAATAGAATATGGCCAATTGCCAAACTTGAGTAAAGGTCGGCATGATAAACACATACTCTGCCAGTACAACGGTCCCGAAACCGATGATCGATAAGATCACATCTCGCAGAGCGGTGGCTGGCATTACAGGCAAGTTTACCGCGATCGTACCGCCGAGCATTGGAAATATCACACCACCCGGAATAGGGATGTACACCCATAAGAAAATCGCAGTACAGAAAATGACAACGCCTTGCAGAACCTTTGGGTAGTCGTCATGAAGATGCTGCGCAAATGAACGGTATTGTGGTTTCCAATTGCGATGTTGGAAGGCAAGGGCTCTGTGCTCGGCATTTACCAATAGTGAATGTTGAGGATAATCAACGTCGAACGCCGCTAATCGTGTTTTATGCTGTTGCATCTCTTCGCTAAAGATCGTGGCATCGCTTTCAATGCTTATCCAACTGTTAAGCATCTCAAATTCTTGCAATCTGACTTTCCAGGCATGTTTGTGTTGTGACAATGAATAACTGTCACCAAGTGGCATGCGCAGTTGCGATTGCAGTTTTGCGATCAGAGGTGCCAATGTTTCACTCATTTTTTGGCGAGTGGCGTTGTCTTTTGTCTCTAGTGCGGTCAGCAGTTGGTTGCGTATATCTTCCACCATCGGGTAAAACTGATGGCCAACTTTGATTGGCCAAAGCAATTTGGAGACCAAAGAGTAAACAATCAGGCCTAGAATGGTTTGTTGAGTTCTTAAAATGGCAAAATTGAAGGTAGTTGCGCTGTCTAAACCGCCCATCGCGGCAATAATCATACAGACGGTAAACGCCATAAGAAAAATATAGCCATACTCTGGGTCGGTGGACATAAACACACACACGCCCAAAAACAGCGTCATAAAGGTAAAAAATAAGAACGGGTCTTGAGGGAACATAGCGATCAGAAAAAACGCATAAGCTATCCCCATTGCAGTACCTATTAAGCGATTTCGGCCTTTATGGATGGAAGAGCCAACATTTTCGGTCAATGCAACCACCGCAGTCGCAATTGCGGCCCAATACGGTTTTTCCCAACCAATCCAAAGTGATAAACAGATGGTAATCACGATCGATAGGGAAACTTTAATCGCATCTTTGGTTGTTGCACTAAACATTGGCGTATTACCTATGATTATTTAATAATTTTAACTGAGGCAGTCATACCGACGCGCAATTGCAGATCGTCGGGAACCTGAGACAGCTGAATTTTGACCGGAATACGTTGTGCTAGGCGGATCCACTGAAAGTTCGGGTTAACGGTTGGTAGCAAATCAATACCGGTACTACCGTCAGTTTTAGAAATACCGTAACCAATGCTTTTTACTGTGCCCTCTAGAGTAGTATCATCGTGAGTTAGCAATGTCACATAAGCCTGATCGCCAGCATCAACGCCTTTTAATTCGGTTTCTTTAAAGTAACCTTCGATCCAAAAGCTATTTTCATCAATCAGTGCGACAACAGGATTGTTCGCCACGACTTGTGAGCCGACACGAAGATCAAAGTTTGTAATGAATCCATCAGTTGGTGCATACACTTTTGTGTATTGCAGGTTCAGCTGCGCAGATTCGACGTTCGCTTTTGCGAGCTCAAGATTAGCCTGTGCAGATTCAACGGCATTATCTAAATTATTAAGCGACAATACTGATACCGCACCTGGCGTGCGTTTTTCTAGACGCGTAGCACGAGTTTCTTCATTGATCGCTTTATTGACGGCGGCACGGGCTTGCTTCTCTGCTGCAATGGCTTTATTTAGCGCGGCCTGATAAACACTGGCGTCAATTTGAAACATTAAGTCGCCTTTTTTCAGACGAGTATTGTCATCGACATAGACATTGGTCACCTGGCCTGTTACGCGAGGTGTGACGGAAATAATATAAGCCGACACTTGGCCATCACGAGTCCAAGGGTTTTCGGTAAAAACTTGATAGTAGTGATTGACGACAAAACCAGCGCCTAACACAAATAGTAATGTGATGAAGTAACGTTTAATCACTCTTTTTTCCTTAGAATATGGCAATAAATTGGCCAATAATACCGGTGAAAATAACCACCAGGCACACTTCGACCACCGCAGGAAGTGCTACGTGTCTATGAAAGCCAGTCTTGACGGCTACCGAACTCACCAACATAGCAAGTGCGTAGGCAATGGCGACGGTAACGAGTAACGGTGGTAGATAGACTTCACCCCAAACAAGTTCGTGTGGCATATCAATCATGATCTGTCTCTCGATTATTTTTAATGATGGCTAATCTAACTCGAGTGAAACGAGAGAGGTAATCACTTTTGAAGGGCTAAATCCGTCAAATCTAGCTTGAGCTTAAGTTTGTGGACATAAAAGCAGCGAAAATTGAGCTGTTTACTTAGCAACGGAAGTGGCAAGGGGGACTTTACTTTCACAGAGGTGCTCCCAAATACTATGAACAGTCAGAGCAATGAGCACAATGCTGCCGCCGATTAGATTTTCTGTTGCGGGTTGTTCGTTGAGTGCCAAAAACACCCAAAGAGGCCCTAACAGTAGCTCTAATAATAGGATCAGTGCGGTTTGAGCTGCAGGTAAATACTGTGAAGATTTTGCGATACATAGACCAGATAAAGGGACGACGATAATGCCTAATATCGCCATATAACTAAATTGTATCTGATTTAGTTCGGAGGGCGTCGCGCCATTGATTAGAGCAATGACCGCCATGGTTAGCCCACCAATGATAAGAATTGTATGACTATTCACGCCGCGACTTTTTCTTAATGACACAAGGTAACACGCTGATCCGATCGCTGCCACGAGCGCATAATAGTCACCTAGCGCCTGACCTACAGCCAAGCCATGATCAAAAATGATTGCGATACCTGAGATGGAAACACCCATTGCTACCAGCGTATGGAGAGCGAGTTTTTCCTTCATAGTGATAAAGGCAATAACCGCGGCAAAAAAAGGAGCGGTATTGAAAATAGCGAGTGTGCTGGCGGCATCGGTATTGCTGACAGACAGTACAAAAAATAACGTGGATGTGGCAAAGGCAACGCCGCCAATGATATCGACGATGGAGAAAGGCACAGCTTGTTGTTGAGCCGTTTTACGAGTACAAAGTGCGAGGATGGCAATGGTTGTCGATAACAAAATACCGCGCCAAAAAATCAGAGTCCATGGTGAGGTGTCAATCATTCTTACCAAGACGCTATCAAAGCTCAATATAAAGACACCACACATGGCATAGAGAATGCCTAACGTTTTGTTTTGCATAATTTCAGAGCTTCTTATTTGCTTAAGGAGGAGAATGACAGACTGTAACTAGGCCCAGTAACGATCATTGGTAAAGGAAACGGTCAACCATAAGTCATCGTTGATTAACTTGAGTTGCGACTCAATTTCTGTGCGTATTTTATCGAGTTGCTCAATTCTAAAGGTACGCTCGGGTTTATCGATGATAAAAGTGACATCTACATAGAGCTGCCGCCCCGTTTTCGTTGCTCGTGTGATTTGGTTATCGAAATCATACTGTGCTAAAAATGGTTGCAATACTTGTTTTATTTGCTGCTGAATCGTCTCGTCTGGAGCCATAACCAGAAGCTCCTTGGTACTTTTTATTAATCTGTTGATCGGGACTTTGATGAAATACAGCGTTGCTACAATCACTGTCATCGGATCAACATAACCGGCGAGATGCTGTAACGATTCTGTTTGGTTGAATAGATAGCTGATGGTAAAAGAGACCACCACCAACAAGCTAAAGACGGCATCGACCATCCACTGCTCACATTCGGCTTGAATAAGGTCATTATGCTGTTGGCCTAAAAACTTAAGGTAGCCCCAGCTGCCTACACAGATTAATGCTGTGGTGATACCGTAATAAATACCAGAAGAAGCGTTATTATTCTCAGCTCCACCTTGATGCAATACCAACACTGCACTGACGAAACCATACAAACAGATAGAAATAATGACTATAGATTTAACCATGTTCACTAAGGGCTCTACCGCGGTTCGTCCCATATGGAAGCTGCTGTTATGACACTGGTTAGCATCAAAGCTGTTGTCTTTATTAATCACTAACAGGGCATACATAGTCAGCATTGACAGTAAAATCGACACCCCTGAGTAGATAGCATCAAAAAGGATGATCCCAGATTGAATGAGGATCCCCCAAGTTATCCCAGCGATGGTATAAACTGTCCCCATCGCTATCGAAAACTGGATTAACTGACGCTCTTTTTTTTGCGTATTAGTCAGCATTTTTTGCGGCATAATTTTCTTTCTCAATCAGTAACCAAACCGGCACAGCCAACATCAACAATAGTAAGCTCCACATTCCTGCCGTTGGCCCGCTGCCATAAATAGTCGCAACTGAAAAGACAAAGGCAACTGTCCCCACAGGAATATAGCTTTTTATATTGAGAACCTTAGATAGCTTATCTTTTTTGACGTATAGAATTCCCTCTACAGCGCAGCAGAATACGTAAGGGATCATTGCCGCATCGGTGGACAAATCGACGATCAAGTTATAAAAAGTCGCCATCTCTTTGCCACCTGATATGTCAAAAATCAGTAACAGACTCGCCAAGGTAGCAGAAATTAAAATGCCATATTTAGGCGAACCTGCCTTGTTTACTTTTGCAAATACAGTTGGCATAGCGCCATCGCGAGCCGCAGCCATTGGCACTTGCCCCATCAGCAGTGTCCAGCCATTTATCGCTCCAAGGGATGAGATAATGGCGGCAACAGAGATAATGGTTGCAGCGGTGGAGCCCCACATCGCATCCGCGGCATCTGCAAACGGTGCGCTAGAGTTAATCAAGACTTCTCTTGGCAGTACGCCCAGCACGACCGTGGTACCTAAGATGTACACCATTGATGAGACTAACGTGCCTAAAATGGTGGCGCGTGGAATGGTTTTGTCGGCATCTTCTACATCACCAGCAGGGACCGTTGCGGACTCAATGCCTAAAAAGGCAAACATAGTCAGCGGTGCGGTGGCGGCCAGCGCGCTGAAGAAGGGTTGATCGCTTGGGTTAAGAACAGCAAAGTGGCTCCAATCGACCCAAAACAAACCAAACACACTAATACCAATGAAAGGAATTAACTTGGTATAAACAGTAACTGCTTGAAATAGCCCCGCTTCTTTGACCCCTTTAATGTTAATGCCTGCAATCAACCAAATGGAACCTAATCCGATCAAAACATTGGCCGCGGGCATTTCTTGCAGCACGGGAAATAAACTGTTGAGATAACCGACTAAGCCTGCGGCCATCGCTGGTAAAGAGGCCCAAATAGAAATCCAATAACCCCAAGCGACTAAAAACCCAGTAAAGCGGCCAAAACCTAGTCGAGTATAGGCATAAGGACCACCAGTAGTTGGGGCAATACGTGCCAGGCGCGCAAATACCATTCCAAGACAAACCGCGGCAAGTGCCATCAGACCCCAGCCAATAATGGCTACGGTTCCATAAGGAGCAAGTGCGGCAGGTGCGATGAAAAAGCCTGAGCCAATCATGTTGCCGATGATTAGGGCAGTACAGGTCCATAGCCCTAATGATTTGGTTTTAGTCGGTGTTGTTGATGTCATCTTAAACGTTACTCGAAAATTATTTGAATGCGTGGTTCGACAAGGCATGGTTGTTATTGCATTACTCGCCAATAGCTTTGTTGCTGCCATATGCTCTTAACGGTTTTGGCCAACCTGAATTGCAAATCACATATCAAATCGCTCAATCAATGCTTTGCAATTTAGGCTAGGTAACAAACCTACTGTTGGGTGGTCCGACAGTAGGTTTGTTATTTAGCGATGGTTTATTTCAAAGAAAAATATTTGATCGCTTCCAGACCTTCAGAATGCTGATGACCAAAGTAACCTTGGTACAATTCAGCGAAACCATTGCTGTTATATGCATCACTCAATGCTTTATCGACAGCGAATCTGAAATCGTCGTTATTGCGTGGCAATGCTAGTGACTGTAGTGCCGTTTGGTAAACGCGACCTGACAGTTCTAGATTGTCATAGTTGCCTTTGGTCATTTCACTGCTGAGAGAATCAACTTCAGCAAAATAGGCGTCTGCCTTGCCAGAGCTCACCATGGCGAGACCTTGTTGGTGGGTATCTACAGCCACAACATTAGCAATCACACCTAGGCGTTTCACTTGCTCTTTCACCCATGCTTCTGTCACGGTTTGTTTGTGAACAACGTAAGTGTGATTAGCAAGGCCTCGGTTTACCGTTGCACGCCATTTAGGACCTTGGTGTGCAGGTTTTCCTTCAAGTACACGTTTTAAGTCTTGTTGGGCATCTTGATTTAAAACCGCGCTAACGCCACCTTGGAAGATTGGCAATGAGAAGCTCGCTTGCTGACGACGTTCTGCCGTTGGTGTCACTGCGCTACATAAGGCGTCGATTTCATTGTTTGAAAGCTTTTGTAGCCCTGAATCTAAAGTAACAGGGACAAACTTAATGTTACTGCTCTTTACGTCCATTGAGTTGGCAACAGCTTTACAAAGATCAATGGCGTAACCTGAAGGCTGACCTGTCACTTGGCTCAGTGATGAGAATGGTGCTTCATCAGCAAGGTAACCAAATGTTAGGCTATTTTCATTGGCAAAAGCCACATTCATGGTCGCAGGTAGTAGTACGGAAAGTGCCAATGCACTCTGTACCAATGATTTCTTATTCAACATAACTATTTTTCCTAATTCTTTAATCAACATAAGTGGTATCGTTCGATTTCACTGATTAACTATTTGATTCGACGGACGCTTGAGCCGTTTCGTCTTTTTCAAAACGGTAAGCGATGAAGCCGTAAAGAAGATAAGAAAGCATCATGACTACCATGCCACCAAATACCGCTTCCATACCTGATGCATAGAGTGCGTATGCGCTGTAGATAATGGCAACCAGCATGCAAACGATATTTAGTTTATATGCTTTGCCAGTGACGTTTGCTTTCTTCATCACAATAACGAGTGCAGAAATCGCAGTGATATAAGGAACAATGTTGGTTACGGCTGCAAGGTCAACCAGTTTACTGAACTGCGCGGCAGCATCAGGAGACATTGTGGTTACGGCGAAGACCGTTTGGATGACACCTGCAATCAGCATACCCATTACAGGTGCACCTGCTTTGTTTAGTTTTGCAAACACTTTAGGGAACATGCGGGAATCGGCAGTGAATTTTGCAGTTTCAGCCAGTGTGAACTGCCAACCCAGAAGCGAACCAACACAAGCAATAACAGCCAGTGCCATGATGATGTTACCAACAAATGGGTTAAACATTTGAGCATAAACAAATGCAAATGGAGCGCTAGAATTTGCTAGCTCAGCATCTGGAACGATACCAAAGATTACTGCTGTTGACAGAATGTAAATAACAGCAGCGCCGAGCGTACCGAACAGACATGCAAGTGGGACATTTTTCTTCGGATTTTCAACAGCATCTGAGTTTTGAGCGGCTGATTCCATACCCAAGAATGCCCATAATGTTAGTGGGATACTTTGTGCAATAGCGTCAGAGAACTCAAGGTTATGTGGGTTCCATGCTTGTGCAAAGGTCTCTGCTGAGAACCAGAACCAACCAATAATACCCAAACCTGCAACAGGAATGATCACACCCCAGACCGTGATAGCGCCTATTTTACCCGTTAAACGCGCACCGCCGAAGTTCGCCACGATAGTTAGCCAAATTAGACCGACAACACCAACAAACAAAGGCGTTGCACCAGTGCCTAGCCAAGGAATAAACGGAGTTAAGTAACCGACCGCAGAAATAGCAATCGCAACGTTACCGATAGCCAATGAGAGATAATACAAGAATGACGCCATGAAGAAGCTAGACTTACCATGAGCTTCTTCAGAATATGCTGACATACCACCTGAGCGGTTACAAAATACACCAAGCTGAGCGAATGAGTAGGCGATAGCCATCGAACCCACAGCCGTAATGATCCATGAAAGTAATGATACCGCACCAATTTGTGCCATAGAAGATGGAAGCATGATAATGCCCGAACCCATCATGTTTACCGCAACTAACGTAGTTAGCCCGGTAAGCGTCATCTTTTTATTACTAGAATCAGCCATTTTAAGCTCCTAGAGTTTAAATTAATAAAAATTGCATCCCCACTTAGTCATTAACTCAATGGGAAAAGAAATAAAAAACACATATATCTAATAGAGAGTTAAATAAACTCTTTATGAAAGTATTTGACTGTCCGTTGTTAAGCTCAGTGAGACAAATTAAATTGAGTGCATTTAAGAACATGTTTATTTTTTGGAAATAAAAGGTTCACTCAATCTTCATTACTTATGACCATAACTCAGTACAAGTGGACTAAACTTGATGGCGCAATATTAGGGGGCTAAGTTGCTAGTTGATAATCTCGTTTAGATGATGCGATCCATCAAATGACGTGTTTTTGATTATTTACTGAGCTGGGCGAGTGTTGGAGATATTTAACTTTATCTAAATACATTATGAACTTAGTTGACAATTTGAGGTCTGAGTCACGTAATTTCCTTTTTCTATTCAATTTTATAGACGCATCTCACTTTAACCCTAATGGGCTTTGGTTTTGGATTTTATGCTGTATTTTTATACGATTACTGTTATGTGATGATTCGATCCTTCAAATGAGATTTATGTATCAACGGTTTGTTCAACATAATTCGGCTCAACAGGTTACCCCTCGATAAATAAATTTCTAATTAGGAGCAAGTGTGAATATGAGTACCCATAGTTTACCAGAACGCTTGGCTAGTCAGTTTCCAGTATTATTAGTGGCTGATTTAAGTAATGAAAATGCAAACGTTAAAAGTGTTGAATCAATTTCTGTCTATTTAAAGCAAGATAATATTAATATTGAGCATTGCAGAACATTAGATCAATTTGCAACGTGTGCTTCTTCAAGTCCGGCGTATAGTACTGTGATTATTAGTTGGCAACTATGTCAAATGGATCCGGCTCTAGCGCTTGAAACAATTCAAAATATTCGCTCACGATGTGCGGGTATTCCAATCTTATTAGGTATGTCTAAAAGTTACTCTTCATCACTGACGCTAGAGTTCGTTGAGGCGATGGATGGGGTGATTTATGTCCCCGAAGACAGCCCTAAGTTTATTGCTGGACGTATAAAAGCAGCAGCTAAGCGTTACTTAGATACCATTTTGCCACCATTTTTTGGCGCCATGGTTAACTTCGATGACTCGCATGAGTATTCATGGCATACCCCTGGTCACACTGGTGGCACAGCGTTTATGAAAACGCCGGTAGGTAAAGCCTTCGTCGACTTTTACGGCGAGCAAATGTTGCGCTCAGATCTATCGATCTCTGTTGGAGAGTTAGGCTCTCTGAATGATCATAACGGCCCTGTTGCAGAAGCAGAAAAAAATGCAGCGCGTGTTTTTGGTGCCGATTACACTTATTTCTCTGTCGGCGGTAGTTCATCAAGTAATGAAATTATCCTCCATTCAGCAGTGACGGATGGCGATACGGTGTTAGTTGACCGTAACTGTCATAAATCTCTCAACTATGCGCTGAATATGTCGGGCGCAATGCCTATCTACATGGTCCCTAAGCGTAATGCACGTGGTGTGATTGGCCCTGTACCTTCAAGTCAAATGACGCCAGAGGCGATCCAACAGAAAATGGATCAAAGCCCAATCGTTACAGACAAAGAGACACTGCCTGTACTTGCAGCATTAACCAACTCGACTTATGACGGTTTGTGCTACAACGTTGAAACTACAACGCGACTATTAAGCGAATCAGTGCCGCGCATTCACTACGATGAAGCTTGGTATGCGTATGCGCGTTTCAATGATTTGTATGAAGGTCGTTATGGTATGCACCGTGGCGAACGTCATCCAGATGACGCAACGATTTCAGTTACTCACTCGACTCACAAGTTGCTTGCTGCACTTTCTCAAGCATCAATGATTCACCTGCGTTCAGGTAAAGTGCCAATTGAACCTGCACTGTTTAACGAAGCGTTTATGATGCACACATCAACGTCTCCACAATACAGCATCATTGCTTCGACTGATGTATCAGCGAAGATGATGGATGACTCGGGTGAGTATCTGACTGATGAGTGTATTAGCGAAGCGGTTGCGTTCCGTAAGTCTATCGTCAACATTAAGCAACAAATTGAACAACGTGATCAAAACGATTGGTGGTTTGACATGTGGCAGCCTGACACGATTGACGGCGTGCCATTTGCTCAAGTTGATGACCATAAATTAAAAACTGATCCAAGTTGCTGGTGTTTGAAACCGAATGAAAAATGGCACGGTTTTGGTGACCTAGGTGATGATTACTGCATGCTTGACCCAATCAAAGCAACGGTACTGACTCCAGGTATGAATATCGATGGTGAACTAGAACAAAGTGGTATCCCCGCGACATTAGTTTCTTCATTCCTATCTAGCCGTGGCATTGTGGTTGAGAAGACCGAACCTTACTCATTCTTGGTTCTATTCTCTATTGGTGCGACTAAAGGCAAATGGGGATCATTGATCTCTGGTTTGGTGGAATTTAAACGTCACTATGATGCTAATGCCCCGTTGAGCATTGTGCTGCCTAACTTGGTTGAACAACATCCAGAGCGTTATGCAGATATGGGGATTAAAGATCTTGCTGAGCAAATGCACCAAGCGATAGCGACGACTGGCATGCTAGAGCATATGGATAACGCATTTACCCAACTGCCTGACGTAGTGAAGAGCCCACGTGAAACTTACGGTCAGTTAGTGAAAGGCAATGTTGAACGAGTGGCTGTTAAAGATATGGTCGGTCGGATCGTTGCCGTGCAAGTGGTGCCTTACCCACCTGGTATCCCATTAATGATGCCTGGTGAAAAAGTAGAAGAGGGCAACACGGCTGTTATTGACTACTTACTGGCTCTTCAAGGTTTTGATGCCCGTTTCCCTGGTTTTGAACATGATACTCACGGTGTCGAAATTGAAACTAGCGAGCAGGGTGAAACCTACTACAGTCTATATTGTTTGAAGTAATACATTTAAAAGGTGATGCAGATGTCGCTTCACCTATTTTCCCCCAAAATTTTAATCGCGCTCCACAAAAATAGCGCATAGAGGAATACTCATGATTTCTACTGGTTATAAACCCGTTAAAAGTAAAGTTTTAGTGATTGATGATAGTGAATCAAACACTAGCATGTTTCGTAACGTTTCAGCGCTGATTGAAGAGCTGGAAATGCGCGATGTGACTGTTGTGCATGCTAGGTCTCTTGATGATGGGATCGCAACAGCGTCTTCAGATGCTTCTATCCACGGTGTATTTTTGGACTGGGAGCTGCAAAATGGTGTTGATGACCATGCTGCCGCTAAGCTCATTCTAGATGAATTGTCTAATCGTCATGCTAATATTCCCGTATTCCTTATGGCGACGCACAGCGATAAAGTGAAATCGATCGACGAAGAGGTGATGAAAAAAACCACTGAATTCGTTTGGATGCTGCAAGACACTGCAGATTTTATCGCAGGCCGTATGATTGCAGCAGTAACGCGTTACCGTGATCAACTGCTTCCTCCATTTGCAGCGGCATTGGCGAAGTATTCGCAGCGTAAAGAGCACTCTTGGTCTGCACCTGGTCACCAAGGTGGTATCGCTTTTACTAAGCTACCCGTTGGCCGTGCGTTCTTTGATTTTTATGGCGAAAACCTGTTCCGTACGGATATGGGTATCGAACGTGGTGAGCTAGGTTCATTGCTCGATCACTCTGGTCCTATCGCCGAAAGTGAAAAATACGCGGCGAAAGTGTTTGGTGCTGATCGCTCTTATAACGTGGTTGGTGGTACCTCTGAATCAAACCGTACCATTATGCAAGCGTGTATGGTTGAAGATGAAGTCGCGATCTGTGACCGTAACTGTCATAAATCGGTTGAACAAGGTCTGATGCTGACTGGTGCGCGCCCAGTGTACTTAGTCCCAACACGTAACCAGTATGGCATTATCGGTCCGGTACCGGCGAGTGACATGTCTGCTGAAAGTATTAAAAATAAAGTCGATACGAGCCCATTGACCAAAGACTTAGACAACAAAGAGGCGGTGTATTCTGTATTAACCAGCTGTACTTATGACGGCCTATGTTACAACGCAGAAAAAGCAGAGCATCTTCTGGGTCAAAGCGCGCCACGTGTACATATGGATGAAGCTTGGTATGGTTATGCACGTTTTAACCCTATTTACGACAAGCACTTCGCGATGCGTGACGATGCAAAAGGTGATGAAAACGCACCAACCGTTTTTGCGACACACTCAACGCATAAGCTGCTAGCGGCACTATCACAAGCGTCTTACATTCATATGCGTGAAGGCCGTGATTCAATCCCACACGACCGTTTCAACCAGTCATACATGATGCATGCGACGACCTCTCCACTGTATTCAATTGTCGCGTCAAACGACATTGCCTCGGCAATGATGGACGGAAACGGCGGTAAACTACTGACTAATGAAGCGATTGAAGAAGCAATTGGTTTCCGTCAAGCGATCGGCCGTGTGCATAAAAAACACGCAGCAGAAGGTGACTGGTTCTTTAAACCTTGGAATGCAGAAGTGGTCACTAATCCTGCCACTGGCGAAACGTTTAATTTTGAAGAAGCGCCTCTAGATCTACTGTCAACAGAGCAGGGGTGCTGGCGTCTAGACCCTAAAGATAAGTGGCATGGTTTTACTGATTTAGAAGAAAACTGGGTGATGCTTGATCCGGTTAAAGTGAGTCTACTTACTCCGGGTATGGATGAAGATGGTAACCTTCAAGAGTCAGGGGTTCCTGCGGAACTGTTTACGGCTTATGCAGGTCAATTCGGCATCGTTCCAACACGTACCACCGACTTCCAGATAATGTTCCTGTTCAGCATTGGTGTTACGCGTGGTAAATGGGCAACGTTGGTGAATACGATGCTTAACTTTAAGCGTATGTACGACGAAAATACGCCGCTAGAGCAAGCTATTCCTAAATTGGTCAAAGAAAACCCAGAGCGTTACGCAGGTTTAGGTCTTAAAGACTTAGGTGATCAAATGTTTGATTTCATTAAGAATGAAGATCCAGGTACATCACTAAACCGTGCTTACTCGTCACTACCAGAGCCAGTATTAACGCCACGTGAGACTTTCCAACGTCTAGTTAAAGACCAAGTGGAACTTGTCCCAGCAGATAAACTGCATGGCCGTATCGCGGCGAACGCAGTAATGCCTTACCCACCAGGCATTCCTATGATGATGTCTGGTGAGAAATTTGATGAGCAAGACAGCCCACAAATTAACTACCTAGTTAAACTGGGTGAGTGGGACAGTCGATTCCCTGGTTTCGAACATGAGGTTGAAGGTGCTGAAATTGAAGATGGCACATACTGTGTGTTGTGTCTGAAAGAAGATTAATTTTATTCATTTTTCAGTGAGCGCTTTTCATTGCGCGTAATGAATGATAAGGCACTAAAGACTTCATTTAGTCTTGTCGAAAAAAGCAAACCATCGATTTATATCGGTGGTTTGCTCACATTTAAATTGCAAACTCAATTAACACAAGTAATGCACGATGTGGAGGAGTCACTAAAGATTATTCCGCTATTCGGGTATTTTTGTTCAAGTAACAGCCTCCAAGTCTCCTTCCTCTATCGACTATGCTTTGTCTCACTTTCTATTATGTCAGAACACGACTGTCACTTTGCTATCTACGATCGTCTTAAATGAGGGACAGAACATGATGGACGGGATCCATCATAAAGCAGTTAAAGAAATACTCATTGCAATATATGGTACCTATACCTTAACAACGAGTGATGATTTTAACGTTACGGATAGCCGCAATAGATTTACTCGCTAATTATAAAGAGACAGTCAAGTGCAAGAGATTTTGATTCACGGTATTACCGTATTTATGGGCTTTTTCGCCATAATGAACCCACTGGCGAATATGCCAATATTTTTAAGTTTAACTTCAGGTGAAAGTAACTCCACGATTAAAGCCACCGCATTGAAAGCAACGGTACTCGCGTTTGTCGTGATATTCTTTTTTTCTATTGCGGGTAAACTTGTCTTTGATATGTTCGGAATTACCGTCTATGCCCTAAGAATTACCGGGGGCATTATCGTGTTTCAAATTGGTTTGAAAATGCTACAAGGTGATACGACCCATTCAAAAACAAAAGAAAAAGCGACTTCAATTGAGCAAAAAAGCGCCGCATTGGGTGTGGCTGTTTCTCCTCTAGCAGTGCCAATTCTTGCGGGGCCAGGAACCATTTCCACAGCGATGAACTACTCAATGGCAGGTAGTTTTATCGAAGTCGTCATTACCTTGTGTGCCTTTGCGGCCATGTGTGCGATTACCTATTTTGTGTTTATCTTTGGCGATCGTTTAGTCAAGCACCTTGGTCCAAGTGGTTTAGATATGATCACTAAAATGATGGGATTAATATTGGCAATGATTGGCTGTCAAATGTTAATTGAAGGTATTGCTGATGCGGTCAAATCACTAATGTAGAACGAGAATGCTCGTCATAAGACTTCATTAAGTCAACCATCACCCCATAAAAAAAGAGTCGTGCACGTTTGTGCACGACTCTTTATTTCGCTTTGGTTATCTAAATAACTAGAATGAGTAACGCATGCCCAGCATTAGCTCGTTTTCATCGTTGTCACCTTGGCCGCCTTCGCCTTCATCAAGCAGGTTAAATTTATAACTGCCAAAGAATGCGATGTTTTTAATGTAGCGCGCGTATTCAACACCGACAAAATTAATGTCATAGCTATCAATTTTATCAGCATCATAATAGCTGTAGGTAAGGTTTACTGTGTTGTCTCCGAAGGAATAACCTAGGTACGCATCGGCTGAGTTATAGTCAGAATCTTTAACACCTTCTGCTGAAATACTACCAAATTGATACATAGCAGCGAGCCAAATACCTTGATCATTGGTGTATTTAATCGCAGCGATAATTGAATCAGATTTGTCCGTGTCATTACCATTGCCATAAGTTTCGTCACTCACTGCATAGCCGACACCGATCTCAACGCCTGCTGGTAGTTCACCAGCGATGACTGCGCCAAACCCGTCGCTCTTTTCAGCTTCGCTTTCTGAGTTAAAATTGCCATCAATTTGGAAAGTAATACCGTTGTCAGTGGTCAATTCATAGCGAAGTACATTTTTAGCGCGGTCAGCACTGGCAATAGTATATTCATTGATATAACCACTGAATGTCTCTGCCATATCGGTCCAGTCTGTTAGATATGTAACGGCGTTATTCTGGTGGCCGTAGTAGACGTTACCGTGGTTCGTTTCGACACCCGCGTATAAGAATCGGGTATTGACACCAACGTCATCTGAGCTGTTGTCTTCTGCCTCTGTGAGTTCTAATTCGTATTTACCAAAAAATGCGACGTCATCGTTTAATGCTTGGGTACCATCGACGCTAATCCTTACACGTGATTTATCATCGTATGTACTGCTATTTGAATTGGTTTTGTTGGCATCAGAGAAATTCCCACGAACTTCGGCACGACCTCCAAAGTTCAAAACCGAGTCATCTGATTTATATATGGTCGCCGCTGAAGCTGCACCAGAAGTCAAACCAACGACTACTGCCATGGCGATGTGTGATTTTTTCATGATTTGTTCCTTTCCACTGCTTATTATCGCAAACGATTACATGCACATATTAGTTGTGTTCAAATCATCTGCACCGACACCATTATAGTCACTTAATGGCATATTTTTTAATACACTTTGTATAGTTGCTGTTAATTTGTCATGTCATGTGATCATGGTCACTTTTTTATGGGGTGGACGTCACTTTGTATTTTAATTTGGTTTAATTGCACAGCGATGAACAGTTGAAAAATACCAGTTAAACGGCTACTGATGACGCTATCCTACATTAGCGAGTACTTAACAAAAAAAAAGTCCGATATGATTGCTGAGGTTAATATTATTATTTGAGAAAATTATGAAAGGTATACTTTCGATTCAAAGTCATGTCGTTTATGGACATGCAGGAAACAGTTCAGCTGTATTTCCTATTCAAAGAATGGGCCTAGAGGCTTGGCCTATAAATACGGTGCAATATTCGAATCATACTCAGTATCAGCAAGGTTGGAGTGGACAACGTTTTTCAGCTGATGATATTCATACCTTAATAAATGGTTTGGATAATATTGGCCAGCTAGGTAATTGTGACGCGGTTATTTCCGGTTACTTAGGTAGCGCGCAGCAATGTCAAGCTGTGGCTGATGCCGTACTTAGAGTGAAAGAAAAAAATCATTCTGCGATTTATGTATGTGATCCTGTCATGGGCGACCCAGACAAAGGGTGTATCGTGCCACAAGGTGTGACGGATGAAATCAAAACGAAGCTCTTGCCTATAGCGGATGTTATTGTACCCAATCAATTCGAACTTAGTGAGCTGACAGGTGTAAAAATAACCTCTATTTATGATGTTATAACCGCCTGCAAGCAGGCAATTGAAATGGGGCCAAAACTGATTCTAGTCAAGCATCTACACTCATTGGCTGAAGGTGTTTTCAGTGCTCTACTTGCTACGCCAAAAGCCTGTTATCTTGTTCAACGTCCTGAACTTGAGTTTGACAAAGCACCTGTTGGCGTTGGTGATTTAATCACTTCGGTATTTACTGCTTGTTTGGTGAAAGGCATGTCTCCAGTACCTGCTTTCCGTCATACCAATAATGCGGTTTACGGTGTATTAGAAATTACTCAAGATTGCGATGAGTGGGAACTGCAAACCGTACTTGGTCAGGGGGAATTTGTAGAACCTACACATGACTTTGAGCCTAAGAAAGTCGCCTAGCGGCCCCATCATTACTCAATACAATTCAATATCAGCGGAAATAATATAACCAGTAGAAAACCAACGATCTTGATATTGTTGTGTTGACGATTTTTTAGTACCGCCTTTGCTTGTTGTTCACCTTTTGGGCGCAGCTTTAGTAACTCATCAACATGACGACCGTCTTATATAAGCGCTGCACAGCGCCATCAAGGTCAACTTTAACTTCGATAAAAGTTAAACCATGCTCACAGTGTGTCATCAAGACATTACCTTTACCTGAATAATCATAGCGAGTGAAAGTTATTGGTTTGGATAATGATTGAAGGGTGAAACCCTACATATGTGAGTTATGTCTGTGCCAACTACAGCTTAAAATAAGCGCATACAGTAACCAACTCACCTCATTTTGGTGACGAACTAAGAAGACACAATGAAAAAAATTCAGACGATTTTGACGACTTTTTCTATTGTTGCAGTACTTGCGGGTTGTACTTCAACTGCTCACCAAATTGAAACGCGGGTGACGGAAGACAACTACCGCCAAGTATCACTGCCAATTGAAGCGCATAACCCGACCGCAGAACCAATGAGAACTTGGATGGGCGATGGTACTCAATACCTTTATTCAGAAGAGACACAAACTACACCAATCCGTGTTACTGGCGATCAATTAAATGTGATGGTTCTTTCAGGAGGCGGTGCCAATGGTGCCTTTGGTGTGGGTTTCATAAATGGTTTGTATGAGCAAGATAAATTGGATGACTACTCAATCGTAACCGGTATTAGTGCCGGGGCACTGATGGCACCATTTGTCTTTGTCGGTGGTGAAGAAATTCCTAAATTGAAAAATACTATTTTGGGATTGGATGACAAAATGTTGCTCGGCAAGAAAAACTTTTTAAATGCCATTTTTAAAGATGCTTTTTCCAAAGGTGACAGCTTTATGTCATATATCGCAAAAGTGTATGACGAGGAGCTAATCGAGAAGATTGCCATCGAGCATAAGAAGGGTCGACGTATCTTGATTGGAACGACGCAATTTGACTCTGACGAATTAGTGATCTGGAACTTAGGTCAGATAGCCGCAAGCGATTCTGAACACAAGGTTGAATTAATCCACCAAATACTCGCGGCGAGTTCGTCCATTCCTGGTGTATTTCCACCGCAGTTTATTGATGTCAATTACAAAGGCCAAAACTTAGAAGAATTACATGTGGACGGAGGTCTATCGGCTCAAATGTTCCTTCAAGCTGCAGATATCGACTTTAAGAAAATTAACCAAGCATTAGGCCTCAAGAAAAAGCCTCAGGTTCATGTAGTTAGAAATGGCGTGTTCAAAATGCCGTATGAGACTGTTGAAGATAAAGGCGTCAACTTACTTAGCCGTACTCTTAAGTCAATGACTACCTTACAAAGTCGAGGTGATTTGTATCGCATGATGTATTACAGCGAAATACAAGATTTCGATCTCCAGTTTACTTACATCGCTGATGATGCATCAGCTACAAAAACGACCAAACAGATGTTCGATCAAAACTATATGAATTCGCTATATCACTACGGTTACAACAAAGCTCAAGGTTCAACGCCTTGGACGCAAGAAGTCCCATTTTAAAAGGTAAAATCATGAAAAAAATAATAATTACGCTCTCTTTATTATCGATTCTTTCTACCACAGTGGTGGCAGGTACGCTTAAACAAGATCGTTCACAGCTAGACGCTGAGATGGCTACGCTGCAAACTCCCATCGCTGAACAAGGTTTTATCCAAGTCGATTTCGATGCGAGTTATGAAGAAGTGACTTACAGTGGTTATGTTATCGATGTATACGCAGAAACTTATATCAGTCGACATAAAGCTAAGGAATTGGGGTTAGAGAAAATCGACAAATTCCATATATACTCACTGAACAATAACTTAGATAAACTCAGTGATGAAATTGCAAATCGTATTGATCAAGATAAACCGGCCTTCTTTTCAGTAGACCTTTATAAGGATTACTTTGGTGATTCAGGTTCATTCCGCTACGTTGCGAGAGTCATTGAATACAAGTAACATTGATCGCAAGTAAATTTAGTAAACAAACCCGCTTATTGACAGCGGGTTTGTTTTTATCGGTCACCTGCTACTAGTATTGGTAACGATTCCGCGCTAACGTATTGATTATTAGCGGTGAAGAATTTACGCTAAACTACTTGTAGGCCCCATAATTTGCTCGGTATTGAATATTATGAATTTTAGCTTAGAACAACTCCTCGCTTTCGTTGCCGTCTATGATGAACTTTCTTTTAGTAAAGCAGCAGTCAAGCTGAATAAGCACAGAACGACCATTGGTCAAGTAGTGACTAACCTCGAAGACCAACTCGCCGTAACCTTGTTTGAACGTATTGGACGCTCTGTTGTACCGACAGAAGATGGAGAGCTGTTGTACCATTACGCCAAGCAGACCATCGAGCAAGCCCGTACTTTAGATAAAGTTGCCTTGAGCCTCTCTTATGGCGGTCTAGAGAGTGTTACCATTGCATATCCTAGCTTTGTTCCACATAAGGTACTCTCCGACTTAAGAACCCAACTTGCACAAGACTTTCCCCTTATGCGTGTCAATTTTTTAGTTCGTGGTAAAGCCGAAATTATAAAGGGCATGGAAGAGGGGAATATTCATTTTGGCATCGTCAATAGCCATGATAGTAAAGCCATGCATAGTTTTGACTCGACTTTTCTCGGCCATATCGAATTTGTGCCCTTTGTGAAACGTAATGGCAAATATTCAGAGATACCAACAGATAAAACACGCGCTGCAATGGCCAATTCACGTCAGTTTATCCTGCGCTCTTTCGTCGAAGAAGGTATGAAGCAAAAGGTGTTGCTCAGCTCTGAGTATGAGGAAGTCGATCAACTTGCACTGGTGATTAAGTTGGTCGGTGAGGACTTGGGCTGGTCGCTATTACCAAAAATGCTAACCGAATCTGACTATGCTACCGATAAAATTGAAATCCTCAAAGTGTCAGAGTTAATCGAAGGGTTTAAATTTGGCGTGTCATTGTGGTCATTGCATTCGAAACAGTTAATGGATATAAAAAAATCGGTTCTTAAAGTACTTTATCATTACGTTGAGCAAATGCGAAAACGGAGGTTTTGATCCTTCATAAGCGATTATAGAATTTCATAGATAGAAACTATTATGTCCCTGTTGCAGGCGATTGCCTCAAGCAAAAGTGTTTTACATTTTTATGTCCTACGCAGGGATGCAATATTTCGCCGGATTAATCATCCGGCTCTTTTTTAGAGAGATAACTGTGAAAATCAAATCGATCGCCATGCTTACAGTGTTAAGTTCTTTTGCGTCCTATGCTAGTGATGTTTCATTTACGGATCCTGTAGACCAGCGTTTTGACCTTGGTGAGTACATGGCCGAAAAAGCAGTCGGATTTTTACCCGTTCCAGTTATTATCACTGAACCAGCGGTCGGTTATGGCGGTGGTATCGTAGGGCTGTTCCTTCATGAAACGGAAGAAGAAAAGCAACAACGCAAGCAAGCGGCATTGTCCGCGATTGATGGCGGTGCACAGCTTGTTCCTGCTGCAATGAGCCTAGTTGGGGCGATCGGTACTGAAAATGGTACTTGGTTTGCTTTTGGTGGACACCGTCGTTCTTGGAACGGTGATTCTATTCGTTATACCGGTGGTGGTGGCCTTGGCGTAGCCAATATCGATATTTACAAAAACCTCTCTTTTGATGGTCTGCCTCCATTTTTACCCTCTTTTGATACCACACTATCATTTGGTACCAAAACTAAAGTCGCCGCTTTAATGCAACAGGTGCAGTTCCGTGTTGCGAATACGCCACTGATGTTGGGCGTTAAACAGGTTGCCGCAGTTTCTAGCGTCGAGTCAGATAACGAGATCGTGTCAAAAATAATGCAGTATGCGCTTGGTGATGAAGCGGTTTCGTCAGGGTTAGGCTTACTGGTTGATTACGATACGCGAGATAACATGTTCTACCCAACCAAAGGCTTCCAATTAAGCGCTGACTATATGATTTATGACGAAGCGTTGGGCAGTGATTATAATTACGATCATTTCAATTTTGATGGACAAGGCTTTGTTCCATTAGCGCCCAAGTGGACTTTAGGTTTGGCGGGTAACTACCAATATTTTAAAGAAAAAGATACGCAAGTGACCCCAACATCAAAACCTTATGTTAAGTTACGTGGCGTCTCTTCTTTTCGCTATCAAGGTGATGAAATTAGCACCGTGCAAAGCCAAATTACCTACAGCATTGATCATCGTTGGAAGGTTTCTGCCTTTTACGGTATCGGCGAAGCGATCAATGATCATGATGATGCAACCAGTGATTCTGTACAAGCTGGCGGTGTGGGTTTTCGTTATCAAATTGCCCGACGATATGGTCTACATATAGGTATGGATTACGCGAGAAGTAGCGATGAGGATGCTATCTACTTCAATGTCGGAAGTGGTTTTTAGACGAATCATTGAGTGGGTAAGGGCGGTCTTCAGTAAAAATCCCTCGTTGTGGCAATATTGCTTTCTGGGGTAAATCAGTCACAAGTCATATCAATTAAAATAGCCAGCACAAATTATGCTGGCTATTGCAAATTACCGAATACTCACTACATCTTAGCAAACTTGTAAGTACGATAACCGCCTATCAAATTACGAGCCTTAAAGCCGTTGTTTACCAATTGACGGTAAGCAACGTTACCGCGTAAACCTACCTGGCAGTAGATAATAATCTCTTTGTCTTTTGGCAGTTCGTCCATTCGCTGACGTAACTGGTCGACCGGAATGTTAATCGCATCCTTAATGAAACCAACGCTTTCAAGCTCGCCTGGGTTACGTACATCGAGCAGCACTTGCTCTTCAGTGAGTGAATCCATTTCATCAAAATGAATTGGTGTAGCGTCACCTTTGATGATGTTATTCGCAACAAACGCCGCTTGGTTGATCACATCTTTAGCACTGCCATACGGCGGCGCGTAAGTGAGCTCTAAGTGTTGAAGCTGCTCGACTGTCATGCCCGCTCGTTGGGCCACTGCCATCACGTCGATGCGTTTATCGATTCCATCTTTACCGACAGCTTGTGCTCCTAAAATCTTACCTGTTTTTGGATCGAACAGCATTTTCAACGATACGATCTCTGCGCCAGGGTAGTAGCTTGCATGACTGGCTGTGTGGACGTAGACTTTTTCGAATTCAACACCATCACGCTTGAGTTGTTTCTCGTTCTTACCTGTCGAGGCAACAGCGATGTCGAAGATCTTACAAATTGCCGTCCCTTGCGTTCCTTGATAGCTTTCGTTGCGACCAAACATATTATCTGCGGCCATTCGACCCTGACGGTTGGCAGGACCAGCCAGCGGGACAAGGGTTTGCTTATTGGTTACAAAGTCTTTTTCTTCAATTGCATCTCCGACGGCATAAATTGAAGCGTCGCTGGTTTGCATAGAGTCGTTAGTCCAAATACCGCCGAGTTCGCCGATTTGTAACCCAGCCTCTTTAGCGAGTTTAGTTTCAGGACGGACACCAATGGCCATAATAAGGATATCAGTGGTTAATGTATCACCACTGCTTAGTGTCAACTCTAACTCACCGTTGATATGTTGATGATCTTCTTGCCCTGAATCCATACTTGCAATTGATGTTGTTGGTTTGAATTCAACCGACTTAAGTGCAGTAGATAGACGTAAATCAATGCCTTTTGCTTTAATCTCGGCGTGTGCAAAGCCTGCCATTTCGCGGTCGACAGGTGTCATTACTTGGTCAGCCATTTCTAATAACGTGGTTTTAATCCCAAGCTGGTGAAAAGCTTCCATCATCTCCAAACCGATAAAACCACCGCCGACAACCGTCGCATGCTCAGGTTTATTGATTTGAATTGTTTGGATGATGCGATCCATATCAGGAATGTTACGCAGTGAGTGTGTCAGCGGATTATCTAAGCCAGGGATTGGTGGCACGATAGGGCCTGCACCTGGACTAAGAAGCAAAAAATCATAGCTTTCAGTGTATTCACTGCCATCAAGGAGGTTTTTAATGGTTACCGATTTGTTGTGACGATCAATGCTAACCACTTCGTTCATGACACGCACATCGACGTTAAAGCGTGCCAAAAAGCTCTCTGGTGTTTGCAGCAATAATTTACTGCGATCTTGAATGTCGCCACCTATGTGATAGGGCAATCCGCAATTTGCAAAAGAAACAAACGGGCCACGTTCGAACATGATAATTTGCGCGTCTTCACTTAAACGACGAGCACGAGCTGCTGCTGAGGCGCCACCTGCGACGCCGCCAACGATAACAATCTTAGTCATTTATAACTCCGTTATTGGAAACCTAACTTTTTAAGAAAATAGACTGCCGGGCAAATCCCTGTGAATGCACTCTGAATCAGATTAACGCCAACAAAAACAGTCAACCACACAAAGTTACTATGCACGGTAAATGTCAAAATGACTGAGATAAGTACCATACTTCCAGCCAATACTCGAATTGCATTTTCAAGCGTCATAACGTTCTCCTTATGTCTCTATTTCCTCTGCTGCTGATCACTATAGGGTTATAAATTAGAAAAGTCTAATGTTAATTTGTCTAATTTCATTGATGCTAAATTAGAGTTGACTAAAATTTCTTGTTTAGTATTATCTAATGTATCTATTTAAGCTGAGGTGAGTCATGAAAGATCAGGCAGTTAATATTGCGGAGATGCAAAATAAAGCCGTCGAAGCAGCTGATTTGTTGAAAGTAATGGCTCATCCAGAGCGATTGATGGTGTTGTGTCAGTTGACTGAAGGAGAAGTTGGGGTAGGCGCTTTACAGACCAGTTCGGTGTTAAGTCAGTCGGCGTTTTCTCAGCATCTTACCGTACTGCGCAAGCATGGGTTAATCAAATCGCGCAAAGAATCGCAGCAAGTTTTCTATTCGTTGGACGATGAGCGTGTCGTTCAGCTTATTCACAATTTACAGTCCACATTTTGTGGTTAAATTTTTGTTCAGTTAGAGGTAGTTATGGCTTTCACCATTCCTTGGGAATCATTAGCAGGAGGCATGTTATTAGGAGTCTCAGCGACCCTATTGTTGTTGCTAAACGGTAAGATCGCAGGTATTAGCGGCATTATGACTGGGTTATTGACGCCTAGAACTTCAGACTTTGCGTGGCGTTTATTGTTTTCGCTCGGCATGGTGCTTGGTGGGGTTATCGGTGTGTCTGTGTTTGCTAGTGAAATACCTACAAGCTTTGATAGCAGTGTCTGGGTACTCGGTGCGGCAGGTTTACTGGTTGGTATTGGCACCCGTTTAGGTAATGGCTGCACAAGCGGCCACGGTATTTGTGGAATAGGGCGTTTATCGCGTCGCTCCATCATCGCAACCATGATCTTTATGATAGTCGCCGCCATGACGGTATTTGTCCGTTTTCACCTAGTTTAACCCGTAGTGAGAAATCAAATGAACAAGTTAATTTTCCGCTTAACCGCTTTATTTACCGGTTTCTTGTTTGGTCTAGGGATGATTATTTCAGGCATGGCTGACCCTAATAAAGTCTTGGGCTTTTTAGACGTCGCAGGCGCCTGGGACCCAAGCTTGGCCTTTGTGATGGGCGGGGCGTTAGTGATCTATATGCCAGCCTATTTTCTTCTCATCAAGCCGTTACAAGCACCAGTAGTCGCGGATGAGTTTTGTTTAGCTAAAAAAACACGTATAGACGCACGTTTAGTCAGCGGTGCCGCAATTTTTGGCTTAGGTTGGGGATTAGCAGGCATTTGTCCTGGACCTGCAATGTCAAGCTTGGCGCTAGGCAATATTGGGGTTTGGATCTTCTTTGCTAGCATGATGGTAGGTCTCGGAGTGACAAACTTATTGATTAGTATGAAAGATAGTCGCAAGTCACAAACGCAAACCGCGTAGTGTCTATCATGGATGAAATGAATCGAAACAGGGAGTGGTGGTAATGAACATGATAAGTTGGAGTGTTGCCGTTGCGTGTGCGACGGCAATGAGTGTCAATGCTCAGCAAACCGATCAGCGATACACCGTCAGTTTGGAGCCACTTTCGCAGATTATTCATCTCGACGGTGTTGTTCAGCCAGTGAATCAAGGCACGGTAGCGGCGCAAACGTCAGGCCGAGTTGTCGGTCTGTATGTCGATGTTAATGACTATGTTAAACAAGGCGCGGTACTACTAGAAATCAGCGCCGTTCAACAATCAGCGTCCCTTGACGCGGCCGAGGCGCAGTTGTTAAGTGCTGTTGCACAAAACAACGAAGCGCAGGCACAATTAAAGCGTTATAAACAGCTGTTTCCTAAAGGGGCCATTTCCCAAGATCAAATGGACAGTGCGCAAGCGCGTGCTCGCAGCGCAGCTGCGGCGGTGACATCTGCTGGGGCCAATGTTGCTCAAGCGAAGGAGTCTTTAGGCTATACCAATATTAGCGCGCCTTACGATGGCATTGTCACTAAGCGCCACGTTGAATTGGGTGAAACCGTTGCGCCAGGGACACCATTATTAAGCGGTTTTGGACTTAACTTACTTCGAGTCGAAACCGAGATACCTCAACGTTATCAAGGCAAAGTGCAAAGCATTGATCAATTTGATGTTGTCTCTGCAGATGGTATTGAAATATCCCCAACCCATTTCAATCTATTTAGTTACGCCGATCCTCAATCGCATACCTTTAAAATTCGTTTGTCTTTACCCGAGAGTATTGAGTCACTGGCACCGGGCATGTGGGTGAAAACGGCTTTTCGTTATGGTGTGAAGCAGACGTTGGTGATTCCGGAGTCGGCGGTGGTGCGCCGTGGCGAATTAAGTTCGGTTTATCGAATCGATAACCAAGCACAAGTTTTGAATCCAGTGCGCTTAGGTCAGGTGTATGGCGAATATGTCGAAGTTCTTTCAGGCCTTGAAGAGGGCGATGTTATTGCAACGCTAGCTCTAACTGTTGAGGGAGAGTAATTATGGACAATCGACTCGGTATCTCGGGTCGCATTGCAGCGGCCTTTCAAAACTCAGCCATGACGCCTTTACTGGCCTTAGTGGGTCTTTTGATGGGTTTATTTGCCGTGATGGTGACACCCAAAGAAGAAGAGCCTCAAATCGATGTGACTTTTGCCGATGTGTATATTCCCTTTCCTGGTGCTTCACCTCAAGAAGTAGCAAGTTTAGTGACCACACCTGCAGAGCAGATCATTTCAGAAATTCAAGGTATCGATAAACTGTACTCTTTCTCCCAGCCTGACGGTGCGATGATTGTCGCTATCTTTGAGGTGGGTGTTAGCCGTAACGATGCCGTGGTGCGTATCTACAACAAACTCTATTCAAATAAAGACTGGATGCCTAAAGGTGTTGGGGTTGGAGAGCCGATCATAAAACCGAAAGGCATCGAAGATGTGCCGATTGTCAGTCTCACTTTAAGCGACAGAAACGGCGCACTTGACCAGCAACAATTGACTCAAGTGGCTCACGGGCTAGAAACCGAACTTAAACGTATTCAAGGTACGCGTGATATCTATACCATAGGAAGTCATAATTCCATTGTTGATGTTAGGCTTGATCCGGTCAAAATGAACAGCTTTGGCATTACTATAGACCAACTCAATCAACACCTTCCTGCGGCGAATACCCGTTCACCTATGTTGCGCCTTACTCATGACAATCAGACCTTTCCAGTGCAAGTCGGTCAATTTATAACTCAGGTGGCAGAAGTCAACCAGCTGGTCGTTGGTCTGCATAATAACGCCCCGGTTTATTTGCAAGATGTTGCTGAGGTTAAGCTCGGCGCCAACACTCCTACTCAAAACGTTTGGACCAGTGATAAACAGAACATCTACCCCGCCGTGACGATTGCGATTGCCAAAAAGGCGGGCGAAAATGCGGTAGATGTTGCTAAGGCGATTGAAGCGCGCCTGCTTGATTTGGAAAATCAATTAATCCCTGATGGTATCGATATTGAAATTACCCGTGACTACGGTAAAACAGCGGCCGATAAAAGTAATACGCTGATTGGTAAGCTCGCGTTTGCCACTGCCGCGGTGGTGATTTTGGTGATACTGACTATGGGCTGGCGTGAGGCGTTCGTGGTCGGTTTTGCGATTGTTGTTACCTTAATGATCACGCTTTTCGCGTCATGGGCATGGGGATTTACTTTAAACCGCGTTTCGTTGTTCGCGCTTATCTTCTCTATAGGAATATTGGTCGATGATGCGATTGTCGTGGTGGAAAATATCCACCGACATATGTCGCTTGGTAAGGCAAAACTCAAAGAATTAATTCCTAGCGCGGTCGATGAGGTGGGTGGGCCAACCATTTTAGCCACATTCACTGTGATTGCTGCGCTATTACCAATGGCTTTCGTGAGCGGCTTGATGGGGCCTTATATGAGTCCTATTCCAATTAACGCCTCGATGGGGATGCTTATCTCCTTAATCGTGGCATTTGTCGTCTCTCCTTGGTTGGCAAGCCACGTGTTGAAGCCATCACCGCACAAACCACAAACTCAGGCGAATTCAGTTTTTCATACCATGATGGCGCCCTTTGTTACGGCGAAAGCTCAAGGACGAAACCGTTTTATGTTACTGCTAGCGGTTCTGGCTTTGATTGCAGGCTCGATCATGTTGCCTGTGATGCAAGCGGTGGTGTTGAAAATGCTGCCATTTGATAATAAATCTGAGTTCCAAGTGGTGCTTGATATGCCCGAAGGGACCTCGTTAGAGCGCACTCAGCGAGTGTTATTTGAAATGGGTACTAAGCTAAACCAAGTACCAGAAGTGACCAACTATCAAATCTACGCTGGTACTGCTGCACCGATCAATTTCAACGGCTTGGTTCGTCACTATTTTACTCGTGACCAATCTCACCAAGGTGATATTCAAGTTAATCTTGTGAGTCGCAAAGAACGTGAGCGTGACAGTCATGAGATTGCCGCTGCCATCAGACCTGTGCTCAATCAAGTAGCACAAAAGTTTGCCGGCAAAGTTAAAGTGGTTGAAGTGCCCCCTGGGCCACCTGTGTGGTCGCCAATTTTAGCTGAAGTGTATGGCCCAACCCCAGAGATTCGCAGCCAAGCTGCACGCGAGATTCGGCAAATATTTCGAGCAACTGATGACATTGTTGATGTTGATATGTACTTGCCCGAGGTTCATCAGAAATGGCAGGTGTTGATTGACCGCAGTAAAGCTGCGCACCTACAAGTTTCGTACGCATCGGTTGTGGACGCGTTGGCGACGGCAGTCGGTGGTAAACCTGTCAGCTACCTGCACAGCGAACACAGCAAATACCCAGTACCGATTCAACTGCAAGCAAGTGAGAGTGCCAAAGTCCGTTTGGAGCAAATTTTAAACATGAAAGTAGGCAGCCAAAGTGGTCAAGCTTATCCTTTGTCTGACTTGGTCACCGTACGGCAAACGCGCATGGATGACTATATCGTGCATAAAAACATGGTTCCAATGATCATGGTGGTTGGTGATATGTCTGGCTCGGTGGATAGCCCACTGTATGGCATGTTTAATATCGGCAGTGCGCTTGATAGTCAGATGGATGTTGAGCAGTACTACATCAATCAGCCCGATGGATTAGAAGGGGTTTCGGTCTTGTGGGATGGGGAGTGGACCATTACCTACGATACCTTCAGAGATATGGGCATCGCCTATGCAGTGGGTATGGTACTTATTTATCTGTTGGTCGTCGCACAATTTAAATCTTACTTAGTGCCACTGATTATAATGGCGCCAATACCGTTGACCATTATAGGCGTTATGCCAGGGCATGCGTTGCTCGGCGCGCAGTTTACCGCCACATCAATGATCGGCATGATTGCGCTGGCGGGTATTATTGTGCGCAACTCGATTTTGTTGGTAGATTTTATTAACCAGCAGGTTGCCGAGGGTGTTGAGTTTGCTGAAGCGGTTATTCAATCGGCCGCAGTGCGGGCAAAACCTATTATGTTGACTGCGCTGGCGGCAATGATTGGCGCAGGGTTTATTCTCGATGATCCTATTTTCAATGGCTTAGCCATAAGTTTGATCTTCGGTATTTTTGTCTCAACCGTACTGACGTTGCTAGTGATACCCATTCTTTACTATGTCGCAATGCGTAAGCGTTTCGAGTTGTAGCCAATCATAAAAAGCCCCGTAATCGAGACGGGGCTTTTTAATCATGCTTTCAATTGCTTATCTATTAAATTAATGACCTAACTATTAAACCAACCGCTTACAAAGTAAAGCGGATCGGGCAGTGATCGCTGAGTTGATACTTAAACAGATCTGGGGTTTGATACGCCACTTGGCTAACATTCTTGGTGGTTAGTTGATGACTGGTAATCACATGATCGATGAGTGAACGAAATTGATGTGTCTTATTGGGTTGTTTGCGTGAGCGAACTTTACATACTGCTTGGGTCGACTTGGTAGCCAATAGCGCAGAGCTGCCTTGCGTTATCTCTTGCCACAACCAGTCACTTGGATAGCTGAGATTGTGATTGAAGTCGCCGAGTATAAGATAGCGCTGATTGGCGACTTCACGTTGTTGGATCCACCGATTGAGTGCTTGGCCTTGTTGCTTTAGTTTTCGACACGCGGCATTGGCTTTATAAGCCCCCGAACAACGCGCCTTTAAATGGACGGAGAGCACGTGTAACGGCTGGTTACTTTCAGGCGCCACGACAACGTACGCCGCGAAGCGCAAACGGCTGTTGGATTCTTTGTCGAGCTTTAGGTCTGGTTTATCACTCACACTGATTCCATGGCGAACCGCAATTCCAGTAAATTGATTGATATCGGTAAACTGACGGTGACGATTGTCAGGATGAGAGCGATCTGAGAAGAATAAACGATAGTCGTTACCGATCACTCTGCGCAGCGCCTCGGCGTCGTTAACTTCTTGAAAAGCAATGATGTCACTTTCAGTGCGTTGAAAGTGATGGCGCAAGGCCTGATAGTCGGCATCACTGCGTTGTGAAGCCGTGAACTTTGATGAGGGAGTACTACTGAGCCACTCTAGGTTCCAAGTTGAATAATTGAATGAACTAAAACCTATCGCTTTAAAAGGCAGTAATAAGCAAAAGACCAAGTAGAACGACCATTTTCTAACGCACAACATAAGGTAAATCCGTGAATAGAGTTGAAGCCTTTATCTTATAAGATGTCTACAAAAATCAAGTGGAATAGCCAGCATTTTTCTAATTTACATCAATTTCTTTTTATCTGAGATCAGTACCACTAAGATCGATTTGTTCTTGAGCGAGGCTCTCCTTTTATTGATCGAAATCAATACCAATCTGTGTGTCATTTCGTTTAATACGCCACAATATATAGTGTCAGTTGAATTATAAATCGCCCTATATAGTGTGTTTGTGGATAACTCTGTGAGTATGCTGGGGTAAGGAGAAAAGGTGAAACCAATCGTAATCAAGCGTGATGGCTCTAGGGCGCCATTTAGCAGGGATCGCATTCAAGCTGCTGTCGAATCTGCAGCTGAGCACGTCGACAATGAAATCGCAATCTATGCGCTTAATGTTGCGCTTGCGGTGGAGTTGCAGCTAAAAGATCACGATGAAGTACACATCATCGAAATCCAAACTCTGGTTGAAAACGAGCTTATGCAAGGGCCGTATAAGTCACTAGCACGCTCATATATCGAATACCGTCATGACAGAGATATTGCACGTGAAAAACAAAGTACTTTGACGCGCGAAATCGAAGGCTTGATTGAAGAGAGCAATGTTGACCTCATCAATGAAAATGCCAATAAAGATGGCAAAGTGATCCCAACTCAACGTGACTTGTTAGCTGGTATCGTTGCGAAGCACTACGCGAAAACACACATTTTACCGCGTGATATCGTCCAAGCGCATGAGTTGGGTGATATTCACTACCACGATTTAGACTACGCGCCGTTCTTCCCAATGTTTAACTGCATGCTTATTGATTTGAAGGGAATGCTAACGCATGGTTTTAAGATGGGTAACGCTGAAATTGACACACCTAAATCAATTTCGACCGCCACGGCCGTAACGGCGCAAATCATTGCACAAGTTGCTAGCCATATCTATGGCGGAACGACCATCAACCGGATTGATGAAGTTCTTGAACCTTATGTAGAGTCAAGCTTTGAGAAACATCTTAGTATTGCTCAAGAGTGGGATATTCCCAATGCACAAGCATTTGCAAAGGCTCGCACCGAGAAAGAGTGTTTTGATGCTTTCCAATCCTTAGAATATGAAGTGAATACGCTGCATACCGCGAACGGGCAAACGCCTTTTGTCACTTTTGGTTTTGGCCTAGGTACCAGTTGGGCATCGCGTCTAATTCAACAGTCGATCTTGAAAAACCGTATTGCGGGATTAGGTAAAAATCGCAAAACAGCGGTGTTTCCTAAGTTAGTTTTTGGCATTAAAGCGGGTTTAAATCATAAACCAAAAGATCCCAATTACGACATCAAACAGCTGGCGCTTGAGTGTGCTTCTAAACGTATGTACCCAGACATTCTTAATTATGACAAAGTGGTTGAGATCACCGGATCATTTAAAACCCCAATGGGATGTCGCAGTTTCTTAGGTACTTATGAAGAAAATGGTGAGCTAATACATGAGGGGCGAAATAACCTAGGGGTGGTGAGTCTCAACTTGCCACGTATCGCGTTGGCTGCTAACCGTGATGAACAGGCATTTTATACACTGCTTGATGAAAAGTTAGACTTAGCACGTCGAGCCCTTGAAACGCGGATTTCTAGATTAGAAAACGTCAAAGCTCGCGTCGCCCCAATTTTGTATATGGAAGGCGCGTGTGGTGTTCGGCTTAAAGAAGATGAGTCGATCGCCAATATCTTTAAAAATGGACGTGCATCGATTTCGCTCGGTTATATTGGTATCCATGAAACCATAAATGCATTGTTTGGCAATGAGTCGCACGTTTACGATGATGCTGAATTACGCCAAAAAGCGATCGACATCGTTAAGTACCTAAAAAGCAAGGTTGATCAATGGACGAAAGAGTCTGGTTATGGCTATAGCTTGTATGGTACACCGAGTGAAAACTTGTGCAGTCGTTTTTGCCGAATTGATACCAAAGAATATGGTGTCATTAAAGGCGTAACTGATAAAGGTTATTACACCAACAGCTTTCACTTAGACGTTGAGAAAAAAGTCAATCCGTACGATAAGATTGATTTTGAGATGCCATACCCACCAGTATCGAGTGGCGGGTTTATTTGTTACGGTGAATTCCCAAATATGCAGCGCAATATTGAAGCGTTAGAAAACGTTTGGGATTATAGCTACAGTCGCGTGCCTTACTATGGTACTAACACGCCAATCGATGAATGTTACGAATGTGGATACAATGGCGAATTTGATTGCACCAGTAAGGGTTTTACTTGCCCAAGCTGTGGCAATCATGATTCAACTAAGGTGTCGGTAACACGACGTGTTTGTGGCTATTTAGGCAGTCCCGATGCGAGACCGTTTAATTTTGGCAAACAAGAAGAAGTTAAACGACGTGTCAAGCACCTGTAATGAAATCGCGGTGTGGTCAGAGCCCTGTGTTTAGGGCTCTGTTTCTTTCGATACATCAAAGAGTTATTTCGAGACTTCATCGATGAATTACCATCAATATTATCCAATTGACGTTGTCAACGGGCCCGGAACACGTTGTACCTTGTTTGTATCAGGGTGTGTGCATCAATGCAAAGGATGCTACAACCAATCAACGCAAAGGCTTGATTCAGGCATTGCGTTTACTCAACAGGCTGAAGACCGCATTATCGCTGATCTTAATGATACTCGAATTAAAAGACGTGGACTGTCGTTGTCTGGAGGCGATCCGCTCCATCCTGCTAATGTCGCGAGTGTGCTTCAACTGGTTAAGCGAGTTCGCGCAGAGTGCCCGGACAAAGACATTTGGGTCTGGACAGGGTATTGTTTGAGTGAACTCAATCAAGAGCAGCGTGACGTCGTCAATCTCATCGATACATTAATTGATGGGAAGTACGAACAAGATAAACGCGATCTCAACCTTGAGTGGCGTGGAAGTTCCAACCAAATAATTCACACATTTACAGTGTGAATTAGTGCAATAGCAGGATATGGTCCTGATGGCGGCTCGTCAGGTTAACGTATTGTTAATTTTTGTGGGCTTTTATCCTGTTTTGCTCTTTAGAACTGAAATTTTATTTCTAGATTTGTAAATTAGATGGTAAGTTGATGCCCATTACTTGAATTTCAAAGGGTTGTGACTTTCATGTTCTCTCAATTACCGACTCCAATATTGGATCCTATTCTTTCTCTATCTGTTGCTTACCGCAGCGATCCTCGCAGCGAAAAAGTTGACCTTGGCATCGGCGTTTATAAAAACAGCGCAGGTGAAACGCCCGTCATGAAGGCGATTTCACAAGCACAAGATATCGTCGTTGCGACGCAAAAAACCAAATCCTACGTTGGCCTTGCAGGCTGTGAAGAGTTCAACCAGTCGATGGTTAACTTACTGCTTGATGGGACTTCGGCAATGGATCGTGTTGCTGGTATTCAAACGCCAGGGGCGAGTGGTGCATTGCGCATGCTTGGCGACCTAATGAAGGTGGCCCAGCCAAATACAACGATTTGGATTTCAAACCCAAGTTACGTTAATCATCGCCCAGTAATGGAAGCGGCAGGGCTCAAAGTGAAACATTATCACTACTTTAGTCCAGAAACTAAGCAAGTTGATGTCGCTCGTATGCTGGATGATTTATCAACGGCTGGTCCTGACGATGTCGTCTTACTGCACGGTTGCTGTCATAACCCAACAGGGGCAGACATCGATTTTGATGCGTGGAAGGTGATTACGCAACTGGCACAGAAAAATGGTTTTACCCCCTTTGTCGATATTGCTTATCAAGGCTTCGGTGACGGGCTTGAACAAGATGCCCAAGGGCTTCGTTATATGGCAGACAACGTCGAAGAGATGTTGATTACTACCTCATGTTCAAAGAATTTTGGGTTATATCGCGAGCGTACAGGGGCAGCGATTGTGGTGGGTAAATCTCAGCATGATGTTAATAATGCCAAAGGCAAACTGATGACCCTTGCACGTGCAACCTACACGATGCCACCTGATCATGGCGCTGCACTAGTAAAAACGATCTTGCAAAATCAAGAGCTCACAGCGGTTTGGAAGCAAGAGTTAAGTGAAATGCAGCAACGATTGTTAAACCTGCGTAAAATCTTGTGTAACGAGTTGAGAAATAACTACAATACTTCACAATTCGACTTTATCGAGAGTCACAAGGGAATGTTTACTGTGCTAGGATTTAGCCAAGACCAGATGGCGCGATTGCGCGAAGAATACGGGATCTATGGTGTTGGGGATGGTCGAATCAACGTTGCTGGATTGACGGAAAGAGATATTCCGTACGTCGCCCAAGCAATTGTGAACGTCGCTTAATACTAACGGGGTTGTTATCAGCCCCGTTTCATCTAGATCCGATTGATTATGATTAGGTGAGCAAATGAACAAAACGTGGAAAGTACTCGTTCCATTAATGTTGAGTGGTGGTTTAGTCGCCTGTTCAACGACTGGCCAGCAAGTAACAGAACCAAAGCAACAAACTGATGAAGTAGAGCAATCAGAAAAAATAGAACAACCTCAAGACTCGCAAGTGGACACTCCTGAAATCACCCCTCCAACGGTCAAACCTGAAGAGCCTGTGGTTGAGGCACCCAAAACGCCAACACCTGAAGTAAAACCTACCGCACCTGTGGCAAAAAAACCGGCTCAAAAGACCGCTGATGGAAAGCTACTTCTTGGTGAAGAAGAGTGGGTTTATATTCCTGGCCTTGAACAAAACTTTCGTGCACGTGTTGACACCGGTGCGACTACATCATCAATCAGTGCGGTAGACATTGTGCCGTTTGAAAGAGACGGTAAAGATTGGGTTAAGTTCAAAATTGAACACGATAACATCAAAAGTAAAGAGATTGCATTGCCCGTTAAACGTTGGGTCAAGATACGTCAATCGAGTTCAGAAGGAACACAAGATCGTGCAGTTGTTGAAGCGTGGCTGCAGGTTGGTGATCTAAAAGAAAAAACGGACTTTACTTTGGCTGACAGAAGCCATTTAACTTATCCATTACTACTTGGGCGTAGCTTTTTTAAAGATGTGGCCGTTGTCGATGTAAGCCAGAAATACATCCAAGATAAACACAAATAATAGTGTTTTAGCGCACAAAACTAAGCCAGTAGCACTACAAGCTACTGGCTTTTTTATCTCCTAGATCATATTTTTGCTTTTCTCATCTGCGAACTTCAAGCGGCTAGGTTACTATTTGTCCGCTCAAGTCGGTCTGCTGTACAGCTCTCTAATAAGTGCCTCACGTTCGTGTGTTGCCAGAACCCTACTAAAGCTGTCCAGAAATAAAGTATAAATAGAAAAGGAGTCAAATATGAAGCACTTAGCTATGGCGATAGTGATAAATGATGGCAAGGTGTTACTTAAAAAGCGCGGATGCTCTGCACAAGGAGAAATGCGCGAATTTCCCGGTGGTGCAGTTAAGAATAATGAAACTGGTACGGATGCAGCAAAAAGAGAGTTGCAAGAGATCTCTGGCATTGATGCTGATAGCCATGTGGCAACGTTTAGCGGGATTAATGATTTTGGTGGACGTATTTACTACGCTATCTTTAACGCGGAAGACCAGCCATTGCTTAGCGATAAAGCGGATCAATTTGAATGGGTTAAGTTCAAAGATTTGCCACTCGACGACTTTTATGCAGCAGATACTGACTTCATAAATAAACATCTAAGTCGCTATAGCAAAAAAGAAACGGCTGCTATCGACTAACGAACAGTTAAAAGGCCAATCAACGGATTGGCCTTTACTCTTTCTATTGAATCTCTAACAATTCAACTTCAAAAATCAGTGTTGCGGCTGGTGGAATAGGGCCGGTACCATTTTTTCCATAACCAAGCGTACTAGGAATAAACAAGCGAAATTTATCTCCTTCAGACATGTAGGTTAGGCCTTCTTGCCAACCTTTAATGACTTGATTGAGTTTGAAGCTGATTGGCTCGCCGCGTTCGACAGAACTATCAAAAACAGTGCCATCAAGAAGCATACCGTGGTAATGAACCTTAACCGTGTTGCTTACTGTTGGATGAGTATTGCCTTCGCCTTTATGCAGAATTTGATACTGTAAGCCACTTTCTGTCGTGATGACGTCTTCTTTGTTACCGTTTTCGATTAAAAATGCTTGTCCTACGGCAAAGTTTTCTTCGCTCGCCTTATGATTTGTCCAAGTACGATAGATGAAAAAGCCAGCTAGTACGAAGATAATGATTGGAAAAATAATCTTAGACATAAATCCTTTCCGTTAAATTATGGTTGCTGTAGTAAATAGTTGATTGTTTCGGCGATGCTTTCAACATCGCGGTGTCCACTCGTCATGACTTGATATTTACCATTAACAATAAAGGTAGGTACCGAGTTGATTTGACCTGTAGTTGTAATGTCATCAGCGATTTGCATCGCGGCAAATAGACGTTTTTGCTCGGTGTCATCGAAGTCGTAAGGACTGACAAAATTGCGGCTATGGAAAACAAGGTCAATTGCGGCCTTTTTATCGGCAGAGGTTGAACCATCGCTAAGTTGCGTTGCGGCAAACAGTTCCGTCATCATTTGATGGTCGGGCTTTTTACCAAATTGCATTTCAGCAGCATAGTAGATCATCGCAGCAATTTGAGCACTTTCGTTAAAGGTAACGTGTACTTTACCAATGTCTTGCCCCGTTAATTTCTCGATTTTGGCAAGCTGGTCTTCCATCTTGCGGCAATGGCCACAGTTTAGCGAGAACACTTCCGTGACGGCAGGGAGCCTGAACGTTGCCAAATTAGCGGGTAGGGTCTGATAGTGCTCGCCTTGCTTAGGCGCATCACTTTCGCTACAACCGACCAAAATCGAAGACAAAGCGATAAAGAGCAGAGTCGCTATTTTTTTCATCATTTACTCTCTTAGCATCACTGATAACAATGGGATATAGATATTTTAAATCAGTGAATTAACAATGGTTTGATTCTACTTGTTCAGGCAACGAAGCGAAACACTCGAATTAAAAAATGACATTACAAAGTATGTATTTCAATGAGTTTGTGTGGTCTGTTGCCATATTGTTTTAACAAAACTAAGTCAAACCAGTACAAAAAACGCTAAAGTCTTGGCGTTACGGCCGATATAGAAATGGTATCGAAAAGGAACCAACGGTGAACTAATGAAGCGCTTTGTATTACCCCTGATCTTGTTACTTTCTGGATGTAGCGGCTTAAAAGACCAGATGGCTATGTTCGGTGATGACCTGCTAGATACCGCGCCGCAGTCTGACTTTGATGTGCGCTACCCTGACTGGGGAACAACGCCGACCATAGCGAGCTCGGGCGTGAAAGGCCCATTCGGACAACAAAGAACTCAAAGTTATAACGATCTACAGAGTTTCTTGGTTAACAATGGTGTGGATTACGAATTACTGCCAGGTAATCACGTGATGGTTAAGCTTAAAGACACGATTAAATTTAATAGCGGATCGTCTCGTGTTTCAACAGACTCAGCATATTGGCTTGATATGATGGGGAGCTATCTCGCGACTCAGCCGGGCATTGATATCGTGATTGACGGTCATGCCGATAGTACCGGTGCCCCGACATTAAATGACAGCCTATCGATGAAACGCGCGAGCGCCGTCAAACAGAAGTTGCTGAGCAATAATGTTGCGATGGATTCGATCTTTACCCGCGGATATGGCGAGTACGTCCCAGCTTGTAGTAATAAGACTAAGGCAGGAAAAGCGTGCAACCGTCGAGTGGAAGTGCTGTTCATTGTCGCAAATAACTAATAGTTGCCACAAATAAAATAGTGAGTTTTCACCACAACCAGCTGATTATTATAGACAACAACTAGTTATTATAGACAACAACTAGGCTCAACAATCAAACTCTTCAATAAAAAAGCCCTTGAGTTTAAAGCTCAAGGGCTTGTCTTCGCTGTTGTACTGCTTATGCGACGTTTTTTACTTGCTCGCTTTTTTTTTCAATTTGCATTTTTGCAAGAAAGTAGACATTGACACAGGCAATGAAGCCATTGGTGACAACTACTGGCCAAGCATCGATCATCAGACCGTAGGCCGTAAACAGCGCACAACCGATAAAGTTAAGCACGCGCAGTTTAACGATATCTTTCATTGTTAATGAGATTGCAACCATAATAGAAGCTGCGTAGCCTAGAATTTCAACCATATCCATAATTTGACCCTCTTAATTTTGCCGACTTAGGTCGGTACCAATTCTTCTCATCGTGAGATAATTGAGGAAGCTCCGTGCCTCGAATGGTCTAAATGATTAACTTTTTTGAAATATAACAGGGCTAAATGTGTGATGAAAGCCCCAAAAATATGAACGGAGAAGGTTAGCGATTACGCAAACGTTTTACGTTATTTATAAGATTGTAATAACCAATTATGTTGGCGTATCATTTCACTCATTGATGCATAAAAAAGCCTACCGCAAGGTAGGCTTTTTGGGTTGTGTATCAGGTATTATTTCTTTTTGCCCTGAATGATTTTGTCTTCTTCAGTCAGTTCACGAATTCGACGACTGATATCGCGACGCTCTTTTGAAATTTCAGCGCTCTTGATGATGTGATCATCAACACGATCTTCGTAGTCGCCTTTCATATTTTTAATGATCGACACAATTTCTTCGTTGGTCATTTCTGGCTTGATGTAATCAAGAAGGTTTTCAAGCAAGTCAACACGTTTACGGTTGTCACGAACTTTCTTCTCGTTGTCTAAAAGTTCACGTTTTAACTTATTCTTACGACGTGCTTGAGCTACGATTTCAAAGACACCACTCATAGTTCCCATTCCTAATATTTTGATTAACTACAATGATTAAATCACATCATCTGGCGCGATAACAGTCTTTAGATCAATCATTACTTTAGCTTGATGTATTTATCGCCAATCTCGAGTCTAGTCATTGAGCGAATTTCAGTAACCATATATGATTCGACTATTGTTAAAACAAGTTCAAACCTGTATGCACCAAACGTCTGAAATTATCGTCCCTACAATGAGTGAGAGTGAACCTGAGCGCGCCCCTCGATTGATCAAAGCCTATAAACATGAGCGAACTCATCAAGAAGTGACCGAGGTAGAGTTAAATCGTAGTAAAATTGTCATGATTGATGAAAATGGCAATATTAAAAAAGTTGTCATTATCTCTGAGCACTAAATAACCAAAGAATAACAAGGAAACGGTATGAATATTGAACTAACCCAAGTTGAGACACGTGTTATTGGTGCGCTGATTGAAAAAGAAGTCACAACGCCAGATTATTACCCACTGTCACTGAATAGCTTAACTGCAGCTTGCAACCAAAAAAGCAATCGTGAGCCTGTCATGTCTTTAAGTGAAATTGACGTTCAACAAGCCGTAGACAACTTGATTGCAAGAAGACTCATAAGTGATGAAAGTGGCTTCAACAGCCGCACTAGCAAATTTCGCCACCGTTTTTGCAATACGGAATTTGGCGACCTCAAATTAACTAAACAGGAAAAGGCGATCGCCTGTTGTTTGTTATTGCGTGGCGCTCAGACTCCGGGAGAATTAAGAACCCGCACAAATAGACTGGCTGATTTTACGGATGTTAAAGAGGTTGAAGCCGCGTTAGAGCACATGGCAGTGCGTAGTGAAGGTGCGCTCGTGGTTAAACTGCCACGCGAACCTGGTAAGCGTGAATCACGCTATATGCATCTATTTAGTGGTGAAGTTGATATTAACGACATACCCAATATCCCTGAGAGTACTGCGGTTGTGGGCAGTGAACGTATTGAGATACTCGAGCAAGAGGTTGCTCAACTTAAACAAGACCTTACTGAATTAAAAGAACTTGTTGAACAATTGACAGCATAATGTCGCTAAGTCCGAGTTGTTTAACAACTAATTGGTATGTGTACCTGATTCGCATGCCTAATAACGCGCTCTACTGCGGTATTACCACTAACGTAGAGCGACGCTTTGCCGAGCATTGCAGTGGGCGAGGCGCTAAGGCCTTAAAAGGGAAATCGCCGCTCATTTTGGCGTGGTCTCATCCAGCAGGGCATAGTCGTAGTGAGGCATCTAAATTAGAGTCTCGAATCAAAAAACTCCCCAAAGCAAAAAAAGAGCGCTTAGTTTCCTGCCAAAGTGAAACTCCGGTCACATTAGATATGGTATTGATTGATTAATAACCCGTCAGGATGACGGTTTTTGTATTAACCTTGAGAATGAATAAATAAAAATAAGGTTGATACGGATATGAATCAATACAAAAAAATAGCAGCGGTGTTCGGAGCTTTGGCTTTTTCTAGCGTTACCTATTCGGCCAGCGTGGTTCCGGATGGTCGTGGCAACGGGATGGGGAATACGGGGGTGACGAGCGCCGATTACGTGTTAGCTCCTTTCTATAATCCTGCGTTAACCGCAATCTACCGTGATAGCGATGACTTTGGTATTTTGGTGCCAGCGATTGGCGCAACGTTACGAGATACGGATGAGTCTCTCGATACCATCGATTCGCTCCAAGATAGCATCAAACAATTCGAAAATGGCGGCAGTACAGATCCAGCCCAAGCGGCGTTGCTCAATAGCTATCTTACTCAATTGTCAGACAACAAAGCACTTGCGGTGACCGGTGGCGCAGCGCTTGCGGTTGCACTACCTATCAATACCTTATCAGCAAACTTCTTCCTGCGTGGATACGCCGAGATTGTTGCGTCTCCTGAAATTGCAGCGAACGGTGGCGATGCCCCTCTAGCGGTACAATCGCGTTATGAAAATTCGAATGTCGATATGATTGCGTTTGGTTATTCCGAATATGGAGTTGCCTTGGCCAAGCGTTTTGCTATCGCTGGTCAAGACGTATCGTTTGGTATCACGCCTAAATATCAGGAACTGCGTACTTATAAACAGAGCCTTTCTGTCCAAGACTTTGATCTTGATGATTATGACCAGAGCGAAACGAACAAGAATGCTTTTAACCTTGATCTCGGCGCCGTTTGGATGATTTACAATTACCGTCTTGGTGTTGTGGTTAAAGATCTGTTCTCACAAGAGATAGATACCCTGAATATTGGTGGAGTAAGTCGTTATAAGCTCAACACTCAAGTGACACTCTCGGGCAGTTATGCAATGGATTACTTTGTCGCAACGGTTGATTGGGATGTTACGCAGCAAGAGCGATTCACTGACCTTAAGGATGAAACTCAGTTCCTACGTCTCGGTGTTGAAGGCAATATCTTTGGTTGGGTTCAGTTACGTGCTGGATATCAAGCCGATATTCAAGACACCTTAGATGATGAAGTTACCCTTGGTCTTGGCATCAGCCCAGGAGACCTCGTGAGTATCGATCTTGCGGGTAGCTACGCAGGAGATAATCAATTTGGTCTTTCTGGTAATTTATCTTTTACGTTCTAAACGCTATACGGCATAATGAAAAAGCCGAGTTAAATGAGTGTGTTAATGCAGTAATTCTATTAACTCGGTCCATTTTATACTAAACATATAATGATACTAAATAGTTAAATTTCACGTTGGTTTGGTTAGTTAATGAGAATTCAATATGTCTAAAAAATATCTCTTGTCGCTGCTTGTTTTCTGTTCTTCTGCTTCTTTTGCCCATACGACTCAAATTCTTAATGGTTACTGGCAATATGATGATTATCTTAATGCTCATCCTAAGCAAAAAACCTTAACCGAGCGTCTTGGCGAGGAAGTTCGTGAGCTGCCAACACCATTAATTGGCAAACAGGAAAAACCAATCACTATTTCTGTGGTCTACCCCGGTCAGCAAGTCTCCGACTATTGGGTTCGCAATATCAAAGCGTTTGAGCTTCGCCTCGATAAGCTCGGCATCCGTTATAGTATTAATCAAGTGTTTACCCGTCCAAATATGGATGTTAGACAGCAAAGCCTGTCGTTACTTGATGCGGTTCAAAATAACACTGACTACCTTATCTTTACTTTGGACACGACTCGGCACCGTAAGTTTGTTGAACATGTGCTCAGCGCTACCGAGACTAAACTAATTTTACAAAATATCACCACGCCAGTCAGAGCATGGGAAGGACGCCAACCATTTATGTACGTTGGCTTTGACCATGTCATAGGAACAAAACTTCTGTACGATTATTATAAGAGTGTAGCGCCAGAGGGAAGCAAATATTCGGTACTCTATTTTTCTGAAGGGTATGTCAGTGATGCACGTGGTGATACGTTTATCGAAGCGATGAGTCATGACGACCGCTATCAGCTATCTTCTTCGTTCTACACTAAAGCAACACGTCAGTCCGGTTATGAAGCCGCAAAGTCAGCATTAAACAAAGATGATGAACTGAGTTTTCTTTACGCTTGCTCAACTGACGTCGCGCTTGGCGCTGTTGATGCAATAAAAGAACTCGGCAGGGAAGAGGTGCTACTCAACGGTTGGGGAGGCGGTACGGCAGAGCTAGACGCAATCAAAACAGGTGCCATACAAGTGACTGCAATGCGTATGAACGATGATACGGGGATTGCGATGGCTGAAGCGATAAAATGGGATCTCGAAGGTAAAGATGTTCCACAAGTCTATTCAGGAGATTTTGAGTTAGTCACCAGCGAAGACAGTGATAGCAAGATAGAACAGTTGAAACAACGTGCGTTTCGTTATTCGGATCAATAACGGTATACCATGATTAATAGACACCAGCGAAAACGCCACTTAGCAGAATTACTGACACGTTCGGTGTTTCTTATTATTGCCGTATTGATTGTGGTCATCGCGGTGCAAAATTATCAGGTCAATCGCGAAGTTGTCTCTCAAGAAATCGCGCGCAGTAAACAGCAGACACAAAGCCTAGTTCAAGAAATCTTTAATCATCGTTTAAAGTCATTAGCGATCCAGCAAGAAAGCCATGGTCGTAACACTTACCTACTTAAAGCGTTAACCAACGATGAGAATGTTGCACTGAATCGGTTTTTTAATGGGATCGATCAGGTCTCATCTGGTCTTTCTCCTGACTTTCGTTTCGTCGTACGCGATTCAGAATTGGTTTGGGATGATGCTAATGTTGGTTTTTATGGTATCTCGCCCCAAGCACTCGATACATTGTCAACCGGAATGGCAATAGGATCCGATTGGTACATCTCGCAGGTATCATCAAGTCAAGGAATGCGCTACTTGATGCTGCGTCGTGCTCCTGTCATCGATCAACAAAGTGGTGAAGTGGTTGGCATGTTATTTATTGGTGTTGTACTCAACAATAACTTTGCGCTGATCAACTCCTTGCTTCAAGGAGGGAATGCCGATGCGATTCTACTTGCGGTCGGAACTCAGGTGATTGCCACCAGCACAAAAAATAAAGACATGCAGCATATCGAATGGTTGGAGCAATACTCAAATTCGCTGAATGCAAGTCGTTACATGGTCTCTCGCACTGATATCGTGATTGATGGTGTTCCGACATTTTTGTCGATCTATACCATTCAAGATAATACCAATGTGGTTGATTTTGTGCGAAGTCACTATTTATGGGTGGTTGCGACAATTTTATTGTTGTTTGCGATCGCCTTCATAACACGAGTTTGGCTGGCAAAACGCATTTCTAATGAATTGAATAAGCTGATTGAATACACGGATTCGATTATCGAGCAGCGTGAGCTTACCCGTTTTAATGGGGCAAAAATCAAAGAGTTTGATCAACTTGGTCACTCATTCCATCACGCACTTAAACGACTTAATGAGCAAGAGCAGCAATTCTCTGATCTGTTTAATTATTCTCTTACGCCAATTACGCTTTGGAGTATTAATGGTGAATTATTACGTTTCAATCGTGCGAGCGAAAGTAGTTTTCACACAGAATGTGCCACTGAGCAACTTATCGTTAAACTTAAATCTCACATCCACAAATGTTCTCAGGGGGCGACCCTGACTGGTGTTAACACTACCATCAATGGATCTACCTACCGTTGGAATATTTCTCCTATTCTCCGTGATGGCAAGGTCGAGCAGGTGATGGCTCAGGGCCAAGATATAACAAGCTTTGTTGAGGCTCAAAAACAGAGTAAAGCAGCGCGCCTACAAGCTGAAGAAACCGCTCGTGTTCGTGCAGATTTCTTAGCGAAGATGAGTCATGAATTAAGAACACCACTCAACGGAATCTTGGGGGTTTCGCAGTTACTTAAAAACCGCATGACTAACGCTCAAGACAAAGAGCATATGGACGTATTGTGCAACAGTGGCGAGCATCTTCTGGCTGTACTCAACGACATCCTAGATTTTTCTAAGATTGAGCAAGGTAAGTTTCATATAGAACATTCAACCTTTAAGTTGTTAGAGTTAACGGTTGCCGTTGAAAAAATATTTCAGCCGCTGTGTCATGACAAAAGAGTCGAATTCATCGTTGCCCATAAAAATCTTTCCGATCTTTATGTGCATAGTGACCAAGTTCGACTTAACCAAATTATTTTTAATTTGGTTAGTAATGCAGTGAAATTTACCCATCAAGGGAAGATTGAAGTCATGATCAGTGCTGAAACCTCTCAGCAGCAGTGCGACTTAAGCATTGAGGTGAAAGATTCGGGGATCGGTATCGAGCAAAATCGCTTAGACGATATCTTTGAACCATTTGTTCAAGCAGAGTCAACGACAACACGAGAATATGGCGGTAGTGGTCTGGGGTTGGCGATTGTGCATAGTTTAGTGACCATTCTTGGTGGCCAAATTTCATTAACCAGTGCAGTTAATAAAGGAACTCATTTCATTGTAACCGTGCCACTAAAACTCACCAGCCATAGCGACTTGATTGAAGTATCAAATAGCTTAATTATTGAACCTCACTTGTTATTTGACCAAACGGTCAATGTTTTATTGGTCGAGGATAATCATACTAATGCCTTTATCGCTAAAGCATTTTGTGAAAAATATCGCATGAAAGTGACCTGGGTTCAGGATGGACTAAGCGCTATCGACTATTTACAGCAAGATCCTAACGTCGACTTAATCCTGATGGATAACCAATTGCCAAGTTTGGGCGGCATTGCTGCAACAGAAATTATTCGTGATGAGCTCAATCTCGCTATTCCAATCTACGCTTGTACTGCTGATGGAATGGAAGAAACCAAACAAGAGTTTCTTCGTGCGGGTGCAGATTATGTAATAGTGAAACCGATCAAAGAACTGGCTCTTAACAAAGCGCTGATTCATTTTAAGCAGCGCTATTGCCATGTCGATCATTGATTCACAGCCGATGTTACCTGGCGAGCTTTTGGTGCGCGCGAGAAAAATGACCGGCGCAAAACGCACCAACGATGGAAAGCTCTCCGGCAAGACAAAGTGACGCGGCCACTTCAGCCAGAGCCTGCGCATTGCCACTGCCATATAAGCCCAGAATATCTAAACACGCTTTTTGACTGGGAAGTCCAGTTCCGCCACCAACCGTACCAACCATTAAATTCGGCAAGGTAACGCTGGCATAAAGATCGCCGCTTGACGCGATTTCCATACGCGTCATTCCTATTGCCGACTCAGAAACACAAGCGGCATCTTGACCACATGCGATATAAAGTGCAGCGAGGGCATTGGCATAATGGGCATTGACGCCAATACTGCCGCTTAGCGCCGCGCCTGTCGTCGTCACCTGACCAAAGCGCACCATCTTTTCTGGGGTGGTGTGAAGGTATTTTTCGACCAACTGCTTTGAAAGTTGCACTTCAGCCGTCACTTTTCTGCCACGTACATGCCGTAATGTATAGGCGTTGGCTTTTTTATCGCCTGATAGATTGCCATCTAAAAACGCTTCTCTCGGTACGATTGGCGAGTGATCGAGAATGTATTGAAACACTTCATTCGTCGCAATGGTGACCATGTTTTGCCCTGACGCATCACCAGTGTGGTATTCAAATATCAAGTAAACCTGATTGCCTTCGATATTGACATTGATGTCTTGAAGCTTGCCGTGCGAAGTGGTTGATTGAGCCAACTGTTTAAAGGCATCATATTGTCCAACGACCCAAGCCACAAACTGTCCGGCATCAATTAGACTATCGAATAAGAATGCAGGAGTGCGCGTCACACCTTCATTGATCAGCATAGCACTGGCGCCTCCTGCTGCGGTGATCAACTGAGCGCCACGGTTATACGAGGCTACTAACGCCGCTTCGGTCGTGGCGAGTGGCACTAAATAATCACTATTGGCATATAAACCATTGACGCGTAGTGGTCCTGCAATGCCAACGGGTACTTTGACTGTACCGATAAAGTGCTCAATGTTTTTGTTGTAGCTTTGTGCGTGAAGCTTTGTTTGTTGATCAAGCAACAGAGATGAGTCTGTGTAGGAATTAAGCTTCTGCCAACGTTTTGTAATGGCCTTATCGGAAATATAGGGGCTTGGCGTTAACCGCTGCGTTGGGCGATGAAATTTTGGGCTGAGCTTTTGTTCTAATGTCGAGGCATTATCGTTTGCGGTTAAGAGTGGGTGTCGCGATAGGTGTGAGATATTTAGTTTCGGCATTACAAGTTAACACGATAAGTTTGCCAGCATTCTAACCGAACTTGGCGTGAACTCAACCACTGCTTAAAGTTCTGCAACAATTTACGCTGATTAAATGTGGATATCGAGCAGGGATCCAATCATCTCTTGATCGCGTTGAATAACGTTAGTTCCGATTTGACTATAACGTTCAGCGCTAGAAAGCTTTGTTAGTGAATCTATTTCGGAAGCAGAAGGGAGTGGCGCTTTGAATTCTACTTGATTAAATTGATAGCTGTTGTCTTTCGGCATTGATTGCATTTGCTGCTGACGCTGAATTTCAGCCGCAGCATCTTCCGCCATCTTCGATGACATATCAACAATCTGATAACCGGATTGAATTGATGATACTGACATACAACACCTCTCTTATTTACAGTTTAAGATCAGTTTGCATTATGAGCAAGTTGTGCTAGGAAAACAGACTCGAAATCATTTGCATCTCTTCGTCACTGATGAGCGAGCTTTGTGTACCGTTGAGTGTGCTATTAATCACACCTTGTAATGCTCTTAGTTGTTGTGGAGTCAGTGTCTTGAGCTGAGATTTCATCAATTCAAACTGTTGCGGTGTCATGTCTATACGCTCGTTAAATGGTTGTCTTACATTTTTATGCAGGTAAGAGACATGTCCATTCATCATCTTGTTCCTGTCAATATTATTAATTAATAAATAGACTAAACGAAAACGAATGGAGTGGTGTCGGGATACTGTCAGATTATGTCCGAAAACTGTTAAGTGACAGCCGAGTCGACTAGCGCAATTTGGGTTGTTGAATATTCGGTTTAACGCGAACTGCAAACTTACTGGCTAACGAGTGCAGCTCAGGAAGCATGCGATAGATTAGATGAAGCTGCTGCAGCACCATACGCACGGAACTGTCATCATCATCACGCCATTCTGCCAAACGAGTCTCGGTGACAGGGTCACTAATACTTGAAGTGTTGCATTCTTCACTATGTTGATTTAACTGGTTAAATAGAATATCCAAATGTTGATGGATAACCCTGTGTGCATCCAAGATCAGTTTGTGAGTAGTGTCATCAGCAATTTGGGTCCTATGTGCGCCTAGCGCCGATATATAACTTAGCAATGCGTGGTTGAGCGTTAGAAAGCGGTAGCTTTCATCAATAGCCGAAACATAGCGCCCTGGTTCGGCAAGCATAGAGCTGATCGCCAAAGTAAGATTGGCGTCTTGGTTATGAGCGTTGCGTCGAGCAATCCGATAACTAAGACTGTCATTTTTACCAATTCGATATTGGCCAATAATATGAGCTAAATAAGATTGATTAGCGGCAATGGCGTCGGCCATGACCTTATGCAAACGCTTAGACTGCCAGTCGGGAAAAATGGTGGTAACGGCAACTACGGCAAGGGCACAGCCGATTAAAGTATCTGCAATGCGTGGCAAGATAACGTCAAAGCCTTCACCTAATTGACTAAAGCAAAACAACACCAATACAGTGATGAAGCCCGTGGCGTAGCCGTAGTTGGCTAAGCGAAAAGCGAAAAAGGCGACCCCTGATATCACAATCAAAACTAGCTGGCTTTCTTGAGAAGGCAGTATCGCTAACAGCGGCGCCCCAACAAGTAGGCCAGCAAAAGTACCAATAACACGGGCAACCAGTTTTTGTCTCGTGGCACTGTAGTTGGGTTGGCAAACGAACAATGTCGTCAACAATATCCAGTATCCACGTTCAATATCAAACATTTGGATGACGCCGTAGCCGATGGTGAGTGCAATTGACATCCTGACTGCATGACGAAATAACATCGAATCGCGATTAAAATTAGCTGAAATACGCCGCCACATGGCTTTAAGACCATGAGCTTCAGTATCATCTAACATACCCTCTTCAAGTTTATTGATGTCGGGATTGTTGACGTTGCTTAGTTGCTTTTCTACTGTCGCAAGGTTGCTAAACAGATAACCGAGCTGTGCCAATAATGAGCGCCATGACGGTTGATTTTGCTGTTGAAGGTGTTGCAGCGAGTTTTGCAGCTCATCAAGCGCGATAATCGAGTCACCAGTGTGTTGGTACTCGTTGCCTAGTCGGATAGCTTCAGCGATTTGCCGACATGACTTTGCTTGAGACTCAAGTAAATGCTTAAAACGGAACAAGACATCGGTGCGAGCGAAATGCTCGGCAAGTTCTTGATAACGATAGTGAGTTGAACTAATTCGTTCATGAATATCTTGAGCTAAGAAATAGGTATTGAGGAAGCGGTCACTGGCACTATCAACGTGCCCACGTTTTGAACGGCTTAAAAAAGTCGCTTTGCATTGGTTTAATGCACTAACGGTTGCTGCGTTAAGTCGAGCTTCTTCGAGTCGATAAGGCTGAGGGGTTAAATTGGCCACGGGATAAAACAACTGACTTTTCGAGTCAAGGTAGTTGGCGAGGTGCTCAAAAACACCAGCCAGACTGTGTTGGACGGGCTGCATAGGCGCAATTAAGTACCAAATCATCGACACTAAGTAATACCAAGTGGCACCGGCCAGTAACATCAGTGGCTGAAACCAAATGTTAGTGCTTTGGTCGGCGCCGAGCATGGCATAAATAGCAATTAATAGTGAACCAAATGCAATACTCGCATAGCGTGGCCCGATTGCACCGAGCATGATGAATGCGAACGTCGAGCAAAATAGGCCAACAGCAAATAACCATGGGGTGTCGAATAGAATTTCTATCGAGAAGGCGGCAATGGCAAAACAAATCAAGGTCAATAGCTGGGACTTGAGGCGTCCGGTAAAACTTTCGTCACTTTCGGACAGCGCCGCGGCAATGACACCTAAAATAAGCGGTACGATCAAGGTGTTAAGATTAAGGTACCAAGTAGGAATAACCACACCCAGCAAGGTCACGAAGATGAGAAGGCTGTAGTTAATGGTCTGATTGGCCCATAAGTGGCGCAGTTGACTGAAATATTTCACTTAAATTGTACTTATTACCGACAGAGAATGTGTACATTAACAGAGCTGATATGGTAACGCCCTGATCTAAATAAAGATACCATAGTGTTTGTTTGAAAAATAACCCACCTAAGCTTGACTTGAAAGCTTTCTCGTTTTCGGGCTGTTTATCTCAACATTACGATGACAAAATTTGTCGCTGAACACGCAAAATAGGCAACATTTCAGTTATCATGCTGACAACGTAATTTATAGGCTTATTCGAATAATGCAGCTATCAGCAAACAAGACTGCACGGTTTTTTATCCAGCAAGAATATTATCAAGTAGAAATCGCGTCAGACTCCCTCATTATTGGTTGTGAAACGAGTGAAGAGCATATTCCGTTTAATGTTTGGAATGGGCAGATCCAAGTTAAGCATGGGCTATTGTGGGGTGGGTTGGTGTTTTTTTCTCATCATGGTGATGACGAGCAACAGCGAGCGTGGTTGGTCCAAGGTTTACCGCAGGATAAATGTCGTGAGTTTGCTCGCAGTGCCGTAGCGTGTTATCAACAATGGCATAAAAATCAATGTCAGCAACTATTTAAGTATCTTCCACGCTGGGAAGAAGCGGTGACACAGTTTGAACGTCAACCGGCTTTTTTAACTCACTCAAAACTTGAACAATGGCGAAATGAAGTCAAAAACAATTTGAGTGAGATGAGGATGACATTGGAAGATGCTCAGTTAAGAATGCCGCAGCGTATGTCGCAAATTGATTCATGGATGACCCAACAAGATGTACAGTTACATCAACGCAATCAGCAATGGATGGAAACGGAGCTTGAAAATTGGCAGGTCCTGTTTTCGCAGATAGAGTCGTCCCCGCTTAACCTCAGTCAAAAGCGCGCTGTGCTTCTTAACGACGATAATAACCTTGTTCTTGCTGGGGCAGGGTCAGGCAAGACCAGTGTTTTGACGGCTCGGGTTGCGTATTTATTGCAAAGCCATTTAGCGCATCCAGAGCAAATCTTGTTGCTCGCTTTCGGACGTGATGCGGCCAATGAGATGAAACAAAGACTCAATGATAAGGTTGGCTTGAGCGCAGAAAAAGTGAAGGTGAACACTTTTCATCAATTAGGCTTATACATCCTCAATCAGATAGAAAACGAGCCTGTGACGATATCTCCGTTGGCACTTGAAGATAATCAACGCGTTAACTGGTGCATTGATTGGCTAAAGAAACATTGGATGACACCAACTAACTTTAAACGTTGGCAAAAACACCTCAATAAATGGCCGATTGCCTATTTAGCCGGTGATGATGAACTCGGTAGTCATGTTGAGAATCCGAAACTGATTGCTTGGTTAGAAAAGCAACTTTCTCAACTTGCAGCCATGGGCATGACGAAAAAAGATCTCCAACAACAGTTAATAGAACACCCAGACTACACTCGCTTAAACAGCGAGCTCTCATTGGTGTGGCCATGTTATCAAGCCTGGCAACAGCAACTTAAAGAGCAGCAGCATATAGATTTTAATTTGATGATCACCAAAGCGACGAAATTGGTCGAAAGTGGTAAGTTCGTCTCTCCATGGCAATACATCATGATAGACGAATATCAGGATATCTCACCTCAGCGTTTAGCCTTGATTGAAGCGTTATGCCAACAATCACAAAGCAGTGTGTTATTCGCCGTCGGTGATGATTGGCAGTCGATTTATCAGTTTGCTGGATCTGATGTCGATCTCACTACCGATTTTGCGTCGCGTTTCCCACATTCAACAATTCATTATCTTGATACGACTTATCGTTTTAATAATCGCATTGGTGAGGTGGCGAATCGATTCGTTCAACAAAACCCGCGTCAGCTAAGTAAACCACTCAACAGCCATAAAGAGCAGAAGAATAAGGCGGTGACGCTGTTAGCGCAAAGTCGAGTAGAGAAAGTCCTAGAACAGCTTAACCGCAGTGCAAAATCGACTCAAAGTGTTCTTCTTCTTGGTCGCAACCATTACCACCGCCCGGACTTGTTGGCTGATTGGCAAAAACAGTTTGCGCTATTATCAATCGAGTTTATGACATGTCACGCTTGTAAAGGAAAAGAAGCCGATTTTGTCATTGTACTCGGAGTTGACGAAGGCCAGTTCCCTGCACGAGTGAAAGCGTTGCATGTCAGTGATGCGTTGACCCAATCAAGCGACCGTTTCCCATACGCTGAAGAGCGCCGACTATTTTACGTAGCACTCACTCGGGCGAAGAAGAAAGTGTGGATCGCTTATACAGGGTCAGGTTCCAGTTTTGTGCAAGAGCTGATCGAACAAGATTACCCAGTTATCATTGCTAAATAATAGGGATCATTATGAGTGGACAATACTGTATTACGCTGACCACAACCAATAGCCAGCCAAACTGTGACGAGATCATCGCCAAGGTTTTACACCTTGGCTTGGCTGCGTGTATACAAACCATGCCAATTCAAAGCCATTATGTTTGGCAGGGGAAAGTATGTAGTGACAGTGAGATACTGATGATCATCAAAACTAAAAAATCGTGTTACCCACAGTTAGAACAAACGATTGTCGACTTACATAGTTATGATGTTCCTCAGGTTGTTCAAATCCCGTTTACAAAAGGCTTTAACCCTTATCTAACCTGGCTTGAAGAGAATACACGTTGCTGAAACGCAAGTAGGGCTAGCGAAGTAAGTGCGCCTAGCGTATCCATCATCATGTCTTTTTGTGCATCCCAAATGTCGCCTTGCGATCCTAAAAAAGCGATGCCTTCATCGCCGCCAGCAAGCTCTGCATACCACCATTCAATGATCTCATAGCCTGCGGCCAGTGCCATCAGAGCGAACAAGGCATAACTGAAGGCAATTGTCGGCTTGATGTTATGGCGGCGTAGTAAATATTCGCAAATCGGGTACGCGTAAAGACCGATAGAGAAGTGAGCTAGACGGTCAAAATTGTTGCGTTGTGAACCAATCAGATCGTTAAACCACTCAAAAGGTACCTCTGCAAAAGTGTATTTAGCCCCTATGGTATGCAAGCAGAGCCAAATGAACATCAATATATAGGCAGTGTTGGAAAAACGAAAACGCGTTGAGGCAAAAACAATCAGGCCAAAAATCATCAATACGGGAATGATCTCGGCGAACCAAACAGCACGTGATACGGGTTCTATAACACTAAACAGAAAAACAATGCTATAGAGTAGAGATAGTACCATCAGTATTCTTGGAAGTTTCATCAGCTGTTACCAATCCTTAGTTATTTTAGTGCGCTAATGATGGCATTTAATAAAACATTGTTCAATTGGTGTGAGATTTTAAGCGCTATACTTATTCACAATAATTGTTGAAAACACACGACGTTGCACACTCTTTATGCATTTAACTTTGTTTACAAGTGTAACGATTGCTTTATAAAAATGGCACACATAAAATCGTTCGCCCAATCTAATAACAAATAAAATAGTAAAGTCATGAAACTGGAAACCGTTGATTATCGTGCACCTGATGCGGCGCAACACTTTGTAAAATCACTGCGTGAGACAGGATTTGGTGTACTAAAGAACCATCCCATACCGAAGGAGTTGGTTGAATCTATCTATGAAAACTGGTACCAATTTTTCACTTCAGAACGTAAAAATGCGTTTCACTTTAACGTTGAAACTCAAGATGGTTATTTTCCACCTTCTGTGTCGGAAGTGGCGAAAGGTCATTCGGTTAAAGATATTAAAGAGTACTTTCACGTTTACCCTTGGGGACAGATTCCTGATGAACTGCGTGAACAGATTTTAGATTATTACCAACGTGCTAATGCGTTCGCTGAAGAGCTACTGGGCTGGGTTGAAGCCTATGCACCGGTAGAAGTTCAAGAAAAGTTCTCTGTCGCATTATCAGAGATGATCAAAGACAGTGATAAAACCTTGTTACGTATACTGCACTATCCACCAATGACAGGCAGTGAAGAGCCGGGCGCAATCCGAGCTGCGGCTCATGAAGATATTAATTTGCTGACGGTTCTGCCGGCGTCAAATGAACCTGGCCTGCAAGTGATGAGCAAAGAAGGTGACTGGCTTGATGTCCCATGCGATTTCGGCAATCTTATTATCAATATCGGTGACATGCTACAAGAGGCATCTGGCGGATACTTCCCATCAACAACGCATCGAGTGATTAACCCGACAGGCGCGCGTCAGGAGCAATCACGTATCTCATTGCCACTGTTTCTGCATCCGAAGCCGCAAGTGGTCTTGTCTGAGAGATACACCGCAGACAGCTACCTGATGGAACGTTTAAGAGAGTTAGGTGTTATCTAGATATCGGAGCCGCAATTGCGGCTCTTTTTTTGGCTCAGGCGACAATTGTCATGACCAAGACTCGACAAATGAAGGCGAATAGCTTTAAGTAAAATAAAAACAGTTAGGTTGGTTTATGGAAAAAGGTCAGCAAGTTACAGCGCAATTTCAACAGTACATGGAAAACCCACTGTTGTGGCCGATTTTAGACGTACTACGGAAGCAGCCCAGTGGATGGAAAGTGCACACTTTGGCGTCTCACTTGGGTGATCTTGGCTATATCCCCTTGCTTGATCCTTTGCCTGAAAAAGATTTGTTTAAACGTAACTTCCTTATCATGAACGCGCTTTATCAGTTACAGGAGACTCTTTATCCCGACAATTGGCTGCAAGTCGCGGCAATGGACATTGTTTTGATGTCGTCACATCATGCCTGTGGCCACGAGGTGGATCATCAAGATCCTTTACGCGACTACTATATTCAATGGCACAATTATGAAGCGGATGAAGGCGAGGTGAAGCGACTACTGAACGATTTTTGGTCTAAATACCGTCACTTTGTTGGTAGTCACAATGGCAAAGATATGGACCGTGAAAAAGCGCTCCGGTTGTTTGAATTACCCTATGATTCTAGCCAAAGCGAAATACGCCGAACATGGCGTAAACTGGCATTAAAGTGGCATCCTGATAGAGAGTCTGGAAATAGTGAGCGCTTTCGAATTCTGTGTGAAGCGTGGAACGTTTTACGTTAAATCAACCAGTTTAAAAATAAAGGCACCATCGGTGCCTTTAGATATTTAGATAGGGTGATCGGTCTACTACTTACAGCGCAGATTTAAATTGAGACTTACGCATACGATTTAAAACGGCTAAAACGTCAACAACGCGAGGTTTGGCTAAGTCACCGTAGTTAGGCATCGCCGAAAACCACTCATCATGGAGTAAATTAGCAAAGTCTTTGGCTGGGTTTTGACTCCATCCTGGTTGCTGAGCAAACTGAAACCACAGCCAACCAATCGCATGAACTTCACTACTTGATTCGATTTGCTCCAGCGCTGATAGATCGGCGTACTCTTTACCAAACCGTAGCGAATCAATTCCCTTTGCCGCAACACGGAATTTTCCGTCAACGAGCAGCGCTTGTAACGCTGGACAGTTAAATTGGCGTGGCGGGAAGGTGGCAAGGTTAGATTCTGATTCATTTTCGCGCTGACTTGGATGCTGTACAACCACCTGTTGTGCTTTTTCAGTGACATCCAAAGGTTGGTAGTCGCTCATTTGAATCACAGTATCAGCCACATCGAGATAATCACCCGATCCACCCATAACAATTAGTGTTGAAATATCCAGCTCGTCTCTGAGTTGTCCAATGCGATCAACCAACGGAGTAATCGGTTCGTCACCTTTACTCACTAGTGCCTGCATACGTTCATCTCGAATCATAAAGTTAGTCGCAGACGTATCTTCATCAATTAAAATACTACTCGCACCAGCTTCAATGGACTCTTGTAACCAAGCAGCTTGCGAAGTTGAGCCAGATGCATCTTGAGTAGAGAAGTTGTCAGTCTGTTTATTCATAGGCAGGTGGTTGATGTAATTAGACAGATTGAGGTTATGGACACAGCGACCATCTTCCGCACGGATTTTCACGGCATTGCAATCAGTGACAATCATCTCTCGGCCATCGCCTGGAATGTGGTCGTAAATAGAACGCTCAATCGCACTGAGTAGGGTCGATTTGCCGTGGAAACCACCGCCCACAATCAGCGTAATGCCTTTCGGGACACCCAAGCCTTTAATCGCTCCTTGGTTGGGAGTTTGTAGCGTCACTTCTAACGAACTAGGCGCAACAAATGCGACCGCTTCTTTCATCGGAAGGTCGCAATTTCCTGCCACGCGTGGCAGTACGGAGCCGTTACCAATAAACGCAACTAGGTTGTTTTCAGCAAGCTGAGTACGCAGTGCCGCTTGGTCTTCGACAACTTGGCAATGGCGTTTTAAGTCGTCAAGATCAAGCTCTCGTTCAATCGTGGCACGACGAATGAATTTAGGTAAATGGAACGTCAGTAGGTTCGTTGATTTTTTGCCTAATACGGAACGGCCTTCAGCAGGAAGGTTAACGCGTAATCTAATTTCGACACCTTGTGGTGTGAAAATGACGGCGGTGCTATCTATTACAGTCTGACCTGTAAGCGCAATACTAATGGCCGCATCTTGCTTAGCTAATTCAGCGAATCGTCGAGCGATATAGTCGCGAGCGCCCACTTGATAAGCGGTTGATTGCTCTTGCAACCAACTAAGTCCAGTCACCGACCAAGGACGGATCGCGCGTAGGCGAGATGCTGAAGCGTATGGGTCGCCCTGAACATGATCAATATGGAGTGTAAAATCGCTAAAGTCGTACTGGCCTTTGATCTGTTGGTAGGCACGATAGTTTTGTTTTTCGATTTTTTTTAGCGTATTGATTAATTGGTCCATATTGAACTCATGATTTAGTGACGATAAGGGCGAGGATTATAGGAACCGCTCGTCGCAGAGTAAAGACCTAAGCGACGAGTTACGAATATGAGTACCGGTTAGGGGAATGATTTTGGTTAAGAAAGCTCAATTCAAACTCATCGCAAGGCATAGGTTTACCATAAAGATAGCCTTGGCCGATGTCACATCCTTCCGCTAATATGAACGTTTCGTGCGCAGAATTCTCAATCCCCTCAACGGTGACTGCCAAGTCGAGTTTTTTAGCGATATTAATGATCGAGCGAACGATTTCTTTATCTTGCTCGCTGTGTTCAAGTTGCTGAATGAAACTCTTATCAATTTTAATCGCGTCAAATGGGAATTTTTTTAAATAGTTGAATGAAGCGTAGCCGGTCCCAAAGTCATCAAGTGACAGTGTAACCCCAAGGTTACTTAATGATGTCAGTGTATTACGCGCGATAACTTCGTCAGCAATCAATCCACTTTCAGTGATTTCAAGTTCAATGTATGACGCTGGAAGCTGATAAGCAGAGAGTAAATCTTTAAGCTGGCTGACAAACTGTGGGCTCTGTAATTGTACTGCTGAAACATTAATACTGATGGTAAAGTCATCGACAGAGTTTAACCATTCAGACGCTTTCTCAATCGCCGAGCGTAATACAAAACTGCCGACCTCAAAAATCAGCCCATTTTGCTCTGCGAGGTGAATAAGGGTTTCATTAGAAATATCCCCTAGTATCGGATGTCGCCAGCGGAGTAATGCTTCAGCACCAATCCATTTTCGTGTCAGCGGGGCAACCTTAGGTTGGAAGTAGAGCAGTAAGTCATCGTTACGAACCGCTTGTAATAAATAGCTTTCAAGTTGATTGATGTTCTTTTGTGTATCAGCAATATCTTGGTTGTAGAAACTGAATTTATGGCCAGAATCTTTACACGATTGCATTGCCTCAGTCGCATATTTGATTAAGTCTTTTCCACACTGCGTATCGTCGGAACTGGCTACCCCGATATAGCTGTGTAGATGAAGCGTTTGATCTTCGACGAAAAATTCAGACTGGCTTACAGCCACTAACTCACTACACAAAAGATTGATGTCATGCTCAAAATGTTCACTGTCTAACACCAAAACAAGATCGTTTGATGAGGGGCGTGCTGTCATCACATCACGTTGATCATGCTTAATAAGCCGTTGGCGAAAAGTGACCAGAATTTGTTCCCAAGCCGCATAGCCATATTTCGCTTGAATGCGACGTCCGTTGGTAAAACCAATGTGTAATGCGGCGATCTTGCGCTGTGTATTACCAGCTAGTGTGTTCATTTTTTCAGCGACTTTTGATTCAAGCGCGGCACGATTGAGAAAGCCTGTGCCAATGTCGTGCCGTTGCTGATAACGCACTTTGCGCTCTGCTGCGCGACGTTTGTCTATCTCTTGGTTGAGTGAGTAGTTCAGCTCAACTAAGTCTTGGGTACGGGTTTTTACGCGTGACTTGAGCTCAGAGTTGACCTGTTCAAGGCGCTGATTTTGATACAGAGTCGTTAGTTGAGCTTCAATGGAATCTCGAAACGACGCAAGAAGTTGTTGGTAAGTTCGATTAAACGCATTCTCTTGATCATCTAGGAGACAAATAGTACCGAACACATCACCATTGGGCCACAATAAGGGTAAGCCACAATAGGCAATCATCCCGAGTTTGATATCTGGGTTATGACACCACTGCTTATCGTGCATTGCATTAGCAACCAAAAGCGGTTGGTTGGTCTCGATCACGGTTTCACAGTACAATCCGCAGCCCAATGATTCTTGATCGCCGATGTGATAGGGATGGGGGTGGTTGTTGTTTGCTGAGAACACTTCAATGTGCTGGGGATGAATTCGCATGACCAGAGCCGCAGGTGTAGCAACAATCTCGGCGAGCAGATTTAAAATACCTTGCCACGCAGAACTCATTTCTGCCGGAATAGCCATATTGCTGGTGTTTAATTTGGACATAAAATATTCCATGAGCGATAAATGGTCACAGGTGCAATCCTTGCACCTTCAATTAATCATAGTCGTTGTGATACGTTCGCAGGTAAACTTTATGTCAGGGAAACGGCCACACTCTTGTCTAGTAGGCAGAATGCCCTATCGCTATGGTAAAAAAAAGCCCAGAGAGAATCTCTGGGACGTTCAATTTCTATTGTCTCAAAATTAAGATTTTCTTTTATAACAGATAGTTTATTTAATAAACATATCAGTATCTATCTCTTGAGAATAATCGATATTTTCAAAGCCAAACCCGTTAAGATTCAAAAACTCTTGCTTGAACCCGTTATAATCGCCAACGTGTCGAAAGTTGTCCGCGTTTAAGCTTTCCATCAGTTGAGCGACTTTTAACTGTGTCGATGTTTCTAACTCAAGATCATCAATACGGATCAAGCGTTCTCCATCAACAGGAACTTTGTCTTGTCCATAGAGCTTGGTTGTGAATAGGCGTTGCATTTGTTCAATGCAGCCTTCATGTGTGCCTTGCTGCTTCATTACTTTGTACAGTGCAATCAAGTAAGGGCTTAGTCCGGGTATAAACACACTGGCTTTGGTCACTAAAGCCTTACAAACACTCGCATAAGCGCCGCCATCAAAATTGGCCAATTTTAGATTAAGTGAGTGACTAGTTTGATGCAAATCAACTTTCGCACGCCCTAAGGTACCGTCAAGATAAATGGGATGAGTGATCTCTGGGCCGATGTATGAGAAAGCGACGGTTTTGCAACCAGTGGCTATTGATTCTGCGTTAATTAAAGCATCAATCCAGCGCTCCCAATCTTCTCCACCCATTACTTTAATTGTTTCGAGCGCTTCTTGCTCGGACGCTACTGCTAAATGGGCCTGTTGCCAATGATCATTTTCCAGCACTAAAGTCGCGCCAGATACTGGCTCTGTCATCGGTTTTATTGAAGAGCGCCAAATTTTGTCACTTTCTGGATCGGGACGAATGCCACTGGCGACACTGTAAATGATCAGATCCACTTCACCTTCGAAGTACGTCTCTATTGCTTCAATGACTTCAGTCTTGATCTGATCGGAAAAAGCATCGCCGTGAATGTTAATCGCCTGACGACCATGTTGATTGGCAAACTGCTGGAAGTAGTAATCGTTGTAAAATCCAGCAGAGGCGGTTCTATCAGCACACGGTGCTTTCTCGTATGAAACACTAATGGTGTCAGCCTCTGCACCACCCAAGGTAAGCGCGATACGCGACGCTAAACCAAATCCTGATGATCCGCCGAGGATCAGTACACGTTTAGGACCATGCTTGATTGGTTGAGCTGACTTAACATAGTTAATTTGATTTAGAATTGCTTGTTGGCAACCCAGAGGATGAGCGCTGCGTGCAACAACACCATGGATAACAGGTTCGATAATCATTGTTTATTCCTTCAACCGCCATAGGCATCTCAACAAGGTAACGTAAAGTGTTACAAAGTTTATTGAGCTAGGGCAATTAGAGGTAATTAATCAATTGATTGGCAACAAAATTTGCAATCCAAGCTTGCGCTTCTGCTTTAGGATGTAACCCATCGCTCATCATCCATTCTGGTTTAATAACCACCCCTTCTAAGAAAAAGGGTAACAGTGGAAGTTTTTGTTTTTCAGCAACTTGTGGGTAAATAGCAGAGAAGGCTTCAGTGTAGCGCTTTCCGTAATTTGGTAATACGTGGATCTGCATCAAAAGTGGCTTGGCCTGTGCGCTGCGTACCATCTCAATCATATTCACCAAGTTGGTTTGAATCAGGCTGGGTGGAAAACCGCGTAAACCATCGTTTGCGCCAAGCTCAATCAAGACGTAATCTGGTTGATGTAGGCTGAGTAAGTTGGGCAACCTTGCAAGGCCGTTACCGGTCGTATCTCCTGAGATACTTGCGTTAATGACTTGAATGTTTTGACCCTTTTCCGCTAAATCATGCGTAATAAGAGAGGGCCAAGCTTTTTCAATCGGCATTTGATAACCCGCACTTAAGCTGTCACCGAGAATTAACAGGGTTTTGCCATAGGCTGGGTTTAAACAAAAAATTATTAAGACAAAGGAAAGTAGTCGCATCATGCAAACGTCCGTTATTAAAGCTCAATCATTGTGTAAAATAGTCTCTACTAATCAAGAGCAATTAACAATCCTTGATGATGTAAATCTCGATATCAAAGAGGGTGAAAGTGTTGCGATTGTCGGCACCTCAGGAGCGGGTAAATCAACACTAATGACTTTATTGGCTGGCCTAGATACCCCGACAACGGGTGAGATTCATTTATTAGGAAAGCCCATTCATCAACTTAATGACGAGCAACGTGCAGCGATTCGCAGCGAGGCAGTGGGTTTTGTCTTCCAAAGCTTTTTGTTAATACCAAGTCTAAGTGCTATCGACAATGTGACGCTTCCTTGTTTGTTAAAAGGCGATGCAGAAGATAAGCAGCGGGCCATTGATTTGTTGGAGTCAGTAGGGCTTGGTAGTAGAACACATCACTCTCCATCGCAGCTTTCTGGGGGAGAGCAGCAACGCGTCGCACTTGCACGAGCGTTTATGATTCAGCCCCGTGTACTGTTTGCCGATGAGCCAACGGGTAACCTCGACCAACAAACGGCAGGCAAGATCATTGAATTGCTGTTTGAGCTAAATAAACAACATGGCACAACGTTGGTGTTGGTGACTCATGATCCTAAACTGGCCCAGCGCTGCGATCGCACCTTCACAATGAAAGCTGGTCTGTTGGAGGAGTCATAATGTCTGCTGCAACCCCGATTGGACTCAACAAACGCTTAGTGAGTTGGAGTCTTAGCGAGATAAAACATGGTCAACTGTGGCCCGTTAGCATTGCCTTGACCTTGATCATCGCTTGTATCTTTGCATTAACGGCACTGGCTGAACGTATGGAGCAGGTGATTGTTAAACAGGGCAAACAAGCATTAACTGCCGATACGGTCTTTGTCTCCTCTAATCCGATCGACTCACAGTTCTATCAACTGACTCAATCACTTGACTTAATCACTTCGCAGCAAACACGATTTCGCACTATGGCGTTTAGTGATAAATCGATGCAGTTAATCACGGTTAAAGCGGTCGACAGCCGTTATCCACTGCGTGGTGAAATGGTTTTGTTTGACGGCAAAAATACCTCGTCGAGCGTTCAACCTGGCGAATTGTGGTTAGATGAGCGACTCTTTTCTCAACTTGAAGTCTCAATTGGTGACGCTGTCACTGTGGGTGATGCTGATTTTGTCGTAAGCGGAAAAATCAACGAGGAGCCTGGATTGAGCTTCAATCCATTTCAGCAAATGCCATCTGCATTTATTCATAGCAATGATCTTGATAAAACGGGCGCAGTTCAGTTAGGCAGCCGTGTGCGTTTTAATGTTTATATCAATGGTGACGAACAGGTCATCGAGCAACTAAAGCAATCGGTAGAACTTACGCCTAGCGACCGATGGCGCGATCAAAATAGTGCCAGTCGCACTAATGAAGTGTTTCAACGTACGCAGCAATATTTATCGCTGACGGTAGCAATTGTTGTGATCATGGCAGCGACAACCCTAGTCTTGACATGCCAGCACTACGTTTCGACGCGACGCAAGACCATTGCGATGCTGAAAAGCCTAGGGGCGAGCAGACGTTGGATAAGCCATTGGTTGCTAATTCAAGTGGCAATGTTATTCATCACAGCTGTCGTAATAGGTATTGGCGTCGGGGTATTATTAGAGTACTTACTGCGTATTCCTTTGGTTGATTTACTACCCAGTCCGCTTCCAAGTTATGGACTAAAACCTGTGCTGGTGTCCATACTTACCAGTTCGCTTATCGCGATTCCTGCACTAGGTATTCCCCTTATTGGTTTGGTCAACATTAGTGCAATCAATGTCATGCAGCCACAAGCGAATCATAACCAAAAACGAGCTCACTATTGGTTGGTGATGGTACCGATTATTCCTATGATTCTGGCGTACTACGACAACCTACTGGTTTGGATTGTTCTTGGTGGCATTATTGTGCTGTTTTTGGCCTTAGCCATTGTCAGTATTGGTTTAACCAAATTACTGGGTAAAGCACCACTCAATACGGCATTTAAGTTGGCGCTGAGCCGAATCAATCGCTCAATGACGGCAACTGGCATACAGTTTGGCGCACTCGCGCTGTCATTAATGCTTCTTTCTACCATGTGGCTAGTTCGCACTGATCTGTTATCCGATTGGCAACGTACTCTACCTGAAAATGCACCCAACGCATTTGCGCTCAACATTGCACCTTATGAAAAACAGGCGTATTTGCAGGTGCTTGATGACAATAGTATCGAGCGTTCAGAGGCTTATCCGATCATTCGCGGACGTTTAACGCAAGTCAATGGCATTGACGCTAAGCAGGCGGCTAACGGTGAAGAGGCCAGTGACGCTTTAAGGCGAGAGCTTAACTTTACCTTCGCGACAGGCATTCCTGAGCATAACCAGTTGCTGCAAGGCGATTGGACTGCGAAGAATGGTGTGTCTGTCGAATCGGATGTGGCTGAAGATTTAGGTTTAGCGATTGGTGATACGCTCGATTTTGTCATTAACAGCCAATTGGTGAGTGCACAGGTAAATTCAATACGCGCGGTCGAGTGGCGAGATATGAAGCCGAATTTTTACTTCATTTTTTCCCCCGATGTACTTGAGAATATACCCGCCACATATTTGGTCAGTTTTAGACTTGCAGACAATCAAGGTGACTTGTTAAACCGTTTGTCACGGCAACACCCGACGGTTAGTTTGATGGATATTCGAGTGATGGGCGAGAAGATACAACAACTCTTAGAGCAAATAGTCTGGTCGATTACGTTATTAGCTGGGATTGGTGTGCTATCAGGCTTGTTATTAATATTCACGTTACTTAGATTAAGCTTAGGTCAGCGACAAGACGAAATTCAGCTTTATCGCACCTTAGGGGCAAGTAAAAAGCGGGTAGAACAGACCATCTGGGCAGAGTATGGTTTGATGGCATTAGTCGCCAGTTTTATCGCCATATTAGGCTCTGAGGCGGTGGTTGCTGCGATTGTATGGTTTGGTTTCGATTTACCACCTAAGCTGCATGGCATGCTGTGGTTGGCGCTACCTATAAGCACGTTTTGCACACTTGCTTTAGTGGTTAATAGTTTGATTAAACGGCTACTAACCCCTATAAATAAAGCAGTTAGCTAACATCATACGGGCTGAGAATTACAGTTATCCACAAAAACGGTGGATAAAGTTTGGGATAACTCAGCCCGACTCTTAAGGTGATTTTGTTATAGCCCAATAGCCGTAAAGTCCTTGGCATTTCTGTTATTCACAATGTTGTTCATTTCTGAATTATTCAAATCTAAGTCAAGACTTTTTTTGCATTTTTTTTACGTTTCAACGTCGCATTTTTACCCTGTAAAAATTGTGATTTTTTTCGCCCGATATAACGAGTAAAATGTTCTGATAATGAATGAATTAGCAAAATTAATGCAATCTGAACAACAGACATCAGTCAGCCCAAAAATCGCGATCATCGGTGGTGGTATTGCAGGAGCAACGGCCGCGGTTCACTTAGCCGAACTCGGTATGAATATCACTCTAATAGAAAAGAGCGCAAGTTTGGTCTGTGGTCCACCAATCTGTCATTTGCATGCTGGTGGAAATTTGTACAGAGAGATATCAACTCAGCAGTGTGTTGAATTACTTAAACAGTCTATTGATACGGTGCGACTCTATCCACAAACGATAAACCACCGCCCAACCGTGATTGCAGTACCATGCAGTGATGATGGCAGTCCGGATGCGCTCAGAGATCGTTTAGTCACTATCCAAAACTGTTATCGTGAGTTAGTTGAGGCAGATCCTGCGAATAAAGTATTGGGTGAGCCGTCTCAGTACTATAAATTCTACACTCGTGAAGAGATCGAAATGTTAGCCATGCAGGAGCAATCGGCTCAACCAAATTCAATCGATGAATGGTTGATCCCTTTTGCCAAACATACCGATCTCGATGCTTTGCAATTTCCAATTGTTGGGGTGCAAGAGCCAGGCTGGAGTGTCTTTCGTATTGCGGCATCGGCAACCTTAGCCTTAGAGCAGATGCCTAATTGCCAGTTAATGACTAATACGCAAGTCATCGGCGTTGAAGAGTATGACGATGGTTGGAAAATAGAATACCGCAGCGACAGTGGCAAACTTAGTTGTCTCAAGGTCGATTATCTTGTCAATGCTTGTGGCTATGAAACAGGGTCAATTGATGACTTAGCCAAAAAGTCACGTCAGCGTCTGGTTGAGTTCAAAGCGGCCTATGTAACGCGTTGGTCGCAGTGCAATGAACTGTGGCCTGAGGTGATTTTCCATGGTCAACGTGGGACCCCAAATGGTATGGCTCAGTTAACCCCCTATCCGGATGGGGTATTTCAATTGCACGGTATGACCAAAGACATCACTTTATTTGAAGATGGTCTTGTCGCCAATGAACATGGGTCGTCTCAGCCTAAGTTACCGTTGAGGCTGCTTAACAAGATTCAAAAAGGTTGGGACTCGTCTGTTGTGGTCGAGCGTAGTCAACGTGCGATTGAACATATGGCGAAATATATTCCAAGTTATGTTGATGCCAACGAATATGGAACGCCACTATTTGGTGCACAGCAGATCCCAGGACAAGACGAAACGCTGCGTGCGGCTGATGTGACGTTTGAAGGCGATCACTATGCGCGCGTCGAGGTAGTTAAAGGGTCTTCGGCTTTAGAAGCGGCGATAAAGCTAGTTAAGCAATGGCAACTTTTCGAATATCACACTGACGTGATTGAAGATCTGCATCCTGTCATGCACAGCTTAAGCGCTGAAGAGGTAGAATTGCGTGCTGAACAGTTAGCTCAGCAGAGGTCATATCCTGCTCAGTTGGCGCAATACTACGGTCAATAAAAGTCTAATAAGGCGCCAAGTTCAACCTAAACTTGGCGCCGTAAGCTTGGATCTCTTGGATCTCAAAACCAACAAGCCTTCATGGCGTCCTTTCTATTCCGCTCCGAGAAGTTAAGCGGCCCCTACAGCATTTGATTTATCAATACCCTCCACATTTCGTGTTTCAGATCACATTAATGTGCATAGTTTGGTCATAATGATTTTTTATTTAACTCGCTTATTGCAGACTCTCGACGTTTAAAATAAATGCAACTAAGTGAGTATTGTCAGGATTATAAAAAGGTCAATGGGCTCCTGTTTGAACTATAAATTGATAAGCTAATAAAAGAGGTTAAAAATGAGAGGCTTACTTGTCATCTTATTCTTGTTTTATGCTGTTAATACCTCAGCCAATATATATTATGGTCCTGCCGATGGTGAGGTCATCATTGATGTTAACGATCCTAAAGGCTATCTGTTTAAGATGGAAAAAGGGATTTATGTACAAAGTGCGTCTCATGATTATATTGCTGATATAGCTAATTTGTTAGATGAGATTAAAAGCACACCAAGTGGTAGAGCGCTTTTAAATCAAGTCTCACATTATCACCCACTACCACTACCTGGCCAACCAAGGGCTTTGCCTTACTCGAATTCAACTGCACCTGAAAGCGTGCTGAAAAAAATCCATGTTGTCATAAGTGATGCAACGGCGAACAAAAACTTTGTCACTGAGCCTTTAATTGCGGACCCATCATACATTGGTCACCAATCAAATGGTCTTGGTGTACCTTCTCGTATTTATTTTAATCCCAATGCAGAGGTTGTCATTCCGGGGTCAACTGAGACTATTAAGCCATCTGTGGCGCTAGGCCATGAATTGGTGCATGCCCGAGATTATCTCTCTGGTGGTTTACCTACAGGAGTTCGCACTGTGTCACATGTTGCGCCTGTTGATGGGGTGAGTGAGCAAGGGATGGCTTTTAGGCAAGGTGATCGCGTTGAGTTTCAGCTTGCACGAAAAGAATTCGAAGCAACAGGGCTTGCTTATCGCAATAAGGAGTTTTCTACAGCGATAAAAAAACCTACCGTTACGCGCCAGCGATCAATTGAGCGTCGTGAGAGCTATGGTGATCTTTGGTATCAAGCCAAAAAGCAAGGCAGTGTATCAAAGGATGAATACAAAGAAGTAAAAACCAATCTTGCATTGTTAAAAAAAGAAAAACCAGTGAGTGAATACCACTTAGCCAAGGAGTTAGGAGCACCAAGTCGAGATATGTACTGGCCAAGTCGGATGATACCCTATCGACATATGGACTCGCCTAGTCTTGGCAGTAAAAGTACCTCTATGATTCGTCGTCGGCCGGGTAAAGTCAGTGCCATGGCTGAACGTACCTATACCACAACTTCTTACCTGGATAAGTCTGACAACCCGTTAGTTGTTATGAGCTCAAGTATGTTTGGAGGGCATAACACAACTGCAAAGATTAACCGAGATGCTAAGAATGCTATTGATATCGCTCTCGCCACAGACAGCGATATTGTTATTCTTGAGGGCGATGAGTTTGGACGCCTTTCTTATGGCAAAAAGAAATTTATTCGTGAATTGCAACAAAAGACAATTGCCAGCGCCACTAATAATCGAAATGCAGAGGTTAAATTTGTGTCGATGGGAACAGGTGAAATCACAGGTGAAGGGCTAGCAAGTGTTCGACAAGCCCGTCATGTTGCTTTGTTTGCTCCCAACAATGAAGTCAACGCAATTCGGTTAGCTCAGCATATTTCCGGGCAGGGTACCTCACTCATGATTAATCACACTGGAGAGCTTGCGGTACATGCTAGAATGCATCCATTTCAGTTAAAACAAGCATGGACCGAACTTGCATTGCAGCAAGACGTAACGCTCATTCCAGAAAAACCTCTTCCTCAACTCAAAAAATGCTGGTTCTTGTAATGAAATTTAGATACTGCTTAGCTATCTCATTCTCCCTTATATTTTTTCAAGTCCAAGCAGAACAAAGGTGTAATTTACTTAATAGCCAGCTTGAGCAAGAAGAGGCTTGGCTCTCTCGACTTGATACGGAATTCTCATCTAGCTTGCAAAATGCTCAATCTCTCTCTGCTATCGAGCAAATACCGAGTTTGGTTTTTCCACAAGACAGTGTCCTTGCAGAAGGTCGAGGTTGGTCTGGCTTAGCATTGGCCTTACAGGAAAATACTCAAGCAATAGGCACCGCTTCTGGCTCAAGAAAAAGTCAGTTTCAGCGTCTTGCACAACGTACCTTGAGCCGACAACTGCTTCATGGAGTTGCGGGAGGCTTATCCGCAGGCTCAGATGTCATGACTTTACTTCCTTGGTACGACCGATTGGTAAGAACGATGTGGGATGACTCAGCCAGTGCTCTAGATAGACTTGCAGTAACATTAGAACCAATACCATTTATAGGTTTTGCAGTCAGTTATTATGACACCTTGTCTCATATGGTTAGCTCTAATCGTCTTGAGAAATTTGTGAAACTGGGTCGTTACACTTATGTCAACGACAATCCGGAAGCCATCGTCAATAGAGCTACAGCGACTCATCTCTATCATCAGTACCAACAGCTGAAAAACCATACTAATGAGCTTGCTAAACGGATCATTAGTGTTCACATGTTGCATTACGATGCGGCTTATAGTGCAAAAGTATTAGAGATCGAAAAGGTGTTGGATGAGACCTTCGCACAAATGGATTCAGAGTTCGTTCATCTTATGCTCAACCGTTATAATTCGACGGAGCACTTAACTCATCCTTTTGGTGACAGAGCTTGCATCAGTGAACGCCAGTTGATTGAGAATAAATTACAAGCGGATGAAAGTACCAGTGCTAATGAACGCCAGAGCCTTAGAGAATGTAGTTACCAAGCGTTAATAGCAAACCTTATGGTTATAGGTGTTGGAAGACATCAAATAAATGAGCAGGCTAGAAGTCACTTTTTTTCCTACAAGCAAAAAATGGTTGACCAAGCTATTGAGCATATATCAAATTGGCGACAGACTTTAATTAATATGCAGAAAACCGCGATTGATGAAGCAATTAAATCGGTTATCGCAAGCGATGATCTTATCCTTTATCAGCGAAATCTCTACCAAAGGGCGAGAGACATTGCTATTAACAACTTTTCTCTCCAGATCATGCAGCGTCCTGCGACCTTCATTGAACTTGAGACGGGACGTTTTCTAGTCAATGAGGGTGAGTTGGTGTGTGGTATCTATAGCTGCAGTGTATACGAAGGGCGAGAAGTGTTATTCGATGAGACAAAAGATCCGCTGCTGACGAGATTAAGCCAGCCTTTACTCACACTCGATACACAAGAATACCTCTCCCAGCATTATCAGCATGCTTGGTCTGACGCTGAATTAGATGAGCCTTACATCAACTTATGGACTCAATGGCAACACAGAAATGAGGATCATTTTTTTGCGTTACCTTATTTGGGTAATCCCTCGCTGCAGGTGATAGAAAAAGATATGCCGCAGCTTATCGACGTACTTGAAGAAATCCCTGAAAGTTTAACTGCGCAGCAAGCTCTACCCTATATGTATCAATCGATAAGAGAAATTATTTCATCCATGGATACGCATAAAGCTTGGACAGTACTCGGTGATTTTGTGTTTCGTTTTCAATATGAACTGCGCCAACAACAAAGGTTACATTTTTTACCTGTGTCGTGGCAGCAGCACATTTGGCCTGGATCTGTCTATGGTCCTATGTTTAATGCCTACCTAAGCAAGCCTTACTGGTATTTGTCGTCTCAGACCTGGGCACACACTTTACCTCACTATAATGAGCGGTTTCCCGAAGACTGGTTTTTGCAAATGGGGCAAGACCATCAAACCTATCTTACTGAGCCAGTAAATCGCCAAGTCTACCTCAGTGACAAATACTGGCATGACGTCAGTGCACAGCTTTATGCAGTTCTGAATATTCCATCGATGAGATGGCGACCATTCGACCATTTGATCTTGACTGACATATGGTCGCAAGTGATAGAAAATGAAGCGTTAATTGCGGCGAGTAAAGGTTAGTGTTTAGGGCTAACGTATTTATATTACGGGCTAATAAATTTCTGAATAACAATGGGCGAGGTCACTGCCCATTGCCATCCACAGATTGCTATCCACAGAGTCACAATATTAATAGCCGAAAAATCGCGCCCATTGTCCCCATACATCTTGCAGACCGAGTAAGTCGCCACGAACAAATGACACTTTTTGCCCTGGTTTCGCTTGAGCAAGACGTGGTAGATCGATGCGCGCGACACAACCAATTTTAGGATAGCCACCAATCGTTTGTCGGTCATTCAGCAGCACAATTGGTTCACCACTAGGCGTTACTTGAACTGCGCCCAGCGCAATGCCTTCTGATAAATACTCTTTGTTTGGCGGTTGAATTCGACTTCCTGACAGGCGGTAACCCATGCGGTTGATTAACTGGCTGACCTCAAACTGTTGGCTATATATCGAGTCGACCGCATCACGATCAAAATCATTAACTTGGTATCCTTCAATAAACCGCAGCTCTAGTGGTAAATTGTAATCAGGCTTAAAACGAAATGTTGTTTGAACAGGACGAGCACGAATCGTATGTGGTGTAAAATTAAGTACATCACCCAAAGATAGAGGGTTTCCACCAGCTAATCCGCCCAATTGATCACGAGTCACAGTGGCGACACTACCAAGATGAGGCATCACGTTAAATCCCCCTTTGATGGCCAAATAGGCACGTAAACCGTTTTTCGGTAAGCCAAAGGTGAGTGTTTGTCCCTTAACCGCCCGAAACGTTGACCAATTAGTCAGCAGTTGTCCATCAAGACGAGCGCAGAGATCGCCGCCAGCAATCGCCATCTCACAAGAAGCATGAATAAGAAACTCTGCCTGACCTAAAGTGATTTCAAGCGCCGCCATATTTACAGTATTACCAAGTAAATGGTTTGCCCAACTGTACGCGTAGTCATCCACCGGGCCACCTTGAGTAATACCAAAATGAGCTAAACCAAAACGTCCAAAGTCTTGAATCAGTGTCTGTTGGCCAGGTTTTATTACTTCAATAAAGTTTGTTGATGTCATTGCCAATCCTTGTTTACCTTGCCACCAAGCTGAACAAACGTGTCGTAATCAATCGACTCGAAACGCACTTTAGTCCCGATACTGAACGGTAATACTTTTGCTCTCTCTGGATGATAAAGCTGAGTTGGACAGTTACCGATGATATTCCAGCCACCTGGCGACTCACTAGGATAAATCGCCGTTTGATTGTTCGCGATCCCCACACTGCCTTTAGGCACGGTGACACGTGGCGACGCTTTTCTCGGACGCCTGATTTGATGATCAACCGCAGTCAGAAACGCAAACCCGGCAGAAAAACCAATTGCACCAACGGTATACTCAACTTGACTATGAAGATCACGAAAACGGTCAATATCGATTCCGTCGGATTGGTAAAGCGCCAGATCTGGGCCGACAGATAAGTCATAGTAAATAGGAAGTGTGATCACCTCTGATTGATGAGATTCAGGCATGTTTTCTAATGCTTCAGTGACCAAATGTTCAAGGTACGGGACAAACTCAAATATCGAAATGCGATGAGGCAGGTAGTCAACCAAGATGGTGTTGAATGAAGGTGTTACATTCATCACCCATGCGCCTAATTGATTGCTGAGATAATGGCTGATTTCACCAATGACCCATGACAAGTGATCACTGGGTTCACTATCAAAACGAATTAATATTGAGCATTCTGCAACGGGATCGATTGAGGCGTTGAGCTTCATGACAAAGAGCCCTCCTTAGTCAACAGTTGTTTAATTTGCTCGATGACGCTGATGCTTTGCGGGTTATCACCATGAACACAAATGGTGTCGACTTCTAAGGGAATCGTGAAGCCATCGATAGTGCGCACTTTGCCGTAAAGTGCAATTTGTTGTACTTGGCTTAATATATCGTCAGGACTTGTCAAAATCGCATCAGAATTGCTGCGTGAGGCAAGTTGACCATTTACTTGATAGCGTCGGTCAGCAAAGGCTTCAAATAGCAAAGGGACATCGTATCGGTCGGCAAGGTCAAGCAGAGGTTGGTTATCGGTGATGGCCAGTGTCATTAGCGGCAGATCAAAACTCGACACGGCATCAAGTACCGCTTCAAACACCGTTAGATTAGTTTGCATATCATTATATAAGGCGCCATGAGGTTTGACATAACGCAGTTCGGCATTGTGACTTTCGCACAGCGCTTTTAGTGCACCGATTTGATAGATCAGCATATTGGTTATTTCGTCTGCCGACATAGGAATGCTGCGACGACCAAAACCTTGTCGATCGGGATAACTCGGATGAGCGCCGATCTGAACATCGTAGCTAAGCGCAAGTTGAACGGTCTTACTCATTATCTGTGGATCAGAAGCATGAAAACCACAAGCAATACTGGCCATGTCGATATGTGGCATCACTTGCGCGTCGTTGCCCATCACCCAATGGCCAAAGCTTTCACCCATATCACAATTAAGACTGATTGAACGTTTTGTCATTAATTACTCATATCCTTATGCATGTTATTCAGTAACATGTTTCAATTGACTTAAATATTCAGTGATCAATTTCATTGTTTACTTAATCGGTACTCAACTTAGCGATAACGAAAAGTCATTGACGTGATCTAGACAGGTTAAGTGAAGTCCATTTTGTTGTTTGTATAAGATTTATAATGTTTCTGTATTGACTCATTATGCTTAGGTATGATGATGAAAATATTCTAAAAAAGGCGCGTAATATGAAAGTTTTAGTCACTGGTGGAATGGGCTACATTGGCAGCCATACTTGCATTCAAATGCTGGGTGCCGGCATTACTCCAGTTATTTTTGATAACCTTTACAACAGCAAGCAAGCAGTGTTGCAACGTATAGAAAAAGTCACTGGACACCGGCTTGATTTTGTAAAAGGGGATATTCGTGACAAAGCACTGCTAACCAAGACGTTAAAAACCCACGCTATTGATGCAGTGATACATTTTGCAGGTCTTAAGGCCGTTGGTGAATCGGTAGAAAAGCCGCTTGAATACTACGACAACAACGTTAATGGAACCTTAGTTTTGGTGGCTGCAATGCAAGAAGCAGGCGTTAAATCATTAGTTTTTTCATCATCTGCAACCGTATATGGTGATCCAGCGTCTGTGCCTATTACCGAAGATTTTCCAACTAGCGCGACCAACCCTTATGGGCGCAGCAAGTTAATGGTTGAAGAGTGTTTAACAGATTTTCATCACGCTAACCCAGACTGGAGTATTACCTTATTACGTTACTTTAACCCCGTTGGCTCGCATCCGAGTGGTGAACTTGGTGAAGATCCACAAGGTATTCCTAACAACTTGATGCCGTTCGTGTCACAAGTTGCAGTAGGGCGACGTGATTGTTTATCCGTTTTTGGCAATGATTACCCAACCCCAGATGGCACGGGCGTTCGTGACTATATTCATGTTGTTGATTTGGCTGATGGTCATATTGCAGCGCTGGAAAACGTTGGGGCCAAAATGGGTTTGCACATCTACAATCTTGGAACGGGTAATGGCTCAAGTGTGTTGGAAATGGTCAAAGCGTTTGAAGCGGCCAGTGGTAAGCAAGTCCCTTATCAAGTTGTAGCACGACGTGCTGGTGATATTGCAGAGTGCTGGGCAGACCCATCGAAAGCGATGCAAGAATTGGGATGGAAAGCGCTACGTAGCTTGGACGATATGACAACAGATACCTGGCGTTGGCAGTCGAATAACCCTCAAGGCTACCCAGATATTTAACTTGGACGCTTGATAAAATAAAGCCACCGTATTTTCGGTGGCTTTATTGTCATGGTTTGTAATTAAACTAATTACACTTGTTTATCTTTACCTAATGACAGTAACCACATACAAATTACCGCCACGACTGCAAAACCAGACAAAATAATAAACGGCATGGCAGTGTAACCAAGGATGTGCCATATTACAGATTCTAACGTACTCATGGTGCTCTCCCTTATTGCCAGCCGTCGACATCTTTCATGTCAGGTAGTTTGTGAGCGATACCTTTATGACAATCAACACACGTTTTATCACCCGATGCGAGTGCAGTTGAGTGTTGTTTAGCACTACGTTGACCCTGCTCAGAAAAGTCCATAAATTCAAATTCGTGACAGTTACGACATTCAAGTGAATCATTGCCCTTCAAACGTAGCCACTCACGTTCCGCTAAATGAGCTCGTCGAGCCTGGAATTTCTCAGGTGTATCAATAGTTTTCGTCACGAAGTGGGCAAATAGTTCTTTCGATGCTTGAACCTTACGCACGATCTTATCTGTCCATTCATGTGGAACGTGACAGTCACTACAAATAGCTCGAACACCCGAGCGGTTAGAGTAGTGAATAGTCTCTTGTATTTCTGCGACGATAGGGGCGTGACAACCAGAACAAAACTCTTCGGTATTGGTTGCTTCCATCCCCGTGTTAAATGCGCCCCAGAATAGAAGACCACCCGTAAAACCCATAAACAAAACCACACCTACAGCAGCTTTACTCGGGGTTGTTAGTCGCTTCCAAAACGCTTTAATTAATTTCATATATAGCCTCTTAATTAGTCACGCACGAATTACTTCAGTGAGTCCACTTTTTTGAATTCGTTCTCTATTAGTGGCTGCGCGTCAGCCTGAGGAACATGACACTGCAGACAGAAGTAACGTCGTGGTGAGACGTCAGCTAATACGGCGTCTTCGCGGTTTACGTAGTGAGTGACACTAATCTTAGTTGCGCCCATTTCTTTGGCATTTTTCCAACTGTGACATGCAAGACACTTGTTGGCATTCAGCGATACTTCATAGTTACGAATGCTATGTGGTATTAAAGGCGGCTGATACACATAGTTTGTGGCGACAGTTTGATCTTTTGGATATTTTTTCATCTCATCCGCAGGACGTGTATCTTCTAACTGAGCACTACCACGCAGTGACTCTAGTCCGCCTATACCGCCAGGATTGTCGAGTTCAGCGAACGCAATACCGCTAATAAGCGCACTGAACGATAACAGTGCAAGTAACATCTTTTTCATTATTCATTCTCCACCTAAGGCAAAATTCTTGATTTGGCTACCTCTCTCGAGAGGCAGCCATTAGCAACTTATTACGCGATTTTGGTAATTTTAATCGGACACTTCTTAAAGTCGGTTTGTTTCGACAAAGGATCCGTTGCATCAAGAATCAATTTGTTAATTAGAATGTGAGCATCAAAGAATGGTACAAACACCAAACCTTCAGGTGGACGGTTACGGCCACGTGTTTCAACGCGTACACGGACCTCGCCACGTTTATTGGACAATAACACTTCATCACCACGACGAACGTCTTTTGCTTTGGCGTCAGCAGGGTGCATGTAACAAACTGCATCTGGAACGGCTTTGTAAAGCTCAGGCACGCGACGAGTCATTGTGCCTGTGTGCCAGTGTTCAAGAACACGACCAGTACAAAGCCACATATCATATTCAGAATCTGGTGATTCAGGTGGTGCTTCGTAAGGGGCAGAAATAATCAGCGCTTTTCCGTCCGGCTTACCGTAGAAGTCCCAACCCGATCCCGCTTTTGCGTATGGATCTGAACCTTCTTTAAAGCGCCACAACGTCTCTTTTCCATCAACGACAGGCCAACGCATACCACGCACTTGGTGGTAAACATCGTATGGTGCAAGATCATGGCCATGCCCGCGACCAAACTGGGCGTACTCTTCAAACAGACCTTTTTGCACGTAATAGCCGAAGTGATGAGCATCGTCGTTGAGTTCACGCGCTTCTTCAACCGGGAACTTATCAACAACACCGTTGGCAAATAGCATGTCATACATGGTTTTTCCACGATATTGAGGGGCTTTGGCCAATTGTTCCTCAGTCCACACTTCTTCCATTTTAAATCGTTTAGCGAACTCCATAACCTGCCATAAGTCAGACTTGGCTTCGCCTACGGTCTCAATCTGTTGATACCAAGCTTGAGTACGACGCTCTGCATTACCATAAGCGCCTTCTTTTTCGATCCACATCGCAGTAGGTAATACCAAATCAGCGGCTTGAGCAGTGGCAGTAGGGTAAGGGTCTGAACATACAATGAAGTTGTCTGGATTACGATAACCTGGCAGACGCTCGCCATTAATATTAGGGCCTGCTTGCATATTGTTATTACACATCACCCAGTAAGCATTAAGCTTACCATCGTGCAGCATACGGTCTTGAGCGACTGCATGATAACCCGGTTTAGGCGGAATCACGCCGTCAGGAATGTTCCAAATCCCTTCAGCAATCTTACGGTGTTTAGGGTTCGCTACCACCATGTCAGCAGGTAGACGGTGTGAGAATGTGCCCACTTCGCGAGCCGTACCACATGCTGATGGTTGGCCTGTTAATGAGAATGGACTGTTACCTGGGGTAGCAATTTTACCCGTCAACAAGTGAATGTTGTAGACAAGGCTGTTCATCCACACACCACGAGTATGTTGGTTCATGCCCATCGTCCAAAGGGACATTACTTTGATGTTTGGATCGGCATACTGTTTTGCAAGTTCGATCAGCTTCTCTTCTGATACCCCTGACATTTGAGACGCTTTTTCTACAGTGTAAGGTGCAACTGACTTTTTGTACTCTTCAAAGCTGATTGAAGACATCGCGCCTGAGTTCGGGTTAGCCGCGGCTTTTTGCAGTGGATCGTCGTCGCGTAAGCCATAACCGATATCAGTGGTCGCTTGTTTAAAGTTAGTGTGTTTGTTAACAAAATCCCAGTTTACCGCATCGTTTTCGATGATGTAGTGAGCAATAAAGTTAGCAATAGCCAAGTCAGTTTGTGGTTCGAAGATGTAACCAGTATCTGCAAGTTCGAATGAACGATGGTAGTAGGTAGAGAGCACGTTCACTTTAACATGAGGATGGCTTAAGCGACGGTCGGTGATGCGTGTCCAAAGTACCGGGTGCATCTCAGCCATGTTTGAGCCCCAAAGGACAAAAGCATCAGCATTTTCGAAGTCATCATAACAACCCATAGGTTCATCAATGCCGAAGGTACGCATAAATGCACCTACAGCTGATGCCATACAGTGGCGTGCGTTCGGGTCTATGTTATTAGAACGGAAACCAGCTTTCATCATTTTTGCTGCCGCGTAACCTTCCATTACCGTCCATTGACCTGAGCCAAACATGCCTACGCCAGTTGGGCCTTGTTTTTTGAGTGCATCTTTCCATTTTTCAGCCATGGTGTCGAAAGCAACATCCCAAGAAACAGGAGCAAATTCGCCATCTTTACTGTATTTACCGTCTTTCATGCGAAGTAAAGGCTGAGTTAAACGGTCATTGCCATACATGATCTTTGAAAGGAAGTAGCCTTTAATACAGTTTAAACCTTTGTTTACTGGCGATTCAGGGTCGCCCTGAGTCGCCACAACTTTTCCGTTTTGCGTACCCACAAGCACAGAACAACCTGTACCACAGAAACGACAAGGCGCTTTGTCCCAGGTAATTTTTGTTTGGTCTGAGCTAGCGATCAGGTTCGCTGCTGACGCGGGTAGGGTAACACCTGCGACTGCGGCGGCTGATGCTGCTGCGTTTGCTTTCACAAACGCTCGTCTTGTCATCTTCATACTTCGCCCTCGATGTGGGAATACTGTGTTCCAGTGTTGTTATTGGTATTTTCTTCATCAAGCCCAGTTTCGATTTGGTGATAAACCAAAACCGTACTTAAAACATTCGGTAAATTATTAATCGCTTCGATTGTGTCAGTGATGAAACCTTGGTTTTCGGTTTCTAGCACGACGATGATCTTTCCTTTGGGGCTATCGCCGTAGATCTCAGCACCATCGAACGTTTCGATCTGTTGTTTGATCGTTTCCAAGTGCTCTGGAGAGCAATGGATGACTAAACTAGAGATGTGCACTTCATTAAGTGACATAGATATTTTCCATACTAAACTGCATTGCTCACAGAGATTGACGAAGTAGGGCATGATGAAACACAAGCACCGCATCCGTTACATGCGTCTATCTCTATACTGGGTTGTGCTACTTGACCAATCGCCAATTTAAATTGGATTGCCATGGTGTCGCACTGTTCGCCGCAACTGCGGCATTCGACATTTTTATAAGCCAAACACGATTCACTGATGTTGGCCTTTATATTCCAAGGTGTTTGTTGCTGTGAAAGAAACAGTGGTTCAGGACACGACTTTGCACAGCGGTAGCAAAACGTGCATTCTCCGAGAGAAAAATCAATCTGTGGAAAACCACCATCACCTTTAACGATAATTTTTGTTTCGCAGCTATCGACACATTGACCGCAGCGTGTACACAAATCGGTAAAATTGTCGGTTTGTTTCAACCAAGGCAATCGCGCTGCGCTATCTTGTAACTTGCTTCTAAAAAACAAGTTTCTCTTGGTAAGATCTACCACTCTCATACCTCAAATAATTGAAAATTGTGAAACCACTTGAGAGTCTGTTCATTATTTGTCACTTCTGTATATAGAAATTCTAGTTTTTGACATAATTGTATAAATACCCCCAAGGAGGTAATTGAGTGTTAAAGTTGTTTCAGATCAATAAACTTACACGTGAGTGATCACATATTGTCGAGTAAAATAACATTAAGCTTAGTCAATAGCGGCACTATTTCTATTTAAGGTTTAAAAATTGTTAACAAAAAAGGTAAAAAGTTCGGTCACCACCACGATTGCGAAAGCGATGGTGATGATTTTATTGCTTTCTATTGCAACAACGGGCTTTGCGATTTTTACCTTAGCTTCTAGTTTAAACGATGCTGAAGCTGTCAATGTTTCAGGCTCAATGCGTATGCAAAGTTACCGATTGGCTCATGATATTCTGGCTCAATCAGACGAATACAAATTGCATATTACTCAGTTTGAGCGATCGATGTACTCGCCGTCGATGAAGGCACTGCAACATTGGTCTGTCCCACAAAATATCACCGACGATTACTACCAAATTATTACGCGCTGGCATGAGTTAACACAGGTATTAATGAGTGACAATAAGCGGCAATATCTTGATTTGGTCGCCGGTTTTGTCCAGCAGATCGACGCTTTTGTGTATAAGTTGCAAGACTATTCTGAGAAAAAACTCATCTCGCTTGCCGTTGTTGGCGGATTAGGGCTCGGTGGGGTGTTACTGATTAGCATATTTGTTGTCCATTACACCCGTAAACATATCGTTGGGCCATTAAACACTTTAGTGTTGGCCAGTGAACAAATTCAATCACGCTCATTTGATGTTGAACTTGATACAAAAAGTGACAATGAAATGGGTATTTTAGCGCGCGCGTTTAATGATATGGCGCGTGATCTTGGCCAGTTATACCAAGGCCTCGAGCAAGCTGTCAGTGAGAAAACGCATAAACTCCAACACGCCAATCACTCTCTCAGCGTGTTATATCGATCGTCCCAAGAACTGACTGCTGCAAGAATTACGGCCCATAACTTTGCGGCGATTCTTAAGCAGATGATGAGCCTTGAAGGCGTCGTTGCTGTGCGCTTAGAAATACTTCAACCCGGCGAGAAGGCATTAGTGTTAAGCGAAGGACAAATCGTGAACTCATTAACCGATGATTATCATCAAGATCCGTTGATTCTTGATGATATTCCCCTAGGAACGCTATATTGGAAAGCAGCACTTCCATGCCCAGACCAAGCGTTGATTGATAACTTTGTTCAGATGCTGTCACGCGCGATCTATTACAATCAAGCTCAGCGTCAAGCAGAGCAACTGTTAGTAATGGAAGAACGCACCACGATCGCAAGAGAGTTACATGACTCACTCGCCCAATCTTTGTCATATTTAAAGATACAAGTCTCCTTGCTAAAACGTAGTATGGACAAACTGCCTGATTGTAGTGAACGAGAAAAAACCGCCCCGCTTATCCTTGAGTTAGATACTGGTCTTCGCGCCGCCTATACTCAATTGAGAGAGCTGCTGACAACATTTAGATTGTCGATCAAAGAGGGCAGTTTTGGTAACGCGCTGCAAAGCATGGTAGAGCAACTTTCAGAACAAACGGACGCTAAGATTTCTCTTCGCAATGAGCTTTCATCTATTGCGATTGAAACAAACCAACAAGTACATTTATTGCAATTGATTCGAGAAGCAACCATCAACGCGATCAAACACGCTCAAGCGAATACCATTACAATTGAATGTACTGAAAATGATGATGACGTAACCGTGGTCATTAAAGATGATGGTGTCGGTTTTGATGGCAAGAGCGAAAAAGCCAACCATTATGGTCTGAGCATTATGCAAGAACGTGCCGAAAGGCTAAATGGACAATTGAACATTATCACTAATCGAGATACCGGGTGTGAAGTCTATCTAACATACCCAAAATTGAAGGACTCTAACGTTGATAGAATGTAACGTATTATTGGTCGATGACCACCCCTTAATGCGCCGAGGCATTAAGCAACTTCTTAGTTTTGAAGATGAATTTAATGTCATCGCTGAAGCGAGCAACGGCACTGATGCCGTGGCGCTGAATCATGATCTAGAGCCTGATTTAATCTTGCTAGACCTGAACATGAAAGGCATGTCGGGCCTTGATACTCTTAATGCACTACGTGCTGACGAGTGTGACGCAACGATTGTCATTCTAACGGTTTCTGATAGTACCGCGGATATCGAGGCAATCGTCAAAGCTGGCGCAGATGGCTATTTACTTAAAGATACAGAACCTGATGAGTTGGTTGATCTGCTCAAATCTTCGCTAAAGGGAAATAAAGCTTACAGTAAACAAGTCGCGCAATTCTTAGTTGATTATGGCAATCAAACTAGCGTGTTTGATGAGCTAACGGATAGAGAAACACAAATATTGCAGCAGGTAGCAAAAGGGCTAAGAAACAAACAAGTTGCCAATGCGTTGTTTATTTCTGAGTCGACCGTTAAAGTCCATATGAAGAGTTTGCTGAGAAAGCTTAAAGTGCCTTCACGTACGGCAGCGACTGTGCTCTATCTTGAGCGATTTGGCGAGAACAAATAAAAAGGGCGCGTGTGCGCCCCCTTTGCTTTTGACATTTTACTTGCTTGTATTAAGCGTACATAGGTACCAAGACCACCGTGCCTAAAATGACGGTAATCAAACCGCATAGCACGGGTACTGAGGTACGTTTTACTACTTCAAACGGGCTGATATTACCCATGCCTGAGGTTGCCACCACGACCCCTGATACTGGTGAAATCGTACGGCCTAAGTTAGAGGCTTGTAGCATCGGAATGATAAGAAAGGCAGGGTTGATTCCCATCTTGGCCGCGAGTGATGGGGCAAGCTCGACAAACGCGTAGAAGGGGGCATTACCTGAACCAGTCGCGATGGCGGCGGCTACCGTTAAAGCGGTTAGAATTAGCATTAACGCCATGCCACCTGCACCAGCACTTTCTGCCAAATGAAGTAAGTTATCAATCGCTCCGATCGACATTAACCCCTGTGCAAACACACCCGCGGCCACCAACAACATAACCACGCCTTTAAAAGCATCTGCCATACCTTCATAGCAAGACTCAAGGTCTTCGAGGGTTTTTTGTCCATCGAACTTTTTCACCACATAATCGACCATAGCGCTAATGAAGATAGACAGTACGACGATAGTGTAGATATCAAGTGTTAAACCTGGAATCGTACGACCGTTAAAAAGGAACACGCCAACAATCGGTAAAAATGGTAACACCGAATAAAATCCAGGTGCGTTGACTTCGATCTCTGATACATCAACACGTTCCATTGGCGAGTTGTCTTTTTTATCCAGATATTTGTTCCAGAAAAAGGCAGCGGCGGCCATAACAATAATCGCACAGATAGAAACGGGTAGTACGGTTTGGACAGCAAACACATCAAGGCTCAACCCAGACTTTTCCGCGGCAATAACCACATCACCAGAAGTCGGTGAGAGAATGATCGCCGCCGGTGACGCACAAACCGCGACCGCTGCAGGTCGAGAGATACCCATTGCGGTCATCATAGGGAATAGGGTAGCCATTAACAAAACACCAAGACCCGTCGCTGAACTTACTGCTAATGACATCAAACATGCCACGATATAAGCGGCAACGAGTAACACATAAGGTGATTTAATAACTGATAGTGGTTTAGAGAACTGTTTTACAACCACGTTATTCGCACCAATATGAGTCATATAAGCGGCGAAACCACACAGCAACATGATCTGCATACCTAAGCCACCGCCACGATATTGCAACATATACTTCACATACTCTAACGCGTCGGTCAGCATATTACCGGTCGAACTAATTTTAGCAGGCAGAACAGCATGTCCCATTACGCCAGTAAGAATTAGCAGCAAGATACCCGCCGCCAGTAATACCCCTGCCGGTTTGTATTCTTTTACAATAAAGTATCCAACCGCAATGGTCACAACTAACCCAATTAAGAGCTCCAACATAGAAATCTCCTGAAATAATAATAATCTTATAAGAAGTGTTTCAAATTATGTCTGGTAATGTACAGAAATCTATCTTGTAGCACGAGAGCAACTTGGACATCTCATGATCTAGAGCAAAATATCATTAATCTCATCATTATTAGATAAGTCCATTGTTCTAATGAGGTTTTGTAGTTGTTAAAAGTGATAGTAATGAAATGACAGAGCAAAGAGGGCGGGACTAACGTGGGGCGCAAGGTCGACGTGATCGTAAAATGTGCAGTAAGCGAATAATGTCGTCTAAATTAGCGATAAACACAGCTTGGATCACCGAGTGCCGCCAACTCAGTGGCATCATCACTATAAACGGCCTCAAGTGGCTCTGGAGTTGCTAAATAATAGCCTTGGTACATATCAATATGTAGCGCATGCATCGCATCAAGCTGCGGCTGAGTCTCTATGCCTTCTACAACCACTTTGGCGCCTACTCGTCTCGCTAAGTGGATACCTGACATTAATGGAAATGGTTCACCTTTCATGTAGGCAAGCATTAGTGAGCGGTCAAGTTTGACGATTGATGGTTGAAGTTGTTCGACACGCTGTCGATTCGATGCGTCAACGCCGTAATCGTCGATAGCAATATGAAAGCCACTTTTAGCGAGTTTATCCATGGACACTTGCAGCTGTCGTTCATCGGGAACTTCAAGTTCGACGACTTCCATAACTAACTGAGAGTTATTTAGGTTGAGCGCCTTGATACGTTGCGACAGTAGACTCGAGTCGATGTTATCAAGTGACAGGTATTGTCCAGACGAGGGCAGAACATTGAGAAAAAGTTGTAGGTGACGATATTTAGAGTGAGCAAAGTTACGGATATGAATCACACGGCTGAGGCGTTCGACATTCATTTTGTCATTGAATTCGAATTTATCCGAGTGAAAGAAAGTATCAGGTCGGACGTTCCCCTGTTCAATATCTTCAATTCGGACTAGGGCTTCGACACCAATGATTTGTCCGCGAGAGTCAAATATCGGCTGGTAAACACTGCTTAAGACTAGCTTCTTATACTTAGCAATATATTGTGATTGGTCATTCATCGCTAAGCAATCAACGAACTGCTGTTTAGTAGAGAGTATCATAGCAAGTGTTGCCCTCAGCGCTTAAAAAATAGTCGATATATAACAATCAGTTTAACTGAACAAAGTGTTAGTAAACCTGCATTAATCATTCAAGTTATATGAGCAATCTACGGATTGGAAGACAGCAAGTTATGGGGGGTGATTTTTTTGAATCCAGATCTCATCATTGACTATTCACAAGTCGCACAAACGAGCAATTTTTCACCATTAATCATAGAGTAACAGACGTTGTGAGTTGCCAGGCGTAAGAACACTAACTCACATTACACATGATTCAACGACGAAACAAAGCCATAAGCTAGACAGAAAACATGCTAGATAGTTAACTAAGTTGAACCACAGAATAGAGTTGGATGTATTTACGCACTAACTGTTGGTCTGTTGCACGTTTCAACGGGTGTGTAAATTTGACAAAGTAGGGACTGAGGTTGAAATGTTTGTCCATTGTTTGCGCCAACAATGATTCACTTTCATACAGGGTAATGCCTTGTACCTTGTATTCGTCCACTTCTTCAGGAAGCTGACCTGTCCACCAATGAAGGAGTTCGCGACTTTGTTTGCTGCGGGTAATCCAGTGATCAGTCAATAAAAGCAACAGATCGTTAGGTTGAACGGCGAAACCATATTCTTGCTGCCATTGGGCGACATTTCTAAACAGTTTTTTACGGCAAGAAGAGCCCGCACTGACCAAATGTGAGGTGAGAATCCATACGGTTCCAATTTCAGAGCTGACTCGGTAATGATGCGGCAATTCCACCGAGCTCGATGTGTCTAACGGCTTGTAATCATAATCATGACCGAATTCGTTCAGTGTACGAGACAGACGACGCGCGAAAGCCAAACCTAGGTGATGTTCAGTCATTCCTTTGTTGTGAATGGTAGGGTAGTGTTTTTCACACAATGTCATACAGTCAGCTTGGAATTCATTAACGCTCTGTACGAGCACATCCAATAACAAGATCCATCTCTCCATTATGAGCAATTAGCAGTTAAAGACTAACACGCGCTGGTTATGATTCGTTACACTTAATCGAGAAAAATCACGGAGCTTTAATGGTTTATGTCTAAGATTGAATTTACATCACAACAAAAACAGGCGATGTGCCGCGCTCTACAGCGTTACCTAGAAGACGAATTGGATGTAGAAATTGGCCAGTTTGATAGTGATTTTCTTTTTGATTACATTGTCAGTAAATTTGGCCCCGCCTTTTATAACCAAGGCTTATCCGATGCACAAGCGGTAATGCAGCGTAGGATGCTTGATATCATTGATGAGTTTGATGAAATATCGCAGATCAGTGAGTTTTAAAAGTTTCTTCAAATTTTTCGAACGAGTTCATCAAGTCAAACCGCTGTCGACTGTGTAAATAATAGTAAATACTGTATTACACAACAGAGATGAGATGTACTCTGAAAAAAAGACTGATCATAATTCAGGATAAGTAAATGAAATCAGACGTAAAAAACTACAGTTTGCCTAAGCGCTCTATGCATTGGATATCGGCTTTGGTGGTGATCAGTATGTTTGGAGTTGGACTGTGGATGGTTGACCTTTCTTATTATAGTGAATGGTATCGCACTGCACCTCACTGGCATAAATCGATAGGGATTCTTTTAGCTGGCTTGACGTTATTTCGAGTGGTTTGGAATCTGGTTACACCGTCACCAAAAATTGAAGGTACACGCTATGAAGTACTGGGCGCAAAATTAGCGCATTTAGCGATGTACGCGATTCTTTTCATCCTGTTTGTCTCAGGTTATCTGATTTCGACAGAAGATGGTCGGGGAATCGAAGTATTTAATTGGTTCACCGTTCCTGGTCTTGGCGCGTTTTTTGAAGGACAGGCAGATTTATCTGGCGAAATTCATTTCTACGCAGCATGGACTCTGATTATTTTGGCAAGCGTACACGCGGTTGCCGCACTTAAACACCACTTTATTAACAAAGACAATACGCTACGCAAGATGATAGGAGCTTCAAAATGAAAAAGACTTTATTCGCTACCGGATTAGCAATGGTAATGGCATTACCGTTTGGCGCAAGCGCAGCAGATTATATGATTGACACCAAAGGCGCACACGCGTCTGTTAACTTTAAAGTTAGTCATCTCGGTTATAGTTTCATCAAGGGACGTTTCAACAAGTTTGACGGTCAATTTTCTTACGACCCTGCCAATGTAAGTGCCTCAAAAGTTATGGTTAACGTTGACACAACCAGTCTTGACTCAAATCACGCTGAGCGTGATAAGCACATTCGCAGCTCAGATTTTATCGATGCGTCAAAATACGCCACAGCCACTTTTACCAGCACTAGTGTGGTAGACAAAGGCAATGGTCAGTTAGCCGTAAATGGCGACTTGAATCTACACGGTGTCACTAAGCCAATTACTATTGATGCTGAGTTTATCGGTGCAGGCCAAGACCCTTGGGGTGGTGAACGAGCTGGCTTCTACGGCACAACACGTCTTGAGCTTGCTGATTTCAACATCGCCGTGATGGGAGCGTCAAGCTACGTAGACATGGAACTGCATGTTGAAGGTATTAAAAAGTAATTTCTGCCCATCAAAAGCAAACAGCCCCCAACCTAAGTTGGGGGCTTTTTTGGTCAAGCGACTTATTTCCTAACCAAAACCTTAGCAAATGAACGAGCTTTGTTACGCGGTTTCTAAGTGTTGTTCATTGACGACAGTAATACGTTCACCGTAGATTGGACGTAACGCTTGTAATACATCCTTACGCTCAATCACACCGACTAATCGACCATTCTCTAGTACTGGCAAAACATGTGGCTTGTGTACTTTTATCGCTTTCGCACGTTCTTCCAGAGAGAGTGTTGTCAGATGGGTTGCAATACCCATACTCGTCGTTGGATAAAGCTGATCTTTGTCGATACACAGGAATTCGGCGATATCAACCAGCTTATCTCGCGCATCAATTGCGACGACATCACGCGACATAATATCGACCACCTTTTGTTGTTTTTGTGGAATATAGTCTTGGCACCAAAGATCAACCATAACGTCATGCGTGGAGAAAAAGCCAACTAAACGTCCTTCAATATCACATACTGGCGCGCTAACTTGTTGATTGTCGAGTAGCGTATCAATGGCAACTGGAACCAGTGTATCCGAGCTCAATACTACTGTTTGGGTGTTCATAATGTCGTTTGCTGTGATGTTATTGTTCATAGTAAGTTCCTTAGCCGTATTTATCTGAGTTGTTGTTGTGATTGCTTGTACATTTGCGGATTTAAGTTGTGGCCGACGATAAAGACTCCAGTTAGCGAGGCCAACGAGCACGGCGCCACCAACAATATTGCCGAGTGTCACTGGAATGAGATTTGCCACGATGAACTGGTGAATATTCAAGTCTGCATATTGCCCAGCGCTGGCGCCAACTTGTTGCCAAAAACTGTCAGGTGCAAACGTTTGAATAACGATTCCAAGTGGCACCATAAACATATTGGCGACGCAGTGTTCGAACCCACTAGAGACAAACATCGCCACTGGCATAATGGTCATTGCTGCTTTGGTCAGTGCGTTAGTACTGCTGAAGGTTAACCATATTGCGAGACATACCAAAAGGTTACATAACACCCCTAAAGCAAATGCTTGCAGTCTTGTATGGTGTAACTTATGTTGGGCAATATTGAGAGCGTTTAATCCCCATTGGCCATGGTCCATTTGGTATAAACCAGCCGCGGTGACGATCGCAAGCAACAACATGGCACCGATAAAGTTCCCGACATAAACTTTGCCCCAGATGCTAACCATCTTGCCAAAGCTGATTTGCTTATTCGCCCAAGAAATACTCGATAGTACTGAGCTGGTAAATAGCTCACCACCGCATATCACGATTAAAATTAATCCCATACTGAACGCCAGTCCGCCAGCAAGACGGCTAATACCCCAGCCTGTATCGTTATTTCCGGTTGTCACTGTGATGTAAAACAGAAAAGCGAGTCCAATAAAAGCGCCAGCCATCACGGCAAGACCTAATGTCATGGTGCTAGATTTTTTCGTTTTACTTAGGGCGAATTTTTCAGCCTCTGCCATCATTTCTGAGGGTGAGAAGCACTGGTTATTCGCTTGCGCTGTCGACATACGCACTCCCGACTATCAAATTCATAAATAACTCCTTGATTAAACAGTGAACTTTGCGTCACTGCCCATTTAAACTACGATGTCAGGTGCTAAAGGTAAAATTGATAATATTTAAAAACCGTATCAAAATTATTGATATGGTTACGAAGCTAGGTAAAATGAAACGGCTTGCTTATAGACGAGTAACAGTTTGATAATCGTTAAGTTTATTTGGTGACAATGTCACCTTACTCACAAGGATTGGAACGCGATGCGTTATTCATTAAAACAGCTTGCGGTTTTTGACACCGTTGCCGATACAGGCAGTGTTAGCCAAGCTGCAGATAAATTAGCGTTAACTCAGTCGGCGACCAGTATGTCGTTGGCTCAACTCGAAAAAATGCTTGGTCGACCTCTGTTTGAACGTCAAGGAAAGCAGATGGCCTTAACGCACTGGGGAATGTGGTTACGGCCTAAAGCTAAACGCTTATTGCAAGATGCCCAGCAGATAGAAATGGGGTTTTATGATCAGCATTTGTTAAGCGGCACCATTAAGCTGGGCGCGAGCCAAACACCCGCTGAACATTTAGTTCCTGATCTCATCAGTATTATTGATAATTCATTTCCTGAAATGAGAGTTGCTCTCAGTGTCGAGAGTACCGATATCGTGATCCAAGGTGTTTTGGATTACCAATATGATCTTGGCATCATCGAAGGACGCTGTGACGACAATAGGATTGAACAAGAAGTGTGGTGTCGTGATCACCTAACAGTCGTTGCCGCCGCACACCATCCGTTTGCTAAGCACAAAACCATTAGTTTGGCTCAACTGCAACAAGCGAAATGGGTGTTACGCGAACATGGTAGTGGGACACGAATGATTTTTGACAGTTCAATGCATCACCTAATTGCAGACCTTGATGTTTGGCGCGAATACGACCATGTTCCTGTGCTTCGCAGCATGGTCGAAAATGGTCAGTATCTCACTTGTTTGCCTTATCTCGACGTTGAACGTTTTATTGATAGTGGCAAGCTTATCGCTTTGAATGTGCCTGACCTTAATATGGAGAGAACACTCTCATTTATCTGGCGTGCTGATATGGTTGAAAATCCACTGGTCGAATGCATTAAGCGCGAGGGCGCTAGGATGATGAAAGGCAAACCAAGCGTGTTGTAGAGCTAACCTGATATTTCCTATATCTGTTGAAATATCGATTGCATCACAATTTAATGAAATTCATACACCATTGTTGCTTTGATAATGTGATCGAATCGTTATTTGTTGGGCGGTATTTTGCTTACCATGGTGCCTTGTACATTTGATGTGTCAAACCACACAAGGCAAGACGTTATGAGCACTCTCGTTGCAATATCACTTACTACTGGCATTCTTTCTGGCTTATGGGGTTGGATCGCGGTATCACTGGGGTTACTTTCTTGGGCTGGCTTCCTCGGATGCACCAGTTTCTTTGCCTCACCTAATGATGGCCTGAAAGGACTATCAATCAGTTTGATGACCAATATCAGCGGTGTTTTTTGGGCGATGGTGATCATCCACGCTTCGCAATTCGCTTCATTGGAAATTGCAGGTTATGTGATTACGGCAGTGGTTGCGTTCGTTATGTGTATTCAAGCAAAGAAATCCTGGCTCGGTTACATTCCCGGCACCTTTATCGGTTGTTGTGCAACCTTTGCTGCAGAGGGTAACTGGAAACTGGTGGTTCCTTCGCTGATTTTAGGTGGAATTTTTGGATATCTAATGAAAACAAGCGGAGTGTGGTTACATCAACGGTCAACTCAATCTCAGGCAAATGGTGGTTTGCAAGCTCGCCCTTAGTCTGTGATGCATTCCTGAACATGGCTCCATGTTGTTAGGGATACCCCCGATTAATTTGTATCAACCGTTTTGATACGCGGCACCTAGTTTGGTGCCGCTTTTTTATGTGTTGCCATTCGCCATTGTCACTACGCGCTTTAAAGTCCAACGCAGTAAGATAGGAATGCCTTCAATGCCTTTTTCTTCGCAATGAGAAACTATCGCCAATGCGAGATCGGGTTTCGCGTATTTTTTTAGGACACGAACGACGACTTTTTTTGCTGGGATTGGGTGATCGAGTGGAATCTTAAGCATGTGCTTAAAGAACGCTTCAAAACCGTTGTTGTAAAGGAAGTGTTCAATATCACGATCAGGTAACTCCGTTAAGCGATGCCTTTCTTGATCATGTCCGAGCTGACTTTTGACTGTGGCCGCGTATTTTTTACCTGCTGGATCGCCATCAGTAACCACGTGCCAATCAATGCCAAAAGCCTTAGCAACTTTAATCAAAGATTTAAGACCAGACTGTGCAAATTCAATAATTTGAACACCTTCTGCTGCCAAATTATACCCACATTGATTGGCAAGTTCGTTGAACAGCCAAACCTCAGTCTCTCCTTCAACCAATAACCAACAGCGAGCGAACAGGGCGCCTGAACGATGAAATCGAATATGAAAACCAATGCGGCGTAATTCGTCATGACCGAGTTTTTGGTCAGATAAATAGGTCGTAATTGTTCGATCAGACTGTCTGACTAAACGGCGGATACTAGATAACGGTACTTGGCGCAATAGATCGCCACTATTTGTCGTAAGGATCTTTTGCATTGGTAATAATTGTAATAACCCCCAAGCTCGAGCTAGGTGGGTTGGGTGCAATCTACCCTCAGGATCTTCCACGATCAATAAAGGCCGTGCACAGCGGCGCAGGGTATTCGGCCCCTTCGCTTGGAGGTAGGCATTGAGCAACCCCATCAAAAGCAGTCGGGTTTGCTTATCTTTTGTTTCTTCAACAACTTGGGCGAGACTTTTAGACCCCGGAGCTGCATTATAAAAAATACCATCGCGCTGTTTACGCATATTCTTTCGACTACTCGGTTTAAACGAGAAATAGTGCTCAACTAATGCGTTCATTGAACTAATGCTACTGCGCATTTCGCCTTTATTAACATGTCCTGGAATCGCCATTAAACGCCGATAGGTATTATCGATACGTTTTTCAATCCGAGTATTCACATCTTTATGGCTCACAATAGGCCGTTCAAAGCGACGTGAATCCTTAAGACGAATGACCGGATGCAGTGACATTAGCTCTTGCGCCAATTTTTCTGAATGATGAAGAGCAAGTGGATTGCCATTTGCATCAAGAAAACTATATCGGGTGGTGATATTGTGCCCATCACGTGAAGCGCTCAAACGATAGATAATCCGATAGCCATTATGTGGGTCATCAACCCAAATGGGCTTAATTTTACGATAGCGTCCAGAATGGATTTCTTGTTTTTCAGTTGAGACTAAACTGAGCACGATTTGTAAATGCTGAGACTGTGGATGGGCGATGGAATAATCAACATGAAAGTCTGTCATTTCAAATTGATAGGGCACACCTTCAGGTGGGAGAGCGACACATAAAGCGTCGAGTAACGAAGATTTTCCCCATGTGTTTTCACCAATTAATGTGGTGAGTTCATCGAATGCAATTGATAGGCGCTTAATGCCGCGAAAACCGGAAATCTCAATGCGCTCTAGCTTCATAGAGTGACTCCATTACGCTGTTATTCATTTAAGCATAATAGAAAAACCGTGTTATAGCAGACATTTAGCTCACAATGTGACATATGAGTGGTAATCAAGGTTAAATCGCTTTAGCGCTAATAGATCAAAGTTTTTAATGTCGCCTGAATTCAGTTTTCATAATTAATGTGAAATATAATGAATCTGTCATATTGAATGCGGTACGATGTAATGGAACAGAGAGAAGGTATATGACAGATAAAAACAATAAAACAACGAAACTACGTCTAGCGCACATCAACGATACACATTCGTACTTTGAACCTACATCGCTCCAACTGGCCATTACGGTCGATGGTGTCGAACTTGCCCCGTTTGTAAGCGCGGGTGGTTTCGCCCGTATCGCGACTCGCGTCAAACAGCTAAAACAACAAGCAGAGCAAAACCAGCAAGGCTTTATTTTTTTGCATGCCGGGGATTGCTTCCAAGGCACGCTGTATTTTTCGCTCTTTAAAGGCGAAGCCAATGCCACCATGTTAAATGCGCTCAATATTGATGTAATGGCACTGGGCAATCACGAATTGGACATGGGCAACGAACCCGTGGCACATTTTGCCAATAGAATTCAATTTCCGTTACTTGCCGGTAACTGGGATCTGTCAAATGAATTGGCCGCAAAACCAATCAAGCTTGGCAACAACAGCAAAGTTGTCAGTTTCGATGCGCAAAAAAATCGTGCCCAATGGATAGAGAAATCTGTCGATGGTGAAAAGCTGGCGATTTTTTCATTAGCACTGGACAAAATGGCCGACATCTCGAATCCCGACTGGGATACGCCATTCGTCAATGCTATTGAAACGGCGAAAAACACCGTAGCAGCTATACAGGCCAGTGGCATCGATAAGATTATTCTTCTTAGCCATATGGGCTATGAGGCCGACCTTGATCTGGCGAATCATGTCGATGGCATTAGCGTTGTAGTCGGCGGTCACAGTCACCGGCTGCAAGGTGATTTTAGCGGTCTAGGTTTAGTTAAAGATGACGATTATGGCGTTAAAGTGAAGCAAACGTACGTCGTTCAAGCGGGATTACATGCGTTGAGCCTAGGTCACTGTGATCTTGAATTTGCCGCCGATGGGACACTACTTAGCTTTAACGGTAAGAATGAATTACTGCTTGGTCGTCGGCTGTTTATTGATGCCAATATGAGCGAAACCCACAATGATTCCCCTTATCAGGTCGCGCGATCCTACATCGATAATCACCCCAATGTCGTGGTATGTAAAAAAGATCGCGATCTGCAAGCACTGCTTGAAGAAAAATACACCAGCCAAGTTCGACAGTTGCAAAAGCAAGTTATTGCCGTTTGCGAGCGTAAATTGCGTCATGTCCGTATTCCTGATGAACAGGGGCCGAGCGAAATTGCGCCTTTAGTGGCTGAGTCCTTTATGTATAAGATGAGTAAACTCGGTCATCAAGTGGATTTTTCCATTCATAATGCCGGTGGGGTGCGCAACTCACTCAGTGCGGGTAGCATCTCCATTGCTGATATAGCAGGAAAATTATTGCCCTTTGCCGTGCCTATTGGTATCTACCATATCGAAGGACGCTATATTGCCCAAATATTAGAAGGGGCAATTAACAATGCACTCAACAATGGTGTCGTTGGTACTGGAGATGGCTCATATCCGTATACCCATCAGTTAAGCTTTGACTATTTATGCGATGCCCCAATGGGTGAACGTATTAAGAACCTGATGCTTTTAGAACGTGACGGAACTTGGCAACCTGTTGAAGAAAATAAAGTTTATTGTGGAACTTCATCTGCCTATACCATGAAAGGCAAAGAAGGCTATGAAGCAATAACGTACATGCAGGGCGAGGGGATCGTGACCACTGTCTCGATGGCAGATTGCTTAATCGACCTTTTGACTGACCAGCCAGAGGCGCTCAATCGAGCTAACATAACTGACATTAATCAGCGCTGGCATAAAGGTTGCTAATACTTCTATGAGTCCAAGCTTGCGTGATATCGCACTCAAGGGGGGAGTTATGTGGAGTAAAGATTGGATAGATATCGCTGTGATTGCTAGTTGGATAGGGATCTGGACTGCCTTAGTGTATTTTGTACCGTTTGGCGGAATTTGACTATTAATTAGCAACTAAAAAAAGAGCATTTTTTTGCTCTTTTTTTGATTTTTATTATAGACGAACGCCAAATTGAGGCATAAAATCCGCGCTGTTTGGGGAGTAGTCGCCAATGGTTTACTTATCGTCATCTCGATAGTCGTTGTTTCTATCCGGTAAGTATAAACACCACTGATAGGCGGTATCAGTGTGTTTCGACGAGACCAACGTATTCAAATACTGCACAGCTTTACTCGCTGTGTAGAGGTTTTGTTTGCGGTAGGGATCGTTACACGTCATCTTTTTTCAACGCGATCCCTCCGTTTTAGGAGGACATATGACCCCAATAACTTACATCAGCTTTGCACTTCTGACCCTAACACTGGTTAGCCTTGATATTTGGCAAACGCGTGGTGGCAAAGTAACGATCAAAAAAGCGGCAATCTGGAGCCTCATCTGGTTTGCATTGGCGTTTCTATTTGCTGCAAGCATTTATCTTTTTTGGGATGTATATGCACCAGGCAGTGAATATAGCGCACATAATGCTAGCATTGCTTTTATCACAGGCTATCTGCTTGAGAAATCACTCAGCGTCGATAACCTGTTTGTGTTTGCGATCATCTTTCACCAATACCTCGTGCCAGAGCATTTACGTCCGCGAGCTCTGTTATGGGGGGTGATTGGCGCGCTGTTATTGCGTGCAGTCATGATTGCGGTCGGCGCGCAATTACTGGCGCAATACCACTGGGTGCTGTATCTATTCGCACTATTTTTGATTTGGACGGGTATTCAGCTAGCGCGTGACAAAGGTGAAGAGTCGGTAAACCCGCTACCGGAGCGGTTAATTCGCCGTTGGATCCCTGTCAGTGAGTCATTTTCAGGTAATGCGCTCACTGTTATTGAGCAAGGGCGACGTGTTGCAACACCTATGTTCATCGTGATTGCAGTGATTGCGTTTATGGATGTGATGTTTGCTTTAGATTCCATCCCTGCGATCTTTGCTGTTACACGCGAGCCGTTTCTGGTTTTGGCTGCGAACGTATTCGCGCTACTCGGCTTGCGTTCCTTGTACTTTGTTTTACAAGGCATGATGGATAAGTTTATTTACCTTAAGCCGGCGCTGTCATTCATTATGGTATTTATTGGTATCAAAATGATGTTGGTCGGTAGTGATTGGGAGATCCCAACCTTGTGGTCTCTAATGGTGTTATTAGCGACAATGACCATTGCGGTTGTTGCTTCGATGATCAAGCAACGCAAGCAAACACCTGAAATCGCGACTAATGCTGAATAAGTAATTGTATTGTCGTAGTATCATGCCTTGCGTATCAAGACACATTAACTTGTAAAATATGTGTAAAAAACCAACGCAAGGCATGTGGTTTGAAAAATTATTATTCATTAATAATGACTGACAATGAAAGAATATGCAGATTTACTAGATAGAGCGCACTTACGTCTGTTAATGAGTTGTTTCATTAGTTTTTCTAATTTAAAAAAAGAAAATTTGTCATTTTTTGACCAGTAAATTATTGCCTATCATTAGCCCATCAAAACGAACTACAACAGTTTATAGAGAGGCAATCATGGCACAAGCAATGCAAATGGGTAGCATCAATGCTCCTATCTCTATGGATAAAAAAACCTACTCGGTTTCTTTCAAAGGATTGATTGCACACTTATTAGATATTCTATTTGTTGATAACAGTGAACCACGTGCACATTATGCAACTGATTTATCTGGGCATATGCAAAGAGATATTGGATTGTATCGTTAAATTCAAATAGACGATTTTAGAAAGCCAGCCTTGTTGCTGGCTTTTTTGTAGGTGCAATTTGTCGCCACGCTTTGGTTACGTTCACCATTGAGTACGATTTAAACTTTGGCACAGTGTCATAATTCTCATCAATAAGACATGTTGTGCTATTGCTACAGTTTCTCCTTCATCTCCTACTACAAACTGTCACACAACTCACTAAATAGCGCCAAATCTAGTAATTTCATGATCGATATGGGTGTGCTTATTGTGATCTCAATACAAGTTATTTTTCTCATCCCCACGCTCTACGCCTTCCGAATCAGAAAGATAGGATGAGGTAATCATTCTAAGTGAACTTATAACGTTAGCTTGAGTTGTTACGACTCACTCATAAACAAGAACGTGAATTAATAACGGATTAATATAATGAACATCAAGCTAACAAAACTCAGCCTTGCTATGGCATCGCTAGGATTGCTTGCCGGTTGTAATGATCAACTAGACGTCCAAGTAATGGATGGGTACATAGATAATGCCCAAGTGTGGTTAGACATCAATGGTGACTTTACCTATAGCAGTCAAGAGCCATCGGCTATAACCGATCAAAATGGGTATGCTTCCATCTCCTTAAGTGGTTTAACCAATGATGAACGTCAAGCATTACTCATCGCTCAGGTTAAGCGTGGCCAATCAATCGACAGTGATATTCCGGGTGTCACTGCGGCGCGTGATTACGCCATGCTTGCACCAGCAGATACCACTTTGATTACACCTTTTACTACCTATATTTCATTGCAAATGGCGAGCGGACTTAGTGAGAAACGCGCAACCAACAAACTGCGTCGTTATCTACACCAACCCAAGCTGCGCTTGGATAGCGATTACCTCGCCCAAAACAATCTGACCCTTGCCGCGAGCGCAAAAGCATTGAGTCAAATTTTACCCAGTGATTATCAACAGCAAGACCGCCAACTGATCCTAAATCGGTTGGAGCTGGGTATCAAAGTACTGGGTAAAGAGATCAAACGTCAAAAGGGTCAGTTGAATAATACCACGCTGTATTTAGATGAGGCAGGACAGCCAGTCATAGGTATCGATAGCGATGGTGACGGCGTTGCCAATCAAATCGACCGTTTTCCTAACAATTTTCAAGAATCAGTCGATTCTGATAACGACGGCATTGGCGACCACGCCGATCTTGATGATGATAACGATGGCTTTAGTGACTTAAACGAGTGGGCGGAAGGAACCAGTCCATACGATGCCAATAGCCAACCGGCCGACTTAGACGGTGATAAAATCCCCGATCGGCTCGATCAAGATATCGATGGAGACGGGTGGAGTAACGATGATGAGCAGCGACTAGGCAGTGATCCGTACTCCGCAGCGAGTCAGCCAAGTGATTACGACAGTGATGGCATTGCCGATGCTGATGACCAAGACATAGACGGCGATGGTGCGATTAACCAGCTTGATCTTTTTCCTAAGGATCGCTTTGAAAGTCGTGATACCAACGGCGATGGGCTCGGTGATTTTGCCTCAAGTGATGACGATGGTGATGGTATTCCTGACTCTATCGACCCCAATCCTAGCAGCCCTGATAATACCTCGACGCAACCGGCGCCACATTACCAACAAGCCGTGATTTATTATCGACGTGCCGATGGCAACTACACCGATTGGGGATTGCATCTATGGAATAACGGCAGCTGTGATGCCATTGATGAGCAAGCACTAGAAAACGTTGCTTGGGATAATCCTCTGACGTTTCAAGAAATTGATCCTGAGTTTGGCGCCAAATTTGTTGTCTCTTTAAAAGATAATCATGGTTCGTGTATGAACTTTATCGTCCATAAGGGCAATGATAAGGCCCTTGGAGGGGACGATCTGAAAATAGAGTTCTCTAAAGGCAATACGCTCTACACTACCCATGGCAATTCAACACTCAAATATTCACCAATCGAGCAGAGCGTTGTAACGTTATCAGGTGCGGCAGCGCACTGGCTAAGTACTGATACATTGGCATGGTTCGATCATTCGGCTGCTGCGAGCTACCAACTGTGGTCGACACGCGATGGCGCTGGTGATATCAACCAACCGCAGCAATTCACTAAGCATGACTTGTTGCTTGCTGGTCAAATCGACAACACTAAATACCCACACCTCAATGGTCGCACGCAATTTTCGCTCGCTATCACCGAACAACAAGCAAAAGCGATACTACAAGGTCAGCTGATTGCCGTCGCTCTCGACCAAGATGGCCAACCTTTGGTTGCAACTCGCGTGCAAATTCCGGGCGTCATTGATGAGCTATACACGGCGGGAGAAAACGACGCTGACGAAGCCAAACTCGGCAGTTGGATTGAAGCTGACACCGCGAATTTTTCTTTGTGGGCACCAACCGCGCAACTGGTTGAACTCTATCTCTATGATAACGAAAAAAGCCTATTGCCAAGCTCACCAGTCGCGATGACGCGAGACTCTCAAACCGGCATCTGGCATTACCAAGCAAGTAGCGAGCTGGAAAATGTTTTCTATCGCTATCGTGTTAAGGCCTATCACCCTAAAACTGACCACGTTGAGTGGATGATGGCAACCGACCCGTACTCTTTGTCACTCAGTACATCGAGTTTGCACTCACAACTGGTTGATCTGAGCTCAGCGCCAACCAAACCGCATGGTTGGGATACTCAACCTATTCCAGAACTCGATAATCCAGAAGACAATATTATTTATGAACTGCATATTCGCGATTTTAGTGTCAGCGATAGCAAAGGTTCGCGGGCACGTAATGGTAAGTATGGTGCCTTCTTGGAGCAAGAAAGAGAAAGTGTTCAGCAACTTGAAGCGCTTAGTCAGGCAGGCTTAACTACGATTCACTTATTGCCAAGTTACGACTTAGCATCTGTCCCTGAAGACGAAGCGAAAACCGTCAATTTACATGATAGCGTTGAAAAGCTCTGTACGATCAACCCTGAAGCGACCTTATGTAGTGACGGAACCAGCCGCAGCTCGACTATTATTGAGCTGTTAGAGCAGACGGACCCAAGCACGGGTGAAGCGCAGGCTCTCCTCGCCGACATTCGCCCATTAGACGGTTTCAACTGGGGTTACGATCCTTTCCATTATAGTGCGCCAGAGGGAAGCTATGCGGTATCAAATGATGGTACTGACCGCATACGCGAATACCGCGAAATGGTACAGAAACTCCATCAAATGGGATTCCGTGTAGTACAAGACGTGGTATACAACCACACATACTCATCAGGTCTGTACGACAAATCGGTACTTGATAAGACGGTTCCGGGTTACTACCACCGTCTTAACCCAATCACAGGCGCGGTCGAAAACTCTAGCTGTTGTGACAACACCGCCTCTGAAAACCGTATGTTCGAGAAACTGGTTGCCGACAGTGTCATGATGTGGGCGACAGATTACAAAATCGATGGTTTTCGTTTCGACCTGATGGGTCATTTAATGAAATCAAGCATGCTACACATCTACGAGAAAACCAAACAGGTTGACCCTGATACTTGGTTTTATGGGGAAGGGTGGAACTTTGGTGAAGTCGCCAACGGCCAACGTGGCGAGAACGCAACACAATGGCCAATGGCAGGAACGGGGATCGGTACCTATAACGATCGACTGCGCGATGGTGTTCGTGGTGGCGGTCCATTCGACAGTGGTGATGCGCTGCTGAAAACTCCAGGTTTTGCGAATGCAGGCAACCGCTTTGATGATGCGTTAAAATCGAAAATGGATCTGATCCGTTATGGTATGGCGGGTAATTTACAAAACTATCCACTTGAAACCTACAGTGGCAGCGTTGTGTATGGCCGAGACTATCAATATGGTGGACAAGGCGCGGCTTACACTCTCGATCCTCAAGAGTCGATCAACTATGTATCGAAACACGATAACCAAACATTGTGGGATTTCAACCAATATAAAGCCGCCGCTGAGGTTAGCCCTGCGGACCGAGCAAGAATGCAGATCGTTGGTCTATCAACTGTCATGCTTGGCCAAGGGGTGCCTTTCTTGCATATGGGCTCTGAGTTATTACGCTCGAAATCGATGGAGCGTGACAGCTATGACAGCGGAGATTGGTACAACAAAGTCGATTTCAGTAAACAGTCCAATAACTGGAACATCGGTTTACCACGAGCGGATAAAGACCAAGCCAATTGGAGCGCTATCCAATCCGTCATCAAAAACCCTAACACCGTTGCTTCTGCCACCGATATCGAGTGGACAGACAGCGCGTTCAAGACGTTGTTACAGGTTCGTGCCTCGACACCTCTACTAAAGCTGATCACAGAGCAAGAAGTGATCGATCGAGTGCGTTTCCACAACACTGGCAATCAAGCGTTACCGGGATTGATTGCGATGTCAGTCAATGATGGTGTTTCTGTCGGTGCGGATCTTGATGACAATAACGATGCGATCATGGTCATCATCAATGCTAACACTTCATCGCAACAATTGACGGTGGCTGGGGCGCAAAGTTTTGAGCTGCATAGTGCTCAGCTTAATTCAGATGATCCACAAGTTAAGCAGGCAACATTCAACAATAGCACCTTTACGGTACCAGCCTTAACGGCAGCCGTGTTCGTACAACCGCAAAATGGTACGCAAGGTGAGGGGCTAACTAGCAGCACAGAACCAGTTGATGTTGCACCCTACGGCAATACTAACGTCTATGTTCGCGGTTCAATGAATGGCTGGAGCACAGATAATGAGATGGTCTACAGCGGTGATGGTCTTTATACCTTTAATGGCTATTTCACTCCTGGGACGTATGAGTTTAAGCTTGCATCAGAGGATTGGAGTAGCGTCAACTTAGGCTTTACTGCATTTGCAACGACCCAGGGGATGGTAAGTATGCAAGACGCAGGTAACGGTAATATCCAGATCACGATTACTGATCAGGGCGTTTATCAATTTATCCTCGATGCCAACCAAGTAACATCGTTGGGGTTAGAAGTGGTTGATAGTCAACTTGATTATGGTTGTTACGCCGATAATAACCGTGCTTGTGACCTACGCATTTACCAAGTGATGTTGGAATCGTTCGTCGATAGTGACCCTAATCATGATTATGGTGTTGGTTATGGCAATTCGCACCACAATGGCGACTTGCAAGGAGTCATCGACAGTTTAGATTATATTGCGAATCTTAATATGAATGCACTCTGGTTAACGCCAGTGTTTGATTCATGTGCAGGTCAAGGGACTGATGATAAGCTTGATGCAACAGGCTACTTTGCTTGTGACTACTTCAACGTTGACCCTAAATTTGGCACCAACGAGCAGTTAAAAGAACTGATTGATAAAGCCCATGCCAAAGGTCTATACGTATTGCTTGACGGCGTGTTTGGCCATACACATATCAATGGTGTTAAAGCCTCTCCAACAGGTAAGTTACCTTCACTAACATCCAAGCAAGGTTACCCAGGACAATATGTTACTTATCCCAACCAAGACAGTGAGGCTTTCTTTACTGAGGTCGCAACTTACTGGATTGAGCAGTTCGCTATCGATGGGTGGCGACTGGATCAAGCCTATCAATTGCCCCTAGAAAGCTGGCGTAACATTCATAATGCGGTAGAAAAGGCTGCAAATGACAACTTGGTTGCCGGTAAAGAGTGGGGAACGCTAGGGTATATGGTCGGTGAGGCTTGGAGCGGCGCTGACGAAATTACCCGTACAATATATGGCAGCGATAGTGCACCAGGTTTAGCATCGGCGTTTAACTTTCCGCTTCGTTATGGATTAGTTCAAGCACTGGCAGTTGAAGAGTCGGGCGTTAAAGGTAACGCTCGTGCGCTAGATGCCAGTTGGAATAGTCGATCTAATTCGCCTTATCATGCAATGCCAAATCTAATGATCGGTAATCATGACTTAGTGCGTCTAGGCGACTTAATTCAACGTGGTCAACTGGGTGATTATGCAAAACGCCACAAAGCCGCTTATAGTTTTCTTGCTGCCTATTCAGGGCCAATTACACTTTACTACGGTGAAGAGATTGGTGACGAAGTCGCAAACTTTGCCGCGAAAGTCAGCACTGATTGTGTTGACCAAGGGCTATGTGATGATCACGTTGCACGTTCGAGCGCTAAAATCGAGGGGGTGACAACAAGTACACTTAGTCCGGAACAGGCGGAATTGAAGGCTTATCTAAGCAAATTGATGGAGATACGCAGCCAATATCCAGCGCTTTATGCTGGTGAACGCCGCAATCTTTGGCTTGATGACGCGCTTTACGCCGACTTAAAGGTCAACAGCAGTCAACAAATTATCTACGCGCTCAATACCGCAGATACACCACGCACATTGACGATTGATTTATCGCGCTTGAAAACCACAACGCATCTGGTCGATTTGCTCAGTGGCGAGGTGATTGATCTGACTGATACTGGTAACCAGATTTCGCTTCCAGCCATAACGGGTAGACTGTTACTGGTAAAATAAGCTGATGAAACAGCAAACAAAAAGCGCTCTTGAGTGAGCGCTTTTTTTAATACTCGATTTAGTTCAGCAAGAAGTTACTTCTTACGAGTAAACTCAGCAATCACGTACATAGACTGACCGCCATTGGCTTTACCTGAAACCAACTTAGGATCATTACCGATGCTGATACCACGGATAACCGTACCTTGCTTGATAACTTGGTTAGTACCTTTCACTGGCAGGTCTTTGATTACCGTTACGTCGTCACCTTTTTTAAGTTCAACGCCGTTGCAATCGAATGGTTTGTCGTCAGCAGACATCCCCGTCATTGCCCAGTTCATTTGATCTTCTTCCATGTACATTATGTCTAGCGCGTCTTGCGCCCAAGTTTCACTGTTTAAGCGAGTCAGTTGGCGCCAAGCCGTGACCTGTACCGCAGGTACTTGGCTCCACATGCTATCGTTAAGGCAGCGCCAATGGTTAATGTCTTGCGGATCTTCAATCTCGCCCAAACATTTATCACAAACCATAATCGCGTAATCTACTGTCACATGGCTGTGCGGAGGAACAGCAAATGCCGTTAATGGTGCTTCAGCAGCACATAGTTCACATTTTGATTGGCAGCGTTCTAGCATAGTTGCTTCAGAAGACATAATGGACTCACATTTCTTAAGGTATTAATAACGGCGGTTATTATGCACTTTATCTTCCGAAAATAAAGGGCTTTACTCATTTGCACCCCATTAACAGCATAAAAAAGCCTATTATCCACCCGTCGATTAAAAAGCAAACAAAATCATACGATTCATAGGGTTAACAAGAGTGACAACGTCACGCAGTGACCATTTACTTTACCTGCTTAGACTTGGTAGGCATAATCTGCAGCGTTGTTATATCAAATTAATAGGTCAATAAGTTGCAATTACTCTCCATCGATTTGTTAGGCAAGCCATTACGCTTAGAAGGCTCGCTTGCCGGCTGGCAACAACTCTATTGGGATAACCAATTGGTTTCTCAGCTTGACGCCGATTCAGATCGCCAAGCGCAAACTGAGCATCAGTTTTCATTGTTAAGCGGTGATAAAGAACTGAACTGTCGTTTAGAGACGCGCTTAGTATGGCAACCGTTCTCACTAGAATTTGTCGCAACCGTCAATGGTGAAACCATTCTATCTGGGCAGCGAAACAGTAAAGATATCGAGCAACAAGTGCCATTTAACCCACCAACGCCTGAGCGCAAATTCAGTCTAATTGGTTTGGTTTCTCTGGGTATGAAAGCGCTTAAAAGTGCCAAACTGATAAAAGTGGTACTTGCTTCTGCCAGTTTGGCGGCATATTCATGGTTATTCTCGTTTCAATTTGCCTTAGCATTGATTGCTTGTTTGGTGTTTCACGAATATGGCCACGTGCGAGCGATGAAATACTTTGGTATGAAAACGAAAGGAATTTACTTAGTGCCATTTCTGGGCGGATTGGCTCTGAGCGATGAGAAAATAAATACCCGCTGGCAAGACGTAGTTATTTCGATTATGGGCCCGATGTTTGGTTTGATCTTATCGATCTTTTTGCTGGTGGCTTATTTAGTCACTGGTGAGATGTTCTTTGCCGGTCTTGCGGTATTTAATGCCTTTCTCAATCTGTTTAATCTATTGCCAATCCTACCGCTTGATGGGGGCCATATTTTAAAGAGCATTAGTTTTTCAATGAACAGCATTGCTGGTATTGCTTTGTGCACCGCAGCGGCGGCAGGCGGCGTTGTACTGAGCTATTCATTGGGCTTAACACTGTTTGGCTTTTTGTTGATTATGGGGATGTTAGAAGTCGTCATTGAATGGAGAGGACGCCACCACAGCCATCTATTACCTTTAGACAGGTATGGTCAAATTATTTCAGCAATCTGGTACGTCGGTCTTGTGGCTGGCTTAATTAGTATTATTTGGTTCTTTGCTTCAACTGGCGATGAACTTTTGCGCTTACCTCTGTTAATTCTTGGCACCTAGTCGTGAGTTGATTGCAGAATGTAAAAAAGGGAACCGAGGTTCCCTTTTTTGATTTTAACTGATTTAGCATTTGGGTCTTGGTACGTTGTAATTTGGCAACGCGTTAATCTTGGCCGATAAGTCTTGAATACGAGTTCGGTGCGATGGGTGAGTAGACAATAGTTCTGGGGGCTGACTTCCGCCTGATGCTTTGGCCATGTTCTTCCATAACTCAATACTTTGCTTAGGATCGAAGCCCGACTTAGCCATCAACTCAAGGCCAACAATATCCGCTTCTGACTCTTGCGTCCGACCATATGGCATCAGCACTCCATATTGCAAACCAAGCCCCAACGCAGACATAGTGACATTACGATATTGTGCATATTCAGTAGACCCTAATGCGATATTGGTTAGCTGTAAGCCTGCATTGGCCAATTGCGACTGTGATAGGCGCTCATTACTATGATCCGCTAAAACATGGGCAATTTCGTGCCCAATCACCGTCGCGAGTTGGTCTTGATTTACCGCCACATCAAGAAGCCCCGTGTAAACGCCAATTTTGCCACCGGGCAGCGCAAACGCATTGACTTGTTCACTATCAAAAACCACCACTTCCCAACTCGTAAATCCGGGTAACTGAGGCACATGTTGAGTGATCGAGTGCGCCACACACTGTACATAAGCATTTTTATGTTCATCTTGACTCACGGCTTGCTGCTGCTTCATCTGTTCAAATGATTGCGCGCCTAAACTGTTCATATCGGAGTTCGAAAATAACAATAATTGATGACGCCCCGTAGGAGACGAAGTACACGCCGCGATCGCCAATGACGCGGCGATGGTGGTCATCTTTAACCAGATTTGCATTGAATTCTCCGTTTCCAGTGCAATTTGACAATGGGTCAATGATAACATTAGGTTACAATCCTTGTTAACTGAAGATAGCAACGAGAAACAAGATGACTATTTGGAAACGACCGATTGACTTAGACGCGCTCAATCAAACCTCTAAAAATACCCTTATTGAACACCTAAACATCATCTACAGTGACGTTGGTGACGATTATATTTCGGCCACCATGCCCGTCTGTTCGTTTACTCACCAACCTTTAGGTATGTTACATGGTGGAGCATCGGTTGTACTGGCCGAAACGCTGGGGTCTTTAGCTGCCAACTTCTGTGTCGATAAAGACAGCTATTGCGTAGGGCTTGATATCAATGCCAACCATGTCCGCTCGATGCGCAGTGGTAAAGTAATTGGAACTGCCAAACCTATTCATCTGGGCGTGTCCACACAAGTGTGGCAAATCAACATCACAGATGAACGTGGACGACTCGTCTGCACTAGTCGATTAACCATCGCAATCAAAAAACACAAAAAATCGGCATCTACAATGGCGGCGGCAGTATGATTATTCCATTTAGCGGTGGAAAGGTGATTGCCTCTGCGCATGAGGTCGTTATCAAGCTTGACGGTGCACACATGGTGTCTTTACAAGCTCAAATCGATGCATTATCTCTAATTGGACGTGGCGCCAATGTCATTGCTGCCCATGGCAGTGAAACCACTTGGTCGATCAAACTTGATAATGAACAGCAATTAAACGAACTCGCCACTCAAATTGGGCTCAAGATACAATAATCTTCGACAGCACTTGATCAACATCATCTAAACGGGGAAAATTAAACTCATAGTATATCAATTGAGATTTCCTCTTTATGAGCAGTCCCCGTTTACGTGTCCAATTTGAAACCCTATTTGAACACTACAAAGGCCAAGACAGTGGTGTGCAACTAGAAGATATCACCGGCATTTTATTTTGTACTCGTCGTAACGCACGCATTGTTCTCAATAAAATGGAAGAAGAAGGTTGGCTGGAGTGGCACCCAGCGCCAGGTCGCGGCAAACTCTCTCAATTGATTTTTAAGCGTAGTCGCTCAGATGTGAGTGAGGCGCTGGCTCGTCGTTATCTCGAAGAGGGTAAAATTGGTCAAGCGCTAAAAGTACTTGATAATGACAGCGCCAAGTTAGCGCAAGTGGTTGAAAGTTATCTTGGCGTGGTTCATCAAGAAGGGCAGCAGGTAGTGCGGTTACCCTATTATCGACCGCTAACTAACCTCAACCCAAGTATTCAGATGCGTCGTTCTGAACTGCACATTGCCCAACAGATCTTCAGTGGCTTAACCCAGCTTGATGAGCAAGAAATGCTGCAACCTGACCTGGCCCATACCTGGGAAATGTTGAATCCGCGTCAGTGGCGTTTCTACATTCGTCCAAGTGTCCGTTTTCATAATGGAGACTTGCTTACAACAGAGATGATTGTTGATTGTTTTAGTAAATTGAAACATAAGCGACTATTTTCCCATATTGAGCGAGTCGACACTCCCGGTCATTTGATTGTTGATGTTCATCTCAGCCTAGATGATTATAAATTACCGCTTTTATTGGCAGAGTCGTGCGCCAAAATCGTGCTACCTGAAGAGCGTAGGGCAGAGAACTTTGATTTATCACCTGTCGGGACCGGACCGTATAGAGTCGTACAAAACGACGATAAACGTCTGGTTTTGCAAGCATTTGACGGCTACTTTGGCTTTAGGCCTCTGCTTGACCGAGTTGAAGTTTGGGTTATCGATGAAGCCTATTCATCGATGGTTTTTCCAAGCTTAACAAAACCTATCAAACCTGAAGTTGTTAATTACAGCGACGAGGTAGCGCTTGATCCTGGCAGTACCCTATTGCTGCTGAACAGAAAAAATGGATTAGCGGCATCAGATGATTGGGCCAACTATTTTAGTCAGCGATTAAACTCCCTAAACCTCTACCAGCAACTACCGCAAGACAAAATCGTCGAGCTCGGCGTATTGCCTGCACTTGGATTGAAGCCGGGCTGGTATCACCATATCCGCAAAGGAGTTGCGACACCACCTGCCTATCGCACAGTGACAGTGGCTTATCATGCTCAACATCCTATGTTTCCAACTTTAGTCAAGGGGATCGATTCTCTATTGAAACAAGACGGATTAACAGTGCAGCTAATTAAATATGAACTGACAGTAGAGAACACTGAAGAGGTCGATATTTGGATTAAACCGATGGGAATTGCCACCAATCGAGACGACGCATTGGCAGGGTGGCTATTGAATTACAGTGACATCGAAGCGTTAAGCCGTGAACAAGATTTTAATTATTGGACTCAAGTCGTTCAACAGTGGCAAGCAACAGAAAATGCGCCATTTCCAGCCAAATTGTTGGGTCAATCACTAGTAGAGAAAAAACAACTTATCCCAATGTTCCATTGTTGGTTAGGGGTAAGTAAAGATCATTGTGGTTCATTACAAAACGCAAAATGCAATGCGCTAGGCTGGTTCGATTTTAGCAAGGTTTGGGTAAAACCAGAGCCAACAGAACAGTAATTATTGGAGCGACTTTGGCTAAGCCGAATAAGAAACAACCGACTAAAACCGTTGAAATTTACTGCGCAAAATGTAAAACCAAACTGTTTAAATACCGAAAAGGCGGTAAAGGGGCGTTAGTAAAATGTTTTAAACAACGTATCGTCGAAGACTACACAGAAATCACTTGTTTTTGCCCTAACTGTGGGGTTGAGTTTGCACGCGATACCTTGGTTCGCGGAACGCCTGCCTACAAAATTATTGGTGGTAAAGTGACAGTGAAGTGACGTGTTTTTAGCATAAAATTCTCACCAATACCTTGAGGAATAACGTAACAGAAATTGTTAAAAATGGACGACTGATAGCGATATTTGATCTGAGTCGATAAAAAACGTAAAAATCTCGTTAAAGGCTATCATTGTTTTTTTTAAGTGCTAGAATATCCGCAGTTTCTTTTCGGTTTTTCCAACTTTACGTTAAGGGTTTTATAATGGAGCTAGGTCTAATCATCACTTTCATCGTTGCAGCAGCTGTAATGGTAAAGAAAGAGATGGCATCAGCTAAATAATCCACTTATTCATTCCATTTTTGTTAATCTTTTTGATGAATTCGTGCTTGAAAAAACTCCTTAACTGGAGTTTTTTTTATTTAACCTATTAAAATCTAACTTTATTTATTATTAAATGTAAAAAAACCAGCCTTTCGGCTGGTCTGATACGCAAAGACTTAAATTAGAAGTCATATTTAACAGTAACCGCCCAGTTTCTGCCTGGTTGAGTTAAACTCTTATCTTCGGTTCCCGTGATTCCTCTAACATCATTCCAACGATAATACTCTTCATCTGTGACATTAAATAAGCCAGCTCGTAGAGTCAAATCCTTCATTGGTAAGTAGTAAGCTGTCAAATCGACAATCGTGGCACTGTCAATTGGCAGTGATTTACCGCTCGATGTCGTACTCTCTTGACTGATATCTTTTTCTTTTTTACTTGACGTGTAGTTAAGCGTCAACGAGGTTCCCCAATCAGCGCTTGGCGCGTCATAATTGATCCCTAGAATGGCATTCCATGGATTGATACTATTGAGTGCTTTTCCTTCACCGTCTTCACCTTCAGTGTAAACCCCAGCAATGCGAGTACTGATGCCGTTGATAGGTAAAACACTGTCCCAATAGAAGGTATTTCCGACTTCAAAACCTTTGATTTTGGCTTTGTTAATGTTGACACTTTGATTGATGTCTAGACCACCGTCATTACGCACCACCTGACTTTCAATAAAGTTATCGTAGTCGCTATAAAAGAGTGATATTTCGGAACTGGAAAGTTCGCTATTGTGGCGCCAACCAAGTTCATACGAAACACTTTCTTCTGCCTTCAAATCAGAGTTAGGTATATTGATGTAGCCATGCATTGGGTTTCCGTATGAATAATAGAGCTCTTGGAAATCAGGCGCTCGGAATCCTTGAGAGATCTGTCCATAGACCTTGTTTTGATCATTGAGTGCATAAGTAGCACCAAGGCGACCAGTCACCGCAGAGTCAGAATACGTCGCGTATGTTTCTGGCGCATTACCACTTGGGTTACTGCTTGTATCTCCCGGCTTGGTTTCATAAGAGTCAAATCTTAATCCAGGCGTGAAAGTAAAGTTGTCATAGGTTATTGAGTCTTGCAGGAATAATCCGTATTTTCGTTCCGCGGCACTTGGTACGTAATAAACCACTTTGTCTGCAGAAATCGAATTATACTCGGTATTGATATTATCAATATCCTTATCAGAGAACGAAGCACCATAAACAAAGTAATGTTCAAAAGCACCAAGGCTCAATTCTTTGTCAAACTGCGCATCCAGTTGATAACCAGAGTCTGAATATAGATAGTCTTTTTTCTGAACATTACCTTCTGGCGGAAGAAACATACTTCCACCTTTAGACGTACGATTCGTGAGACCATTTTCGTCTTTGTCTAGCCAATCTACTTGCCACGTAATTAGATCAGCAAATCGCGCGTCGATATTCCATATGTGCTTGAAGCCAATTTGGCTTTGTTCGGTAACGTCTTCGCCTGTGTAATTGGTGTAACTGCTACTTAAGAGTTGAGTGTCTCCACTGTTATGCAGATAATTGCCAGTAAATTCGACGCGATGGTCAGGGTTTACCTGATACTGCAGTTTTACTAACAGGTTGTTATTTGCGAAGTCTTGGATATCAGGCTGGCCGAAGTTTTCAACTTGCTCGCCATCACGCCGAGTATATGCCACTAACGCCTCTAGCTCTCCAAAACGTTTAGCCACAGCGACCGACTCAGAGAATGTGTTATCTGCGGAGGAAAAATTAAACTTAGCATGTCCGCCAGTTTCACGACCTTTGAGGAAATCTTCAGGATCTTTTGTCTCAAAAGCAACAATACCGCCAATTGCATCTGAGCCATAGAGTGAAGAGGCAGACCCCTTTACCACTTCAGCAGATTTCAGCATGTCAGTGTCAAGATCAACCCGGGATGAGTTGATAAAGTTATAGCCTTGAGCGCCACTTGGAGAGAATTGATTACTTTGCGCCACACCATCAACCAGTACTAATACACGGTTGCCTTCCATTCCTCGGATGTTTATACCTTGTATACCTTGACGTGAGTTCGTTTGCACCGTTACGCCTGGGGTATACCTAAATAAGTCTTCCACACCGGTAGTCATGTTGTGTTCGATCTCTTCATCAGATAGAACATCAACAGAAGCGGCAATATCTTGAAGTTGTTGATTGGTTCGTGTGGCGGATACCACAACTTCGTCAAATAGGGCATACTCTTGTGCGTATGCGGTTGACGTTAAAGCGAAAACAATTGAAGCTGACAATAGTGAACGTTTATACATTATGAGCTGCCTTAATCCATAAGTCGTTGTTATTAGGATAGGCGGCATTCTATTTGATCTTAATGATAATTACTATCGTTTGCATTCGCGTAATGGTTTTGTTTTTGGTTCTCTATCGATTGAATTAGTCATTAATATCAATAAATTCAATGCGATAAGATTTTTTAGTTACATTGATTGATATCCAAACCGTTAAGATCGATGTGATGTTTGTCACAATAATTTCTTGGAATAAGGGGATGAGTTTGCAAAGTCCAATCACTTTGGAAGCTTTACATATTCTTGATGCTATCGATCGCAGAGGCAGTTTTGCGGCAGCGGCAAGTGAGTTAGATAGAGCACCATCATCGTTGAGTTATCAAATTCAAAAGCTCGAACAAGAACTCGATATCATGATTTTTGACCGCTCTGGCCATAAAGCGAGCTTTACCGAAGCTGGGCTACTGATTTTGGAGCGAGGGCGCAGTATTTTGGTCGCGACAGAGAAGTTGGTCAACGACGCGAGTGTTTTGGCTAATGGCTGGGAGCTCGATATTACATTAGCCTATGATGGCATCATTCCCGTGCCTAACTTTTTTAACTTAGTCGCTGATTTGAGTAACGTTAGCTCGACTCGGATAAAACTCCAAGAAGAGATATTGGCCGGTTGTTGGGAAGCGCTCAATACGGGTCGCGCCGATCTATTAGTTTGCCCCAAACTTGATACGCTACCGCAAGATGTGAAAGCAGAAGTGATCGGCAGTATGGAGATGATATGGGTCGCGGCCAGCAACCATTATGTACATAAACGCAGCGGTGCTTTTGATGATAAAGCGCGTGAAAAATACCGCATTATTGCCATCGCCGACACCGCCAGAGAGCAGCCTGCGATCAGTGTTAACATAACCCAACGTCAGCCGCGTCTTACCGTGACTAACTTCGCTGCCAAAGTCGATGCGCTCAAGTCTGGCCTAGGCATTGGTACTTTGCCAAAACAATTAGCACAACAGCTGATTGAGTCCGGTGAACTCACCGCCATCACTGAGACTGCGCCGCAACCAATCGATATTATTCTGGCTTGGAAGCGGAATAAAATCGGTGAGGCGAAATCTTGGTGTATTCAATACTTGATGAAAAACTGGAAATCGAGTGCAAAAATATAATCAAAATAAGGGGAGCCATTTTGCTCCCCCTTGAGATAAACGCTAGTTGAGTGGCAAAACCATGTCAGCGACACCATCTTCAAACTGAACATCCAACGTAAAGCCTAGCTTTTGCGCCAGCATTAACATACCTCGATTGGTTGGCATCGTCATTCCCGACATTTGTGTTGTTCCCTTGTGTCGACAGTATTGAATGACCTTATTCATTAATACCTTGCCTAATCCATTGCCTTTCAAATCTGAACGAATAAGAATCGCGAATTCTGCGTCGCTATTGTCATGGTTTATCAGCGCACGTGAGACACCGATAATCGGACTACCAGGTCGAGACTGGCTTACGGCGACAAACGCCATTTCGCGGTCATAGTCAATTTGAGTTAAGTTGGCCAACGCTTCGTGACTAAATTCTCCGACATCCGAAAAAAAGCGTTTATAGAGATCTTCCTTCGATACATTATGAATAAAGTCAGCATGGTGGGGCTCATCTTCAGGAAGTATTGGACGTAACAATACCTGTTCACCATCTCGTAGAGTGATGATTTCTTCGTATTCAACTGGATAGGGGCGAATCGCCAACCTTTGTTGTGCATCGCCTTCGTAGCGTTTTAGCACCAAATCTGCATCGAGGATGGTAAAACTGGCGCCATTTGCCAGTACTGGATGGATATCCAGCTCGTGCACTTGAGGGCAATCAACCACCATTTGTGAGATCCTGACCAACAACTCTGATAGGCCATGAATATCCATCGGTTCAGGTAGCTTTTGTAAGCGTATTTTACCGTTGTTGATCGCTCTGACAATCAGGTAACGGGCGAGCGCCATATTGAGAGGCGGTAAAGCAGAAGCCGCATCAATAGACTCATCCCATTCAGAACCACCTTGGCCAATAAGGATTATCGGGCCAAACGTGTCATCAGTTTTAACCTTGATACGGATTTCTTCACCGCCGGCAAGCTTGGCCATCCCTTGAACCAACAAGCCGTGGATATGAGCAGAGGGATAGGAGAGCTTGGTTCGATCTAAAATCGCTTGTGCGGCATTTGCAACTTCATGGCTGTTGCGAAGATTAAGCATTACTCCCTGAACATCCGATTTATGGGCAATGTCTGGTGAGCGTAGCTTTACCGCCACCGGATAACCTATTTGTTCTGCAACATGGACAGCTTCACTGACATCAGAGGCGATCCACGTCGGCAACACATGGAAATTGAAATAGCGTAAAAAGGGACCTATTTGATGAGTATCAAGAGATACTGTATCTTTATCCAGTAATTTTTCTGCTATCCAACTTTTCGCTTCGTTAAGCTCGGCAATATGCACTGGCTCGGCAGTTGTTGGAGTCTCCATCAGTTGTTTCTGGTTTCGGCGATACTCGACCAAGTGCATGAAAGCGACGACAGCACTTTCTGGTGTGCGGTATGTTGGAATACCAGCTTGAGTAAAGATATCGCGTGCAGGTTTAGCCGTGAGTTCGCCTGACCAATTGGTGAGAAAATTGAAGCGCTTGTGACGAGGATGAGCTTTTATGGTCTCGACAATCGAAAGTGCGGTTTGTTGTGAGTGAGCCACTGCTGAGGGACTGTGCATGATAAGGATCGCATCGGCGCAATCAGCATCCATGACGGCATTAAGTGTATTGACGTAGCGATGATGGTCAGCGTCTCCAACCATATCAATCGGATTGTTGTGGCTCCAACTGGGCGGCAAAATATCACTCAATTTATCGAGTGTCTCTTGAGATAAGTTGGCTAATTTACCACCGCGGTCGAGTAGGGTATCGACCGCCATGATCGCAGGCCCACCACCATTAGTAATAATTGCAAGGCGCTCACCGCGCAAGGGTACTGAGTGGGTTAAAGTTTCTACCGCCGCGAAAAGCTCATGAGAGTTATTTACTCGTAGCATCCCTGTTCTACGGATCGCTGAGTCATAAATAATATCAAGGGTATTATCGCCCCCGGTATGTGCTTGCGCAGCGATGCGACCGGCGTGAGTTCGTCCACCTTTTAGCACCAGAATCCGACGATTACGCGATGCTGCACGCGCGGCAGACATAAAGCGACGCGCATCTTTGATGGTATCTACATAGAGTAGTATCGATTCGGTATGAGAATCCGTACTCAATTTATCGAGCAGGTCAGCAAAATCAATATCGAGAGCATTACCGATCGATATAAAAGCAGAAAAACCGATATTCTTGTCGTTAGCCCAATCGAGGATCGTCGTACACATCGCGGCCGATTGAGAGATGAACGCGATTTTTCCGCGCTTTGCCGTTACCGGAGAAAAAGAAGCATTGAAGTTGGCCCAAGGTAAAATTAAACCTAAACTATTGGGGCCTAAAATACGTATGCCGCTTTGCCTAGCAATCTTTAAACATGCCGATTGAATACTTTCACCATCATCATTAGCAAAATGCATATCAGCAGAAAGTACAATGACGGTTTTAACCTGCTTATCGGCCAGCTGCTCAAAAATCTTTTGATTGTACTTAGCATGAGTACATAAGATCGCGACATCAGGAATGATAGGGAGGTGTTCAATCGATGAATAGGCAAGCACTCCACAAACTGCATCATAGTTTGGCGTGACTGGCATAATTGCCCCTTCAAAGCCGCCATGCAATAAGTTTTTCATCACAATATTGCCAGCACGCATTGGCTTAGTCGACGCGCCAATCACCGCAACAGAACGTGGTCTTAACAGGTGGTTGAGTTGACTCATACAGTCGCTCCAGTAGGACTTATGGTTAACATCGTAACCAACCTTGGACAAGAATTCTCACCGATTTCGATGTAGTTTTAATCAGATCACTGATGATCCACTTAAGTTTGTGTCTTCTGTCACAGAGTATTGATATATAATTAAAATGTCGGGTTGATTATCCGTCTATCAAACGGCATGATTTACAGTAATTTCTAGTAAAGGCATTTGAAGATTTCATGAAAAGAGTAGCGATTGTTGGCTTATCAGTGGTGCTTTCAGCTTGTGTATCGAGCGACTACGTCACAGACGTTAGTTCAGAAAGTCATCGTGAGGAATACAAAACAGCGAAGGTAGAGCAGCCCGTTGTATCACAACAAGGAACGACTAACGTTATCGTTGAAGACAATGTTCAGCCAAAGGTAGTTCAAATGTCTTCAGAGCAACAACCGATGGCTAAGGTGACACCAAAGAGTAAACCTGCGGTGGCCATCATTCCACCGACAGCAAAACAAAAGGCAATGAACCCTCGCTACGGTTTTACCATTCAAGTGGTAGCAGTGGGTACTCAAACAAAAGTTGACCACTTTGCACGTAAGCTTCCGCGAGATAACCAACCTATTTGGGAAAACTACAAAGTCGTTAACGGCACGAAGTGGTATACCGTGTTATACGGAGATTACGCGACACGCACAGATGCAAAAGCAGCCATCAGTGAGTTACCGTCAGAGTTCCAATCTCTTAAACCTTTCGTCAAGAGTATTGATGACATTAAGAACTCGCAGTATCCAACATTGAATAAACTCAATTAAATCAAGGGGCGTTACGCCCCTTTTTGTTGTCTAATAGTTAGCCACTTGACCAAGGCTATGGGAATATATTAGTCAAAGCCGTGAAACTTATCCCGGTTTCTATTATTATTGACGCAATATTTCTTCTGCTGTATCACGGAAAGATCTCTTAATGACAAAAACGACAATCTTGCTTCTTTGCGGTGGCGGCTCTTCTGAGCATGAAGTCTCTCTTATCTCGGCCAACTTCCTACAATCCCAGCTTTCTCTGATTCCTGAATTTACGGTTATACGCATCGAGATGAAACCTGACGGTTGGTACACCGCAGAAGGTGAGCTCGCGTATCTCGACACTAACTCAGGCACAATTAATACTAACCAAGATTCAACGAAACTCGACTTTGTAGTGCCATGTATCCATGGTTTTCCAGGTGAAACAGGCGACATCCAATCGATGCTTGAGCTCTCTGGCATTCCTTACCTTGGCTGCGGACCAGAGGCGAGCACTAATAGCTTTAATAAAATCACCTCAAAGCTTTGGTACGACGCGCTTGGCATCCCGAATACTCCTTATATTTTCCTCTCAGAAAACAAGGCTGAAGCTTTAGAGAAAACTAAGCAAGCCTTTGAAAAATGGGGACATATTTTTATTAAAGCGGCACGTCAAGGATCTTCAGTAGGGTGTTACAAGGTCACAAAAATAGAGCAACTACAAAGTGCATTGGATGATGCATTTGGCTACTCAGACCAAGTACTAGTCGAACAGGCAGTGAAACCACGCGAGCTTGAGGTTGCAGCGTATGAATTTGACGGTCAGCTTCATATCAGTAAGCCAGGTGAAGTTATCGCACCGGGAGACACATTTTACAGCTACGAAGAAAAGTACAGCGCATCAAGCCATTCGACAACCAAAATCGAGGCTGAGCACTTAACTGACCAGCAACGTGAAATCATTCAAATCAGTGCTGAAAAAGTATTTACGCAAATGCGTTTGCGACATTTATCTCGTATCGACTTCTTTCTAACACCTGAAGGTAAAATTTACCTTAACGAAGTCAACACGTTCCCAGGAATGACGCCAATTTCCATGTTCCCCAAAATGCTAGAGAACAATGGCCATAACTTTGCTCATTTTCTTGCCGACTGTGTACGCCGGTCACTTTAATCCCAAGGTTTAAATGTCTTAAACACCATTCGTTCTGCCGCTGCTTGTGTTCTATTACCAATATATTGATAGGGCATCGCAGCGCTTTGCCATCGACCATAGTGTTGAATGTCTTTGACCTTAACACCTTTGTCAGCCATATCTGCAACTGCACCAACGCGCAATGATTGTCCGGAAAATTGCACATTGAGTTTGAGCTTATCACTCGCGGTGCGCAATATCCGGTAAATAGAGGAATCGTCGAGCGGCATTCGACTTAAGTTACCGTGTTTGTCGATGGCAGTGAATAGGACACCAGAGGCCACCCCACGTAGTTGTAACCAATTGTCGAGAAACTGATACGCACTGTCTGACAAAGTGTAACGCTCGTTACCCATTTGAAGGTGTATCGTGTTCTCATCGACGACAAGCTGCTCATAAAACAGTTGTTTAAGCTCAGAACGTTTGAGCATACATTCAAACATCAAGTAGTAGATCGCCAAATTTCGAACATCAACTGGATGGGTCGAATGGTTCAATTTCTGAGTTAGCTTTTCAAGATGGTTGCGAGAAAAAGCGGTGGTTACCGTAGCATCTTGTTTTTTCTCGATTCGTAACTGAGCTAGTAAAGTTCGCACTACCGTACTTGAGGTAGGATCCGGGTAGGCCAATAACTTATGTACCAAAGACAGAGTGACGCCGTAACGTTTAAGAGTGGCATATTTACGCTGCTTTGCTTCCCGTTGCAAAAAAAGCCTGATGGCCGTTGTTGATGCAGGTAAAGGGCACACACCTTTAGATGAACAGAAGTCGACAAACAAGTTCCAGTCTTTTCTCATCGCTAACAACGAATTATGAGAATACTGGCTATCGGTTAATAAATTTATATCTTCAAGAGAAATCAGCCGGTTAAATCTCTCTGTAAATTGAATACGATTCTCTTTAGATGTGATGACGCGAACACTTTTTCTCATTATCATGCACTATAACCAAAAAATATATCATAAATATACTTGATAATGAGCAATTTACAATTACTATTAAACTAACTTATAACAACGATAATAATGCTTATGGCCGCTGCAACGTATCGAGGGTTTACCCTAAAAACTGCTGGGAATTCAACTGAAATCTGGCAAGTACAAATAAAGAATCATTTATTGTCTGGTAACATGGCGGCAGTAAAGAAAAGTATTGATTGGTTTTGCGATACTGCCTCTATTATCGATCCGAAAGAGTTCAACTCATTAGCCAACACTCAAAAATCTGAAGGTCAGCCGACACAAGAAAACTTTCATGGTTATTCGATTAAGAACGATAGCGGTGAGCCTAACGCTTGGTACTGTTTTTTTAATGGTCGACTAATCAAAGGTGGAAAACTTGCCATTCAGAAGCATATAGAGGCATACTTGGTTGCAAAGCAGAAAGCTCAACAGCAACAGAAAAAGTAAGTAATTTATATGACTCTTGTATATAGCACTGATGTAGGCCGCATCAAACCTGAAGAAAGCAAACCTCAACGCGAAAAAGGCGACGGTATCGTCCGTATCCAACGTCAAACCAAAGGCCGTAAAGGTAAAGGGGTCTGCATAGTCTCTGGCTTAGATATTGAAGACGCTGCACTAAAACTTTTAGCCGCAGAACTTAAAAAAGTGTGCGGCTGTGGTGGTTCGATCAAAGATGGCACAATCGAAATTCAGGGTGATGCTCGCGACAAAATCAAAGCCTTGCTAGAAAAGAAAGGTTATACCGTCAAATTAGCCGGAGGTTAATCTAATCAAGAGTTTGTAATCTTCGATTATCAAACTGTTTATTAGGTATTTTATGGTAAATGCACTTATGTTTAATCACTATGTTTATAGCCACTAGATAAAGTGCCAGAAGTGTTAGTCTTAATAGAGCTCGTTTGAGCTCTATACTTGCAATTCTTTATTTACCATAATATACATAATACGCACTTAGGTGTTGATTAAAATGGTGCTCTGAACACGGTTACATCCAGGGTTTCTCGTGCTTTATCCATCGCTGACTCGATCGTTTTGTATGGGCCTTTAACCAGGATGTGATTATTGTTAATTGTTGCTGCTGATTATTAATCAATGAATCTAAGGGTTTGTTGCCAATCATTAGGCATACCCTTATTCACCTCGTAAATATAATGTTGTCTCGATCGAATTGTTTTATGCGAAATGGCCGAATGGCTTTATCGTTATGAAAATTTGGTTATGCTGCTGATATTAGCATATAAAGGAGTCAGTTTTGTCTAACGAGCAATTTAACCTCTATAGCGTCACGGATTGGCAAAGTTATTATTTAGTGGAAGCTGCATCACCACGGGATGCTCTTGAGCGCGTATACGGTAGTAAGCAGTATACGCTTATAGATAATGCGACATTAACTGAAGAAACGGTCGTTCATATGATGTGCTTTGAATACCGCTGGTATGCCGAAACCATTCTCGAATCTTTAAATCATGATATTGATCGTGTTTTGTGGTTAGATGCCAACCCTGATACTTTACGTTATCAGATTTCATTTTAGGTGACATTGTAACATTAAGCGGTTTATCACTTTATACTAACCTCTAAATCGCATTAAACTCTATTTCGTCTAAATTGATTAACTCTAGCCAGTTCAAGCTGATTATTTGTTGGCTCTATAACGTGACAAACTGGCAGCAAGTAACCCACTTCAAAACTGCCAAATTTCCCCCACACAACCGTGAAAGCATGACTCCACTTAAATATGAACAAATGCGTTGTTTCTTTGACAATTGCATTACACAAGTGACCCACATTCGTTACCGCATCACCATGCAGAGTAATCATCTGGCATGTAGTGAGCACTTGCTACCGGAAGTTACCATTATGTAATTAAATTACATAACAAGCGCTCAAGATGAACTGGCCAGAATAAAATATTGCGATAAGTTACTGTATTTGAATGGATTTGTTGTAGTTGCAACCTAGTTGTTGAGACTTTCAAAACTCTTACATAATTTGCATCTGTTAGTGTCACGTTTGTTTTTACGCCCTACTCACCTATTGCGTTTTCACTTTGTCATAGATCTATTCAGTTATAGTGCGCTATATGGCGACAGGTATAAAAAAAGAGCACCGCAGCGCTCTTCTAGTCGAGAATTAGTCTTTACTATTGTTTAGCGGCTTGCGCTCTAATTTTTTCCGCAACGACTTTAATCGCTTGAGCGGTACTCATCCCTTCTGCCATTAACTTTTGGATTTCTTCAACGGCTTTTTGTTGTTCTTGGTGAGAGAGTTGCGGTAAATCGTCAAACATAAAAAAGGCTCCTAAACATTTAGCAGCCGACTATAGTACGAATCTTAGCTAATGACTAGCCTTACTAACCTAACTGCACAGATTAATAACTGGTTAGGAAGTTGATATAAGCACCCATAGAATTTTCATTGGTATAACTTGCACCGATATCAAGTTGAAAAAGGTTTAACGGAGAAAGACCGATACCCGCAGTTATCGTATCGTCGAGATCATCATAGGCTAAGTTTCGGTTCCAACCCGCACGCAATTTGAGCTGGCGCAAAATGTCGATCTCGCCACCGACTCTTACCATTTGAGTATTGTCATTGAAATTGGTGTAGCGCTCCTCTTCGTTCAGATCGTAGTCGACACTTAACGAAGCGTAATCACCGATTAACCCCACACCCACGGTATAAAGGGGGCGCATTTGATAATCATAGCTAACAGGTGAAAATGTACGGCTTTGACTGGCATCAATTTGCGAAGTAACCGTAGAGCCAGGAAGTGACTGAGTCGTAATATCACGTGAAACGATATTCATTGCTGCAATACCAACACGCAGTGGCCCATAAAACCAAAGGAAACCCGCGTCAATGTTGAACATAGTTTCACCAGTACCATTGTCGCGTACATCTTTTATGTCGTAATTATTTATATTGGCTTGATATACATAAGTATAAATACGCTGCAATTTTGGGGTAATACCAAACGCAATATGCTGACCAAGGAAAGTTTGGTATTTGGCTAGCGATAAGCCAACTTCGGTGACACCAACCCCAACTGCTTTTACACCACTAAGCTCAGCATTAATTGCAGGGTTGAGTGCGGCGTCTATAGAGCTATTTGCTCCAGAATAAACGTCGGTCTGTGCGAAAGATTCGGCATAAGCCTTACCAACTAGATTTGCAGCGATGAAACGGTTAGGAATTGCAAATGCAATCACGCCACCAAATTCTAGCTTGGCGATATCACCGTCAAGTGCGGCTAATGTCGTTTCTAATTCTGAAATATTAGAGTAATCACCACCGATAGCACTATCAATCAATCCTGCCGCCTTATCAAGATCATCAACCATCATATGCTCATCACTATATGAAAGACCAAGGCTTGGTGTGATCATCCCGACATCATCGTTGCGACGATAGATAGCGGTAATGGCAGGGTTATAAAATGGGGCGGTTAAGAAGTTTGCCGATACTACACCAACACCACCCATGGCATCACCACGTGCTTCGATAGCGTAGTTAGCTGCAGACGCTGATGTGGTCGCTAGCGCAATAGAAAGTGTTAATAGTTTAATTTTATTTTCCATATCGATATAAACTTTTAGGTTCCATGGGCTTATATCGACCTATTGTCTATTATCTTTAGTTATTCCTCCACTGAAACATCATACGTTTTACTAATTATTTGCGACTGCTCAACGATGATCGGCCCCTGCCAACGTTGGCTGTTGATTGACACCGCTAGGACATAACGACCAGGATTGATGGTGATTTTATCGATTGATGTAGGATAGTCGGATTCATATCGCTCATTCGCCACTTGAATGTAATTGCCATCGACATAATCATAGATAGAAACATCCAGTTTAGGTAGCGGACAGTGCGGATTGAGTAATGCGTTACGTTCAACGCGCCATTCCGCTTTCGCGTTCCACCGAACGACTGTTGACGAAAAGGGTTCACCTAGCACTAGCCAAGAACTCCAAGAAGTTTGGTCGGCCGCGGTAATATCAATGCGATAAAGCCCCATATCGACACGACTATTTAGGTTATATCGCTTGGAGTATATTTGTAAATCATCGTCGTTGGGTGAAATTGCGACGGTAAACGTGTTGTCCGTTGAAAGCTCTTTTGACACCCATTTAGTTAAACTGATGTCTGTAATCTCTTTGCTTGAAGCCGCTTCGACTATCGCTCGATATGCGTCCCGGCCAGGACTTTGAATATCGGTACGCCGAACCACGACCGTATTTAACCACTGTGGTAATGGTTTGTTGGCAAAACCTTTACCGCAATCTACTTCAAGGGATTGAACAAATAGATCATTGAGGTGTGGTGTAATAGTCTGGTTATCTTCAAGCTGCCACACCTCTACCAACGATCCAAACATAGCGGGTAAATCATTGTTCAAAAGGTGCTTGTGCGCTTGAGTCAGCGGCGAGTTGGTATCAAACCACGGCACTTGCTCTGCGTTGATTGGCGCGCTAATCACTAGCGCACCTATTAATAAATATGGCTTAACCATTACGCCTTCATTTTATAGCCAACGCCACGAAGCGTTTCGATCTCAAGACCGGGCAGCTTTTGGCGAAGTTGTAATACGTGGGTATCAACCGTACGAGTAGTTGGGAAGTGATTGTAGCCCCAGACGTGATCAAGTAACTCATCACGAGTAAATACTCGACCCAAATTACTCGCTAAAAACAACAGCAGATCAAATTCGGTACGCGTTAATGTCACCGATTCATCGTTATAGAACACTTCACGAGTAGACTTGTCGATAACCAAATGCTCGGTAACCACGCGCGAATCATCACTTTGTTCCCCTTCAGGCGCACGAAGTTGAGCGCGAATTCGAGCAAATAATTCAGCTTCTGCAAACGGTTTAGTTAAGTAATCATTGGCACCAGCGTCAAGTCCGGTAACTTTATCCTTTACTGTCACTAGAGCGGTTAATAGTACAACAGGGACGTCTTTGATTTTTTTCCAATCGACTAAGTGCTGTACTGAATCGCCATCTGGTAATTGACGATCGAGAATGACCAAGTCGGCCTTATCCCAATATTGCGCAACATCAGCGATCTTTTCGGCATGGAAACATTCGTATCCCGCTTGTTCAAGGCTGACTAGCAACCCATCCGCTAAGTTTTTATCGTCTTCAACGAGAAGCAGTGTCTGTTTCACAAGGTATCTCCAAAATAAACGTTGTCGGTGGACCAACTAAGGACATTTTACCACCCATCCTACTGACCATCGACTCGACAATTGTTAAGCCAAGTCCTAGGCCGCTTTTACTTACAAACGGTTTGCGAACTTGACGCCAATCTTTGGCCGTCAGTTCACCTTGGTCCATCACTTTAACCGTAATTTTTTGTTTTTCCGTTGTTACATCGACAACAATAGGCGCCACGCCATATTTAACGGCGTTTCTAATTAAGTTGTCAATGCATGTCCCTAACCAATAAACATTAAGTTTAGCAGCACTATCTTTATTGATGACAAACTTAACATTGTCATCAAACTCTTGTTCCATCTTATATTCAAGCCACTCTGCTACTGATGGAACCCAAGCGGTCGCAAGTGGTTTATTATCCGATTGCAAATAATCTTTACTTGCTTCAGCGAGTTGGCGCAAGCGTCTGGAATCTTCACATAAACGTCGAAATTCATCATATACCGACTCTGGCAGTTTTTCGAACTCACGGCGAAAACCTTCAACCGTTAACGACAAACTGGCAATTGGTGTTCTCAATTCATGGGTGAGAATTTGCAGCACCAACATCCGACTTTTCATCTCTTGTCGTTTGGTATTCCAACGATATGCTGACCAGCCAATCACCAATAATATGTTAGCGATGACTAGGACTACCATCGAAATGCGCAAGATATCGGATTGATCTTCTACATCCCAGCATAAATTGCCACGCTGAATAAAACAGGCATTCGACTCACTTTTGAGCGTAAACATCAACCCTGCTGCTTTTAAATTATCCCGCCATTGAGCGTCAGGATAGAGCAAGTAATTGTCGTTTTTTCTCAGCCATAGTTCACCGCTTTCGATGAACATGCTTGACCCTGAGATTAAAGCGATGATCGAGTCTTCACTCATTCTCTGCAACCGACCCAATAAGGTGTTATTCGGTGCTAAAGATCGCTCTTTTATGTGCATATATTGCTGCAAATCATCGAGCTTTTCTGGGTGAAGTTGTACATAACGGCTTGCGTAAGTCCCCCCGCCAGGATGAATCAGTGCACTACGTGCAAACCATTTATCACTTAACTTACTGCCTTTGCACATCGCGCGAGTGAATACCAATGGTTCAGTGATCAACGGACTTAAAGGCAACTTACCAGTACAATTTTGCGCAAGCTTGTACAATCGCTGGATATCTTTTAACGGATAAGAAGACGTCTGCGGCAACATAGATTCAGGCGTAAGGAGACGAGTGGGATAATCTGACTGTAAACTACGGATGTCGTAAGAGACCGTCGCGTCTACTTGATCAAAAAGATCCACAAACTTATCAATACGTTCCGGCAATGATTGAGCTAAGACACTGGTGCTAAAAAGTGCGAAGCCAAATAGCCATGCTATTATCGTTTTCTTAGTCAAATGCAAAAATTCATTAAATCAGTAAGTTATGATTTAGAGTAAAGCATTATTGCAAAAATATAAAATCGAATGTGATATCAATGTCAGAAATGTAACAGATGAAATGAAAGAAGCCAGCAAGATGCTGGCTTCTTATAAGGTTATTTGATGTTACAAAGCACGTGAGATCGCATCAACGCTCTCTTTTGCATCACCAAACAACATCTGAGTATTCTCTTTAAAGAATAATGGGTTTTGTACACCAGCGTAGCCAGTATTCATTGAACGCTTGAATACCACTACGTTTTTCGCATTCCAAACTTCCAGTACTGGCATGCCTGCGATAGGGCTATTTGGATCTTCGAGCGCTGCTGGGTTAACAGTATCGTTCGCACCAATAACTAGCACAGTATCTGTGTTAGGAAAATCATCGTTGATCTCATCCATCTCGAGTACGATATCGTAAGGTACTTTAGCTTCAGCGAGCAAAACATTCATATGACCGGGTAAGCGACCCGCAACAGGGTGAATACCAAAGCGAACTTCAATACCCTGAGAGCGTAGTTTTTCGGTAATTTCATGCACTGGATATTGCGCTTGAGCTACGGCCATACCATATCCTGGTGTGATGATGACAGACGTCGAGTTCTTAAGCATTTCAGCGACATCCTCAGCGGATGTTTCACGGTGTTCACCCTGCTCTTGATCCGATGAGATCACCACTTCTTGACCAAAGCCACCAGCAATCACACTGATAAATGAGCGGTTCATCGCCTTACACATAATGTAAGAAAGGATCGCACCTGATGAACCGACCAACGCCCCTGTCACAATCAACAAGTCGTTTGCAAGCATGAAACCTGCTGCCGCTGCAGCCCAACCTGAATAGGAGTTCAACATTGAAACGACCACTGGCATATCTGCACCGCCAATCGATGCCACCAAGTGATAACCGAATGCAAAAGCAATGAGAGTCATCACGATCAACGCAAATACACTGCCATCCGCGTTAACAAACTGCAGCATCAACAACGTTGAAACAACGATCGCTGCCAAGTTAAGTTTGTGTTTATGAGGAAGATTCATTGGTGAAGACGAAATAATACCGCGCAATTTACCAAAAGCCACTATCGACCCTGTAAATGTAACCGCACCAATGAAAACGCCAAGGAAAACTTCAACAAGGTGAATAACGTGTTCAGCGTGTGTTGCTGCAACGGGTGCATCAAGATAGCTGTTGTAGCCCACTAACACTGCGGCCATACCGACGAAACTATGCAAAATTGCCACTAACTCTGGCATTTCTGTCATTTCAACTTTTTTGGCGTAGTGGATACCAATACCACCACCAATCACCATCGCAATAATGATCCAAGTAAACCCTTGCGAATCCGGGCCGAAGATCGTTGCGATCAATGCGATAGCCATACCTGCGATGCCGTAGTAGTTACCCGACCGAGCAGACTCTTGCTTAGACAAACCCGCTAAGCTCATAATAAAGAATAAAGCAGCAACAATATAAGCTGCCTGTACTAATCCTGCAGACATTCCCTGTTACTCCTAATTTTTACGGAACATTTCAAGCATACGCTTGGTGACGGTGAAACCACCGAAAATATTAATGCTGGCAATTAGCACGGCAATAAACGACAAAAATGAAACAACGCCATTACCTTGACCAATTTGCAGCAATGCACCCACCACGATAATGCCAGAAATCGCATTGGTCACTGACATTAAAGGAGTATGCAATGCATGAGTGACGTTCCATACAACGTAGTAACCAACCACACAAGCAAGCACGAATACGGTGAAATGTGATAAGAATGCCGCTGGCGCAACCGAGGCAATCCAAGCAAAGGCGCCCACCGCTGCGACAAGACCTGCCACTTTTTTAATTGGAGACGTTGGTTGCTCTACTTTCGGCTCTGGTTTAACTTTCGCTGCCGGTTTTTGCTCTGGTTGAGCTGAAACTTTAATCGGTGGCGCAGGCCAAGTCACTTCACCTTCTTTGATAACCGTAACGCCGCGCAAAACGACATCTTCAAAGTCGATGTTGATGTTACCGTCTTTCTCTTTAGCTAATAACTTAAGTAGGTTAACAATGTTGGTCGCATACAGTTGAGATGATTGAGTCGGCAGACGACCAACCATATCCGTGTAACCAACAACCTTGACGCCGTTCTTTGTGGTGATCACTTTATCAGCAACCGTGTATTCACAGTTACCACCGTTGGCTGCAGCCAAATCAACAATCACACTGCCCGCTTTCATGTTGTCAACCATCTCTTTGGTGATCAACGTTGGCGCGGGACGGCCTGGAATCAATGCCGTGGTAATAATGATATCAACATCTTTTGCTTGCTCAGCATAAAGCTCAGCAGCCTTTTTATTGAAATCATCTGACATCTCTTTGGCATAACCATCGCCTGAACCCGACTCTTCTTTAAAATCGACCTCTAAGAACTCAGCTCCCATTGACTGAACTTGTTCTTTAACTTCAGGACGAACGTCAAATGCGCGAACAATCGCACCTAAACTGCCCGCAGCGCCGATAGCCGCAAGGCCAGCAACACCCGCACCTGCAACCAAAACTTTGGCTGGCGGTACTTTACCTGCTGCGGTAATTTGCCCTGTGAAGAAACGACCGAATTCATGAGCCGCCTCTACCACCGCACGGTAACCTGCAATGTTTGCCATTGAAGACAACGCATCTAGCGCTTGAGCACGAGAAATACGCGGCACGGCGTCCATTGCCATTACGTTAATGTTCTTAGTTGATAGCTTTTCCATCAACTCAGGATTTTGTGCAGGCCAAATAAAGCTGATTAAGCTAGCACCATCTTTAAGTAACGCAATCTCATCATGTTGTTCATTTGAGAGTGGTGCGTTGACCTTCAGAATAATATCCGAATTCCAAACTTCTTCCGTAGAGACAATCTTCGCTCCAGCATCAGTAAACGCAGAGTCGTCAAAACTTGCTAATTCACCTGCTCCGCTTTCGACATTAACCTCGAAACCTAATTTTAATAACTGCTCAACCGACTTTGGCGATGCAGCCACTCGCGTTTCACCCGCAAGTATTTCTTTTGGCACACCAATTTGCATTAGCTATTCCTTGACTATTCGCAACAATGATTGTTCTGTTTTTATCCAACGTATTCCGATACTTCAAGTAATTTGTAACAAAAACACAAAATATCATTACTTATAACCATTGGTAATCGATTATTGTGCTTCTGAACTCACTACCTAACAACACTCTTTTAACAGAACGGAGGTCAAACCAGTATAGGTAAAATTACGTAAAAACAATAGATTATGTTACGTCCAAAATAAAAAAGAACCATCAGCATAGCGGCTAATGGTTCTAAAAATTATGATGTCTATCAATTTGACAAGGATCTATTGAAAAATGTTGTCACCCATTTGGTCAATATACATCTGTGCTTTTTTTAGCATAAATTCATTGGCATCGCTTTGACTAGAAAGTACGTCAGAACGAATAAAGCGATGGGTTTTTGTTTCTTCACCCAGCTGCTTAGTAATGCGACCCGCAATACGATATTGACCGCCTTCAGGCAACGCCTCTTGATATATCAGAAAGCCCTTATATTCAACAGGCTCTACTTGCGGTTGGGGTTGAGTTTTACTGCTACCAAACAAGCGAGAAAAAAGTCCCACGTACTTCTCCTAAATTGTTATTTTGTCTTCTGTAGAATTGGCTTTTCAAACCATTCAAGTTCCACATCATCATCGAATGCCTGACGGCTAAATACAACAGGCACTTCATCTTTGCGACTTTTACGACGATCGTCAACAATCATTGTTTTGGCAGCATCAATCGCAGTGGCTGCGTACTCTTTTAGCGTCACTAACCTTTCTTCAGGAAGCGCAGAGAGAAAATCAATGTCGTAACGAATGTATACAGGTCTTAATTGGCTTAACGCTAAGCAGGCTAAATCGGCTAATTGTTCATTGTCGAAAAAGTCAACATACTCAGGTTTCGCTAACTCTTGACCCACCACCGTTTCCATATAGTTATGAACGTCTACACTTATTTGCATATTCACCTGCTCCTTTAGTGACACTTTTTTCCAAAATTATTTTTGCCAAATCGATAAATACAGCCATCGCAGACACCACTTCAACGACTATTTTGCCTGCAAATTACCCACGTCATCAATTTTCACTCTTAAGTTTAGTAAAAAGCTTGGAAATTCATCAAATAAAAGTATTCTTAACGATTTGTTCGTATTCTCAGGCTAGGATTAATGTCGTTTTCGATCGTTATTACAAATTGGTTCCGCTTGCTGTTTCCATTAATGCTCATGGCGTTTATCGGACTTGGTATCGACAACGTCATTGACCTGACACGTGCCAACTTGGGCATCGTGAGCAATCTTCCGTTTGTATTACTGGCGATTGCGATTCTACTCGGACATATCTTCAAACAAAGTCGTATTGCAATGGTAGCAAGCGCATTATTTGTTTCCTATTGGCTGATTCAAACACGGCTGCAAAGCCCTCTTTCATCAGGAACTACCATTCTTGAGCTTTCTTTGCTTGCTGGACTTTTGCCTATCGCATTGGTTTTAGTCTACTCCTACAAGGACTCTAACCTATTCTCGCGTTCATTCATCGTCTATGGCGCAATCATCGTTATGCTCTTGCTTTGGTCCTATGTCACCCTGACCTATTTTTATGAAGGCGGATTCGACAATATAAACGAAACATATCTTTATGTTTTGCCGCAGGTTTCAAAACTGCCTTTTATTTTAGTCATTTATTCGCTAGCTATGGTGTTGATCTCTGCTATCTGTGTGCTCAATCGCAATCAGATTATCGATGTCGTGGTTTATTCTGCCACTTTACTGTCATCGGCTACCTTCATCTTCTTCGACGTTGCCTATATTTCAAGCACTCTATTTTCTTTGATCGGGATATTACTGCTGATCTACTTGCTATCAGCAAGCTATGAGTTGGCATTTATGGATACCTTAACTGAGATTCCGGGCCGTTTAGCGCTTGAGTCTGATTTAAAACACCTTGGCCGACGCTTTACCATTGCTATGCTAGATATTGACCACTTTAAGTCGTTTAACGATACCTATGGCCACGACACTGGTGATGATGTGTTGAAATTGGTCGCGACCAAACTGAAACAAGTGAGCGGTAAAGCCAAAGTGTATCGTTATGGCGGTGAAGAGTTCACCATCTTGTTCAAAGGAAAGACCGCCGCTCAAGCAAAAGAACACCTAGAGTCATTACGTGCTGCGATCGAGTCTTACGATATGGTTTTACGCAATCAAGACAAACGACCAAAGAGCAACAAACAAGGCAGTAAAATTCGCGGAGCAGGTAAAAATACCAACCACGTTAATGTCACCATCAGCATTGGTGTCGCTGACAGTAGTGAATCACGTAAGGTCTCTGTGGTACTCAAAAGTGCCGACAGTGCGCTTTATAAAGCTAAACAGTCAGGACGTAACCAAGTCTGCTTGGCTTAACGTAATTGGTCATTGATCATCTTGACACAATAAAGAATGAGCTTGGGTCAGACGATAAAACGATTACGTCCATCGGATTTGGCTTTGTAAAGCTTGTCATCGACCTGCTTGTAGATATCGGATATCTGCTCTCGACCCGTCGGAGAAGCGAGGGTCAATACACCTTGTGACACCGTCACAAAACTCGCAACATCACTGAATTCATGGGGCATATTAGCTTGCTCTAAGGCATCTTGTATTCGCTGAGCGTCTTGTTTGGCTTTGTCTGCATCACTATGACCCAACAATACAACAAACTCTTCGCCACCATAACGCCCGACCACTTCGCCACTACGCACAAACAGTGTGTTTAATAGCTGGGCAATCTCGATCAAGCACTTGTCACCTTCGATATGACCATAACTATCGTTATAAAGCTTGAAGCGGTCAACATCGAGCAAAATAATACTTAAAGGCAATTGATGACGTCCGTGTAAGGCGATCATTTCTTGCAGCTTCTGGTCAACGTAACGGCGATTTTTTACTTTGGTCAAGCCGTCTTCTTGGGCTAACTTTTCTAGCTCCGCGTTGGCTTTGACCAGTTCAGCAGATTTTTGCTTAAGTTCACGACGCATAAACGCGATTCGCTGCATCGCGATAAGTTTGGAATTGAGAACAATTTTATCTACAGGCTTAATCAAGTAATCATCACCGCCCGCTTCAATCGCAGTCGCGATCATGGTTGGTTCATCATGGCCACTGAGGAAGATAATCGGCACCCAATCAGGAAAACGCTGACGAATTTTGCGCGACACTTCAAATCCATCCATATCAGGCATGGTCACATCGAGTAGGATAAGGTCAGGCTCAAATTGAGGATAGAGTGCGAGAGCTCGCTCCCCCGACTCGGCCATTTCAACTGAGTGCCCTAACTGTTTCAGTCTTATTGCCAGCTGGATTCTTTCCATCTGAACATCATCAACCAATAAGATTTTCATCGAAGAACCGGCTATTTCCACTCGCTCTCTACCCTGAATTCGGTTATATATACTATCTATAAGCGTCTAGTAATTTGATTTTCAAACACAAAACTAAACGTAAGCAACACTCAAAAGCATACTCCACCTTATGATAATCATCCAACGATGGTTGACTTTTATGGCTGTTTTTTTACGATAGCGCCGATACATACACATTTTAAGAGAAAATTTACATGTCTGACGTTAATCCAACAGAGCAAACAAAAGTAGATCTAGCAGAGGTTTCGGCAGAGCTTCGCCAGGTAATTCAATTTGACGAAGTCCCAGAAGCTATGCACTACATGGTGACGTCAATCCATGAAGTTTCGGAAGAAGCCGTTCGTGAAGCCTGGAATGAGTTACCAAACAGTGCACAAAATGTATTAGACAACTTTGAACAGTTTCATGCACTCATTTCAGTGAGTCAGGCATTTGCTGGTATCAATGTGATGGAAGAGTTCCCAACACTGAACCTACCAAAAGAGATGTCCGAACAAGACAAAGAAGAGTACCGTACCCAACTACTTGATCAAGTGCTGCACAACTGTGTCAAAGATATGGTCAAACAGATCAAAAAAGCGCGTCGTGATCCTATTCTTAAACGTGATTTTACTGACGTGTTTGCCAAGTAATACTGTTTTTACTTTTACCCGTTTTTACTTATACCAAGTAATAGTCAACGCCGCTGATCAGCGGCGTTTTTATTGGCTTAAAACCATATCGCGTTGGGTGACACTTACCCCTTTAATCTGCGCGTAAACCTCTACCCCTACGTCTAGTTGCAGATCCTCTTTCGCCCATTGTGTGATCGTAGCTTTGAGATAACAGTCTACGGCCAATCGTATTTGGACCTCGACACTTTGTCTCTCGTGGCCGTGGCTATGAAGTTCGATGTGTGAGATCGTCCCTTTTAGAACGTTACGGATGGACGTTCGTTGTGGCTTATCGAGCATAAGCGACACATCATTGGCACGCACCTGCAAGCGTATTGGTTGACCAATCTCCCCTTCAACTTTCTGTACCCATAACGCGGTATCTGGAGCTAATTCTACTTGTGACAAGGCATAATCGTCATTATGACCAACAATACAGACGTCAAACAGAGTGCTTTGCTCAGAAAATCCCTGCCAAGGCTTCATCGCTGATGACGACCACACCTGCTCTATTGGGCCGGAAATGACCACTTGTCCACCATCAATCACGACTAATTGATTTGCCAAGCGCAGCACTTCGTTCAAGCTATGAGAGACATAAAGGATTGGAATCTGTACGCTTTTAGCCAATTGCTCAAGAAATGGCATCACCTCACGCTTGCGAGGTAAATCTAATGAGGCTAACGGTTCATCCATGAGCAATATGCGTGGTTTTGAAAGTAGCGCTCTGCCTATAGCAACACGTTGCTTTTCACCTCCAGAGAGCTCGCTCGGGTATCGTTGTAACAGTGGCTTTAACGCGAGCAGTTCGACAACTTCATTAAAATGTTGTGCATCGTCTTGTTTAACTCCATAGGTTAAATTGCCTTGGACGTTAAAGTGAGGAAATAGACGTGCATCTTGAAATACATAGCCAATATTGCGTTTATAGGTTGGTACATTAACGTGTTGGCTTGAATCGTATAAGGTGACATCACCTATTGTTATTCGCCCACTTGTCGGGGTCGCTAACCCTGCAACGGCATTAATTAACGAGGTTTTCCCCGCCCCAGAACGGCCAAAGATCGCGGTAATTCCCTGTTGAGGTAAACAAAGGTCAATATCAAATTGTGTCGTGCCTAGTGTTTGTTGATACTGAATCGTAAGTTTGCTCATAAGCGCGCTCCTAATCGACGGGCGCTTGCGCGAGTCAACCACTCAGAGAGCATCAACGAACCGAGCGCAATAACAATTGAAATAACGCATAGGCGCATTGCTTGCGCTTCTGCTCCTGGCGTTTCGATAAAATTGTACATTGCTAATGGAATTGTTTGCGTCTCTCCGGGGATATTTGAGACGAAGCTTATCGTTGCGCCAAACTCACCAAGACTGCGTGCAAAGGAGAGCATACTGCCCGTAATGATTCCAGGCAGGGTTAATGGCAAAGTAATGGTAAAAAACACTTTGAGTGGCGATGCCCCCAAAGTGGCAGCGGCTTGTTCAAGTTTAGTGTCGACATTTTCTAAGCTGAGACGAATTGAACGAACCATAAGTGGCAGTGCAACGACGATACAAGCCAGTACCGCCCCCTTCCAACTAAAAGAAAACACCAACCCAAATTGATCGTACAACCAGCTTCCTAGAAAGCCTTGGCGTCCCATTGAAATGAGTAGCAGATAGCCAATAACCACCGGTGGGAGCACCAAAGGTAGATGAATAACACTATCGATAATACTTTTACCAATAAACTGCTTGCGTGCTAACACCCAAGCAAAACCAATACCTATTGGAATCAACCACAGCAACGCATAACCTGCGACTTTCAGGCTGAGCATTAAGGCTTGATATTCGTATTCTGACAGCACTATTTCAACTCCGTAGCAACAGAAAAGCCAAAGCGAGATAAGATCGTTTGCCCAGCATCACTTTGCACAAAGTGTAAAAACTGAGTCGTGGCATCATTATTGGTGAGTTTCACCATTGGATATACAATCGTGCTATGGCTGCTTTGTGGTAAACGCACCACAGTTCTTACCTGGTCACTTTGCAGTGCATCCGTCTGATAAACAATGCCTAAAGGTGTTTCACCCCGTTCAACCAAAGTGAGTGCCACTCTGACGTTATTAGTTGGCGCCAAATGACCATTAAGCTTAGGCCAGACACCAAGATGCTCTAACGACTGTTTGGCATAAATGCCTGCTGGGACGGCGTCAGGTTGTCCAATCGCTAAGCGCTGGCCTTGTAATGCCTCTAACCAAGCACTTGATTGCTGAATGTCGAATGGTTTCAGGGCATTTTTGCTAATAACAACCAATTGATTGGTTGCGATATTAGTGACCGCGTCACTTGATATCACGTCACTATTAATCAGAAAATCAACCCACTTCTGGTTCGCTGCAATTAAGATATCTGCAGGCGCTCCATGTTCAATTTGACGCGCCAATGACGACGTACCGCCATACACTGCGGTCATCTCAACCTCGTGCTGTTGTTTATACTGAGTAATTAACTCGTTGACAGCATTAGTCATTGAGGAAGCAGCGTATATGCGCAATCTTTCACTAGCGGTGGCAGAAAAGCTCACTAATGCAAGCAGTGCTGTTAGTACGATGTGCCGGCTTTGGCTGGCTAAAATGAAACGAGTTATGGCCATAGTTTGTTCAGATCTAGGTGCTGCTCTATCGCATCCGCTATTCTATCAATCGCATCTTGTTGATTCTGGCGATGATCCACTTGGGCAATATCATCAATACCCACCCATCGAGCCACCGCCGTCACGGCGCGCGAGTCGTCAAAAATACCATGTAGATAAGTACCAAATACTTGATTACAGTCACTTATCGCACCATCTAAGGTATTGGTATTCAGTGTTATCGGCTGGCTTGCGTTTACTTCGGTAATACCAGCATGAATTTCATAACCGCTGATCGACAACGTCTGATCATCCAGAGTGAGCGTGCCTGATACATTGGTCAAAGTTTTCTCTGAGGCAAGTGTCGTATGAGCATTAAGAAAACCTAAACCTTGCGTCGAACCCGCCGCGCTTTCTATCGCTAATGGATCATGTATCCATTTGCCCAGCATTTGGTAGCCACCGCAGATTCCCATCACTTTACCACCATAGCGCAAATGGCGCTCTATTTGACGATCCCAACCTTGGCTACGGAGATAATCGAGATCATTACGAACCGATTTTGAGCCAGGTAAAATAATAAGATCAGCGCCGTCTAAGCGCTCGCCTTTACCGACATAAGTAAGGTTGATATCTGGATTTTGGCGTAATGTATCAAAGTCGGTGTGATTACTTATTCTTGGCAACACTGGTACTTTAACATTGAGTTTTGCTTTCTCAGCAACCACTTGTGCAGCATTAATCGCGTCTTCTGCTTCCAAATCGAAACCATGCAAATATGGTAAGACACCAATAACCGGGATACCCGTTTTTTGCTCTAACCAGTCTAATCCTGATTGAAGCAAGCCAATGTCGCCGCGAAATCGATTGATCACAAAACCTTTAACCCGCTGCTGCTCTTGCTCTGATAGCAGGGCTAAGGTGCCATAAAGATGAGCGAAGACTCCACCACGATCAATATCCGCGATGATAATCACCGGGACATCCGCCTGCTCGGCAAATCCCATATTGGCAATATCGTTTTCGCGCAGGTTAATTTCTGCTGGACTGCCTGCGCCTTCAATAACGATACAATCAAACTCAGACTGAAGTTGATTAAAGGAATCCATCACCACAGGCATCGCAACCTGCTTGTAACTTTGATAGCCAATAGCATCAACCGTGGTAGTCGCTTTACCTTGAAAAATGACTTGCGCCCCCATATCACTGTTTGGCTTAAGTAGCACTGGATTCATGTGGACACTTGGTTCGAGGTTGGCCGCTAATGCTTGTACCGCCTGGGCACGACCTATTTCTCCTCCGTCAGCAGTCACTGCACTGTTGAGTGCCATGTTTTGTGGCTTGAAAGGCGCAACCTTTACGCCCTTTCTTGCGAGCACACGGCATAAGCCTGCGACTAACACGCTTTTGCCGGCATCCGAGGTAGTGCCTTGAACCATTAATGCTTGGTGAGTAGATTTCATGGAAATGTCTTCGATATTGTTTAGGCTGACATAATAACGAATTTGAGCGAAATAACTCAATAATATGAATGGAATATGAACTTATCACTCAGCATTGGTTCACAAATACCCTGCTCTAATAGCACCATCAAACAACCCGATACACGAATTAGAGTCAATAAAGGAGAACACAATGAACAAGGTTCTATTAGCAACAGCAGTAAGCATCATTCTTGCTCCAGGTCTTGCAATGGCAAAGAATGACCACGCGTCTCAAGGCGTACAATACAATGGTCCGGTAGAAGTGAGCTCTGTGGCTTCTTTATTAGAAGATACCAGTATGTTTACCGAGAAACATGTCGTGGTGGAAGGTAATTTACTCCGTCAAATCAAAGGGGATACCTATATTTTCTCGGACGGTAAGGGAGAAATTCAGGTAGAACTTGATGATGACATTGTACTCGATCAACCGTTAGATCAAACCAGTAAAGTGCGCTTGTTCGGTGAGTACGAGGGTGGAAATACACCAGAAATTGAGGTTGATCGACTTCAACTGTTATAAAAGCCTGTTTTCACTCGCCGATTACGCTATCATTTGGCTTGCTTATTGCAAGCCAAATTTTTTAGTCAATTTATTGTTGCGAGTCGGAGACTTCTTTTGAAAAACACCATCTTGGCCAGTACCTTAGCATTTTTGGGTATCAGTGGTAGCGCACAAGCTAATAACTTTAATTACAACTATTTCGAAGTTCGCACCGCAGTGGGCCCAGAGATGACCGGCGTAGAATTCAGCACATTTTTTACTGAAAATTCACACTTTGTCGTTCGCGCCGACACTCAGTTCGATAAAGATTACGATTTTGCTGCTGGGGTTGGTTTCAATGGCCCTGTTAATCAGTTTGCCGACGTTTATGGCCAACTCCTTATCCATCAAGTAAAGTTTACTGAAGAAGCTGGTGGAGAAAGTGAAACTCAAGCTGAGGTTAATATTGGTGGTCGCATCTGGATTACGGATCAAGTCGAACTAACAGGCCGTATCGGTCGCAATGACGATTCTTCTGTTGTCCATGCTGGCGTGCGTTTCCATTCAACGCAGCAACTCTCTTTGTCGGCAGAAACGCGTAACAATGGCCTTTATGGTCCACAGATCACGATGTCTGTCCGCTTTCAGTACTAACACACATCATATACTAATTTGCAGCCCCAACCATTGGCTGGGGCTGCTTGTTTTAGCGAACAACAATTTTACGCGGAATCAGTTCAATACCAGGTTTGTATCTTTTAGCGGCGGCATTCAACGCCAGTTCCATCGCACTGTCAGCAATCAGTTCAAATTGCTGTGGCAATGAATTAATTTTGGTCGGCAAAAAGTCGAGTAACCGATTATCACCAAAAGTCGCTAGTTTTAGCCCATGCATCAGTTCCGGCTTTTTCACTAGCGCATCAAGTACGCCTTCAAGGAGTGTGTATGATGTCGTTACTATGGCATCAGGCATTATATTTTCCTCACACCACTGTTCAAACACTTTCTCACCATCGGCACGGTTAAAGTGCTCACCATAGCGAATCTGAGTATTAACGCCATACTTTGACGTTGCCGATCTAAAGCCCAGCTCCCGTTCTCGAGAAATATTCAATTCAGGTAAGGCACCAATCAGCCCCACCGTCTTTTTAGTGTCACTAAGCACCGAGAGAGTAAGATCGTACGCCCCGCTAAAATCTTCACTAATAACACACGAAAAATGTTCATCATCAAGTGGACGGTCAAGTGCGATAACAGGCGTTCCCCGACTCTGTAACTCAAGGTAATAGTCGCTCGCTTCGGGAATCACACTGGCAACAAACAAGGCATCAACTTTGCGACTGACTAATGCCTGGACAACGTTTTTCTCTGTTTCAGGTTCATCATCTGAACAGGCGATTAAGATTTGATAACCCGCCGAGCGCGAATTTTGCTCTAGGAGTTTTGCCAACCTGGCGTAACTGGTGTTTTCTAGATCAGGGATAATCAGTCCAAATGATCGACTTTGTCCGACACGTAACGTGCTTGCAGCCAAGTCTGGGCGGTAATTATATTCGTTCACCACAGCCATTACTTTACGCTGCGTCTTTTCACTAATTCGGTACTTTTGCGCTTTGCCATTAATTACATAGCTTGCGGTCGTTTTAGAAACGCCAGCCAATTTGGCGATTTCATCAAGAGTCATATCGTCAACCTTTGTTCTGTGCGCCGGATCATAGAACAAACATTAGGATCCAAGCTTGGGTTGAATTATAGGCTGAAACGATTCAGTATTAAAGCTGAAAGGATTCAGCAAGAATCAAAATGGTGAAGCGAATCACTAATCGAAGTCAATAAACCGCGATTAGTCAGCTTACAACTCCTAGTTCAATCATTAGGACGCCAATCGACTGAATCCAATATATTTTAGTCTTTTGCTGAATCGATTCAGCCAACTATTTATCCGTTAATTAGCGGCTGAGTAAAGATTAGAACGAACAGCAGAAGTTAAGCCTGCTTAACGAGCAGAGACTTAGAAGAATAACTATTGACCAAGCTGGAGAGTCCCATGCTTAAATTAGACACAAGCGATATCACGTTGTCGCAAGCCGCCGATAACAAGTTCGATGCAATCAAACGTATAGCAAGCAGTCTTACCGATAAGAACCTCGTCCAATCAGGTTATGTTGACGGTATGTTGAATCGTGAAAATCAGAACTCGACTTTTCTTGGTAATGGCATTGCGATTCCCCATGGCACCACTGATACTCGAAATATGGTCAACACCACGGGCGTTGCCGTTCATCACTTTCCTCAAGGTGTTGATTGGGGTGACGGCAATGTCGCTTATGTTGCAATTGGAATTGCGGCCAAATCAGATGAACACTTAGGCATTTTAAAACAGCTCACGAAGGTTCTTAGCGCCGATGGTGTCGAACAGCGCTTACGCGATGCAAAAAGTGAGCAAGAAATTATCGCGCTACTCAACGGCGATGTTCAATTTGAAGCTGAGTTTGATGCTTCATTGATACAGCTTCAGTTCCCAGCCAGTGACATGGTGCAAATGTGCGCCGTTGCCGGCAGCCTACTTAAAAATACTGGCTGCGCTGAAAATGCCTTCGTTGCTGACATTGTGACCAAGTCGCCCACTCACCTTGGCAAGGGCTTATGGCTGATTGGCAGTGATCAACACGTTCTGCGCACTGGTCTCTCTTTTGTTTCTACGATCAATGATTGTGAATACCAAGGGCAAAAAGTTCACGCGCTTATCGCGTTTGCTGCCTGCAATAATGCCCACCTAGACGTTCTCCAACGGATTACTGAACTTGTGTTCCAACAAAAGCAGCAAAGCTTAATTGATGCCAACGCAAAACAATTAATTGCTCTGCTTAAGGGCGAAGTGGTTGAACACAGTAGCAGCGATCAATCAACTGACAATATCGCCACGTTCAAAATTAAAAACGCTCACGGTTTACATGCTCGCCCTGGCGCGATGTTAGTCGCAGAAGCCAAGAAATTTGAATCTAACATTCGCGTTGCGAACCTCGATGGCGATAGCAAAGCGGTTAACGCCAAGAGCCTGATGAAGGTCATTGCTCTAGGTGTTAAACATGGCCATCAACTGCAATTTACTGCAGAAGGGCATGATGCAGCTCAGGCGCTTGAGGCCATTGGTTGCGCGATTAATTCTGGTCTCGGTGAAGGTTGAGAGGTGTATATGACCATGGTAAACACTAAGCGTGTTGTCACTATTACTCTAAACCCTGCCCTTGATCTTACTGGTAGCCTTGAGTCGCTAAATGTGGGCACAGTAAGTTTGGTCAACCAAAGCAATTTACGCGCGGCAGGTAAAGGCGTCAATGTTGCAAAAGTTCTTGCCGATCTTGGCGCTCAAGTCACTGTAACCGGCTTTTTAGGCAAGGATAACCCCGAACTGTTCCACCAGCTGTTTAACCAAATCGGTGCAACAAATCATTTTATTGAGGTTGAAGGTGCGACGCGCATTAACGTCAAACTGGTTGAGTCTAGTGGTCAGGTCAGTGACATTAACTTTCCTGGCGTTAAAGTCACAGCTGGTGAGGCAGCCAAGTTTGAAGCTAAACTGCTGCAACTTGCTAAGTCACATGAGTATTTTGTCTTTGCTGGTAGCTTGCCGCAAGGCATCTCTCCTCAACAATGCGCTGCGTGGATCGAGTTGTTGCGCTCTCAAGGCAAAAAGGTGTTATTCGACAGCAGTAAAACCGCTTTGCACGCAGGAATTGCTGCCCAGCCTTGGCTAATTAAACCCAATGATGAAGAACTAAGCGAACTGCTCGGTCAGCACTTGTCTAGCCCGGAAGAATGCCAGAAAGCCGCTGAGCAACTCAGTACCAGCGGTATAGAAAACATTGTGGTTTCAATGGGTGCTGATGGTGTGATGTGGCTAAATGAACAGCAATGGATTCGCGCTCAACCTCCACGTATGGATGTGGTCAGTACCGTTGGTGCAGGAGACACATTGGTCGCTGGCTTGTGCTGGGGACACATGCAAAACATGCCAAAACACGAATTACTGCGCTTCGCCACTGCGCTATCTGCCATCGCAGTTAGCCAAGTTGGTGTAGGCCTAACCAGTCAACAAGAGCTGGAACAAGTAACGCTTGCAACCAAAGTGTTCGACCTTGGACAAGCATCAAGTCATAACGGAAATTAGATAACAAAAGGTTACCACTATGAATATCGCCATTATTACGGCCTGCCCTAGCGGGGTTGCCAATAGCATCCTAGCTGCAGGTTTACTCGAAAAATCCGTTGCTTCCCTTGGTTGGAATGCAGCTATTGAATGTCAATCGACTGTGGTTGCACAAAATACGCTAAGTCAAAGCGAGATTGATAATGCAGAAGTGATCGTGATTGCCGCTAACCGTGTAGTCGATACATCACGCTTTGTTGGCAAGAAAGTATACCAAGTCAGCATTGATAAAGTCATCGCCGACCCAACCCAATGTTTGCAACAAGCGATCAAAGATGCACAGGTATTAGCGCAAGCTACTACCGTTGAAAACACGCCAGCCTCGACGACCAGTGGTAGCAAAAAGATAGTCGCGATCACCGCATGTCCAACTGGCGTTGCCCATACCTTTATGGCAGCAGAAGCGTTAAATGAAGAAGGTAAACGTCGAGGTCACCAAATTAAAGTCGAGACTCGCGGTTCAGTTGGCGCAAAAAACCAACTTAGCGATCAAGATATTGCCGAAGCAGACTTAGTGATTATTGCCGCCGACATCGACGTCCCTCTCGATCGTTTTAACGGTAAAAAGATGTACCGTACCAAGACGGGCCCTGCGCTCAAGAAAACGTCTGAAGAGATGGATAAAGCATTCGAACAAGCAACTGTTTATCAACACACTGGCAATGCTAGTTCAACCGCTAACGAAGAGAATAAAGGTGCGTATAAACATCTAATGACCGGCGTTTCGCACATGCTACCTGTTGTTGTTGCTGGCGGATTGATCATTGCGCTCTCATTTGTGTTTGGTATTGAAGCCTTTAAAGAAGAAGGTACTCTCGCCGCAGCTCTGATGACGATTGGTGGTGGTTCTGCGTTTGCCCTGATGATCCCTGTTCTTGCTGGTTACATCGCCTTCTCTATCGCGGATCGCCCAGGTCTTGCTCCTGGTCTCGTTGGCGGTATGTTAGCGAGCTCAACAGGTGCTGGTTTCCTAGGTGGTATTGCAGCTGGTTTCATTGCTGGTTATGCGGCAAAACTCTTGGCGGAAAAAGTCAGTCTTCCACAATCGATGGAAGCATTAAAACCCATTTTGATCATTCCATTCGTTGCAACCCTTTTTACTGGCCTTGTCATGATCTACGTTGTTGGTGGCCCAGTATCTGGCATCATGAACGGTTTAACTGACTTCCTTAATAATATGGGTTCAGACAGCGCAGTCATGTTGGGTGTGTTGCTTGGTGCAATGATGTGTTTCGATCTTGGTGGTCCGGTAAACAAAGCGGCGTATGCCTTTGGCGTCGGTTTACTTGCATCTCAAACTTATGCACCTATGGCTGCCATTATGGCTGCGGGTATGGTTCCGGCACTCGGTATGGGACTGGCGACATTTATTGCCAAAAACAAATTTGAACAAAGTGAGCGTGAAGCAGGTAAAGCCTCGTTTGTACTTGGACTTTGTTTTATCTCTGAAGGTGCCATCCCATTCGCGGCTAAAGATCCAATGCGTGTCATCCCTGCTTGTATGGCTGGTGGCGCACTAACTGGTGCTCTGTCTATGCTATTTGGTGCAAAATTAATGGCCCCACACGGCGGCTTGTTTGTTCTGTTGATTCCAAATGCAATCACGCCCGTTGTCATGTACTTAGTTGCGATAGCGGCAGGTACTGCTTTAACTGGCTTTGGCTACGCGTTCTTGAAGAATAAGTCAGACGCTAAACAAGCAACAACGGCTACCGTTTAACTGACCTCGTCCCCCGATGGTTAGCTTGAGCACCTTTACTATGAAGGTGCTCTTTTTTTACTTCTAATAGGGCTGTACCAGCACAAATCAACAACCACCGTGGTTAACCGCACAATATTCAATCGTGCTCACAGCAATCTAAATCTATTTTAGTTAAGATAATGTTGATATTGCTGCCAAATAACTGATTATTTCCCAATGAATAAAAGCCAATACAAACTCATTTTCCAGTTCCTAGTCGTATTCTCTATTTTGGCACTTGTTCCATTTCTTTATTTTTATACTCAATTCAACCAACTTGATACTAAAACGCAGCAATACGTCGAGCAGCTCAACCGTAACAAGCTCGAGTACTCAAAAGCTGAACTGCAAACATCGTTGACAGAAGTCTCCACCTCATTACAGTATCTATCTAATAACGGTATGTTAGATAAGGTGTTACAACAACCAAACCAAGAGAACATCCAAGCGCTGCAAGACTTTTGGTTACTCATTGTTCGTACCCAAGGTTATTTCTCCCATCTTCGTTTTATTGACGCGCAAGGAATGGAAGTTGTGCGGGTCAACAGTAGCCAAAATGATGATGAAATCGTCCCGTTACAACAGTTGCAATTTAAAGGAGATCGAAGCTTTTTTAAATACGCTCAAACATTAACTAATGATGAAGTGGGTGAATTTGGGATTGACCTTGAGTCGGAATATGGGGAGATTACCACTCCATTTACTCCAGCCTATCGGGTGATCTACCCGCTTTCGAGCAATGGCAAGCGCACGGGTTACTTTATCGCGAACCTTGATCTTACACGTATTTACCGCGGGTTAGCGTATAAACGCAATAGCGATTATCTTCCTAATATTGTCAACAAAGATGGCTATTACATTATGTCTCCAAATAATCAGGGGATTATGGGCCACTTAATTGCCGCCAATGAACAAGCCAACATAGCACTGCAATACCCTAAGCTGTGGCAGATGATTAATGAGCGTGATTCAGGCACCTTTCGTTCAAGCCAAAATTGGATCTCTTTCACTACAGCAATGTTTGACGATATTGAAAACATCGACAAACTGACTTTTTTCATTACTACCGATTTTTCTCAAGCTCAAGCGTTCACCGATTTAGAGAGTAGAGATCTTTACATTCAAGCCACTTTTATCTTCATTATCTTGTTTTTACTCAGTTTTACATTCGTTGCGTGGAATCATAACCACATTAAAAATAGTTTAGACAGTAAGATAGCCCGCGCAGCAATGAACGGCATGTCTGCCGTTGTTATCACCGACCGCAATAACCGCATCATACAGGTCAACAGCGAATTTACTCGCGTAAGTGGTTATACCCTTAACGATGTCAAAGGCAAGCCACCTTCCGTATTTGCCTCAGGAAAACACCAACAACAGTTCTACATGAACATGTGGAAAGTATTAGAAGAGCAAGGCCTTTGGGAAGGCGAAGTGGTCAACAAACGTCGTGACGGTTCACTGATCACAGAAATATTGAGAATCCAAACCGTTAAAGACCGCCGTGGTACGATTCAGTTCTACGTTGCCTCTTTTGTTGATATCTCACATCGTAAAGAACTCGAAGATCGCTTGCGCGAACTGAGTGAGAAAGATTCGATGACTTCCTTGTGGAATCGCCGCAAATTTGACTCAGAGATGCAAGTTCAAGTCTCTCGAATTAAACGCTATAGAAAGCATGAAACCTCGACCTTGGCTTTGATTGATATCGACCACTTTAAACGCATCAATGATAAACATGGTCACGATAAGGGTGACGAGGTCATTAAAGAAGTAGCCCTTAGCCTAAAACATCATCTCAGGGAAACCGACCTTGTCGCTCGTATTGGTGGCGAGGAATTTGCGATCATTATGCCACACACTGAATTGAACGAAGCGGAAATGGTGTTAAATAGAATTCGCATCGCCATTAATTTAGAAAGTGAACTCAACATCACGATCAGTGTGGGACTAACAGAGATCTCAGCCTCAGCGCAAGAGACCTACAAACGCGCCGACATCGCTTTGTACGAGTCAAAATCTCTCGGTCGCAATCAAGTTTCAGTGTTTTCAGCCAGCGAAGCCGATACTATTGCTTAAGTTTGGTGCGCCTGCACTGGCGAGTGCACCATAAAGTATCAGTGCTTTCACTGCGCTTGGCTCTATCCCTTATGCCAAGGTCGTTTTGTTGTTGGCTCAATTCTTGAACTACGCTTAATACCTACATTCCTTCCTCGACGCGCTATATGGAGATACTCATGCAAGATGTACTCACCGTTATATTAGCTGGCGGTATGGGTTCACGATTAAGCCCCCTAACTGATGACCGTGCCAAACCAGCTGTTCCATTTGGGGGCAAATATCGCATCATTGATTTTACCCTTACTAACTGCCTTCACTCAGGGCTACGTCAAATTCTCGTACTGACCCAATACAAATCGCACTCATTACAAAAACACCTCCGCGATGGCTGGTCTATTTTCAATCCAGAGCTCGGGGAGTTTGTCACCGTTGTTCCTCCACAAATGCGCGGTGGTGGTAAATGGTACGAAGGGACAGCGGACGCGATCTATCACAATCTGTGGTTACTGGAACGCAGTGAGGCGAAACATGTGATTGTCCTATCTGGCGATCATATTTATCGTATGGATTACGCCGAAATGTTAAAGGCTCACATTGAAAATGACGCCAAACTGACCATCGCCTCGATGGCCGTCCCTCTCAAAGAGGCGTCGTCATTCGGAGTGTTGTCGATCAACGAGCAAAATCGGGTAGAAACTTTCAGTGAAAAGCCCCAGTCACCTCAACCTATGCCCAATAATAGTGAAAAGTGTTTAGCGTCGATGGGGATTTATATCTTCGAAATGGACACCCTGCGTCGGGTTCTACGCCAAGACGCTAATGACCAACAATCGTCACATGATTTTGGCAATGACGTCATTCCAAAACTAATTGATGAACAACAAGTTTATGCTTACAACTTCTGCTCTGATCGAGGGCGTGTGGCGCGCGATTGCTATTGGCGCGATGTCGGCACGATAGATTCATTTTATCAAGCCAATATGGATTTACTTGAACCCGTTCCTCCGATGAATCTGTATCAACCCAATTGGGGGATTCGAACCTATGAAGCTCAACTACCGCCAGCGCGTACGGTTTCTTCGGCGACGGGGAATGAAGGCATCTTTATTAACTCGATCATCGCCAGTGGTGTGATTAATTCAGGCGGGTCAGTACAACACTCAATTATCTCATCCAACGTGCAGATTGAAGACAGCGCAACGATCGTAGACAGTATTTTATTTGACAGTGTCAACGTTGGTGAAGGGTGTAAATTAGTTAACTGTATCATTGATAAACACGTCAAGATCCCAGCGCATACAGAAATTGGATTGAATCGAGTCGAAGACGCGAAACGCTTCCACATTTCAGAAAGCGGCATTGTTGTTGTTCCTGAGAGTTACCAGTTCTAATACCGCAAAAAAAGGCCTTGGATAAACCAAGGCCGTGTGTTTATTTACCAGTTACGAGCAAATGTGTTACGAGCAAGGAACCTCATTCCAGAACCAGTTTGACTGAGTCGGTGACTCCCACGTTCCTGGGCTATTTTGCGCGACAAAACACTTACCGTTGTACGAATAGGTTTCACCGTTCGTCGCTTGAGTGACACCAGGCTGCCAAGGTGTCACACTACCAGAGCCAGTATCTCCGCCGGTATCGCCACCGTTGTCACCGCCTGAAGGATCACCGTTCCCTACAGATAAATCGGCAACAGGCAAATCCGGTTGTTCGAACTTAAAGGCGTAATCGACCCCGCTGAGATTGACTGAATAATTGGCCGGTCCCGAAATTGGCAAGTAATACACCATATCGAGTTCATAACTACCACCAGCGGGTAACTCTTTCCATGCCGGAAGGCTGAACGCAACTCGGTGCATCGTACCGTCTAAACCACCAACGTTATTTGATCGTGAATGACCCGATGCGATGACAGCCAACCCGCCTCCGGATTGATCTTTGGCATTGTCTGGCGCCGAAACCGGAATATCAAATTGGAACTCAGTCCCACCAGGAATGGCTTGACCAGTATTATTAGTAAAGGTCACTTTCGGATTGATTGGGTAGTTTTGATCGCCGACTTTAAAGCCACCAATTGCCACAGAAATATCAACCGTTTCACTTGCAATCGCATTGGTTGCAACTTTATTGCCATAAGGAGTTGCTGATTTAAACTTGTCGTACATTGCTTTGGTCATGGTGTTACCCATGTGGTATTCACCGTTACCGCTCTGACACGCTTGCTCAGTGGTATCAACCGCGCCACGTTGACCGTTCGCATCGAGTACATAACAGTTATAGTCGCCCGCCAGCTCCCAGAACATAATGCCGCCAATTTCTTTGTCGATAACGTAGTCAGCTTTAACCGATACCGATGCTTGATCTTCGGTAGAAAGGAATACCCCCTTCTCTGCGTTCCAAAGCCAAGGCGCAACGGCTACGCTGTCATAGTGGCGAGAATAGTTCCCTACTAAACGATCATCGGCATTATTGACAGGATCAAGATTATACGCCTGAGCATACGAACCAAAAATACCGTTCTCGAGGTTCTTCGCATGCCACATTGGACCTGATCCCGCCCCCATTTCGTTACCTTTCGGATCGGTATCGTGCCACATGTTATCAATGCCTATTGCGCCGTTACCACAATTGTTCTTTTCGCCTTCACCGGTACCTTGTGGACACTGAGTTTGATCAGGAAGCGCGGCTCGTCCCCATAAGCCATTGGTGCCACCCGTCACGCCTTGCCAACCACGCGTATAGTAAGGGACACCAATATTAATACGGCCCGCTGGCATTGAGCCACGGAAATAGTGATAAGCCCAGTCAGTATTAAGGTAACCAATGCCACCATATGCAGCCGTACCATAAACGTTCCATTGGGCTAACTCTGAGTCTTCGCCTGTATCGTACAATGCTGCGTTATGGCCGACATGATCATTCCAAGCGCCATGTAAGTCGTAAGACATGATATTGACGTAGTCGAGGTACTTCGTGACATCAAATGTTTCCATACCACGTAACAGATAACCCGATGATGGTGCGGCAATAGTCAGCATGTAGTGGTTACCATCTTGCGCTGAAGCAACATCCAATTTTTCACGCAGCACTTTCATCAACTCTTGATAAGATGCCCACAAGTATTGACGACGAGGTTCCATGAAATCTTTATCGTATGGATTTCCCGCGCCAGCCATAGAGGTCGGATACTCATAGTCGATATCTAAGCCGTCAAATTGATAAGTGCGCATCATTTCAACCGCTGATGCAGCAAATTTTTCAATACCGGCATGGTTGATTGAACCGTCAGCATTGGTGGTCATGGTATAGAAGCCGCCATCAGCAACACGATTACCATCTGCACCAAAGTGACCACCCGTTTCAGCCCAACCACCAATAGAAATAAGTGTCTTGACGTCAAAACGTTTTTTGTAGGTCGCTAACGCACCAAAGTGGCCTTTGAAACCCAATGTAGGGTCAATCTCTACCCCTGGCCACTCTTTACCCGTTGCGGCGTTATTCGGATCATTCACATCACCTAGGTTAACCTTACCGTCAGAACCTATGCCAACAAAGGCATAGTTGATGTGTGTTAACTGTTCCCATGGAATATCTTTGACTAAATATGCCGCTTGAGGATCGTCTCCTGAACGCCAACTGGTAAAGTAACCAATGACACGCCTTGGATGATCGGCGCCCATTAATTCTCGACCTTCTTCATCGTAGGTAGTGCAGTAAGGGACATCAATACCTTGAGTTTGATACAAGCCATCAGGGCGACAGTTTGACACCGTTGGTAAGCCATTAACTTTGAGACTTGCAGATACCGAGTTTGTGCTCGCCCCTACGTTGTCGGTTGCTTTGGCATAAACAGACACAGTGCCAGAACTGGTGGTGGTGTAGTCTAAACGATAAGGCGCTGCCGCTGCGCTGCCGACTAGTGTGCCAGCAACATAGAAATCAACCTTATCAATGGTGCCATCGCTGTCAACGGCATTGGCCGATAAGGTAACCACACTGCCGACATCAACAACTGTTGCAGACAAAGTAAGCTCAACGTTCGGAGCTTCGTTACCGGGCGTTGCACTATCAACAAGAATGTCAACGCTACTTAATACACTGGTTGCACCTTTATCATCGGTAGCCACTGCACTAATTTGATGCGAGCCCACGCTAGCAACCCATGATGAAACATAAGGTGCACTATTCGCTTGTGCAACCACCACTCCATCAAGTAAAAACTCAACGTTAACCACCTCGCCATCTGTGTCTAGCGCATCGGCCGATAGTGTCACTACCTCACCTTCGCTAAAAGCAGCGTTGGCTAATGGCGCCGTTAAATTGACCGTTGGGGCTTGGTTTGACGCCCCTGTGTCACAACTGCCTAGATTCTTCCAGTGTCCCCACTCACCTGAGGTTTGTAGCGGATCATTTCCTTGCGTCCAATAATTCGCTTGGTACGCTTGACCTGAATGTGTGACCTGATCACCCGTGTTGTAAATTGTTGCTGAGTCCCAATCACCCAATGGGGTGCAATCAATCGCTGCGTAACTGTTGAACGCCATCAAACACGATGCGCTAAGCGTACTCAGAGTAAAAACTCTCTTAGCCATGTTCACTTTTGACTTATGCATTTTGTTCTATCCTTAAGTTATTGTTTAGAAATATTAAATTTGTTCAATTTCGTATTGGACACTTAAAACACTTCGTGAAATAACATTAGATAAGATCGAGAAAATAACACGATAAGAATCGTGACAATCCAAAATGCCTCGCAAACAGAGTGATCTCATTTGCAACAACATCACACTTATTTTGTATCGATAACTAATATTCGATTTAATTCGAACGATAAAAAATAAGCCTCTTCATTTCAACATAAAGAGGCTTATAGCTAGAAGATTGACTAGATCTCCTATAGGGGTAACGAGAATAATTCTCTTTGCTTATGCTACTCAAACTAAAGAAAAAAAACACAGTAAGAGTGTTAAAAACCATTTCCCTATTTTAACCAACACTGTTTTCGGTTGGTGTTAAGTTGAAATGACGTTTGAATTCACGCGAGAACTGCGATGTGCTGTTGTACCCGACTAAACGCGCCGCATCTCCCACCTTTACACCTTCTAATTGAATTAACTCACGCGCTTTATTGAGACGAACTTTTTTAATGTATTGAATCGGTGACGCCAATGTGACGCTTCTGAATGCTTGATGAAACGCGGAAACACTCATATTGGCGGTTTGGGCAAGATCTTGCACTGTGACTGTATTGGTGTAGTTCCTATGCAGATAATCTAATGCTTTAGCCACGCGCGCGTAATGACCTTCATGACGCGCCAAGTCAAACAATACGTGTCCTTCTTTACTCATCAGCGCACGAAAAGTGACTTCTTCCATTAAGCTATCGCCCAAGATTGAAGCCTCTATAGGGTTACACAGCGCTTTCATTAAACGTTGACACACATCGAGCATTTCATTGTCCATTGCGACTGATTTTAAACCTGACTTAGCTCCTGAGTCTTTACATGGATTGTAGCAACCTCGCGTTTCAAGCTTATTAACTAGCCGATGTAAAACTTGTGCGTCAATATCAATACTCAATCCTAGCAAAGGTTCACCATTATCAGTGATCGCTTCACACTCAAGCGGCATAGGTACACCGACCACTAAATAGTCATCGGGGCCATAATGTACAGGTTGGTTACCAAGATAGATGTTTTTAGTCCCTTGGCCCAAAACAATCAAACCGGATTGATAAACGAAAGGCTGACGTTGATTACCTTGACTGCTGCGGTAGAAATGAACGCCGTCGATTTCCGTCGTGGTGATCCCTTCTAAATTCGATAGATTTTTTTGCTCAACATAGAGCTTCATCCAATCAGCCAAAGACATAAGTAAATACTCTCTTTCATTAAAAAATAGAAATAGGCAAAACATTCAGAGAAATTGACCTTTATCTAGACCAAAGTCAAGACTAATATGCATAATGAAGTTAAACAATACATTCCAACACGGAAGCAAGAGGCAAAATTACCATGCAATTTTCCTACGTAAATCCAACACAAATTCATTTCGGTCAAGGCCAAATCAAAACGATTGAATCGGTGATTCCAACCGATCAGAAAGTTTTGGTGATCTATGGTGGTGGCTCTATCAAACGCAATGGCGTTTATGACCAAGTCAGCCAAGCACTTGCTCATCATCAATGGTCTGAGTTTTCTGGTGTCGAGCCAAACCCGACCAAAGAAACCCTCGACAAAGCTGTCGCGATCGCCAAAGAACAAGACATTGACTTTATTCTTGCTGTTGGTGGTGGCTCTGTTATCGATGGTTCAAAATATGTCGCCGCTGCCGCAAAATATGACGGTGACGGCTGGGACATTATGGTTGGCAAACACCAAGTGACAGCAGCCATTCCAATTGGCGCAATTCTAACCCTACCCGCGACGGGTTCTGAGTCGAATATGGGTGCGGTGGTTACCAAAGCTGAAACTCACGATAAACTTCCGTTTATGACGCCTCATGTGCAGCCTAAGTTTGCCGTGATGGACCCTGATGTAATGAAAACGTTGCCTGAAAAGCAGTTGATCAACGGCATCGTTGACGCGTGGGTACACGTGTGCGAGCAGTACCTGACCACTGACCACGGTGCAATGGTTCAAGACGGTTATGCTGAAGCATTATTGCGTAACTTAAAGACACTGGGTGAACAATTTGACGCTCGTGATAACGATCAATGGCGCGCTAACCTGATGTGGACAGCGAACCAAGCTCTAAACGGTCTGATCGGTTCGGGTGTTACGCAAGACTGGGCAACGCATATGATCGGCCATGAGTTTACCGCTCTTTGGGCAGTCGACCATGCGAGATCATTGGCTATTGTACAACCTTCGCTATTGCGTAATCAGTTTGCCGTGAAGCAAGCCAAACTTGAGCAAATGGGCAAAAATGTCTTTGGCTTTGCTGACTCTGACAATCTAGCTGAAGAGACCATTAAAGCAATAGAGGCATTCTACTTGTCGCTTGGTGTCGATACTCAGTTTAATGGTTATCAGGGTACTAAGCAGGAAGCGGTTGATACTGTTGTTAAGCAATTAGAGCAACACGGTATGGTCGCTTTAGGTGAGAATCAAGCGATTGATTTAACCCAAAGTCGCAAAATCCTTGAGCTTGCGATTAGCTAACACTAATTCAGCTCTAAGTAAAAAAGCAGCTTACGCTGCTTTTTTACCATCTTAGCGCAACAAAATACGATCATAGGTTAATAAAAGTTCACCTAACCGTGGTCTGACATTGTTGATTAAACCTGATAGCAATAAATCAGGTCATCGTAATACTTGCCGCCAATCTGATAAGCATTTTTTTCTCGCTCTTTGAGAGAAAAACCCGCTTTTTCAAGAACTTTACATGAAGCGACATTACCATCGGTGACAATGGCGTTAACGATTGTTATCGGTAGTTGATTTGCTGCATGTTGGATAAGCGTGATCAGAGATTCTGTCCCATAGCCTTTACCATGAAACTCTGGCAGCAAAAGATAGCCGACTTCCACTTGCTGTTGGTTTTGTTCAGAAACACATAATCCCGTCACACCAATCGCCTCTCCCGTCGTCTTCTCGCGAATCACTAAACACAACCAATGTTTGTCTGGCCAACGCCATACAGGCAAACGCGATTCAAAACGCTGACGAATTTCGTCAGTCGTCGGTTTATCAAAAGCATAGCGAATCACTTCATCATCTTGATGCAGTCTTTCGAACAGTGACCAATCTTTCGCGGTGATGGGGTTCATTACCAGTTGTTTGGACTCTAAATGATTCATTCAACCTCTGTGTTTAATGTTTTGTGTAAAGCCTGACAAGAGGCAAAAACAAGCTCGCGCAAATTGTGTTGCTGATCGTGGTAACTTTTCAAAGGGTGTGACGCCGTCTCAATGTTCAAACACAATTGAAACAACGCACCCAAACCTAGGCTGCCTGCAGAACCTTTAAGTTTATGCGCCAATTGAATGACCTGCTGTTCATTGCCATTATCGTAAGCATACTGTAACTCGGCGCAGATCTGCGTTGTCCCGTGTTCAAACAACTGAATAAGGTCACGCATTTTATCTTCACCCAACACCTGTAAATCCGCCAATACCACGTTGGGGTTAATGATCTCAGTGTCAGTTGGCACCTCTACATTGACTGGTTGATGACGATCTTGTTCCAACTGTAAGTTTTTGCCATCCAAACTATTTTGAATAAGCTGGCACAATGCACTTTTATCAATAGGTTTGGCCAGGTAACCATCAAATCCTGCCGATAAATAACTTGCTACTTCTTCGTTGTAAACATGTGCTGAGAGTGCAATCACTGGTATTGCCCTGTTAATGTTCCCACTCTTCTCATTCTGTTTAAGTTCTGCAAGCAGTTCTACACCATTGCAATCTGGCAGATTGATGTCAAGCAATGCAATGTCAAATGATTCACGGGCAAACATCTCTTTCGCACTGGCACCATCAACAGCGGTTTTAACTTCATGTCCCATGCTGTTAAGAAAACCTTCTGCGACCATGCAGTTTACCGGGTTATCTTCCACCAGCAGCACTTTTGCTTTAATGCTGCAGTCACGGAGTACTTCAACCTCTCGTACCTCTTCACCTAACTGCAATGGCACAGTAAACCAAAAACGACTGCCATTATGGCGTGTTGACTCAACATAAAGTTGCCCGCCCATTGCCTCTACAATTCGCTTACTGATTGCGAGCCCTAGTCCCGTCCCCCCTTTGCTCGCGTGGCTCGGTCCGGCTTGAGTGAAAGCATCAAACAACGTCGGCAATGCTTCTTCAGCGATACCTATCCCCGTATCGCTTACTTCAAACGTAATATTTTGCGGCACCTGTGGATCACATGCGACATAGAGATCTACATGACCGCCTTCAGTAAACTTAATCGCATTACCGACGAGGTTGTTCAATACCTGACTAATTCGATTAACATCGCCCAGCCAAAACTTGGCAACATCGCTTTCTATCAGATTACTAAGCTCAATCGATTTTTCCTGCGCACGTCCATCATGTAGACGGGTAATGTCATCAATAAGCGCATACAAATTAAAATTCACTGGGCGTATTTCTAAATGACCAGCTTCGATTTTTGAATAATCCAGCACATCATTAAGAATGGCCAGCAAGTGAGTTCCGCTACGATTGATCACATCAACATAATAACTTTGCTGGGGGTTGAGACCGGCATCTTTCAACAACTGTGCGGTGCCCAACACACCATTCATAGGCGTTCGGATTTCATGACTCATGGTGGCAAGGAAAGCGCTTTTAGCTCGACTGGCTTGCTCTGCGGCCCTGCGAGCATGTGCATGATTTTCAACTTCTTCATTCAAACGTAAATTCGCCAGCTGTAGCTGCTGAGTTCGCTCTGCAACCAATTCTTCCAAATGCTCTTTATGCTCTTGGAGCTCTCGTTTCGCTTTTGTTTCGCTTTCAGCAACAACCTTGAGTGCTTTCGCGGTGTTTCTCGCGGTGATGATCGCGTGGCCCATATGCGCGAGCTCATCGTTGCCCTTAATGTTCAACTCAACTTGCAACTGACCTTTGGCAATAGACAGTAGCGCGTAGGAATACTCCGCAAGACGCTTTACGACCGAGACATAGACGACCTTCCAAACGATCAAAACGACGATCACCATGCCTAATACAGTAATAATAGTGAGCGTTAATTGTGCGTAGTCGAGAGTGGTTTTTAATTCGTCGACCGCACGCGTTGTGGCCAAATTCGACTCATCAACCAGCTTATTTACTGTTGTGTTGAGCGTGGTAAATTGCGTCAAGGTATCTTTCATTAATTGTTGAGCATTGCGCTCATTTTCATCGCGACGCACAAGCAGATCAAACACGTCCGAGTGTGATTGCAGCTTGACGAGTAAATCAACCATTTGCATCGATCGCGTCGGATCTTCAACCGCGTTCACGCGACGTGTCATAATTTTGAGGTTGTGTTTGAACTCATCGGCAATAGTACGGATACGATTGATATCCGACACTGTGCGTGTTTCTTCAATATGATTGAGTAATTTAAATGCCAACAGATGAAATTCGTGCAAACGTTCTGCAAGGTCGAGATCGACTTCAACCAAGGCATCGAGTGCTTGATAAACATCTTCAACATCTTGCTGTTCGAGCAGAGAATAAATATGGGTCACATTGGCAACCGCAATCGTTGAAGTATTTGCAACTTGTGTGCGAGTTAACTGCTCCAGCTCTTGCGCGAAATCACGTAGTTGCTCGGTTTTCACGACAAGATGTTGATTTAACACTAAGCGTTTCTCTACTGCGATCCCCAGTTTTGCTAAGGTATCGATGACACCTTGTACGTTATTCTCAAGCCTTGCCAGCAACTCAGAGTCGAATGAGTCTGAGCCAAGTTGTTTAATGTGCGTTAATAGCGACTCCAATCGGTTAAACAATTCTTTACCCGATTGTTGACGCTGAACTTCTGTTTTTGCATTAGATAACGTTTGGACCGAAGAGATGATTTTTGAGCTCAATACAGATACCTGTCGCGCTTCTAGCATCGACGGAATAGCTGAGTTAACGACATTGCGCTCCGTTTTCGCCACCGAACTAAAGCCAAACACACCAATTAGCGCTGATGTTAACACCAGTAGCGCCATAGCAAGGAAGGCCAGTAATAACTTACGTCCAATACTGGCTTTAGCGAGTAACATTGAGATTCATCACTTCTTAACTTTTCGATAATAGGTTATATTTTGCAGTGTTTATGCTGCCTTTACCAACGAATTACTGCATGCCTTTGATCTTCACAACTAAATTATACTCTCGACTAATGGCAACCTTACTGTTGACCTGTTTTGCCGTGTCAACAAATGCCGCCGAGCGTATCTGCGCCGTTTATCCACACCTGAAAGATTCCTATTGGTTGTCGGTTAATTACGGTATGGTTGATGAAGCGCGTAAGCAAGGTGTTGATTTGCGCGTGTTAGAAGCAGGTGGCTACCCCAATATTGATAAACAGAGAGAACAACTCGCACTGTGCACCCAATGGCAAGCCGACGCGATCATACTCGGCACAGTGGCACCGGATGTGTTTGCCACCACGCTGCGTCAAGAGGTCAACGATATTCCCGTATTCGCGACCGTGAATAAACTCATTACAGATAAATCCAATCGATCCATCGTCAAGGGCGAAGTTGGTGTCGATTGGTATTGGATGGGTTATTACGCCGGTGAGTATTTAAAAAGCCAACACCCATCTGGTAGCGGTATTACCTCTGTTGTCTTGTTGCCCGGACCACAATCTAGCGGTGGAACCAAGCCCGTGATACAAGGCTTTTATGCAGCGATTAAAGACAGTGATATTGTGGTAAGTGATACTTACTGGGCTGACAATGACAAGGAGTTACAACGTAACCTTGTTCAGCAAGCGATTGATGTTAACAATGTACGCTACATTGTCGGCAGTGCCGTCGCGATTGAAGCCGCTATCAGCGAACTAAGAAGCAGTGGTAACAGCGGGTCAATTGGTTTGGTCTCAACCTACTTAAGTCACGGGGTTTACCGAGGATTACTGCGTAGTCGGGTAGAATTTGCCCCAAGCGACAAAATGGTTGAGCAAGGTCGTTTGTCAATACGACAAGCGGTCCATTACCTACGCGACCTGCCATATGAAAAACAAGCAGCGCCGATTATTGAACCACTAACACCACTGCGACTTAATCCTGAGGTGATCTCCGAGTCTTTATCACCTTCAGAGTACCGACCTACCTTTTACGTCTATAACGAAAACAATTAGGAATAATTATAAATGGAAAAAACAACGCGCACTCTACCTGCACACAAACATATCGCCCTTGTTGCGCACGACAATTACAAACCTGAGCTACTGCGCTGGGTGACAGAAAATAAACATAAGCTTCAGGGGCACTTTCTTTACGCAACTGGCACAACTGGTCATATGCTGAGTAAAGAGACTGGGCTTGCAATCAAAAGCATGATTAGTGGTCCGATGGGCGGCGACCAACAAATTGGTGCGCTGATCTCTGAATGTAAAATAGATGCGCTTATTTTCTTTTGGGATCCACTCAATGCCGTTCCGCACGATCCTGATGTAAAAGCACTACTGCGCATCGCCAGTGTATGGAATATTCCTGTCGCGACCAATCGCGCGACCGCTAAATTCATCATTGAATCGGATTTAATGGAGCAAGAAGTGGTCATCGAGATCCCCGACTACACGGCGTATTTGGCCGAACGTACTTAAGTTCGATTTTTGTTGCCCGCGTGACTCGCGGGCAGATTGATTTAACAGTTAACATAAAAGTAACGTATATAAGCATTTTTTAATATATGAATTGCTTCCCATTCTTGAGTTAATTCTCGGTGAAACGCACTTTTTAGAATGCGATTAGACTAAGATAGAATGATTAAAAGCTAGGCATTGGATTCGCCTAAGCTAAAAATAATTAACGATTAGATTATTATTATCTTGCTGCTGAGAATTTGACTATGAATGGTAACCCTACCGAACAAACAACCTTGTGCTGCCCGCTATGTGGTAGCCAAGAATATTTACTATCGGAAAGCGATAATATGTTGTGTGCAGAATGCGGGTCATTCTTTGAAAGCGTAAGTAAAATCCCCCCTGCACCGACTGAATTAACGCATCGCACCAAGTCTATTAAGTTTATCAGTCTACAGTGCCACTAGGTGTGTAGATTGTTTTGCTAAAGCACTTGCTCTAACTGCCGCAAATTGTCGATGGTCTGCATCGCTTGGTCGTGGCCTTTATCGTTAAGACCGACTAATTGCACGGTTTTCACACCCGCTCGGATCCCTGCTTCAAGGCCCTTTGGGGTATCATCAATATAGATGCACTCCTCAAGCCTAAACCCCATAGTCATTGCACTGTATAGCACTAAATCTGGTTCAGGTTTCCAACTGTTGGTATCAAATGCCGAGAATATCCGGTCTTCAAAATAAGGCAATAATCCGGTGAGCTCTAAACTTCGTCTAATTTTTACTTTCGGCCCATTAGAGGCCACACAATATTCGATACCGTGGCGCTGCAAATAATCAAGCAGCTCGAACACACCATCCATCGGCTTAAGCTTCTGTTCAAATAGCGCATCTAAAATCTCTCGATATACCGGCTCAAGCTTATCTATAGAGACGTTTACTGCGAGACGTTGCTTGGTCGCGCTAAGAATATCAGCCAACTTGCCACCTTCGAAGTGTTTGATGGCTTCATCCATGCTTAGTGTGGCGTTGAATTTTTTAAATGTGGCGCACAAAGCAAGGCAACACAGTCTTTCACTGTCGACCAGTGTTCCATCACAATCGAAGATCACGCATTTAGCCCGAGGCTCAGTCATCCGTATTATCCTATCTATTGCCGTTAGCAAATAATAAGATACAAACAAGACAATGAAATGATGTGCTTAACAGTTTGTTGGATATCCACGGTTTCAAGCTCAGAAGTTTAGGCTAAATCACTGTTTGGCTGGGATCGATTTAGCACAACAGTCGCAGGAGAATGGATTAACGCCTCACCTCAAGCAAAACTTGGTTAGCCTGCTCGACAATATCTGACAACTTAGCGGTCAGCGCCGCAACAAATCCTTGCTCACTCGTTTCGCTGTGTGCGCTAACGATCAGATCAGAGATCAACAAGCTTTCATCAGCATAAGTGACGATCGCCGCCGCAACTGGCTCACCCTGTCTGAATCCAATATACAAATTACACGGCGGTGAATAGATTATTTGAGTAAGGAATTCAACTATCAGCTCTTGTTCACGCTCTTGCGACCAACGACTGGCTTGAAGCAACGCAAACATCACGGTTAAGCGATGAAAGTCGACTTGGAAAATATCGTCCTGATTAAACTCATTACTCAAAGGTTGATCGGATGACAAAGCGACAAATTCACGGTGAGAAAGGTCGTCTTTGTACAATGCCATTCCTGCGATACTTTCTTTGGTCGGAAATTCAACCTCCACTTGCTGATAAAGCCATTGGTTTTTGATTTCAGCGATCTTAGGTATCGACATGATAGGAATTAAGCCTGTTGAAAATTCAAGAAGTGTGTTGGAAGCTTACTCGATAACCACTTGAGGTCACAAGTCTTTTAGTCATCATAGGTCGATCAGTATCTAAAACCTGATATAGTGAGCACAAAACAAAGCTCATAATCATCTGGAGAAACCATCATGTTCAAAAAGGTATTGATAGCCACAACTCTCGTAACCGCGCTAATGGGGTGTTCAGGCGACGAAGTGGGAGACGTCAGCCTAGGTCTTTTCACGATGAAGGACATCAAGCTCAATCATATGCAAGACCCAATCGTCACTGGCGTAACTTGTCATGTGGCGTCAATTGAAGCCGATTTCAGTTTTGCAGACCCAAGTGATAGCTCAATATCTTGTCGTCAAACCGGCGAGATCACAGCAGAGATGATTGCAAAAATCGACAAGTCAAACGATGGTGAAGTGGTTTTCAAGAAGTCGAAAAGTATCTTTTTCAAGAGCATGAAAATTCGCCGTATTCTTGATGTTGAAAACCAGACCATTATGTATTTGTCTTACTCTACTAAAGAGACCTCTGGCAGCTTCAAACACAGCTTGTCGACGGTTCCACTTTGGGGCACTAAAGCATACGGTTCGTATCTAGGTGAAAAATAACATCTTAGTGATGTCGATACATGATCGGCATCTTTTGATGTAATAAATATGAAAGCACCATTTCATTTTTGTGATATCATCCGGGAAAATTTCTCACTCTATTCTAAACATGAAATTTCCCGGACAGCGCAAATCTAAGCATTACTTCCCTACTCACGCCCGTGATCCACTCGTCAATCAGATCAAGCAGACCCCAAAACTTTATCGACCTATTGTCGTGGGTGTAGGACAAACTATCGTTGATATCGAAGCACGTGTTGATGATGAATTTCTTAACAAATATGAACTGAGTAAAGGCCATTCGCTGGTTCTTGAAGAAAGTAAAGCCGATGCGTTATATGAAGAACTTGTTCAGCGCGAGCTAATCACTCACCAATACCCTGGCGACACGATTGGAAATACCTTGCACAACTACTCGGTTCTTGCTGATAGCAAGTCTGTGCTACTCGGCGTCATGTCTCGTAATATTGAAGTGGGTTCATTTGCTTACCGCTATTTATGTCGCACCTCTTCGCGCATGAACCTTAACCATTTGCAAATGGTTGAAGGGTCTATTGGCCGTTGCTACACCCTGATTTCTGAAAACGGAGAACGTACTTTCGCGATTAACGAAGGTCACATGAACCAACTGCATCCTGAGAGCATTCCTGAAGAAGTGTTTGATAAAGCCTCAGCCTTAGTGGTTTCTTCTTATCTAATGCGTGGTAAACCTGAAGATCCAATGCCGAAAGCGGTCGCACGTGCCATTGAGATTGCCAACGCGAAAAATGTACCTGTTGTTCTGACGTTAGGTACTAAATGGGTGATCGAAGGAAACGCCAAGTGGTGGCAAGATTACATCAAGGACAATATCTCGATTATTGCCATGAACGAAGAAGAAAGTGAAGCTCTCACCGGAGAGAAAGATCCTCTACTTGCTGCGGATAAAGCACTTGAATGGGTTGATCTGGTGCTTTGTACTGCAGGTGCGGTTGGCTTATACATGGCTGGTTACACCGAAGAGAGCGTCAAACGTGAAACCGAGCTGCCGCTGCTTCCAGGTAATATTCCTGAGTTTAATAAATATGAATTTAGTCGTGCAATGCGCAAAGCTGACTGTCAAACGCCAGTAAAAGTGTATTCGCACATTGGCCCGTATCTCGGTGGTCCCTTGGAAATTAAGAACACCAATGGCGCGGGCGATGCAGCGCTGTCTGCACTATTGCATGATATGGCGGCCAACAGCCATCATCAGGTTAATGTTCCAAACTCATCGAAACACGATCAGCCATATCTGACTTATTCGTCGTTGTCGCAAATTTGTAAGTACGCCAACCGCGTCAGCTATGAAGTATTAACCCAACACTCTCCTCGCCTCGCAAGAGCTCTACCAGAGCGAGAAGATAGCCTTGAAGAAGCCTATTGGGATCGCTAATGATACAGAGCCGCTTGCGCGGCTCTTATTATTTTTCTAGTGGGTAAAACACTAGCTCGTTAGCTTCAACCAAAAAGCAGTCCATTCCAGCCGCATGCGCTGCCTGTAAGCCAAGCTTAGTATCCTCAAATACCACACAATCCGCCGGTTTTACACCAATAAGCTCTGCCGCTGCTAAAAATGTGTCGGGATTAGGCTTATGATGTTCAACATCCGTGGCCGTTACAACCGCATCGAGTTTATCGATTAAGTTGCTCATAGTCAGTAACCTGATCGCACTATCGCGCTGGCTTCCCGTTCCGACCGCTAATTTCTTGTTACCATAAAAATGCTCAAAGACCTCCAACGTACAAGCGATTAACTCACCCGGTTGTTCGATAGCAGCAAACGCCGCCATTTTGAAACGTGACACTTGCTTAGGATCTAAGTTTAAGCCGAACTTCGCATTGACCTCTGCCGCGATTTTATAACTCGGCATCCCACCTAAACTATGTAACCACTGCTGAGAAAACGGAAAGTTAAAATGCTCGGCGGTCGAGCGCCATGCATGCAAATGCGCTGGCATGGTGTCAATCAAGGTGCCATCCATATCAAATATTAATGCGTGATACTTTTCTATGCGTTCCAAAATTTACTTCTCTTAGTCGAACTAGTTCGATATTTAACTTAAATTCATGGGCAGAATGAGTCGAGATAATTGATACATCTATAAATAACAACTACTATCTGGATTAATACCAATCAATGAATAATATTAACGAACTAAGGTAATCTTATGAATATCAAGAATAAACTGTATTCATTAGGTGTTGTAGCCATATTTGGTGTCATAACCATTGTTTTTGCAACCATGCAATTTGCCCAAACCACTTCTCAACTCCATCAAGCCAGCCTATTAGTAGCGGATCTAGAGATTCGGCTTTTGAATTTGCGACGAAACGAAAAAGACTTCTTATTGAGGAAAGACGTAAAATATTTGGACCGATTCAACAAAAACATACAGACTTTCTTCGATCTTGAAGAAAAACTCGCTGTTATTGTAAAAGAACAAGATCTCCCCTCTAGCCAACAGCTGCGCCGCGATATTACTGCCTACCAAGCTGGTTTTAATAAACTGGTGCAAGCTTATCAACAGCTGGGACTGGCTAGCAATGAAAAGCTTGTTGGCGCCTACAACAAAGCACTTGACTCGCTTCGCCCTTCTTTATCGAGCGATGAACTGGTTAATTTGTCCCAGTTTGATAACGCTGTATCGCAAGGAGTGCTCTCACCTGACTTGTTGCCCAACAATGCGACAGCTCTGATCGCCGCAGCCAGAAGTTATATCGCTCAGGCGAAAATGATCGGCCTTAAATATAACGAAGGATTACTTGGCGATACGCGTAACTTGTCACATGCCGTAGAAGAACAATTCAAGGCATTTTCCGAGGCGTTAGAAGCGCAAACCAACGAATCAAGTGCTCAAATAGCAACACTAAAAATAACGGTCACATCATTGGTGGTTTTAATAATTTTTGTGTTTATCTTCCAAATTTCGCGCACTATTAACCAACAGGTGGCGAATCTACTCCTCGCCATTCAAGAGATTGCTCGAACCAACAATGTGTCATTGCGTGCCAACTTAACCAAGAAAGACGAACTTTCAGTTATTGGCAATCATTTCAATATGTTATTAGATAAGTTTGAAGCGTTGATTTCTGGTTCACAAACAAAGTCTAAGCAGCTCACTCACAGTACGTCTAGTATGCATAACGAGCTACAACACGTAATTGAGCAATTCCATGTTCAAGCCGATCATACAGGCACGATGGCAACATCGGTTCAAGAAATGGTACTGACCATTAATGAAATTTCTGAAAGCACTTCAGTTGCCGTTGAAGGGGTACAACAAGCGTCTATTAATGCTAAAAATGGACGTAAAGTTGTAGATTCCACAGTAAACAACATTGACCAACTCTCCTCAATCTTAGGCAGTAGTCAAGAATCCATTGGTTCACTCAACAATCACGTCGATAAAATTGGCGATGCGGTAAATATTATCCAAGAGATTGCCGAGCAAACTAACCTATTGGCTCTTAACGCTGCGATTGAAGCAGCTCGTGCTGGTGAACAAGGCCGCGGATTTGCAGTGGTTGCCGATGAGGTACGCGCGCTTGCGAGCCGAACTCATCAATCAACCGAAGAGATTACTAAAGTTGTCTCCGCTATCCAGAATCAAATGGCTGAAGTCGTGACTAATATTGACCAATGTAATGAGCAAGGTGCCCAAACACTATCGGCTTCTCGTACCCTGGATAGTAGCCTCAGCCAAATCATCAATGATATGGAAACCATTCAAGCCAACTCGGAACGCATTGCTTCTGCCATTGAAGAGCAAGGAATTGTGATGAATCAGGTCAGTGACTCAATCACTGAGTTAAACACAATATCGGAAAGTAATATGACTTCTGCTCAGCAATGTTTAAGCGAAGTCGATCTGGTTTCGGCACAAGCCAATGAGATGGACAGTGCGGTTGCGGAGTTCAAAACGTCTAAATAAACAACGTTAAAAACAATCCCCTTCTCTTTCGACAAGGGGATTGTTTGTTAGTTACTCATCATCAAGGGGGATCAATTTAGTACTGCCACCATGAACTTTTTCACGCTGACGCTGAACCAGTGCGTAAAAGCCAGGAATCAATAAGGTTCCCGCCAGAAGGACACACAACAAACCGCCAATCAATGAAATGCCGAGTGAGTTTTGACTTATGTGACCTGCCCCAGCGGCGAAGATCAGTGGGAAGATACCTAAAATGAATGACCATGATGTCATGTTCACTGCTCTGAAGCGTAACTTACCCCCTTGAACTGCCGCTTCCTCAATACTGGCTTCTTTCTCTTCACGTTCTAATTTAGCAAACTCCACAATCAATATTGCGTTTTTCGCCGCCAAAGCAATCAACAAGACTAAACCTATCTGTGCATACAAGTTAAGCGGCGTCCCAGTTAAGTTCAGCGCAATAAATGAGCCTAATGTCGCGATTGGTACCACCAGAATAATCGCCAGAGGAATGGTCCAACTTTCGTACTGCGCTACCATAAACAGATAGATAAAGATCAGCGCTAACGCAAATGCGAAGATAGCTTGGCTACCTGCTAGTACCTCTTGGTATGCCATGCCGGTCCATTCATACTGATAACCTTGCGGCAACATTTCGGCCGCCACTCGTTCCATAGCAGCAATGGCATCACCACTTGAATAACCCGGAGCTGGCTGACCTTGAATGATCGCACTACGATACATGTTGTATCGCCACGCGACATCAGGTTCAAAGATTTGCTCATAACCAACCAAAGTGCTGAGCGGGATCATCTCGCCACTCGCAGAACGAACGTGGAAGCGTTCAAGATCTTCCATATTGCTGCGATGCTGACTGTCAGCCTGCATCGTCACACGGAAGTTTTTGCCAAACATCGTAAAGTCATTAACGTATAGAGAACCTAAGTTACCCTGTAGCGTTTGAAAAACACTCGACAATGGTACTCCTAGCTGCTGCGCCTTTTCTCGATCTATATCAACATAAAAATGCGGCACATTGGCACGGAAGGTACTGAAGGTATAGGCAATTTCTGGCTGCTTGTTCGCTTCTTCAATTACCTGCCCCATCAGCGTGGCAAGATCGGTGCGACTGCGCCCCAAAGAGTCTTCAAGGACAAATTCAAAACCTGAAGCCGAGCCCATTCCAGGTACAGCTGGCGGTCCCATGGCAAAAACAATCGCCTGTGGAAGCTCAGTTGCGGCTTTGCCATTGATTCGTTGCGCGATCGCATTAGCTGAGTGGTCACCTGAAAACTGATTTCGTGTTTCCCAGTCATGAAGCTTGATAAACAAAGACGCGCCATTTGACGCTGCCGCACCGGTCATGAAAGCAAAACCGTTTGCGACAGTCACTCCATCAATACCGGGTTCTTGTTCTACAATCCCAATTAATTGTTCGGTAACCGCTTCAGTACGTGATAGCGAAGCAGAATCCGGCAATTGAACATTGACCAGTAAGATGCCTTTATCTTCTTGAGGAACAAACGCCGTTGACGTGGTTTTCGCCAAAAAAGCAACCGCAGCTACTGCCACGATAAAGAAGGCAATCAGCAAAACTGCTTTCTTAATTAAGAATCCAGCAATGTGACCATAGCCTTTTGTGACACGCTCTAACCCTGCGTTAAAAGCGGTGAACCAACGCGCGGTGTTGCCGCCGCCCTGTTTGAGTACCAATGAACAAAGTGCTGGTGATAGGGTCAGTGCATTAATCGAAGAAATCACCACCGAAATACAAATAGTCAACGCAAATTGGCGATACATAATGCCGGTGATACCCGGTAACATTGCAACGGGTAAAAACACCGCCAGCAATACTAACGTTGAGGTCACTATCGGCCCGGTAACTTCCTTCATTGCAAGTAACGTTGCTTTGCGCGGACTCATCGATGGATCTTTGGCCATGGTGGTATCGACGTTCTCGATCACCAAGATTGCATCGTCAACCACAATACCAATCGCAAGAATCAATCCAAACAAGGTAACGGTATTGATGGTAAACCCCGTTATTTGCATGATGGCAAACGTACCGATCAGCGAAACCGGAATGGCCACCACTGGGATTAACGTGGCACGAACGTTACCAAGGAACAGGTAGGTCACCGCAATCACTAATAGGATCGCTTCTATCAGAGTTTTTACGACCCCTTTAATCGACTCAGCAACAAACACTGTCGTGTCATAGCTAGTTTCGTATGCCATACCTTGGGGAAAGTTAGTACTTAACCCGTCAAGTAAATCCATCACAGCCTGGCCACTTTCCAGTGCATTGGCATCTGATTGAAGAGAAAGTGCAACAATTGATGCGTCTTGGCCACGAAACTTGCCGCTGCCGCTGTAGAACTTCTTACCAAGTTCTACACGAGCAACATCTTTTAGATACACAGTAGAGCCATCACTGTTAGCACGCAATATCACACGTTCAAACTCATCAACGCTCTCAAGACGCCCTTTAGTAACAAGGTTAAACTGAACTTCTTGCGCACTACTGTAAGGTGCCGCGCCGACGTGTCCAGCGGCCACTTGCACATTTTGCTCTGCAAGTGCTGAGTAAACATCCGATGTGGTTAACTTAAGATTGGCCATTTTTTCAGGATCCAACCACACACGCATCGCATACTCACCGCCACCAATTACATTCACTTCACTGATGCCTTTAACACGCGCCAGCTGGTCTTTGACATTAAGGTTGATGTAATTGATCAAAAACTGATCGTCATACTTTCCTTGCGGAGAATAAAAATTGAGTACCATTAACAAGTCAGGTGAACGCTTCTTAACCGTAACCCCAACCATTCGTACTTCTTGTGGTAACTTTGATTCTATTTGTGAGACCCGATTTTGCACATTGACTTGTGCCATATCAGGGTCAGTACCAACATCAAACGTCACATTAAGGCTATAAGAACCATCGTTGGCGCTTTTCGAAGACATGTAGATCATGTTTTCGACGCCGTTGACTGACGTTTCTATAGGGTCAGCGATGGCCTGTTCAACGACTTCAGCGCTCGCCCCAGTATAATAGGCATTGACACTCACCGACGGTGGACTGATTTTGGGGTATTCTGCAACAGGCAAAATCGCTAATGAGATAGCACCTGCCAACATCAAAATAATCGAGATAACCAACGCAAACTTAGGGCGCTGGATAAAGAAACGACTTAACATGTCAGCCCCTTATTCAGCGTTAGCTGATTTTAAACGTACCGGAACCCCGTTACGTATACGTTGAAGCCCTTGAGTAATGACGGTATCTTCGACACTTAAGCCACTTCGTACAATTACACCCGATTCAATTTGACGACCCAGCTCAACATTTCGTCTCTCTGCGATATCACCATTGGCTACAATCATGACGAAATTGCCTTCTAGATCAGTTTGCACGGCGCGGCGCGGCACTACCACCACTTGCTCGGCATGTTTCTCGCGCAGTTCGACCTTAACGTGTTGTCCAGGCAGCAATCGATAGTCAGGGTTGGCAACAACGGCGCGCAAAGCAATGGTCGCGGTATTTAAGTCAATACGATTGCCCAAAAAATCGAGCTTACCTAAATGTTCAAAACGCTGTCCATTTTCGAGTACTACCTGAACCTCTACCGAATCTGCTTCACCCTCACTTTTGATGTTGTCCATGCCCAGTTCTAGTCGTTCACGCTCACTAATACTGAAACTAGTATGTACAGGGTCAAGACTGACCAAAGTAGTTAGCACACCCGATTGTGGCGAGACAAGATCGCCGGTGGACACTGTGCTTTGTGCAATACGTCCTGAAAATGGCGCGCGAATTTCTGTATAAGAAAGGTTTACCTCAGCAAGTCTCATCTGCGCTTTGGCAGACTCAACTTGGGCTTTCGCACCTAGCAATGCTGCATTTAAATGATCAAATTCTGATTGTGAAATACTGCCTTTCGGTAATAGATTTTTACCGCGAGCGAAATCTAGCTGGGCTTTTATCAACGTAGCTTCGGCCTGCGCGTTGGCCGCTTTTGCGCTAGCGAGCTGAGCCTCAAAGGAAGAAGGTTCGATGGTATAGAGTAATTGGTCTTTCTCGACCATTTGGCCTTCGTCAAAGTGACTACCTTTTAAATAACCTGTGACTTGGGCAGTAATATTTGTGTCTTCAACCGCTTCAACTCGACCGATATAAGATTTGCTTTGCTGATGAGAAATCGACTCAACTTGTTGAGCCACCACCAGTTGAGCTGGAGGAGTTTGTGAGTTTTGAGATGCTTCACCACATCCTACGAGAAATAACGCACTTACGAGTGCGCTGGAAAGTATGGTTTTTTTCATGAATAGACCGCTGGAAATTTATATTATGCTTGTTATCAAATTATCCAACAGTCTATCAAGTAATGTCCGAGAAATATCAGGAACGGCGTGTTATTTGTATCAAATCGTTACAACGTTTCGCTTTGTGTGTGGTTCAACACATTTCAATAGTTGGTTACCCGACTGCCATGCGTAAACAAGCTCAGGAACCTGATGACCGCAAGGCGCATTCCATAATCGTTCTAGATGACACTCGCCACCTAAGTGTTGATAAAAGTCCACGGCTTGCTTGTTCTCTTTCATGACTTCCAAATATACGCCGTTATTGGGAAAGTACTGATCTATCCATTTCGCCATTTCTGCTAATAGCTTAACGCCGACGCCTTTTCCTCGGTGTGCAGGATCAACATGTAAGGCATCGATCATTGTGCCTTTCTCGAAATCATGATTGCCGAAGGCACAGATAAAGCCGCAGAGTAGGCCCCCTTCTTCAATAAGCAGGACATGTTGATTGAACGGAGGATTAATAAGACGGGTTTGCCAAATAGTAGAACGCTCTTCTAATACGTCGTGTTTTAGAAACTCTGAGCCCAGAATCCCTTGATAAAACAATTTCCAGCTCTGCGCATGCAAAGTAGCAATGCGTTCATAATCGTTATATTCAGCTAACTTTAATTCCATTTATAGTACCTTATTACTTCCTGTAAGGGTTCTTACATCTCTTCATACTATAAAACATTTAACAAAAAGCCAAACATTCTAGAGTAATCCATCGATTAGCTCGAATTATTATGCATATCAGTGAACGCTTATTTGCATTCGATACGTTTCGTTACAAAACACAAAGCAACGAGTCGTGAGCTAGCTAACAAGGATTAGAATTTCGTTTGACTTACACATGTACGCTGATATTCTAGCGCACAACTGTTAGCTGAAAGGACTTCACCATGTCGGACTCGCCTAAACCACCTCTGATTTGGTTAAATATAATGATTTTTTTGTCGTCATTTTTGGTCGCAACACTGGTTGTGCCTTGGTATGGCCTCACGCATGGTTACTCGATTGAGCACCTTGCCTGGTTTGTGGTGACATTTTCATTTTGTAACCTATCCATTACTGCCGGTTACCACCGCTTGTGGTCACATAAAACCTATCAAGCTCATTGGTCACTCCGTTGGCTATTTGCTTTAGGGGGCGCTTTTGCCCTTCAAAATAGTGCGCTGCACTGGAGTTCTGACCATAGAATTCACCACAAACACGTCGATCATAATGATAAAGATCCTTATTCCGCCAAACGCGGCTTTTGGTTCTCTCATATTGGTTGGATGTTACGTGAATACAGCGCCAACACTTACTGTGACTACAGCAATTGTCGCGATCTACAAAAAGACAATATTGTCATGTGGCAGCACAAATATTATGTCCCACTTGCGATAGCGACCAACGTCGGCATCCCACTATTGCTTGGTGTACTGTATGGCGACATATGGGGAATGTTATTGATTGTTGGCGTGCTTCGTTTGGTTGTTAGCCATCACTCAACCTTCTTTATTAATTCACTGGCCCATATTTGGGGTAGCCAACCTTATACAGACAAAAATACTGCACGTGATAACGCTATATTAGCAGTATTTACCTTTGGTGAAGGCTATCATAACTACCACCATATTTTCGAAAATGACTATCGCAATGGCATTTATTGGTGGCAATACGATCCAACGAAGTGGTTGATTAAGTCGTGCTCATGGTTCGGGCTCGCGTCTAAATTGCGTGTCACTCCCAAGCTCAAGGTCGAAAAAGCGCGCGCTAAACAGTCACTCTTAACCGCATCAAAAAACATTCGTAAACTGCCAAATGCACGACTGCTTAACGAGACATTAAACCAAGAGTTTGAAGATCTTGTCACTAAAATGGTTGATTACTACGACGTTAAAAAACAAGTTTTGGAAGCAAAGAAAGACGTATTAGCAAAAAAATATGAATGCTCTTTACTTAAAATGCGTTATCAGCAAATGAAACAAGACCTTGTCGCTCAGCGACGGAGTTGGGAAATGTTAGTCGCCCAGTATTCCTAGATTTTACTCGAACCCAAACGGAAGCCTTCGCTTCCGTTTCACTGTTTATGTAACACCACGGGGAGCTTATCTTAATTTTTAGGGTATCAGACGTTTGTATTCTAGGCAGTCGATAGCTTGACCGTGTAACTTTGCAAAGTTCTTAACCAGTCTCACTTTGCTAAATCCATTGGCGCTCAATACGCTCTGGGAAGCAACATTGCGAATTTCGGCATACGCATACAGTTGTTTAATGTTCTGTTTCTTCAGCATGTCAATCACTTCGGAAACCGCCCATTTTGCGACACCTTGCTTGATCTCGCTTTTTCCGACCCGATAGCCCAAGTGAGCAATACGCTTGTTGCCATCAATATTGGTGATATTGATGCGACCGATAATCCTATTATTATCGCTTTTAATTAACAATGGGATCATTTCGTTGCATTTGAAATCAAGCAAGAATTCACGGATGTGTTGCTTGACGCCAACTAAAGAATAAAAGTGTTGCTCACGTGGTGGGATAAACTGTTCAAACCACTGTTTATTGGTTATCTCAAACTCTAACAGTGCTTGTGCATCGTTTAGATTGATTAACGTGAGTTTCACTGATCATTCCTTTATCGAGGTAAAAGCGGCTCATACTAGTCATCAATATAAGCCGATTTCTCTTCATTAGTTCTTTTTACCGCGACCGGCATGGATCTTCAATTTTGCTTTTATTTTACGTTTATCAGCATTACGCCCACGACGCCGCGGGCTTTTGTCTGGTTCGATGTCTTCAATCAAACTTGGTTCAAACCCTTGCAACCATTCTTGTGGCAATTTGGCATCAAGCAAGCGCTCGATCGCTTCAAGTAAATACTCTTCGTCACGACTCATTAATGATGCCGCGAAGCCTTGTTGGCCAGCACGACCTGTCCGCCCAATACGGTGAACATAATCTTCCGCTTTATAAGGCATATCAAAGTTGACCACTTGCTCCAATTGTTGAATATCCAAACCACGAGCAGCCACATCCGTCGCAATTAAAGCACGTATACGACCGGCTTTAAAATCATCCAGCGCCTTTTGTCTCGCTCCTTGGCTTTTATCGCCATTAATCGATGCCGCTTTTATTCCATCTAGTTTGAGTTCTTTCGCCAAGGCATCACTGCCCTGCTTCGTTTTGGTAAAAACCAACACTTGTTGCCAATTACGAGACCCAATCAGATACGCGAGCAATTCTGCTTTGCGTTTTTTGTCCACCGGGTAAACGATCTGCTCGACGGTATCTGCGGTACTATTCGAAGGCGTTACTTGCACTTCAACCGGCTCGTTGAGCATTTTGTAAGCGATAGCTTTGATGCGTTTATCAAAGGTTGCTGAAAAAAACATTGTCTGACGCTGGGGATTACACTGCTTAAGGATGCGTTGAATATCAGGCATAAAGCCCATGTCGAGCATTCGGTCTGCTTCATCCAACACCAGATACTGCGTCTTAGCCAAACGGATATTCTTGCAAAACAGATGATCGAGCAAGCGACCAGGCGTTGCGATTAATATATCGCAACCTTGATGTAAATTGCGGACTTGCACATTCATACTGGTCCCGCCATAAGCCGTGACGACTTTAACCTCAGTCTGTTGGGCATACAGACTGATATTGTCGAAGACTTGCTGCGCGAGTTCTCGGGTTGGTACCAACACCAAAGCTGTCACATCATTGCTTTGCGGATTGCGTTTACTTGGTGACTGAAGCAAATGTTGCAGAATCGGCAGTCCAAACGCGGCGGTTTTACCCGTACCAGTTTGCGCGCCAGCTAAGACGTCTTTACCTTCCAGCAGAGGCGGAACCGCCTGTTTTTGAACCTCTGTTGGTTGTTTAAAACCTAAAGATTCAATCGTTGATAATAATGGTGTGCATAGCCCTAACGCGGCGAATTCTGTCGACATGCGGTTTACCTATAATTGCAAGGCGGACGATTCTATCAGAATCTTCGACTGGCAGTTAGTACCTCGGGGTAGAAGCGGCTAAATACCGCACTTAACTGTTGATAGTTACGCTCTAAGTAAGGGAAGCACTCGTTCAAGCGTGTCATCCGCATAGAACGCTGAGACATACGTTGTAGAGCAAAATCAATATTGTCTAAAGTCTGATATGACTCAAGCCAGCGCCCTTGCCACATCGCTTGATTCGTTCGAACAAAACGGTCAGGTAACTCAACAATCGCTTCATCTTGAATTTGCCGCTCAGCTTGGGCGCAAAAATCGCTAAGCGGTTTAACATGAAACTGATTCCATTGAACGGCTAAGCAATGATCCCAAAACATATCCAGCGCGATTCCTGAATAGCGTCTGACTCCATTTGGAAATAACGCCCGTATTTGCTCGACTTGCGAGTGACTGTCAGTATAGGAATCAACAAATCGGTGCAGGCGCACGCCTTGAGATATCATTGCCGGATATTGAGTGTCGGGGTTACCTTTGACAAAGTCGCCCAGTAAATTGCCCAACAGGCTGGATTGGCAATGATCAGCAATGTGTAAATGAGCAAGAAAGTTCACATCAAAAAAACCAGCGAGATTATTTACCCTAATGAAAGCACAAAGCCAGCGCATCTGCACTGGCTCATTCTGGTTGCTACGCGAAATAGCGACTGCGATGACGTGTCGTTATTTAAAGATAACGTCAGCGAGCTCTTCGATTGACTGCTCATAATCTGACAGTTCCAAGCCAATTTCCATGGCATCTAGTAGCTCTAGGCACTCTTCGCTTTTTATTTGGTCACTCATTCTGACCTCCTTAGTAAAACAATAATGTTAGACCCTAATGTTGTCTGATACTTGAAATATGCGGGTCTACGCTCCCTTTTTAAACCACTTATATGACAGTTTTTTGAAAGGGCAAAGAAAATTCTGCTCGCGATTTGAGACAGGTCTCACGCAAACGTTTTCACACGCCAACACTTCAACCGGTGTAAACTTAAAAATACACTCACGGTAAATAATTTGTACATTTTGCTTGATGTCATCGTCAATGTTTTACACAATGGCTAATAAAGCAGACTTACTCACCATAATATGAGTAGCCAATAGCCAAAAAGTCTAAACTCAACCTCAAAGTGTAAAGAAATAATTACAATGAACAATTCAAAGGTATTCGGTAGTACTTTGATCATTGCAGGCACCACAATTGGTGCTGGCATGCTCGCCCTGCCTCTCGCGTCAGCGGGAATCGGATTTACAACCTCTCTTATCATTATGATCACTTTATGGGCTTTGATGGCTTATACCGCGCTTTTAATGATAGAAGTTCATCAACATGCTGATAATAGCGCGACACTGCACACATTAGCCAAGCAGTTCCTGGGTAAAAAAGGCAAATGGCTTGCGAGTTTCGCGATGATGTTCTTATTTTATGCGTTGTGTGCTGCTTACATTGCCGGTGGTGGCGCTCAATTCGCCGAACGCATTGCAAATTTTACTGGAGTCGAAATCTCTGGCACAAATGCGACTCTGCTGTTTACTTTGCTGGTCGCAGGTATCGTCATTATTGGTACAGCGACTGTCGATAAAGTCAATCGTGTATTGTTCACCATTAAAGTTTTGATGATGGCAGTGGTGCTGACTTTTCTCGCGCCAAATGTCACTGAATCTTACTTGATGAGTATGCCTATTGAACAAGGCCTTGTAATTGCCGCTATCCCTGTCATTTTTACCTCATTTGGTTTTCATGGCAGTATCCCGGCCATTGTCAATTACCTCGATGGCCACACGCCGTCTTTGCGTAAAGCCATTGTCATTGGTTCTGCCATTCCACTTATCATCTATGTCTTTTGGCAGTTAGTAACCTTGGGGGTGGTCAATCAAGCAACCTTGATCGAAAATCAAGGACTAAGCGCACTCATTTCCACCTTGGCAACGACGGTTCATCAATCAAACCTAGGGCAAACTATCGGTATCTTTGCCGACCTAGCCTTACTCACTTCGTTCCTTGGGGTTAGCTTGGGGCTGTTTGAATTTCTTGGAGACACGATGAAGCAACGCGGTGTCAGCAGTTCTCGTCTTGCGGTCGGCTTAGTTACATTTCTGCCTCCGATGGGCTTTGCGCTGTTTTACCCTCAAGGTTTTATCACCGCGTTAGGTTACGCCGCTATCGCTTTAGTGGTTCTCGCTATTTTCTTACCCATCATGATGGTGCGCAAAGCACGTGCTCAATCACAGCTGAGTCATTATCAGGTAGCAGGCGGTAACCTAGCTCTGGCCGTCACCAGTGGTGTCGGTGTATTAATTGTCGGCGCACAGCTACTCATCACCGCGGGCTTTCTCCCTGCTCTGGGCTGACAACGTAATTTGAATAGATAAAAAGCGCTTTCGAGCGCTTTTTTTTGATCTTTATTGATACAACCTCAATAAAATTCTAACAAGCGGTGTAATTTTTTTTCCACTTAACCGTTCTATTTAATCGATAACGAAAACAATCGATGAGGTTGATATGAAAGTAAAGTTTAAATCGGCGCTTTTCTCACTGGCACTTATTGCCACAACGGCGTCATTTTTTGGTATAGCAGACAATCATCTGTCGAAAAGCCATGCAGGAAAAGAGATTGAGATTGCCACCTTAGCCGGAGGATGTTTCTGGTGCACGGAATCCGATCTAGAGAAATTTGATGGTGTGATTGATGTGGTTTCTGGTTATTCAGGCGGAGACCTAGAAAACCCGACCTATAAGCAAGTCTCATCCGGTAAGTCAGGCCATATTGAAGTGGTTGAAGTTAAATACGATGGCAGTGTTGTCAGCTACGAACAAATTCTCGATCAGTTCTTTCGTCACATCGACCCAACCGATGACAAAGGCTCATTTGTCGATCGTGGCCCGCAATACCGCCCGGCCATTTTCTACCACAATGAGCAACAAAAGGACATCGCGCAGCAATTTATCGCCGAAATAGATCAACTGGGCGTATATAAAAAGCCACTTAAAACCGAACTGATTGAGTTTGAAAAGTTTTGGCCCGCAGAAGACTATCATCAAGATTATTACAAACGTAATAAGGTTCGCTATAACTACTACCGTTATGCCTCTGGTCGCGATCAGTATTTAGACAACATCTTCGGTGAAGATCGCCAAGACAACCCAGTGACTCTGCGCCAGATGATCGATGAACAAAAACAAGTTCGCGATATCAAACCATACAGCAAACCTTCTGATGAGGTGATTAAAGCAAACTTGTCTGAGTTGCAATACTATGTCACTCAGGAAGAAGGCACTGAGCGTGCGTTCAGTAACGAATACTGGGACAACAAACAAGCGGGCATCTACGTTGATATCGTGTCTGGTGAGCCTTTGTTTTCATCTACTGATAAGTACAAATCCGGCACTGGCTGGCCAAGTTTTACCAAGCCGATTAACTCAGGTTACATTGTCAACAAAACCGATAATCACCTGCTTTACCAAAGAACAGAGGTGAGAAGCCGTTTCGCCGACTCTCACCTAGGTCATGTGTTCAAAGATGGCCCTGCTCCAACCGGTTTACGCTACTGCATGAACTCAGCGGCGATGCGTTTTATACCCAAAGAACAGATGGCCGAGCAAGGCTACCAAGACTATCTCTACCTCTTTGACAGCTAATCCTGCCTTAGGTAGTTAAAAATCTTGAACAAATAAAAAAGCCAACTCACATAAGTTGGCTTTTTACTGGTTGAAAGTCAGCGTATTAATTATTTCATTACGCGCGCTTTAAAGCTACGACCTTTCATTTTTCCCGTTTGCAGTTGGTTAAGCGCAGGCTTGACGATGTCATGCTCAACGGCAACATAAGAAACCATTGAAAGGATATTGATTTTGCCTATCTTTTTGCCATCTAGCCCAGCTTGTTTGGTCAACGCACCCAAAATATCGCCGGCACGGACTTTTTGCTTCTTGCCACCCAAAATTTGGATCGTCTGCATTTTAGGATAGAAAGGACGTTCTAGTGGTTTTTCTGGTAGTTGAGACGGCGAAATCGCGATATCCATATACTCATCAATACGAGCAACTCGGTACGCTTCTTTTTCATTGTACAAGCTAAAGGCCATCCCCTTTGAACCTGCACGACCAGTACGACCAATTCGATGGACATGCACTTCTGGGTCGCGTGACAATTCAAAGTTAAACACCGCATCAAGGTTATCAACGTCTAGACCACGCGCGGCAACATCAGTCGCCACCAAAATCGAAATACTTTTGTTAGCAAACATCGTCAATGCTTGTTCACGCTCACGCTGTTCCATGTCGCCATGCAATTCAACTACGCTAAATCCGCGGTGAAGAAGCTCATCAGTGACATTCTGTACCTCTTTTTTGGTGTTACAAAAAACCACAGAAGATTCAGGTTTATGCGTTAACAACAGCGCTTCTAACGCATCATCTCGTGATTCTGTTGACTTAACCTCGAAGAAGCGTTGTTCAATCGTCGTGGTCTGATGGGTTGATTCAACCTTGATCATTTGCGGATCAACCATGACTTTCTGCGCTAGTGACTCAATATCGTCCGGGAACGTGGCACTGAACAATAAGGTCTGACGTTTACTCGGCGCAGCGGCAATAATGGTATCGATCGCGTCTTCAAAGCCCATATCAAGCATGCGGTCGGCTTCATCAAGCACCAATGTATTCAGTTCATCAAGATTGATGCGCCCTTTTGACATATGATCGAGAATTCGACCCGGCGTACCAACCAAAATATGCGCGCCGTGCTCAAGCGAACCGATTTGCGGCCCCATTGGCATACCACCACATAACGTCAAAACTTTAATATTGTGGATGGCGCGAGCTAAGGTTCGGATCTCTTTCGCCACTTGATCAGCCAGTTCACGTGTTGGGCAAAGTACTAGGGTTTGAACACGAAAGCGCTGAACGTTTAAGTTGCTCAATAGACCCAGAGAAAACGCAGCGGTTTTACCTGAACCCGTTTTACCTTGGCCAATCACATCTTTACCTTGCAGTACCATAGGTAAAGCTTGCTGTTGAATCGGAGTCATTTCTGTATAGCCTAAACTGTCGAGCGTTTCTAACATCTCAGGTCGTAGGCCAAGTGTTTTAAATGAGGTTGTCACTGTCGTATCCTTTAAGGACTCGCCAGAAAGCTTGTCCTGGCAGAAAAAGTAAAACCGCCTCAAAAATGAAGCGGTTTGAATTGGTTAAATCGCAGCAGTTTCCCTAGCGAATTCCGTGTAGGAACTCATGACGGGTCGCGGAATTTGATTTAAAAATACCACCTAAAGCAGTTGTCGTCGTTTCACTGGTTGCATCCATGACACCACGTGACTTGACACAATAATGGGTCGCATCAATCGTGACAGCAACATCGTCAGACTCAAGCAAGGTTTGTAGTGCGACCAAAATCTGCTGTGTCATGCGTTCTTGCACCTGAGGGCGCTGAGCGAAGAAACGAACAATACGATTGATCTTCGACAAACCGATGATCTTGCCACGCGGAATATAAGCCACTGCGGCGCGGCCATCGATAGTAACAAGGTGATGTTCACAAGTGCTGGTTACCGTGATGTCTTTTACACGAACCATTTCACTGACGTTCATCTTGTTTTCGATTACCGTGATTTTTGGAAAGTTGGCGTAGTCTAGCCCAGAGAAGATCTCATCAACGTACATTTTTGCTATACGTTGCGGTGTTTCTTCAAGGCTATCGTCCGTTAGGTCAAGCTCTAGTAAAGAGAGAATTTCACGCATATGATGCTGAATTTTTTCTTTTTTCTCTTCTCGGCTGAATTGATTAGCCGCCATTGGCGTCTCTAATCCACGGCTTTCTAGCGCATCTTTGACCAATATTGCGGATTCGCTAAGACCTGACATTCCACTTCCTCTTAATTACCCCTTTAGGATGGCTGACAAGGATACTCGGATTTTTGAATAATTACACCCATATTTTACAGGGGTCATTATTGCCGATTTGATATTGTGGTAAAGTGGCTAACAACAATAAAAAAGAACAAAATTAGGATTCAAATATGGGCTGCTGTGACGCACCAGGCTTGATGCCAATTGAAGAGGCGATGGAAAAGATGTTGTCGCCAATCACACCTATCCAAACTACTTTACAACTGCCGATTGCCGATGCCATTGGTTATGTTCTCGCCGAAGAGATTCAGTCACCAATTTTTGTGCCGCCATTCGATAATTCAGCGATGGATGGCTATGCGATTCGTATTGCCGATTTAGCCAATCAGCAAGTCATGCCTGTCGCGGGTAAGTCATTCGCAGGGCAACCTTTTGAAGGCGATTGGCCACAAGGGAGTTGCGTGCGAATTATGACCGGAGCCAAAATTCCACTCGGTTGTGATGCGGTCATCATGCAAGAAAATACCGAGGTCACCGACGCTGGTGTTCAATTCAACCAAATCGACGTAAAGCCAAACAACAATATCCGCCCTACCGGTGATGATATTAAACAAGGCGATGTCGTATTGCTGAAAGGCGCTCGTTTGACTGCACGTGATATTCCAATGATCGCGACTTTAGGCATTAGCCATGTCACTGTCGTGCGTAAACCTCGGGTGGCTTTTTTCTCAACTGGTGACGAACTCAAGCCGCTCGGTGAGCCCTTAATTGAAGGCCAGATATACGATAGTAATCGTTACGGCATTAAGCCATTGATTGAAAATTTTGGGTGTGAAGCGATCGATCTCGGCATTATCCCCGATTGCCCTAAAACGCTCGAAGCGACGTTTGAAAAAGCGCAAACCCTTGCAGACGTGGTGGTGACCTCTGGTGGCGTAAGTGTTGGTGAAGCCGATTACACTAAAGACATCCTTGAGCAACTGGGCCAAATTGGATTTTGGAAGCTGGCTATCAAACCTGGTAAGCCATTTGCGTTTGGTAAACTGTCAACCGCTTGGTTCTGCGGCCTTCCCGGCAACCCAGTTTCGGCGGTACTGACAATGTACGTATTGGTTCAACCTTTACTGGCTAAACTTGGCGGACACAGCGAATGGAAAGCACCACAGTCTATCCCTGCGATTACTCGCAGCGCGTTTAAAAAGGCACCTGGTCGCACCGATTATCAGCGTGGCATCTATTCGGTTGAAAATGGCCAGTTTGTTGTTGAGACAACGGGAAATCAAAGCTCGGGCGCGTTTCGTTCAATGAGTCTTGCCAATTGCTTTGTGGTACTAGAACGCGAGCGTGGACGAGTTGAAGTGGGCGAAATCGTCAATATTCAACTTTTCAATGCAACGCTCTACTAGAGGTGTTTGTGGAAATTCTTTCTGATCCAGAGATGTTGCGCTACAACCGCCAAATCATCCTTAAACAGTTTGATTTTGACGGCCAGGAAGCGCTAAAGCAGAGCTCAATCTTGATCCTTGGCGCTGGAGGCTTAGGCTGCGCGTCAAGTCAATACTTGACTGCTGCCGGTATTGGTAAGCTGACTTTAATTGATGATGACGTTGTAGAATTATCGAACCTACAGCGTCAAGTTTTGCATCATGACGCTGATATAGGCACAAAAAAAGTCGTGTCAGCGGCACATTCACTCAAACAACTCAATCCCTACCTTAAGCTAGAGACCATAGATCGCCGTTTGAATGATGATGAACTTAGCACCTTAATCCAAGCTCATAGCTTAGTCGTTGATGCATCGGATAATGTCGAGACACGCAATCAGCTCAACAAGATCTGCTTTGCACATAAAATTCCGCTGGTCTCTGGCGCCGCCATTCGTATGGAAGGACAAGTGAGCGTCTTTACTTATCAAGACCCAACTGAACCTTGTTATCAATGCTTAAGCGCCCTTTTTGGTAACAACGCTTTAAGTTGTGTGGAAGCTGGCGTCATGTCACCTGTGGTGGGAATTATTGGCGCAGTTCAGGCAATGGAAGCCATCAAGGTTATCGCTAATTACGGTAACGCGAAAAAAGGCAAAATCCTCATGTTAGACGCGCTAACGATGTCGTGGCGTGAAATGAACTTAATGAAAATGCCAACCTGCCCAGTGTGTGCATAGCTACGGAGCCGCGAGAGTAAAACGATGAACAGTCCAAAACACTATCTCGCTGCCCTTGCCCTTACTTGTGTGCTACTTGCGTTATTGCTAGGGATAAAAACACCGAACAATGAACACTTCGAAGGCATCGTTGTGTCGCAAACATTAACTCAGTCTTTAGACGGGCATCGACTGTTTTTGAATATTAAATCCAAACAACAACTCATGCTTGTGCAAGTCGACCCAAAAACGGATTGTCCTGATGGCTCTGACGTATATATCTTACAAAAGCAAAGCTTGTTTAGTGACATTGTCACTTACCAGCTTGTACAATGTAATCAGGCTCGATAATTAAAGGAATAATAATGTCACCTCTAGTCAGCCCTCAGTGGCTTATGCAGCAGAGCAACAACCCGCAATTGGTTGTACTTGATGCCAGCATCGATTTTCAGATCCCTGGAGAAGTCGAAAAAGACCGCGTCAACCTTATTCCGGGAGCGCGCCGATTCGACTATGACACGGTTTTTTGCGATCCCGAATCTCAATTACCGCATATGATGCCCAGCGAAGCGCGTTTCAATCAACTTGCACGCCAATTAGGATTAAATTCTGATTCGCTAATTGTCGTTTACGATAACAGCGGTACTTTCGCGTCACCCCGAGCGTGGTGGATGCTAAAAGCCATGGGGCATAAACAGGTTTATGTGCTTGATGGTGGCTTGACTGAGTGGAAGAAGCAAGGTTTAGAACTTAGCCAATCCTATGTAGAGAATAAGCTAGCAGGTAACTTTTCAGGCAAGCTTGATCCTAACTACTTTGTTGATGCCAAGTATGTATTAGCTAATATCGACAATCAGGCCAGTCTCACGGTGGACGCTCGTGGTCGTGCACGCTTTTACGGTAAAGTGAAAGAACCGCGAGTGGGCGTTCGTAGTGGCCATATTCCAAATTCAGTTTGCCTCCCATTTGCCGAATTGGTCGATGGACACAAGTTTAAACCGAATCAAGAGCTTGAGCGTGTTTTATCGAGCACCTTGTCTAATCAAGCACAACAAACTATTTTTAGCTGTGGATCAGGCGTTACCGCCTGTATTGTCTTACTTGCCGCTCACATTTGTGGTTATCAGAACTTAGTGGTTTATGACGGTTCTTGGACTGAATGGGGCGCAAGTTTAGACTTACCCATCAGCTAACATCGAACGCTGAAATAAGCATTTATTTCAGCGCTTGTTCAACGGCGGCCAGAGCATGAATTTGTACCGTGTCAAACAAGGGAACTTGGCTATCAGTTTGCTCGACCAATAAACCGATTTCTGTACAACCTAAAATGACCCCTTGCGCCCCATTGCCGGCAAGATCTTCAATAATCGCGCAGTAATCATTTTTCGAATGGCGATGGATTTGTCCAAGACAGAGTTCATTGTAAATAACATCATGAACCCGCTTACGCTGCGCCCCATTAGGCACCACGACATCTATAGCGTATTTGTCGATCAGCCTTTGTTTATAGAAATCTTGCTCCATGGTAAACGCCGTACCTAGTAACCCTACCTTAGTTATGTTTTGACGCTGTAGCTCTTGTCCGGTTGCGTCAGCAATATGCAATAACGGAATCGAAACTGACTGCTCAATTTGACTCGCGACTTTATGCATAGTGTTGGTTGCGATAAGAAAAAAATCGGCGCCCGCATGTTGTAAAGACAATGCCGCTTGCGTCAAGACCTCGCCACTGGTTTGCCAATCGCCGCACCGCTGTAATTGCTCGATTTCGGCAAAATCAACGCTATTAATGATCACTTTGGCTGAATGTAATCCACCCATACGTCGTTTGATTTGCTCATTGAGATAACGATAATACGTTGCGGTCGATTCCCAGCTCATTCCACCAATAACACCAATGGTTTTCATTCTATTTCCCTACCCGTGCCAAACAGTTGATCTTTTCTTGCTCAGATAATTAACCAGATCCCGTCCTTGATTACAAACAAAAGCCCCTAGAAAAAACTAGAGGCTCTCAATGACGCGACCTAGACTTAATTATATTAAGCTTTAATTGGCAGAACTTGCTTAACATACCCACCGGGCGCAGCTTCCAGTGACGGAAATTGCTCACTGCCAACACTGCACGGTTCAACTTTTTCTTCAGGACTAAATCCAAGTAGCCATTGATTCCAATGCGTCCACCACGAACCTTCATTGTGCGCGGCATTAGCTAGCCATTCATCGGCGTTATCGTCTAAAGAGTCATTAACCCAGTAACCATATTTGCCTTTGTCTGGATGGTTTATGATTCCGGCAATATGGCCAGATTCACCAAGAACAAAGGTTTTATTGCCACCAACATTAAGCGCACCACGGTAAGTCCCTTGCCACAACGCAATATGGTCTTCTTTGGTGGAGACAAAATAACTGGGAACTTTGATCTTATTGAGATCAATCCAGACACCACCAATTTTGACGCCTTTGTCTTGGACCAACTTGTTATTGAGATAAAGTTCACGCAGCATAAAATTGTGGGTTGCTGCTGCCACATTGGTGCTGTCGCTGTTCCAGTACAAGAGGTCAAAATCTACTGGGCTTTGCCCTTTAAGGTAGTTATCAACGTAGTAGTTCCAGTACAAACTGTTTTCACGCAGAAGACTAAAGGTGACGCTTAAAGAACGACCATCCATATAGCCTTTGGCGTTATTTTGCAGTTCAATCGCATTGATGATGGTGTCGTTGATATAAGCACCCACCTCTCCAGGTTGAGAGAAATCGAGCAGAGTGGTAAAAAACGTAGCGCTCTTAATGCGTTTTTTCATTCGCTTGGCCGCATAGTAAGCAATAGTGCTTGCCAACACGGTGCCACCAATACAATACCCTGCAGCGTTAACTTGCTCCTGACCAGTAATGTCCTCAATGGCTGAAACTGCTTTGGCAACGCCTTCCGTAACATAGTCACCAAATTCTACCTCACGCTGCGCTTCACCTGGATTACGCCAAGAAATCATGAATACACAGTGGCCTTGTTGCAAAAGCCAGCGCACCATCGAATTTTTTTCACGTAAATCAAGGATGTAGTATTTATTCACAAATGGCGGAACAATCAGCAGCGGTGTTGCATTGACGGTTTCCGTCAGCGGACGATATTGAATAAGTTCGAACAACTCGTTACGGTAAACCACATCACCCGGTGTATTGGCCACATCCTCACCAATGCGGAACGCATTGTTATTCGTCATACGGATCTTAAGGATATCTGCACTTGACTCTACGTCTTGCTTAAGTTGCTCAAGACCGATCAGTAAGTTTTGACCATTTTGCTCTAACGTCAGTTTAAGCAGTTCAGGGTTGGTGGCTATATAGTTACTTGGCGATAGCGCGTTAATGGCTTGACGTGAAAAAAAACTGATCCTTTCTTTGCTTTTTTCATCTAAGCCTTCAATGCTCTCTATCGTATCGAGGTAAGTTTTACTAAACAATAAATAGGACTGTTTAATAAAATTATAAAATAGGTCGTTTTTCCATTCTTGATGAGAAAAACGTTTATCGCCCTTTTCTGCCGAAATGAGCTCTTGTTCTGTGTTGCCTGCTAGTACAACATTTTGCCAAATTTGCAGCTGTTGTTGCCACCATTCGGCTTGTAACTTTAACAATGCAGCCGGTTGATTCGCCGCATTTTCAAATAGTTTGGCGCTATCTTCAAAATTGACTTCTTGCATTGCTTTATTGAGAGGGGTGTTTGCGGCTGCCCTGCTGAGCTCGAGATCATCCCACCATTTTTGATTGGTTTCTTGAAGCTTAACAAGGTAGTCCGAAAAGAAGTGCTGTAACATAATACTACTCCTAAGATCGGAAAAATGCCGCCTTTCGGCGGCAAAACAAGTCAGTGTTATGCAGGAGTCACTGTCTTAAGGTTTTCCGATGTCATCTGCTCAACATCATCTTTGAACTCTTTGGCAATCGATTGTAACTTATTGCTATCGTCCATCATCTGTTGAGATAACTTAGTCAGTACGCTCAACTGCTGGCTATTAAACGCTGTCAGTGACGTCACGTCTCTCACTTCACTCGCCGCTTTCATTTGTGTCAAACCCATTTCACTGTAAGTACGAATAGCATTGAGCTGAAGCTCCGTCAGTACTTCAACATTTTTCGTCACGAGTTTGTTGAATTTCGCATACGGCGCTAAAGTTTGTTCTGTTTGATCAGTAAATGCTTTAAAAAAATCTGTGTACATGCGTGTTACTCCTAAAGTAAGTCCATTTATGAATAGTTAACTAATTGATTTAATTACGACAGCAGTGCCCATACCACCACCGACACAAAGCGAAGCCACACCATATTGACGCGCTTCGCGATTTAGTTCGTGTACAAGTGAGACTAAAATTCGGTTACCCGACGCACCAAGGGGGTGACCTAATGCAATTGCCCCACCGTTTAAGTTTGCTTTGTCTAGAATTGATGAAACTGACACCTGATGCGTCTCAGCAAGTTTGTGTATCACACCCAGCGCTTGCGCAGCGAATGCCTCATTAAGCTCGTAGAGATCGATATCGTCAGTGGTGAGCTGTGCTTTTGCCAACGCCTTGGTCACTGCCTCGACAGGTCCTAAACCCATAATTTCAGGCTCCAAACCCGATTGAGCGTAACTGACGACCTCGGCAAGAGGAGTGAGATTGTACTTATTCAGTGCAGATTCACTTGCAATCACAATGGCACTGGCACCGTCATTGATTCCAGACGCGTTGCCCGCAGTGACCGTTCCATCGCGATCAAACGCTGGACGAAGTCGAGATAAACCACTAATGGTTGCCTCTGGTTTTGGGTATTCATCGGTATCAAAAATTACGGTTTCACGGCGCTTTTTAACATCCACCGACACGATTTCCTGCTTGAACTTTCCAGCTTCAATGGCAGAGACGGCTTTGAGCTGACTCGCTAGCGCGTATTCATCTTGTTGCTCTCGGCTAATACCCACCTGTTTTGCTACGTTTTCAGCCGTCACGCCCATATGGTACTGGTTATAAGCGTCGGTCAGCCCATCATTAATAAGCAGATCGGTCAGGGTCATATTGCCCATCTTGTTTCCGTCACGAATACTCGCTGGCACAGTAAAAGGAATTTGTGACATGACCTCAACACCGGCAGCAACGACCACTTGCGCATCTCCAGCTTTAATATGACTAGCCGCATCCATCACCGCTTTCATACCGCTGCCGCATACCATGTTAAGTGAGTACGCAGGTACTTGATGTGGAATACCAGCGTAGAGCGCCGCTTGTCGTCCAACCCCCATACCCTGCCCAGCACTAATCACATTGCCAACAATGACTTCATCAATGCAATCAACCGATACGCCACTTTCCGTTAGCGCGGCTTTAATCGCGATAGAGGCCAAGTTTCCAGCAGAGATATCTTTTAATGAGCCACCAAAAGAACCGATAGGCGTGCGCTTAGCCCCAACAATAAAAATACGTTCCATGATTATTCCTTTAATGCATATATAAGCCGCCGTTTACAGAGAGCGTTTCCCCTGTTATATAGGCACCGGCTTCACTGACTAAAAAAGAGACTGACTGAGCAATTTCATGAGGTGTGGCTAAGCGACGCATCGGAATTTGCGCTTTAATCGATTCAAGAACTTCGGCGTTCATCTCTTCAACCATTGGTGTGGCTGTGTAACCGGGAGCAACAACGTTAACCGTAACTCCACTGCGAGCACCTTCAGCAGCCAATGCTTTTGAAAAACCAATCATGCCAGCCTTTGCCGCCGAGTAATTTGTTTGCCCAAACTGCCCCTTGAGGCCGTTAACCGATGAGATATTAATCACTCGTCCATGACCTTTTTCACACATCGCAGCAAACAGTGGTTGAGTGACATTGAAAACACTGTTCAGATTAGTCTCGATAACGTCCTTCCAGGCTGAAGCATCCATCTTCTTAAATGTACAATCACGTGTGATACCTGCATTATTAACCACAACATCCACGGTACCTTCTTCTTCAAGCAATGCAGCTAAACGTTGAGCGCACTGCTCGGTATCAGTTACATCAAGTTCAAACAATCGTACCTGTTGTTCGGTAAAACCCTTAGCGTTGAACCAGTCAAGTGCGCATTGATAATTACCCGTGTAGTAAGTAGCAATAATGCGATACCCATCTTCGACTAGTTGCGTTGAGATAGCAGAACCAATTCCGCCTTTTGATCCAGTGATCAAAGCGATTTTCTTCATCAAGAGACTCCATTCCTTACAGCAATTAATGTATTCATTGATATAAATTGAACAGTGCTCGATACAAAGCACCAACAAACGTTATTAATAATCATCTAAGACTTACGTCGCCTTTATATTATTTAAACTAAACCTTATTTATTACACTTCAAATATTTTATTGAATAAAATGCATAAGGTTGAACAAGATCTCATATGGAATGAAATGTTATAACCATGTTAATTTCACTTAAGCAACTGTTTTTAAAGGATTTGACTTGTTCGTCATTATTATCAGCAATAAGCTATAGTGTTGTTTTCTATGAAAAAAAACAGTGTTGCATAGAAACAGTTAAGTCTAATCACTATTTAAACAGCATCATTATCAATAGAGAACTTAGTCAATGACGATAATTTTACTGTTATTTTTGCATTTAACTTTAGTCTTAATTTAGCCCCCCCATTTAAATACTATAATTGTCATTATCTTTAGAACTAACTAAAAACTATCTATTTATCGTTCAGCATTAATTATGACTTTTGTCTAAACTTACCATCTGATTGATTATTTAGTTAATATTGAGTTCAACAAGCGAATACCGATATTAAGTAGATGAAATCGAAGCGCTCATTTCTCAGCTCGCGGAGCAATTCAATCAAGTACATTGTAGAAATAAAGGAAGTAATGGCGAAATTAGAGTTAAACAATGTCTCGGCGCAAGTTTTTTCTGTCAATAATGTCCTAATATCTTGTCGATTCACGCTCGTCGCTTTGGTTAAAGCCTCAAGCTGTAAAGAGTTTTACTCACATTGAATAAAGTGCGATTTCAACTGATTGGCAGACATTTCAGTTAACGCTAATTGTACGTCAATCAAAATAAGGAGAAGCAAATGAATCATGTATCCAAGCTAAGTGCGATATTATTGGTCGCGATGAGCTTAAATACTCACACTTATGCGGCAATGAACACGGCGACCGACGCTAAATCATCAACCAAGTATGCTGGTCAACAATCAAATCTCACTCTTGCAGATCACAAAAAGTTACTCGAAGAGGGCTATCCTATCGATCGTGTCCGTAGAGCGCACGATCTTTTCTCTTTCCGACATTTTTCTGTCGACGCACTGGATTACAAAAAGACTGCCGTCGATGATGCCTTATATTACTTCAATCACATGTGGGAATTTCTTCCTAGTGCCGTGGTGCCTAAAGCGAGCAATAGCTTCGAGTTAGTCCGAGACCTTGACTCTGATTTAAACAATCTCACTTACTCGGATATTGACGGCAAACCTTTCCCAACATTACAAGAGTTTATCGATGCCCCTGATTCAATGCTTCAAGGCATCATGATGATTCATAAAGGGAAAGTGATTTTTGAACAATATCCTGGCATGCGCCCACAAGACCAGCATTTATGGATGTCAGTCACTAAAGCGCTGTCGGGCACCTTAATTCTAGACATGATTGTCAATGGTAAAATAGATCCAGAGGCGCCGATTACTGATTATGTGCCAAGGCTGAAAGACAGCGCGTGGGATGGTGTGCCAGTTCGAGCCGTACTGACCATGACGGCAGGTCTTAATCTGGATGATATCTCGGGTAATATGTATAAATCAGGCACGATTGAGCAACGTTACTACAAGGCATCGTTTGGCGACTATTACAACGGTAAAAAAGAGGACTGGATTGAAGTTATCCGCGAGGGTGAAAAGATCGCGGAACCTTACACCAAGTTTCAATACGCTAGCTTAAATACCCAAGTCTTGAGTGTCGCGATAGAAAACGTGACTGGTAAGAAATTTGTTGATTATCTTTATGAGCGACTCTTTCAGCACGCAGGCACTGGAGAAATGGTCGCCAACTTATTCCCAGATGGTAGCATTCATGCCGCAACGGCGATGAACTCAACATTAGAAGATATGGGCCGATTTGGTCTTCTCTACACGCCTTCTTTTGAGAAGTTGTCTGGCAAGCAAGTCATCTCACCAAAAATCGTCGACTACATGTTTGATATTAAGGTGCCAGCTAAGATCCTGAATGAAAACATCATTGGCCAAACCGCGCACTTATACCTAGGAAACCAGTCAGTGGTTGGTAGTGGTTCGCAATTTGATTTCTTGTGGAGCGATGGCGCATTTGCCAAATTAGGCCATAACAACCAAGGAATTTATATCGATCCAAAACGTGACTTTGTTGGGGTATACTTTAGCGCCTCTACTAAGACAAACTACCCTATTGGCTATATCAGAGCTGCTGCGGTTTCTATGGATAAATAGCACCATCACCACGGGATTGCGTTTTGATTGGCGGTTCGTGGGCTATATTCCTCTCTAAGTCCTCACGCCCGTCGTGAGGACATAGACACTTAATAACTTTAAGCAAAAGCGTCAAGTCAACGACTGCTCAGAGCACAAGCAACCTGCTGACCGCCTAAAACGACTTTAGAATCTCCGAACGAAAACCTGAAATATCTAATATAATGCCGTGCTCTTGAACCCAACCATCGAGTTCACTTTGAGCGCTTTCCAAGCTATTTAAAGTCAGGGTGTTGTCGTCTAATTGCCAAAGCTGGCGAGAGCCATCATAGCTAAACTGAAGGGCTAACATCGCATCGACATTACCCGCTTTTGCCGCAGCTTTAAGCACTCTGTTCTTACGATAAATTAAGTTCAACACCTGTTTTAGATCCCAAACATACGATACTTCACGCATTTTCGGGTGTGTTTTTAACTTAACTAATGTCGCCACCAGTCCTATTGCGCTTACCACGACACCGAGTAGGTTCCAATGAAAGTGAGAACCAGATTCTGATGGGAAAACATAAATTAGCGCTTGAGAAAATGCCAGACTAGATACCGCAAAAACGGCGATACACGATACAATGACGACATTCAAACGTGAACGGTATAGCTGCTTGTCGATTTTTTGTAATTTCATCAATAATCCATTGCTATGAGTTGATTAACATTACTCAGATGGTTTTAAAGTGCTGTCGATTATACATTTATCCACAGATCAAATAAGAGCTAATTCCAAACGCAATATTAGCTACCTAGATTAAAGGCTCATGAATAATTTTCGGTGCCAAAAACCAGAACGAGCCTATCCGAGAGCAGTAAAAAGAGGCCTTGTCGCAATGCAACAAGGCCTCAAAGAAGAAGTTAGTCATGCTTAACTTACAAGCATAAGTCACTTGGTCTCATTTTAAAATATTTTAGTATTAGTAACTTAAAGCAATTCTACCGACTGTTGGGCAATAACGTATTCTTCATTAGTCGGGACAACTAACGCTACCGCGTTGAGCATCTCAGATTTTGCGATGACCCCTGCCGCGCCAAAGCGTGCAGCTTCATTTCCTGCCTCATCTTCAACGAAACCGAGCAGTTTGAGGTTGTTTAAGATCTCGCGGCGAATTGGCAGTGCATTCTCACCGATACCACCGGTAAAAATGATGCCATCTAACGAATCTAATGCCGCAAGATAGGAAGCGACGTATTTGGCAACACGGTAAGTAAATACTTGGAACGCCAGCGTCGCCCCTTCGTGGCCCTGTTCCATCGCGTCTAGAATACCGCGGGCATCACTAGTTAAACCTGACACACCTAAGAAACCAGACTCTTTATTGAGTGAGTTAAACACCTTCTCCTGAGACCAACCTTTCTTAAGAAGGTATTCAATGATACCAGGGTCTAAGTCGCCACAACGTGTACCCATCATTAAACCAGACAACGGAGTGAAGCCCATCGAGGTATCGATACTCTGGCCGTCTTTAATTGCACAAACCGACGCGCCATTGCCAAGGTGGACAGAGATAAAGCTCGACTTTTCTATTGGCTTATTGATCATTTTTGCGGCTTCACGGCTAACAAAATAGTGGCTTGTACCGTGGAAACCGTAACGACGCACCCCGAGATCAGTGTACAGCTCTTGTGCAATCGCCCCAGTAAAAGCTTTCTTCGGCATGGTCTGGTGGAAAGCGGTATCGAACACGGCAAATTGTGGTAGTGATGGGAAAGCCTGCATAGCGGCTTTAATACCTTTAGCACCGGCTGGGTTGTGCAGCGGCGCTAAGTCAGACAGGCTCTCGATTTCAGCCAAGACTTCGTTATCAATGCGAACGGTGGAGGTGAATTTTTCTCCACCATGAACGATGCGGTGGCCTACGGCAACAATATCTTTGGTTAAATCTAACGTCGCTATTAAATCGACGATTCGATTAATGGCGTGCTGATGATGATTGTCCGGGGCGTTTATTGCCTGCTCGGTTTTCTCGCCTTGGTATTTCCAGCTAATGACCGCTTCGGGCAAACCAAAGCATTCACCTAAGCCGCTCACAATTGCTTCTCCAGATTGTGAATCGATGACTGCAAATTTTAACGATGAGCTACCAGAGTTGATAACCAGCACAAACGCGTTCGACATGGGTATGTTCCTGTTTCAGACGACAATGTTTTGAAGCTAATGCTTCTGTTGTTTTGTTGATACCATTATTCAATATTTTTTGAATGTTTCAACTTTTATTAGAACATTTAAACAAATCAAGCAAACTTTTGTTGATCTAACGCAAACGAAGATTTAGTTCAACCCGTGAAATTAATCACGGTGTTAACCCTGATTCTTGATCTATTGCTTACAAGTCAGTCGCACTTATCAGCGAGTAACTTAAATAGACCATTTAGCGACTCGTAACTCTAATCAGCCCTTGACTAGTAATCGCTCAGTCATACGCCCTTAATTTCTGCCATTGAACTTTATAGATTGTTGCCAGCCATAATCCCAAGCCATGTGTAAATATATGTAAACACAAAAAACATCAAAGGCCGATTAAAGATGCTTTTAATTAACTTTTAATTCACTGATTTAAAAGGTTTTATGTCGATTTTAAAATTTTAGTTTGTTTTTTGGAAAAATTTGGAACTTGTGAAATACAGTTATATCCATCTTGTCATTGTTCAGATACTGGCAAGCGTTTTTTAGGTTTAATCACTCATATGGATTTTGTAATGAAGAAAACAATTCTCGCGACCGTTATCGCCACTCTTTCAACTTCTACTTTCGCTGTCTCTCTATACGATCAAGACGGTACCTCTTTTGATATTGGTGGTCACGTTTCTGTAAACGTCAACGGTTCTGAACAGGGCGATACTGATGTTGGTGCCAACTCTCCACGTATCAACTTCACTGCAAAACAAGACCTTGGTAACGGTGTTGTCGTTGATGCTCGCGGCGAATGGGCAATCAACTACCTAAATGGTGCTGATAATACATTTACTACTCGTTTAGGTTACGTTGGCATCACTCATGAATTAGGCGGTCGCGCTGTAATCGGCACCCAGTGGGCTCCGTACTACGATGTCGCTGGTGCTACCGATATGCCTATCGCATTCGCCAATGATTTCTTGTATGACAACCATGGCGCTCTAGGTACAGGCCGTGCAGACAAAATGATCTCTTACCGCAAAGGTTTTGAGTTTGGTTCAGCGGGTGAGTTTAACTTTGGCCTAGGCTGGCAAGGTAGCAACGATACTACATCGTCAGCTCTGAAATGGGATGAGAATAGTAGCGACGTCATTCTTGTCGAGTCAGGCGCTAAATACGATAACCGCATTCAAGTCGCTCTAGATTACTCAGTCGCAGGCGTTAAACTTGGTTACGCATTGAGCACAGGTGATTTCACCGCAGTAAATAGCTCGAGTAAACAAACAGCGGAATCGAATGTTGTTTCTATCGCGTACGGTTCTTACGGCAACGGGCTTTACCTAGCCGGTATCTACGCAGCTAATGAAAACATGAATGCTGGTCTCACTTCAGGCGTCACTCTTGAAGAAAGTGATGCATACGAGTTATTAGCGGCTTACGCACTAGCAAACAGCCTAAACTTCAGCATCAACTATGAAATGGTTGAAGGCAAAGTGAACAAATCAGATGCAATGACTGAAACTGCACGTGAAGAGGTGGCATTACAAGTCGAATACAACTTTGCACCAAACTTCGTCGGCTACGCAGGCTACCAATTTGACCTTAACGATGCCAATGCTCGTGATACAGACGACAAATGGGCAATCGGTGGTCGTTACTACCTATAAAGAAACCTAAACCTATCTGTCCAAAATAGACGTTTAGCTACAAGCACTCTCCTATAGCCAATGGAGAGTGCTTTTTTGTTACGCCGCTTAAAAACATTGTCATTGTTTTTCGTTATATCTATCGATATTCTAATTATCGATTAGAGAAACCGTGATAGAGTCCGAAGCCCATGAATATTGGTGACATTGCAAAATTAACCGGATTGTCGAGTAAGTCGATTCGTCTATATGAAGAGAAACAAATCATCACTTCCCCGCAACGCACCGAGTCGGGCTATCGAGTTTACACACAACAACATGTGGTTGAACTCAAGCTGGTATCTCGTGCTAAGAGTGCTGGTTTTTCATTAATTGAATGCAAAGAGTTGGTTCAACTCGCTCAGAACCACAATCGAAAAAGTAGCGAAGTGAAAGCCAAAGCGAAAGAAAAGCTGCGTGAAGTTGAACACAAAATTGCTCAGCTTAAAGAGATAGAAACCCAACTTAAAAGCTGGGTTTCTGCATGCCCGGGGGATTCTGGTAGTCAATGTCCTATCATTGAAGAACTGACTAAATGAAGCGCCTAGAAAAAGTCGATAGAAGCTCGGCCTTTGCCTTTCTTTTTGTTTAAAGAACTCGCCGGTTCTTCATCGCTAACCACATTTTTCGGCTCGTGTTTGGCTGGTTGCGTTTCTACATGTTTGGTTGGCTGTGTTTCTACAGAAGTTGAAGTTTGAGTTTTATCACTCGTCTCACTCACTGGTACGTCACAAACAACAACATAGTATTCCTGATTGAACTCGAAAAAGTCCCCGTCATAAAGTTTACGACGCTTACGTGTTTCAAGCTCGCCGTTCACCGCCACGTATCCTTCCGCAATGAGATGCTTTGCTTCACCACCACCACCGACTAAATTGGCAATTTTAAACACTTTGTACAATTCAATAGGTTGAGATGATACTTCGATTCCGATTGCTTCGATCTCAATCTCTTCGCCTTGTTGATGGTCTTCAGACATAACTTACCCTAAATGAAATGTTCACAAAAACGTGAGTCTAATCTCTTAAGTGTGATTAATAAACTAAAGTTAACAATAAAGGTAGAAAAAACGCTGAGGAACGGTATGTCAAAATGGAGCCTGTTGCTGATATGGTCTATCCCTATGCTCAATAGTGCCTTTGCCTATAACCCCAAGGTCAATGTCACCATTTATGGTGATGATGCTTACCCACCCTACAGTTATGTTCAAAAAGGGGAAATTAAAGGCATTTATGTCGACATTCTTGCCGCAGCGTTTACTCGTATGCCACATTATTCGGTCACTATCGAACCCCTTCCATGGAAACGAGGACTAAAAATGTTACAGGTCGGCGAAGGGTTTGCACTTTTCCCACCTTACTATTATTCAGACCGGCGCTCATACATCTCTCCTTATTCAGAGCCGATTTTAAAAGAAGAAGTGGTGGTGATGTGTCGCCCTGAAACTATTGTCAACCGACGCACACAGAACTGGCCTGCTGACTATCATGACTTGACTATTGGCGTGAACGAATCATACGCACTTGGAGGTAATGCATTTTGGCAAGCGATTGCACAAGGCGATATGTTGATCAAAGAGGCAAAGAGTAATCGAGCAAGTATGACGAACTTATATAAACATCGTATTGACTGTTATATGAATGATCGCCTATCGATTCTTTGGGAACTAAAGTTGATGAAAGACGAAGGGATGATAGATCAAGATTGGACACCCGTGATTGCCACATCGGTTAGCAGTGAACATGGCTACTTGGGTTATACCCATGATCCAAACAATCGCTTTCAATTCAAAGAGGATTTTGTACTCCAGTTTAATCAAGCACTAAAAGAAATTAAAACTGACGGCACGATGAACAACATTTTGGATGCGTATCGAGTTCCAACCAACTGATCACTCACTGCTCGTCAAACCCTTTCACTCACTCTCACTCAAATTATTCAGACAGTCATACTGTCAAAATGACTTGCTATAAACGCCACTTATACCAATATAACCAATTACTTATATTGTATAGCTTTTTAAATTAGATGATGGGACTGAGAGCCCTGTTGCATGAATGAGTTTATCTTTTATGTAATACTGTCACTATAACTTTGCGTATAGCCAAGCTTGCAGGTAGCTACAACATTCATGTCGCAGTCAATTAACCGTATTACTCCTTACCCCAAGGTCGAGCGAATCGATCACATCGATGTCCCTCAAAGCGCACCCACGAGCTTATCAGGAGCCGAACTTGATGCGCTAATGGACAACCAGTTCCGTCACATGATTGATGTGCTTAGTGATGGCATCTTCTATATGTCAGATACCAAACATGTTTGTTTCTACAACCCTACGTTTTATGAACGCTTTGGTATCGAGTCTTCAGGTCACACTTGTCTCAAAAATTGGCTGGCGCTCGTCCATCCTATGGATCAAAAAGCTTTAGAGCAACGCGTCGATGAACATATTGAAGAAGACGATCTACGTGTCACCGTTCAATACCGAGTTCGTTGTACTAATGGCCAATATACGTGGCTTGAAGGAACCGCCATCACCAAAACTGTCAATGGTAAAACGTTTATGATTGGCTGTCATAAAGACATCTCTGATCAAAAGCTGATGGAAAACTATGTCCAGCAAACCTCGTTTAAAGACGGGTCTTCAGGTCTGTCTAATGAACAAAAACTCGCCATGGATATTGATAACCTTCGAGGTCTTGCCACTCAACCTCATCATTTAATGTACATTCAGCTTGGCAATACTCGCTCATATCAAACACTTTATGGCTCGCAGATCATGCGTAACCTGTTATCACACCTCACTGGTGCGCTGGGGAAATTTCCTGATCAATTTATCGACTTATACCGAATTCAATCACATGACTTTGCCATTCTGGTGCGAGGTAAGTATCAAGAGCATGAATTACACGATCTTGCTGAGCGTGTATGCCAAGCGTACCGTGAGTCGGTTAAAACCATAGATTTTCTCTATGCAACCGACATCAATGTTGGTATTTACCCCAATATTTGCGATTCCATTGACGCTGACGATCTGGTCAAAATCGCAGCTCAAACCAGTCAATTTGCTAACGCTCAAGGCGGGACGGTAAAGGTCTATGTGGGTAGCACGAAACAACAAGTCGATCGTCATTTCTATATTGAGCAAGAACTTGGAAACTCTCTTCGCAACAACAAGTTATCAGTCAAATTCCAGCCAATTATTTGTTGTAAGTCAGGACAAGTCGCCAGCTTTGAAACACTTGTTCGTTGGCGAAGTGCAGATCTTGGTGAAATTTACCCTGACGAATTTATTGGTGTGGCTGAGCGCAAGGGGTTAATTAATGACCTAGGCTACTTAGTGTTTGAAAAAGCTTGTCAGTTTATTCAGCGCTATCAACACCATCATGAAAATCAGGTACGTGTGAATATTAATGTCTCTGTACTACAACTTTTAACCGAACACTTCCCTGATACGCTAATGTTGCTTCTTGAGACCTATCAAGTCAAAGCAAGCTCGATAGTGATTGAGCTCACTGAAACCATCATTCTTGATAACAATAAAGATGCAATCGCTCAAATTCATCGCTTAAAGCAACTCGGCTTTCACCTTTCATTGGACGATTTTGGCGCAGGCTATAGCTCACTCAACAGCTTTTTCGATTTACCGCTATCGCAAATCAAGATCGACAAATCAGTGGCTTGGCGCTCGCTAGAAAATCCTGTCACCTTTGAATATCTGTCGTTTATTACCAGCTTGTGTAACAACTATGGCCTTTCTATTGTCATCGAAGGCATCGAAGATGCTGAAATGCAAAGAGCTTTTACCGATATGGGAGTAACCTACCTACAAGGCTATTGGTTCGCCAAGCCATTGTCTCTCGCCAGTGCGAGTCGATACGTTAAAGTTTAGTGTTTTGAAAAGGCATCGCGTCTCACTATTAAGATACATTCATTCCAACCATAATTCCGGTTGACTAATTGGTTCGATTTGTAGAAAATTCGCGCAAATTATTCAAAGCTGTTCTATTGCTACGCGCAATATTTTTGAGTGTTTCGATGCCCGCGCTTCTTAATCAAGGGCTTCTTAATCAAGGATAGATACAAACACTCCTCTCGATAAACCGAGAGTTATGAACATGGAAATAAACATCAATCTATGTTTACGGAGCAAAATGTGTCTAAATCGCTATTAACTGCTGTTGTTTCAGCGACCCTATTATTTACACCTGCAAGCTTTGCCTATGATAGGCCCGCGACCTGGTATGAAAATACCGACATCAGTATGCCATCAAACGCGACCATCGCGAGCCTTGATAATGGTCTACGATACGTAATTTTACCCACCAGCCGTTCATCTGACGAAGTTTCTATCCGTGTTCGTATCGGCTCTGGTGTGGATCAAGAGCCTCAGCTGCAGCCAGTTGCTCGTGTTTTGGCGATTAATACCGTCGCGGGTACTGACTGGCACGCGATCACTGATTCCGATCAAACAGTATTCAGTATTGATTTTCCTCACGCAAATTTCTCTCAAATTGAACAAAGCGTGACCGCGATAAAAAACGCTCTAGTGAACAAATCAATCACACTCAATAGCAAAGAATTGCTAGAACGTGCTCAATCAGTGCTGACAGACAACAGCCAAGTTGCTGGCGATATGCTAACAGCGCGAAAAGCAACGCGTGCATTTGATGTACAAAGTGCCGATAACCTAGATGCCGATGCTTTGAATCGTTACCAAACTCGTTACTACCAGCCGAATAACATCAGCGTGGTAATTACTGGTGGCATTAAAAATCGCGAAATTATTCAGCTTATGACTAAACAGTTTGCAAACTGGCAGCCTAACCACAATGTGAAGCCGATTAACTTAGCTGAAAAAGTAAATGCCTTTACACAAGCGCAAGAGATCATTGCAGATGACTCGCTCGCATTACAGACGATTAAGCCACTTGGCTCCAGCGCAGATAGTAAACAACAGCGTAAAGACATGCTTACGGCATTACTTGCTAATAAGTTGATTGAACAACGCATTGCCAAAGCACTCGAACAAGAGCAATCAACGGCAAGCGTAAACGTTGATAATGAACGTCTATTTAGCCAACAACTTGTCAGCCAAATTCGAGTGACTGGTCTTGCTGCAGGTGAAGCCGACAAAGCACAACAGCTCGTCAAAAACGAAATTCGTCGCGCTGTTGCCGCAGGCTTTACGCAAACAGAATATGAAATGGTCGTCAGTCAGGTGCGTGAACAACTGCAAGGGGAAACTCGTCTAAACAATAGCCATTACACTCGCGACCAAGCTGAGCGTATTGTCGCCGCCATTAATCAAGGTATGGTTTACACTGACCCATCGTACGATTTAGATCTGCTTAATTTCCATGTTGCCCACATGAATGAATTTGACATCAGTGACGTCTTTGAACAAATATGGGCCGAAGACAAAGTACGCCAGCTTTAAGCCAAAAAAGTCACTCAAATGAGTGACTTTTTTATTCCACTGTAGAGAGCTCAACTAATTGACGGGTATAGGGATGAGAAGGTGAATGGAATAGCGCTAAGGTATCCCCCTGATCAACCACCTCGCCTTGCTTCATAACAATTGTATAATGGCACAAAGATTTAACGACGTTCAGATCGTGGCTTATAAAGAGGTAAGTCAGCTGGTATTTTTGCTGTAAATGCTTGAGTAATTCCAACACCTGTACCTGTACTGTTCTATCGAGTGATGACGTTGGTTCATCGAGCAAAATAAACTCTGGCTTAAGGATTAATGCCCGAGCGATGGCAATACGTTGACGCTGACCTCCAGAAAATTCGTTGGGGTAACGATGACGCGTCTCTGGTTCAAGACCGACTTCTCGCATCACCGTGCAAATTTGGTGGTCTATTTCAGAGTCCGCAAGCGTTTGATGAACACGTAAACCTTCACCGATAACTTCGGCAACGGACATGCGAGGATTAAGCGCAGAGAAAGGATCTTGAAATACCACCTGCATTTTGCTGCGAAAAGGCAGCATCGCTTTCCTATCCAATCCTTGTAGTTCACTCGATTGATAAGTAATTGACCCTTCTGAATGAACCAATCGAAGAATCGCCATACCCGTCGTTGATTTTCCTGAGCCACTCTCACCAACCAAACCAATCGAATGACCCCGTTTTAAATCAAAGTTCATATTGGTCACGGCCTTGATGTGAGAGACAACACGTTTGAAGATTCCCCCAGTGATTGGAAACCAGACTCTGAGCTGAGACACATTGAGCAAGGTTGACTGCTGACACGTCACTTCAACGGGCAAGCCTTTAGGGTCAGAATCAATCAATTGCTGCGTATAAGGATGGCTGGGGGCAGTAAAGATCTGCTGACACTCGCCAGTTTCAAGCAACTGGCCATGTTGCATTACGGCCACTCTATCGGCAATTCGTCTGACGATGCTTAAATCGTGGGTAATAAACAACATCGCCATGCCAAGCTCTTGTTGTAGCTGTTTGAGTAAATCAAGAATTTGCGCTTGAACCGACACATCAAGAGCGGTGGTTGGCTCGTCGGCAATTAATAATTCGGGTTCATTTATCAGCGCCATCGCTATCATCACCCGTTGCCTTTCTCCCCCTGATAACTCATGCGGATACGATGAGACTTTGTATTCTGGGTTCCGAATGCCCACTTTATTGAGCCATTCCACTGCATGTGTTTCGGCCGCTTTTTGGCGCATACCTCGGTGAATCGCTAGTGTTTCAACGAGTTGTTTACCAATTTTATGCAGCGGATTTAACGACACCATGGGTTCTTGAAAAATCATGCCTATTCTGCCGCCGCGAATACCTCTGAGTTGGCGTTCAGAACATGACAAAATGTCCTGGCCATCAAACTCAATGCTTCCATTAAGATAATGCGCCGAGCCTTTCGGTAGCAATCTTAAAATCGAATTGGCGGTGACTGACTTGCCGGATCCACTTTCGCCAACTAGGGCCAAAGTTTCACCGCGATTGATCGTCAATGAAACGTTGTCTGTGACTTTTTCAATATTGGTTTTGCGACCAAAACCAACACTGAGATTATTAATGGTCAATATAGGCTGGTTCATGATTACCTTCCTTGATGATGAGGGTCAAATGCATCACGAACCGCTTCACCAATAAAAACCAGTAAAGTCAGCATAATTGATAACACAATGAAGGCTGAAAAACCCAACCAAGGTGCCTGTAAATTGGCTTTACCTTGGGCCAGTAACTCGCCTAAGGATGGCGAACCGGCGGGCAAACCAAAGCCTAAAAAATCAAGTGAAGTTAAGGTGGTGACCGAACCAGAAAGAATAAACGGCATCATAGTTAATGAGGCAACCATCGCATTGGGCAGCATATGTCTTAACATAATTCGGTTGTCGGAGACCCCCATCGCTTGCGCCGCTCGAACATAGTCAAAGTTGCGACAGCGCAAAAACTCTGCTCGTACAATCCCGACCAAACTCATCCAACTAAAAGCCACCATGATCCCAAGTAACCACCAGAAATTTGGCTCAACAAAGCTAGATAAAATAATCAGTAGGAATAGTGTCGGCATCCCAGACCACACCTCGATAAAGCGTTGTCCAAACAGATCAAACCATCCACCATAATACCCTTGGGTCGCCCCAACAATCACACCTATCACACTTGAAACAAGAGTAAGAATAAAACCAAACAGCACCGAGATACGAAAACCATAGATAACCCGAGCGAGTACGTCACGTCCTTTGTCATCTGTACCAAGCCAATTGACACTGTCCGGCGCGGAAGGAACCGCCCCCTGAATATTGAAATTTATTGTATCGTAACTAAATGGAATTAGCGGCCAAACGATGGACCCTTTTTCTTCAATCAATTCGACGACATAAGGGTCAGTGTAGTCTGCTTCTGTTTCGAACTCGCCGCCAAAACGTGTCTCGGTGTATTGAGTTACAATCGGGAAAAACCATTGGTTATCGAAGTGGATAAGTAGTGGTTTATCATTGGCAATCACTTCAGCGAATAGGCTGACAACAAACAGCAGTGAGAACATCCACAAAGACCAAAAACCGCGTTTATTGGCCTTAAACCTTAACCATCGGGCTTCATTCAGCGGGTTACGGGGTGTTTTTCTCAACAACATCAACGTGCCTCAAAATCTATTCTTGGGTCCACCCAGGTATAGGTAAGATCGGAAATGATACTCAAAATAAGCCCAAGTAACGTCATAATATAAAGCGAGCTAAATACCACAGGATAATCTCTTTGAATTGTTGACTCAAAACCAAGCAAGCCTATTCCCTCTAACGAAAACATCACCTCAATCAGCATTGAGCCAGTAAAAAAGATACTAATAAAGGCGGCAGGAAAGCCTGCAATAATAATTAGCATGGCGTTGCGAAAGACATGTTTGTACAAAATGTCACGCTCATCGAGCCCTTTCGCTCGCGCTGTTACCACATATTGTTTATTAATTTCATCCAAAAATGAGTTTTTCGTCAACATGCTTAATGTCGCAAACCCTCCAATCACCATCGCGAAAATAGGCAAGGCTAAATGCCAAAAGTAATCAATGATCTGTTGGTGCCACGCTAACTGGTCAAAGTTGCTCGACACTAAACCGCGCAGCGGAAACCAACTGAAATAATTGCCACTTGCAAACAAGATGATCAAAATGATTGCAAACAAAAAACCTGGGATCGCATAACCGACAATCACTACCGCACTTGACCAAATGTCAAAACGACTGCCGTGGTGAATCGCTTTAAGAATGCCGAGTGGTATGGAGATCAAGTAAATGATTAACGTGCTCCACAAACCTAAAGAAATTGAGACTGGCAACCTGTCTATAATCAGATCAATAACATTGCCGCCTTTAAACAAGCTCTCGCCAAAGTTAAAAGTCGCGTAGTTTTTCAGCATGTCGAAATAGCGCTCATGCAAAGGCTTATCAAAGCCAAACTGGATCTTTATTGCCTCAACGACTTCAGGATCAAGTCCTCGAGATCCTTTATATCCGCTTGCTTGAGTTTCATCGCTAACACTCAAATCGACTTCATTACCGCCACCAGCGAAGCGTTCCATAATTCCCGAGCTATGGCCTTCAAGTTGAGCGATTGCCTGCTCAACCGGTCCACCTGGTGCAATCTGAATGATAAAAAAGTTAATCGTGATGATCGCCCACAAGGTCGGGATCACCAATAACAAACGTCGAAATATATAGGCAGCCATTGAGGTTCCTTTCTAGCGGCGTTTTTCAGGCAGTAACTGGGCTTTTTGCTCAGAGATCCACCAAGTATCAGTGCCTAAATCGTACTTAGGTAATATCTCTGGACGTTCGAATTTATCCCACATAGCAACCCGATACTGGCCTACGTACCATTGTGGAATAATATAAAAATTCCATTGCAACACGCGATCTAATGCACGACCGAGCGAGATAAGCGCTTGGGGATCTTGTTGGTGCTTTGATATTGCCATAGTCAAATGATCGACCACAGGATCAGTAACACCTGCGGTGTTATAGGTAGAGTCGAGGTAATTTGAATTCCAAACAATCATCAAATTTGGGCTTGGATACGCATTGGCAGAATAGGCTGACGACACCATATCAAAATCACGATCTCGTAAGCGCTTAATGTACTGAGTGGTGTCTACTGTACGGATCTTCATCTCAATCCCCATTCGGGCAAGGTTCTTTTGTAATGGGATAGCGATACGTTCCGTTGTTGGACTGTAGATGAGCAGCTCAAAAGAGAGAGGTTCTCCCGTCTTAGTGTTGGTCATCTGTTTGTTTTTCAGCTCCCAACCCGCTTGCTTAAGTAACTTAAACGCTACTCGCATTTGACTACGAATACGACCAGAGCCATCGGTTACCGGAGGTTGAAACTCTTCACTGAACAGACGTGGTGGAAGCTGCGCTTTGAAGGGTTCTAGTATGGCGAGTTCGTCAGCTGAAGGGGTTCCTTTCGCTTCATACTCGGTATTTTGAAAGTAACTACGTGTCCGCGAGTACTGGCCATAGAACATATTGCTGTTCATCCATTCAAAATCCATTGCGTACGTTAACGCTTCGCGCACTTGAGGATTGCTGAATATATCTCGCTTAGTATTAAAGACAAACGCTTGGGTGCTTTCCGGCTTTTGATGTGGGATTTCTTGTTTGACGATATAGCCTTTATCGAAATTACTACCTGTGTATGAATTTGCCCAAAATTTAGCTGAGTTTTCAAGCCTAAAATCAAATTCCCCGGCTTTAAAGGCTTCAAGCATGACAGTGTCATCGCGATAGTAGTCGTACTGTTTTTGCTTAAAATTGTTACGCCCAACGTTAACTGGCAAATTTGCAGCCCAGTAATCATCAGCCAAACTGTAAGTCACACTTTGACCTGGTTTATAATCTGTAACTTGGTATGCCGCACTGCCTATTGGTGGTGTAGATAAAGGCTCTGACAGGTTTTTATCTTGCCAAAAATGCTTGGGTAAAACGCGAGTACCTTGAGCAAAACTGAACATTTTCTCACGGTTTGGCTTCGCCATATCAATTCTGACCGTAAGATCGCTTTTAGCTGTTACAGATTTAATATCTTGATAGTAAACACGATATTGAGGCACACCCTCGGCCATAAATTTATCAAAGGTAAATGCTACATCATAAGCGGTGATAGGCTTGCCATCATGAAAGCGCGCTTTCGGGTTGATGTCGACTTCAAGCCATGTGTAATCATCCGAATAGCGAACTTTTTCTGCAATTAAGGGGTAATATGCGTCGACCTCATCACTCGGAGAGTACATCAAGGTGTCATAAAGCTCACCACTCGCGGCAGCAGGTACACCGCGCGATGCGAAGCGATTAAAATTATCGTAAGTACCTACCTGTCCATAAACAATTTTGCCATACTTTGGGGCGTCAGGATTAACATAGTCAAAGTGGGTAAAGTCTTCGCTATATTTAGCCACACCGAAACCAACCAGTATTTTGGTTTCGATCACTTGCGCATAAACCGTAAAGTTTGCGCTTGAGGCAATGAGCCCACCCAACAGGATGCGCGACAGTCTGTTCATATCCTAATCCTTCAGTCGTTAATCTTGTCCATGAGATCTTATACTACAAATTAATATTAATAATTCAATTAGTTGGATAAGTATAGAAGCGAATCTACCGATTAAGCCAGCAAGATCACAAATGACCCGCGAAAACCACTAACTAAGATAAGGCAAGTAAATAAAAACAACCGCAATAATATGCCTAGCCAATAAAAAGCCTGCACGTGATGGCAGGCGTTTACGCTTAAAGCATTTCCTTGGCGACTAAATGAAGCAGGAAGGTTTCTCGTTCGATGCTTAAGCCTTTTTTGGGGCTCTCTGCTATCGTCTTCTCATTATGCGCAATGGCAGCGTGGATATTCATCCATACCGCTTTCATACCATTTTTAATTTCGTAATCTTCGTAGTTAGTTGCGCCCAACTGACGAGAGATTTTGCAGGTATAGCAATATGAAATCATATGTACCACATCCGCATCGTCTTTGTACCACGGCCGAAACTCTTCATAGAGACCAAATGGTTTAATCCCATGAATATTTTGCGCCCCTGTTTCCTCTTCTAATTCGCGCACCATCGCCGCAATGATATCTTCGCCTTGATCGATACCACCTCCTGGAATGGTGTAATCATGGTAACGCTCGGTATAAAGCAGCAGGATATCTTCCCCATCAACCACGATTGCTCGCGCCGCATCGCGCTTAAAAATGCTTTTATCGTCTAAATGGTCAATGTCTGGATGGACCGCTGTTTTTAGATGTCTCATATCAGTGGCTATGTTAGGAATTTGAGCGCGATTCTAACACTAGCCACCACATCGAATCCAATCGGTAATTGCCTAATCTAAGCCAACTTGAAGCGATTGATCATTCCCATCAGGTTCTCCGAAACTCTACGTAACTCTTTACCCGAACTCGCCATCTGCGCAGACTCTTGGGAAACCGATGTTGCCATATCACTAAGACTAACGACATTTCGATTAATATCATTCACCGTAACGGTTTGCTGCTCTGCCGCCGTCGCAATGTGTTGTGCCATCTCCTCGATAGTGTGAACCTCTTGATTGATAAGGTTAAGCGACGATCCTGCTTGTACTGACAGTTGTGATGCTTGGTTGGCCTTATCTGCCCCTTGATTCATTACGGCCACTACATTTTGCGCCCCTGCCTGCAGCTTCTCAACGATGTTTTGGATCTCTACTGTCGATTCTTGAGTTCGTTGTGACAAGGTTCGCACCTCGTCTGCAACCACAGCAAACCCACGCCCTTGCTCGCCAGCACGCGCCGCTTCAATCGCCGCGTTTAATGCCAGTAAATTGGTTTGCTCGGCAACGCCGCGTATCACCTCAAGCACAGTATCGACATTGTTCGCATCGGCAGCTAATTGCTGTACAACCGCAACGGCTGAGTTAATTTGTTGCGCGAGTGCGTTTGCTTCGGTGACATTTTTGTCGACAATTACGTGGCTGTTTTGCGTCTCTTTAGCCGCTTGTCGGCTGGCATCATTAGACTCTGATGTCCGGCTTGCCACCTCCTCAACCGTAGCGAGCATTTGTGTCATCGCCGTTGCTAACATATCGACATCGTTTTGCTGTTGGTTCAAGCTATCATCGATATGATGAACAGAATCTGACAACTGCGCAGCGGAGGCAGAAACCTGGGTTCCAGAATCTGAGATATTAAGCATAATCGCTTGAATAGATGCGACAAATTGATTGAAGTAACGCGCTAAGTAAATCAGTTCTTTACTGCCTTCTTCAGCTAATCGTTGCGTTAAATCCCCCTCACCTTGAGACAAGGTCTGCATCGCTTTTAACGTACGCTTAAGCGGGGTAGTAATGGTCTTGATGAAATAAGCCACCACCAGCGATAGCACGAGAAGAATGCCTGCTGCATAAGTGATCGAAGCAATTTCTGAACGATACATGTCTGCTTCTAGCGCCTTCATGTTCATACCCGAACCCACCATCCAGTCCCAAGGCTGAAACAGTGCCGCATAGCTGGTTTTAGGATCCAGCGTTTGTTTACCGGGATTTTGCCAATAGTAATCAACGAATCCACCGCCATTTCTCGCGACTTCGTAGAGCTGTTTAACAAAATAGCGCCCTTCACTGTCTTGCAGATTCATGATGTTTTCGCCAAGTAAAGACTGCACGCCCGTCGCAAGTTGAACCCCACTGCTGTCACCGATGAATATATAGTTATCACCATCAAATTTCATTGCGCTGATTGTTTCTAGCGCTCTGGTTTTAGCGACGGGCTCACTCAATTCACCATTAAGCATTTTCTGGTGATAATAACTAATAACACCGAGCGCACTTTCCACCATAGTCGCGACACCTTGTTCATAGTTTTCACGCATATGCTCACGAGACTTATCAATATTAAGCAAGGTATTGGCGAGTAAACCTATCGCAAATAACCCCAAAATAGACCATGCCCTCGCGGCAATAGAGACCTCTTTGATTCTTGTCAGTAAAATATCCATATTTATATTCCTAGCCATCTATTTCTTACTGGCCAAACTCACAGTGACAAGCAACTAATCACAATTCGCTCAGCAACGCCAATAGATAAAGTTAGCAGTAAAATGAACAATTTGAGTAGCAATTACATGAATTAACTACCACTTTGGTGGTAGTGATAAAAACATCAGCGTAACTCACTGAAATTATCAACTCGGTTGCATTTCAAGTGACCTATTATTTTGTGGCTTTGCTGCATTATCAAAGCCCTTCTGGCCACATTAAAATCAGGGTTTATTTTCTGTTTAAATAGGTATTCAATAGAGCAGTTACTCTCCCAACAAATCTTTGAGAGGTTTTATGATAGATGTCGCTGTGTTTAGTTCAAAATCTTACGACCAAACGTCGTTTATAAAAGCAAATGAGGCGGTTGGCCTCAATCTTCATTTCCATGAATTTCCACTTACGGGTAAAACAGCAAAAATGGCTCACGGTTGCCAAGCGGTCTGCGCGTTTGTTAACGACGACCTAAATGCTGATGTACTACAACAACTGGCGAAACAAGGCGTTAAACTTATTGCAATGCGCTGTGCAGGTTTCGATCGCGTTGATCTGGATGCGGCCCAAAAACACCATATCCAAGTAGTTCGTGTACCCGCTTATTCTCCCGAATCCGTCGCAGAACACACCGTAGGTTTAATGATGAGCTTAAACCGACGCTTTCATAAGGCCTATCAACGTACTCGCGATGCAAACTTTAGCCTTGAAGGATTGGTTGGCTTCAACTTTTATGGCAAAACCGCAGGCGTAATCGGGACCGGAAAAATTGGCATTGCGACAATGAGAATACTCAAAGGGCTTGGCATGAACATTTTGTGTCATGACCCTTTTGAAAACCCGTTGGCCCTTGAACTTGGTGCAACCTATTGTACCAAAGAGCGCTTGTTCAACGAGAGTGATGTTATTACCCTTCACTGTCCAATGTCCGATGAAAACTATCATCTACTGGATGAAGCGGCGTTTAACCAAATGCAAGATGGGGTAATGATCGTCAACACCAGTCGTGGTGGCTTACTCGACTCTGCAGCAGCTGTTGAGGCCCTTAAACGAGGACGCATTGGTGCACTTGGGCTGGATGTGTATGAGCATGAAAAGGAACTGTTCTTCCAAGACAAGTCCAACGATATTATTGTCGATGATGTCTTTCGCCGCTTGTCGGCATGTCATAACGTTTTGTTTACTGGGCACCAAGCGTTTTTGACTCATGAGGCATTGGGTAATATCGCCGATACAACGCTGGATAATATCTCTAGCTTTGCCAAAGGTGAAACGTCAGGAAACGAAATCATCAAGCTATAGTTTGTCTGTTTCTATTGAGCAATAAAACGGCCCTAATCACGGGCCGTTATAGAATAAACACTTTATTGCTATTTTTTATGATGAGTATCTCTTAAAAGAATGACTTAACCTTATTTAACATCCAATTGCTCATCTAGGTTCAACACCGTTAATGCATTACTGACACTGGTCGCAATGACATCAATTACCCCCGTTCTCAGTGCACCAAGCAGCGCCAATGGCTTGCTGTTTTCTGCTGCAATCGCAATGACTTGCGAAATAGGTCTGAACTCTTCTAGCCCCAATCCAATGACTCTGTCACTCATCACTGTCACCGCAGACTTACCATGAATATCAAAAAAGTCGTAACCAGCAAAATCACCGACCACACCTTGTTGCATTCGAGACTGAACAACTTCTTCAGCAGTAAACCAACCGAGATCAACCATATAACTGTTTTCACTCATGTCACCAATACCGACTAAGGCAACATCGGCTTTACGAGCGAGATCTAACGTCTGTTTAACGGTCGCATTTTGCATAAAGGCGAGCTTTTGCTCACGGTTCTCGGCATACGCAGGTGCATAGAGGGTCTCTGAACTGCCACCGTAGCTTTTTGCGAACTGGCGGCAAATATGATCAGCATTAAACATGCCTCCTCTGGGATGGATACCACCGATGCCACAAACAAATTTGACGTCTCGTTGAGGGATAACGCCGGTATGATGTGCAACTGCGGAGACGTTCCTCCCTTGTCCAACCGTCACTACGCTGCCATTTTGCAATGTACTTGCCATATATTTAGAGACCAAACCTGCGACCTGGAGACGCTGCTGCTCTTCACTTGGCTGATCAAGTGCTACTAGCGCGCGCTTCACTCCAAATCGTTCAACAAGCCTCTGTTCTATCTTGGCACTGAATACGGGATGATATTTTACTGTTATCTCAACAATCCCTTCATCACGAGCCTGCTTAAGCATTCTTCCGACTTTGGCACGAGATACAGCGAACTTTCTTGAAATCTCTTCTTGCGTTGCGCCATCTTGATAGTAGGCGACCGCAATTTCCGTCAATAGGTCAGCGTTGTCATCAGAAATTTCGTTTTGAGTTTTGTTCATACTGTTATCGTCTCAGCTAAATTTACGCACGTTACATATGCTCATCACCGTAGCATATGTCATCACCTGTTTGATTGCCAACATTTGCTCATCTTCGATACATTTTCTCAGCCAATTTTTTGCAATTAACCATCGAGGGCTAAGCCTTGCTATCACTTGGCAAACGTTTAGTTCAGTATGTTAGCGTCGACGAACAAAAAAATAGTTGATGAACATCACTATAACCTTATTTCTACGATTGACTTTTTGCGTCAGTAAGATAATTATGGAGCCATCATTTACTCAACGTAAGAGCAAATGTTCACAACAAATGCTCACACGCTGAAGAATTCCGGTCAGTTGACCGTCTGAGCTGAATACTTGTACAAGACGATTAACTACCTCGCTTGCAAATGCACTATGCACGTCTACAGTTTTCACGTGCAGCCCATTAAATAGGATGATCGAAATGAGCAACAAATTAGAGCAACTTCGTAAACTAACGACCGTAGTCGCGGATACTGGTGAAATTGAAGCTATCAAGAAGTACCAACCAGAAGACGCAACCACTAACCCATCTCTGATTCTAAAAGCGGCTCAAATTGCAGAGTACGCACCGCTTATCGACGCCTCTATCGCATACGCAAAATCTCAAAGCAGTGACAAAGCACAACAAGTTCAAGACACTTGTGACATGCTAGCGGTTAACATCGGTAAAGAAATCCTAAAAACCATTCCAGGCCGCATCTCAACTGAAGTTGATGCACGTCTTTCTTACGACACCGAAGGTAGCGTTGCAAAAGCTCGTCAATTAGTAAAAATGTACAACGACGCTGGTATCACCAATGACCGTATTCTGATCAAACTTGCGTCAACTTGGGAAGGTATCCGCGCGGCTGAAATCCTAGAAAAAGAAGGCATCAACTGTAACCTGACACTGCTATTCTCATTCGCTCAGGCGCGTGCATGTGCTGAAGCTGGCGTATTCCTTATCTCTCCTTTTGTCGGTCGTATCATGGACTGGTACAAAGCGAAAGAAGGCCGTGATTTCGAAGCTCAAGAAGATCCTGGTGTTATCTCTGTTGCAAACATCTACAACTACTACAAAGAGCACGGTTACAAGACCGTTGTTATGGGCGCAAGCTTCCGTAACATCGGCGAGATCCTAGAACTTGCTGGCTGTGACCGTCTAACTATCGCGCCTCAACTTCTTGCAGAACTAGAAGCAACAGAAGGCGAAGTGGTAGAGAAGCTAATTGACTCTAACGGTACTAAAGAGCGCCCTGCAGCAATGACTCACGCCGAATTCTTGTGGGATCACAACCAAGATCCTATGGCTGTAGAAAAGCTAGCTGAAGGCATCCGTAACTTCGCTGTTGACCAAGGCAAACTAGAAGAGATGATCGCAGCTAAGCTGTAATCACTACCCAATAATTAAAGAGGAACGAATTTCGTTCCTCTCTTACATCTACTACTAACGAATTTTTCATTTCGAATCTATTTTGGAAGCAATTATGAATCGCAAACATCTAGCTAACGCTATCCGTGCTCTAAGCATGGACGGCGTTCAACAAGCAAATTCTGGGCACCCTGGCGCACCTATGGGCATGGCTGATATCGCTGAAGTGCTTTGGCGCTCTCACCTAAACCACAACCCATCTAATCCAGAATGGGCTGACCGCGACCGTTTCGTACTTTCAAACGGTCACGGCTCAATGCTGATTTACTCTCTGCTTCACCTAGCAGGTTATGAGCTTTCAATTGAAGACCTTAAAAACTTCCGTCAGCTGCACTCTAAGACTCCTGGTCACCCAGAGTATGGTTATGCACCTGGCATCGAAACAACGACTGGTCCGCTAGGTCAAGGCATCACCAACGCTGTTGGTATGGCAATGGCTGAAAAAGCACTAGCAGCACAATTCAACACAGAAAACTTCGATATCGTAGACCACTACACTTATGCGTTCATGGGTGATGGCTGTCTGATGGAAGGTATTTCGCACGAAGCGTGTTCACTAGCGGGCACACTAGGTCTGGGCAAGCTAATCGCATTTTGGGATGACAATGGCATCTCTATCGATGGTCACGTTGAAGGTTGGTTCTCTGACGATACACCTAAGCGTTTTGAAGCGTACGGCTGGCATGTTATTCCTGCTGTTGATGGTCACGATGCTGACGCAATCAACGCGGCGATTATCGCTGCTAAAGCGGATCCGCGCCCTACTCTAATCTGTACTAAAACAGTGATTGGTTTTGGTTCTCCAAACAAATCAGGGTCGCACGATTGTCACGGTGCACCACTAGGCGCTGAAGAAATTGCAGCTACTCGTAAAGAATTAGGTTGGGAGCACGGTCCTTTTGAAATTCCGCAAGAAGTTTACTCAGAATGGGATGCGAAAGAAGCGGGCGCAGCTAAGGAAGCAGCGTGGAACGAGAAACTTGCAGCTTATGAAGCAGCACATCCTGAACTTGCCGCTGAATTCAAACGCCGCGTAAATGGTGACCTACCTGCACAATGGGAAGAGAAAGCATCGGCAATTATTGCTGATCTTCAAGCTAATCCTGCCAACATTGCATCACGTAAAGCATCGCAAAATGCCCTAGAAGCATTCGGCGCTATGCTACCTGAATTCATGGGCGGCTCTGCTGACCTAGCACCGTCTAACCTGACTATGTGGTCGGGCTCTAAGTCTCTTGCAGCAAATGACTTCTCTGGTAACTACATCCACTACGGTGTGCGTGAATTCGGTATGACGGCGATCATGAACGGTATTGCGCTTCACGGTGGTTTCGTACCTTACGGCGCAACCTTCCTGATGTTCATGGAATACGCGCGTAACGCCATGCGTATGGCGGCACTGATGAAAATTCAGAACATCCAGGTTTACACGCACGACTCTATCGGTCTTGGCGAAGATGGTCCGACTCACCAACCAGTTGAGCAGATCGCATCTCTACGTCTAACGCCAAACATGAGCACATGGCGCCCATGTGACCAAGTTGAATCGGCAGTGGCTTGGAAACTGGCTATCGAGCGTAAAGATGGTCCTTCAGCACTGATCTTCTCTCGTCAAAATCTTGCCCAGCAAGATCGTGACGCTGAGCAAGTCGCCAACATTGCTAAGGGTGGTTACATCCTTAAAGATTGCGCAGGCAAGCCTGAGCTTATTCTTATCGCAACAGGCTCTGAAGTTGAACTTGCTGTTGAAGCAGCCGCGCAGCTAACCGCTGAAGGCAAAAAGGTCCGCGTTGTTTCAATGCCATCAACCGATGCATTCGACAAGCAAGACGCGCAATACCGTGAGTCTGTACTGCCATCTGACGTTACCGCTCGTATCGCTATCGAAGCAGGCATCGCAGATTTTTGGTATAAGTACGTTGGTTTCGGTGGCAAAATCATCGGTATGACAACGTTTGGCGAATCTGCACCAGCAGGCGAGCTATTCAAGATGTTCGGCTTTACCACTGAAAACGTTGTAAACACAGCGAAAGAGCTTCTAGCTTAATTACTGCAACGCTTAATTAAAAAGCCCCGCTCAATGAGCGGGGCTTTTTATTTATGTTGTTTATTTGTTGTCTTCTCTTTTGTTTATTACTCTTCTAAACGTTCAACAAGCAAACTTGATTGATTTGGCACGGTCGTCCAAATGTGAGGTAACACACTGAACTTCAGGCATACCAAACCCTTTTGGTTTATTACGCTCTTTCATTCTAGCGTCAGTTGTCCAACTTAAGCATTGTCATCCTTTAAAATGAGTGTCTCACCTAGTAATGAGTTAACTTGGGAAATGTCGATCTTACGTGTTGAACCCATTTTGTGTGCCTTTACTCTCTAATAGGCGATTACTTCGAATATCTATGGATAAATTCATTAACAACATACGCAAATCAATCGTTTATAATATAAGGATTAATGAGATGAATATGGTAAGAGCACGGATTCGACCCTACACTGATAATGTCGGTAGAAGACCTCATAAAGCACGCTAAAAAGGTAAAAAAGTCTTGGTACTTAAGTTTAAACAATTCAGTTTAAGACAACTCGCTTTCATTGGCTCAACGCTAACGGTGGCGCTGTTTTTACTGTGCTACTTAGGATTTAAAGCCGTGTGGAGTCATGAACGCGCCCTCCAAGCCTCTCTCGATAGACAACTGTTTGAAGTTGAGCGAGTTGAAACGGTCCTTGCGATGGAAGAATTGGAGCTGAGAGCCTCAGTCGAAGACTACGCCGCATGGAGTACCATGGCCAATTATGTCATCTCTCCCACACAAGATTTTGTCGAAAAGAGTATCGGTAAACACGCCTTTATATCAAAAATCATTGATGGCATTATTATCTTCGACAACAAGAATAATCCGGTTTGGACGGGCTACTTCAACGGCACTGAGGTCGTTAACCAATCGTTTATCGCTTTAGAAAACGCACAGACGGTCTCTCGACTGCTAGCAAAGGCGAGTCGTTCAACTATCTCAACCATTTCTTCTTACGTCGATTACGCTTCCTATCAAAATAGCGCTTATATGATCGCCTCAGCACGTATATGTACTAGCGATGCTATCGACTGTGGGTTTGGTTATCTCGTCTTCATTCGTAAAATTAGACCTGAGTTTGTCGCGCAGATCGAACTTGCAACTGGTGTTGACATAAGTGTGGCTCCATCCGACGATATCGAGAAGCCAAATACTCGCAAGGTGGATAACCAGCATTACCTCTACAAACAAGATACTCTTGATAATCGTGTTATCCAGTTCAAGATTGACCACAACGAGAGGCTACCTGCTTTTATCTCTTGGCAGGAAATGGCGGCATTGGCGTTTTTTGCCTTCGTGATGTTCATCGTCAACTTGTATGTCGTTAACTTTTTTATTGCCCCTTTACGTGAAGCAGAAGGATACTTAAAACGCTTTGGTCGCAATGGCGATAAACTGCCAAATGCAGATTCTTTTGTTTCCAAAGAAATGCGCAGTTTTGCTCATAAAATCAATGCTATTATCGTCGAACTTGAAGAGAAACGCGCCATACTCAAGCAGCAGTCAAATATCGATGTGGTCACCGGAATTGCCAATCGGCGTTTTCTATATCATCAAGCTAAGCATTTTGTCGATGACCTAGAATATGGTTATGTCGCGATTATTTTAATTGATATCGACCACTTCAAACCATTCAACGACAACTATGGTCATATGCAAGGTGATGGTGCGCTCAAAGAAGTAGCTCAGGCCCTTCAACAAACCGTGACCGAATATGAGCATATAGTCGGCCGCTATGGCGGAGAAGAGTTCTGCGCCATTTTGGCGGCAGACAAACCCGTTCAATTGCAGCCTTACTTATCATTACTGGTCGAGAACGTACGTCAGCTCAATATTGAGCACCTCTACTCCTCATGTGACAACAAGGTCACCGTCAGTGCAGGTGCATCAAGCGCTCATATTGAATCGTACTCTGAATTATCTCGTCTTTTTCAGCAGGCGGATGAGGCACTCTATCAGGCCAAACATAATGGCCGTAACCGTGCGGAAATTTATTCTAAACCTAGCATCAAGGCCGTTTAACGCTTTACTCTAGGGGAATTCCCCTTACAATTGACACAAATTTGTATATCAAGGTTGTCCTATGTCTATCCAATGGTTTCCGGGTCACATGCATAAAGCTCGGAAAGAGATTGAAGAAGCAATCCCACAAGTAGATGTCATTATAGAAGTACTTGACGCGCGTATTCCGTTTAGCAGCGAAAACCCGATGATTTCTGAACTTCGCGGCAATAAGCCAGTTGTCAAAGTGCTCAACAAACGTGATCTTGCCGACCCTGAATTGACACAGCTTTGGATTGACCACTTAGAAAAAGAAAGCAATGTTAAAGCGATGGCTATCACGACATCAAACGTGCAAGAAGTTAATAAAATTCTTGAGCTTTGCCGTAAACTTGCCCCTCACCGTGAAGAGATTGGTAAGAACATTCGCACCATGATCATGGGTATTCCTAATGTCGGCAAATCAACAATTATTAATACACTCGCGGGCAGAACCATCGCGGTTACGGGTAACCAACCTGCAGTAACACGTCGTCAGCAGCGCATTAACCTGCAAAATGGCATTGTATTATCAGACACCCCGGGAATTTTGTGGCCTAAAGTAGAAAATCCGCATAGTGGCTTTCGTTTAGCCGCAACTGGTGCGGTAAAAGATACCGCAATGGAGTATGATGAAGTCGCCTTTTACACCGTCGAATATCTCGCTAAGGCTTACCCAGAGCGCCTAAAACAACGCTATGAAATAGAAACCTTGCCTGAAAGTGACATTGAATTGATGGAAGAAATAGGTCGCCGCCGCGGCGCATTACGCGCTGGTGGCCGAGTTGACCTGCATAAATGTTCAGAGATCTTACTGCATGAACTGAGAAATGGCACCCTAGGCCAAATCACGCTTGAAGTACCAGAGATGATCACCCAAGAGCTGATTGAAGTCGAAATTGAGGCCACGCTCAAGGCTGAACAAAAAATCAAGAAAAAAGAAGAGCGCCGCAAGCGTTATCTTAGGAATAAACGCTAGTTTATTCACAGGGTGGCCATTGGCCGCCCTTTTTATTACCCTAAGACAATTTACCCCGAGACATTTTTCGCCTTAAGCGGATGTTTTGTTATAATGTAACAAACTATCTCAGGGTTAAGTGTATGAAAACGCCTACAAACATCATCACAGGTTTTCTTGGTACAGGTAAAACCACCGCAATTCTTAATTTATTGAAAGAAAAGCCAGCCGATCAAAATTGGGCGGTGTTGGTCAATGAATTTGGCGAAATTGGCATTGATGGTGCCATGATGACCGAACACGGTGCTTTGATTAAAGAGGTCCCAGGAGGCTGCATGTGCTGTGCGGCTGGGGTACCGATGTCAGTTGCGATAACGGCATTACTGCGCACCAACCCTGACCGATTGATCGTCGAGCCAACCGGACTCGGTCATGCTGACAAAATACTGGCCACCCTATCTTCGACACAGTTTGAGCCCTACATCGATTTAAAAGCGACAATCTGCTTGGTCGATCCGCGTAACTTGTCTAATCCTAAATACTTAGGTAATCAAAATTTTAACGACCAATTGGCGATTGCAGATATTGTGATTGGAAATAAAGTTGATGAGTGCCATGTCAGTGATATTGATGCTTTCAATGATTGGGTTACCGACCAAACCCCAGCCAAACTATACAGTCAACTGGTTAAACAAGGACGATTTCCAATCGAATTACTTGACAACCCAGGCCGCCATCAAGTTAAACAATCATCGTCACACCAGCATCAACACGCCGAGATGGAGCCTCAGTTTCAACTGCCACCAAACAAACTCTATATTCGAAAAGAAAATCATGGACAGGGGTATTACAGTTGCGGCTGGATCTTTGGTTCAGAAGTTAGCTTTGATTTTGATGACATATTTTCGATGTTGTCAGATCTTAACGCAGAGCGAGTCAAAGGCGTACTCAATACCAACAATGGCTGCTTTGCCTTCAATGTCAGTAATAAAGTAGTGTCGGTCAACCAGATGTCGCTTGAAGGGTTTGAAAGTCGTTTAGAGGTGATCGATAGCCAGCTGCTACCTTGGGATCAACTGGAAATGATATTGAAGCAGATTGCTAGTTTAGAATAGACACAAACCTATAGACGACAAGAGGCGCACTTAAAGTGCGCCCTATCCCTCGTACTCAATCGTGAGTCTGCGAATCAGGATGTCATTTGGCATCGACCTGATAATAAACGAGGCTTTCAATTGTTGTTTGAATCCATCCAAATTGTAGGTAAGACGATAATTCCTCCATGCGGGTCGGTTCAGATTGTCTTACCCTTTAACTATGGTTCAGAACCAATAATATGCAAGGTGACATCTTACTTTTTGATGCAATTTTTTGTGACCGACATCTATAATTCCCACTAACCTTGATCTGCTAGTTCTCTCATAATTGAAAATCAATATTCCAATCTTATCGCTATAGTTCACTTTAGACAGGCGTATAATTTTGACTTCAAACCCAAGCAAAACCACATATCATGGAGCTTATTCCTTTATGACTAAGAGAGAGAAGTTAAAACAATCGTTATTGGCTAAGGTGCCCAAAGACGCCATTAATCAATTTCTCTCCAAGGATAAAACTCCGATTTCCGTATTGTTCTTGTCCTTGATCGTCGGCTTGTTAGCAGGTCTAGTCGGTACCTACTTTGAAATAGCAGTTCACTTTGTCTCGCAAACACGCACAGAATGGTTAAAAAGTGAAATCGGCGCCCTGCTCCCTTTATGGCTTGCCGCGTTTCTCATTAGCGCCATGCTCGCTTTTGTTGGCTATTTCCTTGTACACCGATTTGCCCCCGAAGCCTCTGGTTCTGGCATTCCCGAGATAGAAGGGGCAATGGATGGCATCCGTCCCGTACGTTGGTGGCGCGTGATTCCGGTTAAGTTCTTTGGTGGTATGGGAGCGTTAGGTTCCGGCATGGTTTTGGGGCGTGAAGGTCCTACAGTGCAAATGGGCGGAGCCATAGGTCGTATGGTGACTGATATCTTTAAGATCAAAAATGACGATACGCGCCACTCTCTATTAGCCTCGGGAGCAGCTGGTGGCCTTGCCGCAGCGTTTAACGCCCCGTTAGCAGGAATCATGTTTGTCGTTGAAGAAATGCGCCCACAATTTCGCTATTCACTTATTTCACTGCGAGCCGTGATCGTTTCTGCTGTTTCCGCCAATATTGTCTTTCGATATATCAACGGTCAGGATGCAGTCATTACCATGCCGCAATATCAAGCTCCTGAGCTCGCGACTTTGTGGTTATTTTTGCTGCTCGGTGCACTATTTGGTATTTTTGGTGTGCTATTTAATCAACTCGTGACGTTGTCGCAGGATATGTTCGTTAGATTCCATCGTCATGATAGAAAACGATACTTATTGATGGGTTCTGTGATTGGTGGCTGCTTTGGTCTAATGCTGCTTTATTTTCCTGAAGTGACCGGTGGTGGTATTTCACTCATCCCAACCATCACCAACGGTGGTTACAGTGCCCCGCTACTGCTTATGCTATTTTTAGCCCGTATCGTAACCACGATGATCTGTTTTGGTTCTGGCGCTCCCGGTGGAATATTCGCCCCAATGCTGGCTCTCGGTACCTTATTCGGCTACGCCTTTGGGTTAATCGCCCAAGGCCTATTTCCCGAGTTAGACATCACTCCAGGTATGTTTGCAATTGCTGGAATGGGCGCCCTTTTTGTTGCCACCGTGCGCGCACCTATCACCGGTATCTTACTAGTGATAGAAATGACCAACAATTACTACCTGATTTTGCCATTGATCATCACCAGTCTAGGCGCTGGTACCTTTGCTCAATTACTTGGCGGTAAGCCTATCTATAGTCAATTACTCCATAGAACATTGAAAAATGAGAAGCTAAGAAAAAAAGATCTGCCAAGCAATCCAGAATGATATTTGCCACGCAACCGATTGGCTTGTTATTATCGCGTGCAAACGATTAATGACAATGGATTGCACTGATCAAAAATAGAGTTTTTACTTTAACTGGTCGGTTTAATAATGAACTAAGGATTAGACTTGTTCAACTGGCGACGTTTCACTCAATTTCAGAGTGTCCCACCTTCTCAAGCAGGATTAGCGCTTGGTATGATTGGTCTTGGACATGCTTGGGCACTTTATATTCCTGAAATAGGTCAAACTATTCGCCCTTATATGGCCGGAATGGGTGCGTTTCTGCTGCTACCCGTTCTAGTCAAGTACCTTAGTAGTTACAGTACCTTTATCACCGACATCCGTCACCCGCTTCGGGGCAGCTTAATGGCACCGATGAGTATGGCGCTGCTGATTCTTAGTGACTATTTAGCGATAATCTCCCCGATCATTGCATATCCAATATGGTTCGCCGCATTATTACTGCACCTGTCGATGATGCTGCTATTTTTTACCTTTCAACTGCTCAATTTCAAAATGTCGAATATTGTACCAAGCTGGTTTCTGTATCCGGTTGGGGTTATTAGTAGCTCATTGGCTGGTACTCAATTTGGCCATACGTTATTTTCTGAAACCTTAGTCATGGTCTGTATTACCATCTACTTTTTTATGCTGCCTCTGGTGCTATACCGATTGGTTTTTGAGGGTATGCTACCTAAACAAGCCAGGCCGACATTAGCTATTATGGCCGCCCCCGTTAACCTCACGCTCGCGACCTACTTGGTCAACTTTGCCGAGCCTGATCCTATATTAACCGGTGCGCTGGCAGGTATAGCGATTACCATGACGTTACTGATCTACTTATGTTATATCCGTTTAATGCGACTTAAATTCCAACCATCAATCGCAGCGGTCACCTTTCCTTCAGTGATCAGTGCCATCGCGATGCATCGCCTAACCAGTTTTTTTGCTGACGAGTATCCACAATGGTATTGGTTACATAACTTTGGTTTGTTTGAGTTGTCGGTGGCGACTGGTTTAGTTATTTGGGTAACCTTAGGCTACGTAAAAATGTACTGGCCGGAGGTTTTTACTCAAAATCCAATCGAATAAAACATTGCATCAATAAAAAAAACGGTATGTTTATTAATTAGTTAAGACTGGTTAAGCCTAGCGGTATAATGTAAGCACGAATACCATTGATATTTTTATTTGTAACTATACACGCAAACACTAAATGATCGACTCGTAATATTATCAAAACTGATTCATATATTCTCTGTCAAATGGCGCTGACTTCAACAAAGGATATATGAAGATGAATAAACTAAATAATTATTCGACCCTACCTCGATTCGTTAATGATAAATTAAATTATTATCTTAATGACTTAATTTACTCAAATAATAATAAACATCACCTCGTTTTAGGTGCGGTACCGACCGAAAAAGATCTGGTCATTCAAAGTAATGACTATTTAGACTTATCGAATAATCTAGAAATTATAGAACACCACATAAGCGCTATTCGCAAACGGAAAAATAGCCCGTTTATGTCTGGGATCTTTTTACAAAATGAAACAGCTAAACCACAAGTCGAGATACAATTGGCCAACTACACAGGATTCCAGTCTTGCTTGTTATCCCAATCAGGTTGGGCTGCGAATCTGGCATTACTACAAACGATTTGTGACAGTTCTACTCAGATCTATGTCGATTTTTTTGCCCATATGTCACTGTGGGAAGGGGCTCGAATCGCAGGTGCTGATATCCACCCTTTTATGCACAATAATGTAAAGCATTTAAGTAAACTGATTAAACGCCATGGCCCTGGAATCGTCTTGGTAGATTCGATTTACAGCACGATAGGTACCATCGCTCCCCTGGCCGACCTTATCGCCGTGGCGAAAGAGAACGGTTGTGCAATTTTGGTTGATGAGTCTCATTCACTTGGTACTCACGGGGAACAAGGACGCGGATTACTTCATCAGCAGAACCTGACCCACTTAGTTGATTTTATGACCGCAAGTTTAGCCAAGACGTTTGCCTATCGCGCTGGCGCAATTTGGTGTAACAATCAAGCCGATAAATGCATCCCCTTTGTCGGCTATCCCGCTATATTTAGCTCAGCGATGCTACCGTATGAACTCGACAGACTAGACAAAACGCTCGAAGTGATACAACGCAGTGATGACAAGCGTCAGCGTTTAGAAGAAATCAGCCACTCTATTAAAACGGAATTAATTGATATTGGCATTAGCGTACGCAGTCATTCACAAATAATTGCATTAGAAACAGGAGATGAAAGAAACACTGAGAAAGTGAGAGATTACTTGGAGTCAAATGGTATATTTGGAGCGGTGTTTTGTCGCCCTGCAACACCGCGCAATAAAAATATTATTCGCTTTTCACTCAATAGTTCGATCACGGATGACCAAGCTGATAAGTTAATTAACGTTTGCCGCCAGGCTTATAAAAATCAAAACTTATATATTTTGTAATATATAAAAGCCCACGAGGTGGGCTTTTATATCCAGTTTGCAACTTTATCAAGTAATAAACTGGTATCTGCAGGTTTAACAATAAAGTCATTCATACCGACTTGTTGGATTTTTTCTATCGTTTCTGGGCTCGAATCGCCGGTATAAGCCAATATGGGTATACTTGAATACGTTGCTTGTGACTGGCGGATTGACTCAGTCGCTTGCAAGCCATCGATTAAAGGCATCTCGAGATCCATGATGATTAAGTCCACTTGGCGCTCTGCTATTACGCTAAGCGCTTGCTGTCCATCCTCCGCTTGCAATACGTCAAAGCCTTGTTGCTCGAGTAAAATAGCGGTGTAAGTTCTCAGTGAGTGGTTATCGTCAGCCAATAAGATGGTTTTCCCTGTCACTACACGCTTACGCGGTAAAAGATTTCGATTTGTGCTCGGAGTTTCAAACAGCAATTCATCTAATATTGCCCCCGTTTTTAGTAAAAAGGTATGCACCTCAACTGGATACACGGTTAAATGGCGTTCAATATCATTGTGATAGCGATTTTGTTGATTAAACAGAAATACGATCCGCCCTTCAGTGAAATGCAGTTTACTCTCAAGCTCGTGTAAGGCGTCTGGGTTATCTATCGCTTCGTCTAGATTGATAATGATGAGGTCAAATTCAAATTCATACTCTTGTTTATTGCGCGCTGCTTCCAGTGATAACTGACGCAGGCGAAAACCGCGATAAAAAGCCTCTTCGTTGATCAGGCGAAATGGTTTGCTCTGGCCGCCAATATAAAGTATAGATTTTGATTTCATGATATCGGCTTTAATGTTGGCCACTTCTTTTGAGTTGTACAGAGGAAAACGCAGTGTAAACTCCGTCCATTGACCGAGCTCAGAGCGACAGCATATCTGCCCCCCTAAGGCAACCATGACTTTACGACAAAAAGGCAAGCCCAAACCATAACTGCCTGTTTTACCAAAGGTATAGAAATCTTCAAATACATTGTCTAGCACATCAGGCTCAATGCCAACACCATTATCAGTAAACACCAATTCATTGTGCCGTTCAAAACACCTCAGTTCGACTGATATTTTAAACCCGCTATCGTTTTGGTAGTAAAAGGCATTTTTGAGTAGGTTGTACAACGCATATTTTATTAGCGCATCACTGCCAAAAAAATCAAAGTCATCTCCGGGCAATAAGTTAACGGCCTGTTTGTCTTTGCCACTCTTATACGCAAAACTTCGCAATGATCCTTCCACAACATGACGAATAGAGTGCTTCTTAAACGTATTTCTTGAGACTCGATTTTCATCAATTGAAGTAAGAAGCAAATCAATGGTTTCATTACCAGTACGAATCACTTCATCGGCATCAGTCAGAATTTCTCGCGCAATGGCTACCTCCTGGTCGGTTAACTTGTAACTAGCAGCGTGACTGTTATTCAGTGGTGGCAGCAATGAGTCAAGTACGTCTAAAGAGGATTTAAGTGCACTGAGAGGGTTGCGCATTTCATGAGCGATACCCGCACCAAATGATTTAGCGAGCGACACTTTAACCTCATGACCCGCTTGATTACGAAAGTAAAATAAATTACCAAAAACATAGGTAAACAGAAAAATCGGAATGTAGGGCAAAACCATTTGTTGCTGAACGGCTTCTAGATCAAAACCATAAACGATGAAGTAGGCAGCGGCTATAGCAACGACTGCCTGAGAAAGCATCAAACGTGTTTGGTGGATCAGTAGGACATGTAAGAAGATCGAGGCCATAAAAGACATTGCCCAAATCGTTGACCATTCATTCATAAACATCATGAAGCTAAAGAAAAATGGTAGACAAATACCGATAGAGACAAAGTAATATTCAGCTAAATACCGTTGCAAATATTTAGGTAGATAGAGTCGCAGAGCAATACCAGCAAACAGCACTGAGCATGCTATACGCAGGGTAAGGTTCTCATACGGCTGAGGAAAAAGTTCACTCCAAATATAATAATAAGTAGGAAAACCAATCAGCCCCATCCACCCAACCAAAGTGAGGTTGGGCTCAGCATATTGATAGACCTTACGAATCGAGTCTAGAATTGCGTCCATTCACTTCCTTACCGCGCAAAGCAGCCCCGGTGGTTATTTTAAATTTCATCGTGCTAATTAAGTTTTAGCACATTTTATCTAAAGCCTACGCTCAGTAGAGCATTGACACTTTGTTTATGTGACCACTAGCTGAATTGTGCTTCCTACTCGGCTCGAAAAAACATCGATCCTTTGTGACATCTGCTCTTTAAGTTCACTGACATGCGAGATGATGCCGATCATTCTTCCAGATTGCTGTAAGTCGACCAACGTCTGGATGGCCAGATCCAGTGACTCAGGATCCAAACTGCCAAAGCCTTCATCTATAAACAAGGTATCAAGGCGAATACCTCCGCTGTATGACTGCACCACATCAGAAAGCCCAAGCGCCAGCGCCAGTGCTGCCATAAAAGATTCACCGCCCGATAAAGTGGCGACATCGCGCGCTTTACCCGTGTAACCATCCTCAACACTCAAGTCTAGGCCTCGGCCTGCCGCCCCTTTAAATCCATCCGTTTTACGCACCAGTTGATAACGACCTTTACTCATCAATGACAAACGTTGCGAGGCCTGAATAAGCACATCATCGAGCAATACACCGAGCACAAATCGATGCAAGCTGACTCGACTACCTGTTTTACCACTGGTCACATCATATAAAGTACCATAAACCTTATATTGCGCCTCAAGTTGGCTGTTCTTATCATGCAAACGTGCAATGTCTTGCTGGACTTTTTCAACACGTTGATACTCAGAATAGACACTATCAAGCTTGTTACGTAAAATTTGGTACTCAGCATTGGCCGTGGCCAACTCTGTTTCGATTGCGCCTAATTGTGGTTTGTCGACCTGTTTTAACTGTTCGGCTAGATCTGCGATAGTTTGCTCTATCTTGGTCGTCTGCTGGTTATAGTCATTAAGCGTCTTCTGCCACTGCTCTAGCTGTTCATCTGACGTTTTGCCTTCAATAAACTGTTGTTCGTTGTCGAGTGTCGACTCGGCAAGTTCTGCCTGCCACTGTTGTTCGATTAAGCTCAACTGATGCGCCGCTTTGTCGAGAAGTTCACGATTTGTTTTGGCTTGACTCTCAATGTCAGCAATAACAAGATCCGCTTGTTTACTGGCCTGCTGCGCCGTCTCTAACGCCAGCTTAAGCTGCTCGATTTTCTGGTAGTTTTGCTGATAATGCTGCTGCACAACCTCTAACGAGGTGTACTTAACATCGTAGCTAGAAATTAACTTTTGCAGTTGCTGCTTTTGCACCGTCAGTGCAGAGTTATTTGCCAACTTTTGCTCTTTAAGCTGGCTAATTTTCTCTTCGCCGTTAATACAACGTTGGTTTAACTCAACAACTAATTTTTCCATGGCGTCTAAATCAATTAACGACAGAGATTCAAGTTTTTGCTTTTGCTGATTGATCGCTTCTGACAAGGACTTGATGTCACGACTCGCATGCTGACCAAGATCCTGTTGTGCTTGCGCAATTAATTTAGATTGCTGAGCTATCGCGTGTTGATGCTGTTCAAGGCTATTACTGGCGCGATTATACGCATCTAGCGCAGCACGTTCTTGCTCGCGTGCCTGCTGCACTGCTTGTTTCGAGATTTGTTGATCGACACTTGGCGCCGGAGCGGGATGCTCGCAACTACCGCACACTGGGCACGCAAGCCCAGCTTGTAATTTCTGCGCCAAAATAGACGCTTGCGCGCTATGCCAGTTCATCTCAAGTTGATTGGCGTGTTGCTGACTAGCGTTTAGCGCCTTACTGGCTTGATCTAATGTTGTGCGCTTACTATCGGTTTGTGACTCAAGCGTAACGAGTTCCACTTTAAGCTTGTCGAGTTTGCTCAAGTCAGACAGTACACGTTGATTGCCAATCAGTTCAGCTTCAAGTGACACCTTTTGCGTGACATCTTTACGTGCTTGTTCCAGTTTCTTGGCACCACTTTCAGCATCAACCGCCAACTGATCTTTTAACGCTTGATACTTTACCAACTTGTTCGTTAAATCAGTCTTGTTCGCTTCTAACTGATTAACTTGCTGTTCGAGTTCTGCTTTCTCACCCAGTCTTACTTTCACTTGCTCAAGTTGGTAGCCTTGCTCTGTCAGTGATGTCAATTGTTCAGCGTTTTTCTGTGCAATGTCTAATTGTTGCAGGCTACTTTTTCGTTGTTGCTCGGCTTCAGTTTGACGTTGTTCAATAGTGGCGATATTACTTTTAAACTCAGCATGCTGTTTTAACGCGCTTTGCAAACTCGAATAAGTTACAGCCAACTTTCTAGCTTGAAGGGCGAGCTGAATCTTCCCACTCAGCGCATCAATGGCAGGACGATTACTTTGATGAGAGAGCAAACTTGCTTTGCTTGCCTCTAGCTTAGTAAATTGTTCGGTTACTGCTTGCGCTTTTTGCAACTTACTCTGAACAAGATTGACGTTATCTCTTTGGGCCTGCTCGCCTGCTTTGGCCTCTTCGAGCTCTTGAGCTAGTTGCGTATGTCGCTCGGCAAGCGCATGCTCACTATTTACTTCAGCCACCTGCAGCGCGCCGCGAATTTGGTTGTCAAACTCATCTTTCGCTTTACTGATAGCACTTGCTTTATCTTTCAGTGCGTATTCAATCTTTTTATACACATCTGTTTGAAACAGTTGGCCAAATATCGCTTCTCGCTCTTTTGAACTCGCCAGTAACAGTTCGCGAAACTTGCCTTGAGGAAGCACCATCACCTGACGGAATTGGGTTTCGTTAAGCCCTAACAGTGCCGTCACTTCCCCTTTTACCTGCGCTGTTTTACTGGTGATAAGTTTTTCTTCACCATCAATCTGATAAAGCGCGGCGGTGTGTTTGCGCGTTGTGGTGCCCTCACCACGCGCTTTCGGTGCTTGCTGCTCTGGCGCACGCTTAACCCGATAGTGCTTATTATTGAGTTCGAATTCCAGCTCAACTTCCGTTGCGACATCAAGTGCCGCTTGGTCGCAGCGCATTTGTATACCTTGCCGCTCATTACTGGTGGTTTCACCGTACAACGCGAAACAGATCGCATCGAGAATAGAGGTTTTGCCTGAGCCTGTTGGTCCATTAATCAAAAACAGCGGATGGCTACCTAATTGGGTAAAATCAATCACTTCTGTCGTGGCAAAAGGGCCAAATGCTTGAATGGTTAATTTGGTCGGTTTCATTGCTCGCCCTTATTGCTGATTTAGCTGTTTGATGATGTCGAGAATGGCTTGTTCTTGCTCATCACTCAGCGGTGTATCTTGCGCTTCAAGGAAAAAGTCACGGAACATATCAACTTCACTACGAGCCAGTTTAGCCGCCGCCATTTGTTGCTCAACGCCAATCAACATGCCCGGTTTTTCTAGATGTAATACATTGGGGTAGCTGACCCGAAGCTTTTCCATTGGGTTTAAAATCGCGTGCTTATCAAGTAACCGCACTAACAGATAATCGTGGTTATTTGGGTCCGTTTTGCCTTGTTCAACAATCGATTCCAGTTCCGCTTCGATAATCCGCATTTGATGGGGCGCGACCAAATCAATGTGGGTCGCATTTAAAAAACCCTCTTTACCAAACTCAACTAGCGTCATGCCCTTTTTCTGATGTTGCTCAGAGAAGCTGTATTTCATCAGCGAACCAGAATAACGGATATAATCTGCGCCTTTTTTCTGCGGTTGATGAAGATGCCCGAGCGCGACGTAATCGAACGGGATGAAATGCTCATGACTGACGCGATCTGAGCCGCCGATAGACAACGGACGTTCTGACTCCGATTCAATCGCTCCGTCAACAAAGCAGTGACTGATCAACACGTTGCGCTGTCCAGGTTTAAATTGCTGTTGAATTTGCTGCGAAAGGTATTGATGCGCTTGATCGTGCGTCGAAACTGACTGTTTAAAATGATGGCGAACTAACTCAGGATCGTTATAAGGCATGCCATAAAAGGCAACTGGACCGAGATCCGACTCAATCACCACTGGCTGCAACATCTGCTCAAAATTACTGATAATATGCAGCCCTGCGGTTTTCATACGTCCCGAGCCAAAGCCAAGACGCTGCGCACCATCGTGATTACCAGGAATAAGAATGATAGGCACGCCAAGCTCACCACAGACACGATCAACAAAATCATTCATCACTTCAATCGCAGCTGTTGGCGGAACGGAGCGATCATACAGGTCGCCTGCAATTACCATCGCATCCACTCGGTTAGCCTTGAGGTAATCAATGATCTGCTCAAGCACCACTTTTTGGTCTTCTAGCAGAGAGACGTTATGAAATTGACGGCCTAAGTGCCAATCAGAGGTATGAAGAAACTTCATGTAAACCCTTTATCATTCTTATGCTTTGCCCGATATAATACTGACTTCTCAACGATTTTTCTGTAGCGAATTGAGTAATGCAGAATATAGTGACTGTTTTTGCTCGCGTGAGCGCACATCGTGTTCGAGAAATAAAAAACCGCGCCTGACGCGCGGTTTGATCACTTTGCTTTATAGCAGAAGATTATTGCCCTTTGCGCTGGCAGTATTCAATCGCTTCACTAAGCAATTCCAGAGCAGATTTATCACACTCAGGTAACTTAGCTTCACTGTAGCCTAGTGGGGTCACGCGCTCGCCCCACTTAATGTGCCCGGCTCCCCATGTAAGACCCGCACCAAAGGCTGCCAACAATAAGTTATCGCCAGGTTTAACAAAACCTTGCTCAAGCGATTCACACAGCGCAATCGGCACGGTTGCTGCCGACGTGTTGCCGTAGTTATGGATGTTAACAAAGGCTTTATCTTGGCTAATACCAGCTAGGTCGCATAAGGTTTGAATAATGCGGATGTTCGCTTGATGGGGAATCACCACATCAACGTCATCAGTAGACAACTCGCTTCGCGTTAACACGCTATGTGCCGCAGCGCCCATCCCTTTCACGGCGCGCTTAAAGATCTCTTTGCCGACAAAGTTAAAGTCCCAGTAGCCGTTCTCTGCTGCAAAACGATCCATTGAGGTGCCAAATTTCGGCACTGATAAAATATCTCGCCCTTTTGAATCACAGCCCAATTGTGCTTGTTGCAGTCCAACTTGTTGTTCTGTACGGCTCAAAACCACGGCGCCAGCACCATCACCAAACAAAACGGCCGTATCACGCATCGTCCAGTCAATAAAGAACGACAATCGCTCCGCGCCAACAACAACTGCATTTTGATAGTTACCAGCCTGCATCAAGCGCGTGGCAGTTTCTAAACCATAAACAAAACCAGTACAAGCAGCGTTTAAATCAAAGGCTGCTGCCGCTTTGATGCCAAGATTTTGCGATACTTTAGACGCAATATTAGGGATTAAAGAGTCCGGTGAGCAAGTGGCGATGATAATAAGATCAATTTCATCGGCCGTTTTACCCGCACACGCCAAAGCATGCTTGACCGCGACGGTTGCCATATCTGAAGTATCAACATGGCTGATTCGACGGTTTTCAATCCCAGTTCGGGTTCGAATCCACTCATCCGATGTATCAAGAAAAGTACTTAAGTCCTCGTTGGAGAGCTTGGTTGGCGGTAGGCATTTCCCCCAACCGACAATTTCTGCATAGAAATTTTTCATTCTGAGCCTATGAATTCATTATTTGTTATTTGTATCACTCGTTCGATTCAGAGTATAACTAGCTATGGCATTTACTGTCACCTAATTGAAAAGAACAACGAGAGAAATATCATGTCTACCTTTAATACACGCTGCCCATCTTGCTCGGGTATCAATCGTATTCCAACAGAGCGCATCAATGAAACGCCAAATTGTGGCAAGTGCCAATCTCCGCTTCTCGACGGTGCGCCTATCGAAGGAACCGAACTTAACTTTAACGCGATTTTGGCTAGTGACGTTCCGGTCGTGGTCGATTTTTGGGCTCCTTGGTGTAATCCTTGTGTCGGCTTTGCACCGATTTTTTCCGACGTCGCTGCCGAGCGCTCAGGAATGGTTCGATTTGTGAAAATTGATACCGAAAGTCAGCAAAACCTTGCAGCACAGCATCAAATTCGTAGCATTCCGACCATTATGGTGTTTAAAAATGGCAAAAGAGTCGACTCCATTAACGGCGCCCTTCCTAAGAGTCAATTTGATCAATGGCTTAACCAGGCACTAACCAAATAAGCTTGTCTATAAAATTACAATTAAAGTGGTCAAAATTGCATAATTTGGCCACTTTTTTTATCTATTATGCACTGCTCATAACGATAAATATTATTTATCGTTATGAGCAAAATCTTTCGCTTTACCTTCAATTGCTTTAACCACATAGTCGCGCCGATTTTTAGTTATTTCTTATTCTATTTGACTGAGGCAAAGACATTGGAAAACACGGTTGCTACGACTTCAAAAGCTCGCATTTCTGTACCAGTTATTGCGCTTGCTCTATATGCAGTCGCATCGGGTTACCTTATGAGCTTGATTCCGCTCATGCTGCCAACGTATGGCTTGGACTTTTCTCTCGCCAGTTGGCTTGCTAGCGTATTTTACGCCGGTCTGCTGATCGGTGCGGTAATGATCGAGCCTTTAGTCAGTAAAGTGGGCCATCGGAACGCCTTTGTTTGGTGTTTAGTCGCGTTTATCGCCACTATCATCGCCCTGCCTTTGCTGCCTTACTCAGCAACTTGGATTGTTGCGCGATTTGTCGCAGGCATGGCAGTGGCTGGCGTGTTTGTCATCGTTGAATCATGGCTGCTCCACGGCGATGAAAGTGCACGCGCTAAACGTCTTGGGCTCTACATGGGTTCACTCTACGGCGGTAGTGCGTTGGGTCAATTAGGCATTGGCGTCATTGGCGTGTCAGGTGGTGTGCCATTTATTGCTATCATTACTTTATTAATTATGGCCGTGGTCGTACTGCTATTTGGAGAGTGTGAACAACCACAAAGCGAACACAGTACACCGCTTTCACTCAAGCAAATTAGCAAGCTCAATCACGCGGCTATTATTGGTTGTATTGTTTCAGGGCTCACGCTAGGCGCAATTTACGGTTTAATGCCTATCGAGCTACAAAAGCGCGGCATCAGTCATAGTGACATTGGTAGCCTGATGGCCGTGGTCATTCTTGGTGGCATGGCTGTGCAACCGATTGTGCCATGGTTGTCGAAGTTCTTTGGACGTACGCTACTGATGGCGATGTTCTGCCTGCTCGGCGTGGCGGCGATCAGTTTCACCTCGATGGTGAGTGGCGTTGACGCGTTAGGTATCGCACTGTTCTTGCTTGGTATGGCGACATTTGCGCTTTATCCTATCGCAATCAACTTAGCTTGTGACAAACTGGACGCGAGTTTTATCGTCTCGGCGACACAAGTCATGCTATTTAGCTACAGTATTGGCTCTGTAGCGGGCCCGGTTGCTGCTGACTGGTTTATGCTAGGGAATCAAGGGCTTATGGGATACTTGTTTGCAGCCTTGCTGGCAACATGTATCTATATGCTGATTGCGAGTGTCAAAACCAAACAACAAACAGTAGCTGGCGAATAACCAACCAGTAGCTGGCGAATAACCAACAAGGGATGCAAAATTGCATCCCTTTTTTGTTTACTGTGACGATTTGAACTTGGTATTCAGCGCGCCACGTTGTGTGCAAGGTCTGCATAGAAATTCTTGATTGAGTGATTAGAAACTGAGCTTAACACCTACACTTAACGTAAAAGAAACGATAGAACGTTTTATGACCGTTAGCCAAGGAGTCAGGGTTATGCGACTATTCTTGCTGATCGCAGCAATAACACTGTTTAGCTCAACAAGTTGGGGCTTTCCTAGTTACTCATCGCAGTGGGCGCATCGAAGTGTGATCTATTTTGCGCCAACCAACGATGAGCACGTTAAACAGTTTTTGCTTGAGACGTTGATCAATAAGTGTCAATTACAAGACCGTGATTTGATTGCACTCGTCGTCACTGAAGATGGTTTTACCCAACCTAAGTGGGTCAAATATGAGTTCAACCTCAATGAACTGTTTGCCGTTTACAATATTGAGCCGGGTTCGCACACTGCTGTGCTGATAGGTAAAGACGGGCATGAAAAATTGCGCTGGGGAAGCGCAACAGATTGGGAACAAGTCAAACGTGTGATTGATCGCATGCCAATGAGAAAACGCGAGATGGCCACCAAAGCCAGTCCATGTTCTGCTTAGTCGCGGTTACAACAATAAAGTGAGCCAACTTGGCCCACTTTCTGTTTTAGGTTAGTGAATTAACACAACGTCTTGACCGACTAGTTGTACTGGCCAGGTTTTGAGTACGATGTCGGGATCTTCAATGCACTGACCGCTTTGCAAACTGAAGTGCTGCTTATAGAGCGGGGACGCGACGCACAACTCACCATGAACGTCACCAACAATACCACGACATAATACGTAAGCTTTACCAATGGGATCCCAGTTTTGAATCGCGAAAACACCTAAATTCGCCAGATAAAAGAGGGCAACTTGTTCTCCGTCTATTAATGCGGCGCGCCCTTCAAAAGGCGTTAACTGCTGTAACTGACATATCGTTACTCGTTCTAGTACTTCCATTAGCCTACCTCCTTAACCGGGATACGTTGTTGACGAACACGTTGATAAGGCAATGCAGTACTGCCCTGATCGGTGTTGACAAAGGGTTTAAATTTGACCAATTTCTCCGGATCCTCTAACGTGCTTTTCCATTCACATTGATAGGTATCAACCACATGTTGCATCTGCGCTTGTAATGATTGCGCCAGACCTAGTGAATCATCAATGACGACTTGTTTTAGGTAGTCAAGCCCACCGTCAAGATTTTCTAACCACACAGACGTGCGCTGCAAGCGATCAGCAGTGCGTACATAGAACATCAGCACACGATCAATCAGCTCAACCAGCTCTGGTTTCGATAAATCGGAGGCAATCAGATCGGCATGCCTTGGTCGCATTCCACCATTGCCACAAACATAAAGGTTCCAACCATTTTCTGTCGCAATCACCCCGATGTCTTTGCTTTGAGCTTCGGCACACTCACGGGTACAACCTGAAACCGCAAACTTTAGCTTGTGCGGCGCACGTAGTCCTTTGTAGCGATTTTCTAGCTCAATCGCTAACCCAACCGAGTCATCAACACCGTAGCGACACCACGTTGAGCCAACACATGATTTCACCGTTCTTAATGATTTACCGTAGGCGTGACCCGTTTCGAATCCGGCATCAATTAATGACTGCCATATTTGCGGTAACTGCTCAATCTGAGCCCCAAACAGATCCACGCGCTGCCCGCCGGTAATTTTGGTATACAAGTCATACTGCTTCGCCACTTCACCTAACGCGATCAGTTTATTTGGAGTGATCTCGCCTCCTGCAACGCGCGGAACCACGGAATAAGAACCATCTTTTTGTAAATTGGCCATAAAGGCGTCATTGGAATCTTGCAACGAACTGTGTTGTGGTTCCATGATGTGTTCATTCCACAATGACGCAAACACCGACGCTGCCGTGGGTTTACACAAATCGCAACCGTGACCTTTACCGTGTTGGCTAAGTAGGGTTTCGAAATCTTTGATCTTCTCGACCTGACACAGATGAAATAATTCTTGGCGTGAAAGCTCAAAGTGTTCACAAATATGATTATTGACTTCAACGCCCATCGCACTCAGTTCAGTATCGAGTACCGTCTTCACCATGTTGCTACAGCCACCACAACCTGTGCCTGCTTTGGTTTGTTGTTTGAGGGTCGCTAAGTCATGCACTCCTGCCTGAATCGCGGTGACTAAGTCCCCTTTAGTGACATTGTGACATGAACAAATGATCGCAGTATCCGCCACTTCGCCTTGTAACATCGAAGTATCGAACAGCAGATTTGCTGCGTGATCAGGCAGTGAGGTTTGATTGAGATAGCACTGAAGCAACGCGTCATAATCGCTATTATCACCGACCAAAATTGCACCCAATAGCTGAGTTCCTGTCTCATCGACCACCAGCTTCTTGTAGATGCCTTTGACGGAATCTTGTAGCACCATTTCCTGAGCACCGTCGGTAACAGAATGTGCGTCGCCAATCGAGGCAACATCTACGCCCAAGAGCTTTAATTTGGTACTCATGTCCGCACCAGTAAAGCCTTTACTCTCACCGGTTAATAGACCATCAGCGGTGACGCGTGCCATCGTGTAACCAGGAGCAACCAGTCCAAAGATCTTCTCCTGCCAAAGGGCACATTCACCGATCGCATAAATATCTTTGTCGCTGGTTTGGCAATGGTTATCGATAACGATGCCACCTCGCTCGCCAACGAGCAATTCGGCTTGGCGCGCTAATGCATCTTGCGGTCGAATACCCGCCGAGAAAATAATCACGTCGACTTCTAACGCCGGTGAGTCTTTAAATACGATTCGGTGACGCGCCGTCTCGCCATCGCAGATTCTCTCGGTGGCGGTTGAGGTGTGCACCGAAAGCCCTAAACCCTCGATTTGTTCTTTGAGCACTTGGCCTGCTGCCTCGTCCAATTGAACAGGCATCAGACGTGGTGCAAACTCAATCACATGCGTCTTCAAACCAAGCAATTTAAGCGCGTTAGCCGCCTCAAGACCAAGTAATCCGCCACCAATTACCGCCCCACTTTTGGCCCCCTGACTGGCGGTTTTAATTTCGGATAAATCATCGAGGGTTCGGTAGACATAGATGTTATCGCGTTGTTTACCCTCAATCGGTGGAACAAAAGGAAATGAGCCCGTCGCTAGTACCAATTTGTCATATCCGATGACGCTATCTTCATCGAGGATTAAATGCTTATTAGATCGATCAATTTTCGTGACTTGACTGCCCAGGAGCAATTCTATGCCATGGCGCGAATACCACTCTTCACTACTCAACATTAAATCTTGGTGGCTTTTTCCTGCGAACAGTGAAGATAGCTGAACTCGGTCATAAGCGATAAAGCGCTCTTCCCCGACAACAGTGATCTTTTTTTCTAAGTGGGCACCACGCTCAACGAGCTGAGCGACGAGGTGATGACCAACCATCCCATTGCCGACAATTACAATATGTTGCATAGTTCTCTCCTTAGGCTAACTTGGCAGACACATCGGCTGCGGATTGGTGACTCACAACAGGTGCCACCGACTTCGACTGTTTTTCATACAAAAAACGCAATACCGATTGTCGATACTTTTGATAGCGTGAATCTTCCGCAAGCGCGACACGATCACGTGGCCTTGGCAGATCGACCGATAATACTTCGCCGATGGTTGCCGCTGGGCCATTGGTCATCATCACTATTTTGTCTGAGAGCAGCACCGCTTCATCTACATCATGAGTAATCATGATCACGGTATTATTTAGCTCTGCCTGTATTTTCATTAAAGAATCTTGCAGGTGTGCGCGCGTTAACGCATCAAGTGCACCAAACGGTTCATCCATCAATAACACTTTCGGCTTGAGTGCTAACGCCCGTGCAATACCTACACGCTGCTTCATTCCTCCTGAAATTTCATCGGGCTTTTTGTCCGCCGCATGAGACATCTGAATCAAGTCGAGGTAGTGATCCACTTGGTGTTGAATCCAACCTTTCATTTCCTGCTGACCGGCGTGCTTGGCCGCAATCTGTTTCACCGCCAGCTCAACGTTTTGATACACGGTTAACCAAGGTAGTAATGAGTGATTTTGAAATACAACCGCTCGCTCGGGGCCCGGACCGCTAACCTCTCGCCCATCGACGATGACACCACCATCGGTCGGTAAATTGAGCCCGGCGACTAAATTAAGCACTGTCGACTTCCCACAACCAGAGTGACCAATTAACGAAATGAACTCGCCTTTATTGATCGCTAAGTTGACATTTTTTAGTGCGATAAATTCGCCATTATTGGTTGGAAAGCGCATCCCTAATTGGGTAAGGTCGAGTAATGGTTTAGACATAGAAAACTCCTTTTAGCGCAATGCCTGCTGTTTATTCCAAGAAAGCCATTTTTGCAGCTGCAACATACCGCGATCGAGCAACAGACCAATCAGACCAATCGTGATAACTGCCACCATAATCCGCCCCAATGATGCCGAACTGCCGTTTTGAAATTCATCCCAAACAAACTTTCCAAGGCCTGGGTTTTGCGCCAGCATTTCTGCCGCAATCAACACCATCCAAGCGATACCAAGTGACAACCGCAAACCGGTGAAAATCATCGGTACTGCAGAAGGCAGCAAAATAATCCTAATGTGGCGCCACCAAGAGAGTTGCAGCACCTTACTCACATTGATGAGGTCTTTGTCGACACTGGTCACCCCGACAGCGGTATTAATAAGAGTTGGCCACAAGCTACATAGGGCAACCGTTAACAGTGAGTTAATAAACGACTTGGCAAACATCGGATCATCGCTGACATAAGTTGCGCTAACGACCATGGTGACAATCGGTAGCCAAGCCAGTGGAGAAACGGGCTTAAGCAGTTGAATAATTGGGTTAAATGCTTGATATGCAGCTTGATTTAACCCCAAAATGATGCCCAACGGAATCGCAATGACAGTGGCGAGTACAAAGCCACTTGCCACTGTGACTAAGCTGGTCACAATCTGGTCGAAAAAGGTCGGTTTGCCCGTATAGGGGCGCAGCTTTACTTGCGCATCTGGATCTTTGGCAAGCTTTGCCGCATTACGTTTTTCTTGACGCTCAATGAACGCCACCCCTTTGGATCGCTCATCCCAGTGCTCCACAACCAGATTGCTAAATTGTTGATAGGTTTGTGCCGGTCCAGGCAGTGTTCCCAGTGACGTTTCTACTTGACGAGCACTAAAGTGCCACATCATTAGGAACACCAAGATTCCGATCAATGGCAATAATATCGCTTTACTTTTACTCGCCATTGCCTCGCGTGTAGGTATTAGAGAGATAACATTACTCGACATAACGACTCCTCATACATCCTTGTTTGTGATAATTCAGTGAGGGACAAAACGTCCCTCTAACCAAGTGGTTAAACCTTATCTTTACCCTTGAGACCAATCGCGAACTTTTTCAAATAAGCGTTGGGCGTGCGTCCGTCATAAACAATATTGTCGATAAAGTGAGTTTGCGGAGCGCGAAAACCGTCTTGCTGCGAAAAGTCAGGAAAGTCTTTACCGCTCAGCACACCATCTTCAACCAAAGCTTGAGCCGCTTGCTGATAGATATCTGGTCGGTAAACTTGTTTAGCGATGTTCATGTACCAATCATCCGGTTTTTCTTCGGCGATTTGGCCCCAACGACGCATTTGAGTGAGATACCAGATCGCATCGCTGTAGTATGGGAACGTCGCGTTGTAGCGAAAGAAAACGTTAAAGTCTGGCACTTCGCGAACGTCGCCTTTTTCATATTCAAACGTGCCTGTCATTGAGTTGGCAATCACTTCATAATCCGCACCAACGTACTCACTTTTAGCCAGTAGTTTGACTGCTTCAGCGCGATTAGCGTTGTTATTTTCATCCAACCAGTACGCGGCGCGGATCAGCGCTTTGACAACGCGAATATGTGTGTTGGGGTACTTTTCAGCCCAGCTTTTCGACACGCCAAACACTTTCTCAGGATTGTTTTTCCAGATTTCGTAATCTGTCACCACTGGGGTGCCAATGCCTTTAAACACCGCTTGCTGATTCCATGGTTCACCAACGCAATAGCCCTCAATCGTTCCCGCTTCCATCGTCGCAGGCATCTGTGGTGGTGGCGTTACACTAAGCAGTACATCGGCATTAAGTTGACCACTATTATCGCCAGCTTGTGGGGCATAGTAACCAGGGTGTATGCCACCTGCGGCTAACCAATAACGCAGCTCGTAGTTATGGGTAGAAACCGGAAAAACCATCCCCATTTTGAAAGGCTTACCTTGATCTAAGTAACCTTCAACGACGGGTTTAAGCGCATCTGCTTTAATCGGGTGAACGGGTTTGCCATCGGCTTGCTTGGCGATATGTGGTTTCATTTGTTGCCACGTTTTATTTGATACGGTAATCGCGTTGCCGTTCAAATCCATACTAAAAGCAGTAATCACCTCAGCTTGGGTGCCGATACCTATCGTCGCACCTAGCGGTTGGCCCGATAACATATGTGCACCATCCAACTCACCATCAATCACTCTATCAAGCAAAACTTTCCAATTGGCCTGAGATTCTAAGGTGACGTATAAACCTTCATCTTCAAAAAAACCTTTCTCGTAGGCGATCGCTAGCGGTGCCATATCGGTCAGCTTAATGAAACCAAACGTTAAGTCTTCGATCTCAGGCTCACCGACTTGCGCCCATGACAACGGGCCATACAAGCTCGAGGTCAATGTTAAGGCCAATGCCGATTGTTTTATCAGTGACGTCCATTTCATAACTTTTCTCCAAATAAAAAAGCGCTACGTCTCCTAAGAGTCGTAGCGCCATTGCTTCCTTTGATTACCGCCGTTGATAATGCCAGGTAGGGTTTTGAACAAATTGTGTTTATTGCTGAAGAGACTGTTCCAAGTAACGTGCCAAGTTATTTAACTTTTATTTATCAATAACTTAATGGAATTCCCATGCCCCTACTGTATTAACCTGCTTACTCATAGTGCACCACGCACCAATGCGGATTTTTTCTCATAACCCTAAAGTGTTAGTCCTTTATTTAAACGCTTGTAAGGTGTGTAACAGATTTTTCGCGACCTGCGCCAATGATTGGCTTGATTGCATCGCTGATTTACGCATGGCTTGGTAGGCGGTGTCTTCATCGACTTGCTGCATCTTCATCAACAGACCTTTGGCTTTTTCAATCACTTTACGATCTTCGATTTGATGCTTAAGCTTACTGATCTGTTGCTGATAGCTTGCCACCGTGCGGCGAAGATTACTCGCATGCTCAATCCAAGGCTCAAGCGAAAACTGTGAATCTGCAGGCAACAAAACGTAATCCATTGCTTCAGGTAAACGATTCATATCATTGGACTTTAATTGTTTAAGCACCACCAACAGTGGATGGCTTTTTAAAGCACATAATTCGATGATTACTCTCAATTCAGCGCAAGGAGAGAGCCAACCTGCGACCACAATCGCGCAGGGCTCTTGGCTTAACATCAGTTCAAGTTGACCAAAATGACAGGTAAGCAAATTGTCGTAATTTGACGCAAGCAATGTGGTTAAGCGAACCTGCTCTTCTACACGGTCGCTACAAATAATCAGTGGTTTTTTGGAGAGTTTGTTGTTCATTAACATTCCTTGTTTATCTCTCTATCTACAAGAGACATAACAAGGAATGTGCCAACAATTAGAATTCAGAAGAATCGCAGTAGCCGGTCCACAACGAGTAAGCTTTCTCAAAGGCCTGCTCATAGTCGTTAAACTCAGCAAACAAAATCGCAGCCATCGTTGCAACCACCGTATTGGCCATCATTTTTTGCTCTTCGATCGCCGTTGCAAACACACATCTTTTCGGCAACGGGATCTCTGTTAACAAGCGCTCAGTCCAGTAGTGCGACTCAACCCCGTTGGCACTGCTCACCCACACCGTCTGACTGACTTTAGGATTGTACTCCGACTCACCCGATTGGCCTTTAAATGAGACCACCGCATGTTGAGTTAACCCGATCTCACTTTCAACTTCAGCATGAAGTTGCTGAAACCCTGGATGGAAACTACCGCGAATACCCAGTCGCGCCCCACCAGGGTTAAGTGCACGCACAACCGTATTGATCGGAGTGCGCAAACCGTAACGATTTTTCCAACCAATCATGGTTTCAGCCTGAGGAGCAAACCGATCAAGTGGTAAATACGCAATACAATAAAAGTTAAGCAGTTGCTCGGCGTGTTGCACAGAGTCGGCTAGTTCTATGTCTAACGCCTGTAAATAGTCTTCGGCATGTAACCGACCTGCGGGTCTATCGTGATAGCCGTGCAACAACACCTTAAACCCATCATCAGCAAGAATTTTTGCCGCAAGTAAGTGCCATGGCTGGCCTGCACTGCGCCGTTTGCCCGCATAACATGGCCAGTCGATATCTGCACCAAGATTTGGCACCCGTGACTGAAAGGCTTTAACAAATCCGGCGATCTCCTGCTTGGTCTCATTTTGTACACGGATCAGCATCAGCAGCATCGCCATTTGATCATCGCCACATTGACCGCTGAGATACTCATCCATAACTTGATAAGCCTGATTAAAGGTTAGTGGCTTACGACCACGCTCTCCTCGGCCTACTGTGCGAATGCAATCCAATATTGTGCTCATATTACCTCGTGTGAAATCACTGACTCGACGGTCTTATTCAATTCTTTACGCAGTTTGACCACTTCGCCTAAGATAATCAATGCTGGACTTACCCCTTTAAGTTGCAGCGCTTTTTCGGTCAACTCACTTAAAGTTGATACATACACCTGCTGCTGACGACTGCAGCCATGTGTGATGATCGCCAGTGGGAAGTCAGATCTTAAACCATGCTCGATCAAACCACACTGGATTTGTGATGCTTTTTCTAATCCCATGTAAAACACCAGTGTCTGCCCAGCACCAACAAGCTGAGACCACGCAGGTAGTGCGCCCGTTACCACTTGCCCCGTCACAAACGTTACGCTGCGTGCCAACTCTCGATGAGTCAGCGGTATATAGGACGATGCCGCACAACCAATCGCTGCAGTGATGCCTGGGATAACCTCAAAGTCAATATTGTGTTTGGCAAGTTCAAGCCCTTCTTCTCCACCACGACCAAAAATAAAGGGATCGCCACCTTTAAGGCGCACCACGTTTTTCCCAAGTGATGCCAGTTCGACCAAGATCTGGCTAATTTCCGCTTGCTTTAAGCTAGCTTGCCCACAACGTTTGCCAACATAAACTAACTGACAATCCGGCGCAGCAAGTTGTAAAATTTCTCGGTTAACCAGTCGATCATAGACAATCGCGTCTGCTACTTGGATCGACTTCATCGCTTTAACGGTCAGCAGTTCAGGATCATTTGGCCCAGCGCCGACAAGAAACACCCGCCCTTGCTTGGCTGTCGTTTGGGCTTGGTTACTACTGTTAGAGTGCCAGGCATAGTGGTGTTGACTGAATCCTGCACCACGTAAACTCATTTCAGCGCCTTCTTTATCTAGCTGTTGCTGTTGCATTTTCATATCCGCATTCCTATTGATTAACGACACGAGCTTGGTTGTGCTGTTTAACCAAAGCACTAATTTGAGGTAAACACGAGCCACAGTTTGAACCACATTTCAGCTTATTTTGAAGCTGACTGACGCTGTCACAATCGCCGCTTTGCAATGCACGCTGTATCTGTGTATCGCTCACTCTAAAGCAGCTGCAGACCAACTCACTGGTCTCCTCTTGTGCGACGATGCTCAGTAGTTCAGAAAAACGTAGCGGCCTGCCAATCAAACCTGCCAGCTGAGACGCATTCGACGCCAAAGGTTGAGTTGAGACAATCATCAGCGAGCGAACAATCTGCTGCTCGCCCGCATCATCAATACCGACTGCAAGCCATCCACTTGCAAGATCGAGCACGACTCTGCGTTGTGATTGGTTAATGCCCAAACTTAGATGGTCATTTTGCTCAACGTACGCCGTATCGGCAAAACGCCAGATGCCAGTGTGCTGCTCACTTTGGAATGACTGATAAAGCTTGGGCTCAGGATTAAATTGCTCTCCGAGAAATAACCCATAACATTTGACATCAATTGGCGCGATGGAAACCGCTTGAGACTTAAACGCCGGCTGACCTGAGTGCGGATCGACGTCGCGGCTTAATATTGCATTAACCTGAGTATTTTGGCCATATTTGCCCGCCCAGTGCATCGACATGAATAGCTGTTTGTCGCCAAACCCTGTATCGATGGCGACTTTAGTCACAATGCGATGCAAGGATTGATGAGCAGAAAGCGCGACAACTTCGCCTTCTTTAACGCCTAAATAAGCAGCGCAACGACTATTTAAATACACGGTAGGCTCAGGTTCGCTAGCCGCTAAGTGGGCAATATGCCCCGTGCGAGTCATGGTGTGCCACTGATCCCTTTGACGTCCCGTATTTAGCCACCATGTGTCTTGAGGTGTTTCATCACGCTCTTGAGTGACAACAAATCGCGCTTTACCATCAGGGTAACTAAACTGACCATCTGCGAACGGGCGCTCTCCTCCCCACCGTTGAGGTTGCCAATCCTGGTACTCCTGCGCGCTGATCGCATCAAACTGAGACAAATCGAGTAATAACCCGCTGTCACTGTTTAACCCGGTCATGGCCGCATATTCGCGAAAGACGTCCACTTCTGATTGGAAATCAAAACCGTTTTCCTGCTTGAGCAACAGTGATAATTTTGCAGCAACTTCACTTATCGCTCGCCAATCAGACTTGGCTTCACCTTGCGCTGCAATAAATTGACGCTGACGCGTTAACATCCGATCAGAGTTCGTCACCATGCCCTGCTTCTCACTCCAACCAGCGGCAGGTAATAACAAGTTGGCATATTGGGCGATATCCGAATCAACCGTGATATCAGAAACAATCACCATTGGGCACTTTTCCAATGCCCGACGGACGAACAGATTATCAGGCATAGAGACAACCGGGTTGGTCGCCATAATCCAAATAACTTTAATGTCACCTCGTTCAACCGCTTCAAACATATCGACTGCTTTCAGCCCAGGCTTACGAGCAACACGTGAGGTTTGCCAAAAGTCGCTTATTAGTTGAATCGACTGGGGATCAAAACCACGATGAATCGCCAGTTGATTTGCCAATCCGCCAACTTCACGCCCTCCCATCGCATTCGGTTGGCCAGTTATTGAGAACGGCCCAGCGCCCTGATAACCGATCTTGCCCGTAGCTAAATGGGCATTAATGATCGCATTCGCTTTATCAGATCCAGACTGTGATTGATTGACGCCCTGACAAAACAGGGTGATAACCCGCTTGTTATCGGCAAACCAGCGGTAGAAGGTTCTCAATTGCTCCACACTCAGTTGCAACGTTTCACTCAATTGATTGAACGTGTATTGGCCAGACATCACTTGCTTCGCCACCAAATCAAACCCTGTGGTATGTGCGTCGATGTATGCCTGATTCAAACCGTTAGTGTCTCGTAAATAACGCACTAGACCATTGAACAAGTCACAATCACCATCATTGCTGATAGCCAAATGAAGATCCGCCTGCTGAGCGGTAACCGTCTCTCTAGGATCAATCACCACCAGCTTTAATTGGGGGTTGTTCTCTCGTGCTTGCTGAATGCGGCGGAACAAAACCGGATGCGTCCACGCTGTATTTGCGCCACAAATGACAATCAACTCGGCACTATCAATGTCGCTGTAGTTCACCGGGACGACATCCTCACCAAAAGCACGGTTATGTGCTACCACGGCCGAGGACATACATAATCGAGAATTAGTATCGATATTAGCGCTACCGACTAAGCCTTTCATAAACTTGTTGGCCAGATAGTAGTCCTCTGTCAGCAGTTGACCAGAGACATACATGGCGGTTGAATCTTCACCATATTCGGTCACAGCGCTGTGGTAAGCATTGGCAATAATATCGGTGGCTTTATCCCAGCTGATCTCTTGGCCATTTAATCTCGGATAGAGCAACCGAGATGGCATTTGTAAGCTTTGCGCCAATGCCGAACCTTTAACACACAGCGCGCCTTGATTGGCAGGATGTGTTTTGTCCCCTGTGATGCCCAGTTGGTTGACTTCGACACCACATCCAACACCGCAATATGGACAGGCAGTTTTAATACATTCCTTGGTCATTTCTCGCTCCTCAATGACGACGAAGCCTCTCCTTTGGGGGAGAGGCTTCGTTGCCTGTACATAGTCATTTTATGGTTACCCATTAAAGTGGGCTGTGAACAATCTGAGCAAGTTAGGTGCCAAACAAAAAACTCATATATATCAGACAAATAAGAAATCACTGTTAATAAACCGCACCAAACATGTGCAAGCTTCCTGCATTTGCGTGCAAAATTGAGCATTGCAAGGCGACTTTTTGGCGAGAACTTGTCGAGTGAGTTAATAGAAATTTAGTTCGAACATGCGTATATTGACCTCAACCTGAAGTCGCAGGGTAAGGGAATGACATGGAAGAGTACTTAGAAAAGATTGCGCGACTAGAAAAAGAGAACCAACAACTCAAGATCGAAAATGCACGTTTGCAAGAGAAGCTCAACGTAGCACTTGATGGCAATGGACTGTGTCTCTGGGAGCAGCACGTCCCTAGTGGCACCTTAACCATTTTCAATATGCAATGGGGTAAAATGCTCGGCTATCAGCCCAACGAGCTAACGGCGACGGTCGAAACCTGGAAAAGTAACCTCCACCCCGACGACTACGATCTTGCTGTCGGTGCCTTTGAAGATCATCTCGCGGGTAAAACCGACTTATATCAAGTCGTTCATCGCATGTTACATAAAGATGGCAGTGATAGCTGGGTATCGGATCGAGGTCGAATTGTTGAATATGATGCCGAGGGTAAACCGCTGCGGATGATGGGCACCCATATCGACATCACCCAAGAAAAACGTTACGAACAACAGCTCGCCAAGCTGGCCAACAGCGATCCATTGACCGGTTTACTTAATCGTAGCGCGATCGAGCAAGCTTTTTACCAGCTGCAAGGTAACAGTGATCAGCTTAATAACGGCACTAATGCGTTAGTCTTTTTTGATATCGATAACTTTAAAGCGGTCAATGATGAACTTGGCCATCACGCTGGTGATCGATTACTGATTAATATCGCCGATAGCTTGAAAACGCTCTGCCCTGATGAGGCACAAATCGGCAGACTGGGTGGCGATGAGTTTGTGATCCTTTGTCACGCTTCACAGCACGATGATTTAATGGCATTGTGCGACTCGCTCCTAACGCATGCTTCCCCACACACAACGCTATCAGCGCCACAGTCTCAGATTGGTTTTAGTATTGGGGTGTGTCTTTTCTCGGGTTCGCACCACCGTTTTGAAGACATTTACCAACGCGCAGACAGTGCCATGTACAAAATTAAGAAGAATGGCAAAAACGGAGTAGCGGTGGTCGACTTAACCGCAACGCAGTAACATCCAAATCCTCCGTCAATAAAAAACGCACTGCGCAGTCAATAAAGCCCAGATACAACAAAGCCAGTCACTAGGACTGGCTTTGTTAAGTAATGGAGGCGCGTCCCGGAGTCGAACCGAGGTCCACGGATTTGCAATCCGCTGCATAGCCACTCTGCCAACGCGCCTTTGTGCTCTATGAGCGAATAGATGGTGCCCCGGGCCGGACTTGAACCGGCACAGCGCGAACGCCGAGGGATTTTAAATCCCTTGTGTCTACCAATTCCACCACCAGGGCACACAAATTACTTTGTGATGCCGTTTAGTACGATAAACACCATCTAAAATTTAATAAAGAAATGGAGGCGCGTCCCGGAGTCGAACCGAGGTCCACGGATTTGCAATCCGCTGCATAGCCACTCTGCCAACGCGCCCTTTTCTTTCAACGCTTTAGGTTACTCACCGTTGCGTTCGATGCATACTTTACGGATTGAGCGAGAAGAGTCAAACAAAAACATCACTTTTTATTTTGTTTGCTGAGTTTTGAACCAACATGCTGCTTGTTTGATCTAATCTGACGCTTTTTGAGCAGCAAAAACAAACCATTCAAGCCAGTAAAGCCCGCTGCGCTTTAGGTAACTTGCTTACAACAAGCTGATAAGATCGCTCGCACAAATCTTCAATCAGGCCATCTTCAACATCTCCTGGGTAATAAACCGTCACCCAATGGCGCTTGTTGGTGTGATAACCGGGAGTAATATCGGCAAACTGCGCGCTAAGCACTTCACCATCTTCTGGCACGACCTTGACCGTGACATACTCACGCCCTTCCCTGTGTGACAAAATGGCAAACATCTTACCTTTGACCTTATAAACCAGTGCATCTGGCCCAAAAGGGTAATCCGCTTGCGCGCAGGTAAAAGTATCAAGAAACGTCGCTAATTGTTGATTATTCATGGTGACTCCAAAAGGAGCATAACGCTCCTACTCAGATTATTACGCTTTAGCCACTAACGCTGGGCCATCAAACTCAATACCTTGCCAGCCATATTGCATAAAATTACGAATATTGGCGTGATCACACCCTTGTGGATTTTCTAATACATCGTGACGATAGTACTGTCCGAAGCAAGCCAACGTTAGCTCTGGTGTCAGTTCGTTGAGCTTAGCAAAAGCAAAAATTTTGCATGAGCCGTTGTTTTGATTGGCTTCATTACGGACATCACCATTGGTAAATGCGGTGGGGGTAAAGATGTAGCATGCGTCAATCGCGGCCATAGTCTCTTCAAATTGGATTAAAGACGGAGATTGAGCCAGTTTATCGAGAAAAAGATCCAGTTCCATTGCGTGATTATTCCTTACAATTATCGGTAAATCATAGTGTTATCATTTGGCTGATAGTATCACTTTGTCAGGGGTTGGAGAAAAGAAAAAAGCCCGCAATGCGAGCTGACAATATAGAGACCAAATCTAGTTAAAGAGTACAAAGCGTGATTTACATTCTTATCCCGCCGTCTATTTCTAAGATCCGACCGCTGATGTAATCATTCTCGAAGATAAACTTGACGGTGTTCGCTATTTCAGCGGTTTTTCCCATTCTGCCGACAGGAATCATTGCTTCAAGGCGTGCCATCGCTTCTGGTTTCATTTGCGCAGCCATGGGTGTTTCTATCACACCGGGCGCAATTGCCGCCGCTCGAATGCCGTAACGTGCTAACTCTTTCGCCCAAGTTGTTGCCAAAGTTGCGACTGCCGCTTTTGACGCCGCGTAGTTAGTTTGACCGATGTTGCCTGCTCTGGCGACACTAGAAATATTGATGATCACCCCTTGAGACTGAGTCTCTATCATTTGCACTGCCGCTTCCCGACCACACAAAAACGTTCCGGTAAGGTTAACGTCAATCACCGCATTAAACTGCTCAAGCGACATCTTCGACACCTGACCATCTTTGACTTTAACCAAGAGTCCATCACGCAGTATCCCAGCGTTATTGACCAACCCATTCAATTGGCCAAAATCTATGACAACGTCACTAAACACCTGTTCAACCTGCGCTTCTTGGGTTACATCCACTTGGTAGGTCAGTGCTTTGACACCCAACATTAAGCACTGACGCTTAGTATCATCAAGAGCCTTTTGATTGACGTCGAGCAGGGCTAATTCAGCGCCAGCGTGAGCCAGCGTCACCGCCATCATTTGCCCAAGCCCTTGCCCTGCGCCTGTAATCGCTATTACGCTTTGCTTTAAATCCATATCCTTTCCCTATCATGGCTGCTGTGAGCGATAAAACTCAAACAAACTCGAAAAGTCTAGCTCTTGATTGCCGTTCATATTGTGAAATGCATACAAATTACGCGCTAAAGCGCCCATCGGCACTGAAGATTGACTTTGCGTGGCGGCTTCAAGGCCTAATCCTAAGTCTTTGAGCATCAATTTACTCATAAAGCCTGGCTGATAGTGGTTGGATGCCGGCGCATTTTCCATCACACCGGGACACGGATTATAAAGCTCAAGCGCCCAGTTTCGCCCTGAACTTTGTAGCATGATGTTAGACAATACTTTTGGATCAAGTCCGTTGGCGATACCTAAGTTAAGCGCCTCACAGGTTCCTGCCATTAAAATACCCAACATCAAATTGTTGCATATTTTCCCCATCTGACCACAACCGCTGTCGCCAGCATGAAAGATGTTTTTCCCCATGTGTTTCAACACTCGCTCGGCGCGTATAAAAGCTTGCTCGCTGCCACCGACAATAAAAGTTAACGTGCCGGCCGAGGCGCCAGCGACACCACCAGAAACAGGAGCGTCGGCAAAATCAATACCGCGTTCTTTTGCCTTGGCCGCAACCAAGCGTGCAGATTTAGGATCGATGGTTGAAGAGTCGATCAACACCGTCGACTCACCAACATAATTGACAATACCTTGGCAGCCATTACCACCTAAGTAGACCGCTGTGACATGTTCACCAGCAGGCAACATGGTAACAACTGCATCAGCGCCCATCACTACCTGTTCTATCGAATCACACACCTTTGCGCCAGCGGCAGCGAGTGGTTTTGCCAACTCGGTTACCAAATCAAACACCTGAACCTTTAACCCTGCCGACAACAAGTTGTTGGCCATTGGCGCGCCCATATTTCCCAGTCCGATGAATGCTATCGTTTCCATGCGCACTTCTCCTTAATAATGACCCTAAGTTAATAGTGACTTAACGTTAATAGTGGCCTAGCGTTGCCAAAGGGTGAGCTTCTTCAGGCCACAGTGAACGGCACATTTCATCGATAACTTGGGTCTCCACCGTTGCAACATTGGGGTAGAGCCATTTAGGCTCACCATCTTTGTCGACCAATCGAGCTCTCACCCCTTCTTGGAATTCACCCAATAAGGTACTGCGAACCGACATAGTGAGTTCTAAGCGAAAGCAATCTGCTAATGATAAGTCACTGTATTGCGTCATCTGACGAAAGCACAAGTGGGCGGTAATCGGGCTGCCTAATGCCGAATTTGATTTAGCCACCGCTAGCCATTCATCGTTCCCTTGAATCGCTTGGATATTATCAAGCACTTGAATCACATTATCGGCACTACAGGCTAAACGAATCTGACCCAAATACGGCACCATTTGCGCTTGTGGTTGATTGTCGACCTGCAATGCGAAGCCTTCAAGAAGCTCAGTGACCACTTCATAGACATCGTCGACACACTCCCAATCGGCCACCTGCAACTGCTCTATCAATTGCTGTTTATGCCTTGGCAAGGCAATGTGATCAGCAAGATGGATGGCAACGGCATCACTGGCATTAACCATGACGCCGGTCATACCTAAAAACATGCCAACGCCGCTGTCTAAACGATTAAGAAACCAGGTTCCACCGACATCAGGATAGAGACCAATACTGACTTCCGGCATCGCTAAACGTGAATCAGGAGTCACGACTTTATGGCTTGAGCCCATGTAGAGCCCCATCCCTCCTCCCATGACAATGCCCTGCCCCCAAGCAATAATCGGCTTGCAGTAAGTATGGATAAGATAGTCACATTGATACTCGGTGGTAAAAAATTGGCCACAAAAAGCTTGGATTTCCTCACGACTGCTGTCACACATCACGCTATGCATAGTGCGAACGTCACCTCCAGCGCAAAAGGCTTTTTCACCCGCACCTTCTAATAATACACAAACTAGATTGTCGTCTTCATGCCACTTCTGAAGTTGTTGATGCAAACTCACCAGCATGTCTAAGGTTAGCGCGTTTAAAGACTTGGTATTGTCTAAGGTCGCAACACCCACTTTATGCACCCCATTGCTACAGGGCAATTCAGAAAAATGAATGCTATCACTCATGATTGTTCTCCTTCGCCCTAGCGGTTATTCCAGCGTGGTGGGCGTTTTTCAAGAAAGGCATTGACGCCCTCTTGTTGATCGTCGGTATCAAACAGTTGAGTAAACCGCTCCCTCTCTTTTTCCAATCCGTGAACAATTGGCCCAGAGCGAGCATGTTGAATAAGTGTTTTGCACGCAGCGACAGCCGGCGGGGCTTGATTGGCGACCTTTTCGGCAAGTTGAATGGCCGCTTTCAAAGCATCCCCCTGCGCGACCACCTCTTCCACCAAGCCGATCTCAAGAGCTTTGGCCGCGGTAAGTTGCTCACCACACAAAATAATTCGCTTAGCCCAACCCTCGCCAACCAACGCGGTAAGATTTTGCGTCCCCCCAGCACAAGGCAACAGACCAACTTTCGCCTCGGGCAGCGCCAGCTTGGCTTGTTGCTCCGCGATGCGAATATCACAAGCAAGCGCCGCTTCTAGCCCCCCACCCATCGCATAGCCATTAATTGCTGCGACAGAGACTCCGCGAAATGCGCTCAAGGTTTCAAACGCTTCACCAAACACGCGCGCCATATCGGCAGCAACCTGCTTATCACCTGAAGAAAACAGGTTAAGATCGGCACCGGCTGAGAAAAACTTGTCGCCTTGACCGGTAATAACCAACGCATACACAGTTAATTGCTGATTAAGTGCGGTGATCAGTTGCTTGAGTTCAATCAGGCTATCGCGCGTCCAAGTATTTGCAGGAGGATTATTGATGGTCAGCACCGCAACGTGATTATCAATATAGTGTTCGATGCATCCTTGCTTTTGATTGGTCATGTCTCTCTCCCTCTACAGTTGCTCAGCGCCATCAGCGAGTAATCTTCGGGCGACGATAAGGCGCATGATTTCGTTGGTGCCTTCTAAAATTTGGTGGACACGCACATCTCGAAAATAGCGCTCAAGCGGGTACTCTTTGATGTAGCCATATCCGCCGTAAAGCTGTAGGGCCTTGTCGCAGACCCGAAAACCGACGTCAGTTGCAAAACGTTTTGCCATCGCGCAGTACGTACTGGCATCTGGGTGTTGGTTGTCGAGTTTACTTGCAGCCAAACGTACCATCTGCCGCGCCGCCACCAACTCAGTGGCCATGTCGGCCAATTTAAACTGCAATGCCTGAAACTGACCGAGCGGTTGACCAAACTGCTTGCGCTCTTTGAGATAACCGATAGCAAGATTAAGTGCTTGCTGCGCAGTGCCGAGCGAACAGGTGGCGATGTTAATGCGACCACCATCCAATCCTTTCATCGCGAAGACAAAACCTTGGCCCTCTTCACCGAGTAAATTTTCTTTCGCCACCAAGACATTATCAAAACTGATACTGCGGGTTGGCTGAGAGTTCCAGCCCATTTTCGGCTCTTTACGCCCATAACTGATCCCTTGGCTATCGGCCGCAACGACAAACGCAGACACCCCCTTGGCTCCCTCATCACTGGTGCGTGCCATCACGACCAACACATCCGTTTCTCCGGCCCCTGAAATAAACACCTTGCTGCCATTGAGCAGATAACCATCGGCCACCTTCTTGGCACTGGTGGTCAACGATGCCGCATCTGATCCTGCGTTGGGCTCAGTTAAACAGTAAGAACCAAGCCACTCGCCACTAATAAGCTTAGGACAGAACTGCGTCGCGGCACGTTCGGTTGCAAAGCTGGCCACCATCCAGGTCACCATGTTGTGGATGGTCATAAAAGCGGTCGTTGAAGTGCAGCCCATCGCCAGTTGTTCAAAAATGATCGAGGCATCAAGGCGGCTCAAACCCAGTCCCCCTTTTTCCTCTGGGGTGTAAAGGCTCAGAAAACCCAGCTCCCCCGCCTGGCGTAATACCGACTTGGGGAAAATCTGCTCTTCATCCCACTTGGCCGCATTGGGTTCGAGACTATCGCGAGCAAACTGCGCTGCGGTATCAGCAAAAGCGCGCTGATCTTGGTTGAGTTCGAAGTCCATATCGCCTCCTTAACGCAGCTGAATCGACATGTTTGGGCCACTTGGCACATCATCATCAAACCAACGCGCAGTGACTGTTTTGGTCTCGGTATAAAAACGCACCGCTTGTTTGCCATACGCATGCAAGTCGCCATAAAAACTGCCACGCCAACCCGTAAACGAGAAAAACGGCAGCGGGACCGGAATCGGTACGTTAATACCAACTTGGCCGACCTGAATCTGGTGTTGGAATTTTCGCGCAGCACCACCGCTGGCGGTAAACAATGACGTTCCGTTGCCATAAGGATTGCGATTAATTAGCTCGATAGCCTCATCAAGGCTCTGTACCTCAATGCACACAAGAACCGGTCCGAAGATCTCTTGTTGATATAGCGACATCTCGGTGCTCACACCACTAAACAAGGTCGGGCCAAGCCAGTTGCCATCCGGGTGCCCCTCTACCTCGCACTGAGTTCCATCAAGCAAACAGTTGGCGCCCTGAGCTTTACCTTGCTCTATCAAAGAGACAACACGCAGCTTCGCTTCTCTGCTAATTAAAGGGCCAAAGCCTGCATGCTCATCATCCCAAACCCCAGGCGTCACCTTGGCCATTTCACTGGCTAAGTCGTCGATCCACTGGCTTGAATTACCGACAAATACCGCAACCGATATTGCCATACAGCGCTGACCTGCCGCACCCACCGATGCACCAACAAGGTTATTGATTACCTGAACTTTATTAGCATCAGGCATGATCACCATATGATTTTTCGCGCCAGCAAACGCTTGGACGCGCTTATTGTAAGACGTTGCTGTGTGATAGATGTATTTTGCAACTGGAACAGAACCGACAAATGAGACGGTTTTGATCTGCGGGTGTGCCAACAGATAATCCACTTGTGCTTTAGCGCCATGAACAACTTGCAATACTCCTTGCGGCGCTCCGGCTTGATCAAATAGCTCTGCTAATCTCATCGCGGTAAGGGGCACTTGCTCTGAGGGCTTAAGGATAAAAGTGTTGCCCGCGGCGATGGCTAATGGAAACATCCACAGTGGGATCATGGCCGGAAAGTTAAAAGGCGTGATACCACAGCAGACACCGAGCGGTTGAATAAGTGAATAGCTGTCGATATCTGCCGCGACATTTTCAACCGTTTCACCCATCATATTACTGGCGATATTAGCCGCTTGCTCGACTACTTCGATACCTCGCCAAACATCTCCTTTCGCATCAAGAGTGGTTTTTCCGGTCTCTTTTGATACCAGCCACGCCAACTCATCATGATGCTCTTTTAACAAATGCTGATAACGCAGCATTAATCGAGCGCGATCGGAAACTGCGACCTCTTTCCACACATTAAAAGCCTGACTTGCGCTCTCAATCGCACGTTCGATCTCTTCAGCGGTTGCACAAGGTAACTGCGCGATGATTTGATTATTGGCAGGATTGGTAACTTCAAGCCACTCATTGCTTTCAGACTGGCAGAACTCTCCACCGATAAATAAAGAGACTGGCTGTGTCATGATGATGTCCTTATTTGATTAAGCGATTACAATGGAATTTCGACGGCAATCGCGGTTGCTTCGCCACCACCGATGCATATCGCCGCTATCCCTCTCATGGTTTTACGTTGAGTGGCATCACCATCGATTCCATATGCTTGCAGCTGACGTAAACTGTAGATAAGCGTGGTGATAATTCTTGCTCCGCTGGCACCAATCGGATGACCCAAAGCGCATGCTCCACCTTTGATGTTTACTTTACTTGAATCTAAACCAAGCTCTTTTACCGCGATTTGCGCTACCACGGCGAAGGCTTCGTTAATTTCCCATAAATCAACGTCTTCAACGTCCCAGTCCAGTTTTGACAGCAAGGCTTCAATGGCGTAAACCGGAGCAACAGTAAATTCTTCAGGTAATCTGGCATGAGTCGCATGGCCTTTAATTACCGCAAGTGGCGCTACACCATTTTGCTCGGCGAAGGCTTGCTCCATCACGAACAATGCCGCTGCGCCGTCTGAAATCGCGCTTGAGTTGGCGGCAGTAATTGAGCCTTGCGGTGAGAATGCGGGTTTGAGTCTGGCGATTTTGGTCGCATCAATGGAGGGCGGTAGTTCATCAAAATCAAACCAGTCTAATGCACTTTCGCCCTGTTTTTCGCTTTCTATTGCCACCATTTCAGCGCTAAACATGCCCTGTGCCTGCGCGGCTAGCGCTCTTTGCAACGACTGTTCGGCCCAGTTGTCCATCTCTTGACGTGAGAAGTTAAGTGTATCGGCGATCCGCTGACCATAAACGCCCATCAGCTCACCTTGATAGGCATCTTGCAGCCCATCAAGAAACATATGATCAAACGTTGTTTTGTGCCCCATCCGCATACCGGCTCGCGACTCTTTGAGCAAGTAAGGGGCATTCGACATGCTTTCCATTCCACCAGCAACCGCGCATCGAATTGAGCCACTGCGAATCAAATCATACGCCAACATCACGCTTTTCATTCCAGAACCACACACCTTATTGATGGTCGAGCATGGCACACTGTTAGGGAGGCCTGCTTTCAATGCGGCTTGACGTGCTGGCGCTTGGCCGCATCCGGCAGCAAGTACACAGCCCATAAAAAGCTCATCGATTAGCTCCCCGTGAAGAGTTGACTGCTCCATCGCCGCGCGAATAGCAAACCCACCTAATTGTGGAGCCGAATAGCTCACGAGTTCGCCTTGAAAGCGCCCCATCGGTGTGCGTTTAGCCGCGACTATCCATATCTCATCTAGTTCCATCATAGCTCTCTTTGACCGCTAGATAATTTCTTGACGTTTACGTAAGCATAGCACTAACATTTACGTAAACGTCAACAAACCAAAAAAACTATTTTGCTTTACCAAATTGATGGAAAGTGACCGATTAGTAACCCAAGAAAGACGGACTCAGGAATCAAGGCTCAGTGGAAAAATATAAGATAAGTGAACTTGCGAAAGAATTTGATATTACAACTCGAAGTATCCGTTTTTACGAAGACGAAGGGTTAATTCAGCCTGAGCGAAAAGGCAGTATGCGGATGTACAACCGTCGAGATAAAACCCGACTCAAGCTCATTTTACGTGGCAAGCGCTTGGGGTTTTCTTTGGCGGAGATTCGTGAATTGTTTGAACTGTATGATACTCGTCAAGGCAACACTCAGCTAAAAGAAATGCTGAAAATCATTGATGAGAAAGAAGCGTTGCTGATGCGACAGCTCGAAGACATAAATAGCATGCTAGAAGACTTATCTGTCGCTCGCGCACGTTGTGAGCAGGCGCTTAAGTCACCACAACTTAACTAAGCATCAACGAATCGTCTTCGTCTGTTTGGTTGATTGATTGGCTTGCAATCATTCGGAGGCGTTATGTTTACTCACTATACCCCACTCAATTTTGGGCTGGATGACTCTATCAACATGCTGCGTGATCACGTTTATGGATTTGCACAGCAGCATATTGCGCCCCTTGCTCAAGAGATCGATCGCTCCAACACATTTCCCCATCAACTTTGGCCTTTGATGGGAGAGATGGGCTTACTCGGCGTCACCGTCAGCGAACAATATGGCGGTGCCGAGATGGGGTATTTAGCCCACGTCATCGCCATGGAAGAAATAAGCCGAGCTTCCGCCTCGGTTGGCCTCAGCTATGGCGCGCACTCCAATTTGTGTGTCAACCAAATTTTTCGCAACGGCACCACTGAGCAACAAACAACATTCTTACCCAAATTGCTCGATGGTCGCTCGGTGGGCGCACTTGCAATGAGCGAGCCCAACGCGGGTTCTGATGTTGTCAGCATGCAGCTTAAAGCAACGTTAAACGATGATCATTATCTCCTCAATGGCAGTAAAATGTGGATAACCAACGGGCCAGATGCCGATGTGGTTGTGGTGTACGCCAAAACTGCGCCTGAACAAGGCGGGCATGGCATTACGGCATTCATTGTCGACAAAAATACCAGCCCTTTCCACGCGGCGCAAAAGCTCGATAAGCTTGGCATGCGCGGTTCAAATACCTGCGAGCTAGTGTTTGAAAATTGCCCCGTTCCAGTAGAGAACGTGCTCGGTAAGGTCAATCATGGCGTCGAAGTGCTGATGAGCGGCCTTGATTACGAACGCGTGGTCCTTGCCGCTGGCCCAGTTGGCATTATGCAAGCCTGTTTGGACTTGGTCGTGCCCTACATTCATGACCGCAAGCAGTTTGGCCGCTCAATTGGCGAGTTTCAATTGGTGCAAGGAAAAATGGCCGACATCTATACTCGAACCAACGCCGCCAGAGCTTATCTTTATGCGGTCGCAGCGGCCTGCGATAACGGTCACGCGACACGCAAAGACGCCGCTGGAGTGATTTTATACTGCGCCGAAACCGCAACCCAAATTGCGTTAGATACCATTCAGCTTCTTGGCGGCAATGGCTACATCAACGAATTCCCCGCTGGACGTTTGCTGCGTGATGCTAAGTTGTATGAAATTGGTGCCGGCACGTCAGAAATTCGCCGTATGTTAATTGGTCGCGAACTGTTTGAAGAGTCTCGATAGGAGCATGTGATGCCAATCATTCAAAGCAAAATCAAACCTGACTCAGAGCTTTTTCAAAGCAACGTTGCAACGATGTCAGCACTTGTCGCAACACTAAACGCTGACATCCACACTATTTTACAAGGTGGTGGTGAAAGCGCTCAGCAACATCAAAAAGCAAAGGGCAAACTGCCAGTACGAGAGAGAATTGATCTGTTACTCGACCAGCACAGCCCGTTTCTTGAAATCAGCCCATTCGCTGCTTGGAATGTTTACCCTGAAGCGGTTCCATGTGCGGGCATTGTCGCCGGAATTGGTCAGGTCAATAGTCATCCTTGCATGGTTATCGCCAATGATCCGACCGTCAAAGGCGGCACCTACTACCCTTTAACCGTAAAGAAACACCTACGTGCTCAAGCGATTGCTCAACGCTGCAAAATACCCTGCGTGTATTTAGTCGATTCCGGCGGAGCCAATTTACCTCATCAAGCCGAGGTGTTCGCCGACAAAGAACATTTCGGCCGCATCTTCTTTAATCAAGCCAAGATGTCGAGTGAAGGCATCCCGCAAATTGCTGTCGTGCTTGGATTGTGCACTGCAGGCGGCGCGTACATACCAGCGATGTCAGATATTGCCATCATGGTCAAACAACAAGCGAGCATCTTTCTCGCCGGTCCCCCTTTAGTCAAAGCTGCCACAGGCGAAGTGGTCAGCGAAGAAGAGCTTGGCGGCGCAGATGTCCATTGTCGTAAGTCTGGCGTCGCAGACTATTATGCAGAAAGTGAAGCGCACGCGATGACACTTGCCCGTGAAGCTCTCGCCAATACTGGGCAAGACAGTCGCAAGCCTGTCGTTGAGGTTGATAAGGTGGCATCACCTCGCTATCCGGCAGATGAGTTATACGGCATTGTTAACGCCAACTTAAGGCTTTCATTCGACGTTCGGGAAGTCATCGCCCGACTTGTTGATGACTCTGAATTCGACGAGTTCAAAGCACTGTTTGGCACCACACTGGTGTGTGGGTTTGCACGCATTGACGGACACTTAATCGGTATCTTAGCGAACAATGGCATCTTGTTTTCTGAATCAGCACAAAAAGGCGCGCACTTTATCGAACTGTGTGCCAAGCGCCATATCCCGTTACTTTTTTTACAAAATATCACCGGATTTATGGTGGGTAAAAGAGTCGAAGAAGGCGGCATTGCTAAACACGGCGCTAAGCTGGTGATGGCAGTGGCGTGCGCCGAAGTACCCAAGTTTACGGTTGTTATTGGCGGTTCATATGGGGCGGGTAACTACGCAATGTGTGGCCGTGCTTACGATCCTACCATGATGTGGATGTGGCCCAATGCACGCATTTCAGTGATGGGAGGTGAACAAGCCGCTGGCGTGCTCACCGAAGTAAAGAGTCAAGTCATGCAACGCAAAGAGACGCCATGGCCCGAAAGCGAACAGCAACAGTTTCGACAAGCGATCCTCGACTTATATGAACAACAAGGACACCCGTACTATGCAAGCGCAAGGCTGTGGGATGATGGCATTATCGATCCTAAAGAGACCCGCAATGTCTTGGCTCAAGCTCTGAATGCGACTTCACAATCTGATACAACAGTCAGTCAATTTGGCATATTTAGGATGTAGTCATGACAGCGAAACATTACGCCAATTATCAACACATTGAATGTCAGCTCAGCGATGAAGGTATCGCACAGTTGATACTAAATAGGCCACAATACGCCAACGCATTTAATGACCAGATGATCGCCGAACTCATCTCTGCCATCGACCAACTCGCGAGTGATAAAGCGGTGCGTGGACTGCTGCTTTGTGGTCATGGTAAACACTTCTCTGCAGGCGCCGACATCACTTGGATGCGCTCTATGCTTAATAAAAGTCAACAATACAATCAGCTTGATGCCTACCAATTGGCAACACTTCTGGCAAAACTTGACCAATTTCCTCACCCGACGGTTGCAGCAGTGCAAGGTTGCGCATTTGGCGGTGCATTAGGCTTGATATGTTGCTGTGACATGGTCTTTGCTGCCGATCACAGTCAGTTTTGTTTAAGTGAAGTTAAGCTAGGGTTAGTCCCTGCCACTATTGCGCCGTACGTGATACGAGCGATAGGCATTCGCCAGGCCCGGCGCTATATGTTGTCTGCTGAGCCTATCAACAGCCAAACGGCGCAGCGTATTCATCTAGTTCATGAGTTAGCCGCGAGCGAACACCTTGCTTTAAATAGTCACGCGTGGCTGAAGTCGACCATAAAGCACAGTCCAAATGCCTTAACCACAACCAAACGTCTGTGTGATCATTGCCATCACCAACCCATTGATGACGCCTTACTGCGCTATACAAGCGAATTAATCGCCAAGATTCGCGTTTCTCAGCAAGGGCAAGAAGGGCTCACAGCCTTTCTAGAGAAACGGCCACCCAATTGGTAGTGCGTGACTAGCGACTAAGGACTAAGGAGCAACGCATGAATAACCCGCTAGCAAGTAAGCACCTTCCATCCTCTGTGACGGTTGTCGAAGTGGGCCCGCGCGATGGATTACAAGGTGAGCGTTCTCTGCCTATTGCCAGTAAAATCGAGTTCATCAATCAACTATCACGGGCGGGTCTCACTCATATTGAATCAGGTGCCTTTGTCGCCAAACATCGCGTACCGCAAATGGCCGACTCAAAACAAGTTCTGCAAGGGATCTCGCGCCAACAAGGGGTACGCTATTCTGCGCTCACGCCTAATAGGCAAGGCTTAGAGGCTGCGATAGAGAGCCAAGTTTCTGAAGTTGCGGTGTTTACTTCAGCTTCTGAAGGATTTTGCCAACGCAATATTCATTGTTCCGTCGAGGCCAGTCTAGCGCGCTTTGAGGACGTCATCGCGTTGGCGTCTCAATATCATATCCCAGTGCGCGGGTATCTTTCTTGTGTCATCGACTGCCCTTACGATGGTGCTACTCTACCTGACAAAGTGGCTCAGCTTAGCCAGACCATGTTAGAGATGGGCTGTTATCAGGTATCACTCGGCGACACGATAGGAACAGGAACACCACATCGCATTGCGACCATGCTAGAGGCCGTTCTAAACATCGCAGATCCAGACGCCATCGCCGTACACTTTCATGACACATATGGTCAAGCGCTTACCAATATTTATCAGGCACTTACGATGGGAATTCATGTCATTGACGCTAGCACCGCTGGACTCGGAGGCTGCCCGTATGCCAAAGGCGCTGCCGGTAACGTTGCTACCGAGGATGTGCTCTATCTTTGTCACGGTTTAGGTATAACAACTGGGGTTTCCCTTGATAACGTAGTGAATGCGGCGTGGTATATCTGTGGCCAATTAAACAAACTTCCCAGTTCTAAGGTTTCATTAGCATTAAAACGCAATTGAAATGAGTAATTATGTGTTTAGACTCCAATTTTTCGACCTTCAAACTAAAAAATACGTGAGTTAGTGCTGTGAAAGGTGTTTACTAGCAGGCTTGCAGATTTGAACTAAGGTCACAAGACCCTGATCAGATTGTTGGCTATTTATACAAAACCACCACTTTCAAGGCTAGCGACTAACACTATGAACCTATTAGTTTGCGATGATTCAATTATCGCTCGCAAATCCATTGTTAGCAGGATAGAACCCTCAACACACAATACGATTCACCAAGCCGAAAATGGTCAACAAGCACTCGATATCTTGGCTTCGCACAATATTGATGTCTTGTTTCTTGACTTAACAATGCCGGTGATGGATGGCTTTGAAGTGTTAGCCACCATGCCAGTCAACCATTACCCTACTGATGTTATTGTCGTGTCGGGCGATATACAATCAGCGGCAAAATCTCGTTGCTCCGACATGGGCGCAAAAGACTTTATTGAAAAGCCGTTTGCCACCTCTGACCTGGTCGATCTATTCCACAAATACCACATTCCCCTGCGAAATACAGAGCTTAATAGTTCAATTTCATCGTCGACGAGGGTTGATCTGGTCGCAGCTATTCGTGAGATGAGCAATATTGCGTTAGGCTCTAGCGCCGCACTGATTTCTCAACAAGTCGGCCATTTTATTGAAATGCCTTTACCTAATGTCGCCTCTCTTCATCAGTCTGAATTAAAAATGACCTTGCAAGATATTGTTAATAATTCAGAGTCGCGCGCGGTATCTCAACGTTTCGTCGGTCACGGCATTAATGGCGAGGCTTTGGTTTGTTTGCATGGCACGGATTTTAGCAACTTAACTTATCAAAATGGTGAGCAGGTTGAATGTTCGACCAATGAGATCATTTTGGATCTGTCGAATCTATTAGTTTCGTCGTTTTTAGGCTCATTTAGCAAGCAGTTAGATATCAATATCTCACTCAGACAGCCAATAGTTTTAGAGAAAGAAGTCTTGCAACTCGCGCTTAACTCCAACCAGTTTTTGGCTGACTACGAGCAAGACATTTTCACCATTGAGTTTGTCTATAAAGCAGAAAATCTTGATGTCGCTTGCGATATCGTGTTTTTAATCGACAACGACTCGCTCAGTGCAATTAAAGCAATTTTGGAGAGTGTGTTATGAACTCAACTGAAATCGGTGACTTACATTGGGTAATGCAGATCCTTGGCGATCTCGACGCCGGATTGATTGTGCTTGATAGAGATTACAATGTCTGTGTCTGGAACGCGTTCATGCAATCATACAGCGGCATTGCTGCAGACCAGATACTGGGCAAAAACTTGTTTGATGTGGTCCCCGAACTGCCCCATGCTTGGCTAAGACGTAAAGTTGATACGGCATTCACACTCAACAGCCGTGGATTTTCCTGCTGGGAAGACCGAGCTTACCTGTTTAAGTTTAAAAACTTTAGCCCCATTTCCAATAGCCTAACCGAAATGAGGCAGAACATTAACTTTTCGCCACTGACCTCTGTGAATGGTGACGTTTCTCATGTCAGCATAATCATTAACGACGTTACCGATATCGCCAAAAACAAAATTCACTTGCTCGATTCAAACCAAAAACTGTCTGATCTGAGTCGCATTGATGGGTTGACGAAACTGTTTAATCGCGCCCATTGGGAAAGTTGCTTACACCACCAATATGAACAACAAAAATTGGTCGGCAATCCTGCTTCCTTAGTGATTTTTGATATCGATCACTTTAAACGAGTTAACGATACTTATGGTCACACGGTTGGGGACGAAGTCATTCGCCACGCAGCCCAAGAACTGAAGAAAGCGTCACGCAACTCTGATATCTGCGGACGTTATGGCGGCGAAGAATTTACGGTAATCCTACCAGATACTTGTGCTAATCAAGCGCTATACTTCACCGAAAGACTGCGAAAACGAATCGAACAATCGGTGATTCAAGCGGGTCAGCATGCGGTGAAATATACGATAAGCTTGGGAGTTTGCGAGCTGTCTAGCTATCAAACCTGCCATTTAACTTGGTTAGAACATGCCGACAAGTCGCTTTACTTCTCTAAGCAATCGGGCCGTAATCGCTCGACCGTGTTTGATCCAGCTTTTATTCGCTAGAGTTGTACAGCCTTGTGGAGCCAGTAGGCTTTTAAACCTCACTACGGCCGTAAAAACCACAAGTATTTACGATACTGAAATTAATAAGAGCGAATTCAAATGATCGCTCTTATTATGCGCTTAATTTTCGTCAAACCCACGGGCTAGACTTTGTTTTACCCCGGTCAAGAAGCCTAATAGTACTCCATTATCGGTTGATAAATGATCGTGGTACCAGATCGGCCTGCTATCACGTCAGGTAGTTCATCCAATGCGCCAATGGCGGCATTGCCAAAGCCTTTAGAGACGAATTTACAAACCGCATCGATTTTTGGCCCCATTGAGCCAGGAGGGAACGAGTATTTATCTAACTCTTCTGGGCTCGTCACTTTAATCGCTTTTTGATCAGGTTTGCCATAATTTAGATAGACAGCGCCATCGGTCAGAATGATAAACAGATCTGCGCAAATTTGCTCGGCCAGTAGCTCAGCGGTGAGATCTTTATCGATCACACATTCGACACCGACCAACGTACCATCTTGCGCTTCAAATACTGGAATGCCGCCACCACCACAAGCAATGACCGTGTTACCACTTTCAAGTAAGCGTGTAATCTGCGCCGATTCAACAATGTTTTTAGGCTGTGGTGAGGCCACCACTCGACGGTAATAATCGCCATCCTTCTTGTAGATCGCTGCAGGGTTCTCGACACGCAACAATTCTACCTCTTCATCACTGTAGACAGGCCCCACGAACTTTGTCGGGTCATCAAAGGCATTGTCATCAATGTTGACGCATGTTTGTGAAAGCATGGTGGTAATGTGTAATTGGTTATCAGCATTAAACAACTCTTGCTGTAACATATAACCAATCATGCCGCAGGTTTGTGCGCCTAACACATCCAATGGATACGCCGTCACTTCCGGTTTTTGCTGTTGGTACTGGCTGTTTTGCTCCATAAGTAAGCCCACTTGCGGGCCATTGCCATGAACAATAACAACTTCATGTTGTTTGGCAATATCCGCTATTGCTGCTGCCGCTTTTCTTATGTTGATACGTTGGTTATCGGCCGTTAATGGTTGACCACGTTCTAATAGCGCGTTACCGCCTAGTGCTAAAACAATTCTCATTGTTATCCCTCTATTGTAAGCCCCATCAAGACGTAGAACATGTTTCATATTCTTCGAATTAGCCGCTGGGGATTGCGCCAGTGCCTCCACTAGCGCAGTCGTTGAACGTTATGAGGCTAAGCCCCTTTCCACTCTTTTAATTACAGCTTGTTGGCGAAGGCGAGTAACGCTTTCTCAAAACACTCGATTGGCGGGTTAGTGATCCCACAACCGATCATACCTACCCCTGGTTCTTTGTGAGCAATAGCGGTGTTGATGATAGGCAGAATCCCCGTTTCCAATACCTTGCGTACATCAATACCAGATGAGATGCCTTTGAAGTTAAGAAGAGGGATCGTCACATTCGGGTTAACCGCGGTGGTGATTTCATCCATTTGGATTGAGTAATCGATCGCTTCTCCTACTGTACCGCCAACCAAAGCAACGATCGCAGGTGCAGTGGCCATTGCAAAGCCGCCAATTCCGTATGTTTCAGTGATCGCACTGTCCCCGATATCCAGACCAGAATCTTCTGGCTTGTAACCCGCAAATAAAGGGCCAACCACTCTTTGCGCAGGGCCAGTGAACCAAGTAAAACCAGGCATTCCACTCACACGGATACCAAACTCCACACCATTTCGTGCCATCGTGGTGACCAGCGTGCTGTTTTCGATGCCGTGTCCCGCATCGAGTGCACACTTACACATTGCCATCCACGTAGGACCAGAAAAGTAATCACTAGAAGCGATAAACTCGAAGACTTCGCGTTTTTGCTCGGTCGTGAAATCTGTTTGTAGAATTCGTGGCGTCAAAGCCTGTGCCAAGAGTGCCGTGCCCGCGTTATTGCGGTTGTGGCACTCATCGCCCATGTGCAGCGCTTGCGCCAGCATCAGACGTAGGTCAATCGGCTCACCGATTTCCATTGCTGCTTTCAGCATTGGACCAAGGACATCACGCATCCATACAAGACGCTCAACCACGCTCTCGTCGTTCGCCCCCATACGCAAGATTTTTGCCATCTGCTCACTAAGGTTGGTGTACGCGATGTTACCGTAAGTTTGGTTTTTCACTATATGCATGTACATCGATGCAGAAGTAACACCCGCCATTGAGCCAACACAATCGTGCTCGTGACATGGCGAGAAGGTGATCTCACCTGAACCAGCAAGTTTGAATGCTTCGTCTAGGTTGCTCGCTAATCCTTCAAAAATCAGTGCACCGGTAACCGCACCGCGCATTGGACCATTCATATCATCCCAAGCAACCGGAGGGCCTGCGTGGAGGATAGTGGTTTTGGTCATACCCGGAACCACATCAATTGCTCGTTCGTAACCGATCAATACAGGGTGTGAATTGATGATGCGCTGTACCGCTTCTTCGTTTGCCGCTTCGATTTTTGCGCTGATGTCGGGCTGTGCCAATTTATCCAGTGCATCAATCACATCTTTATTACCACCAGCAATTGGCTGCCAGCTCACTTGAGTGACTGGCGCTTGTTGTTTCTGAATGTCCTGTTTAAAAAATTCCAAACCAACATTGATCACATTCAGATCTGAAAATAGTTGTGCTACTTTGCTCATTGTTATTCTCCTTTGCTCACAAAACCACGCGCCAGTAATCCGGTGTTCTGACTGCTGCTAGAGATAGTCACTCCCGCTTGTGCCAACTTCTCGATTTGCTCATTCATGTCTGGAGTATCTAAATCCGTCCCGAGAACATAACCAAGGATTTCTAAATGTTGGCCACGAGCTTCGGCTTTTTGCTTCGCTTCAATAATGGCAGGAAGCGTGACACCGACGGGGTCTTGGTGAGAGCCATAACCAATCACGAAGTCAACAACGATAACGCCAACTTCTGGATCGTCGGCTTCCTTTAGTAAACGTTCGATGCGTGACGATGGGTCAATCATCGGGTGTGGGCGACCATTAGTGAAATCATCATCACCAAAATCGATGAAGGTATGGGCTTGGCTAACGTTAATATCAGCTAAGCGCTGTTGTGGGTTTTTCGCGATATTACTGTACACCTCTGAGAAAGACTCACTGGCTAACATCATCGATTCTTCACATAACGTACCGCCACAGAATAGACCGCGGATGTATTTTTGCTCGGGCGTGAGTTTCGCTTTAATCTCTTCAATCAAAGGCAAATTGAGCGAGCGCTTGTTAATGCTGGCTTCATCGATACCAGCAAGAATAACCGCTTGTAACGCTGCTTCTTTGGTGGTTTTGGCAAAATGTGCCCCAGCAGCTACCACTGGCGCCTCTTCGCCGCCAAGTAGACAAACGACAACAGGTTTCGACATCGATTTCACTTGCTCAAGCACTTTGGCTTCGACGTTTTTCGCTGCCGGTTTAGAAACGATTAATACTACTTCGGTGCTAGGGTCAGCTTCTAGAGCTCGTAATCCATCAAGCATCATGATGCCGCCAACCGCTTCGCTCAAATCACGGCCACCAGTACCTAGTAGCTGAGTAATGCCGCCGCCAAAATCATGGATACGTGCCGCTACCTCCTGGCTACCTGTGCCTGATGCGCCAACAATTCCGATATTTCCAGCACGGACTTTATTTGCAAAGCAAAGACCGACGTTATTGATGATCGCCGTACCGCAGTCTGGCCCCATCATCATCAGACCTTTTTCATGAGCGAGGGTTTTGAGTTCGATTTCATCTGCAACAGATACATTGTCACTGAACATCAACACGTGCAGATCGTTATTCAACGCGATTTTCGCTTCACGTGTCGCAAATTCGCCCGGCACAGAAATAATGGCAAGGTTTGCTTCAGGTTGCTTTTTTAAGGCACTTTTGAGCGTGGTAAATTTCTGCTCTTGTGCACCACCTAATCCAGAAGTTGCGTTATCGCCACCTTTTAATAGCTTTTCAACTTCTTCAAGCGTCTGTTCACACGCTTCTTCGCTAACCGCTTTTATAACAATAAATAGGTCACCGCTGTTCGCACTACTAATTTCATCGTCTAATAAACCTACATTGTCTAATACACCTTTATTCATGTCGGTCGCCATGGCGACAAATGCTTGTTCAACATCTGGTAACTCATTGACTTTTGTAGACAACGCCATTAATGACACTGAATCAAAATAGGTATTTTTTTTGACTATTACTTTAACGAACATATTCGCCTCTTTTATTTATTTACTTTATTTGGGCAATGGCGGGCCATGCTTTGCCGCCATTGCCACAAAGTTTTAATAACCGAATAATTAGATTTAATTTATTCCAATGTTATGATTTTCATCTATTCATTGAGTAGCTTACGTTTGAATTCCAACAATTCATTACTATCATCACAAACATCAATCGCATAATTTGCAAGTATTAGCGCTTGTTTGTTTTTTCCCATTAACTCTAGTGATTTTCCTTTGTGTAAATAATACAGAGCATTGGTGTAATCATGAGTTATGGCATTTTCGATCGCGCATATCGCTGCACTATGTTTGCCTAATGAACGCAAACTATTCGCCAAATGGAACGAGTAGTCGTAACGATTTGGCTCCGCCACTAACAATTGACGCATCGTATCAACAGCGACGTCATGCATACCTAACTCGCGTAGGTAGTTTGATTTGTGATAGCGAACGAATGGTGATTCAGGGTCCGCGGCAATACCGAGATCAAACTCTGTTAATGCTTGCTCGCTCTGTTTTGCCAAACGGTAGCTATTAGCAATATAGAGATGGAATTCCGCTGGGTTTTCACTCAGTGGCAAACCATGGCGATAAGCGTCAATCGCTTCTTGATAGCGGCCTAGTTCCATCAATACGTAACCACGGTAGTAGTGATAACCAGCTTGATCGCTAAACTCGCTAGGCCGGTCGGTTAACACCGCCATCGCACCTTCGTAATCAAACGCTTTGATACAAGCTTTAACTGCGTGTAGGGCTTCACTTTGGCTCTGGCGCACCGTATCTCTTTTCATCAGCTCAACGATACGTGTTTGCTGACGTGCTTTAGCGTGTTCCAATGCACTCACACCATTGCGGTCTTTAAGATGTTGATCAGCACCTGCGTCCAATAGCACCTCAATAACGTCTCCGTACAGATAGCCACCGTCACCAAGAATGACCGCTTCTAATAATGCAGACCAACCAAGTTTATTCGCGTGGTTGACAGGAATTCCCGCCTCTAAGCTGACTTGCACTGTACGTAAAAAACCTTTCTCACTTGATGGCAGCAATGGTGTACCACCAAAACGGTTAACGCTGGTTACATCAGCACCGTATTTAAGTGTCAGTGTCAACAGTTCATGGAAACCATTCGCACCCGCGCACAAATAAGGCGTTAGCATAGTAATATCGCGTGCGTTAGTATCTGCCCCCTGTTTCAAAAGTAACTCAGCCATTGCGATATTGTTATTTTGCACTGCAATCATCAGCGGAGTGCAACCATTGTCATCGCGAGCGTCAATTAAGGCGTTATTCTCTAACAGTCTAATCACTTCGCTCGGAGAATCTTCTTTGACTAAGTCATGCAGTGATACTGAAGTAATGCTATTCATAATGTTCCCCCTACACCGTTTCCGACTGTAATTTCTTTACTTCTAATTCAGCTTCAGCGACGCTTTCCTTGACGTTGTAGTAGTGCTTAATACCAAACAGACCAGCTAGCATTAAGTACGAGTAGACATACATCATCGATTCAGGCTGAGCGAAACCAACACCACTAGCGTGGATAAAGCCGATAAGTGATAGCAAAGCCGCAACCAATGCTGCCACCACTGCACGTAGAGGTTTGTTATTAATGGCGAAACACACCATACAACCCCATAGCAAGCTCGCGAGAGGTGCACCATTACCTAAACCGACCATCCCTTGGTAGTAAATACCTTTCGCTGCCAGAGCATCGATACCAACTTCATAAGCGTTGGTACCTGCAGTTGCCAACGTGTTTTTGAACATGGTCAGTGCCCAATAGCCAATCCAAGGAAATAGACAAACGAAAATAGTTGGAACTTCAAGTTTTGGCGATTCTCGTACCACTTGGTTGGCAGTTACGATACCGATGTAAACAAGGATTGGAGCAATCGCCGCACCAGGGATCAAACTGAGCAGTAATGCACCTAGACCCAGCAGTGACACCACAAACATGATTACGCCGTTAAACAAGGTGTACCCGATACTTGCCCCCATTTCTTTGTACGCCGCATGACCAACATATACCGTCACTGGGAATGGGTTGCCTAAAAATGCCCCAACCATTGAAGACAGGCCGTTAACCATCATGATTTTACGAGTTGGATAGGCATCACCGGCGGCATCCGCACTTTCAATGTTTTCTAAATCAAAAACATAGTTCGCCAGACCGAGAGGTACTGCTGATGCCAAGTAAGGCAATGCATGAGGGATACCTTCCATAAAGTCATCAATGTGTAGACCTGGTGGGTTGAAACCTGCGTCAGACAGTGAAGCTACGATGGCTTCTGGAGACTGCAGTCCAAATACCCAGGCGAGCACTGTACCAACAATAATCAGTAACAAACCGGTAGGGATTTTAGGGAACAGTGGTTTAGAACCAAACCAGTTGATGAAGATCAAACCAAGAACCACAAACGACACAACCGGAGTAGAGAACGCTTGTAGCATAGGGTTTAGCGCCAATAATGTCAGACCAAGGCCGGCAAGACAGGACAGTAGTACTGTACGCGGTACAATACGGCGAATCGTATCACCAAAAAACGACCCCACCAGTAGGATCATTGCTTCTACAAAACACCACACGAGCGCAATTTGAATTGCAAATTGTGCATCTTGCGTTGTTTGGTAAACCGGCATAATCACCAAAAAGGTTACGGTAAAAATAGAAGGTGCACTCGGCCCAGAAGGCAGAGCCGTGACATCGTTACGACCTGTTTCTGTTTTCAATTTATAAGCAAACCACGCGTAAAAAATACTCGCGCACATGACCGCAAAGCCAAATGCAGGCGCCACTTGCCCCATCACAAAGTCTTTAGGTAAACCAACCACAAAGAGCAACAAGCCCATCATGGTTAATAAGTTAGTTAGGTTATTGGTAAACAGGCCAAAGAATGCAGCCCAATCGCCTTTTCGCCATATTTTTGTTATATCCATAGTTATTTTCCTAATGTAATTTATTTCATTATTCAAATCTCTTAAACCATATGAAAATTAGCAAGATTTACTAAGTTTTATAAATTAATAAAATGGATGATGACTATCTAAAGAAATAATATCCTCTAATACACTTCACTCATCGAAACAATCCATTAACAAAACTAGGGGATTAGAGGTTTTTTCTGTGACAATGCACTAAATTCCGGCCTTTCCACATAGAAAAATTTCAATTTACATTCATGATGCAAATCACATAGTTTTATTTGAGGCGTTAATTTGAGTATTTGATAATCAAATAATCACAATTAGCAATATAAATTAGAATCGTCACTCTCATTTATTATCCGCAAGTGAATGAACGTTGCGGCTTATAAATAATCATTTGGAAAATATCGATAATTTTAAGGAGGGGAATGTCGATGTGATAGTGCCTACAACTTCAAGAAGCTTGGTTATAAGCTCGACAATCGAACAACAAAGCACGATTGTCACGCAGAATCATACTTTGACTTCAGAGGGCTTTTTTACAAGCTTTGGTAACCTAGAACACAACGTGCCGGCAAGAAATAGCGATATTATTTGCATCGCCCACCCGACATGAAAGTGCCCAGACAATTCAACCAATACAATAAATATCAGCGGAAACAACGACGCCAACAAAAAGCCACCACCTTGCATGATGACACTAAGCGCATTGGACTGTTCTACACTTTGGTACCGCTCTAGTGCCAAGAGCATACAGATAGAAAACGCGCCTCCCAAACCTACGCCACAAAGCATTGACCATGTATATGGGAAAAGCTTAGGCCAAAGCATCAGGCCAAATAGCCCTAAAGTGAGAGAAGCTAGCATTAGCATCAACCACAATCGACGCTCGAAATGGTTTCGTATTACAACCGGTAATAACAGCGCACAGCAAGCTTGTGCCAGCGACAATGCAAGGATCATATGGCTACTCTGTTCTGGCGTGAACCCAAATTTCTGATAATAAGGCGGAAGCCAAGTCACGATGGACGCATACGCACCATTAACTAGACCAAATATCAGCACTAACTCCCAGGTATTTCTCTGCTTAAACAGTAACATCCATTCAGTACTACTTCCTTGAGGAAAGGAACTTCGTGGCAAAGTCAACCCTGCCAATACCAATGCAAAAAAGCACGGTAACGCGAGCCAAGCCATGCTTAAACGCCATGATAAACCGTCACCTATCAGCGACTGTGTGACAATTGCTCCTAGCGCCCCACCCACCATTAACGAAGCAGAGTAACAACCGACGACGACAGGCATTTCTTTCGCAAAGTATTGTTTAATGATGCGTGGCACACAAGACTGTATAACCGCAACTGCCCCACCACACATGATAGTTGATAGGATCAAAACAGAACCGTCATAAGCAAAAAGTCGCAGCATATTTCCAGCCGATAACGCCAGTAATGCAAACAACAAATAACTGATTTTTTCTGCTAAAAATGGCAGGCGAGTGATAATAAGCGCCCCCGCCCCCATCAACGCCATCGGGATCAACGTCAATAGTGAGGTCATCGAATATCCCAAATTGGTATCTTGCACAATTTGTTCAATCGATGGGCCTATTGCAACCAAAAAAGGGCGCAAGTTTAGCCCAACCAATATGATTACAACAAAAACCTTTATAGAAAAAATATCAAAACTACATTTACTGCGCATTATAAAACAGTACTCTAATGATTGATTTAAACTTGAAAAGTTTACTTGTTGACCATGTGATTATTAAATTATTTTTTCGAATCGTAGTCATTCATAAATCGAATGATATTTTACTTTTTTTAAATAAGTGATAATTTTATAATAATATTTACCCCAGCGACGATAATAGATACACATCTGATACCATATCAAAATCAAGCAGCTGAGGATAAAACGTGGATACTAACAAGGACTGAATAAATGAAATTGATCCACCCACAATTGTTAATGACTTACATCGCAGTATGCGAAACCGGAAGTTTTACCCGCGCAGCAGACCGGATCCACAACTCTCAATCGACCATTAGCCAACAAATAAACCGCCTAGAATCGATAGTCGGAGATGCCTTACTAGTGAGGACCCCACAAAAGGTCACACTAACAGAGAAAGGTGAATTTGTTTTGCGCTATGCGCATCGAATTATTGAGCTTAACAACAACATGTTAGACAGCTTAAACGCTACTTCCGAACAAACGATAATTAAAATTGGTGTACCTGACGATCTTTCTGTCGACGTCACTCGAGCTATAATGCCCTTTCAACAAAGCGATAATGTCTTATTTGAATTCACTTCTGGTCTGAGTAACGACCTTTATCAATCCTACCTAACGGGAAAATACGATATTGTGCTTACCAAACAGTCGATTCTCGGTAATGCCTTTGCTTTTCGTCACGAACCTCTACTCTGGCTCGATAGTGCTTTATCGCCAGCGTTTCGTAACCCTGTGGTTCCACTGGTGCTATTCCCTACTGGCGCGTTATACCGTGACCATATTCTGACCTCACTCGATCGCCTAGGCTACAGCCATAGAATTAATTACTGCAGCAGTAACTTGTCTGCGATCATGGCTGCATCAGCGATTGGCTTTGGAGTGACGTTGTTACCTCGAACCTGCAAAACACACGAACATATCGTTGTTGAAGAGCTTCAATCTCTCGCCCCTGCCGACGATCTTTATTTAGGACTCTATATCGCGGATATGCATAGTTCCGTCTTACATAAAATCGCTACGACGCTGGTTCGTTTATTTGAACTTGAATATACGCACACAGGCAAACTGTATATATAACGGCAGTAATCACAATGGACGTTATTCAAACTTCACAGCCTCTCTATAAAGAGTTAGAAAATAAACCCTATATTTGTGCTCAAGTTCACTCTATATTTAATTCCGCGTGTAATTTGACTAGTGAATTAGGGTTAATTTCCATCATTGATGAAACGAAAAGAATGAACCCGCGCGCATTAATGGTCAACGATCCAGATTGGTTTAAGGACCTGCAGGTCAATCAGACGATTGAGCTTATTTTTAATCCACAGCAGTCTGGCCTAAAACGAAATCAACTGATCATTAGGCCGCAGTCTGTGCGCCAGTTTTCTCCCTATTTGAGCCATAAAATCGCATTCACTACGCAGATAAAGACGGCCATCTATAACGATTTATATGCCCATCAGGTTGAAATGGGTATCTACCCTTTGCTGTGCTTCTCTGACAAGTTAGTTATGTCATCCACTGTCACTTACTACTCAGCTATGCTGTCGGATTACTTTATCCCTAAATTGATTACATTTATTGACGAGTTAGAAAAACAGTCTTTAACCATTGATTTAAATGGCTTTGTTGGTTTTGGGGCAGGGTTGACGCCTTCTTCCGACGACTTGCTTGTCGGATTACTTTCGGTATTGGATGTGATTGAGCACCCCTACTTTGCCACCTTACAATCGGCGTGTCTCAATGCAGTACATAAAACCACTGATGTGAGCGGCGTTATGCTGCGGTCAGCTTGTGATCACCAATATAACCAAGAAATAGTCGACCTATACGCTGCTGTTCTTAATGGCAATCCGATTAAAAACCAAATCGACCACTTATTGGCAATTGGCCACTCTTCTGGGCACGATACCTTATGTGGTATTTATATTGGCTTGACATTTTTCACCTAAGTGTTTGTCTGCTTTATAAGCAAACGACTTGTTGTAACGTAGACTCTGCTTCACATCAGCCGATTAAAAGGGCAATTAGGCGACCTTAAAACGCAAACAAGCACAATCTTCGAGAAAGATTGTGCTTGAAAAAATCAGTGCAAGGCGACTTAAGTTATAGCACCTTTTTCATCGCACTTTCTGCACAAGCCACATCAAGGTGACCACCAGGAGCGCCACCAACGCCGATTGCACCAACGACTTTACCATTAATCTCAATCGGTAGACCGCCCGCTAAGAAGAGAAGATTATCATTCATGTTTTGCAAAGGTTGCATGATTGGTTTTTCCGCAATTAGCTTCATCAGGTTAGCTGTCGGTTGCTTCATGCTCGCAGAGGTAAATGCTTTCTGGCGTGAGCTATCCAGAGTATGAGTACCAGCACCATCTGAGCGCAATTGGGCAATCACATAACCTGATAGATCCACCACGGTCGCCGACACTTTATAGCCACTCGCTTCACATTGGTTCACGGTTTCTTGTGCGAGGGTGAATGCCGACTTCGACGAAATTTGCTCCATACTTACTGTGGCGGCTTTATCTGCAGCGAGTGCGTTTGCAGAGAAAAATCCAAAGGCAGCGATCAGGGCAGTTTGTTTTACGTTTCTCATGTTCATTCCTTTTAGGCTGTTGTGACTATCAACACCAATAACTATAACTGAAGGTCTATTGCAGGTGACTTACTCAAACATTACAGAGTTGCAATGTTTATTCATCACAGCAAAGATTGTTGCTAAAGTGTCACAGACGCATTGCGAAAGTCTGGATGGAACAAACAACCAATGAAAATACTGCTTATTGAAGACGATACCTATATCGCGAGCTTTCTGTTGAATGGTTTTCAGCAAGAAGGCGATGCTGTGCACCATGCTTGCAACGGTGTCGATGGACTCCACGAAGCGTTGACCAACGAATATGACGTCATCATTTTAGATCTTATGCTGCCGAAAATAAGTGGATTCGAAGTGCTCGCACAATTTAGAGGAGAGGGCCACCGCACACCGATCATCATTCTGAGCGCAAAACACTCGGTTGAAGAGCGTGTGCGAGGGCTAACGTCCGGCGCTGATGACTATTTGGTTAAGCCATTTGCTTTTTCAGAACTGTTAGCACGTTGCCAGTCGCTTGTTCGTCGTGGCAAACAAAATGTATCTCAACCGCTAGAGTTGACGTATCACGAACTTAAACTGGATCTGCTAAAGCACACTCTAAAGCGCGGTGATAGCGATATTCACTTGAATCAGCGTGAATTCACCTTAATGAAATTGCTGTTAGAACGCCCTGAAGTCGTGATCTCAAAGACAGCAATATTAGAGCAGGTGTGGGGGCATCAGTTTGATCCTCAAACCAACGTTGTGGATGTATTAGTGTGCAGACTACGTAGCAAAGTCGACAAAGATTTTAGCTCCCAACTGATACATACCCTACGAGGAGTGGGCTATGTACTCAAGTCTCAGCATTGAACAAGCACTGACCAAAGCTCAAAAAATGCTTTTGCTACGCTTTATGGCGCTGCTTTTCTGCTGCTTACTGCTAGTGGAACTTGCCGTGGGTGCACTGTTTTTTTATGACCTTTCTCAAAGCGAGAAAAAGATCCTTTCTTCAATGGCGTCAGAGTATCAACGGATTCTGAAGTATGATTCAGAACAACGTTTGATTCATGTGTTGCAGGCCAACCCTCACCGATTGATTGACAACGATATTAGTGCATTTCTGGTCGAAGATAATGAGGCGAAGACACGGACACTGCTCGCCGGAGATAGCCAACTACCCTTGGATATCAATCTTGAGGCACAAACAGGGGAAGACAAAAACTGGTTCCACTCCTTTGTTGTTAACCCCTACACCACATTAAAATTGGGTGGTGAGGTTCGTCAATTCTGGCTTGTTCTAGACAATCGCCAGCGCGATTATATTGCTTTTGAAAAGTGGCGAATGACGTTTTACGCCATGTTGGTCATGGTGGTGATCACCGCATTATTCACTCACAGAATTTTACGTAATGCGATGACACCTTTAATGACATTAGGCCGTTTTTTAGAAAGACTTCGCCAAGGAAAAACCGAGGCAAACGAAGCCTCAAATGAAGTACCTGAAGGGCTTAGCGTGATTAACGCCAGCGTGCAAGAAGCAATCGCACGATTGCAACATACGACGACGACGCTAAATACGACGGTAGATGCGATAGCGCACGACATTCGCACCCCATTATCGAGGATCATACTGTCCTCACAATCAGCACTGGTCGGTGGCAACAATCTTCATATGATGCAAGATGCGCTGTCTGACTGCTCTGAGCATGCCATGCAAGCCAGTAATATGTTAACAGCACTGATGAAGCTAAATGATGAATTAATGGGCAAACGCGTACAACAAATGGTACTAACGGATGTCAATAACGTGGTGAAAGCCGTCAGTTCTTGGTATGACGATGTAGCGGAGGAAAAACATATCTCTCTGATTATTAAAACTTCTGACGAACCGGTCACAATCGCCTCTGATCCAGATAAGCTGACGCAGGTATTAGTTAACTTGGTGGACAACGCCATCAAATACACTCCTGAGCACGGCAAAGTTACGTTGGATGTACAACGCCGGAAAAATAACTCGGTCGCTATTTCAGTCACTGATAGTGGCATTGGTATTGACCGCAACGAGCACGCACTCATTTTTGAACGCTTATATCGTGTCGATAGCAGCCGCAGCAATACCGAGGGGTACGGTTTAGGGCTCTCGCTCGCAGCCGCAATGGTGGATAATCTAGGTGGGAGAATAGAGCTCTGCTCATGTTTGGGTCAGGGAAGTACTTTTACGGTGGTATTGTAATCAGAGCATCGCGAATCTAAAGACAGAAAAAGAAGTGCTAGGAGTAACGCAATCGGCACTCCTAGCACTCATAACAAATTAATTTTGATTACGCTTGTTGGTTCAGACGACGGAACTCAGCCCAAATTTCAACACAATCCTCACGCCCTTCTTCGATATGGATCATATCCAACGTTGAAGTATCTGTACCGTCTAAGTAGTCTCTTAGGTGTTGGTCTGAGAAACCGTGCTCTGCTGCGTCTCGGTGAGTGGAAGCGTAATAGCAAGTTTTGATCCCTGCCCACATCATCACCGCTACACACATTGGACAAGGCTCACACGTTGCGTACATCACGCAATCTGATAGGTCTAGAGTGTCTAATTTCTTACACGCTTCTCGTACCGCTACCATCTCGGCATGGCCGGAAATATCCTTATCTTTAATTACGGTATTACCTACTGCGCACACCACTTCACCATTTCGTGTCAACGTTGCGCCAAATGGGCCACCCATACCTTCATTCATTCCTTGGAGAGTGGCATCACAAGCTAAATGGAAGTAGTTATTCATGTCTTTGTTCACTTTTGTGTTACACATGCTGTTTCTCCGTTTAATACACTGTATTGCTCAGGTGAATAAGGCGTTTCTTGTTAAACAATTTTGGGAACTGAGCAGTTAGCTGTCGTCCTTAATGGTATAGACAACCGTAATTGAGTTCATCATTGTGTATGAAATCGCGATCAGAATAGATAGTGACGAGTTAAAAAAATACAAAACCCAAGACCAAACCACGGATCATCGCAAGGAAAACAGCACGTGTTTAAACACTGAGTGAAGTCTGAGAACTGACAAAAAATTGGATGGGGTGAAATTACTTTGCCCTGAAGCGTTGGGGCAATTGCAAACTAAAAAAACTATGTTTTCAGGAGATTAGGACGAGTAGAAACTTTAGGAGTATTGGAGCGTACTGCGGGAATCGAACCCGCGTAACACATCACAAACCACTGCAATTTCACTTTAATTTACAATACGTTAGATAAAAAACCAAAAGACAGAAAGTGGCAAATTGAGCCTCAAACGTATCACTAAATCGTGACACTTGGCAAACGTTTCATCCGTGACAAAAAAAGCACCCATTTGGGTGCTTGAATTACAGACGGTCGAGGAAGCTTGATGAATGTCGGCCGTGCTCGATTAATGAATTGTACATGTAGTGCTTTTTCATCGTTTCAGTATTTGTATGCCCAATATAGCCACTAATCACATCATCGGGCATGCCAGCATTGACGGCGTTTGTCACGAAAGTGTGTCTAGTTGGATGCAACCCTCGATATTGCTCTTGGAGGCCAGCACTCTCAAACAGCTTTTTTAGTTCTCTATAATAAGCAACTGAACTCATCCATGGCTGCCTTTTCTTGTAATTGATAAACAAAGCACATGTACCGTTTTCCATATGCGCATTGTCCGTAAGCTGTAAAACCTTCTTTTCTTCTAGGTGTTTAATCACAATATTTAACGCTTTTTCAGATAGTAATATCATTCTCTGAGAATAACTGTTCTTAGTCGATTTAACTTGATGGTCAACGACCGCGCGTTCGATCGACAGCATATATTTGCCATCCAGATTTTGCTTAACATCAGAATCAGATAAACCTAATAACTCCTGTACTCTCATTCCGGTTAGTGTTCCCAGTTCAAAAAGGTCAAATACCCACTCCTCATGCCTGTTCGTTATAGAATTTCTCAATGCTTCGATAATTCTTTTATTATAGGGGATTCGAGGGGTTCTTGGTTTTCCAGACCGAACAACTATAGAAGAGAAATCAATATTCCTCTTAATTAGTTTTTTCTTAACATGATAATCATATATCTGCTTAAAAACGGATTTGATGTTCTTTCTAGTACCTCTAGAATAGCCATTCTTACCTGAAGGAGTTACCTCATCCAAACAGCTATCTAGAAAAGTTTCAAGATCATCTTCAGATATGTCTTTTAATTTTACCTTTGAAAAATGGCGTAAAAGTATCTTAATTAAATCCATATACCCATTTTCAGTACTTTTAGCAAAGTCTTTAGAGTTAATGTAGTTATTGGCAGCTGTTTTAAATGTAATTCTTGATTGTCTCATAAAAATATCTTTCACCTTACGATTCACACGTCTGAGAAAATAATATTTGCCAGAATCCAACATCGCAAGATATATAATTCGCAGTTTTACGATGGTAAATAAGACGAATTATGTTGACAGCCACCTTGACTAAAATTAGTACTTCAATTTCATTCAGTTACTAAAGTAACGCATTTACGACTAGTCAAAAGACTCGTATTGAAGGTATTTTAAGTGTCTAAAAATCATACAAACAGAACCGAAAATCACAAAATCTGAGAGCGTAGCGACGAATATAGACTGAACAAATAATATAGGAAGGATGGAACCATAAGAAACAAATCTAATAACCCACCTCCCAAAAGACCTGTCTTTGGGTTGGGTCAAATTCACTTGATACTCTTAATTTTCTCTTAAAAACTCTTTAGTAATCAAAACCAAAAAAATATACTTTCAATTCATACACATACGTTGATTTCGTAATTATTTTAGAGAAAAATTGCCTGATTAAAGTCATTTTCTGCCAAGAAAAAACACATATTGCCCGATTAAAGTCACGTATTGCCTTATTTTAGAGAATTTCTGCCCATAAGGCGTTACTGGTAAAATTCGACTTGTCAATAACCAAATCCCCTTAATTACCGCGCATTTTCCCGCAGATCTACATTGCAATAACTCGGACTTATCCATAAAAATATTTCTTACCCATGCTATCTGGACTAAAGTTAATGACAAAATACCATCCAATATTCACGACAGAATCCCCACACATGCCTATAGGTCATCTTTCGACCAATATTGACTCTAGCAAAGTAACCTATTCAAACGAGTTAGCTTTTGCGATACACCATTACACTTCTCAAGAACAAAAGCTATTTGATATCGTGATATCTCAACTGCATCTATTCCCTCTCTATGATGAAGGTGTATTTCAGGTAAGCGACAATGGAGAATCGTCGTTGTCTGAATGTTCAGTCACTTTTAAGATGATTAGAGAAATTTATCGTCATAGCGATTATCGAAGTGTTTTCATACCCAACAATATAGTATGTGAATACCTAGGTTTGGGCGGAAAGATATCTAGACTTAAAGAGATAGACAAACTAGAAGAAAAAGAAATTACGCTTTGGGACAAGTTCTTTCCGGGGGATATTGAAGAATTCCAATTTGAACATGAACAAACCCCGTCTAAAGGACTAGTAAAGCCTAAGCCGTCGACAGTCACTTTAAAGCCTTTTGAGAGCATTGAAAAAGGCAATGGGTACATTAAGTTTGTTATTAATTCAGACTTTGTCCCTTATGTAATAGGCGTTCATGGTTTCAAAATGTATAGCGTAGAGCTAGCCCGACAATTAAAACTAAAGCTGAGCTTGAAGCTCTTGAAGTTAGTTAACTACTACCATAACAACGGAGGATACATGAACGCAAAACATTCAAAAGCCTTTGACATAGATGAATTCATGTCGCTTCTTGGCGACTTACCAGATTCTTACCGAAAAAGGCCTACCCTATTTGTTAACAAAGGTGTTAAGCCCGCTCTTGAGGAAATTGCGAAGGTGGTTGGCATAAAGTACAAACTAGAAACTTCAACTCTATCCATCGGTTTTAAAGGTAGACCTTCGATTTCCTCTGTGCGGCTAGTTCCTCTTCTTATAGAAGAAACGAATCTTAGTCATACCCAAGAAGGTGTTAGCTAATCGTTTAAATAGCTTTTAGGGTAGTCAAGAAGGGATCCCCTTCTTGCCAGTGGACTAATATAAGCGTAGCTATAGTCCTATCTGGACACTACGCAATCATCAAAACAGTCTGCATGTTTGTTTGGAAAAAAAGGATATTTTTAATATCCTTTTTTAAAACACTACACATGCTAAAAAACTGGAGCGTTATAACCAAGCCTGTCAAAAACTCTTCATTAGGTGTCTCCCACCGCGAGCGCTATTTGATGGATAAGCGCCACACTAACCATCGAAATTCAGAACGGCTAATTTCAATTTTCGGTAGCGAAGCCACGACAAGAAAAATAGCGCTTGCGGGTGAGGCATTTCGATTAATGCAAGTAACTAGCGGCAAAGGAGGTAGACCTCTAACAAGCTATGCAATGGAGTACTGCCTTACCCTTCCAAAAGGATATCGTCCCTCTACTCATCAGTGGCGGTTAATTGTAAAAGACTGCTGTATTGCATTAGCTAAACTATGCGATCTAAACACAGAAGAACTCAAAGCCTTTCAAAAGCAGATTAGAGCTGTGCTACACCAGCAGAAGCAAGACGGTAACAGAGGCAGTGGTGATCATGTCCATCTGATTATTGGCAAAGTCGTTGGCAGCCGCGTATTAAAAGAACTTCAAAAGAAGAAGGCTACCAAAGTCATCAAGCAAGCTTTTAGCCTCGCGACGTTAAAGCATGCCAACATGGATCATCGGCAATATGAGGTAGTTGAAAAACAACGTGGGCGTAGACTCAGTACTTGGCTGTACCAACATCAGAATTCGTTAGAAACTCTCGAGATAGAAAAACTGATTAAGCAGATCCAAACGCAGAGTGACAAGTGGACGAAAGCCAAACTAGAAGGCGATTTCAAGCAGGAGCAACGACAGTTCAACAGAATCCAAAGAAACCTAGTTCGAATTGAAAAGTACGACCTATCGTCACAGCATCGACGTAAGCTAGCCGTAGTAAGAACCACAGTTAAGAAACTTGGTTTATGAATTACTAGTTTTGGTAGTACGGCCAAACTCAAGCCGCACTAGTTCTGACTTGTAGTGGCATAGTGAATTTGGTCACTTAGTTAGAGGTGATATCATCACCTCATAAGTTAACAGGTGACACTATGACAAAACGCACAAGACGACTATTTAGCGCAGAATTTAAGTTAGAAGCAGCGCAGTTAGTCCTAGACCAGAACTACTCAGTGACTGAAGCAGCCCAAGCCATGAATGTGGGTAAATCCACGATGGATAAATGGGTTCGCCAACTTAGAGGAGAGCGCCAAGGGAAAACACCGAAAGCTTCTCCTATGACCCCTGAGCAAATAGAAATTCGGGAATTGAAAAAGAAGTTGGCTCGCCTTGAAGAGCATAATGAAATA